>NZ_CYSG01000001.1 GCF_001457775.1 Phaeobacter sp. CECT 5382
ACACATTAGTGGCCGTTGGAGGCGCGAAAACGTCAAGTTACTTGGGA
Source organism: Phaeobacter sp. CECT 5382 (assembly GCF_001457775.1). GTDB lineage: Bacteria > Pseudomonadota > Alphaproteobacteria > Rhodobacterales > Rhodobacteraceae > Pseudophaeobacter. Next base: position 48 of record NZ_CYSG01000001.1, read on the forward strand.
AATGCGGGCTTAGAGTGAATATGAAACGTCAAATTCGAAATCCCCAAAAATTCGACACATTGGAACTCTATTCCGCGCTTGCACGTGATCAAGGATATCGAATAGATGCCCAAGGTGACATCGATGCGTTTCACCAAAAAATTGGCGATTCCTTAAAGGCCTCGCTTGATAACCCCAGTCTTTTGCACGGCAAGCGGGTAGAAGCGATGTTCGCCCATGTCGCAGGGGCGATGGGGCGGTGCAAATATATCAAACAGGAAGACGGCGGTACTGCATTTGCAACCTCTGATGATTTTATTGCCCCAGACTATCGCATAGTGACCATCGCCGATGAGCTCTTTCTTGTGGAGGTCAAGAACTTCCATATGAAACATTTTTCATCACGATACCGGATCAAACGACCTTATCTCAAAAAATTAGAAGCGTATGCGAAGATAAATAGAGCCGATCTCAAGATAGCGATATACTTTTCAACAGTTAATCAATGGTCACTTCTTTCACCGGAATCTTTCATGGAAGAAAACGGTGAACTTTGGATAGATTTAGCCCATGCAATGGCGCGAAGCGAGATGTCGGTCATCGGGGACCGCAAGATTGGAACTTTGCCCTTGCTTCGGTTCGAAATGCTCTGTGAACAGGATCAAGATAAACCGCCAATATCCGAGGATGGTATAGCAGAGATCTCTATACGTGAAACTCATATGTATTGCGCAGACCAACGCTTGGAAGGCGCGCAGGAAAAAGACATTGCATTCTATCTAATGCGCTACGGTGATTGGGATGTGACACAAGGTGCAGTCGAAGTTTCCGATGGCACTCTTTCGAAAGTGTCATTTTTATCAACGCCACGTGAAGCCAATAACAACCAAGAGTTTGAAATCGTTGGTAGCCTTAGTTCAATGGTTTGCAACGCATTCCGAGAACTTACAATCAGTGATGATACAGGGATCGTCTCGCTCGACGTAAAATATGATCCATCTTTCTTCCGGTTGAAAATTCCGGAAAAATACAAGGGAAAGGGGCTGCCGATTTGGCAATTTATTATCCAACCGAACCGAAAGTTTTTTTCTGATAAAGAGCACAACCTTTAAGTTTATCAAATATTTCAATCATCAAAATGATAGCGGGTTACTCAGATGATTTTGCAACCATAGCCAATGTCGGCGACCCAGAATGCAAATGCAGAATTCCCGCTTCGTGGCGGATGCCTCCTTTGGGACGCTCATGTAATCCGACACGAGGGGCGGAGAGCGGAAGTTCGCCAAAGCTTCAAAAAGAACCCACCCTACAGCGAAAGTGGACGTTCAGACAAAGATGCATAATGATACCGTTAATCGACTCTGGACCGATGTTCCGCCCCGCGCTTGGCCAGAATGGGCCAATTACGATAATTACCCTGCATTATATGACCAAATAGCCAGACAAAAACTTTCAATTATTCGGGGAATTCGTAATCCTTCCGGCACCTGCAAGCTTAGGGTTAGTTGGCTTAGCAGCCTTGCCGCGCGACCGCAGCAAGTTGCGTGAGCGAAAAGCACTTCTCTCTCGCTACGAACTGAGTGCGTCTCTCTTCTGAAGGTTGCATATAGAGTATGTGGAGCGGCAAGCTTTCGCCTGCGCTATGCAGTTCCTTCTTGAGTTGCGCCAGCAAGTCGCCAGCCGGACCGACAATGAGAATGTCGATATCCTCGCCAACACCGTGCAGAGTGGAGCCGAACATGAATGCATTGAAATGCTCCAACGAAGCACAACGCTCCAAAAGGTGAACCGCCACCTCGCTGGCGCTGATCAGGCCTTGCTCAGGCGGTCCTTCAATTCGTCCCATTTCATCACCTCGCATCCGAGTTCTCGCCCCGCCGCACTCGCCTCTGGCTGCGGTGTGCCGTTGGGATTGATATTCCACGCAATATCGACTCCCCCGAACCGTTCCCAAAGACTGCGGACTTCGTCGGCAGTTGGTTCGTAGGCCGCAATCATACCGATTCGGAACTCCGCTCTGCTCCGAAGCGTGACGCGATGAACACGATCGAATTCTCGATCAACCCTCATTACGGGGCCATATTGCCGGAGAAGTCGGTCGGAGAACTTGTAGGTTTTGTGCGTTGCCGTGTTGGCATTTCCGTCCAGAACAGCCGAAACGAGAGTGCCAAAGCTCCCCCAACCTATACGATTATCTTCGAGATACCGGATTGCCTCCCCTTCCCAGACACATTCCTTGCGATAACCGCACAGGAAATCGAGCCCTTCGGTCTGTTCTCGGTATTGCACCGCCGTCTCCCGATTTACCGTCTCGACGTCCGTGATGGCCGCCAGAACGTCCGGACGATCATGGGTCATAATCCTGATAACATTGCCATCCACATGTTCAGCGGTCGATCGCATCTCTTTTGAAAAATTAGCGAGCGCATATTTGACCTGCCAGTTCATGCGAACATGTCCTCCATTGAGCTTGGGAATAGAATAGCGCGTCCAGGTATGCCGCAGACATGACGCTCCGATAGACCGCGCACATGCTCCTGGTATTCAGCAAAGGCTCGGCGCTCGTCCTCGGTGGCAAGCCCCAAGTTCGCTTTGATGATGGCAAGCGCACGAAAATGATTGGGTAGGATCACGCTTCTTACCCGCTGGTCCCATGCTGCCGCGGCGCCTGCCTCCGGGTTATATTCAAACTCTGAGCCATCCTCTGGTGCAAACCGCTCCCAGATAGCCCGGTTTTCGGCGAGGATGTCAGCGATCGCCGCTCGTGCCTGCTCCCGATCACCATACGCCTTGATCCCCTGTTTGAGCGCAAGTCGCGCGAGATGATTAGCTTTCCAGTCGAGTAAGGTATTGCGCGGATAGGCCTCGGGATCTTTGTCGACCTTAGTGTGACAAGTCGGACATAACAAAATCAGATTCTCGAACGCATCAACATCAAAGTTTTCTGCTGGCCTTTCCTCATGGCGTGGCCCAGCATCCCCATGTGGAATGACATGGGCCATCTCGGCTATGTGTTTGTCGCCACCCATTTCAGCAGGAAAAAGGGCATCAAGACATTCCGGCCTTTGGCAGTGCCCTGATGCAGCCGCGAACAGGCGCAATTTCGTTGCATTTGGTATTGCTTTGCGATCTGCCATCCGACCTCCTGTTTTCTCTCACTTCCAAATTTTGCACTTGTCTAAAAAGCTTTCAACAATGAAGAGCCCTAAGGCATTGTCATAATTTTCTTTTCGTCGCCTCCGGATTGCTTCCCGGTGAAACTAATATCCGTCTAACGCCGGACGTGGGCCGTTATGGAAACTCCCATATCTTGATGTTGTCGTGAATAATGACGTCTTCGGCCTGTTCATTTTCGACATTCACCATGCGAGCATGATAGCCATCCCGAATGAAATTCACCGCTTCGTCGATGTCATTTGCCCACGTATAGTTCTTTGCATGGTGGCGCTCTTGAGAGGGCACATCAGGGTGGATAACTACAAACCGTCCGTCAGGTCGCGGTGCCAGTCGGTTGATATTTTTTGCTCTGCTCGAAACACCGACAACGACGTATTCCATGGTATCAGCCTCTAAAGAAATTATGAGATGGCAGGTTAGTCAGCCGCTTCAGTTAGCCTCGATTAGGTTGTTCACGGCGACACTTGTCACTCACTATGTTGGATGTCCGCAATAGGGAAGCCGCAGCGCAGCATCGATTTATTGCGCAAACGGCAGGTATGGGCCGGGGAGTGGTGTCGCATCTGGCCAGCCATTGGTGCTGAATCATTCCGCCCGACTAAATCGGTATTGAAGCAGCCCCACAATTCCTTTTCACTGGAGTCATCACCCGTCGAATTGCGAGGTAGTGGCCCATATGGTCAAGTTCAATGAAGTCGTTCCAAGCGCAAACGACCTGATGGGCGTCAAGGCCGTCTGGGGAAGATCGGAAGAAGCGGTAATGTGCTTCGGGTCGCGAGGAGATGCTGCGAAAAAGGACAAAGGTCATTACTCGCAGGCGAGGATCACGGCCGAAAAAGCGCAGGAGCAGCCTTACTTCGTCACAATCGGCGGTGGTAAGCATGTACCTGAGGGGTTGCGAGGGCGAGCGATTGAGTTAGTCCGCACTACTGGTGCGTACGGCGAGACGACAGCTTTCGTCAAAGGTACCTCGCTGCGAACACGTCTTGAACAATGGCCGGTCGCAGTTGTTCTTTCTGAAGTCTATGCAATTGACGGCGAACCGTTGCTGGTCGACGAGCTGGGTTTCGACGACATGAACATTCTTGCAAACGCATATGACCGAGTCATGCGGTACTCCGAACAAATTGAAGCATTGTGGAGCGCTTTGAAGGATCGCAATGTTTCCCGCAGATGGGAGGTGCAGCTACCTTCCGGCTTCCGCGATCCCGGTAGCGTGAAGCTTATCGGCACCTTGTATCCCAAATTAAACATCAAGTCGTCCGAGGGAAAAAAAGTTTGGAAGCTGTCGAAGGCAATCGAACGTGACGCGAGTTTGAAGCGCGAGGTGAAGGCCCAAAACCGGGCGAAGAATGGCGGCGCGCTCTGCTGCGAGGCTTGTGGCTTCAGCGATATGTCGGACGGAATGTTCGACGCTCATCATCTCCAGCCCCTTGCTGCTGGCGTCCGCGAGAGCCGTGTCGATGATCTGATTGTGCTTTGCCCAACTTGCCACAGATGGGCGCACGTAAAAGCGCCAGACTTGCTTTCTCCACTTACAGCCTCCGAGGTGGCAGAGGCGCTTGAGTGCCAGCTCTCAGACTGAGACAGTCGACACCTAAGAAACCCTCATCGTAGACGCGATAATTCATCCGGTTAAGGTCTGCTTTGGGAATCCGAAGCGTAGCATCGATAATCTTAGTTAACGGCGGCTTTGGGCCGAGATCGTCTACTCAGATGGTAATCTCCCTATTAAAAATGGGGAGTTTACCCTCACTCCCCTGTCTCTATAGAACGACAAACACCCCGAGCGGCATTGCTGCTCGGGGTGTCCCTCTTTTTTAGGTACTCATAATGTCCAGCAAACAGCGGTGCGCGGCGACGTGGTCGAGCACACCGTCGCGGCTGTTAAGAAAATCTTGGAACAGGTATTGCAGTTCGATGAGTTCATTACCGCGGTCGGAATAGACTGGTGTATCACGGGTTTCGCCACGTGGGCCGAAATCATCGTACCCCGTTTCCTCGTACTGTTCTTCACTGCCCAGGAATTCCGAAGCAATACAACGCTCCAAAATATCCATGACGGCGTCGAAACCACCTTCATCCCCTTCATCGAAGGGTTGGCGATCTTTCAGGCACGCGAAGCAACGCGACACGAACGCCACATCCTTTGCAGTGTCGCCAAGGTGAAGCGCTTTGGCCCTCTCGGCGACCTGCCTTCCCAAGCCTACAGCCTCGGCTGCCAGATCATCCATGTTCTGTTTGTTGTAAAACACGTGCATCGTCGTGATACCCCTATAGTTGATTGTCGTTCATTGGGGCGCCCGGGATGGCCGCCCCTTCAAGACAGCCGACCCGCATGGGTCGGCTCTGGGGGATCACGCGACTTGCGGCAATTCCTGAGAGGCGTGGCAACGAACGTCGCTGGTGGGATCATTCTCGGCGATCCGCCGCAGCAAAGATCCGAGCTTTTCGGACAACACACAGCACTCATCGACAAATTTGGAAGTAGGATTAATCTGAGCAAAGAGGTCGCACTCAATACGATCCGGATCGCTGACGTGCTCCAGCGTCAGCAACTGGTGAAAGTCCACAAGTTGGCTGCTTTGTGTCCGCGTGAGGTGCCTTGTATGGCGTACAGCTTCGCAGAGCAGGAACACGCGGGCACTGGCTGCGGGGCCACCAAGCCTGCGAGCCGCCAAAGCCAAAGCAGTCCCATGATCACAGAGAAACCGGCGGACGAGTCCGAGCTTGGGGCAAGGCTGTTTGGTGGAGAAAGTTCTGTAGAAAGTCATCGGTTTCATCCCGAAAAATGCTGCGCCAATCGGCAGCTCAAGAAGCCCATTCCCTCCCTTCAAAAGGCAATCTGGCCAGACACGCTGTAGCAGCATTGTCTATCGGTCTGGCTATTTTTGATGTTTGTTGTGGTTCGGCCTTACCGGAGTTTCCGGATCTTCGCGGCCTCACAAGAGGGCCCGCGCAAGATCTGGAAATCAGGTGAGAAGGCGGCGGTCAGAGTATATCAGATATTTACGCTACAGAATTTGCAGCTGTTTACCCCAGTCGCCGCTGTTTGCGATACACTGACACGGCCATCTGCTCGATGCCCACTGCCTCTTGCACCGCCAATTCACGCTTTTTTAGGTCTGTTTTGGCCAAATCATCCATTCGGCCAAAACTATTTTAATTCAGTACGTTAGGCACCTATGGCAAAACTTGCACCGTTTCGTGGCAAACAAAATCGGGGGTTTTGGCATAACTATGCCCGCATCGACACAACACCACAGCCCTCTACATCAGCCGCATTTCGAATGGCCGCAGCTGCGACAGGTCATGCAACCCTCGATCATCTGCATGTCGAGCTGGCCACAGCTAGGGCAGGCCTTGCCGCGCGGGGCATTCAAGGTCACGACTTCTGCCTTGGGATCAGACTTCAACCCCATGCCCTCAGCTTCGATAAAGCCGGTTTTGACCATGTGGGTCTCGATCACACCACCAATGGCCGCAAGGATCGAAGGGATATACTTGCCCTGCACCCAAGCGCCGCCACGCGGGTCAAACACCGCCTTCAGTTCTTCGACAACAAAGGAAACATCACCGCCTCGGCGGAACACAGCCGAGATCATCCGGGTCAGTGCCAGGGTCCAAGCGTAGTGCTCCATGTTCTTGGAGTTGATGAAGACTTCAAACGGACGACGGTGATCGCTGATGATGATGTCGTTGATGGTCAGATAGATCGCATGCTCGGAATCCGGCCATTTCAGCTTGTAGGTATGGCCTTCCAGCGATTGCGGACGATCCAGTGGTTCCGACATGTAGACAACCTCGGCGCCGTTTTCACCCTGATCACTGTCATGCGGCGCGCTTGCGGTCTCACCGGGGGCGGTATCGGCGCTTTCGCTTACCGACAGGACCGATCCTGTCACGTCATTGGGGCGATAGGTGGTGCAGCCTTTGCAGCCCTGATCCCAGGCCTGCATGTAGACGTCTTTGAAGTCATCAAATGAGATGTCTTCGGGGCAATTGATGGTTTTGGAGATCGAGCTGTCGATCCATTTCTGCGCTGCTGCCTGCATTTTGACATGTGCCGAAGGTGGCAGGGTCTGAGCGTTGACAAAATAGTCGGGCAGCGCCTTGTCGCCAAATTTATCGCGCCACATCTGCACCGCGTAGTCGACAACTTCTTCCTCGGTTCGGCTACCGTCTTTCTGCAGAACCTTGCGGGTATAGGCATAGGCAAAGACCGGCTCGATCCCCGACGACACGTTGCCGGCATAGAGGCTGATGGTGCCCGTTGGGGCAATCGAGGTCAGCAGCGCGTTACGGATGCCGTGTTCGCGGATGGCGTCACGCACGTCGTCGTCCATATTCATCATATTGCCCGAGGCCAGATAGGCTTCGGCATCGAACAGCGGGAAGGCGCCCTTTTCCTTGGCCAAATCCACCGAGGCCAGATATGCAGCGCGCGCAATCGCGTGCAGCCAGCGGTCGGTCTGACGCGCTGCTTCGTCCGAGCCGTACTTCAGACCCAACATCAGCAAAGCATCGGCGAGTCCCGTCACACCAAGGCCGATCCGGCGCTTCGCCTGGGCCTCGGCGGCCTGGGCTTCCAGTGGGAACTTCGACACATCCACCACGTTGTCCATCATCCGCACAGCGGTCGAGACCAGCTCCTGCATCGCATCCAGGTTCAGCTCCGCATTGGCTTCAAACGGGTTGGACACCAGTCGCGCCATATTGATCGAGCCCAAAAGGCAGGCGCCATAGGGCGGCAGTGGCTGCTCACCGCAGGGGTTGGTGGCGCAGATGTCTTCGACATAGCTGAGGTTGTTGGCCTTGTTGATACGGTCGATGAAAATCACACCGGGTTCGGCAAACTCATAGGTCGCCTGCATGATTTTGTTCCACAGATCGCGCGCCTGCACCGTGTGATAGACCTTGCCGCCGAACTGCAGCTCCCAGGGGCCATCGGCCTTGACCGCTTCCATGAAATCATCAGAGATCAGAACTGACATGTTGAACATGCGCAGACGGGCGGAATCGGATTTGGCAGTAATGAAGGCCTCAACATCGGGGTGATCACACCGCATGGTCGCCATCATCGCGCCCCGACGCGAGCCGGCAGACATGATCGTGCGGCACATAGCGTCCCAGACATCCATAAAGGACAGCGGCCCAGAGGCGTCTGCCGCCACACCTTTGACATCGGCGCCGCGCGGACGGATGGTCGAGAAATCATAGCCGATCCCCCCACCCTGCTGCATGGTCAATGCGGCCTCTTTCAGCATGTCAAAGATGCCTGCCATGCTATCGGGTACGGTGCCCATGACAAAGCAGTTGAACAGAGTCACTTGGCGCGCGGTGCCGGCACCTGCGGTGATACGGCCTGCGGGCAGATATTTAAAATCTTCCAGCGCCTCGTAGAATTTCTCTTCCCAGACGTCGGGCTTGTCTTCGGCACGGGCGAGATCGCGGGCAATCCGGCGCCAGCTATCCTCCACGGTCACGTCAATGGGAGTACCATCCGCTTCCTTGAAACGGTATTTCATATCCCAGATCTGCGCGGCGATGGGGGCAGCAAAGCGGCTCATATATCGATTCCCTTGAGTCGTGAATTTCGTCGTGAGTGGCGGCTTCGATACTACAGGCAGATAGAAATCCTCAACGCCGAAATCACAGATCGTTGAGAAATAATTACCGAGTGTACCACAATACCTTGCTAGCACCAACGCCTGAAACACTATATAAAGGATCCGCTCTGGACGACTCTGTGGAGAAACTGTGGATAACTACATGAACCTGGTGAAGCTATCTGTAGGCACCGAAAGCGTTGAAAGCCTGCAGGATTGGCAGGACGATACCCGTGCGCGCCTGCCCGAAGGCCTGCCGCGCCATGTCACCCGCATGTGGCCCAAGCGTGAGGCGGAAATCCTTGGGGGTGGTTCAATTTTCTGGGTTATCAAGGGGCTCATCCAGTGTCGTCAGCGAGTGCTGCGCATGGACGAAGTCATCGGCGAAGACGGTATCCGGCGCTGTGCTATCGTTCTGGAACCCGAGTTGCACCGCACGCATACAGCCCCCAAACGCCCCTTTCAGGGCTGGCGCTACCTCAAACCCGAGGACAGCCCCGCGGATATGCCTGAGGGACGCGAAAGCGAAGAGCCGCTGCCATTGGAGCTGTCTCAGGCCCTGGCCGAAATCGGTGTTCTCTAACAGCTGCCCGCCGGGCAGATGCGCCTAGCGGGCAAACCGCAGAGAAAAAACTAGGGGCACAACACCTGTTGCGCCCCTTACACATTCTGATTTGATCTTTACCAGATACCAAAGCCCTGCTCCGCAGGTCCTGCGTTGGTCGTTGGTCATGAACCAGAGTTAGTCGTGAATCAGACTGGTCAGTGCTTTCAGCACCTCGCGGTCTTTTTCTGAATAGCTGGCCACACGGCTGCGCCAGAGCGTGGCCTGAGATTTCAGCACCAGACCATCCGCCAAAAGCTTCAGGTGATTGGCCCGCAGGGTTTCCCCGGTCGAGGTGATATCCGCAACCATCTCGGCAGTTTCGTTCTTGACTGTGCCTTCGGTGGCGCCCTGGCTGTCAACCAGCTGATAGTCCGCCACGCCGGACACCGTCAGGAACTCGCGTACCAGCCGGTGATATTTCGTTGCGATCCGCAGCCGGTGGCCGTGGGCCTGCCGGAAGGAAGCGGCAACCGCATCCAGATCATCCAGCGTATCCACATCGATCCAGCACTGCGGCACCGCCAGGATCAGATCAGCATGACCAAATCCCATCGGCTGCACCTCTTCGAGCTGCTGCTCCCAGAGCGGCAGTTTCTCCTGCACCAGATCCGTGCCGGTGACGCCCAGGTGGATACGGCCCGCTGCCAGCTCGCGCGGGATTTCTCCGGCTGACAGCAGCACCAGTTCCATACCTTCGATACCATCAATGGCGGCGGCATATTCGCGGTCTGATCCGGTACGTGCCAGTGTCAGGCCCCGCTTGGCAAACCAGTCAAAGGTCTTTTCCATCAACCGCCCCTTGGAGGGCACTCCCAGTTTCAGGCTCATGACTGACCCTCCTCGAGCATCAACATCAGGTCCGGGCGCAGAACGCCGCCCACGGCAGGGATTTCCTCGCCCTGCCCCAATTGCCGGGTCAGCGCATCATAGCGCCCACCGCTGGCGATCGGTGGCAGATCGGGGCGCGTCTCGGCGTAAAAGCCAAAGACGAAACCGTCATAATATTCCATCGAGGTGCGCCCGTAAGAGGCTTCAAAATCGAGGTTGTCAACGTCGATCCCTCGCGCCTTTAGGGCCGCAACCCGCATGTCGAGCCGGTCCAATGCCGGTGAAATGGCTGGCAGATCCACCGCGATATCGCGCATCTGTTCCATCGCAAAGGGCACAGTCTCGCGCACTGCCATCAAGGCCTCCAACGCCAGGATCTCGTTCTCTGCAAGTGCAGGTGCGGCTGCATCAGCGCGCAGAATGTCGACGCGCGCATCGATATCAGCCTCGCTACGTTTGCCGACCACCGTAGCCGATCCAGTCAGCTTGCCTTCGGATGACAGCAGTTTCAAACGGCTCTCGGGCAGTGGCGTGCGACCGGCATAGCGATCCAGCAGAGCGCGAAACCGGCGCGGTCGCCAGATATGGCGCATCAGGGCGGCCTTGCGCACTGCCGTGGTATCCAGCCCTTCGACGGCCGCCATCAGAATGCCGATATCCCCGGTCGCAGCTCGCAGGGGCAAACCGCGTAGCTGCAGCGCAAAAAGCGCAAAAACCTCGGCATCGGCCCCGGCAGGGTCGTCACGGTCGAAGATCTCGTAGCCGACCTGGATATATTCATTGTTTCGCTCAGGGTCATGTTCCTGACGCCGGAATACTTCGCCAGAATAGGTGTAGCGGGCTGGTTCTGCGCCTTCGTGCATGTGCATCTGGACGACTGGCAGGGTGAAATCCGGGCGCAGCATCTGTTCGCCACGCACCGCATCGGATGTGACATAGGCGCGGGCGCGAATGTCCTCACCATAGAGATCCAGCAGGGTGCCAGCGGGCTGCAGCAATGGCGGGTCGACCACCTGCGCACCTGCGGCCTCGAAATTCATACGCAGGCGGGCAGCCCGCGCTAGGGTATCAGAGTGTTTGATCATTGGTCTGCCCAGCAGTTGGTGGAGGAAATCACGGTTAAAGCAATCGCTGTTTGATGGTGATGATGATGGCAAGAACCAGCCTGCGACTGCAGGAAACCTGCCTGCACTGTTTGGAAAATCCCCTGCGACAGCAAAGCCACGGGGCGGGTCTGGTTCTGGGTCTTGGCCATCAAAGGGCCTCCTCACGGGTGGGTTTGGGTCTTCTACTCGCCGCGCGGTCTAGCCCAAGCTGCCCGTCACGGCAAGGTGACAGACACCACAGGGCACCTGCGCTGTTGCGCATCTCGGCGCCTGCCTAACTTTGATGCATGTCAGATCCGTGACGGCCTGATATGGGCCCTTGTTTCACGGCTGTCAGATCTGGCCAAAATCCCCCGACCGCCCCAAACCAGAGGCAAAGCGCTGCGCCCCCGCGCGCCCTTCGGCAGCAAAGGCCTGCGCCGATCGCCATTCCCGTCGCAGCGCCTGCGCCAACTCCGCCGGATCTTGCCGCGCCGACAGATGATCGGCCCGCATGCAGGCCTGCGGGAACTGCGTCAGATCCGCCGCCAGCGCCTGCGCCACCGTCAAAGCATCTCCGGCAGGGCACAATCGATTGGCAAACCCGATCTGATAGGCCTCAGCGGCCTCTAGTGGGCGCCCGGTCAGGATCAGATCATTGGCCCGCCCCTGCCCCAGAATTTGTGGCAAACGTATCGTGCCGCCATCAATTAGCGGCACCCCCCAGCGCCGACAATAGACACCGGCCACCGACCCCTCGGCCATCACACGCATATCGCACCAGGCCGCAAGCTCCATACCGCCAGCCACGACCGGGCCTTCGATGGCGGCGATGACCGGTTTGCTCAGCACCAGACGTGTCGGCCCCATGGGTCCAGGGCATGGATCCCCAATGGGATCTTGCCGGTCCGGCGAAATGCCCAGGTTTTGCATCCAATCATCCGCTGCACCCGCCCCTGCCGATTTGAGATCAAAGCCCGCACAGAAATAGCCGCCCTCGCCGGTCAGAACCGCGACCTGCGCATCCGTGTCCGCCTCAAAGGCGCGAAATGCCGCATAAAGCGTGCGCGCCGTTTCAGGGTTCACCGCGTTGCGCACCTCGGCCCGTTGAATGGAAATGGTCGTGACGCCGTTCTGGTGACTGACGGCAACTGGATTTGCGGCTATTTCACTCTCGGACATGATCACCCCTGCTGATTTTTCGTGCCTGTTTCGGCCTACCGCCACAGCCTGCGTCGCTTGCCCATGGACCGGCAAGATGAAGCGGCCTATGACGTTGCGCAGCTATGGAGAGAAACATGCAAGCTTTGGAAGAACAGATCGCCCATCTCACCCGCACCGTCGAAGAGCTGAGCGACGTCGTGGCCAGCCAGCAGGACGAGATCAGCCGCCTTGGCAAACGCGTGCGCATGTTGATGGAACGCGAAGCCGGGCGCGAACAGGCAGGCGGTGGCGCACATGTCTTTGGCGACGAACGCCCGCCGCACTACTAAGGGGCCCCTTTGAGCGCCGCACTTTAGATCTGCGCGCTATACGACGAAACGCTTGCAGCCCTGTCGCAGGACTGCTAGAGCGCGCCGACCGGTCGCAGCCTACCCGGTAGATCAAAACAAGGACTGAAAACATGAAGACGATAGTAATCTGCTCTGGCGGGCTGGATTCGGTGTCGCTGGCCCATATGGTCGCCGCAGAACATGAACTGACCCGTCTGGTTTCTTTTGACTATGGCCAGCGCCATCGCAAAGAGATCGACTATGCAGCTGCCTGCGCCGCGCGCCTGGGCGTGCCGCATGACATCATTGATATGCGCAGCATTGGGGCATCCCTCACCGGATCTGCCCTGACCGATGATATTGATGTGCCCGACGGCCACTACGAAGAAGACAGCATGAAGGTCACTGTGGTGCCAAACCGCAATGCCATCATGCTGACCATTGCCTATGGCATTGCCGCCGCCAATGGGGATGATGCGGTCGCCACGGCGGTGCATGGTGGGGATCACTTCATCTACCCGGATTGTCGCCCAGCCTTTACCGAAGCCTTTGACGCGATGCAGCGGGCCGCTCTGGATGGCTACGCCAAGGTCCAGCTCTATACGCCCTTTGTGCATGGCTCTAAGGGCGACATCGTGACAGCGGGCGCCAAGTACAACACCCCCCTTGCCGAGACCTGGTCCTGCTACAAGGGCCACGCCCAGCAGTGCGGTCGCTGTGGCACCTGCGTCGAGCGGCGCGAAGCCTTTCATCTGGCGGGCATTGCGGATCCCACGACCTATGAAGACCCCGATTTCTGGCTTGAAGCGCTCGCCGCCAAGGAGGCAAGCTGATGTTTCGCATCACCAAAGAATTCCATTTCTCGGCCTCGCATCAGCTGAAACATCTGCCAGCTGATCACCAATGTGCCCGACTGCACGGACACAACTATGTTGTGGTGGTGGAGCTCAGCGCGCCCACGCTGAACGCCGACGGCTTTGTGCGCGACTACCACGAGCTGGCCGCGCTGAAGGACTATATCGACACCGCCTTTGATCATCGCCACCTGAACGATGTGATGGAGGGGCCGTCGACAGCAGAAAACATGGCGCGTCATTTCTTTGACTGGTGCCAGGCTCGCTGGGCCGAAGTCACCGCCGTGAAGGTCTCGGAAACCCCCAAGACCTGGGCCGAATACCGACCACAGGTGCAGTCATGAGCCTGCGCATCGCTGAAATCTTTGGCCCCACCATTCAGGGCGAAGGCGCCTTGATTGGCGAACCCACAGTCTTTGTGCGCGCGGGGGGCTGTGACTATCGCTGTTCCTGGTGTGACAGTCTGCATGCGGTCGACAGCGCCAACCGCCACGACTGGACCAAGATGAGCGCCGAAGCGGTGTTTGACGCCGTCAGCCAGCTGTCCGGCGGCAAGCCGCTGACCGTGTCGATTTCCGGCGGCAACCCTGCCATTCAGGATTTCGGCCCGGTGATCGCGCTGGGACACGCGGCGGGCTATAGTTTCGCGTGCGAAACACAGGGCTCGATTGCCAAGCCCTGGTTTGGCGATCTTGACACGCTGGTTCTCAGTCCAAAACCGCCATCTTCTGGCGAAACGGTCGACTGGGATGTCTTTGACAGCTGCATTGTCGCGGCACATTCCTGCGAACAGGTGGTGATGAAGATCGTGATCTTTGACGATATCGACTACGCCTGGGCCAAAGAGACCGCCGAACGTTACCCCGACCTGCCGCTCTATCTGCAGCCCGGCAACCCGGAGGTCGACCCGGACGTGCCGGTAGATCTTCAGATCACCACCGATCGCCTTCTCTGGCTGGTTGAAAAAGTCACTGATGATCAATGGTATGTGCCGCGTGTTTTGCCACAGCTGCATGTGCTGATCTGGGGCAACAAGCGCGGCGTCTGACCGCCCGCCCCGGCCACCGCCGCTTCCTGGCTTCAAGCCAATCCCTCCCTCATCCCGCAGGCCCAAACCGACGATAAGGAGTTCCCGCATGTCCGAGAGCATCTATAGCAACCTGAAACAGCTTGGCGGCGATACTGTCATGCCGCAAAGCCCCGAAGAGGCTGAGCTGGAGCGGGTACAGAACCCACAGGCAGACGTCTCTTACAATGTGCGTTTCACAGCGCCAGAATTCACATCACTGTGCCCGATGACCGGCCAGCCCGATTTCGCCCATCTGGTGATCGACTATGTGCCCGGTGAGTGGCTGGTCGAAAGCAAATCCCTGAAACTCTTCCTGACTTCGTTTCGCAGCCACGGCGCCTTTCACGAGGATTGCACCGTGTCGATTGCCCGGCGCCTGAATGATTTCCTGGCGCCCCGTTGGCTGCGCATAGGCGGCTACTGGTATCCCCGCGGCGGCATCCCGATCGATGTCTTCTGGCAGACCGGCGAGATGCCCGCAGGCGTCTGGATCCCTGATCAGGGTGTGCCCCCTTATCGCGGGCGTGGCTGACAGGTTTCGCCGCCAGGGTCCAAAAACCACAAAGCACTGCCCTCAAGAAATTGTCGCCCATAGACTGTCGGCCAGTTTATGGACGGCAGCACGGTTTGCGAAAAATCCGGCCCCCTTCGCATCAAGATCAGTTTGAACAGGCGCTTTACATGGCCCTGATTGCAGGTTCACCCGCTAGAGCGCGGCCGTTAATTCAACCAAATAAATACACAAATAAAGCGTGAAAGCCGCGAGGCGTTTTGGCTTAATGTCCCCCTTCCCTTCCGTAGATAAGGGGCAGAAAAGAATTGCTTTTTGTGACTTTCTTCAGAGATACTGAAAGCCCCGCAGCGCTACAGGTATAGACCACAAACGGGGTACATCCGGTACGGGGCACTGATCCTTTCACTATCCATTAGGATACTTCATGTTATTCGTACCACCCAAAGTTGTGAATTCCAAAGGTGCAGGTCTCGCACAAAGGGGCGGGACTAACAGGGGGAAGTCCAACGGCTAAAAGTTCGAGTGGTGAAGGCCGCATGAACAGCATAGGCCCTGTACTGCAAAGTAAAACACCCAACTGGTACCAGTTTCTTTTGGTAAAAAATTCGAAGCTTCTTTTAGGCAAGGGATCGCCAGAATGAACCTGAGACTTCTCCTTTTTCAGATCTGCAGTCTCGCATGCCTTTTGACCGCGAGCCTGGCTTCGGCCCAAACAAAGACACAGCAGCTGGTCGTCGGCACAATCAGCGACGAGCCGGTCAAAGAAATCCGTGTATTTCTTCCCTTTGCACAACATCTGGCACGCCAGCTGGCAGCCTTTGGCGTTCAAGAAGGAACGGTCGTCATTGCCCGCGATATTAACCATATGGTCAGACTGGTCCGCAACGGCGAGATTGATCTCTTTATTGACAGCCCGCTGGTTGCCATGGCGATCAACACAAAGGCGGGAAGCCGACTGTTGGCCCGCAGATGGAAAAAAGGTATTTCCCAATATCATTCCGTTGTTTTCGTGATAGAAACCAGTGACATAAACAATGTTCAGGACCTGGAAGGTCAGGTCATCGCTTTCGAAGAGAGCTTCTCTTCAAGTGGCCATCTGCTGCCGCGCATGACCATGGCCGAACTTGGGGTGGATCTGACGCATTTGCCCACCTCGGGTTCCAAACGACCGTCTAAACAGACGGGATACGTATTCACAGGGGACGATGAAAACACAATCGAATGGGTCCTGCGCGGCCGTGTCGATGCGGGGGCTATGTCCATGGCCAGCCTTGCCAAGCACCGCACCGCCTCCGATATGGGCAGGCTAAAGATCATCCTGAGAACCGCAGATATTCCACGCCACGCGGTCAGCGTCTCACCCGAGATTTCCCAGCCATTTGTCGCAGCCATAGAAACCGAATTGTTTGCCATGCACGACAGCACAGAAGGGCGGGCTGTGCTGGACAGCTTCGAAGGAACCACCAGGTTCGACGCGATTTCGCAGGAGACCATGACCCTTCTGACGCATTTTCAAGCCCCGTTAATGGCCCTGGTAGGTGAGGATTAAAGTGTCTGAGCTTCGGACAAAACTGGTAGTCTATACAATCTTGGTGGTCCTCGCTGTCGCAGGCGGGATCTCAACAATTTCGATCAGCCTGGATCATCGAAATTCAGTCGCGGCCTTTGAACGCAAGGTCACCGCTTTGGCGCAAACCCTAAGCGAAGCCGTCGTGGAGCCGGTCTATGAACTGGACATTAAACTTCTGCGCCAGCAGGTCACTTCTGTGCTGACCAACGAAGAGGCGAACACGGCTTTCATTCTTGATGCGGATGGGCGAATTCTGACCGATGGCACCGAGGAAAACCCATTCCGCGGCAGCCTGATGTCCGACTCTTTCAGCATTCGTATCCAGCAGGAAAAGATCTGGATCACCCGGCACCAGACCGACAGAATCGTAGCCGGAGGCCCCATTCTGCTGACCGAAGACTTTGTGCTGGGCTATGTCTTTCTCGAATTTTCAACCGAAGAGCTAAACGCCAGAATGGTTGGCCAGATCCAGCAGACGCTGATTTTGTCGCTGCTCTGCGTGGTGGTCACGTCACTTGTGGCTCTTCTGGTGGCCAATCAGATCACCCGGCCAATAAACCGGCTGACAGATTTTGCCGTCAGCGTCAAAAATGGCAGCAGTGATCGCAACGTGCCCGACTGCGGCAAGGGAGAGGTTGGTCGACTGGCACAGTCCTTTGCCAGCATGCTGGAGAAACTGGATCGGTCCAATCAAGATCTGCAGGAACTGGCAGATTCCCTAGAGCAACAGGTCCGTGATCGCACCCAGGCCGCAGAAGCGGGCAGCAAGGCCAAATCCGAATTCCTGGCAACAATGAGCCATGAAATACGCACCCCGATGAATGGGGTGCTGGGGATGGCCTCTCTGCTGCAGGACACTGACCTGGATGCAGAACAGGAATTGTTCATTCGCACCATTTCCGAATCCGGCGAAGCCCTGCTCCTAATCATCAACGACGTACTGGATTTCTCCAAAATCGAAGCCGGCAAAGTCACGCTCAAGGAAGCTCCCTTCAACTTGGAAGCGCTGCTGCAGAGCATCTTGAAACTGTTGTCAAAAAAAGCATCCGACAAGAATTTGAATCTGGTTCTGGATTACGACCCCCTTTTGCCGAAATTCCTTGTCGGTGACGAAGGGCGTATCCGTCAGATCGTTACAAATTTATTGGGCAATGCAGAAAAATTCACGTTATCGGGAAGCGTCTGCGTGCGGGTCACCGGCACCGTGTCAGCAGGCACCGCGTCAGCAGGCACCGTGTCAGCAGGCACCGTGTCGCTGGAGATCAAGGTTCAGGACACAGGTGTTGGCATTCCGGAAGACAAGCTGTCAGAGATCTTTGAAGCCTTTGCCCAAGTCAATGCAACCAGTACCCGCCTTTATGGCGGCACCGGTCTGGGGCTGGCGATTTCAGCCGACCTCGCGCAGCTTATGAACGGCAGTATTCAGGTGCGATCCGTCATTGATGAGGGATCGACCTTCACCTTCAGCTGTCAGCTCGAGATAGCGGATGTCGCAGAGACAACATTTGCCCTTGATTTCAACAGTCCCAGCGGCAAGCTCGTAGGCTAGCCATTCCGACAGCATTTCGGGCCAAAGCATTTCTGATCTGACAGGATTTTCGATCTGAACCGGTCCGGCCTAATCGCGTCCACACCGCCGCTCCAATCCGCATCTCCTACTGTCTAGATCTCTTCGACCTCCATGACCCCTTCCAGCGATTTGATCGCCCCCTTGATCTGCGGGTTGATCGGAAAGGCCTGGCCCAGATCCATCTCCACATCTCCCGGCAGGCCCGGGTCCTGCAGATATAGAAAGACGTCACCAGCGCTGGCATTGCGGGCGGCGGATTTGGCGTCTTCGAGTACCGTTGCCACGGTCGCCACTGCCGCCGCATCATCCAGATAGATCCGCAGCGAGCTGCGCCCGGCATCGGCAATGGCGCTGTCCACCGGCCCGGCAGACCGCATCAGCAGTTTCAGCTGGTCGCTTTCCATCGTGGCCTCGGCGGTGATCACCACCTTGGAACCCGTCTCGAGGAATTCGCGGCTTTTCTCCAGCACGTCGGAGAAAATCGTCACCTCGTAGCCACCGGTGGTATCCGACAGCTGCGCAAAGGCAAACCGGTTGCCGCGCGCGGACTTGCGCTCTTGCCGCCCGGCGACGACACCGGCCATCTTGGCCATAAACGGTCCGCGCTCTGCTTTTACCATGACCTCATCCAGGGTCATCACATCCTTGCGTTTCAGCGCGGGCATGTAGTCGTCCAGCGGATGGCCCGACAGATAAAACCCGATCGCCTTGAACTCCTCAGACAGCCGCTCAGCTGGCAACCAGTCAGGGGTGTTGGTCAGGCGCGGCTCCGGCAAATCATCGCCCGCCTCGCCAAAAAGCGAAACCTGATTGGAGTTTTTCTGCTCGTGGATGGCGGCGGAGTAATTCACCAGCCCCTCAAGGCTGTCAAAAATACGGCGGCGATTGCGGTCCAGCTGATCAAAGGCACCTGCGCGGGTCAGCATCTCAAGCGGTCGCTTGCCGACTTTTTTGAGGTTCACCCGGCGGGCAAAGTCGAAAATATTGACAAAGGGGTGTTCGCGTCCGTCCTCCTGCCGCGCCTCTGCCACCAGCCGCATCACATCCAGGCCTACGTTTTTCAGCGCGCCCAGCGCATAGACCAGCTCACCATTGACCACATTGAAGGTCGCAAGCGAGCGGTTCACGCAGGGCGGCACATAGGGCAGCCCCAGCCCTTTTTTGACCTCTTCAAAATAGACCGCCAGCTTATCCGTCAGGTGGATGTCGCAGTTCATGACGCCCGCCATGAACTCCACCGGGTGGTTCGCCTTGAGCCAGCCGGTCTGGTAGGAAACTACCGCATAGGCCGCCGCGTGTGATTTGTTGAAGCCGTAGTTCGCAAATTTCTCCAGAAGATCAAAGACTTCCGATGCCTTCTTCGCAGGCACGCCGTTTTCAGCCGCGCCCTTTTCGAACTTGGGCCTTTCGGCGTCCATCGCCTCTTTGATCTTTTTACCCATGGCGCGGCGCAATAGGTCAGCACCGCCAAGCGAATAGCCCGCCATCACCTGGGCAATCTGCATCACCTGTTCTTGATAAACGATGATGCCTTGGGTTTCCTCAAGGATATGGTCGATCAGCGGGTGCACCGACTCGATCTTTTTGAGACCGTTCTTCACCTCGCAATAGGTCGGGATGTTCTCCATCGGCCCCGGACGATAGAGCGCCACCAGCGCCACGATATCCTCGATACAGGTAGGCTTCATGCGCTTGAGCGCATCCATCATACCGGTGGATTCCACCTGGAACACCGCCACCGTCTTGGCCGAGGAATAAAGATCATAGGTGGGCTTGTCATCCAGCGGGATGGCGTTGATCTCGTTCACTGCCCCTTCGGGCGGCTCATACAGCGGGGTGCCGTCGGCCCCGGTATGCAGGTCGCGCCCTGACTGTTTGATCAGATCAACTGCGTTTTGAATCACCGTGAGGGTCTTCAGACCCAGAAAGTCGAACTTGACCAGCCCGGCCTGTTCCACCCATTTCATGTTGAACTGGGTGGCCGGCATATCCGAACGCGGATCGCGGTATAGCGGCACCAGCGCATCCAGTGGGCGATCTCCGATCACCACACCCGCCGCGTGGGTGCCGGCAGACCGTAACAGCCCTTCGACCTGCATGCCGTATTTCAGCAGACGGTCCACCACAGGCTCGTTCTTGGCCTCTTCCTGCAGGCGCGGCTCTTCCTTGAGACTGTCGACGATCGACATCGGCTTCACGCCTTCGACCGGGATCAGCTTGGACAGCCGGTCCACCTGGCCATAGGGCATCTGCAGAACCCGCCCCATGTCGCGCACCGCCGCCTTGGACAACAGCGCGCCAAAGGTGATGATCTGGCCGACCTTGTCGCGGCCGTATTTCTCCTGCACGTATTTGATCACCTCTTCGCGGCGATCCATGCAAAAATCGATGTCAAAGTCAGGCATCGACACCCGTTCCGGGTTGAGGAAGCGTTCAAACAGCAGCGAGTAACGCAGCGGGTCAAGGTCAGTCACGGTGAGCGCATAGGCCACCAGCGAGCCCGCACCCGAGCCTCGGCCCGGCCCTACTGGGATATTGTGGTCCTTGGCCCATTGGATAAAGTCCGCAACGATCAGAAAGTAGCCCGGAAAGCCCATGCCCTCGATAATGCCAAGCTCGAAATCGAGCCGTTCCTGATATTCGGCGACACTGACCGCGTGCGGGATTACCGCAAGACGCTGCTGCAAGCCTTCGTTGGCAATACGACGCAGCTCTGACACCTCATCATCGGCGAACTTGGGCAGGATGGGGTCGCGCAGATAGGCCTTGAAGGCACAGCGCTTGGCGATCTCTACCGTGTTTTCAATTGCCTCGGGCAGATCCGCAAACAGCGCGACCATTTCTTCCTGGCTTTTGAAGTAATGCTGGGCGGTCAGGCGACGGCGCGGCTCTGACTGGTCGACATAGGCACCTTCGGCGATGCAGATCATCGCGTCATGGGCCTCGTACATCTCTGTATTGGGGAAATAGACGTCATTGGTCGCGACCAGCGGCAAATCCATCGCATAGGCCATCTCGACATGGCCACGTTCGCTCAGCTTTTCTGCCTCAGGCTGGCCGTCCTCGCCCGGATGGCGCTGCAACTCCACATACAGCCGATCCGCAAAAATCTGCTTGAGGCTCTGCATCAGCTCTTCGGCGGCTGGGCGTTGCCCCTGACGCAACAAACGCCCCACAGGGCCGTCCGGTCCCCCGCTCAGGCAGATGATATCCTCTGAATGTTCTGCCAGCTCCTCCAGCGTGACATGCGGAAGCTCACTCCCCTGACGCAGATAGAGGCAGGAGTTGAGCTTCATCAGATGCTCATAGCCCCGCTCGCTCTGCGCCAAAAGCACCAGTGGTGCCGGTGGCACGGGACGTTCTCCGGGCGCGGGCTCGGTATAGCGCAGATCCACCTGACAGCCGATGATCGGCTGCACCCCTGCCCCGCTGGCGGAGACAGAGAATTCAAGCGCCGAAAACAAGTTATTGCTATCGGTCACCGCAATCGCGGGCATGTCGTGTTTTTTGCACAGATCCGGCAGCTTTTTCAGGCGCAAAGCCCCTTCAAGCAAAGAGTATTCGGTATGGCTGCGCAGGTGAATGAATCGAGGAGCATTGGTCATGTTGGCCAAGCTATCCGATCACCGCCGCAAGGATAAGAGCCGATCTGACAAACCAGCCTCCTCGCAGACATGTGCAGCATGCCAAGACACTTTGCAGCCTTCGCGAGAAGCATGAAAAGCCCGACCATTATCAAAGGCGTTTTGAAAGTCTTACTGTCAGCCCCCGATATTTCGCACAACTCCTTGCAGGAAGTGCTTTAAAAATAACAGCATGCACCTGTATACGGCAATATTGTTGCGCCCATGGAATTCTGCACCGCAGAGTCGCTTTTTCTTGCCAGAGCGAGGCAGAGCTTCCTAGGCTGGGGTAAGCAAGCATAATAAAAACGCCCGCTATTCCTTCTACGTCGCATCGAAGGTCTGGCACCGGGGGGAACCAAGTAAGGCGACGGGTTTCAATGATGACAATCACCTTTCATTTGAACGGTGAAGAAGTTGTGCTGCAGGATTTCGATCCCGCAGCAACACTGCTTGATTTTTTGCGCGAAGAGCGCGGACTGACCGGCACCAAGGAAGGCTGCAACGAAGGTGACTGCGGTGCCTGCACCGTGATGGTAAGCGATCCCACCGGGGCGAAACCGCTGAATTCCTGTATCCTGTTTTTACCACAGCTGAATGGTAAATCTGTCCGTACAGTTGAGGGGGCGGCTGATACCGATGGCACCCTGCACCCAGTGCAGGACGCGATGATCACCCATCACGGCAGCCAATGCGGCTTTTGCACGCCGGGTTTTGTGATGTCGATGGTCACGGCCCACAAGAACGGCGCCACCGATCACGACGTGCAGCTGGCGGGCAACCTGTGCCGCTGTACCGGTTACGCCCCAATCATCCGCGCTGCCGAGGCCGCAGCAAAAGCCCCCGTTCCGCAATGGATCAGCAAAGAAACCCTACCCACAGCCACGCCAGCTGCCAATATGCCGCGCAGCGCGGATGAGCTGGCTGTCCTGTATGAGGCCAAACCCGAAGCGCGACTGGTGGCAGGGGCCACCGATCTGGGCCTTTGGGTCACCAAGGGGCTGCGCGATCTCGGTGAGATGATTTTTCTGGATGGCTGCGCCGATTTGAAAGAGGTCTCGGAGAATGAGCACGAGATCCGCATCGGTGCCATGGTCGATATGAATCGCCTGCGCGAGGTAATCACGCCGCTGCATCCCTCCTACGGGGAAATGATCCGCCGGTTTGCCAGCCAGCAGGTGCGCGCCGCAGCCACACTGGGCGGCAATATCGCCAATGGCTCCCCCATCGGGGACAATCCACCGGCCCTGATCGCCCTTGGAGCGCATCTGCACCTTCGTCAGGGTAACAACCGCCGCGTGATTGCGCTTGAGGATTTCTTTGTCGACTATGGCAAACAGGACCGCAAACCCGGAGAGTTTATCGAAGCCGTCAGTCTTCCACGACAAGCAGATCGCTTGCGGGTCTATAAACTGTCGAAACGCTTTGATCAGGATATCTCTGCCGTGCTTGGCGCTTTCAATGTCAGCGTGACGGATGATCAGATCACCGCCGCCCGCATCGCATTTGGGGGCTTGGCAGGCAGGCCAAAACGCGCCAGCCACCTAGAGGCTGCCCTGATTGGCCAGCCCTGGAATGAGGCAAGCATCGCAGCAGCAGCCGCTGAACTGGACCGCGACTTCAGCCCGCTCAGCGATATGCGCGCTTCGGCTCCCTACCGGCTGGAGACGGCCCGCAACATGCTGAGCCGATATTTTGCCGATCTGAACGGCACCGGCCAATCGGTTTTGGAGGTGCGGTCATGAACCTTGGAAAAAACCTGCCCGTTGGCAAGCCTCTGCCCCATGACGCAGCCAAACTGCATGTGACCGGCAAGGCGCGCTATGTCGATGACACGCCTTTGCCGCGTGGCTCCCTTCATCTCGCTTTTGGCCTGTCCACCATCGCCAAAGGGCGGATCACAGCGATGGATTTGGCTGACGTGGAGACCAGCCCGGATGTGGTTGCAGTCCTTCGCGCAGATGATCTGCCTTTCACCAATGACGTCTCGCCCTCGATCCATGATGAACCACTTTTGTCCGATGGCACGGTGCATTACCTGGGCCAACCGCTGTTTTTGGTGGTGGCAAAAAGCCATCGCGCCGCACGGGTAGCGGCGCGCAAAGGCGTGATCACCTATGCCGAAGAAGACGCACTGCTGACACTGGATGCAGCATTGGCAGCAGACAGCCGGTTTGAAGATGGGCCGCGCATCTACCAGAAGGGCGATGCCGCAACGGCCATTGCAGCGGCGCTGAATCAGATTGAGGGCACGTTTGAGCTGGGCGGCCAGGAACATTTCTATCTTGAGGGCCAGGCCGCATTGGCGCTGCCACAGGAAGATGGCGGCATGCTGGTGAATTCCTCCACCCAGCACCCAACCGAAATCCAGCATAAGGTGGCTGAGGCGATTGGCCTGCCAATGCATGCAGTGCGGGTCGAGACCCGGCGCATGGGCGGTGGGTTTGGAGGCAAGGAAAGCCAGGGCAACGCGCTGGCCGTTGCCTGTGCTGTGGCGGCGGCCCGGACCGGCAAGCCCTGCAAAATGCGCTATGACCGCGACGATGACATGGTGATCACCGGCAAGCGCCATGCCTTTCGGATCAGCTACCGTGCGGGCTATGATGATCAGGGCCGTCTGGCTGGGGTGGAATTCATCCATCTCGTCAATTGTGGCTGGGCCCAGGATCTGTCGTTGCCGGTGGCGGATCGCGCCATGCTGCACAGCGACAATGCCTATGCCATCCCTGCCATTCGCATCGAAAGCCACCGGCTGAAGACAAACCTGCAAAGCGCCACCGCCTATCGCGGCTTTGGCGGGCCGCAGGGTATGGTCGGGATCGAGCGACTGATGGATCATATTGCCTATGATCTGGGCCTGGATCCGGTCGAGTTGCGCCGACGTAACTATTATGATGCACCGGAAGAAGAGGGCTCGCCCCCCCGGAATGTTTCTGGAAAAGTGAGTTCCCGGGACAACACCACGCCTTACGGTATGGAAGTCACAGATTTCGAGCTGCATGCGCTGACCGATCAACTGCTAGAGAGTGCTGACTATCAGCGACGCAAGGCTGAAATTGCGGAGTGGAACAAGGGACAGTCCCACCTGAAGCGTGGGCTCGCCTTTTCACCGGTAAAATTCGGCATTTCCTTTACCTTGACCCATCTGAACCAGGCGGGCGCTTTGGTGCATGTCTATCAGGATGGTTCGGTGCATCTGAACCATGGTGGCACCGAGATGGGACAGGGGTTGTTTCAGAAGGTGGCGCAGGTGGCCGCCAGCCGCTTTGGCATCTCAATGGAAAAGGTGAAAATCACTGCCACCGATACCGCTAAGGTTCCCAATACCTCTGCTACGGCAGCCTCTTCCGGGTCGGACCTAAATGGCATGGCGGTCAAAGCCGCCTGTGACACCATTCGCGACCGGATGACTGCCTTTTTGGCCGAGCGTCATCAAACCCAGCCTTGTGCGGTGGTGTTTGACGGTGATCGCGTGCGCATCGGCGCTGAGGAGATCCCATTCGAGGCGGCAGCCAAGCAGTGCTATGAGGGGCGCATCAGCCTGTCAGCGACTGGTTTTTACAAAACACCGAGCCTGAAGTGGGACCGCATCAAAGGTGAAGGACGGCCTTTTTTCTATTTTGCTTACGGGGCGTCGGTGACCGAAGTTGTTGTGGACCGGCTGACCGGCGAGAATCGCATTTTACGCACAGATATCGTGCATGATGCCGGTGCTTCGCTGAATCCAGATCTCGATATCGGTCAGGTGGAGGGCGGCTATGTGCAAGGCGCGGGCTGGTTGACCACGGAAGAGCTGGTCTGGGATGGCAAAGGTGCTTTGCGCACCCATGCGCCCTCGACCTACAAGATCCCGGCCTGTTCTGATCGGCCGGATGTGTTCAACGTCGCACTTTATCAGGGTGAAAACCGCGAAGAGACCATCTATCGCTCCAAGGCCGTGGGCGAGCCGCCCTTTATGCTGGGGATTTCGGCCTGGCTGGCGCTGAGCAACGCCGTGGCGCAGTTTGGCGAAGGCTACCCTGCCCTGAATGCCCCGGCCACAGCCGAGGAGGTCTGGCGCTGCAGCCGGAGGCTGACAGATGGGATTTGATCTGCAGGAGTTGCGCGCAGCCGTCGCAAGCCACGGCAGGGTCACACGGGTGGTGATTGCCGCCATTCGGGGATCTTCGCCGCGTGAAGTCGGCGCTGCCATGCTGGTATGGGAGACTGGCCAGAGCGGCACCATCGGTGGCGGGGCACTAGAATACGAGGCGGCTCAGATTTCGCGCAGGCAAGGCGCCAAGTCTGGGCTCAGCACCCATGCGCTGGGACCAGACCTGGGCCAGTGCTGCGGCGGGTCTGTGACATTGCTGCGCGAAACCTATAAGGCGGCTGATCTGGAGCAACTGGACGCGCAGATCATTGCAAGACCGGTTGCGCAGACCGCCAGCCCCAAAGAACCTTTGGCCGTTAAACGCCTGCTGGCGCAGCTGCGCAATCAGGGACAACGGCCCGACCCACAGCTGATTGAAGGCTGGATGGTGGAGCCGGTGCATCTGCCACAAACAGATCTTTGGATCTGGGGCGCGGGCCATGTGGGACGCGCGTTGGTCGATGTGTTGGCGCCGCTGCCGGATCTGTCCATCACCTGGGTTGATACCGCCCCTGCGCGGTTTCCGGATCATATTCCACCCCAAGTTACCCGACTTCCCGGAGCTGATCCCGTTCTTTTGCTGCGTCATGCCCCGGTAAATGCACAACATTTGATCCTGACCTATTCCCATGAGCTGGATCTGGCGCTATGCCACGCCCTGCTATTGCATGGGTTCACCTTTGCGGGGCTAATTGGCTCGGCCACCAAATGGGCGCGGTTTCGCAGCCGGTTGGCGGCCCTGGGTCACGGCCCGGCTGAGATCGCCCGCATTACCTGCCCGATCGGCTCGCCAGCCCTGGGCAAACACCCGCAGATGATTGCGGTCGGCGTTGCAGCACAGCTGTTGGCGCAGACCGCTATCAAAGACATAAAAGAGGAGCGGCGCGCGTGACTGAGGTACTCTTGAGCCTGAAGGGCCTGACCAAGGCCTACCCCGGCGTGGTGGCCAATGATTCCGTCTCTTTTGACATTGGCGAAGGTGAGGTGCATGCGCTTCTGGGCGAAAACGGCGCCGGTAAATCCACCTTGGTCAAGATGATCTACGGGCTGGTGAAGCCCGACAGTGGCGAGATGACCCTGCGGGGCAAAGCCTTTGCTCCGGGAGAGCCCCGCCAGGCGCGTGCCGATGGCATCGCCATGGTGTTCCAGCACTTTTCCCTGTTTGATGCGTTGAATGTGGCCGAAAATATCGCTTTGGGGATGGAGAACCCGCCCAAGCTGCGCGATCTGGCGGCGAAAATTCGCGAAGTCTCGGAGACCTATGGGCTGCCGCTGGATCCTTATCGCACCGTGGGCGATCTGTCTGCCGGGGAACGTCAGCGGGTGGAGATTATTCGCTGCCTGCTGCAGGACCCCAAACTGCTGATCATGGATGAACCAACGTCGGTGCTGACCCCACAAGAGGTGGACATCCTGTTCCAGACACTGGAAAAACTGCGCGCCGAGGGTACTTCGATCCTGTATATCAGCCACAAGCTGGAAGAGATCCGTACACTTTGTGATCACGCGACCATCCTGCGGCTGGGCAAGAACGTCGGTGAATGCGTCCCGGCTGAGACCTCGGCCAGTGAAATGGCGGAACTGATGGTCGGATCGGCCCTGACCCCGCCTGAACGCGGCGACCGTGAATTTGGTGCGGTGGCGCTGGATATCTCGGGTCTGTCGGTGCCCTCGCCTTCGGCCTTTGGCACGGCGCTGCGCAATGTACATCTGACGGTGCGCCGGGGCGAGATCCTTGGCATTGGGGGTGTCGCTGGCAACGGCCAGGATGAGTTGCTGTCGGTTCTGTCTGGCGAGACCCTGACCGAAGCGGATGCAGTCAAGCTAGGCAAAGACCCGATTGGGCGACTGGGCCCTGTGGCACGCCGTGCACTCGGGGTGCTGGCTGCACCCGAAGAACGTCTGGGCCACGCTGCAGCCCCTGATATGAGCCTGACAGAAAACGCCATGCTGACCGGGGCCACTCGCGAAGGGCTGGTCAAGAACGGATTTCTCAAATGGGCGGCCGCAAAAGAGTTTGCTGAGCGCGTCATCAAGGAATTTGACGTGCGCACACCGGGGCCGGAAAATGCCGCGCGCTCGCTATCGGGCGGCAATTTGCAGAAATTTGTCATCGGACGCGAGGTGCTGCAACGTCCCGAGGTACTGGTCGTGAACCAGCCGACCTGGGGGGTTGATGCCTCTGCTGCGGCGGCCATTCGCCAATCCTTGCTGGATCTGGCGGCTGGCGGTGCGGCAGTGATTTGCATCAGCCAGGATCTGGATGAGCTGATGGAGATCTCCGACAGTTTTGCCGCCCTCAATGAGGGCCGCCTATCGGCGCCACGTCCGGCAGCTGGCCTGACGGTTGAAGAAATCGGCCTGATGATGGGCGGTGCCCATGGCATGGAGGTGGCGCATGTCTGATCTTTCAGCCCACAACAACAAAAAACGAGAACAGGGAGAGGCCGCATGATCCGGCTAGAGAAACGGCCACAGCCGTCAAAGGCCTGGTCACTGGCCACACCGCTGGTGGCGGTGCTGGCTACCATGCTGGCTGGCGGGCTTTTGTTTGCCATCCTTGGCAAGGACCCGGTCGAGGCCATTCGCACCATCTTCTGGGAACCGCTGTTTGGCGAGTTCGCCTTTTACTACCGCCCGCAACTGCTGGTCAAAGGTGCGCCGCTGGTGCTGATCGCCATTGGCCTTTCGCTGGGCTTCAAGGCCGGCATCTGGAACATTGGCGCCGAAGGGCAATATATCATGGGCGCGCTGTTTGGCGCCGGGGTTGGGCTCGCGTTTTACCCGCTTGAGGCCTGGTATATCTTTCCGCTGATGGTGATCGCTGGCGGCTTTGGCGGCTGGCTCTGGGCGTCGATCCCAGCCTATTTGAAAGTCCGCTTTGGCACCAACGAAATCCTCGTGTCGCTGATGCTGGTCTATGTGGCCGAACAGTTTCTTGCCTCTATGTCATTGGGCCTGATGAAAAACCCCGAAGGGTTTGGCTTTCCGGGCTCACGCAACCTGCAGCAATACGAGAGCGCCTATAACGCCGACTTGATCGCTGGAACCGGCATGCATTGGGGCGTGGTTGCAGCCCTGATCGCGGTGATCTTTGCCTATGTGCTGCTCAACCGTCACATGACGGGCTATCACATCCGCCTGACAGGTGAGGCGCCGCGTGCGGCCAAGTTCGCGGGAGTGAACCCATCGCGCCTGATCCTGTTCTGCCTTGGCACCTCTGGTATTCTCGCCGGTCTTGCAGGCCTGTTTGAGGTTTCTGGGCCCTCCGGTCAGGTCTCTATCGATTTTAACGTCGGCTATGGTTTCACCGCCATTATCGTCGCCTTTCTGGGCCGGTTGCATCCAGTGGGCATCCTGCTGGCCGGGGGGCTGATGGCGCTGACGTATATCGGCGGTGATATCGCCCAGGCTAACCTGCAGCTGCCGTCTTCGGCCATTCAGGTCTTTCAGGGCATGTTGCTGTTTTTCCTGCTGGCCTTTGACCTGCTCACCAATTTCCGCCTCAGCTTTGGCAAACCGGAGGTCGCGTGATGGATCTTTCTGCAATCAACCCCGTCCTGCTCATTGCCTCGCTCATGGTCGCGGCCACGCCGCTGCTGTTTGCCGCCATTGGAGAATTGGTGGTGGAGAAAGCCGGGGTTCTGAACCTTGGCGTCGAGGGTATGATGATCATCGGCGCCATCGCTGGCTTTGCCACTGCCGTTGAGACGGGATCGCCTTTGCTGGGCTTTGTCGCAGCCGCTGGGGCCGGCGCATTGCTCTCTGTGCTCTTTGCCATTCTCACGCAGTTTGCCCAGGCCAATCAGGTCGCCTCGGGCCTGTCGCTGACCCTGTTTGGTCTGGGTCTGTCAGCCCTCATGGGGCAGAGCTATGTCGGGGTAAAGCCGCCACAGATGGAAAAGCTGAACATTCCGGTGCTGAGCGACCTACCTGTTGTGGGCCCGATCCTGTTCGGCCATGACCTGATGCTCTATGTGGCAATCGCACTGATCGCGGCGGTCTGGGCCATGATCAAGTTCAGCCGCCTGGGGTTGGTTCTGCGCGCCGTGGGCGAAAACCACGATGCCGCCCATGCGCTTGGCTACAAGGTTGTTCGCATCCGCATTCTGGCGATCCTGTTTGGTGGTGCCTGTGCCGGGCTTGGCGGCGCCTACATCAGCCTCATTCGCGTGCCGCAATGGACCGAGGGCATGACCGCAGGCATCGGCTGGATTGCGCTGGCTTTGGTGGTCTTTGCCAGCTGGAAACCCTGGCGCGTGCTGCTGGGTGCCTATCTTTTTGGCGGCGTGACCGTTGTTCAGCTTAATCTTCAGGCCGCAGGCGTTGCCATCCCGGTAGAGTATCTGGCAATGTCGCCCTATCTGATCACCATTCTGGTGCTCGTCATTCTATCCGCCGATAAAAGCAGCGCCCCTGCTGCGCTTGGCCGCAACTTCCACGCTTCGCGCTAATCTTTGGCGCGCAGCACACCACTTGTCCGGGGCTGCCCCCGGGCACAATCATAATCAAAACGGGGGGATCCCTTTAATGAAACTGACGAACCTTTTGACCAGTGCTGCCATGGCACTGGGCCTTGCCACGGCTGCTGTAGCCGAAGACCCAACCAAAGTGGGCTTTGTCTATGTTGGCCCCGTGGGCGACGGCGGCTGGACCTATGAGCACGACCAGGGCCGCAAGGCTGTTGTCGCAGAATTCGGCGACAAGGTCGAAACCGTCTATGTTGAAAACGTCGCCGAAGGCCCCGACGCCGAGCGTGTGATCACCCAGATGGCGCTGCAGGGTGCGGATCTGATCTTCACCACCTCTTTCGGCTATATGGATCCGACCAACAACGTCGCCGCCAAATTCCCGGACGTGAAATTCGAGCACGCCACCGGCTATAAGCGCAATACTGAAAACGTTTCGACCTACTCGGCACGTTTCTATGAAGGCCGCGCGGTTCAGGGCACCATCGCGGGCCATATGACCGAAAGCAACATCGTCGGCTACATCGGCTCCTACCCGATCCCCGAAGTGATCCGCGGCATCAACTCTGCCTATATCCACGCCAAAAAGGTCAACCCCGACGTCGAATTCAAAATCGTCTGGGCCTTCACCTGGTTTGACCCTGCCAAAGAAGCTGACGCTGCCAAGGTACTGATCGAACAGGGTGCCGACGTGATCCTGCAGCACACCGATTCGACCGCGCCACAGGCCGCAGCACAGGCTGCTGGCAACGTGATCACCTTTGGCCAGGCCTCGGATATGGCCGAATACGGTCCCAAGCCACGCGTCTCCTCCATCATTGACGACTGGGCCCCCTACTACATCGCCCGCACCAAGGCCGTCATGGACGGTACCTGGACAAGCACGGACACCTGGGACGGCATCGGCGCTGGCATGGTTGGCATCGGCGAGATCTCCGACGCGGTTCCTGCTGAAGTGAAAGCCGAAGCACTGGCACTGAAAGCGGCCCTTGCGGATGGCTCTTACCACGCCTTCACCGGCCCGATCACCAAACAGGACGGATCCGCCTGGCTGGCCGATGGCGAGACTGCGGATGACGGCACCCTTGCTGGCATGAACTTCTATGTCGAAGGCATCGAAGGCGACATCCCGCAGTAAACAACTGCTACCTTCACCACCGAAAAGGCCCGCCCCAATAGGCGGGCCTTTTTTTGGGGGAGATGTCTAGAAAAAACACAATCGCACTATTCACACAACACAAGGGAACAATACTGCCGACCACCCGGAGTTTCTGAAGAAACGCACTGGGCGAATGTCCGCAGTGCGGACGAAGCCGCCCTTCACTTCACGTGCGCCAATGTCCGGTTTGGCAAACCGTTCAAAAACGGTCGTTTTTGGAGAGCCACTTTTGACCTTACAGCGAATACAATCTCTGGCATTTTGGTTGAATGGTTAGAGCTTCTCAATCAGCTGCGTATGGTTACTTATCGGAAGCGTAAACGCCCCACATGATTGATCTCCAACTACGTTTCTTCACGAACCGTTGATAGCATAACGTGACGATGATCATTACGATCAACCATGGCATGATCGCATTAAAACCAAACCAATACATTGCGAACCAGACTACAGCCATGAGCGGCAGGAACATCTTTAACCAGTCGCGCCAAGCCTTTTTAATTATGGACGGCCTATCTGGGTTAGTGTGATTATCTGGCATTCTTCGACCCCTATTTTATCTGCTGATGATAAGCATACCGCCGAACGCCCGCAATATCTGACAGCGGTCAAGTGAAAGCCTTCCAAAAACCCTCGTTTTGGGCACTCCCGCAAACGTCCTCGTTTAATGCTTCCACAAACCCGTTCAAAACCCAAGTGGCTATTGAACGTTTTTACCTCTACCGTGATAGCAGACATTGGCCGCAGTGCAAAAACGCGGCAAAGAGGGCTCAAACCGGTCATCGGAGTAAAGCTGTTAGATGGCCACTCAGCTCTACATCGCGCCACCAAGCACTTCGAGTTATTGAACCTGCAAGCCGCATCTCCCTGAGCATTGACGACTCAGGCGGAGCAGTTTTTCACGAAAGGTAGGCCGACACTCACCTTCGCTCTTTTCCCTGTTACAGGGACGTGGCAGGTTCCGCCCATGACACAGATCCTTACCAGCCCCGACGGAACCCCGGCAAGCCGCTTTGCCTTTGGCACCATGCAGTTTGGTGGTCGCGCCGATGCCGCACAATCTGCTGAAATTTATGCCGCCTGCCGTGCCGCAGGGATTACCCATTTTGACACTGCCTGGGTCTATACAGACGGCCGTAGCGAAGAAATTTTGGGGCAACTGATCCAGGCTGAGCGTGACCAGGTGCTGGTCGCCAGCAAGGTCGGCTACTCCGGCGGTGCCGGGGCGGGTAATCTGCAAAGCCAGTTTGACACCAGTCGCAAGCGCCTTGGGCTGGACTGCATTGATATCCTTTATCTGCACCGTTTTGACGCCGAGACTGACCTGCGCGAAACCCTGTCATGGTTTGCCGCCCGCAAGGCGGCTGGCGATATCCGCTACATAGGGCTGTCGAATTTTGCCGCCTGGCAGGTGATGAAGGCCCAGATGCTTGGGAAAGAGATCGGGGTTTCGACAGATATCCTGCAGCCAATGTATTCGCTGGTGAAACGTCAGGTCGAGGTGGAAATCCTACCGATGTGTGCCGATCAGGGCATGGCCGTAGCCCCCTATTCGCCGCTGGGCGGTGGTTTGCTGACCGGTAAATATGCCTCAGGTGGCAGTGGTTGGTCCTCAGGACGGCTGAGCGAGGATGCCCGCTATAACAGCCGCTATGGCCAGGCCTGGATGCATGACACCGCCCGAGAACTGACCGTTATGGCACAGGCACGCGGTGTGGATCCGGCGACATTGGCCGTGGCCTGGGTCGCAGCCCATGGCAGCGCACCGATGCCGATCATCTCAGGGCGCACCGTGGAGCAGATTGCGCCCTCGCTTGCCGCACTGGATCTGGAGATGGATCAGGATCTCTATGACGCTATAGCCGCGCTCAGCCCGCGGCCAGTACCAGCCACCGATAGGCTCGAAGAACAGGAGATGGGTGCATGAAGAGTGATTTTATCGTCATTGGCGGCGGTATTGCCGGCACCAGTGCAGCCGCCCGCCTGTCGGCGCTGGGCCGCGTGGTCCTGCTCGAGGCGGAAGAGGCGCTTGGCTATCATGCCTCGGGACGTTCGGCGGCTATGTTTGAAGAAAACTACGGCACAGATGCCGTGGTCGCTCTGAACCGGGCCAGCGCTGACTATCACCATAGCGCCAATGGCGGCTATCTCACGCCGCGCGGATTCATGCTGGTGGCAGGCCCCGGTGAGGAGCAGCAGTTCACTTCTGATATCAAAGACCTGCACCTTGAGCCGATCTCGATCGAAGACGCATTGGACAGGGTTCCGATCCTGAACCCCAAAACCGTCACCCATGCCGGGTTGCATCAGGCGGCCCAGGACCTTGATACCGATCGCATGATCCAGGATTTCGCCAAGGTTCTGCGCGCAGCCGGCGGCAGTGTCGTGACCCGTGCGACCGTCACTGGCATCACCCGGTCTGGCGCAGGCTGGCTAGTGACTACCGCCGATACGACCTACGAGGCAGCCCAAATCGTCAATGCTGCCGGAGCCTGGGTAGATGAGATCGCCGTGCTTGCTGGTGTGTCCCCCATTGGCATTCAACCGCGCCGACGCTCGATGGCGCGACTGCCAGCCCCTGGCGGGCACGATGTCAGCACCTGGCCGATGCTGATGGGCGTCGGAGAGACATGGTATGCCAAGCCTGACGCGGGAAAACTTCTGGTCTCCCCTGCGGATGCCGATCTGGTGACACCCCATGATGCCTATGCCGATGACATGGTACTTGCCGAAGGGCTGGCGCGCTATGAAGAACGGGTAACGACACCGGTCACCCGGGTTGAAAGCAACTGGGCTGGCCTGCGCAGTTTTGCCCCGGACGGCAATCTGGTGCTTGGCCCCGATCCGGATCAACCTGATTTCATCTGGTGTGCAGCCCAGGGCGGCTATGGCTTTCAGACCGCCCCTGCCGCCTCGCAGCTGTTAGCGGATATCCTTGGTGGTACCTCCAGCCTGTTTGACACAGAAACGCTGGTGGCACTTTCGCCACAGAGGCTGCGCTGATGCCGGTCCGCTCTGTTCCCGGCAGCGCCTCGGTAGCCAACCCCGATGGCGGCAAACTGTTTGCGCCTTCAGCTGCGCGCAATTTGGCCGCCCTGTGTGATCTTCTCGATCAGGTCGCACCCACTTCCGGCACTGCCCTAGAACTGGCCAGCGGCACCGGACAACACGTTATTGGCTATGGCACCCGCCTGCCCGGTCTGACCTGGCAGCCAAGCGAGGTCGACCCGGCACGCCGCGCCAGCATTGATGCCCACGTGGCTGAGGCTGGTACAGACAATATCCGCCCGGCCCTTGCGCTGGATGCTACCGCACCGGGCTGGTCAGACAGCGTATTGCAGGCGCAGGGCCCGGTGGATCTGATCATGCTTTCCAATCTGTTACACCTGATCAGCACGCCAGAGGCGCAGCGCCTTATACAAGAGGCGGCAACCTGCTTGGCACCTGCGGGTACCTTGGTGATTTACGGCCCCTTTTCGCGTGCGGGAGAGCTGACCAGTGAGGGCGACGAGACCTTTCATGCCTCCCTTGTGGGTCATGACCCCGAGATTGGCTACAAAGATGATTTCGATGTGCTCGACTGGGCTGAAGACGCCGGGCTAACCCCCGGTGCCGTCATCGAAATGCCCGCCAACAATCTTGGTCTGGTGTTTCACAATGGCGCCACGTAACGCGCTGTCGGCGTGACCTAGATCAAAGTCGGCAGAGCGCCTGTTGCCTACACCTTCGGAAAGCGGAATGTAAAACCGAAGGACAGTCTATGAATTGGAACGACAAACTCGAGGGCACCCGTCAGGGATTGCGCAACCTGAACAAAGCAATCCCCGACACTGCCCAGGCCTTTGGGGCCCTGGGCAAGGCCGTCAAACAGGGGGGCGTGCTGGAGTTCAAACAAAAGGAATTCGTCGCTCTTGGTATCGCGGTGGCACTGCGCTGCGAAGACTGCATCGGCTTGCACGTCGAAGCGTTGATCCGTGCCGGGGCCAGCCGTGAAGAGGTCGCGGATGTGCTGGCCATGTCGATCCAGATGGGTGGCGGCCCGGCGATGATGTATGCCGCCAAAGCCATGACCTGTTTTGATGATTTGACCGCAAAATAACGGTTCAGCCCAGGCTCAATTCAGCTAACTTCAGGCCCACTTCACGGGCAACGCAGGCTGCGTAATCCCTGAAGCGCCTCTTCGATCTGAGACAAGATCGGCGATCCGGAATGATAGAGAGCCTTGCAGTCCAGCCACATCGGCGCGACCCCCGCGACCGGCTGCAAGCGCCCGTCCTGTAGTGCCTCTGCCACCATGGATCGTGGAAAAAACCCCATGCCACCGCGTTTATGCAGGTAGCGCAGTGCCATACCGGCATTGCCCAGAACGATATGTTGGCGACTGCCTTTGGGGATCACCTCCTGCACCTGCCGGTCGTAATGCCGCCCAAAATCCAGATTGATGAACAAAGGCAGGTTCTGCCCCATCTGCGGCCCGGCCAGGTCCAGCAGTTGATCCGACACCAGTATCAGCTCCTCCGGGGGCAGATCCTCGACCTGCAGCCGTGTCCCATGCGGGGCCTCGGTAACGATGGCGAGATCCAGCAGTTGCTGTGTGACCGCCTCCCCCATGTTGAGCGCGTGATCATAGTTGAGTATGAACGGAAGTTTTCCCTTCTGCTCTTCGAGCCAGATCACTAGATCGACCAGCATCGCGTCCCACATAGACAGCTGCGCCCCTAGCCGTAGTGACAAACGGTCCTGCAACGGCGCGGCGCCACCGGATTTCAAAAAGGCCCAGGTACGCTGCATCTGTTCGGCATAGGGTCGAAACTGTCGCCCTGACGCCGTCAGCTGCGTGCCGCCCGGTCCACGATCAAACAGGCTGATGGAGAGTTCCTCTTCGAGCACCCTAATCCGGGCACTCACAGTTGTCTGGGTGACATTCAACGCCTCGGCGGCCGCGTGAAAGCTGCCGTCACGCGCAATGGCCAGAAAGGTATCAATGGCGTTCATCTGCATGTGATGAATATCCTGCATCACACAGATCAAATCAATTCGTTTTGCCTATCATACGCGTTGCGCTAGCCAGACAAGACACCTCAACAGGAAACGCGCCCATGCTCGACAAAAGTCACAAACCCACCTGGACCAGTTTTGAACAGGCCGAAAAACCCGATTGGGATGCGGTCATGGCCTACGAAGAGGCCTTCAATGCCGCCCTTCCGGAGCGGATGCTCGCCGCCATCCGCTCGCTGGACGAGGACTGGACCCCTTATCCGATCAACCGCTATCAACACTGCCTGCAAGCGGCAACGCGTGCTTATACCGATGGGGCTGATGAGGAGATCATCGTTGCTGCCCTGGTGCATGACATCGGCGATATCCTGTCTCCCTATAACCACGGAGAACTGGCGGCCGCGATGATGAAACCCTATGTCAGCGAGCGCACCTGGTGGATCCTGAAACACCACTGTGTGTTCCAGGGATTTTACTACAATCACCATCTGGGCGGAGACCGCAATGCCCGCGACAAATACCGCGACAGCCCCCACTGGGAGGCGTGCCGAAAATTCTGCCACGATTATGACCAATGCGCCTTTGACCCGGATTATCCGACCAAGCCACTGGAGTTCTTTGAACCTATCCTGCGTCGCGTTCTGTCGCGGGGAGAAGGACATATGGAGTTGAACGAAACCGCAAGCCCGTCATGAGACCGTTTGAGCCGAACAGCTGGCCTCGCTCCAGACGTCGCTCCAGTCGGGCAGTGCTCTTGTGCCGGGCAGTCTTGCGGCCTCCTCAGGAACAGAAAAAGCAATTGAAGTCTGGCCTGTGCCCAACCTATGCAAGTTCAGTCTATGCCCCGGTCGGTCCTTGCTCAGGTCAGTCTAGGCCCAGGTCAGTTTTTGCCCGGAAAGGCAGGCGACCAGCGCATCAGGAGGCAATTGACCCAATTGCTCAAACAGGGTGAATCCATCAAAGCGGGAAATCAGCTCGGCGATTTTGTCTTCTTCGAACCGGATCAGCACGACTCCCTCGACACGCAAGGGGGTCGCCGCATCGGGGCCGGGTGATGTCATGACATAATGCGTCGACGTCCAGTCACCGTCTTGCAAGAAGCGCAGGATCTCGACCTTCAAGGGG
Source organism: Phaeobacter sp. CECT 5382 (assembly GCF_001457775.1). Taxonomy (GTDB): domain Bacteria; phylum Pseudomonadota; class Alphaproteobacteria; order Rhodobacterales; family Rhodobacteraceae; genus Pseudophaeobacter. The sequence continues at coordinate 37,909 of NZ_CYSG01000001.1, forward strand.
CCAACGAGTTTGTGAATGACCTCCACCAGAAGCGGGAAGTCCCGGCGCGGAGCGAGCAATCCATCCAAAAGATCGCTATCCGTTAAAGATGGCGCAAGCATTTCGTCCAGGATTGCCATATTGCCCTTTTCCCAGGCCTCGACAAACCAGCGCTCAACAAGGTCACGTTTACTCATGTTTGGTCTCAACTCACACTACTGGGCAGAATCACAATTATGATACCCCTGCGTATATTGTGCACGATGCGACCACAAACCCCTATCTTGCCAAACCCTGACACTGACCCAGTCACGAAAGCTTGAGTGCAGGTTTTGAATCGGCAAAGCCCCCTAGAGACGAGCTGTGTAGACCGCATACCCCTGCATGCATCCCTTTCTTGTCCCGTTCTTGTCTGGGAGCGAAGCCCATCTGTCGCTCCCCTGCTTGGCGACCCGCTAAAAATCGGCCATGCTCAGGCAGAGAAACAATAAAAACCACGGGAGAATTACGTGTCTGAACATGGATATGCGGCGGGACGTCTCAATCTGCCATTCGTGGGAATTTCCACCTTTGGTAAATCTCAATACATCGCAGATTGGGATGCCATAGACGCCGATGTCGCCATCCTGGGGGCACCGTTTGATTTTGGCACCCAATGGCGGGCCGGCGCCCGTTTTGGCCCCCGCGCCGTCCGCGAGGCCTCAACCCTGTTCAGCTTTGGCCATGCCGGAGCCTATGATCACGAAGACGATGCCACCTATCTGGGCGCCGATATGAAAATGGTGGATATTGGCGACGCCGATATCATCCATACCAAGACCGAAGAAAGCCACGCGAATATCGAATTCGGCGTCAAGAAAATCCTTGATGCGGGAGCTTTGCCGGTGACCATCGGCGGCGATCATTCGATCAATATCCCCTGCATCAATGCCTTTGCCGAGGACTGTGCCCAAAACGGCCCGATCCATGTGGTGCAGATTGATGCCCATCTGGATTTTGTCGACGAACGCCATGGAGTCACCCATGGCCATGGCAACCCGATGCGCCGCGCCATCGAAAAAGACTATGTTTCGGGCATGACCCAGCTTGGCATTCGCAATGTGTCCTCTACTGCCAAAGAAGGCTACGATGACGCCCGCACCCGTGGTTCAGACATCCTGTCGGTGCGCCAAGTGCGCAAACTGGGCACCGAGGCCGTGCTGGCCCGCATCCCCGAAGGCAGTCGCTACTATGTCACCATCGATATCGATGCCTTCTGCCCCTCCATTGCCTCAGGCACCGGCACGCCAAGCCATGGCGGGTTTCTTTATTACGACGTATTGGAGATCTTGCAGGGGCTGAGCCAGCGTGGCGATGTGGTCGGCATTGACCTGGTGGAGGTGGCACCAGCCTATGACCCCAGCGAAAGCACGCAGGTTCTGGCCGCTCAGCTTCTACTCAACTTCATCGGCTTCATCTTTCACAATCGCAGCTGACCACAGCGCGCCCCGCACTTTCGTGCCGCCTCTCTACTCTTGTGATAGAGGCGGCACGCCTCATCGGCCGATCACGATATCCGCCTGCAGGCCGCCAAGCTCTTCGCTTTTGCCGAGGCGCAGAGTCCCTCCATGGGCGCGGGCAATATCGGTGACAATGGCCAGACCCAGCCCCACACCAGAGCCAAGATCTTGGTTGCGCGCCGGATCCAGCCGCGAAAAGGGACGGATCGCATCGCCGCGCTGCGCGGCTGGAATTCCGGGGCCATCGTCTTCGACCCGGATCCTCAAAGACTTTTCCGTCAATGCCATGGAGACCCGGGCACGGGTGCCGTAGCGCACCGCATTTGACACCAGGTTTTCGACCGCACGCCGTATCGATTGCGCCCTGAGCGGCACTGTCCCGACGCCGCTCAGCTCTCCCAGCATCACGTCTTTGTTTTGGCGCCGCCAATCCTCGACCACGGCTGTGATCAGCGCCTGCGGGTCCACCGGTTCCGGTTCACCAGTTGAGGCACCACGCGAAAAATCAAGGAACGCATCCAGCAGCGCCTGCATCTCGCTGACATCGCGCAGCATTGGTTCGGCCTCATCCTCGTCAATCATCGCCAAGCTCAGCTTGAGACGCGTCAGCGGCGTGCGCAGGTCATGGCTGACCCCTGACAGCATCAGGGTACGCTGCTCGATCTGGCGCTCAATGCGGGCACGCATATCCAGAAAGGCGCTGCCCGCGACCCGCACCTCTGTGGCGCCGCGCGGCGCATAGGGGACATTGCGCCCCCGCCCAAAGGCCTGAGCCGCATCCGCCAGTTTTTTGATCGGACGCAACTGGTTGCGCATGTAGACAAAGGAAATCACGGTCATCAGGAAACCAAAAAACACCATGGTAACAATCAGCTGATGCGGTGCTGCCGCCGTAAGGCGCCGCCGGTCCAACCGCAATTCAAGAATCCCCGCAGCGGTGTCCAGATACAGCAAAAAGTCCCGATTTTCCGGAAACTTCACGGCTCGAAATTCGGCCAATTCCAACTGGAACTTGTCGCGGACCACACGCCCTGAAAACTCATCCCAGCGCAGCTCATCGCGCGGCGGCTGCGCCTCAGCAGGCAGGATTCGGGCCTGCATTGTCAGCGGCTCCAGCAACGGATCAATCCGCGCCAGATAGGCCAGCGGATCGGCTTCATCTGCGCCCAGTTGCTGCAACAGGGCGATTTCACGTAGCACAGTCGTGGTCATCTGCGTCGTGACATCTTCGAGGTCACGTTTGATAAAGACGATCGACACCACCAATTGCAGTGCAACGATTGGCATAACCAGGATCAATGCCGCACGGGCATAAAGGCTACGCGGGACATATTGTTTGAGCCATTGGAAGAACATAGGTTAAGACTACAGCTGCAGTGCGACACTGTGAAGATGGAGGCTGACAACAGGTGACAGCAATGCTGATGTGACCCTGAAATACATCAGGGACGTAAATCGGCACTGGCAGGGAAACTGGCGTAGTTCAGCGATACGAGTGCAGATCGGTGGTATCCGGCAGCGGATCACACCGAGGTTGGCGCAGGCCGCCTCTTCGCCCTGGTTCCGACCGTCGTTCTGCGGGCTTGCAGACCAGCCCGACAGATCGCAAACAAGCATTGAAAATGTTGCAGGCTAAATGTTGCAGGCCACAGGTCAGCAGAAAACAAGACGACAGAGACGAGGCGACAGCAGATGAAGGCTCCTGATGATTTCAATCCAGTCCCCGGACAGCCCGAGGAACTGGAACCCGGTGTGCGGCGCATTCTGGCACCCAACCCCTCTCCGATGACGTATCGCGGAACCAATACCTATCTGATCGGCACCGGGGATGTTGCGGTGATCGATCCCGGTCCAGACCTGCCCGCGCATCTGGAGGCCATCCTGGCCGCCATCGAACCTGGGCAGAGGATCAGCCATATCATCGTTACCCACAGCCATCTTGATCACTCCCCGCTGGCCAGGGCCCTGTCGCTGCGCTGTGGGGCGCCTGTCTATGGGTTTGGCCCGGCTACTGCCGGGCGCAGCCCTGCAATGCAGGACCTCGTGGACAAGGGTATGCAAGGGGGTGGTGAAGGAATTGACACTGATTTCATCCCGGACATATCCGTGCGCGACGGCGAGATCCTGACGGGCGAAACCTGGAGCCTGGAGGTCATACACACCCCGGGCCATCTGGGGAACCACATTGCCCTCGGGCTGAATGACGCCTGTTTCACCGCCGATCACGTGATGGGCTGGGCCAGCTCGCTGGTATCCCCCCCCGATGGCGATCTTACCGATTTCATGACCTCTTGTCAGCGCCTGCGCGACGGCTCTTGGCGTGTCTTCTATCCTGGCCACGGGGCCGCCGTGCTGGATCCTTCGGGCCGACTGGACTGGCTGATGGGGCACCGAAATGCCCGCGAGGCTGCAATTCTCGAACGGCTGCAACACCAGCCTGCAACACCTGCGGAACTGGCCCGGGCTATCTACACCGAAACCCCACCTGCCTTGTTGGGCGCGGCTGAACGCAACGTGCTTGCACATTTGGTCGATCTGGCGGGAAAGTCTATTGTGTCGCCAATTGGCGCCCTTACCCCGGAGGCAAAGTTCCGCCTCGGGACCCAGGCTGATTTTTCTTGAAAAATCTACATTTCCCCTCTGGACGTCTTCTGCCGCTCTGGCTATATCGCTCTCACCGTTCCGGCGTAGCTCAGCGGTAGAGCAGTTGACTGTTAATCAATTGGTCGTAGGTTCGATCCCTACCGCCGGAGCCATAAAAAGCCACCAAGCTCAATAGCTTGGTGGCTTTTTTGACTTTAATAGTCCTTCCGTGAGTTCAATAAGCCTAGCGGGATTTCATAGGATCACCCATTTGGCCGAGACTTGGCAGCACTTTCTTTCTAGCCAGCCAAACCTAGCAGAATGCGGTCTAAGGCTTTTATTCGATGGCCAGAACAAGGTGCGCAGGCGAAAGTGGCAAATCACCTGCATCTTCGGCCTGGATCAGTTCAATTTCCGGTCCCTGCAACGCTGAAAGCCGTCCGCCGCTGATCGCATAGAGAGCTGCCCCAACGCCCAGTCGCCCCTGCAGCACCGGATCATCAAACGGCACAGCGACTACTTTTCCACTTTGCAGCCCACGTCGAACAGAATGGCTGATGTAGGTGGCTATCATCTGAGGAAAGCCGCTGTCGCTGCGTGCCGCCAGCCCCATCGAAGCCTCGATAGCAGGAGCGCTGCCCACCAGATAGTCGAGGCCGGGTTGCAAACTCAGCGCTGTTTCCACTTCGCGCAATTGCTCGCGCAGCCCGGTATCGGCATGGCGCGTCACAACTATTTCGACCGAAGAGCCAAGCAATCCGGCCCGTAACCCGCTTTCAAGCAAGGGCGACCAGCCGGAATCGACCGGCCCGGTGACAAATCCGACCGTGGTGGCCCGGGCTCCGCCCGGATGTCTTGCAGCCAGAAAATCCCCAATCACACGCCCCATTTGACGCCAATCCACGCCAATCGAGCCCGCCAGATCAGGCGACTGCAACTCATTCACCAGCGCCAAGACCGGAACACGGGCCGCAGCATGTTTCACTGCCGCCAGAAGAACATCCGCCTCGGCTGAAATAGCGCCCAGCAAAATGGCATCCACCCCCTGCGCAATGCAGGTTTCAAGCAGGCTCACCTGACGTTCCAGAGCGTGATAGCCGCCGGACTCATGGATGATCAGGGCGACCTGCCTGCGAGACGCCTCTTCCTGCAGGCCGTGTCCGACACTAAGCCAATATTCATCCTTGAAATGCGGGACGACTACACACAGCCGAACCTGACTGGACGGGGCAGAAGTCTGCTCCCTGTGAGGGTGCGGCCAGGGAGATTCATCACCGGTTTGCGCCTCGACCGCTAAAACAAGGGATGCAAAAACAAGGCAAGTGATTGCGAGCAAGCGCAAAACACCATAGCGTCGCGCCATGCAACACGTTGGTTTTGACAAGCAGTTATTACGGGTGTTCACCTTCATCGTGAGCCTCTCCGTCCTTGTCAGCCTGGCAGCACTAGGCTCCAACCTCTATCTCACCGGGCAACAGCGCGCCTTGATACAGGACAATTTGCCCGCTGCCGCCCTCGCCCGCAAGATTTCCGACGAAAGCATCTTTGTCGCCGCGCTTGCTCCGTCGTTTTCCGAGGTCGGCAATCTGGCAGACCTCCAGTCGCTGGTCCGTTCCCTGCAGCACGAGATGGACGATCTGAAGACCGATTTCGATCGGCTCAGACAGCCTGGAATATTCGCCGATCTTTTCAAGGACGACCTGAACAATGGTGCGCAGGTTCTGGAGCGTTTGCAATCTTCGGTGACACAGCTGGCCCAGGTTGCGCAAATGCGGCTGCAGCAACGCCAGAGATTGGACGGACGTCTGACCAATGTCGCAGACAGTCTGGCAGAAATTCAGGATATTTTGGCCAGTCAGCTGGATATCACCCGCGTCAGGGTCACGGCAACAATAGCCGACCTTTATGCCCAACCGGATGCGGCCAGGCAACTGCTGGACAGATTGGCCGACCGCGATTTTTTCGCCTATGACCGCCAGGTCGAACTGGCCCGTGCCATTGATGCCGCCGGAGGCCATCTACGGCTGATTGCGGATCTGTCGGACAGGGAAAAACTAACACAGCAACGCGAAGACCTTGCCCAAAACCTGGCCTTCGCCGAGCGGCGGCTGGAATATCTTCTTTCAGCACAGGCGCAGTCGCGGGCGACTGATCTGCTGCGCCTCTTGCGAGAGGAGCTTGCAGAAACAGGCGCCTATAGCCTGCAGGAAGCGGCGCTGGTCAATGCCGACAGGATGGTCACGCTGCTGTCTGGCATACGCCGCGATGTCGGCGTATTGACCCGATTTACCGATAACCTGCTCACCCGCCTACAGGCTCGGGCTCTGCAATCACAACAGCAAACTGATACCCTCGGCCACCGCATCGCAATCGGGCTTGGCGTGTTGCTGCTTTTGGCGACTGGGGCGGGTTTTGTGAGCTGGCAATTTGCCAGAAGACAGGTCGTGGCCCGCCTGCGCGGTGTCGCTGAACATATCGACGCACTGGTACACGAAGACTACGGCCGCGACATTCCTGTCAGCGGTGACGACGAAATCGGCGCCATGGAACAGGCTCTGCATATTCTGCGTGGACGTGCCGCAAAAGCGCGGCAATTGCGCAACGAACTGGAAGACACGGTTCGCCAGCGCACCGGCGACATTGTCACCGAGATGAACGCACATGACCGCGCCCGCGCCGAGGCCGAGGCCGCCAACCGGGCAAAATCGGAATTCCTGGCCATGATGAGTCACGAGATCCGCACCCCGCTAAACGGCATCATCGGGATGCTGCGTTTGCTGGAAAGCGAGCTTGCAGGTCAGGATGATCGCCAGCGCCTGGTCACGGCACGACAGTCGGCCGAACACCTGCTGGGACTGACCAATGATCTGCTGGACTATGCCAGCACCGAACGGGGCAAGTTGCGTGACACCCCCATCCATTTTGACCTACGTGATCTGGTCGGCCAATTTGCCACCTACCTCGGTGTCAGCACCCAGGCCAAAGGGCTGGGTTATGGCGTCCAATCCCCACCGGATTTGCCGATTGCGTTGTTTGGGGATGTTTCCAAAATTCGCCAGGTGGTGGTCAACCTGCTGTCCAATGCAACTAAATATACCGAGCAGGGCCGTATCGATCTGGTGGTGGACCACGCCTTTGAAGGCGAGGATGGCCGCCATGTCATCAGCTTTTCGGTTGTCGACACCGGTATTGGCATCGCCGCCAAAGATATGGACTTCATCTTTGATGCTTATGGCCGCGCCGAACGGGGCAAGAAGGCCGATATTCAGGGGATGGGGCTGGGGCTGTCAATTTCCCGCCGCCTGACCGAAGTCATCGGTGGCTTGCTGAGCGTTGAAAGTGCGCCCGACCAGGGCTCGCGCTTCACTCTGACCCTCGCCCTGCCGGAAGGCGATCTGGCGCAGGTCTCCCGTCCGATAGAAACGGTTGCACGTGCCACGCTCGGTCAGCGGATTCTGCTGGTCGAAGACAACGCCGTCAACCGTATGGTGGCACAGGGCTACCTTGCACGGTTGGGCTGCTTTGTCACCGAAGCAGAAACCGGAAAGGCAGCGATCAAAGCTGTGCACGCCGCCGATTTCGATGTGGTCCTGCTGGATCTGGACCTGCCTGACATCTCGGGAATTGAGGTGGCGGCAGAAATCACCCGATGCCTGAGCACCCCGCCCCGGCTTGTGGCGCTGACCGCGCATAACCTAGCCGACACCCAGGAAGAGCGTGACCGTCTCGGCGTCGAACGTATTCTCACCAAACCCATTTCTCCGCGTCAGCTGAGCCAGATGCTTGCCACCACACCCCCGGATGGTCAGCACGCGCAGAACCGGGAAAGTGAGTTGGCACAGACAGAGACAGAAATCGAAACCGCACCCACGCGTGAAAGCCTGTCCAGCGACATACTGGATCTGGGCGCCGAGGAAACCAGTGCAATCCTGACAGAGTATCTGAAGCAAGCTGACCAGGCCGTCTCACAGCTTGCCGAGGCCTGTGCTGCGCAGGATCATGAGAACGCCCGCCGGACGGCACATCGCCTGAAGGGGGCGTCCTCCAATTTCCGTCTGGACGTGCTGGGCAGCTATCTTGGGCGCTTGGAAAAACTGGCAGAAACACAGCAGGACCTGTCGGGCGCCAGCGAAAACCTTGAACAGATTTTCTTGGAAACACGCCGCCAGCTTTGCAAAGTTGCCCAGGATCTGGGTCTTCAGGTATCTGAGGCGGCAAAGACATAGCCTTCGCCGTGAACAGTGATAATCCAGTCGGGCTGTCCCGGATCCGTTTCGATCTTTTTGCGCAGGCGCCCGACCAGAACATCAATTGTGCGGTTGTCCGGCGCCCATTGCCGGTGCTGGATCAGCTCCAGCAGGCGTTCGCGGGGCAGGATCACGCCGGGGTAGCGGGTGAAGGCATGCAACAGCTCGAATTCGGCCCGTGTCAATTGTTCGATCGCACCGGTGTCATCCGCCAGACGCCGACGCATCCGATCCAATGTCCAGCGCCCAAAACGCCAGACTGGTTCTGGTGCGGGTTCACTGCTGCCAATTTCACTGATCCGCAGCATCAGGTTCTTGATCCGCGCAAATAGTTCGCGCTTGTCAAAGGGTTTGGTCACATAGTCATCCGCCCCCATTTCCAACCCGATGATCCGGTCTATCTGATCATCGCGACTGGTCAGTAAAATAATCCCGGCCTTTGATTTAGCCCGTTGTTCACGGGTTATTGTCAGACCATCTTTGCCATCAAGGTTGATATCCACCAGCAAAAGATCGGCCGGATCACGCGCCAGGATTTCTTCCATCTGGCAGGCATCTTCCGCTTCGCTGACGCGATACATCTGCTTGCTCAGCGCCGCTGCCAGCCGTCGGCGGGTGACGCTGTCGTCTTCAACGATGATGATATGCTGGCTCATACATGCCTCTTTGGGGCCACTCGCCCGAATTGTTACACTCTTTTACAAACTCAAACAGCCTGTTCATGGCTGACGAAAGACCTGTTCATGCGCGGTTTCTAGATTTGGGGTCAGACATTCACATGATTCCGTGGAGGACACCATGACTTTTGCCAACCCAACCCGCCGTTCGTTCCTGCAAGGTGGCGCTGCCGCCTTCGGCGCGACCACCCTGATGGGATCAACCGCCCTGGCGGGGATCGACCCCAACTCCTTTGCGGCGCGCACCTTTCATGCCAGCCACTTTGGCCCCTTTGAGGCCGTCGTGCGCGATGGCAAGATCGTCGCCATCAACAATATGATGGAACTTGATGCCCGCCCGACCGAGATGCTGTCCTATGGCATCATCGACCGCACCTATGACAAAAGCCGCATCGACTACCCGATGGTGCGTAAATCCTACCTCGAAGGTTGGCAGAGCGGCGACGTGAAACCAGAACTGCGCGGCAAGGAAGAATACGTCCGCGTCGATTGGGACACCGCCTGGAGCCTGACTGCCAAGGCCCTGCTGGATACCGCCACCAATCATGGCAACGAAGCCATCTTCAGCTCATCCTATGGCGGCTGGTCCAATGCCGGTGTGTTCCGCCCCAACGTGTTGCAGGGGCGCCTGATCAACCTGATGGGCGGCTGCACCAATACTGCTGGTGACTGGTCTGCCGGTGCCTCGCAGATCGCACTGCCGCATGTGATTGGCGATATGGAAGTCTATTCCACCCAATCCGCATGGGAAACCATCCGCGACGAAACCGAAGTCTTTGTGCTTGTCGGGTGTGACCCGATCAAGAACAACCGTATTGAATACCGGGTTGCCGACCATGGCATGTATGCCCACTGGGAAGAAATCCGCGATGCCGGGATCAAGTTCATCTCAATCAACCCTCAGCGCACCGCGTCGGATGAGTATCTCAAGGCCGACTGGCTGAAAATCATCCCTAATACCGACGTCGCCCTGTTCAACGCCATGGCCTACCACGTGCTGGAACAAGGCCTGGACGACAAGGAATACATGGCCAAATACACCACAGGCGCCGACAAATGGATCGCCTATGTGATGGGTGAAACCGATGGCACCCCCAAAACCCCCGCATGGGCGGCCGCCATCACCGGTATGGATGAAGCTGAAATCAAGGCCCTGGCAGAACTGCTGGCGACCTCGAAAACAGAAATCGCCGGTGCCTGGTCGCTGCAGCGTGCACAGCACGGTGAAATGACCCACTGGGCCATCGTCAACTTTGCCGCCCTCACCGGCAAGATCGGCAAACCGGGTCAGGGCGTTGGTTTCTCCTGGCACTATGGCAACGGCGGCATGCCCGCTTCTGGCAAATCCACCCCATCGGGGCTCAGCCAGGGCCGTAACTTTGTCAAAACCATCTGCCCGGCCAGCCGGATCACTGAAATGCTGGAAAATCCCGGCCTCGAGATGAGCTACAATGGCAACAAAAACGTCTACCCTGACGTCAAGATGATCTTTAACGCCGGCAACAACTTCATGTCGCACCAGCAAGATACCAACCGGCTGATCCGTGCGCTCGAGAAGGTCGAAACCATTGTCAGCGTTGACGTCTGGTGGACAGCTGCAACCCGTTGGGCCGATATCGTCATGCCCGCCGCGTCCACATTGGAACAGGATGACATCACCTCGGGTGGGACCTATTCCAACGACCGTGTCTATGCGATGAAAAAGGTCATTGAGCCGATCGGCGATGCACTGCCAGATTATGAGATCTTCGAAGGTCTTGCTGACAAACTGGGTCTCTGGGCGCAGTTCACCGACAGCGAAGATAAGATGTATCACATCAAGATGGCCTATGAGCGCTCAACCGCGGCCAAGACCACCCCGTTCGAGGAGTTCTGGGAACAGGGCTACGCATTGATGGAAGTGGAAGACGAGGCGCGCAAATGGACCCGTCATGGAGCCTTCTATGACGACCCGGATGCCAATCCGCTGCACACCACTTCGGGCAAGATCGAAATGTTCTGCAACACCATTGCAGACATGCAGATTGAAGACTGCCCCGGCATGCCGGTCTGGATGGAGAAACACGAATATCTGGGCAATGCCAAAGAGGGCCAGCTGCATGTTGTCAGCCCCCACCCTTGGTACCGCCTGCACAGCCAGATGGATCAATCCTCAACCCTGCGTGGCATCTACAAGGTCCAGGGACGTGAACCGGTGCGGATCAACAGCCAGGACGCCGAGAAACGCGGCATCGCCGACGGCGATCTGGTCGAGCTTTACAATGATCGTGGCGCGGTTCTGGCCGGGGCGGTTGTCTCTGACGACATCATGCCGGGGGTGATCTCGATCTACGAGGGCTGCTGGCCACAGGTTGACAGCAAAGGCCGCTGCAACTCGGGTCTGATCAACTTCCTGACCTCGACCCAGCGCAGCTCGGGTCTCAGCCAGGCGACCACTGCCAACACCACCCTGGTGTCGATCAAGAAATGTGAAGATCCCGACGGGCCCAACCTGGCCTACGAGAAACCCGCATTCATCGATAACATGGAGCTGACAGAGATCGATGAAGACGGGCTAGGCCTGGAACGGCTCGAGGCTCTGACCGCTTCGCTCTATGCAGACATGACCCCGGGTGAAAAGATCTACTACGAGCGCTGCACCGTTTGCCACGCGCCGCGTGAAGTGACCCACTACACCCGGCAACAGTGGCAGGGCATCACCCCGTCCATGTTCCCGCGTGCCGGTCTAGACGACGAGGAATCTGCGCTGGTCTTGGACTATCTGATGAAGAACGCGGCAGACGCCAACTAATCACTCACGGTCCATTTCGGGCAGAACACCATGGGCGGCCGGGACATTCCCGGTCGCCCATGATTCTTTTTGGATTGAAAACCTTCGAGCAAATTGAATCTGCTTCAGCGCGATTCAGAAATAGCACTGCAAGACCGTGTCGTCGGCAGCAACTCTCGGCTGGCAGATGTCGGTGAGGTCAAGACACTTGTCGAAAAAGCCATCGCCAAAGCCTGATAAAGGCGACACAGTATCTCAAGCAAAAACCGAAGGCTCGCCACAAACGCGCGATACCCAACAGGAGTGACAGGATGGAAAACCTGAAAAAGTTCTACATTGGTGGCGAATGGGTTGAGCCAATCTCAACCGCGACCATGCCGGTCATGAACCCGGCCACAGAGCAGCAGATTGGCACGGTCGCAATGGGCAATCAGGCCGATGTGGATCGCGCCGTGGCCGCAGCCAAGGCCGCTTTTGAAAGCTTCTCACAGACCTCCAAGGCAGAACGTCTGGCCCTGCTGGACCGCCTAATGGAGGCAACAAAAGCCCGTTTCGAGGATCTCGCACAGGCGATGTCCGCAGAAATGGGAGCCCCGATCACCATGTCGCGCGAGGCGCAAGCAGATGCGGCCATCGGGCATCTACAAGGCTTCATCGATGCCCTGCAGGAGATCAAGCAGCGAGAGACCCTGTCCAATGGCGATACCTTACTGCGCGAACCGATTGGCGTTTGCGGGTTGATCACCCCCTGGAACTGGCCGATGAACCAGATCGCGCTCAAGGTGGTGCCTGCCCTGGCCACGGGCTGCACCTGCGTGCTGAAGCCTTCGGAACATACGCCAATATCGGCCATGATCTATGCCGAAATCATTGACGCCGCGGGCTACCCGGCGGGGGTTTTCAATCTTGTGCAGGGCGATGGCGTGTCGGTTGGCAGCGCTATGTCGCGCCACGCAGATATCCAGATGATGTCTTTCACCGGCTCCACCCGGGCAGGCAGCGCCATCACCAAAGACGCCGCCGACACGGTAAAACGCGTCACACTGGAGCTGGGAGGGAAATCCCCAAATCTGGTCTTTGCCGATTGCGATCTCGAAGAACGCGTGGCCGGATCGGTGCAGGAGGTGATGTATAACACCGGCCAGTCCTGTGATGCCCCAACCCGCCTTTTGGTCGAGCGCAGCGTCTATGACCAGGTGCTGGACATCGCCAAGCGCACCGCCGAAAGCATTCAGGTGGGCAATCCGGCCGAAGAAGGCGACCACATCGGCCCGCTGTTTGACCGCATTCAATACGACCGGGTTCAGGAAAAGATCCAGACAGGCATCGACGAAGGCGCGCGGCTTTTGACAGGCGGACTGGGCAAGCCTGAGGGCTTTGACACCGGTTGGTTCTGCAAGCCAACCATTTTTGGCGATGTGGATAATGCCATGCGCATTGCTCAGGAAGAGATCTTTGGCCCGGTTCTGGTGGTGATCCCCTTTGACACTGAGGCAGAGGCTATCGAGATCGCCAATGACACGCCCTACGGTCTGGCCGCCTATTTGCAAACCGGCGACCCCGAGCGCGCCGAACGTGTCGCCGCGCGGCTACGCGCCGGGGCAGTGCATATCAATGGTGGTGGCTTCAACTATGGCTCCCCCTTTGGCGGCTACAAACAGTCCGGCAATGGCCGCGAAGGTGGGCATATGGGGCTGGAGGACTATCTGGAGGTCAAGACGTTGCACTTTGGCTAATGGCCTGGCAAAGGCTGAGAAAAGACTCGTGATGAATGGCGTGGGGGAACTCGTAAATGAAACGAAGGCGGATAGCGCGCCTTCGTTCACTATAGCACTGTTTCACGAGGTCGTTGGCCATTAGCGTCAGGGCAGCCCCAAAGCAGGTCCGCTCTGCATGATTCAGCGCGGCAGACGAGTGGCAGGTTTAGTCCGTTTGGACTTTATCCTAGTCGGGTCGTTCCGTCGGCTTGTTGCAAATGAACCGCTGTGCCAAGCTCTCATTTTAGAGAGAATTTTGGATCAAAATGTCTACTCCACTTTTAGTCAGAAACCGAAATTTTCGCCTTCTTTTTGGCGCTGGCACTCTGACCAACCTTGGCGATGGTATGGTCGTGCTTGCCTTACCCTGGCTCGCAACCCTGATGTCGCATGACCCTGTCGCAATCGGCACAGTCGCGGCGGCGGGCCGCTTGCCGTGGTTGTTATTTGCGATACCTGCCGGTGTCATTATCGATAACTCTGACCATAGAAAGCTCATCGCGCGTGCTGATATTTTACGTGCGGCCATTGTTGCGGCAATCATGATGCTCGCGATGAGTGAGTACATAGATGGCGCGATCTGGATACTCGCAGCGCTTGCTTTTCTATTAGGGTCTGCGGAAGTTTTACGGGACAATGCCGCACAAACCATGCTGCCATCAATTGTGGAAACCAAGGATCTAGAGACCGCCAACGGTCAGCTCTGGAGCAGCGAACAATTGACCGGCCAATTCATTGGCCCGCCATTGGCAGGCATTCTGATCGCCGCTGGCATTGGCATTCCCTTTGGTCTTGACGCTGCATTGCTGGTCTTGGCGGCAGGCTTGGTGTGGATGATTTCGCTCAAGCCAAGGGCAAAGATCCAACGCAGTTTCCGAAAAGCACTGTTTGAAGGAATAGCCTTTATGCGGCGTGACGCATTGTTGCTACGACTGGCAATCGTTTTGGGGATCGCGAACTTCATCGCTACGGCGACAATCACTATCCAGGTTCTTTTTGCACAGGATGTATTGGCGATATCCGCATCTTCTTACGGGGTGGTCCTGTCCGTCGCAGCCGTTGGTGCAATCACCGGAAGCCTGCTCGCTCCTTGGGCTATTTCCAGGCTTGGCTCGCAGGCCTGTTTGTACCTTTCAATTGCAACTTGGGGCATTGGCTATAGTGCTATCGGAGTGAGCCATTCAGGACTGGCAATGGCGCTCGCGCTCTTCTTTGTGATGGCCGCGGCCATGCTCTGGAATGTCATCACAGTCTCTTGGCGGCAAAGGCGTATCCCCCCGGAGCTATTAGGCCGCGTCAATAGTATTTACCGTTTCTTTGGATGGGGTTCGATGCCTTTGGGAGCGATGACTGGCGGTATTTTGGTTTCGGTTTTGGAACAGGATTTTGGTCGCGAAATTGCACTGCGTTCATCGTTCCTATGTGCAGGGGTAGCCTGCACAATCCTGCTAATATATGCATTATTCAAACTGCGTCTCGATTGACGAAGCGGACATTGGCACAGTTGTAGCGGACTGGTGCTTGGCCCAGTAGAACAAATGCAACACTCCATTTCACGCAATTCGACTGCCCCAAAATGGAGAAACACCCCGGCGTTCAAACCGGAGTGCTTTTTCTTTCAATGGCTGACAGTGGCCAATGTTTGCGGCTACTGCGCCAGCATCGGCAGGTAAAGCACGATACCCGGGAAGGCCACCAACAGCGCAATGGTCACGCCATCCGCGATGAAGAACGGCATCACCCCGCGGAACACATCCTGCACGCTCAGATCATCACGCACACCCGCTACCACAAAGCAGTTGAGGCCAATCGGGGGTGTGATCAGGCAGAACTCGGCCATCTTCACCACCAGAATACCAAACCAGATCGCGCACATCGTCCCCGACATGCCAAAGGCGCTGTCTGCTGCCGCAACAGTTTCGCCGCCATTCAACGCCATCACAGCCGGGTAGACCACCGGCAGGGTCAGCAAGAGCATACCAATGGCATCCATGAACATACCCAGCACCGCATAGGCCAGCAGGATACAGATCAGGATCACCATGGGCGACATCTCGAGGCTGGTGATCCAGTCAGAGAAAGCCCCCGGAAGGTCTGCAAAGCCCAGGAAACGCACATAGATCAGCACGCCCCAGATGATGGTAAAGATCATCACCGTCAGCTTGGCTGTTTCCAGCAGTGCCGATTTGAACTCGGCCCATTTCATGCCGCGCCACAGCGCCATGCAAAAGACCACAAAGGCCCCAAGTGCGCCGCCTTCGGTAGGAGTGCCCCAAGCATCGCCGCCGAAAGGGTTGTAGACAAAGCAGATGATGATCACGACGACAAAGATGATCGGCAGCGCCCCCGGTAGCGATTCAAAGCGCTGGCGCCAAGTGAAGCCCCGAACCGGCGGGCCGACATTCTTGAAAATCAGCGCAATGCCAATGATCAGAGTCACATAGACCACAGCACTAAAGGCACCGGGGATAAACCCCGCAAGCAACAGCTTGCCCACGTCCTGCTCCACGATAATGGCATAGATCACCAGAATGGCCGATGGCGGGATCAAAGAGGCCAGTGTTCCGGCGGCGGCCACAACCCCTGCCGCAAAGCGTTTGTTGTAGCCGATCGCCAGCATCTCGGGGATGGCGATACGGGCAAACACCGCAGATGTGGCAACCGATGCCCCCGAGACCGCCGCAAAACCCGCCGTCGCAAACACGGTCGAGACCGCAAGACCGCCGGGAAGCCAGGCAATCCAGCGCTTGGCTGCCTCGAACAACGCCCGCGTGAGGCCTGCGTAGTAAGCCAGATAGCCAATCAGAATGAAGGTCGGAATAAGGCTCAGCGCCTGGCTTGAGACCTTGGAGTGCGGAACCTGCCCTGCGGTTTTCACCGCAATCGTCAACGCTTTGCCAAACCGGGACGGATCATAGCCAAACTTGGCCCAAAAGATCCACACCAAGCCAACAAGACCGGCAAGACCGGCAGCAAAAGCCACCCGCATACCCAAAACCACCAGGACCAGCATGATGCCAGTGACCCAAAGGCCGATATCAATTGGTTCCATGTCTAGTTCCCCTGCCCGCTCACGGCATCATCATCGTGACCACTGAGCTGTTCTGCCTCAGCGGCGGCCTGTTCGGCGGCATCCTGTATCAATGGCACTGCCGGTGGAGTTGCCAGCCCCAGCACCATGGCCCGGCCATAGCCCCAGACCTGCAACAGCAGGCGCAGAACCAGCACTGAAAAGGCCACTGGCGCCAGAAGCTTGGCCGGCCAGATCGGCAATCCGATATCGATCGAACTGTCACGGCTCCACAGTGGTGCGGCAAAATCAAAGGACCGTGCAAAATGCGACCAGCTGCCCCAGACCAGGGCCAGCATCAGCACCAGCATCAACAGCACAGACACCAGTTCAAACAGCCAAAGCGCGCGCCCTCGCAGAGCGCCAATGACGATGTCCATGCGGATATGGCCGCCATCTCGCTGCACGTAGGAAATCCCCATAAAGGCGATCAGCGGCATGGCCTGTTCGATCCAGTCCACATATCCCGGCAGCGGTGCGTTCATCGTGTTGCGACCACCCACCGAAATCACGGCCAGCAGCATGAGTGAAAAGACTGCCAACCCGCTCAGCAGGGCAAAAACCTGCTCCAGGCGCAGCAATTTGCGGTCAAGACGGCTGATCAGACTGCCATCTTCCAATACCGCGGCGTTTCCCGCCATGGGTCCCACCTTTCTGTCAGAGAGAGTGTTCCAGGAAATGGAAATCGGGGCCGAGAGAGCGCGCTCTCAGCCCCGACAAATCCCAAGCGGCCCTAGTTGTCGGCGCGGGTGTCTTCCAGTGTCTTCATCACCAGGTCATAGAGCTCTTGGCCCGGAATACCCTGTGCTTCCATGTCCTTGATCCACTGTTCGCGGATCGGGTCAGCAGCAGTGGCGCGGAACGAGGCCAGCTCTTCCTCCGGCAGCATCACCTTGGTCACGCCCTTTTCTTCCAGGACGGTGTCCCATTTGGCCAGCAGCGCGCCGTAGTTGTCGAGGTAATGCGCGATGGCTTCATCTACGGAACTATCCAGTGCAGCGCGCTCGGCGTCAGACAGCGCGTCATAGGCATCGGTGTTGACCACAACCGGGCAGTTGACGGTGCCGGGATTGAGGTTGGCTGTCCACCACTCAGCGCGGTTGATGGTGCCAAAGGCCAGATGCGCGTGCTGAGCAAATGCAACCGTGTCAACAACACCGCTTTCCATTGCGTTATAGGCTTCGGTCGCGGTCACCGATGTTGGAACAGCGCCCACTGCCGAAAATGCCTTGCCGATACCGCCGGTAGCGCGCACCCGCATATCTTTGAACTCGGCCACTGCATCGCGTGGCTCGCCCGTACCGACGATATTGTACTGTGGCATCGGTGAAGTCATCAGTAGCTTGGCATTCCAGCGCGCCAGATCCTTTTGCGCCGCAGGATGCGCGTAAACCGCGTGGCTCACGGCCACTTCTTCTTCGAGGGTGTTCACCCCCAGGAAGGGCAGTTCCAGCACAGTGATCGAAGGGTTCTTGTCGCGGTGATAGCCAGCACAGAACTGCGCCATCTCGAAGGCACCAATTGAGATACCGTCGAGGTTCTCTTTGTTCTTGGACAGGCCACCATAGCTGATGTTGAGGGTGAAATCGCCATTGGTCTTGGCGGAAACCAGCTCTGCCAGTTTCTCGACGTGCTCAGTAAAGGCGCGACGTTTGCCCCAGACCGAGACATTCCATTCGGTTGCTGCGGCCTCTCCCACGAGCGCAAAACCAGCGGCAGCCGCCACAGCGGCAGTCAGAATCGTTTTCATATAGTCATCTCCCATTTTGCGCCCATATCGACCAAACTACCCGTTTCGGGTGGCCCAGAGGCCAGGCGCTTGGCGACAAGCTAGCGGTAACTGACTAAGCTGCCAAGCCCGGAGCGCAACAGAACGCAAGACAGGCAACGTGATTCCACCCAGAGGCGAAACAGCGGTACAGATAAGGCTGCTCCAACCATCCCTGCGGAGTAACAAACTTGCGCAAAAACACCCTGCGCCGACGTAAAACCGTCTCCGAGTCACAAAATGCCGCAGGTTTATTTTTGCACGAAACGGCAGGATTGACCGCTCTCTCCTGGCTTTTGTCGACAATTCACCGAAATTCCGGCAGGCCATCGTTGACTGAATTTCCTCATATTTTCATAGGAATTTCTTGAAGTTTTTCCAACAAATTTTCAAACGCACGCCCAACAGGGAAATTCATTTACAAGCAAATCGTTATTTTTCTGCCGCTTATTCACTTATTTTCAACACTCCCTATGATCACCGAAGAGGAAGGAAACGGTTTGACAGTCACGCCCACCAGTTGTGGTGTGTCAAACTGACAAGATCATAGGGAGGAGACAAGCATGACACCGCAGCCCGAAGGCCAGCCACACGCGCCATCCGAGGAAACCGTTGCCCGCGCCCATGTCGACAATGCCAAATATGAGGCGATGTATGCCGCCTCTCTGAACGATCCGGAAACCTTCTGGGCAGAACAGGGCAAACGCATCGACTGGATCAAGCCGTTCACAACCGTGAAGGACGTGAACTACAATTTCGGCGAGGTTTCGATCAATTGGTATTCTGACGGCACATTGAACGTGTCGGCCAACTGCATCGACCGCCATCTGGAAACCCGTGGCGACCAGACCGCGATCATCTTTGAGCCAGATGATCCAGAAGAGGCCGCGCAGCACATTACTTATAAGGAGCTGCATCGCCGCACCTGCCGCATGGCCAATATTCTTGAGACCATGGGCGTGCGCAAAGGCGATCGCGTCGTGATCTATCTGCCGATGATCCCCGAAGCCGCCTATGCGATGCTGGCCTGTGCCCGTATCGGCGCGATCCACTCCATTGTCTTTGCCGGCTTCAGCCCTGATGCCCTGGCAGCCCGTGTAAACGGCTCTGACGCCAAGGTAGTGATCACTGCTGACGAGGCCCCCCGTGGCGGTCGCAAAACACCTCTGAAATCCAACGCGGATGCGGCCCTGCTGCACTGCAAGGACTCGGTAAAATGTCTGGTGGTCAAGCGTACCGGTGGCCAAACCACCTGGATCAATGATCGCGACTATGACTACAACGAGATGGCGCTCGAGGCGAACGACTACTGCAAGCCTGCTGAGATGAACGCTGAAGATCCGCTCTTTGTGCTCTACACCTCCGGCTCCACCGGCCAGCCAAAGGGCGTTGTGCATACCTCGGGTGGCTATCTCACCTATGCAGCGATGACTCACGAGATCACTTTTGATTACCATGATGGCGATGTCTACTGGTGTACTGCGGATGTGGGCTGGGTGACTGGCCACAGCTATATTGTCTATGGTCCACTGGCCAATGGCGCCACCACACTGATGTTTGAGGGCGTGCCAACCTACCCTGATGCCAGCCGGTTCTGGCAGGTCTGCGAAAAGCATAAAGTGAACCAGTTTTACACCGCCCCCACCGCGCTGCGCGCGCTGATGGGTCAGGGCAATGAATGGGTTGAGAAATGCGATCTGTCCTCGTTGCGCCTGCTGGGCACCGTGGGGGAACCGATCAACCCAGAAGCCTGGAACTGGTACAACGAGATTGTTGGTGGCGGCCGCTGCCCCATCGTTGACACTTGGTGGCAGACCGAAACGGGCGGTCATTTGATGACACCGCTGCCGGGGGCCCATGCCACCAAGCCCGGCTCTGCCATGAAGCCTTTCTTTGGTATCGAGCCCGTAGTGCTGGATCCGCAGTCCGGCGAAGAAATCAGCGGCAATGGTGTTGAAGGTGTCCTGTGCATCAAAAGCAGCTGGCCCGGTCAGATGCGCACCGTCTGGGGCGACCACGAACGGTTTCAGAAGACCTATTTCGCGGACTACAAAGGCTACTACTTTACCGGTGACGGTTGCCGTCGTGACGAAGATGGCGACTATTGGATCACGGGTCGCGTCGATGACGTGATCAATGTCTCCGGTCATCGGATGGGCACCGCCGAGGTCGAAAGCGCGCTGGTGGCCCATGCCGCCGTCGCCGAGGCCGCCGTTGTGGGCTACCCCCACGACATCAAGGGCCAGGGCATCTACTGCTATGTCACCCTTATGAACGACCGCGAACCTTCGGATGAACTGCTGAAAGAGCTGCGCACCTGGGTGCGGACCGAAATCGGCCCCATCGCCAGCCCTGATGTGATCCAGTGGTCCCCTGGCCTGCCAAAAACCCGCTCCGGCAAGATCATGCGCCGCATCCTGCGCAAGATCGCCGAGAACGACTTTGGCGCACTGGGCGACACCTCGACACTGGCAGATCCGTCGGTGGTCGATGATCTGATCGCAAACCGCGCAATCAAGGGGTAAGCCAGCATGACAACTGACGTAATGACTCGCCCTGCTGTTCTGATCCTTCTCGGCCCTCCCGGCGCCGGGAAGGGCACCCAGGCCCGTGTTCTCGAAGAGAACTTCGGCTTGGTGCAACTCTCTACCGGTGATCTTCTGCGCGCCGCCGTTGCTGCAGGGACCGAGGCTGGCAAGGCAGCCAAGGCCGTGATGGAGGCCGGTGGTCTGGTTTCGGATGAGATCGTCATCAACATCCTGCGCGACCGGCTCGCAGAGCCCGACTGCGCCAAAGGCGTAATCCTGGACGGCTTTCCCCGCACCACTGTGCAGGCCGAAGCCCTGGACGGGCTGCTGGCGGAGAACGGCCAAAAGATCAACGCTGCCATCAGCCTTGAGGTAGACGATGCCGCCATGGTGACGCGTATTTCGGGCCGCTACACCTGTGCCGGCTGCGGCGAGGGCTATCATGACAGCTTCAAACAGCCCGCGGTTGACGGCAAATGCGACAAATGCGGTGGCGAGAAAATGACCCGCCGTGCTGACGACAATGCCGAAACCGTAGCCAGCCGTCTGGAAGCCTATCACGAACAGACCGCACCACTGATTGCCTATTACGATGGCAAAGGTGCTTTGAAAAAGATTGATGCCATGGGCGATATCGCGGCGATTTCTGGCGGCCTTGCCAAGATCGTCACTGACGTAACCAGTTAAGAGTTAGAATTTCCCGGGGCCCTGCCTGCTCAGCCGGGCCCCACTGCACAGACCGGAAAAATCCGACGATCCTTTGTTGACTGGCTGTCAGCAGATTGGCGGAGCCATGCCCGATGCCCTGTTTTCCTCCGAAAACCTCGGAAAAACAATGGCGCGGGAAAATGGAGAGCACTTGCCTGATTGATCCCTCGATCAGGTCCTGGAGGAAGAAGGAGGAGCCGCCATGGCGGATCACACAACAAACTCTGCACAGCAAGCCGAGGCCGACAAGGGCTATTGGCAGGCAAACGTGCGGATCATTCTTGTCAGCCTGGTGATCTGGGCTGTCGTTTCATTCGGGTTTGGCATTCTGCTGCGTCCGATGCTGTCGGGTATCTCGGTTGGCGGTACTGATCTGGGCTTTTGGTTTGCCCAGCAGGGATCGATCCTGGTCTTTCTGGGCCTGATCTTTTTCTACGCCTTCCGCATGAACAAGCTCGACCGTGAATTCGGCGTCGAGGAGGAGTGATTATGGATCAGTTTACCATCAACCTGCTGTTTGTGGGCACGTCTTTCGCGCTCTACATCGGCATCGCGATCTGGGCCCGTGCGGGCTCTACATCGGAATTCTATGCCGCCGGTCGTGGCGTACACCCCGTCACCAACGGTATGGCGACAGCGGCTGACTGGATGTCGGCGGCCTCCTTCATCTCGATGGCGGGCCTCATTGCCTTTACAGGCTATGACAACTCTTCCTTCCTGATGGGCTGGACCGGCGGCTATGTTCTGCTGGCACTCCTGCTGGCTCCTTATCTGCGCAAATTTGGCAAGTTCACCGTCTCCGAATTCATCGGCGACCGGTTCTACAGCCCAACTGCGCGCATTGTGGCGGTGATCTGCTTGATCGTTGCCTCAACCACTTACGTTATTGGTCAGATGACTGGCGTGGGCGTGGCCTTTGGCCGCTTCCTCGAAGTCTCCAACACCGCTGGGCTGTTGATCGGTGCTTGCGTTGTGTTCGCTTACGCGGTGTTCGGAGGTATGAAAGGCGTAACCTATACACAGGTTGCGCAGTACTGCGTGTTGATCATGGCCTATACCATCCCGGCCATCTTCATCTCGCTGCAACTGACCGGCAACCCGATCCCTGCCTTGGGTCTGTTTGGCGACCACGTTGCCTCGGGTGAGCCACTGCTGCAGAAACTGGACGCCATCGTGCGTGAGCTGGGCTTCAATGAATACACCGCCCATCACGCCGATACCTTCAACATGGTGCTGTTTACCCTGTCGCTGATGATCGGTACTGCCGGTTTGCCGCATGTTATCATGCGCTTCTTCACCGTACCTCGTGTTGCTGACGCCCGTTGGTCCGCAGGCTGGGCGCTGGTTTTCATTGCCTTGCTGTACCTCACCGCCCCTGCGGTTGGTGCCATGGCACGTCTGAACATCACCGATATGATGTGGCCGAATGGCACAGATGCGCAGGCGGTTTCGGTCGAGCAGATCGAAAACGATGCACGCTATGACTGGATGGCCACCTGGGAAAAAACCGGGCTGTTGGCTTGGGAAGACAAGAACGGCGACGGCCACATTCAGTATTACAACGACAAGAATGCTGACATGCAGGCCAAAGCGGCTGAAAATGGCTGGACCGGTAACGAGCTGACCAAATTCAACCGGGACATCTTGGTTCTGGCCAACCCCGAAATCGCCAACCTGCCCTCTTGGGTGATTGGTCTGGTGGCAGCTGGTGGCCTGGCGGCAGCGCTGTCGACGGCTGCGGGTCTGCTGCTGGCGATCTCTTCCGCTGTGTCGCACGATCTGATCAAAGGGTCGATCAATCCGCAGATTTCGGAAAAAGGTGAGCTGCTGTCAGCGCGTATTGCCATGGCTGTAGCCATCGCGGTTGCCACCTATCTGGGCCTCAACCCTCCCGGCTTTGCGGCGCAGACCGTGGCCCTGGCCTTTGGCCTTGCGGCGGCCTCGATCTTCCCGGCACTGATGATGGGGATCTTCTCCAAGAAGATCAACAACACCGGTGCCGTGGCAGGTATGCTGGCTGGTCTGGGTGTGACCCTGATCTACATCTTCCTGCACAAGGGCTGGCTGTTCATTCCGGACACCAACTCCTTTACCGATGCTGACCCGCTGTTGGGCACAATCAAGTCGACCTCCTTTGGTGCCATCGGTGCCGCGGTCAACTTTACTGTCGCCTATGTTGTGGCAGGCATGACCAAGGAAACCCCGCAGGAGATCAAAGACCTGGTTGAAAGCGTGCGCATTCCTCGTGGCGCCGGTGCAGCCCAGGATCACTGATCCCTCACTGGGCGGGCCTGATCGGGGGAAACCCCACCGGGCCCGCCTTTTTTCCTCATGTCGCCCGCCCGTGCCTTGTGCGGGCGGGCGATGTCGTTGAAAATAGACGAAAGTCGCCGCGAACTCATTTGAGACAGGTCCTGCCCATGCCGATTTCCGAAACCAAGCCGATTTCCGAAACCGATCTGATCCGCTTTCTGGCCTCTGTGCACCCTTATGACAGTCTTGATCCCGAGGTTCTGCAGGCGCTGGCACCGAAGTTTCAGCTGTTGTCAATTGAGCCCTGCGAGAAGATCTACGATCTAGGCCAGGCCCTTGCCGGGCTGTATCTGGTGCATCACGGCGAGGTCGAGGTCACCGACGAGAACGGCATGGCGATTTCGATCCTGGGGCCACGTAATTCCTTTGGCGAACGCGGCCTGACACGCGGCGGGCGGGCGGCGACCTCGGCCCAAGCCACGGCGGCAACCGTGCTGCTGCTGCTGCCGCGCGCCGATTTTGACGCGCTTATGCAGGCCGAAGCAAAAGTCGCCCGCTTCTTTGATCGCCGCCGTCCCGAAGGGCCAAAACAAAACGGTCTGACCACCTGTCGCGCCGAAGACATCATGGCGGCCACCCCGGTGACCTGCTCGGCAGGCCTCACCTGTCAGGGCGCAGCGCAGCTGATGCGCCAGCATCATATCTCTTCGGTCTGCATAACCAGTGACGAAAGCCTCGAAGGGATTTTGACCACCCGAGATTTGACAGAAAAACTGCTGGCCGAGGGCCTGCCGTTTTCTACCCCGGTGTCACAAATCATGACCCCTGACCCACTGTCACTGCCGCCATCGGCCATCGGATCCGACGTGCTGCACGCCATGATGGAGCGCCATATCGGCCACATCCCGGTGGTGCAAAACGGCAAACTAATGGGCATCATCACCCAGACCGACCTTACCCGGTTTCAGGCCGTCAGCTCTGCCGAGCTGGTCTCTGCTATCGCGCGCGCCGAAAGTGCTGCGGAAATGGCCAAAGTCACCGCCGAAATCCCCCGCCTGCTGGTGCAGCTGGTGGCTGGCGGCAACCGACACGAGGTCGTCACCCGCCTGATCACCGATATCGCTGACACAGTCACCCGGCGCTTGCTCACCCTGGCGGAGGCAAAACTGGGCCCCGCCCCGGTGCCCTATCTGTGGCTGGCCTGCGGCAGTCAGGGGCGGCAGGAACAGACCGGCGTGTCTGATCAGGACAATTGCCTGATCTTGGCCGATGAAGCGACAGTTGAGCACGACGCCTATTTCGCTGCACTTGCTGATTTTGTCTGTGATGGGCTGAATGCCTGCGGCTATGTCTATTGTCCCGGCGACATGATGGCCAGCAATCCACGCTGGCGTCAGCCGCTGCAGGTTTGGCGCGACTATTTTGGCAGCTGGATCACCAAACCTGTGCCAGAGGCACAGATGCTGGCCTCGGTCATGTTTGATTTGCGCCCCATCGGCGGGGACTACGCATTGTTCGACGGGTTGGAGGCCCAGGGGCTCGAGTCCGCCAGTGATAACTCGATCTTTGTCGCCCATATGACCTCGAACGCGCTGAAGCACACGCCACCATTGGGACTGCTGCGCGGCTTTGCCACCATCCGGTCAGGTGAACACCGCAACACATTGGATATGAAGCACAATGGCGTTGTGCCGGTGACTGATCTGGGAAGGATCTACGCCTTGCAGGCCAGGATCCCGGCGGTGAATACCCGCGCCCGCCTGGAAGCAGGGGCCGCCGCCGGTGCCATCAGCCCCAGTGGTGCGCGGGATCTGATGGATGCCTATGACCTGATCGCCCAGACCCGGCTGGAACATCAGGCGGATCTGATCCGCCGCGGTGAGGCCCCGGACAACTACCTTGCCCCTTCGGCCCTGTCGGACTTTGAGCGAAGTCATCTGCGCGATGCCTTTGTTGTGGTAAAAACCATGCAATCGGCCCTCGGACACGGTAAATCAATGCTCAGCTGAGCATGAAACAACCAAAGGAAAACTCATGTTTCTGGAACTGATCGCGGTGATTTTTGCCGGTATTGCGGTTGCAGGTGTGGTGATGCTAATAAACCGCGCCACCGGAGGTCGCCTGCCCCGCTGGACTGCCCCCGTGGCGGCCGGGTTGGCCATGATCGGTGTCACCGTGGCCTCGGAATATGGCTGGTACGGGCGCACGGTCGCCAATCTGCCCGAAGGGCTGGTGGTGGCCGAGGCGGTGGAAAAGCGCAGCCTTTATCGCCCCTGGACCTATGTCGTCGCCTACCACGACCGATTTGTAGCGGTCGACACCGCAACCCTGCGCAGCCATCCCGCTGCTCCGGAACAGTTTCTGGCCGAAGTTTTCTTTTTTGGCCGATGGGCCCCGATCAGCCAGCTCAGCACCGTGATGGACTGTCAGAGCTGGCGACGGGGTGTTGTCGAAGCCAAGACCGAATTCTCCGAAACCGGTGAGATCAGCGGCGTCGAGTGGGTCTCCCCCCCTGAAGATGATTCCCTTCTGACCACTGTTTGCGGAGCCTGACACATGCTGACCCATCTGAGCCTGCGGTTGCGTATCTTTCTGTTCTTCGGGTTTCTTGCCCTTGGTGCGATTGCCGTAACACTTGCCGCACTCTGGCTCAGCTATGGGCGGGCTGGGCTGCCAGACTTGCTGGACCCCTTTATTTTCGCCGGCCTTCTGAGCAGCTTTGCCATTCTCGGTCTCTGTGCTGCGATCTGGCTGATGTTTGATGAACACGTGGCCAAGCCGATCGAAATCCTTGCCGCCGAAATGCGCAGCCGCGCTCATGGCGGCGTGTCGCGTGACATCGATGCCAAAGTGGCCCGCTATCTTGGCGATCTTGCCCCAGCAGCGGCTGGTCTTGCGGGGCAGTTGGGCGACGCGACCCTGCGCAGCGCCCAAAGCATCGCAGAAGAAACCGCACGCCTGGAGGCCGAAAAGCAAAAACTGACAGATCTACTGAGCGAAATCCCCGTGGCCACGGTCATGGTCGGCGCCAACAATCGCATCGTGCTCTATGATGCGCAGGCCGGTGCGGTCCTTGCCCAGATCGCGCATCCCCGGCTGAATGCCTGCCTGTTCGACTATCTGGATGAAACCGCCTTGAAAAAGGCGCAGGCGAAAATGCAAAAAACCGGCAAAGAGGTTCTTGCCGAGGTTTTGGGGCGCGACGGCAAACAACACTACGACCTGCGTCTGAAACCGCTGGGCGAAGGCGAAGGCTATATCCTGATCTTTGAAGGAGCCGTGGCCGAGATCCCACCAGAGGCCGCGCGCCCTTTGGTGTTTGATTTTGACCTACTGAACCGCCCGCTGCAGGAGCTGGAAGATCGCCCGTTGAAAGATCTGTGTTTTGCTGTCTTTGACACCGAAACCACCGGGCTTTTGCCGCACAAGGACGAAATCGTTCAAATCGGTGCCTTGCGGGTGCTGAACGGACGTCTGGTCGACGGTGAGACCTTTGACACCCTGGTTGATCCCGAACGCTCTATTCCGGCAGCCTCGACCCTGGTGCATGGTGTCAGCACCGAGATGGTCAAGGGCGCGCCGAAAATTGCCAAGGCCGCGGCTGAGTTTCATCTCTTTGCCTCGGATGCTGTGATTGTCGCCCATAATGCGCCCTTTGATATGGCCTTTCTACGCCGCCACGCCCAGAAGGCCGGGGTGAGCTGGGACAATCCGATCCTCGATACCGTCTTGCTGAGCGCGGTCCTGTTTGGGGCTTCTGTTCCTCATACGCTGGACGCGCTGTGCGAGCGGCTCGAGGTGAACATTCCGGTCGCGCTGCGCCATACGGCCCTAGGCGATGCCCATGCCACCGCCGAAGCCCTGGTAAAGATGCTGCCGATGCTTCAGGCCCGTGGCTTCACCACTCTGGGGGAAGTCATCGCCCAGACCCAACAGCATGGCCGACTGCTAGAAGACCTCAATCCGGTAGACAATCACGGCGGCACGTGGCAGGCAGGCAAAACGACCTGAAACGAGGCGCGCGACATGCCAGAAACCAGTTTTATTCCCGGTGCAGCAACCGCCCGGGCCTATCGGGATGCCCTTGGCTGCTTTGCCACCGGGGTCACGGTCATCACCACAATGACCGAAAACGGGCCTCTGGCTATTACCGTGAACAGCTTCACCTCGGTTTCGCTGGATCCGCCTTTGCTGCTCTGGTGCCCGGCACGCAGCTCATTGCGCCATGATACCTTTGTAAAGGCCGCGCATTTCTCCATTCACGTCATGGCCGAAGACCAACTGGAGATGGCGCTGCATTTCGCCCGCGATGGCGAAGGTTTCGACACATATGACTGGCATTTGAGCAAGGCAGGCTCCCCCGCGCTGCCCGGAACGATCGTCCGGTTCGACTGCCAGCATTTTGACAGCCACCAGGCAGGTGATCACAGTATCATTTTGGGCGAGGTCAAATCTGTCACCTGCCACCCAGGCAAGGGGCTGATTTTCAAGCGGGGCCAATACGGCGGATTTCTCGAACAGCCCTAGGGCTGTTGCCCTTTGGTCCGCTCGCACTGGAATAAGAAGCCAGTGGCTGGTCACAACAGCAAGCTCACGCGCCTAGTCTGTGCCTTGCCTGTGCCTGTCCCTGCCCGCGTCTTGCCTGTGCCTTGCCCGTGTCTTGCCCGTGTCTTGCCCGTGTCTTGCCTATCACGACCCGCGACGCCGGGCCCAGGCTCGAATGCCATTTGAATGACACTGGCCAAAACACGGTAGCATCTTAAGCAACTTATCTTTCTACCGCCGCCCGGCGGTGACACCTCGCCCGATTTCAAATTTACTGTGCAGCAGCACAGCGGGGTCTTTGGCCGTTTTGGAATCCCTGCTCAGGACCATACTGGGGCGCAGATTCAAAGCCCGGCGATGGCAAACCGAAATACACAACCCGCATTGAACGCAGTTTGCCTCAGTGAAGTTGAGCATGCAGCCATCTGCGGTGATGGTGATTGCCTCGGTGGGGCAAACCCAAGCACAGGCTTCGCAGAAATCGCATCCCTCACTGGCCAGGCTGAGACCGCCATATGGCGACTTTTCCGGCAGCGGCACCCGCCCCTGTTTTGTAGGCAGCAGGGCCTGCGCACAGCGATTGACGATCTCCCATCGGCTGCTGCTGTCGGATATATCCGCCATGATCTGAAACTGCACATCAGGAGGATCCTGCACATCGTTCTGGATGTCTTCGAGATGGGAAAACAGTTTTACCCGGTCTTGACCGCCAAGCGCTGCAACCAAGGCCAACTCCTGATCTTGAACAGCAGCACTGCCGGGGTCAGCGTGTTGGACCCAGACCCGGCTATAGCCAATGGCCAAAGCATAAAGCAGATCCGGGTGTCCCAATGACTTAAGGGAACAGATCTCGACAAAACTAAAGAATGAACCCCGGCAAGCACTGGCAAGCCCATGCATCCAAAACGACACCTCCGCTTGTGAGGCAGCAGGTGGTTCGGGCCCTTTCAATCCTGCCTCTGCCGCTTTCGGATCCTGCTGCAACGCTGCATTCACCTCTCGCAACTCAGGGCTCCTGGAGAAGCCCCGATCAAAGAGAACAAGCACCTGAGCTTGTTCCTGCCCTTTCTCCTGCCCATTCTCCTGCATGGCCTGTTGCCGACGATCCCGCGCTGCAAGACAGACCTGCTGCAGTGGCAACCTGTTTGTACCGCCGCCCAGGTCAATAAATCCCGCAATTAGGTCAGAGGCCTTGGTTTGGCTGCGCTCCGATCCAAGACGCAGACGCAGCCCCAAACCTGCCCGCGCAAGTCGCGTCTCAAGCTGAGAGCATCTTCCGCACAGGCACAGGGTCACTTGCTCCCATTGCGAGGCCTCGTTCTTCGATCCGTGCTGTTTCGAAGTATGTTGGCGCATGTTTCCACCAGAGGCCGGGTTCACGACACGACCTTTTTCAAAAACCATGATCCAGCATAACACATATTCTAAATATTTGTTTATATTTCCACAATTATAGATCGTTTTTACTATAACCTTTCGCTGTATGCGTGCGTAAAAACGCGCAAAAAATCCGCCAGAACCTCCCGGCCCCGGCGGATGAAAATTCTTTTAATACAAGCCACTCTCTTCAGGTATGATAGAGAGACTATACCTTAGAGCAGGGTTTATTTCAGCGCTGCATCAGTGATGACATGGCTCCAAGCACCTTCGGGCATCTTGGTGATTACCGGCGAAGAACCACCCTCGAGCAGGGTCTTCACGGTCCGCTCATAGTCGGCCGGGTCCAGTGCACCGTTGCTGCCCGCAGTCAGTTTGGCAACTTCACGCATCATGCGCTGCTGGTGCACTTCGGTCTGCGCGCCGGAGGCGTCATTTTCCAGAATGATTTCCGCTGCTTCATCAGGATGTGCTTCGGCGTATTTCCAGCCCTTCATCGAGGCGCGCACGAAACGCTCCATCTTGGCAACAAAGGCCGGATCATCCAGGTTTTCTTCCAGCACATAAAGCCCGTCTTCGAGTGTCGCGACACCCTGATCTTCGTATTTGAAAGTCACCAGCTCATCCTCGGCGACGCCAGAATCGATAACCTGCCAGTATTCATTGTAGGTCATGGTCGAGATGCAATCGGCCTGACGCTGCAGCAGCGGGTCGACGTTAAAGCCCTGCTTCAGGACCTCGACGCCCATCTCGCCCTTGGCTTCGGTGGAAATACCCAGCTGGCTCATCCAGCTCATGAAGGGGAATTCATTGCCGAAGAACCAGACACCCAGCGTGCGGTTGGCCAGATCTTTTGGGGCTGCAATGCCGGTATCTTTCCAGCAGGTCAGCATCATACCGGAGCTTTTGTAAGGCTGCGCGATATTGACCAGTGGCAGGCCCTTTTCACGGGCAGCAAGGGCCGCTGGCATCCATTCGACGGTAACATCCGCACCGCCACCAGCGATGACCTGAGTGGGGGCAATGTCAGGGCCGCCGGGCAGGATGGTGACATTCAGATCTTCTTCGCCGTAAAAGCCCTTGTCCATTGCCACGTAGTAGCCAGCGAACTGTGCCTGTGTCACCCATTTCAGCTGCAGCTTCACATCATCTGCGGCCTGCGCGGAACCAACCGTTGCAAGCGCCAGACCGGCTGCTGTCAAAATGTGTTTCATGAGTAGTTCTCCCTATTGGTTATGAAGAAAGCTTGCGCGAATTTGACCCTTCGATCAAAGATTTTTATTTTATTTATCTCAGGCACTTGGCCATTTTGCGCAGCCCTTGAGCGTTGTTAGCGGCCTTCTGATTGTTTTTTCACCAATCCTGAAGTGCCAGACCAGAGCGCTCCTCTGGTAAAACCACCCCGGGCCGAAACCCGGAGTGAGCTGTTCTTGTCGCATTTAGCTGCGTTGTGACGGGTGCCAGAAGGTCAGGCTTTTCTCTACCAGCGCGATGGTGCCGTAAAAGAATGACCCCGCAAGGGCGGCCATCAGAATTTCAGCCCAGACCATATCCAGTGCCAGTTGCCCCACGCTGGTTGAGATCCGAAAGCCCATACCCACCGTAGGGGATCCAAAGAACTCCGCCACAATCGCGCCAACCAGCGCCAGCGTGGTGGAGATTTTCAGCCCGTTGAAGATAAACGGCAGGGCCGCTGGCAAGCGCAACTTGAAAAAGCTTTGCCAATAGCTGGCGGCATAGGTCTGCATCAGATCGCGCTGCATGGCCGAGGTTTCGCGCAGACCAGCAACCGTGTTCACCAACATTGGAAAGAACACCATGACCACCACAACAGCTGCCTTTGACTGCCAGTCAAAGCCAAACCACATCACCAGAATGGGGGCTGTGCCCACAATCGGCAGCGCGGCGACAAAATTGCCCACCGGCAACAGCCCACGGCGCAGAAAATCACTGCGATCCACCGCAACCGCCATCAGCAAAGCCGCAGAGCAGCCCATGATATAGCCCGACAACGCGCCCTTCAGGAAGGTCTGGAACAGATCTTTCCACAAGATCGGCAGCGAGTTTGCAAAGCGTTCCGCGATCATCGTTGGCGGCGGCAGGATCACCAGCGAGACCTCAAGCCCGCGCACAAGCAGCTCCCAAACCACCAGAACAGTGACACCAAAGATCACTGGCACCAGCAGTTTGATCGCACGGGTATTGGATGCAGCGCTATTTGCCAGGCGGCTATTGATCCACCAGCCGACACACCAGGCGACACCTGCGAGAATGACCAAGCTCATGATCCCATCCCCATCCGTTTCAGCACCAGTTTTTCAATCAGATCCAGCAGCGCCACCAAAAGCCCGGCCAGAATGGCAGCCGCAAACAGCGCCGACCAGATCTGCACGGTTTGCCCATAATAGCTACCCGCCAGCAGACGCGCGCCAAGGCCCGCAACAGCGCCGGTCGGCAGCTCTCCGACGATGGCCCCCAGCAAGGAGGCCGCGATGCCGATCTTCAGCGAGGTAAACAGGTAAGGCATCGACGAGGGCAGACGCAGCTTCCAGAACCCCTGGCTGGTATTTGCGCTATAGGTCTTCAGCAGATCCAGTTGCATCGCATCCGGGCTGCGCAGACCTTTGACCATGCCGACAACCACCGGAAAGAAGCTGAGATAGGCCGAGATAATTGCCTTGGGCAGTATCCCCTGCACCCCGATCGAATAGAGCACCACAATGATCATCGGTGCCAGCGCAATAATCGGGATGGTCTGGCTGACGATGGCCCAGGGCATCACCGACATGTCCATGACGCGGGAATGCACGATGCCAACGGCCAGCAGGATGCCAAGTCCGGTACCGATGACAAAGCCCAGCAAGGTGGCGTTCAACGTCACCTGCGCGTGATAGACCAGCGAACGCTTCGAGGTGACTTTTTTCATCACTGTGGTTTTCCACAGCTCCGTGATCACCTGATGCGGTGCAGGCAGACGTGGGCGATCCTGGGCAAAGGTATCGGCAATGGCAAATGTATTGCCTGCCACCAGACCAAAGCTGCCAAGATCACGCCGCGCCTTTGATGTCGCAGGGGTGACTTCGGCCCCTGCCCGCTCGGCGGCGTCCAAAACACCTTTGATGTTCATCGGTACGCAGGCCGCATACCAAAAGGTGACGATGGCGGCGAGGACAGTGAGAACAGAAAGAAAGGTCTTCATGACACCGCCTCCCCACCCAGTGGGACAAATTTCTTATCAGTCATCGGCATGCCCCGCCCGCAGACCTTCGCGGACGCGATGAGCGATATCGATGAACTCCTGGCTGTCACGAATGTCCAAGGGGCGCTCCCGTGGCAGAGTGCTTTCGATCACATCGGTGATACGGCCCGGACGGGGCGACATCACCACGATCTTGGTCGACAGATAGACCGCTTCCGGGATCGAGTGAGTGACAAAGCCGATGGTCTTGTTGGTGCGCGCCCAAAGCTTCAGAAGCTGCTCATTGAGGTGGTCGCGGACAATTTCATCCAGCGCCCCAAAGGGTTCATCCATCAGCAAAATGTCAGCATCAAAGGCCAGCGCGCGGGCAATGCTGGCGCGCTGTTGCATGCCACCCGACAGCTGCCAAGGGTATTTGCCGCCAAAGCCCGCAAGCTCCACCAGCTCCAGCACCTGCTCGACGCGTTTGTCCTGCTCGGCCTTGGAATAGCCCATGATTTCAAGCGGTAGCTTGATGTTCTTGGCAATGGTGCGCCAGGGGTACAGCCCAGCCGCCTGAAACACATAGCCATAGGCACGTTTTTTGCGTGCCTCATCCGGGGTCATCCCGTTGACAGTAATTGTGCCGCCGGTGGGGTGCTCAAGGGCGGCCATCACCCGCAAGAATGTTGTCTTGCCACAACCCGATGGGCCGATAAAGCTGACAAAATCACCCTTGTTGATGGTGAGGTTCACGTCCTTCAACGCCTGCACGGGGCCGTCATTTGTCGGGAAAACCAGATCCAGGTTCTTCGCTTCGACGACGGCCTCGGTGGCGCCCGCTGCGGGTTGGGCCTGGGTAGTCGTTTGAGTATTCATATCTTCGCCTTGCTCAGACTGTGAGAGGGCCGCGCGTGAGGAATCCCCGCGGCAGCCCTGCTCCTTTTAAACGCCAGTTGCGGGAATGCCAGTGCGCTCAACAGGGCGCGGTGCGGTCAGCTCTTTCCAAGTGGACAGCGCTTTGTTGACGGTGGCATTGGCCTCGCGCTCAACAAACTTGCCGTGGCCTTCCTGGGTGCGGATCTCACCGTCATGCACGGCGACATGGCCGCGTGTCAGGGTAAAGCGTGGCAGACCTTTGACCTCTTTGCCCTCAAAGACGTTGTAGTCGATGGCGGATTGCTGGCTGTCAGCGGTAATGGTTTTGGATTTTTCAGGATCCCAGACCACAAGATCGGCGTCTGCCCCGACCAGAACCGCGCCCTTTTTCGGGTAGCAATTCAAAATCTTGGCAATATTGGTCGAGGTCACAGCGACAAATTCGTTCGGCGTGATGCGGCCCGTGGCCACCCCGTGGGTCCAGAGCATCGGCATGCGGTCTTCCACCCCGCCGGTGCCATTGGGGATTTTGGTAAAATCGCCCACGCCGTAGCGTTTTTGCTCAGTCGAGAAGGCACAGTGATCCGTTGCCACAACCGAAAGAGAGCCGGACTGAAGGCCAGCCCACAGGCTGTCCTGATGCTGTTTGTTGCGGAAAGGAGGCGACATGACACGGCGCGCTGCGTGGTCCCAATCGGGATTGAAATACTCGCTTTCATCCAGCGTCAGATGCTGGATCAGCGGCTCGCCCCAGACGCGTTTACCCTGCATCCGGGCGCGACGGATGGCCTCATGACTGTCCTCACAGGAGGTATGCACCACATAAAGCGGCACACCCGCCATATCGGCGATCATGATCGCACGGTTGGTGGCTTCACCTTCGACCTGCGGTGGGCGCGAATAGGCATGTGCTTCGGGACCTGTGTTGCCCTCGGCCAGCAATTTGGCAGAAAGTTCTGCCACCACATCGCCGTTTTCGGCGTGCACCATGGCGATGCCGCCCAGTTCCGACAGACGCTGGAAGCTGGAATACAACTCATCATCATTGACCATCAAAGCGCCCTTATAGGCCATGAAGTGCTTGAAGGTATTGATACCGCGGGTCTCGATCACGGTCTTCATGTCGTCAAAGACCTGTTCACCCCACCAGGTCACCGCCATGTGGAATGAATAGTCGCAGTTGGCGCGAGTGGATTTATTGTCCCAGCGTTTCAGCGCATCCAGCAGGCTTTCACCCGGATTTGGCAGGGCAAAATCAACCACCATGGTGGTGCCGCCCGCCAGTCCTGCGCGGGTGCCGGATTCAAAATCATCCGTCGAATAGGTGCCCATGAAGGGCATTTCCAGATGGGTATGCGGGTCAATGCCGCCCGGCATGACATAGCAGCCAGTGGCGTCAAGTTCCTCGTCGCCCTTGAGGTTCGGCCCAATCGCGGTGATCACGCCATTTTCGATCAAAACGTCCGATTTATAAGTCAGATCAGCCGTAACGACAGTGCCATTCTTGATGACTTTACTCATGAGTGTAACTCCCTGAAACGGGGCGATTAATCGCCTCCATTATTGCCAGACGCCGCGTATCCACGCGCTGCGCACTTCATCTTTCCCCAAGTATTTAGGGGGAGCGGCCCCCAAGGGGACCGCTGGGGCAGCGCCCTATTAGGAAACGATTTCCGCCGTCTCGAGCACCGCGTGAAACAGCACATTACCGCCTGCTTCGGCCCAGTCTTTGCTGATCTCCTCGGCCTCATTGTGGG
This sequence comes from Phaeobacter sp. CECT 5382, assembly GCF_001457775.1. Taxonomy (GTDB): domain Bacteria; phylum Pseudomonadota; class Alphaproteobacteria; order Rhodobacterales; family Rhodobacteraceae; genus Pseudophaeobacter. Next base: position 73,484 of record NZ_CYSG01000001.1, read on the forward strand.
ACAGCCCATCCACACAGGGGCACATGATCATTGCAGTTGGCGCCACGCGGTTGATCCAGCAGGCATCGTGGCCGGCACCGGAAATGATATCAAGATGCGAATAGCCCAGACGATCAGCTGCACTGCGCACGGCGGTGACGCAGGTCTCGTCAAATTTGACCGGGTCAAAACCGCCGACCTTTTCAAACTCGATCTGCATGTCCATCGCCTCGACAATATCCTTGCCTTCTTCGCGCAGGCGCAGCTCCATGTCTTCGATCACTTCCAGCTCTGGCGAGCGGAAATCGACGGTAAAGACCACCTTTCCTGGAATCACATTGCGCGAATTGGGATAGACATCGATGTGGCCAGCAGCACCTACAGCGCTTGGCGCGTGCGACCAGGCGATCTCATCCACCGCTTCCAGCACTCGCGCCATGGCAAGACCAGCGTTACGGCGCATCGGCATTGGCGTAGACCCCGTATGCGCATCGCGACCCGTAATTGTGACTTGTGTCCAGCTCAGGCCCTGACCATGGGTGACAACGCCGATATCCTTGCCTTCTGCCTCCAGAATCGGGCCCTGTTCGATGTGCAGTTCAAAGAAGGCATGCATCTTGCGCGCGCCGACCTCTTCTTCGCCGCGCCAGCCGATGCGCTTCAGCTCATCGCCAAATTTCTTGCCCTCGGCGTCCTCGACATTATAGGCCCAATCCTGGGTATGAATGCCTGCAAAAACTCCCGATGACAGCATGGCGGGCGCGTAGCGGGTGCCTTCTTCATTGGTAAAGTTCGTCGCCACGATAGGGTGTTTTGTCTTGACATTCATATCGTTGAGCGAACGGATCAGTTCCAGTCCCGCCAGGACGCCAAGCACTCCATCGTATTTGCCGCCTGTTGGCTGTGTATCAAGATGCGAACCCACATAGACCGGCAGCGCGTCCGGGTCGGTGCCTTCGCGGCGGGCAAACATATTGCCCATCTGGTCCAGCCCCATGGTGCAACCAGCATCCTCGCACCATTTCTGAAACAGAGCACGACCTTCGGCGTCTTCGTCGGTCAAGGTCTGACGGTTGTTACCCCCTGCGATACCGGGGCCGACTTTGGCCATCTCCATCAGGCTCTCCCAGAGCCTGTCGCCGTTGATTTTCAGATTCTGTCCCAAAGACGTCATCGCAGCTTCCTTCCTGTTCCCCCCGCTGGTCATGCGGGTTATTCTTGGCTTTGCACCATCGGTGGCTTTGAAGCGTTGGCCTGTTTCCAAGTGAGCGATCACAGAGTTTGCACAAAGCTTACACAGAGCTTGGATTTGACCAACTGGTCAAACTCACGCTATCACGGGTTAGCCACCAGTCAAGAAATTGAGTCACATTGCCTCACAAATCCCCCTAAAACATAGGGGCAAAGTACAAATTGCGGGCGTTTTCTGCACACAGCCCGCCGTCACGTCCCAGTTCCGCTCAAGTAAGGATCGCTAATCCACAATGCCCAAGGACCGATCACCGACCCGTATCCAGAAAAAGAATCGCGCCGCCATTCTCGAGGCCGCGCTCGAGGTGTTTTCAGCGCATGGATTTCGCGGCGCCACCGTCGACCAGATCGCAACCCAGGCCGGTCTGTCAAAGCCCAATCTGCTGTATTATTTCCCCTCCAAAGAGGCGATGTTCACCGCCCTTTTGTCAGAGCTTCTGGACACCTGGCTGGATCCCATGCGCGAGATCAACCCCGAGGGGGATCCGCTGGAAGAAATCCTTGCCTATGTGCAGCGCAAATTGCAGATGAGCCGGGACTACCCACGCGAAAGCCGACTTTTTGCAAATGAAATCGTGCAGGGTGCCCCGCGCATGCTGGATGCACTCTCGACCGATCTGCGCGGGTTGCTCGAAGAAAAATGTGCAATCATCGAGACCTGGATGGCGGCTGGAAAGATCAACCGGACCCATCCCAAACATCTGATGTTTTCGATCTGGTCGCTGACCCAGCACTATGCGGATTTCGATGTTCAGGTACGTATGCTCATGGGCGATGAGGATCCCTTTGATGCCGCACCAGAATTTCTGGAAACCCTTTATCGGCGTATGCTTACGCCAAAAGGTTAAAGCTTGTTAACCTAAAATTCAGAGGTCTGACCACAGGCCGGAAAACACATCGAAAAACAACAAAGGGCAGCGCCAAAGCACTGCCCTTTTTATTTTATATCAGAGCCTTATCCGATCCAGCTTATTCAGCTGCGGTGGCCGAGGGATTGTTGGGGTGGGTTGTCCAGTTGGCGTATTCATCAGAGACCACCTTGCCGGTACGCTCATCCAACTGTCCGGCGGGGACTTCTTCCATAGTGATGCAGCCCTCGATCGGGCAGACATTCACACAAAGATTACAGGCCACGCATTCATCGTCTTTCACGGTAAAGACGCGGTCGGCGCTCATCTCGATGGCCTGGTGCGAGGTATCTTCGCAGGCGGCAAAACAACGGCCACAGCTGATGCAGTCATCCTGATTGATCTTGGCTTTAGCAATAAAGTTCAGATCCAGATACTGCCAGTCGGTCACATTCGGAACTGCCATGCCGATGAAGTCTTGGGTCGAGGTATAGCCCTTTTCATCCATCCAGTTGGACAGACCCGAAATCATCTCTTTCACCACGTTGAAGCCATAGGTCATGGCCGCAGTGCAGACCTGAACGTTGCCAGCGCCAAGCGCCATGAATTCTGCCGCGTCTTTCCATGTGGTAACACCACCAATGGCCGAAATCGGCAGATCATGGGTCTGTGGGCAGCGCGCAATTTCAGCCACCATGTTCATGGCAATTGGCTTTACCGCCGGGCCGCAATAGCCGCCATGGGTTCCCTTGCCGCCGACAGTTGGCTCAGGCGCCATTTGGTCCAGATCCACGGCCACAATCGAATTGATGGTATTGATCAGGCTGACCGCATCCCCACCACCGTTCTTGGCGGCGCGTGCCGGGAAACGCACGTCGGTGATATTGGGTGTGAGCTTCACGATCACTGGCTTGGAATAGTACTTCTTGCACCATTCGGTGACCATCTGAATATATTCCGGCACCTGCCCTACGGCAGCACCCATGCCGCGTTCGGCCATCCCATGCGGGCAGCCAAAGTTCAGCTCGATACCATCGGCACCAGTGGCTTCGACTTTAGGCAGGATATCTTTCCAGGCCTGCTCTTCACACGGCACCATGATCGACACGATAACGGCGCGATCCGGATAGTCCTTTTTGACCCGAGTGATTTCTTCGAGGTTGATCTCCAGCGAGCGATCCGTGATCAGCTCGATATTGTTCAGCCCCAGCAAGCGACGGTCAGCACCAAAGATCGCGCCATAGCGCGGACCATTGACGTTGACCACGGGTGGCCCCTCAGAGCCGAGGGTCTTCCAGACCACACCACCCCAGCCGGCCTCAAAGGCACGGCGCACGTTGTATTCTTTGTCCGTTGGCGGCGCCGAGGCCAGCCAGAACGGGTTGGGAGATTTGATCCCCAGGAATTCTGTTGTCAGATCAGCCATTTGTCTGTTCCTTTTCATGCTCGCTTGGGGCCATTGCCGAGCAACGGCCCCGGCTTGCTCAGCCCATCAGGGTCGAATGAATGTCCATCGCAGCGTCACGACCCTCGGCCACAGCTGTCACGGTGAGGTCTTCGCCGCCCGAGGCACAGTCGCCCCCGGCCCAGACATTCGCCACCGAAGTACGACCCGTGGCATCCACCATGATCTTGCGATCCTCCAGCTCCAGCTCTGCGGGCTGACCTTCCAGGGTTTGACCAATGGCCTTGTAGACCTGATCAGCTGCCAGACGCAGGGTCTCGCCCGTGCCCGTGACACGACCATCGTGAACATCTGTGTATTCCAGCTCGATCTCAGCTGCAGCACCTTCGCCAAGAATAGCCTTGGGCATCACGTTGAACATCAACGTCACCCCTTTGGAGGCCGCCAGATCCTGTTCAAACCGGCTGGCACCCATAGCGTCGCGACCGCGGCGATAGGCGATAGTGACGTTTTCCGCCCCCAGCAGTTTTGACTGCACAGCCGCATCAACAGCGGTCATACCGCCACCGATCACCACAACATTGCGGCCAACGGGCAGCTTTGTCAGATCATCTGCCTGGCGCAGCTCTTCGATGAAGTCGACAGCATCGCGTACACCGTCCATGTCTTCGCCAGCGGCCCGCAGGGCATTGACCCCGGCCAGACCAATCGACAGGAACACCGCGTCATAGTCGGCTTTCAGCGTCTCAAGCGACAGATCTTCGCCCAGCTTTTTGCCGTATTGCATGGTGATGCCGCCGATCTTCAGCAGCCAGTCAACTTCGCGGGCGGCAAAATCTTCGGTAGACTTATAGGCGGCAATACCGAATTCGTTCAGACCACCGGCTTTTGATTTGGCGTCATAGACCACCACATCATGACCCAGCATCGCCAAACGGTGCGCCGCTGACAGGCCCGCAGGACCAGCCCCAGCAACAGCGACCTTCTTGCCGGTGCTTGGTGCACGGCTAAAGGGGTGTTCGTCACGCGCCATCAGCACGTCTGTCGCAAAGCGCTGCAAACGACCGATCTCGACCGGTTTACCTTCGGCGGCTTCACGCACACAGGCCTCTTCGCAGAGCGTCTCTGTCGGGCAAACCCGGGCACACATGCCACCAAGGATGTTCTGATCCAGAATGGTCTTGGCCGCCGAAGCCGGATGGCCGGCCTGAATTTCGCGGATGAACTGCGGAATATCGATGCTGGTGGGGCATGCGGTCATGCAGGGCGCATCGTAGCAGAAGTAGCAGCGATCTGCGGCAACAGCCGCCTCATGCGCGTCATAAGCGGGGTGCAGATCCCCAAAATTGTCGGCAATCTCAGGAGCGGCCAATCGCCCTGCCTGAATGCCTGATGCCTGATGGCTCGTCGCCATTGGGTGTCTCCCTGACTGTGTTCTTATGGGAATCAGACTGCCACAGTTTGATTTTTTATCAACTGGTAAAATTTTGGATTTGGCAAAAAAAAACGCTACCCCACCCTGGAGTAGCGCACAATTGCATGATTTTAAGCGATAAAAAATCGCGCCTATTTTTCGAGCATTTCCAACAGGTGACCGGATTTCAGCCAGACTCGCGCACCTTCAGGCCCAGTGCGGGCCGAAAACCCCTGCCCCGGCGGCAAACGCAACCAGTCCCAACGTACAAATTCTTCCCCCTGCTGGCTGTAGCTTCCCTCCAGAACAAAGACCTCCAACCCACCCTCCGGCGCGAGGGTAATGTCCTGATCAGCACCCCAAATGGCCAGCTGCACATCTTCGGCTGGCGCCTGAAACAAAGAGGTGCTTGCTTGGGAAAAATCACTGGTATCGCACACGACCGAGGTCCGGTCGTCGGGATCAAACTGATGCAGCTTCACCAGGATCGTCGCACCATCGGCCGCAGCCGGGGTATGCTGCGAGGTCGGAGGATTGCGCACATAGGTGCCTTTGGTGAAATCGCCTTCCTCGTCCTGAAACACGCCGTCCAGCACCAGATATTCTTCGCCACCGTCATGAGTATGGGCCGAAAAGGCCGACCCAGGCGCAAATCGCACGATGGTTGTGGCGCGCGCGACCTCAGCGCCGATACGGTCCAGCATCTTGCGCTCGACGCCGACGGCAGGGCTTGCCACCCAGGGCGTGTCGTCGAAATGAACGGCGATGCGTTCGTCAAAATCTGCATTGATCCGCATGTGATCCTCCAGCTTGGTTGCTCACAGGATGTGGCACCTCCCGGGCGATATGGAATGCGAGATCACGGTTTTGTGCAACGACTGAATGCAGAAACACAGGTCGGGCGTAGAGGTCAGACGTAGAGGTCAGGCGCCAGCCATCAGGCAGACAGCACCGCTGTGGCCTCGATTTCGATCTTAGCCTCATCCTCGACCAATGCTGCGACAACAACCATTGTCATGGCCGGAAAATGGTAGCCCATCACCGCACGATAGGCTTTGCCCACCTCGGCCTGATGGGCAACATATTCGGCCTTGTCGGTTACATACCACGTCAGCCGGGTAATATCGCTAGCCTCACCGCCTGCGGCCTCCACCACAGCGAGGATATTGCGCAGAACCTGGGTCATCTGGCCGATAAAACTGTGCTCTTCAAAGACCTGATCGCTGTTCCAGCCAATCTGACCACCAACAAACAGCTGCTTGCCCTCGGCGATCATGCCATTGGCATAGCCCTTGGCCGGCTTCCACCCTTCTGGATGTACGGAAATAGCAGGCATGAAGCTCTCCTCGGGCTGGTCATAAATGTCGATACAAGGAGTAATATCGACGAGGCTGCGCTTTATTTCAAGCTTAAAATTTATACCCCTGAAGCATTTCGTGCTGTCAGATCGCCATGCGCCCAAGACCACAGGTGAAAGGCCACGCACAAAAGAAAAACCGCGCATCCCCAGGGACACGCGGCACATCGAACTCAAAATCTGCGGCGGATCACATGCCAAGCGCTTCTTTATACATTTCAAGAACCGCCTCTTCTTCGGCGATATCGTCCTTGTCACGTTTGCGCAGAGCAATCACCTTGCGGATCACCTTAGTGTCGTAGCCACGCGACTTAGCATCGGCCATGACCTCTTTTTGCTGCTCTGCGATATCTTTCTTCTCAGCATCAAGGCGTTCAAAACGCTCTATAAACTGACGAAGCTCACCGGCAGTCACACGGTAGTTTTCGCTCTTTTCGTCTTCGGTAATGTCCATGTCCTGCTCCCGCTGCACGGCGCTTTAGCCTGCGATATTATCCACATTGATTGGGGCAAGGGGATAGCCGCTGGTTTGCGCCATCGCAAGACTGGAAAGCCAAGACCTGCAAAAACCTGCCATGCCTAGATCCGCCACCCTCAAACCTGCCTGCCCCTCTTTAAGGTTATCCGGACATGCCCAGCTTTGCCCAGACTGACCCGGACTTGCCCCGTCAGTGGCAATCGGCTAATCGCTTTGCAAAGTGGCTCGCGATGATCCGCTGTTGTCGCTAATTTCCAGGAGCTGTGCCATGTTTGAAGCGATTGTCTGGGCCGGAGCCGCACTGTCGGTTGCAGGTCTTCTGGGACTGGTCTGGTGCATTGTCCGCGTCGCCAAGGCCCGGCGCCAAAAGCTGGACGACGAGGCCCTGCGCGCCGTCGTGCAGTCAGTCCTGCCTTATAACCTTGGGGCTTTGTTTTTGTCGGTTATCGGCCTGATGCTGGTCATGACTGGCATCTTCCTCGGCTAAACACAGCACAAATCTGCGCCAAGCCGTATCAGTCCACGCCAGCGCCCCCTTATCCCAAGCGCACTGCGCGCCTGTTCTGGCTCAAAACCCGTCCCGATCTGCACCCGCTGAACCAGCGCAGGATCAAACCGGCATATTATCGAATTGCGCCTCCGCCTCTTCTTCGCAAAGCTCGTTCTCCAATTGACGCAGCTTGCGTGGCACCTGCACGCCTACGGTGTGCAGCCCATTAAGAAGATTTGAAAACTCTCGATGATATGCGAGCCTGCTGGCACCGGTTTTTTGACGTATTTCCATGGCGAGTTTCTGTGCCCGCTGCAAAGTTTCCGCGTTGTTCATTGGTCAATTCCTCCCTTGGAAGCCCAGTCTTCACCCGATTTTGTAACAGAGCCGTGAAATCGCCCCTCCGGTGAAGTGTCGCTTCGTTGTATTCTTGGTTGCGATGAAACAGTGTGAAACTTCACGAAACGTCACAACCCCACAGTGCGCAACAATTTTAGACAGTCAGGCACCTGCCAACCATGAGGCAGGTCAAATTGAACGCGCAAAACATGAAGTAAGCTGAAAAAAACGCCATCCGGTCCAGAGGGGCCTTGAAACATATTCTATATTTCGTATATGTATTTCGAAATGCAAGGGAGTGCCCAAGAGATGAACCCCATCGTCAAAGCCTTTTTCGACGAGGCCACCAATACTGTTTCTTATGTCCTGAAAGACCCTTCAAGCACGGCCTGTGCTGTTGTTGATTCCGTCCTGGATTTTGATCACGCCGCTGGTCGCACCGATACCGCATCAGCAGATGCGATCATCGCTTATGTCCGCGACGAGGGTTTGACTTGCGAATGGGTCCTGGAGAGCCATGTCCACGCCGACCACCTGTCTGCGGCGCCTTACCTGCAGGAGCACCTAGGCGGCAAGATCGGCATTGGTGCCAATATCACCGTGGTTCAGGACACCTTTGGCAAGGTCTTCAACGAAGGCACTGAGTTCCAGCGCGACGGCAGCCAGTTTGACGCCCTGTTTCAAGAAGGCGACAGCTTTGAAATCGGCGCCCTGCGCGGCCGAGTTCTGCACACGCCAGGCCACACTCCTGCTTGCCTTACCTATGTGATTGGTAACGCTGCTTTTGTTGGTGACACGCTGTTCATGCCGGATTTTGGTACCGCGCGCTGTGACTTCCCCGGTGGCTCTTCTGAAATGCTGTATCAATCGATCCAGAAAATCCTCGCCCTGCCGGATGAAACCCGGATCTTTGTTGGCCACGACTATAAGGCCCCTGGTCGCGACGACTACGCCTGGGAAACCACTGTCGGCGAACAAAAAGCACTGAATGTTCACATCGGCCAGGGACGCCCGCTGGAAGAGTTCACCCAGATGCGCGACGCACGCGATGCGACGCTTGGCATGCCCCGTCTGATCTTGCCCTCGCTGCAGGTCAATATGCGCGCCGGCCGGATGCCCGAACCCGACGAAAAGGGTGATGTCTTTTTGAAACTGCCCGTCAACAAGCTCTGATCCGCGCAGCCCGGAACCTCCTGCTTCCGGGCAACCGCCGAACAGACTGCAACACCAACGGCCCGGCACGGGGTCACTGTTAAAATTCGACTTAAGGAAGCGCGAACATGGAAATGGATTGGATTTGGGGGCTCGCCGGTGGCGGCCTGATCGGCCTAGGTGGTGCGGTCTTCTTGCTCGGCAATGGCCGTATCATGGGGGCCAGCGGCATTCTGGGCGGATTGATTGACGGCACTGGCAAAAGCAACCTGAGCGAACGTCTGGTCTTTCTGGTCGGCGTGCTGGTTATGCCAATGCTGCTGCTGCCGCTGTATGAAGGTGGGGTCGACACCCATATGACCACGAATATCGGCGTCATCATTGCAGCCGGCATTCTGGTTGGTCTGGGCACCCGGATCGCCAATGGATGCACCTCCGGCCACGGCGTCTGCGGCATTTCCCGCCTGTCGCTGCGCGGCATTGTCGCGACGGTTTTCTATATCCTTGCCGGCGGTCTCACCATCGTTCTGTTCCGTCATATCCTGGGAGTTATCTGATGCAGCGCTTGTTCCTCTCGCTTCTGTCCGGCAGCCTGTTCGGGGCCGGGCTTTTCATCTCGGGCATGACAGATACCACCAAGGTTCAGGGCTGGCTGGACGTCTTTGGCAATTGGGATCCGACCCTCGCCTTTGTCATGGGTGGTGCCATTGTGCCGATGTTCATTGCCTGGCGGCTGACGCAGGGACGTGCACCGCTGGTCGGAGGCAGCTTCCCTGCCGCACCGCGCCCGGAAATGGATCACCGGTTGATCACCGGCTCGGTACTCTTTGGCATGGGCTGGGGGCTGGCGGGGCTTTGCCCCGGACCGGCGATTGCCTCGCTCAGCTACAATGGCTCGGGCGGTCTGATCTTCATGGGGGCAATGCTTGTCGGTATGGCAGTCGCGCCCAAATTCGGCCAGCAACTGGACCGGGTCGCTGCAAGCGTTTAAAGGACAGACCATGGATGCACGAGTGATCACCCCCCGCTACGCCGTCTCACCGCAGATCTCGGTCGAAGACATTCCCGCCATTGCTGCTGCCGGCTACAGGACCGTGATTTGTAATCGCCCCGATGCCGAGGTGCCTCAAGACTTTCAGGCCGCCACCATAGGCGCCGCAGTCGAGGCCGCCGGTCTCACCTTCAAGGAACTGCCGCTGACCCATCAGACCATGACGCCAGAAAATGTGGCAGCACAGCGCAGCTTTTATGAAGACTGCGACGGACCGGTTCTGGCCTATTGCGCCTCGGGGACCCGCTCTTCCGTTATTTGGTCGCTGGGCGTTGCCAAGGAGTTGAGCGCGGATGAGATCCTGTCAAAGACCAGCGCGGCAGGCTATCAGCTGGACGGTCTGCGCCCAACGCTTGAGGCGATTGCGAAGTCCTGATGGCTCTCTGACGGCCCAAGCTTGCCACCCAGCGCAGGCAATAGTCTGCTAAAACAATGCAAAAGGCCCGGATCTGGTCAGGATCCGGGCCTTGGTTTAATTATGGTGCCACTTCAAGTCACAAGCGCGGGTCGGAAGAAACGAACCGGAAGATGGTATCGGTTCAGAGTTCTGCCCTAGATCACAGCCCCTGCGCCGCATCGCCTTCGAGCCCGGCAAGTTTCGAAATCTCGGCGGCCGCATCATCTGGGTTGAACTGGTCAAAGCCTTCCCCGCCAAGCGGATCCATCAGGCCGCCAAGATCATCGGCGCCGCCGAGCGGGTCCACACCTGACGGCAAATCTCCCAAGGCTGGCAGATCGCCCATCGGAGCACTGTCCATTCCCAGACCGCCGCCCAGACCGCCACCAAAATCACCACCGAGGTCTCCGCCAAGCCCCCCCATGTCACCCATGTCACCCATCTCCAGGCCACCTGCCGGATCCATACCGCCAAGCGGTGGAAGGCCCATGCCATCATCCAAAGGATCCTGCAGATCCTGCGCTGCAATACCAAGATCCAGAGGCGCAGGTTCATCCATCGGCGGCAGCGCTGCGGGCATCTCAGCCCCAACACCATCCGCAAAGGCTGCATCGGCACCAAGTAAGGCTGGGGTCTCTTTCCCATAGCCTTCGTTCAGGCGCACAGCACGCGCGCCATTCATTTGGCCCAAACGTCCCTGAGCAATCGACTGTCCACCAATGCTGATCAGATCGGTCTCATAGAGGAAGGCCTGATCCAGAGGGAGCATCTCTCCGACCTTCAGCTTGGAAAATTCATTCAGCGGCACGCGCACCTTGCATAGAACCGCAGAAAGCTCGGCCCGCATCGCCCCAAGGTTACTGCCCAGAGAGGGGCCATTCGGCCCGCCGCTCAGCCCCAGATCTTCGGGGGTTGGTTCTGGCAGGATCAGGTTCATGACCCCCTGCATGGCCCCAATCGCCAAATCGACATTCAAGGTTATGAGACGGTAGTCCTCAGCCTCCAGCCCCAGGGCCAGACTGCGCACGTCCTCGATCTGGGCGCCAAAGCGATAGCCAGAGAAAATCAATTGATCCTTTTGCCCGTCGAGCATCGCAACCACTTTGCCAAACGCCTTTTCAAGGAACTCGGACGTCATTGCTGCATCTGTCGGGGTGTAATTGCGCTCAGAGGGGGCTTTGCCCATCACCTGACCAATGGTCTGTTTCTGGATCAGAGCAGTGACCAGCGGCGCATCCATCGTGACCGCGCCAATGCGGCCCCCCGGTCCGTCCAGCACCACCAGCAGATCCTTGTCTGACAAAACTTCAGCCAGGTCCTCGGGGATGCGGTTGGACTGACGCGCAGCCAGCACCGCCAGCGGCAGGTCGCATTGTTCTGATGCCGCGCGCGCAAGAGACCGGCGCAAGGCCTTCAGCGTATGTGACGCATTCAGGTTGCCCTTGCCCTCTTTGGAGGCCGCAAGTTTTCGGGCAAGCCCACTTGGCTTGTCGCTCCCGCCCTGCTCTTTTTCCGCTTCAGACATCAGTCATCAACCTGCACGTTTCGCGCTCCCTTTTGATTTGTATTAACGACCGTTGGTTACCAAGATCTTTAAATCAGGGGATCAGCGAGCTTTTTCCGCTCAACCGGAAGAGAAATTCTGAAACTGCCGCCGCTTTGGTTGGAAAGGTAGCAAATATCGCCACCAAGCCGTTGCATGATCTCGCGACAAATCGCCAGCCCCAGTCCGGCGCCACCGGCACGTTCTGGACTAACCCGCGAAAATTTCTCGAAAATAAGCTGTTGAAAGGCTGCGGGAACGCCACTGCCATTATCGGTGAAATCAATCCGGATTTCGCCGGCGCCCTGCGACACGGCAATGGTCAGCTCCGGCTGATTTGCATCACAATATTTCTGCGCATTGGCGATCAGATTGATAAAAACCTGCGCCAGGCGGTCGAGGTCCGAAGAAATCCGCACCCCCTCGCTAACAGGGTCGCGATGCACCCGCATCGGCTGCATTGATCCGGCCAAAGCGGTCGATACCGCGTGGTCCAGGACTTCGGCCAAAGTGCCCGCTGTCATGTTCAAACTGACCTGCCCGCTCTCCAGAACGCTCAGATCCAGCAGATCATTCAGCAGCCGTGTCAGGCGCAGGGCCTCGTCGTGAATGATGGTGGCATAGCGGGTCTTTTCTGCCAGAGGCAGCTCCCCATCGTCGCGCAGGATTTCCGAAAAAGCCCGGATCGAGGTCATCGGCGTACGCAGCTCATGGCTGACCTGGCTGAGAAACGCGTCCTTTTGCTGCGAGATCTGCGTCAGTTTCTCGTTGGTTTCGCGCAGCTGCCGGGCTGTTCGCGACAGTTCCGCCGACTGGGTTTCAAGTTGGTTGGAATATTCCAGCATCTGTGCGGTTTCATCCGCCACTGCCAAAAGATCCTGCACCGACACGGATGATCCGCCAACAATCTGGCCAATCATCGCATGCGCTGCCGCCGCCCCAATGGAGGCACTCAACTCACGCTCCAGCCGCTCCAGAAAGGCGGGGGTCGGATCCGGCAGGGTGCCGCGCCCGCCCTGGCGCGTCAGCTCACGCTGGAAAAACGCCTGTGCCTCGGTTGCACCCAGAATACGCTGCGACATCACCATCAGGTCTTCGCTTTGCGCCACCGATCCGGTCCAGCCCCGTGGCCCCGATGAATGTTCAAACACATTGACGAATTGTGCGCCCTGCAACCGCTCGATCGGGCTGGGAAAGGTCAGTAGCGACACAATGCAGAACACCGCTGCGTTCAGGCTCATGGACCACAGCACCGCATGGACGGTCGAATCCAGCCCCTCAATGCCGAACAGGGCCTGTGGCCGCAGCCAAGAAAGGCCCATCAGCCCATCCGCCAGAATGTGATCCGGCAACAACCCACCGCCAAGGGCTGGCAGCAGCATGGTATAGACCCAGATCGCAAAGCCGACAGACAGACCTGCAAGTGCGCCACTGCGGGTCGCGCCACGCCAGAACAAACCTCCCACAAGCGCCGGCAACATCTGGGAAATCCCGGCGAAAGAGATCAGGCCAACGGCGGCAAGGGCCGCACCGCCCCCCGACAGGGTATAGTAGAAATAGCCAAGCGCCATGATGACAGCGATGGAAATTCGGCGCGAAAACAAGACCACATTGCGCACATCCCCGGAGACCGAAGCCCCCACCCCGGCCTGCATCCGCAGCCAGATCGGCATCACCATATGGTTTGACACCATGGTCGACAGCGCCATTGCCGCCACGATCACCATCGAGGTGGCCGAAGAAAACCCGCCAAGGAAAGACAGCATCGCCAACCCTTGCTGCCCCTGTGCCAGCGGCAGAGTCAGAACAAACATATCCGGGTTGGACCCGGTCGGCAGCAGCTCTAGGCCAACGGCGGCGATTGGCACCACGAACATCGAGATCAATAGTAGATAGAGCGGAAAGGCCCAGGCCGCGACGCGCAGATGGCGTTCGTCCTCGTTCTCAACCACCATCACCTGAAACATCCGCGGCAGGCAGACAAAGGCCGCCGCTGCCAGAAAGGTGATCGTCCCCCAGCGCCCCCCACCCCCCCGCCATTCTCCGATCCGCGAGGCATCAATGCGCGACAGCGTCTCGCTAACGCCACCGGCCACGCCCCAGACGACAAAGATTCCAACGGCCAGCAGGGCCACAAGCTTGACCACAGCTTCAAGCGCGATGGCCGTTACCACCCCATGGTGGCGTTCATTGGCATTCAGGTTGCGGGTGCCAAACAGAATGGCAAAGATCGCAAGCCCTGCCGCCACCCAAAACACAGTGGTTGTTTCATGGTAGCTGCGCAGTGGGTCAGCTTCGGCAAAGATGGCAAAAGACAGTGTAATAGACTGTAATTGAAGTGAAATATAAGGCGTTATACCAATCACAGCCAATAGGGTGACACCAATCGCCAGGGCATTGGATTTGCCATAGCGCGCCGACAAAAGATCCGCGATCGAAGTCACACGCTGGCTGCGGCCCACCCGTACCAACTTGCGCAGGCCCCACCACCAGCCAATCATGACCAGCGTAGGCCCCAAATAGATGGTGATGAATTCCAGCCCCGAGCGTGCAGCGTAGCCAACTGCGCCGTAAAAGGTCCAGGCGGTGCAGTAGATTGACAGCGACAGCGTATAGATCAACGGCGAGCGCATCCAGGCAGCACTGCGCCCCCGGGTGGCCATCCGATCGGCCAGGAAGGCCACGAAGAACAACAGCGCCACATAGCTCAGACAGACCAGCGCCAACACATTGAGCGAGGCCATCAGGTCTTATCCTCAGCACTGCCACCTTCGGTCCAGTGCCCGGCCCAGAGCTGCACCGCGACGCCAAAGACAAAGCTGGCAGCGATCAAGCCGGCCCAGACCACAAAGATATAGGTGATGGCGGCAGACGTGGCCATGCCGCCATGGGTATCAGGTGCGGGATAGGGGTCGGGGTTTGGCCACATCAGGGGAACCGTGAACAGTAGCGCTCCCAGGATCGGCAACAGCCGGGCAATATCCATCAGCCGCCGTCGCCGGTAGGTGCGCCGTTCCACAAAGGGCGCGTTTGGCTCCCCTTCGTGACCTGCGCCATCGCCACGCATCAGCGGCGCCATATCCGGACGCTCATTTGAGCAACACGTAGGTTTGTGGCCTGCAATGTAGCAGCTTTCTTCATGGCAAGGCCTGACCGGAGGCTGTTTTCTGCGTGTCCTTTACATCCTGCGCCGCCTGCGCATGTAGGTCACGCACAGCCGACAGGACTTCGGCGTTTGAAAACGGCTTGGTCATGAACCGGGTCACCCCGGCCCGTTCTGCCATCTCACGATCCTTGAGCTGGCCACGGGCCGTCAGCATCAGAACCGGTAAAACCCGCATGTCGGCAACGGCGCGCAGCTCTTGAATCACTTCAAGACCGCTTTTGCCCGGTAACATCAGATCCAGAATCACCAGATCCGGACGGGCCGCGCGAATCACATCGACCGCATCACTCCCATCCCCATGGGTATCCACGCTCCACCCGTCGCGGGTTAAAAGAAATCGAATAGCTTCGGCAATATTGGGTTCATCTTCGATCAACACTACATGTCTGCTCATTGGCAGATATTCCTCCCAGCGCGGCCCAGACGGGCTGATCCAACCAAGACCGCGTTCTCATCCCGCACCAGAGTAGCCCCCGGCACCTGCCCCTGTCAAAACCCCAGTCGCTCACCCTGTCACAAAATCTTTATCCTACTCCTGTCAGAATTCCTCTTTCAGGATCGAAGGCTCCCGACGCGCCGGGCAAGCCCTGCGCGGGCAAATCCGGCAACTGGCACCAACCGGCTGGGCGTCCTCCGGCACCTCCCGACGCGGCAGGATCAGCATCACCGCATGATAAAGCGGGTCGCGGTCAAAGGCTGGTGGTTCATGGTCCCAGGCCACCGCCAGACAGTCAAACCCCAAGGCACTGCGCCCCTGCTGTACAACACTGCGATGCAGCGGCACACCGGGACGCAACAGCGCAGTGTAGATCGGCCAAAGCGGACAGGAGGCGCCAAATCGTGGCAATGCAAACCCGGTGACAGGCTTGCGAAACAGAACAGAGCCCGAGGCATCACAGATCACCAGCCCAGCGTCCTGGCCCAGAATATCTGCGGGCAGAACCCCAAGGCGGCGCAACACCACAGGCAGAGGGGCGGCAAAATGCGTGGCAAGACGCGCGGGATCGATCCCTTCGCTGGTGATCACCTCCTGCAACGCCGCCAGCGGCATTAGCGCGGCATCCCCCTGGTATTGCTCCAGGGCACTACGAGCAATCATGCGCGAGGCATCACTGATCAGCTGTGGTGCAGACGCCACCAGAGATTTTGGCGTCGCCTGTCCGGTTTCCAGATCGGCAAAATGATAGCCATTGGCCAGAAAGAACTCTTCGGCCTCTTCCTGTGGCACCCCGCGCCGTTCGGCGCTGCTGTCACTTTCATCGAGAAAGCTCACCAGCGCCCGGCTGCCTTCTGCCAATCGCAGGGAATCTTCATTGAGGTTCTTGTGGAAGCGATCCCGCCATTCCGGCTCCAGCTCGCCGGTTTCAGCCAAGATCGACGCCGTGGATCGGATGGCAGCTGCTGTTGACAGCACCTCATGCAATGAGGCCGCCAAATGCGGGTCATGGGTCAGCCGGTCCGACAGTGTCTCAACCGTGCGTTCCAGCCGGGCAATGCGCTGATGGTTTGTTGCCAGAACTTCGGCCCAGCCAGGAAAACGTCCGGCAAACTCATCCGTGCGGTCCAGCTCTGCCACCGGCAGGCCACTGTCAGCCGCGGCCTCGCGCAATGAGGCAATCAGAGCCGCCTCGGCGCCTTCGGTCAGCATCGAAGGCTCCACCCCGAGGACCTGGGCCAGATCCACCAGAAGTTTACCACCGATTCTTCGGCGGTTGTGTTCGATCAGATTGAGGTAGGAGGCCGAAATTCCCGCCTTGCGCGCCAGTTCAGCCTGACGGATACCCAGGATCAATCTGCGTTCGCGAATACGACTGCCTGTCAGCGTGTCACGCCCCATGGGTTGCCTCCCTGTCAAAACTTCGGCTTTTCAACGGCTTTCTGCACTGCAACATAAAAAACTTTACAGAATACCAGTGAATACTGTTCAGTTGTTTACAGAATAGATGATCATTTCAAGGGTTTTATTGCGCAATTTTACAACTCCCTCACATACTGATTTTGCACAAATCGTGCAGACGCTGCGCAGAAGTGAGGAGCTGCCCGGCGTTTTACACATAAGGGAGGAATAAATGTCCAAGTCAGCATTCTCGCGTCGCGGGGTCCTGAAGTCAGGTGCTCTCGCAGGCACTGGCCTTGCGCTTCCAACAATTTTCACCGCGTCTTCTGCAGCCGCGTTCACCAACGACCCAACCGGCAGCTCGGTTACTCTGGGCTTCAACGTTCCACAGACCGGCCCCTACGCCGATGAGGGCGCCGACGAACTGCGTGCCTATCAGCTGGCCGTTGAGCACCTGAACGGTGGCGGCGACGGCGGCATGATGAACACCTTCTCGTCCAAAGAGTTGCAGGGCAACGGTATCCTGGGCAAGAAAGTCGAATTCGTAACCGGCGACACCCAGACCAAATCTGATGCCGCCCGTGCATCAGCCAAGTCGATGATCGAAAAAGACGGCGCTGTCATGATCACTGGTGGCTCGTCCTCTGGCGTGGCCATCGCGGTTCAGGGCCTGTGCCAGGAAGCCGGCGTCATCTTCATGGCAGGTCTGACACACTCCAACGACACCACCGGTAAAGACAAGAAAGCCAATGGCTTCCGTCACTTCTTTAACGGTTACATGTCGGGCGCCGCCTTGGCGCCAGTCCTCAAGAACCTCTATGGCACCGATCGTAACGCCTATCACCTGACCGCCGACTACACTTGGGGCTGGACCCAGGAAGAGTCGATCGCGGCCGCCACCGAAGCCCTGGGCTGGAACACCGTGAACAAAGTGCGCACGCCGCTGGCTGCCACTGACTTCTCGTCCTATATCGCTCCCGTTCTGAACTCCGGTGCAGACGTGCTGGTTCTGAACCACTACGGCGGCAACATGGTGAACTCGCTGACCAACGCGGTTCAGTTCGGCCTGCGTGAAAAGGTTGTGAATGGCAAGAACTTCGAAATCGTTGTTCCGCTCTATTCCCGCCTGATGGCCAAAGGTGCCGGTGCCAACGTTAAAGGCATCCATGGCTCTACCAACTGGCACTGGTCGCTGCAGGACGAAGGCTCGCAAGCCTTTGTACGCTCCTTCGGCACCAAATACGGCTTCCCACCCAGCCAGGCAGCACACACCGTTTACTGCCAGACCCTGCTCTATGCAGATGCAGTTCAGCGCGCGGGTTCGTTCAACCCATGTGCCGTCGTTGAAGCTCTGGAAGATTATGAGTTCGACGGTCTGGGCAACGGTAAGACACTGTACCGTGGCGAAGACCACCAGTGCTTCAAGGATGTTCTTGTTGTGCGCGGTAAAGAAAACCCAACTTCCGAGTTCGATTTGCTCGAAGTGGTCGAAGTTACCCCAGCGGCGCAGGTTACCTATCCTGCGGATCACCCGATGTTTGCCGGTGGCGCATTGGGCAGCTGTAACTCTGGCGCCTGATACTCAGGTCAGCCAACGCCGGGCGCATATAGCGCCCGGCACTTAATCTTTATTTCGACGGCTTAGCACGTGACGTGCGTAACGGGGCATCAGACCCCGAAGCGTCGGAATCCACCACTTCCACATTGAAGAACCCAAGGGTGGGGACTATGGACGCAATCCTATTGCAAATTTTAAACGGGCTGGACAAAGGCTCTGCCTATGCGCTGATCGCGCTAGGCCTGACACTCATTTTTGGCACGCTGGGCGTGGTGAACTTTGCGCATGGCGCCCTGTTCATGATCGGTGCCTTCTGCGCCGTCACCGTACAGCGGCTATTGAGCCTCAGCTATGAGGTCGTCGACGAAAGCCAGAAGGATTTTCTCGGCAATCCGCTGAAGGTTAAGACACCCTATGTGGAAAGTTGGTTCGGCCCGGAAATGGGTGGCGCCATAATCGACTGGGCGGTGCCCATCGCGATCCTCTTTGCCATTCCGATCATGGTCTGCGTTGGCTATGTGATGGAGCGCGGACTGATCAAGCACTTTTACAAGCGCGAACATGCGGATCAGATCCTGGTGACCTTTGGTCTGGCCATCGTTTTGCAGGAAGTGATCAAGTATTTCTACGGTGCCAACCCGATCCAGACCCCCTCGCCCGAAGCGCTGAGCGGTGTCGCCAATGTCGGAGCGCTCTTAGGCATGGATATCGTCTATCCGGTCTGGCGGATCGTCTACTTCTTCTTCTCTGTTGTGATCATCGGCGCCATCTTCTCCTTCCTGCAATTTACCACCTTCGGGATGGTTGTGCGCGCAGGCATGGCAGATCGTGAAACCGTGGGCCTTCTGGGGATCAATATCGACCGCCGCTTTACGATCATGTTTGGTATTGCCGCCGCTGTCGCTGGGCTTGCTGGCGTGATGTACACCCCAATCAATTCGCCCAACTACCATATGGGCATGGACTTTCTAGTCCTGAGCTTTGTGGTTGTGGTTGTTGGCGGCATGGGCTCACTGCCCGGCGCTGTTCTTGCGGGTTTCCTGTTGGGTATTCTCGAAAGCTTTGCCTCGATGAACGAAATCAAATCGATCATCCCAGGCATCGACCAGATCATCATCTATGTGGTCGCGATCATAATCTTGCTCACCCGTCCGCGGGGTCTGATGGGCCGCAAAGGTGTGATGGAGGAATAAGCACATGTTCGGACTAGATAATAAAGATACTCGGATGCTGCTTGTCGTCGCTGTACTGACGCTTTGCGCCCCCTTCATCCTGAACCCGTTCCCCACTGACAGCGCCATGGCGCAGTTCAACGCGGGTTACCCGGATCTGATGCAACGTTTTGTGATCTTTGGCATCTTTGCCATTGGTTTCAACATTCTCTTTGGCCTTACCGGCTACCTCTCCTTTGGTCATGCGGCCTTCCTGGGTGTCGGTTCCTACTCGGCGGTCTGGATGTTCAAACTGCTGAGCATGAACGTCATTCCTGCCATCTTGCTGGCGGTGGTGATTTCGGGCCTGTTTGCCCTGCTCATCGGGTTTGTAAGTTTGCGCCGCTCTGGCATCTACTTTTCGATCCTGACGCTGGCCTTTGCACAGATGTCGTTCAATCTGGCCTATTCGGTGCTGACCCCCATCACCAATGGGGAAACCGGTCTGCAGCTGACACTTGATGATCCCCGGATCCTGGGTGTCTCGGCCACCGCCGATGGATCTATCCCGGTGACCAGCCTGTTTGGTCTCGAGATGCGCTCGACCTTTGAGATGGTTGTTGGCCCCTGGGCTTTCCAGTTCAACGCGGGCTACTATCTCGCTGCATTCATCCTGCTGGCGGCTTTCTATCTGTCGATCCGCATCTTCCGCTCGCCTTTCGGCATGATGCTGCGGGCAGTGAAATCGAACCAGCAGCGGATGAACTACACCGGCCTCAACACCAAACCCTACACCCTTGCAGCCTTTGTGATCTCAGGCATGTATGCGGGTCTGGCCGGTGGCCTGATGGCTTCGATGGATCCCCTTGCAGGTGCCGAGCGCATGCAGTGGACCGCCTCCGGCGAAGTTGTTTTGATGACCATCCTTGGCGGTGCCGGCACTTTGATCGGACCCGTTCTGGGCGCAGGCTTCATCAAATACTTTGAAAACATCTTCTCCAAGATCAACGACAACGTGCTGCATGGCTGGTTCAGCTTCATGCCGGATGGGCTGGAAAACTTTGTTGTCTTCGTTATTCACCCCTTCATCGGCAAGGGCTGGCACCTGACACTGGGTATCCTGTTCATGCTGGTGGTGGTCTTCCTCCCCGGTGGTCTGGTCGAAGGCGGGCAGCGTATCGCCAAATGGGTGAAAGGTCGTAAAAACAAAGACGACGCCACCCCTGCCACTAAAACCCCTGCGGAATAAGGAGACGGATTGATGGGTATTCTTGAAGTCAAAAACGTAGGCAAACGCTTTGGTGGTCTACAGGCGCTGGGAGATGTTAATCTCAGCGTCAAGGAAAACACCGTCCACGCCATTATCGGACCCAATGGCGCGGGCAAATCCACCCTGCTGAACTGTCTGGTCGGCAAGCTGATCCCCGATACCGGATCGGTGATGTTTGACGGGCAATCGGTGCTGGGGCGCAAACCTTTCGAGATTAATCAGATGGGCATCAGCCGCGTCTTCCAAACCCCTGAGATCTTTGGCGATCTCACGGTTCTGGAAAACATGATGATCCCCTGCTTTGCCAAGCGTGACGGGGCCTTTTCCCTGAATGCGATCTCGTCGGTGCTGGGCCAGAAGGACGTGCTGGAAACAGCCGAAAAGATGCTGGAAGAGATGAACATGGCAGACAAGCGGCATATGCATGCCGCCGCCATGTCGCGCGGGGATAAACGCCGCCTTGAGATCGGCATGTGCCTGTCTCAGGAACCGCGTCTGCTGCTGTTGGATGAGCCCACTGCCGGTATGGCGCGGGCCGATACCAACAACACCATTGATCTGCTGAAAGAGATCAAGGAGCAGCGCGACATCACCATCGCCATCATAGAGCATGACATGCATGTGGTGTTCTCATTGGCGGATCGGATCACCGTTCTGGCCCAGGGCACACCCCTGGTCGAGGACGAACCACAAAACATCCGTGGCAACCCCAAAGTGCGCGAAGCCTATCTGGGCGAGTCGGCGTAAGACAGAACAGGCTTTCCTCATCCCGGTGGGCGGCCACCGCCCCTGGGATGGGCTGAGTACGAAAGGACAAGACAGATGAACGTCAAACCCGACTTT
This sequence comes from Phaeobacter sp. CECT 5382, assembly GCF_001457775.1. GTDB lineage: Bacteria > Pseudomonadota > Alphaproteobacteria > Rhodobacterales > Rhodobacteraceae > Pseudophaeobacter. Next base: position 95,013 of record NZ_CYSG01000001.1, read on the forward strand.
TCCAAAAACGCCAACCAGGCGACCACGGCCCCGGCCTTTCTTTCGGTCTGGGACATGCATGCCTATTACGGCGAAAGCTATATCGTGCAGGGCATCAATTTCAATGTGCACGAAGGTGAGATCCTGGCGTTGCTGGGCCGCAATGGCGCGGGCAAGACCTCGACCCTGCGCTCCATCGCGCGCATTGGCGACCCACAGGTCACACAGGGCGAAATCTGGCTGGATCACCAGCCCCTGCACCTGATGGAAAGCCACGAGGCCGCCGCCGCAGGTCTGGGGCTGGTGCCCGAAGATCGCCGCATCATCGCGGGCCTCACGGTCGAGGAAAACCTGCAACTGGCCCAGATTGCGCCGCCCATTGGCTGGTCGCTTGATCGTATCTATGATCTTTTCCCCCGCCTGGGCGAACGTCGCAAACAAGAAGGCGTGACCCTCTCCGGTGGCGAGCAGCAGATGCTGGCCATTGCGCGTGCCCTGGCCCGCGACATCAAGGTGTTGCTGCTGGATGAACCCTACGAAGGTCTGGCACCCGTGATCGTGGATGAGATTGAAAAAACCCTCATGCACGTCAAGGAACAGGGCATGACCACCATTCTGGTGGAACAGAACGCCGTGCGCGCGCTGGAGCTGGCGGATCGCGCCGTGATCCTCGACACCGGTGGCATCGTCTTTGACGGCACCGCCGCCGAGGTTTTGGAAAACGCCGAGCTGCGCGCCGAATACCTGGCGATCTGATCGCCAGACCACAGTTTACTCCCCGTTGCTCTGGTTTCTAGCAGATGCAACTTCCTGGTCGGCTCCCACTCTGGGCGCCGACCTTTTTTCTTGTCCTCTGCTTTCTTGCCCTCTGCTTTCTTGTCCTATGCCGCTGGGCTCAGCCCTGCTCCAAGCTCTGGCGCAGTTCAGTCTTGAGCACCTTGCCATAGTTATTCTTGGGCAGGGTCGCGACAGGAACATAGGCCTTGGGGCATTTGAACCGGGCGATCTCACTGCGACAGAGCGCGTCGAGCTGTTCGGCTGTCGCCGTGCCCACCACAAAGGCCACCACCTCTTCGCCCCAGTCCGCATGACGGCGGCCCACGACCGAGACCTCCTGCACATCCGGATGCATCAGCAGCACCTCTTCGACCTCGCGTGGGTAGATGTTGGAGCCACCGGAAATGATCAGATCCTTGGAACGATCCTTGAGCGTGAGATAGCCTGCGGCGTCCAGAACGCCCATATCGCCGGTCATCAGCCAGCCGTCCTTTAGGGCTTCGGCACTGGCTTCAGGATTGTTCCAATAGCCCGGCATCCCCGCATCGCCCCGCACCATGATCTCGCCCATCTCACCGCTGGGCAGCGGCGTGCCATCGCAGCTGCCGATGCGCAGCTCGACACCGCTTTGGGCGCGGCCCACCCCGGCCAGCCGCGCCTGCCAGTCGGGACGGGCGCGATCACTGACCGCATCGCGGCTCAGCGCTGTGATCCCCATCGGGCATTCGCCCTGCCCGTAGATCTGGATGAAAATCGGCCCGAAATGCGCTTCGGCCTCGACAATATCCGCCAGATACATTGGCCCGCCCGCATAGATCACGCTGCGCAACCCGGTCCCTGGCGCACCACTGGCCTTGGCCTCGGCTGTCATCCGGGTGACCATTGTGGGGGCCGCAAACATCTGCACCCGGCCAAAATGCGCCGCCAGATCAAAGATCTCTGGCGCATCAAAGCCAGCTGACACGGGGCAGACATGCGCCGCGCCCACCAGCACATGCAACATGTTATACAGACCCGCACCATGACTCATCGGCGCGGCATAGAGGATCTGGTCCGCACCCGTGGCGGCATCGACATCGGCGAAATAGGCCAGCGAGACCGCCATCAGCATGCGATGAGTGATCATCACCCCCTTGGGCCGCCCCGTGGTGCCCGAGGTATAAAACAGCCAGGCCAGGTCCTGCGGCGCGCGCGACAGCGGGGCTGCAACCGGTGCTGTTTGTAACGCACTGGCGTAGTCAGCACCTGCGAGATCTACCACGCGGGTCTCAACCTGTGCTTCTGCCAGCGTCTGATCCAGGCCGGGTGAGGTGAAAACCAGTTTAGCATCGCAGTCTTGCAAGACATAAAGCGCCTCGCGGCCATGCAGTTTTGCATTGATCGGCACCGTCACGCCCCCGGCATACCAGATACCATAAAGAGCGATCAGATAGTCCGGGCAATTCTTCATGAAAATGGCCACCCGGTCCCCCGGTGCGATGCCCGCGCCGATCAACCAACTGGCCAGGCTGGCCGCCCTTTGATGAAACGCACCATAGTCGGCAATCTGCTCCTGCCCCAAAAACAACGCAGGGCGCCGCGCGTCTGCCTTTGCCTGCCGAAACAGCCATTGTGCGATATTCATCGCCTGTTCTCCTCCAGAAATCCTGGTGCCTACCCGCCTCCTCCACAAAGCGCTGCGGCAAACACACTGTCACAAACAACCTCTCATGACGCAGGTTTCCCTTCAATTCCGCAAAAATACCCGGTTAAAAGGAAGCCATGAGCGATATTGCCTTTGACCATGCCCCCGTTGGCCTCGCCGTTTTGGAAAACCGCGTGATCAAGCGCTGCAATCTGCAGTTTGCCGCCACCTTTGGCGGTGGGCCCGCTGATTATGCCGACGTGCTGATAGCCGAACTTTACCCCAGCCAGGAAGACTACCACCGGATCGGCGCCCTGCTGCAACAAGACGAAGGCGCTAAGACCGGGTTGTACAACGACGAGCGCATCATGCGCAGGCGCGCCGGAGAGATGTTCTGGTGCCGCGTGCGCGGACGCTCCATCAGCCCGGAGGCTCCCTTTACCACCGGGATCTGGTCCTTTGCCGATATCTCGGAAGATCGCCCCATGGTCAGCCTCACGCCGCGTGAACGCGAAGTGGCGATCCTGACCTGCAAAGGGCTGTCGGCAAAGGAAATCGGCCTCAAGCTGGATCTGTCCTATCGTACGATTGAAACCCACCGTGCCCATCTGCTGCAAAAATTCGGCGCCCGCAAACTGCCGGAACTGGTGGCCAAACTCACCGGCATGCCGCTTTAGGTGCTTTTCCCCGCAGCAATTTTTACCGCAGAGATTGCGAATCCCGGCAACACTGCCCATTTTATGAACCAGATCGACAGCGCTTTCCTTGTGGTAAGGCTTGCCCTATAAGCGCTCTAATTTCCTGGCCAGCCTCTGTGGCAGGCCTGTCGGAACCGGCTGAGGACACAATGACAAACAAAACTCACGAAGCGGATGTGGCATTCATCAAGGCACTGGCCGAATTGCTGCGCGACAATGATCTGACCGAGCTTGAGGTCAAACGCGACTATAGCGAAGACGACAGCCTGAACGTGCGCGTCTCGCGCCAGGCCATTATTGCCGCTGCCGCCCCGGTACAGGCAGCTGTTCCAGTCGCTGCCGCATCCGCGCCTGCTGCTGCCCCTGCGGCTGCCGCCCCTGCCGAAGATCCCGCCAGCCACCCCGGCGCTGTGACCTCGCCCATGGTTGGTACCGTCTATCTGCAGGCCGAACCCGGCGCACCTGCCTTCATCGCCGTAGGCAAGCAGGTCAACGAAGGTGATACGCTTTTGATTGTCGAAGCGATGAAAACCATGAACCACATCCCGGCGCCCAAATCCGGCACCGTCAAGCGCATCCTGGTTGAAGATGGCGCCGCCGTCGAATTCGGATCCCCGCTTGCCATTATCGAGTAAGGGCAGCCCATGTTTGACAAGATCCTGATTGCCAACCGTGGCGAGATCGCGCTGCGCGTGATCCGGGCCTGCCGCGAGATGGGCATCAAATCGGTTGCGGTGCATTCCACGGCAGATGCCGATGCAATGCATGTGCGCATGGCCGATGAATCCGTCTGTATCGGCCCACCGTCCGGCGCGCAGAGCTATCTTTCGATCCCGGCCATTATCTCGGCCTGCGAGATCACCGGCGCGCAAGCGATCCACCCCGGCTATGGTTTTCTGTCGGAAAACGCCAATTTCGTGCAGATCATCGAAGACCATGGGCTGACCTTCATTGGTCCCTCGGCGGCTGATATCCGCACCATGGGGGACAAGATCACTGCCAAGGAAACCGCGCAAAAGCTGGGTATCCCGGTTGTGCCCGGATCTGAAGGCGGCGTGCCTGATGTGGAAGCTGCCCGCGAAGCCGCGGCCGACATGGGCTATCCTGTCATCATCAAGGCTACCGCCGGTGGCGGCGGGCGTGGCATGAAAGTCGCCACCTCGGCGGCTGATATCGATGTCGCCTTCTCGACAGCCCGCTCCGAAGCAAAAGCCGCATTCGGCAATGACGAAGTCTACATGGAGAAATACCTCCAGAAGCCACGTCACATCGAAGTGCAGGTCTTTGGCGACGGCAAGGGCAATGGCGTGCATCTTGCTGAACGCGACTGTTCATTGCAGCGCCGTCACCAAAAGGTTTTTGAGGAGGCCCCCGGCCCCTCGATCAGCCCGGAAGAGCGCGCACGCATTGGCAAGATCTGCGCCGACGCCATTGGGGCAATGAAATACTCTGGTGCTGGCACCGTGGAATTTCTCTACGAGGACGGCGAGTTCTATTTCATCGAGATGAACACCCGCCTGCAGGTGGAACACCCGGTCACCGAAGCCATCTTTGGCGTTGATCTGGTGCGCGAACAGATCCGCGTTGCCGAAGGCCTGCCGCTGTCGTTCACTCAGGACGAGCTGCAGATCAACGGCCACGCCATTGAGGTGCGTATCAATGCCGAAAAGCTACCGAACTTCTCTCCCTGCCCCGGCAAGATCACCGCGTTTCACGCGCCGGGGGGTCTGGGGGTCCGGATGGATTCCGCGCTCTATGATGGCTATTCGATCCCGCCTTACTACGACAGCCTGATCGGCAAGCTGATCGTGCATGGCCGCGACCGTCCCGAAGCGTTGGCCCGTCTCAGCCGCGCATTGGGTGAGCTGATTGTCGATGGTATCGACACCACCGTACCGCTGTTTCACGCCCTGCTGGCAGAGCCCGACGTGCAGTCCGGCGACTACGGCATTCACTGGCTGGAACACTGGCTCGAAGAGAACCTCGGGGGCTGATCCAGCCTTCACGCGGGGCGCGACACCGGTTCGCGCCCTGCTATTTCTAGGGCCCTCAATTCAATGGGCCTGTTCCAATTCCCCGACCCTGGCGAATAAACAGGCGGATAGATGAGCCTCACCCCGGATCTTTTGCTGCATGCCTATTCCGTCGGTGTCTTTCCGATGGCTGAACACCGCGAAGATGATGATATCTTCTGGGTGGATCCAAAACGCCGTGGCATCTTTCCCATCGAAGACTTCCATATCTCGCGCTCTTTGGCCAAAGTGATCCGCAGTGGCCGGTTTGAGGTTTCCGTGAACCGTGCCTTTGCACAGGTGGTTGAGGCCTGCGCCGACCGTGACGAAACCTGGATTAACGCCGAAATTTTCGCACGCTATCAAGAGCTTCACGCCATGGGCCACGCCCATTCACTGGAGGTCTGGCAAAAAGGTGATCAGGATGGCGTTCTGGTCGGCGGTGTCTATGGGGTGTCTCTGGGCGCGGCTTTTTTTGGCGAAAGCATGTTCTCGCATCAGCGCGATGCGTCCAAAGTGGCGCTGGCCTATTTGATGGATCGTCTGAAACAGGCCGGGTTTCGCCTCTGTGACACGCAGTTTCTCACTCCGCATCTGGCCTCATTGGGGGCTATCGAAATCAGCCGGGCCGCTTATAAGGCCCGCCTGCAACAGGCACTGGAGTATGAGGCGGATTTTGACGCACCGGACCTCCCCGCGCCTCAGCTGCTTTTGCAGCGCATGACCCAGACATCATAGCGGCTGTGATCCAGCGCCGAAAGGGCCGGGCTGGAGGCGATCATCCAACCTTCGAAATAGACTTCACCGTTCTGTGGATTCCGTACCGTGAGATAGGCATAGGCATCGCCAGTCGGGTTGTCCTTGGGATAGCGGCATTCCGACAGGGTGACGATGACGCCAAAAATCGCAGCACTACCGCCGACCTGAACCTCGGCATCCATGGTGTGGCCGTTCACCTTGTCGAGGCCGCGCAGCACTGCTGCGGTACCACGTTCTGCCGGTTCTTGCGCTGCCACCGGCGTGGATATCAGACCTGCTAGGCCCAACCCGAGAACACCCAGAACCAATCTGAGGCGCGCGCGCCCTGACCACTGAGCCAATCTCACGACTCGTCTCCGCCACCAGCGACAAATTTGACCAGAAGCGAGATCAGACTGACTGCCCCCTGGGTATCCAGAACCTCATCACCGGGTTCAAAGTTGAATGGGGATCCGCCCGGCATCACTTCCACGAAGTTTCCGCCCAACAGCCCCTCAGAAGAGATGATGATGGCGCTGTCATCGGGGATCTGAATGCCTTCGAGCACGGAAAACTGGGTATCTGCCCGAAAGGTTTCAGCGTTGAGATCAACCCCTGTCACCGTGCCGATTTTCACACCAGCGAGACGGACATCAGTGCCAACCCCCACGCCTTCGAGTGAGCGAAACGAGGCGGCAAGCTCATAGCCCGCACGGCCCGTTGAAATACCTGCGGCCTGACCTGCGTAGACGGCAAAGCCCAAAGCAGCCGCCAGGACCACGCCGCCAGCCAGAACTTCGGTAATATTATGAGACATGACAAGACTGCCTAGATGTAACTGTCAGAAAGATTTGAACAACAGCAGCGCTGGCCGCCGGTCCACAGAAATAGCCTGTGCCTGAAATTCTGCCCCGGATCCTGCTCAAAAGACCGCATAGGGCCGAATCCTGAGCAGGTCTTATTCGGGAACCCAGGCCTCGTAATCGCTGCGCGGTTTTGGGTCATGACCACTGCGAATGGAGCCACTTGGTGCATAGGCCATCTGGGTGCCTGTCAGGTTTTCCTGATGTGGCTTTTCCCAAGACTTGTGCTTCAGCGGTTTTTTGCTCGGCAACTCATCAAAGGTCCGGTGCAGCCAGCCATGCCAGTCGGCGTCCACGCGTGAAGCCTCAACCTCGCCGTTGAAAATCACCCAGCGGCGGCTGTCATCGGCGGTGTGATAGAACACATTGCCCTGATTGTCTTCGCCCACCTTGATGCCTTTGCGGGCGGTGAAAATCTGGGTATTCAGCGTCTGACCGTTCCACCAGGTCACAGCGCGCAAAAGGGTGTTCAGGATTCCCATTGATGCCTCCAAAGATATCAGTACCGATATGACGCAATTTCCCGCCAAGGTCCAGTGGCTTGCATCAGCCAGACTGGCCCCCGGCGGGTTTTGGCATAGCTATCGTGATTGCCTTAAGTTTCGGTAGCCTGCGCGTTTTGTTCACAAAATGTGAGCCGGTTGCCAAATGGATCCGTCAGCGACACTTGCAGCCCCCAGGGCAGCTGTTCAATTCCTGGGTTTATATTTGCATAGCCCTTGGCTTTCAGCTCCCTGTGCAGGGCTTTTATCCCAGAGATCGGAATGAAACTGCGCCCACCCGGCGTGGCATCGCCGTGATGTTCGCTGATGTGCAACTGGCAGTCTGACCGAGAGACCTGCATATAGAGCGGCAGATGCGCCTCAAACCGGTGCTGCCAATCGATAGCAAACCCCAGATAATCCACATAGAATTCCTGCGCCTTTGCGGCGTCAAAGCTACGGATGATGGGGATCGCCGGGCTGATATTGGGATGCTGTGACTTTGCAGTGATCCGTGCTGAAAGCACATTCCAATCGGGCATATCAAACTGGCGGGCCACCAGCTCCAGTGATTGTGCATGCGTCAGAGCAACCCCATTCTCTGCGAGAGAAGAGCGAAGCACCTTCGCCATTGTTTTTGCGTCAGAAAAATCGCGCATTGCGTCTGTCCTATTACAGCGGCAGATCCATCTGTCAGCGCACGCGTTACCTCAAGATCTGCCTTTTGCAAAAAGGACGGAATACTTGGAGAAATGGTATGTTCACCCTGCCCGAACCGGACTGCGCGCAGCAGGCCATACCGGCCTGCTGCCACCGTAGATGCTGCCGGTATGGGGTGCAACTCAATAGTTGACTAAAATAGGTGGATTTAAACCTATGGCGCCAGGGCGGTCACTTCAATCTCGATCCGGTATTTCGGATCGATCAAGCCGCATTCGATCATCGTCGCCGCCGGAGGATTGTCGCCAAAGGTTTCAGCCAGCATGGGCCAGCAGGCATCAAATTCGTGACGGTCCGGCAGGTAGTAATTCACCCGCACAATATCGGCGAAACTGGCACCGGCATCGGCCAGCGCTTTGGCAATAGTCTCCAGCGCCGACTGGCACTGCGTTATCACATCTTCGCCCTGCCCCACAGTCCCCGCCACATGCACAAAGCCCCCCGCGACCACGGCCCGGCAATAGCCAACCTTTGCCTCGAACTCGCCGCCTGATGAAATACGCCGGATCATTGTGTCACTCCTGTCTTAGATCATTGGCAAAAGAAAACGGCGCAGGTTTCCCCACGCCGTGATCAAATTGAAAAAACTTCAAAACCTTAGCTCGCCGAAGCTGGTTCTTTCTCTGCATCCGAATGGATCATCAGCGGCTGCGCATCCGATGTCACAGCCTCTTCATTGACCACAACCTTGGTGACGCTTTCCATACCGGGCAACTCAAACATAGTTTCCAGCAGCAGATCCTCAAGAATGGAGCGCAGACCACGCGCGCCGGTTTTACGTTCGATCGCACGTTTTGCGATGGCGCTCAGGGCTTCTTCGGTAAAGTCCAACTCGGTCTCTTCCAGCTCGAACAGGCGCTGATACTGTTTCACCAGCGCGTTCTTCGGCTTGGTCAGGATGGTGACAAGCGCGTCCTCATCCAGATCTTCGAGTGTTGCCAGAACCGGCAGACGGCCCACAAATTCCGGGATCAGACCGAATTTCAGCAGATCTTCGGGCTCGAGATCCTGGAAGATTTCGCCAACACCGCGGTCATCGTTGTTACGCACATCGGCACCAAAGCCCATGGCAGAGCCCTTGCCGCGGGCGGCAATGATACGATCAAGACCGGCAAACGCACCGCCGCAGATGAACAGGATATTGGTGGTGTCCACTTGCAGGAATTCCTGCTGTGGATGTTTGCGCCCGCCCTGTGGTGGAACCGAAGCTACGGTGCCTTCCATCAGTTTCAGAAGCGCCTGCTGCACGCCCTCGCCCGACACATCGCGGGTGATCGAAGGGTTTTCAGACTTGCGGGTGATTTTATCAACTTCGTCGATATAGACGATGCCGCGCTGCGCGCGCTCGACGTTGTACTCCGACGCCTGCAGCAGTTTCAGGATGATGTTTTCAACATCTTCACCCACATAACCGGCCTCGGTCAGCGTGGTGGCATCGGCCATGGTAAAGGGTACATCCAGAATACGTGCCAACGTCTGCGCCAGCAGCGTCTTGCCGCAACCGGTGGGGCCGATCAGCAGGATGTTGGATTTTGCCAGCTCGATGTCATTACCAGCCTTTTGCGCATGGTTCAGGCGCTTGTAGTGGTTGTGCACCGCCACAGACAAAACCTTTTTCGCCATGGCCTGACCAATCACATAGTCATCCAGCACTTCGCAGATGTCTTTTGGGCTGGGCACACCATCTGTTGCCTTCAGGCCAGATGCCTTAGTCTCTTCGCGGATGATATCCATGCAGAGTTCGACGCATTCGTCGCAGATGAACACGGTTGGCCCCGCAATCAGTTTGCGCACCTCATGCTGGCTTTTGCCGCAGAAGCTGCAGTAAAGCGTGTTCTTGCTGTCGCCACTCGAATTCGTCGCCATGGTCTACCTTTCAGTCCGCTCGGATCGCCGGCTTCTCCGGGCTCTCCGCCTTTTAGCCAGCTTATGACAGCCTACCAGCCGCCACAATGTCAAAATATGTGCCCCGTGAAAACCGGGGAAGAACCAGATTAAATCCGGGGCACACAACGCGTGTTACAGCCTAGGATCAGCTGACGTCTTCGTCACCCTTGGCGCGATTTTCGACGATTTCGTCGATCAGACCAAAGGCTTTAGCTTCTTCGGGATCCATAAAGTTATCGCGTTCCAGCGCCGCTTCAACCTTGTCCAGCTCCTGCCCGGTGTGCTTGACGTAGATTTCATTCAACCGACGCTTCAGCTTCAGGGTTTCTTCGGCATGGATCATGATATCGGTGGCCTGGCCCTGAAAGCCGCCCGAAGGCTGGTGCACCATAACGCGGGAATTGGGCAGCGAGAAGCGCATGCCTTTTTCACCAGCGGTCAGCAGCAAGGAACCCATCGAGGCCGCCTGGCCGATCACCAAGGTTGAAACCTTGGGTTTGATATACTGCATGGTGTCATAGATCGACAGACCCGAGGTCACAACGCCGCCGGGGGAGTTGATATACATCGAAATCTCTTTCGAGGGATTCTCTGCCTCAAGATGCAAAAGCTGCGCCACGATCAGCGAAGACATGCCATCATGTACAGGACCGTTGAGGAAAATGATCCGCTCTTTCAGCAGGCGGGAAAAGATATCATAGGCCCGCTCGCCACGGCTGGTCTGTTCGACCACCATGGGCACGAGGGTATTCATATAAGTTTCTCTGGGATCAATCATGCGAACCTGCCTGCGTTATGTACTGTCCGGCACCATACCCGACAGAGTGTTACTTGAGTCTTAGTATCGCCCCCAAAGGCCTGCAAGAGGTACAGGTTGTTTTTACGCAACCCATCGCATCCTCGCATCATTGCGTGATCGGAGTGTGATTGGGCATTTTAACGCATCCAGATCGCTCCGGCGTGATCAGCTCTGAAACCGATGCTGCCGCTGGCTGTCGCAAATCATCAGAGCGCCGTCGCAATTTCTAGGCACAAAGGAGGAAATGCACAGTACGACATCTGTACGACAACGGTAGGGCACGGGTGAAAAAGTGTGACGCTACGTCCTCTGGAGGTGTCGCAAAACGTAAGACCTCCATCTTGCGCCTTATTGCACTGCGGGAATCCCCCGCCCTCGGATCAGGATGCCGCCATGACAGAAGACAGTTTTGTTCAAAAGGGGGCCTCGGCAACTCTGGCAGTTCCTTTTGAGGGCGCGCCGCAGGATTTCTTTTTTCTGTTGTTGCCCAAGGCGACAATGTTGCCCATTGCGGCGGCGATCGAGCCACTGCGCATCGCAAATCAGGTCACCAATACGAAATTGTACCGCTGGTTCATCCTCACCGAGGATGGCAATCCGGTACGCTGTTCAAACGGCATGATGGTGACGCCGGATATGCCGCTGCAACCGCTGCCTTCGGATGCGGCCGGTTTTGTCTGCGCCGGGGTTGAGCCGCAATCCACCGCCGGAGAGGCAACCCTGAACTGGCTGCGCCGCGAAAGCCGTTTCGGCCGATCAGTTGGCGGCATCTGCACCGGGGCCTTTGCGCTGGCGCAGGCTGGTCTGATCCGCGATCAAGCCTTTACGCTGCACTGGGAAAACCAGCCCGGCTTTCAGGAAAGCTACCCCGATCTGGAACCCACAGCCAATACCTTCGAGATCAGCGGTGCCTTGATGACCTGCGGGGGCGGCAATGCTGCGACCGACCTGATGCTGAACCTGATCGAGGCGCGTCATGGCAAGCAACTTGCGATCATTGTTGCCGATATGTGTCTGCACGTCCGCTCCGGTGGTCAGGCTGCGCCGCAGAAATCCAACTTTGCCGTCGCCATCGGTAGCCGCAATCAGCGCCTGCTCAACGCGCTGCAACTGATGCAATCCGCCATTGAGGAACCCCTGTCGATTGGCGAGCTTTGTGATCGCCTTGATATCTCACGCCGCCAGCTGGAACGGCTGTTCTCGCGCTATCTCAATCAAAGCCCGATGCATGTCTATTTCGACATGCGCCTCAGCCATGCCTTTGCTCTGATGAATGAAACCTCGATGAGCGTCACAGAGATTGCGCTGGCCTCCGGTTTCAACAGCTCGACGCATTTCTCACGCCAATTCAAACGCAAATTCGGCGCCTCACCGCATTTTTTCCGCAAGGGATGGAACTGAGAGCATCCCGCGCCGTTGGATAGCGCCCACAATATCGTCTGAAGGGCCGAGCCCCAAAAGCAAAAGACCGCAGCCCGAAGCCTGCGGTCTTTTGTTTCAAATGCGATGTTTCTCTAGCTCAAATGCCTCTTCGTCTTGCGGCGACGGGCAGAACAGTCTCCGATCTTCAGGCGGCGCTTTCCTGATGCAGCTGCACCGGTTCGGAAGGTTTAGGCATCTGTTCGGTAACATCACCTTCTGCATGACCGGCTGCCTGATCATCCTGACTGGTGGAGATCAACGAAATCCCCAGGGCTTCACACAGCGGCAGTCGGCGGCTGGCAAAGGCCTGTGCCCTTGCGTTCAGAACCGCCAGGTTTTCCTCGGGATGCTCCAGAGCCCGACCATCCAACTGAACCCTCTGGCCTTGGCTGGACAGGATCTGCCAGGCCAGGTCGGCCCACTCTCTAGGGCTTTCCTTGCCTTCTCCCAATGCCAACAAGAACAATTGTTCAAACCGGTCAAGGGCCAGGCCGCCCCCGGTAACCGGTGAGGCCAGAAATCCAAGTGTATCGCTGTCTTGCGCACGGCTACAGACCGCCTGATTGAAGGCCTGACAGCGCTGCCTGCGCGCCTCCAGATCGTCCTGCGGCAAACAGGGGCTAAGACTGCCGGTGCCAATGAGGATCGTAAGCAGACGGGTAATTTCTCCCCAGTTCATCTCGCCAAAGGCGCCATCGTTCAAAAGCTGGCGAACCGTTTGCGGCCCCTTGCCCAGAGCTGACAGGATTGGCTCATACTGGGTGTGATCCAATGGGATCTCACCAAGCCGCCAAGACTGCTTGAGCACACCGCCGGAATAGCTGGTCATCAGCGCCAGAGGCATGTCGAACCAGGCGGCAACTGCACCGCGCTGCTGATATGGCAGGCTGCCTTTGACAAACAGGTCCATGCGGAACTGTTCGTTGACCAAAACATCCCTCAGTGCTTCGCGACGCACAGGATCGCTCTCCTGCGCCAAAAGCGCGATCTGTTTCGGCGTCAGCGAAATCTCATCCAGATGTTCCAGCACGTTGGCCGACCCGAGAAAATTCAGCTTGGCCTGTCCCAGATCCCCAGCGATATCGCCAAAGTGAAACGGGGTCCAATCAGCGTTGAACAGCTCGTGCGCCAGATAGGTGCGCGACATCGTCTTGGTACTGCCAAGACGCGCGCTGGCCGATGGGTTGTCGATGAAATAGCGCGCCCCGGCCTGCTCCAGCGTATTGGCAAATTCCAGCGCATCCTCCACGCGACCTTCGAGCTGGCCGGTTGCCTGATCCGCCCGATCCAGCAAAATGCGCCGCAGCGGCATCGCCGAGGCCCAGGCTGCAAGTGAGTTGTAGCTGACGTATACCAGCCCGCCTGGCTTCAGGCGTTTGCCGATAAAATCAATGACGAGAGATTGGTTTTCCTTGGAAACCCAGCTCATCACCCCATGCAGCGCGATGACATCAAATTGGTTCGGCAGCCCGTCCTGTTGATCGAAATCCGCAAAGGAGCGTTCGTAGAAAAAGACGTTGTCCAGCGCGGCGTCCAGCGCCAGTTGCTGCGCGCCAACGATATGCGAGGGGCTGAAATCCATCGCATGAAAATCGATATGCGGGTTGGCAGCGGCCAGCAGATTAGAGGTGAAACCCTGCCCACATCCCAGTTCACAATAGCTGAGGCGCCCCTGATCAAGTCGCTGTTTTTGCCCCTTGGAAAGCGCCGAGAACGCCATGAGCGAGGGCGTCATCTCGCGAAAGAAATCATGTGAATAATCTAGATCGGCTACGTAGCCGGAGGTCCAGTCGCTCATAAACAGCCCTTTTGTCGTCTGTTGAAAGTGTCTTGCTTTCCTAAAATTCGCCGAAACTTGTAAGGAGCACGTTAATGCGCGGGCATTTTTTGGAAAAAAACCTGTGGAGTGTTTTGACAGGGCCAGCACCAACAACAGCAACGATAAAGGGCTCCCGGAAATCCGGAAGCCCTCTGTTGGTTTCGTGCCAGCCTGAAAACCGACCTTAGGTCAGTCGAAAGAGCGCAGATAGGTGATCACTGCTTCGATGTCTGCCTCTTTTTTGAGCCCGGCAAAGGACATCTTGGTGCCCTTCATGTATTTGCGCGGCTTGGTCAAAAAGGCGGCCAGCTCGTCGTCGCTCCAGACCAGACCATCTTCGGCAGCTGCCTTCATCACCTTGGAATATTTGAAGCCTTCGACCGCACCGGCATCGGCACCGACAATGCCGTTCAGCAGCGGGCCGGTGCTGTTCTTGGCACCATCACCAACCTTATGGCAGGCTTTGCATTTCTTGAAAACCTTGGCGCCTTTGGCCAGCAGTTCAGGATCCAGCGCGACCTCTTCAACCACCGGTTCCGCTACAGGTTCGGCAACCGGTTCCGCAACTGCAGCCTCTTCGACAACCGCCTCAGCCGGTTCTGCCGCTGCACTGGTTTCTTCCGGAGTCACATCCAGCACCAGCGCGCGCATGGTGATCTCAACGCTGTCCTTGCAGTTTTCCATGCAGGGCTCAGGGTTCCAGAAGTGCTTTTCGCTTTCCAGCCGGTCATCAAGAATGAAACCCCCAGCGTTGGGCAGCTCTACCCCGGTAAAGGTCTCATCCGACAGCACGAAATCCTCATCCACCAGATCGTTGGAATAAAGGATATAGGCCACGATGGCATAGACCTCATCCGGCTCCAGCGTCTGAGCGGCGCCAAAGGGCATCGACCGGTTCACATAGTCCCAGGTGGTCGAAAGATAGGGCCAGTAGGAGCCAACAGTTTTCAGCGGATCCTCGTGATCCAGCGTGCCCTGACCACCTGCCAGTTTTGGCCAGTTGTCGACGCCTTCGGCAAAATCACCATGGCAGACGGCACACTGTTCGGCGAAAACCTCTTCGCCGGTCAGCACATCGCCAGAACCCGCAGGCAGACCGGTGCCATCAGGTGACACATCAAGATCCCAGGCTGCGATCTCTTCCGGCAGCGCGGTGCGGCCTAGGCCATAGCTGCCTGCATAGGCGGGCAGGCTCAGTGCTGTTGCAATGGCCGCTCCGGCGATAACTTTAGGAAACTTCGACATTTTCTGCCTCCCCGGTTGCCTTGACCCACCAGGTCTGGATGGCATTGTTGTGATAGATCGAGTTCAGTCCACGCACTTCGCGCAGCTGGGTCTTGGTAGGCTGCACATAGCCAGAGCTGTCGCGCGCCCGGCTTTGCAGGAACATCTCCGAGCCGTCCCAGTTGATATCCAGATAGAACCGCGTCAGCGCCTTGTCGGTGCCAGGTGCGCCCAGGCGGGCCTCGGTCCAGGTTTTGCCACCATCGGTTGACACATCAACACCCGTGATGGCTCCACGTCCTGACCAGGCCAGACCGGTGATCACCAGCGGACCTTTGCCATGAGTGATCGGGGCCTGCGGGCTGGGGCTGGTGACGACCGACTTCGCATCCATCTCCCAGGTCCATTTACGAGCCACACCATTGGCCAGTGTGTCGGTGTATTTTGAAGTCTCTTCGCGGCTTTCGACCGGGCCATCCATGACCTCGATCCGGCGCAGCCATTTGACCCACATGTTGCCTTCCCAACCGGGAACAACCAGACGCACAGGGTAGCCGTGCTCTTTGCGCAGGGCCTCGCCATTGGCCTTGAAGGCCACCAGCACATCGTCCAGCGCCTTTTCCAGCGGGATCGAGCGGCCGTTCGACGAAGCATCTGCCCCTTCGACATAGACCCATTTGTCCTTGAAATCGCCTGCGGCTGCGAGGCCAGCTTCTTCGAGCAGGGTGCGCAGCGAGACGCCGGAATATTCCATGTTGTGAATCATGCCATGGGTGAACTGCGCGCCATTCAGCTGTGCGCCTGCCCATTCCATGCCGGAGTTGGCCGCGCATTCACAGAAATAGACCCGGTTTTCCCGTGGGAACCGTTCCAGATCGGCATAGGAGAACACCAGTGGTGTATCCACCAAGCCATTGATCATCAGCCGGTAGTCTTCTTTTTTCAGCTCGATCGCACCGGAATGGTGCCGTTCAAAAGCGCAACCCTGTGGGGTGATCGTGCCATCCAGCGCATGGATTGGCGTGAAGTTGATCGAGCTGATGGTATCCGCCGTCAGCCATTCCACATTGCGGCGCACCACATCCTGTTCAAACTGGATCGGCAGACCGTAAGGGGTGGCATCAACGCCATCGCCCAAACCGCTGGCCCATTCCTGAACCTCGGTGATCAGGGGATCCGGGGTAGCCGTTGCGGACGCAGCACTGGCGGCTGCGGCCCCTGCCCCGGCCGCCGCACCGGCCAGAAACTGGCGGCGCGAGGGGGCAAATGTCTTTGCTTTATCGCTCATTTTTCTCTCCTTACATCGACAAATTCACGTTCGTGAATTTATCAGCGCAAAAAATTTTGGTCAGATCAGAGTGCCGCTGGAGACAAATCTCCGGCGGCACCCAAGAGGTGGGGTTTAGGCCCCAACCACATTGACCGATGTATTGGGGGTGACGGAAACCGTTCCCTGTTTGCGAATGTGATCTTCGACCACATCCCAGATCATTGGGCCTTCGGTGCCTTCATTGACGCTGGCCCAGCCAGACACCACGTAGGATTTGCTGGCGTCGATTTTCTCACCGGTTTTCAGCAGGGTCATCTCGCTGATCCGTTCGCCCTGCGGCTTGGTGATGTCGATGCGATAGCCCATGCCACCGATACGCACCATATCGCCGCCCTGCTGGTAGTAGGGATCGGGGTTGAAGATGTTGTCTGCAACATCTTCGAGGATCACCTTAATGAATTCACCTGTCATCTCAGAGCGGTAGGCGGCGCCATAGCTCATGGAGGTGACATTCCAGATGTCTTCGCGGGTGATGTCATCGCCAGGCACAAGCGAAGGCCCCCAGCGCACGCCGGGCGACATGGCGATATCGGCTTCACGTTCGCTCAGCAGTGCGTCGCAGATCAAATCATCCCAGGTGCCGTTGAAATTGCCGCGACGATAGAGCAGCGAGTCAGTCTTGCCGACGACCTCGGCCAGCTGATCCGCATAGGGCGCGCGCTGCTCATCGATCAGCTTGGTGATGACAGGGTCCGGTGCGATCACATCCGCAAAGATCGGGATCAGCTTGTGGCGAATGCCCATCATCTGGCCGTCGCGTACATCCAGATCAATACGGCTGACGAATTTGCCGTTGGAGCCGGAGGCAATGATATGGGTCTTGCCGACCAGAACCGGTTCGGGCAGCGCGTCATGGGTGTGACCGGACAGGATCACATCGATCCCGGTGACAACGCTGGCCATTTTCTTGTCGACGTCAAAGCCGTTGTGCGACAACAGAACCACCAGATCAGCGCCCGCCGCGCGGACCTCATCGACCATTTCCTGCATGTGCTCGTCACGGATACCGAATGAATACTCTGGGAACATCCAGCCGGGGTTGGCGATGGGCATATAGGGGAAAGCCTGGCCGATGACGGCCACCTTGGCACCACCACGCTCAAAGAATTTGTAAGGCTTGAACAGCTCGGCGGGCTCGTCCCACTCGCTATCAAAGATGTTCTGACCCAAAGCGGCAAAGGGCAGGCCCTCGACGATCTCGTTCACCCGGTCAGAACCTAGCGTGAACTCCCAGTGGAAGGTCATTGCGTCGGGCTTCAATGCGTTCATTACATTGACCATATCCTGACCGGCGGTGTGATGGCAGGTGTAGGATCCGTGCCAGGTGTCGCCGCCATCCAGCAGCAAGGCATCGGGGCGTTCGGCGCGGATCGCGTTGATCACGGTCGCGACCCGGTCCATACCGCCAACGCGGCCATAGCCCTGCGCCAGCGACGAGAAATCATCATGAGTCAGCGCATAGGCCGATGGGCTGCCATCAGCAATGCCGTAAGCCTTGCGGAAATCAGCACCGGTGATGTGTGGCACATGCCCCTTGTTGCCACCAACGCCCAGATTGACCGAAGGCTCGCGGAAATAGATCGGTTTCAGCTGCGCGTGAATATCAGTGATATGGATCAGGCTGATATTGCCAAAGGTGTCAAACTGCAGCAGCTGATCCTGGGTCAGGCTCTGCTGCGCGGCCAGACGGCCCCAATTTCCAAAACCAGAGGCCCCAACCAAGGCGGAAGCGGCCATCGATACCTGCAAAAAATCACGGCGCGAGATCATGTCTATCTGTCATCCTGTGCAATCATGAGAGGCAAATATGATTCATATTCGCATCTATGAATTTGTAAAGTGCGAAACACCCCGCGCCTGTTCAGACGCGGGGTGCAAAACTTGATTAGTTACGGACCGAAGGACCTTCGACGGCCAGCCCATTGCCGCGCGAAGCGACATAAAGCTCAAGTGCGACAAAATCCGACGAGCCTGGCTTGTAGGTCTCGGCGCGGGTGTCACGTACGCAGCCTTTGAATCGGGCATGCACGTTGTTGAGCTTGGCGTTTTTCAGACGATAGGCTGGAAAACCGTTGATCTGGCCCTGGCTCAGGTGATCAGCGCGGATCATCTTGCCATAGCTTTCTTCGTGGCAGTTGGCGCAGGACAGTTCCAGCTGACCGGTGCGGGTATAGTACATCTCTTTACCCTGCTCCCACATCGCCTGGACCGGACCGTCAATGGCAACATTGACCGGCATGCCACGTGATTGCACCGAAATCAGTGCCTCCATCGCGTTCATCTTGCCGCCAGTGTACTTCCACTTTTCAGCGCCCATCTGGTTTTCGCGACAGTCGTTGATCTGCATCGGCAGAGTGCGGACTTCGCCTGCGGTCTCGTTCCACTTAGGGTATACCGCGCGCACGCCAGCCATGCTTTCGTCCACATCGTCGTGGCAGGAGGCACAGGATTTACCTTCGGAACCCTCGACGGTCTCCCAAGTATCCATGGCCTGATCCACAAAGACCATTGCGGGGTTTTCAAAATCGTCCATCTGCAGAGACTGGGTCTCGTCAGAGCGGAAGTGCCAGCCCGACATGACCTCGTCCAGTACATCGGCCACATGAGCCGGTGCTGCTGCTTTGGTTACCAGCGTGTCTTCTTCGTTGATCACCAACGTGTCATTATCCGCATCTGCATGGGCAGATAGCGGCAGGCTGAGCACGACGGCAATGGCGGTAAGCGCCTTATAGTTCATTCCTTGTCCTCCCTTGGGTATCCACCCTGCCCGCGTCTGCGGCCAGGGTGCCGTGCCTTGAGATCCGGAAGGGATCAGGCGATAGCGACCGCCTTTTTGGCGTCATAGACCGACCCGTCATCATCATACCAAGTGAAGACGAATTCACCGGCTTCGGGCACGGTGGCCTCGAACTGAAAATAAGGGTTGGTCGAGACTGCGGGCTCGATGGTGATATCGGTAACCAACTGACCGTTGAACTCACAGGTAAAGCGGTTGATGATCGAACGCGGGATCAGGTTTCCGGCCTTATCCTTGCGCTGACCGCTTTCCATCTGGTGGCTGATCAGGGTCTTGATGGTGACTGCCTCACCGGCAGCTGCTTTTTTCGGGACTTTGACGCGGGGTTTTACACCGGATGCCATGTCTTTAACTCCTTCGTAGTCAGGCCGTATTCAGGCCGTAATCGGATATGCCTGTAGGCGGGTTTAGCCGCCGCAGCCACCGATGGTCACTTTGACGGCAGCGCTTGCCTTGGCGAAGCTGCCATCGGCCAGTTTGGCGATCGCAACCACATCCTGGGTACCGGCAAGGCGGATCCGGGTGGCGGCAGCCTGGCTGGCGGCCAGCGGGCCAAAGTTGAAGGTCGCAACACCAGGCGTCGGGTTGCCGGTGGCCAGCACCAGAATAGCCGTCGCACCAGGGGCGCTCACTTCGATTGGCACGGTGTTGCCGTTTTCGGCAATCTCGGGCGCGGTCAGGGTCACACCTGTGTCCGCCATATCGGCACCACCAGTAAACTCGGCAATCCGATCTTCTGTGCTCGCGCTTACGCGGAACGGCAGAACGGTCAGCACGGCAGCACCAAGGCCCATGGCCAGGGTCTCGCGACGTGAGAACTCCATCTTCAGTCTCCTTTGACTTTTAGGTCAGGCGAGAGGGGGTACCTCTGCCCTTATTCTTCTTTCAGTGTCGCAAGGAATGCGACAACATCTTCGATTTCCTGCGCCGTCAGGATCGGCGTCAGCGCCTCGGTCGGGGCTTTGCCGGTATAGGCATCCCCTGGGCGAATAAAGCCGTCGACCTTGTAAAATGCAGGCATCATCGTGCCTTCAAAGGTCATTTTTGCATTGGTCATCAAACCGCGCAGCTCTGCTTCGGTCCAGCGCTCACCGGCACCATCCAGCGAGGGGCCGATTTCGCCGTGAAACGGCACATCCGCCAAGGCGGTAAGCTGATGACAGGCAACACAGTTGCCCAGCGATTTGGTGCCCGCAACCAGAGCGCCGTTGACGGCGTCTCCTGCGGTTCCGGTCAAGGAAGCCGCAACAGCGCCATCCTCGTCAAACTGCACATCCTTTGGCGCAACATCTGCCGCCAGGGTTGCACTCCCGGTCAGGCACATGGCCAGTGTCAGAGATAGTCTCTTCATGGTTCCTCCCGTTGGCTGCCACCCGCTATCTGGCGGGCTTAGCTGTGGTATACCGTAGGGCACCGATGCCCCCCAACGCAACAACAAATTCAATAGTGTGAATTATTATATAAGTGCGTCCGGCGTTAATCTGCTGATCCATTGTTGCGCTCGCGAATACGACGCGCATGGTAGCGTTGAAAATCTTCCCCGTTGTCAAGAAGATACCTCTTTTCGCGCACCCAGGTGAACATGTCCAGAGTGGTTCCGGGCCCAAAGGCCCCCGGCATTGTCGCAACGGCAGCCTGCGGGGCTGTACCCCCTTCGCCAACCTCTTCCGGCAGGAACAGAATCGTCGGCGTGAACAGCACGCCCCATTTGCGCGCCATGTCTTTTTCGGCCAGCACGGAGCCATCGAAATCGGTGACCTCAACATCCCCATAGAGGTTCAGTTGCACCACAAAGTAGTTGTCCGCGATATAGTCGGAAACCTCTGGTCGCGGGAAAACCTCCTCGTGCATTTTGGTGCAATAGATGCAGCCACGCTGCTCAAAAAACAGCACCAGGCGTTTGCCTTCGCTATTTGCCTCTTCCAGGTCTTCGCGCAGATCCTTGAAGGTCTCGCGCATCCAGGGCGTCTTGTGCAGCCCGTCATCGCCCAGCTCAACCGCGGCGACGTCCGTTACGACCAGGGGCAGCGCCAGCGCAAGGGCGGCGAGTTTCAACATCCAGTGTTTCATTTTTCCCTCCCAAAATTTCGAGTTCAGCAGTGTTCTTTATCCGATAGTTGCAAAGCTTGGCATCCAGCGGATCATCAGATCGGCAATCCAGCGCACGCCGCCGGTGACGATCAGAATGGCAAACAGGATCAGCATCGCCCCCATGATTTTTTCAACCCAGTGAAAGGCGGCGCGATGGCGCGCCACCCAGCCCAAAAATGGCTTCGCAAAGAATGCCGCAACCACAAAAGGCGCGGTCATGGCAGCACCATAGACCAGAAGCAATGCACCACCACGCCAGATTTCGCCCATGCCCGAGGCCACCATCAAGATCGAGGCCAATGCCGGTCCCACACAGGGCGTCCAGCCAAAGCCAAAGGCCAGCCCCATCAGATAGGCGCCGATGAAGCTGGACGGATCCGCCTCGCTTTCCATCCGTGCTTCGCGGTACAGCAGCGGAATGCGGACCACGCCAAGGAAATGCAGACCAAACAGCACCAACAGAGCAGCGGCCCCATAGGACAGGATCTCCATGTACTGGCCAAACAGCTGCCCAAGCGCTGTGGCCCCCATGCCCATCAGCATGAAAACAGAGGTGACACCGGCGGCAAAGCAGACGGCTGCCAGCACCATGCGCCGCTGCGCACCGGGGGCGATTTCGCCATCGCTACGCAGTTCTGCCATCGACATCCCGCCCAGATAGGACAGGTAAAACGGCACCATCGGCAGGATGCAGGGCGTAAAAAAGCTTAGGAGCCCGGCAAAGGCCGCCCCAAGGTATGAGATTTCCAGCATCACGGTATCTTGTTCTCCCAAAGCCTTGCCAATGCGGCCAAGACTTGTGTTATTCACATATTCAAATTATGTAGTATCAAGCCCCAATCAGAGGGCGCCGTCAACGGTAGAGGACATGATAGCTCAGTTTTTGCCAAACAGGTACATACCAAACCACCTGCCCCATCTGCTGCGCCAGAGCCTTCTGACGCTGGTGGTTTTGCTATTTTCGCCCCTCGTGGCTTTGGCCGCCAGCGGGACCGAAACTGCCGGTACACAGGCGGCCAATCAGGCAGCCAGAACTGCGCCATCATCCGGGGTTGAGCTCGTGATGGTCGAACAGCAGGGCTGCGAATGGTGTCGCCGCTGGAACGAAGAAATCGCTCCTATCTACCCGAAGACCACCGAAGGCGCCTTTGCGCCTCTGCGTCGGGTCGATCTGCGTGCGATACCGGATGACCTGAAAACCGCACGTCGGGTCAATTTCACTCCGACCTTCTTGATTGTGAAAGACAGTCATGAGATGGCCCGTCTCGAAGGCTATCCCGGTGAAGACTTCTTTTGGCCTCTGTTGGCGCAACTGTTGAGCAAACATGTCGGGTTCACCCCTGACACCGCCGAAAGCCCCGGCAGCTAGCTGAATTGCCAGCCATGGCAACAAAGGCAACATATGAACTGGATCACAGGTGGCCCGCGACGCGCCGCCACCGCAGGAGACGCGATCATGGCACTACCGCAATTCTCGGCTGATATGGCCCCGGATGAGCTGGACAATATGGTGGACAACGCCACCATTGCTTCAAACTTCCTCAAGGCGATCAGCCACGAGGGCCGGTTGATGATCCTGTGCCATCTGGTCACCGGCGAGAAATCCGTAACCGAGTTGGAAGACCTTTTGGCCGCGCGTCAGGCTGCAGTTTCACAGCAACTGTCGCGGCTGCGTCTCGAAGGTCTGGTGGTGCCCCGGCGTGATGGAAAAGCGATTTATTACCGGCTGGCCGATGATCGCCCCCGCCGTATTCTCGAAGTGGTCTACGAACTGTTCTGCGCCGAAAATCATTCCTGATCTCGGATACGGGCCTGAGTTCAGATACCAACCTGAGTTCAGATACC
Source organism: Phaeobacter sp. CECT 5382 (assembly GCF_001457775.1). Classification (GTDB taxonomy): domain Bacteria; phylum Pseudomonadota; class Alphaproteobacteria; order Rhodobacterales; family Rhodobacteraceae; genus Pseudophaeobacter. Next base: position 118,120 of record NZ_CYSG01000001.1, read on the forward strand.
AACCTGAGGTCAGATACGGGCCAGTTGTCTTCTACGAAGGCGAACGTGAGGAATGATGCGAGCCTGAGGTGTGCTCGGGATTGGGCTCTTTGTGCCCCTAGCCGCCTTGGCCAGTCGGCTAGATCTGACCAAAGCGCAGGCTCAGCTCCTCAGCCGACTTCCCCCAACCGGCGGCGCCCTCCAACCAGCGCCCCCCTGTCACCGAACTTGTACCAAGCCAGCCCCTAGACGGTGTTTGTGCGCCTCGCCCTGTTTTTGCAGCCTCTTGCCTGTGGCAATATGTTTGCTCATAATTCTTGCGGTCGTTCTTGCAGTCTGGCGCAGGATCTGGGCAACTTGGCCCTGAGATTGGCCCTGGTATCTTTTCTGGAAAGGACAAGCCGCCCATGTTTGAACTGTTGAGCGATCACCAACTGGCCGCCGCAGTTGGCCTTGTGGGCGGCGTGCTGCTGGGTTTGGCCGCGCGGCTGGGCCGGTTCTGTACCCTTGGCGCAATCGAAGACCTGCTTTATGGCGGATCCTCCCTGCGGATGCGCATGTGGATCCTTGCGATTGGCACCGCAGTTGTCAGCAGTTTCACTCTCATCGGGCTTGGACTGTTTGACGAGACGCGCTCGTTTTATCTGTCGGTACGCTGGATGCCGATGGCGTCAATTATTGGCGGGCTGATGTTTGGCTACGGCATGGCGCTGAGCGGCAATTGCGGCTACGGCGCAATTGCGCGTCTGGGTGGCGGCGATCTGCGCAGCTTTGTGATCGTTCTGGTCATGGGGGTCTCAACCTATGTAGTGCTGTCCGGCCCGCTGGCCCCCTTACGTAACCTGCTGTTTGAACAACAGGATGTGACCACAGACCTTGCGCCCGGCCTCGCCCATCACGCCGCAGCCCTGACCGGCCTGCCCCTTGCCCCAATTGGCATCCTTGCAGGGATCGCCCTGATAGCTGGCAGCCTCTGGAGCGCTGAGATGATCAGAGACCCCGCCGCGATTTTCTGGTCCGTCGTGGTTGGTCTTGCCGTCACATCTGGCTGGGCCGGAATGGCCTATATCAACCGCGCAGGGTTTGAAGCCCTGCAAGTGGTGTCGCATTCCTTTTCAGCCCCGCTCGGGGAAACCATTCTCTGGACCATGACCGGCAGCCTGCGGCCGCTGTCCTTTGCCGTCGGCTCGATTACCGGCGTCTGGCTGGGGGCTTTCATCGGCTCGATGCTGAAAGGCCATTTTCGCTGGGAAGCCTGCGAAGACCCGCGCGAGCTGCGCCGTCAGATCTTTGGCGCCGCCATCATGGGGGCCGGTGCGGTCATCGCCATGGGCTGCACTGTCGGCCAAGGGCTCAGCGCCTTTTCCCTGCTGTCGATCTCGGCCCCGGTGACGTTTCTGGCGATCTTTGCCGGGGCGGCCCTTGGCTTGCGCCAACTCATCGAAGGTTTTCGTGTCGCAGAATAGGGTGGCGGATCAGCCAACAGAGCCGGCCTGACATTGTCCAAAGTCACGCGCTGCACGTGGTGCAGGCCCTGCTGTGATGATTTGATGAACGCGCGTTGTTCGACATCACCCTGTTACAAACCCAGCCAACAAAGCGCCCGTCAACCGGGCATCCCTCGGGACCGCATTTGAAAACGGAGCGCGCCATGGACCGCAAGCACATCATCAACGATCCCGAGATCGGCAACAAGGCAGAGGCCTATGAGGCCTTTGACGACATCCCCACCAATCCGCACCTTGAAAACACCATCGGTGACGTGATCGCAGCCCGCTATGGCCGCCGAGAGGTTCTGCGTGGCATGCTTGGTGTCTCGGCTGCGACGACCTTGTTTGGCACCTCGGCGCTTGTCGCCCCAACCGCAGCCAAAGCTTCTCAGCAGAGCGAAAGCCGCTACAAGTTCGATGAATTGACCTGGGGCAATGATGAAAAACATCATATCGCCAAGGGCTACGAGGCCGACGTGCTGCTGCGCTGGGGTGATCCGATCATGGCCGACGCGCCTGAGTTTGACGTGATGAACCAGACTGCTGCGGCCCAGCTGAAACAGTTTGGCTATAACAACGACTACGTCGGCTTTACCCCGCTGAACGCCGAAGGCACACGCGGCCTGCTCTGCGTCAATCACGAATACACCAACGAAGAAGTCATGTTCCCTGGCCTCGGCCGTCAGGACAAGCAGGGCTTTACCGGCATGACACGCGACTTGATCGACATCGAAATGGCCGCCCATGGTGGCACCGTGGTCGAGATCGCCAAAGGAGCAGATGGCAAATGGGCCGTGCTGCGCGACAGCACCCTGAACCGCCGCATCACACCGCTGGACACAGCGATGATCCTTGACGGGCCCGCCGCAGGTCATGCCCGCATGCAGACCAAGGCTGATCCTTCCGGCACGGCAGTGATCGGCACCCTCAACAACTGCGCTGGTGGTATGACGCCCTGGGGCACCTGGCTGATGGCCGAAGAAAACTTCCACGGCTATTTCTGGACTGACGCACGCGACGCCGATGGCAAGCCCGACCTCAGCGCCCATGCGGATGCCGCCAGCATGAAGCGCTATGGCGTGCCCGGTGGCTGGTATGCCTGGGGTCAGCACCATGACCGCTTCAACATCGACAAGGAACCACAAGAGCCCAACCGTTTTGGCTGGGTGGTCGAGGTGGATCCCCGCACCCCCGATGCCAAGCCGGTGAAACACACTGCTTTGGGTCGTTTTCGCCACGAGGGCTGCGAGACAACCGTCTCCAGCGATGGCAAGCTGGTGATCTACATGGGCGACGACAACCGGTTCGACTATCAGTACAAATATGTCTCCAACGGCACGGTCTCCTATACGGCCGACCAGAACACCGATCTACTGAGCGACGGCACGCTCTATGTGGCGCGGTTTGACGCCGACGGCTCCGTGCATTGGCTGCCGCTGGTGCATGGCACAGGGCCGCTGACAGCTGAAAACGGCTTTGCCAGCCAGGCCGATGTGCTGATTGACACACGTCTTGCGGCAGATGCCTTGGGGGCGACCCCGATGGATCGTCCTGAAGATGCCCAGCCCCGTGGCGACGGCACCGCCTATATCATGCTGACCAATAACACCCGCCGCAAAGCGGATGAGATCAACGCTGCAAACCCCCGTGCCAAAAACACTTTTGGCCATATTATCGAAATCAAGGAAGACGGCGACAATCACGCGGCCATCAAAGGCACCTGGTCGATCCTGGTCAAATGTGGCGACCCCGAGATTGCCGAGGTTGGCGCGCAGTGGAACCCTGAAACGAGCGAAAACGGTTGGTTCGCCTCACCCGACAACTGCGCCTTTGATGCCGATGGGCGTCTGTGGATCTCCACCGATCAGGGCAGTAAATGGGGCAAGACCGGCAAATCCGACGGGCTCTATGCGCTGGAAACCGAAGGCGATTTGCGCGGCCATTCCAAACTGTTCTTCCGCTGCCCCGTCGGCGGAGAGCTCTGCGGCCCCTATTTCACCGATGACGGCGAGACGCTGTTTTTGGCCGTCCAGCACCCCGGCACCGATGGCACCAAATCCCTGAAGGGTTTTGAGCGCGCATCGACCTTTGAAGACCCGGCCACCCGCTGGCCTGATTTTGATCCCAAAATGCCACCGCGCCCCTCTGTGGTTGTGGTCACCAAAACAGGCGGAGGCAAGATCGCGGGCTGACCAGATATCGGGCTGGCTGCATGGCTGACTGGCTGCATGGCTGACTGAATGGCTGGATCGATGGTTGACTGGCAGATCTTGGCCAGAACGCCCGAAAACCGCCCCCCCTGGCGTGGGGTCTCACAAAGCGTTACACGCCAATGTGAGACCCCACGCCGGGGCCCTCGGCTATGGTCCTGGTCAGATTTGTAATCTCTCTTGCAGGAGTCACCGCCATGTTGCCCCGATTACTCCGTCGTGTCTTACGGCTCACGCTCGCCATCGGCTTTTTGTGTGCGCCGCTGATGCCGCTGACAGCGCAGCCACTACAACAGCGCCCCGGCTGGGCCGTGCATCCCACGACAAAACCCTACGATCAGCTGTTGCAGGATCTGCGCGCAGCCGTCAAAGCCGAAGGTCTGATCACTGTGACCCAGGCTGGCCCGACCCAGGCCGCCGCAGCGCGTGGCATCACCATCCCCGGCAATCGCGTGCTTGGGGTGTTCAACAATGACTACGCGGTGCGGGTACTGGCGCTCTCCACCGCCGCAATGATCGAAGCACCCATCCGGTTCTATGTCACCGAAAACGTCACCGAAATTGCCAATGGCAGTGCAACACTCTCTTACAAAGAGCCCAGCCATGTGTTTCAGCCCTATCTGGGTGAAGGCGGGGCAGAGCTTTTGCAAATCGCCGCCGAACTGGATCTGCGCTTTGCCAGGATCGCGGCTCAGGCGCTGGACTAGGACGATCGCGCACCTGCGGTCGGCAGCCTTCCACTCACCACCGGTCACAGCCCCGTGATACCGCTTGCGCAGCCTGCGGTGATCAGCAATCTCTTTGCCTCAGAAACAGTGGGATATCCAAGACATGAGCGAGACCCTTCGCGCCGCCGACGTGCTGGCCAGACGACTATACGAGGCAGGTTGCCGCCACGCCTTTGGCATGCCCGGCGGCGAGGTGCTCACGCTGGTGGATGCGCTGGTCAGGGCCGGCATCCAGTTTCATCTGGCCAAACATGAAAACGCTGCCGGATTCATGGGCGAAGGTATGCACCACAGCGATGGAGCGCCGGCCATTCTGGTGGCGACCCTTGGCCCCGGCGCCCTCAACGGTGTCAATGTGGTTGCCAACGCGCATCAGGACCGGGTGCCGATGCTGGTGCTCACCGGCTGCGTCGATGCGAGCGAAGAACACAGCTATACCCATCAGGTGCTCGACCATCGCGCGGTGTTTTCTGAAATCACCAAGGCAACCTTCCGTCTGGATGCAGAGGCCGCAGATCTGATCGCCGATAAGGCCGTCGCCATCGCCACGGAACCGCGCAATGGGCCGGTGCATATTGATGTCCCGATCTCGGTCGCAGACTCCCCCGCCAGAGATCGCGGCAGCCGCCGCGCGCCTGCAGCGCCGACGCGGCCAGATAACGCCACACTGGCGCAGGCGCTTTCCTGGCTCGACACCTCTGAACGCCCGCTGGCCATCATCGGTCTGGACGCCCTGCAGGAACACGCCGGGGCCGCGATCCGCGCCTTTCTTGAGAGCCACCAGATCCCCTTTGTCACCACCTACAAAGCCAAGGGCATCCTGCCCGAAGATCACCCCCTGTGCCTAGGCGGTGCTGGCCTTTCGCCCCTGGCAGACAAATACCTGCTGCCGCTGCTGCACCGGTCCGATCTCATCCTCGGCCTTGGCTATGACCCGATCGAGATGCGCCCGGGCTGGCGCGATGTCTGGGATCCGACCCGGCAGCGGATGATCGATATCACCCCGGTCTCCAACACCCACTATATGCATCAGGCCAGCCTGGCGATCACCGCAGCCCTTGCCCCGACGCTACAGGCGCTGACGCCTGCGCAACCCGGTGCAACAAAAAAATGGCCCGACAAAGCCCCCGCAGCTGCACAGGCAGCCCTGGCCGAAGCCTTTCCCCACGACGATACCTGGGGCCCCGCTGCCATCATTTCTGAGTGCCGCGCCAGCCTGCCCGACAATACCCTTGCCAGTGCCGACAGCGGTGCGCATCGCATTCTGCTCAGCCAGATGTGGCAGTGCCATGAGCCGCGCGCGCTGATCCAGTCTTCGGGGCTCTGCACCATGGGCTGCGCCGTTCCCATGGCCATCGGCCGCAAACTGGCAGACCCAAGCCGCCCAGTGGTCAGCTTTTCCGGCGACGCCGGCTTTTTGATGGTCGCGGGCGATCTGGCCACCGCCGCCGAGCTCGGCGTCGCCCCTATCTTTGTGGTCTTTGCCGATGCCAGCCTCGCGCTGATCGAGCTGAAACAACGTCAGCGCCAGATGGCAAACGCTGGGGTGGATTTTGGCCGTCACGATTTTGCCGCCATGGGGCGGGCCTTTGGCGGCAACGGCACAACGGTACGTAATCGCGCCGAACTCAACAAAGCTCTGACAGAGGCCTTGGCCTCGGATCGTTTCACTGTCATCTCTGCCGAAATCACCCCCGGAGGATATGATGGACGCATCTGATCAACAGTCACCCACCCCGCTGCCCCCGTTGGCCCAGGGTGCCCTCAAAGGTATCAAGGTTTTGGATCTGTCGCGCATTCTCGCAGGCCCCACCTGTACGCAGATGCTGGGGGATCTGGGTGCCATTGTCCTAAAGGTGGAAAATCCCAAAACCGGCGGCGATGATACGCGTCAGTGGGGCCCCCCCTATGTAATGGATCAGGACGGCGAAGCCTCGGATCTTTCGGCCTATTTCATGGCAGCCAACCGCAACAAACGATCTATTGCGGTGGATATCGCCACCCCTGAAGGTCAGGCCGTAATCCACCGTCTGGCGGCCGAGGCCGATATTCTGGTGGAGAACTTCAAACCCGGAGGCCTTGCGAAATACGGGCTCGACTACGCCAGCATGCGCGCCGATCATCCGGGACTGGTTTATTGTTCGATCTCCGGCTACGGCCAGACCGGCCCCAACAGCCACAAGCCCGGCTATGATCTGATGGCGCAGGGCTACGGCGGCATCATGTCTTTGACAGGCGAACCAGAGGGCCAGCCTGTGAAGGCCGGTGTCGGCATCGCCGATGTCATGTGCGGCATGTATGCCACCATCGGCATTCTCGCCGCCCTGCACCACAAAACCCAAACCGGCGAAGGCCAGCAGATTGATCTGGCGCTGGTCGATGCCCAAGTGGCCTGGCTGATCAACGAGGGTGTGGCCTATCTCAACACTGGCACCCTGCCCCAGCGCCGTGGCAACGAACACCCCAGCATCGTGCCCTATGGCCTCTATGACACCTCGGATGCCCATGTCATTCTGGCCGTCGGTAATGACAGCCAGTTCCGCCGTTTCATGGAATTCCTCGGCCTCGAAGGCCTGGCAGAGGATGCCCGCTTTGCCACCAACCCGGCGCGGTTGCAAAATCGTGGCGCGCTGAACGATATCCTGATCCCGGCCTTGCAACGGTTCACCATGGACGAGGTCATCGCCGGGATGGAAGCGCGCAAGGTGCCCGCAGGGCCTGTACAGACCCTCGACCGGGTCTTTGCCTCGGATCAGGTGGCAGCCCGCGACATGGCCATCGACATGACCTCGACCGCCGGTCCTGTAAAACTGTTGGGCAACCCGCTGAACTTCTCACGCACGCCGGTGACCTACCGCTATGCGCCGCCACAATGCGGCGATGCTACGGCAGAGATTCTCGGGGCGGCAGACCCATTTGAGCAGGACTAAGGCCCGGCGGGCTTTGCGTCCTGTCGCCACACTGTTCACGAATGTTACAATAATCGGCAAGCACCCGCCCATCCGGCGGGTGCTTTCTTGTCATTGGCCTGAAATCGGATCAAAGACGCGAAAAACCGCCTGATAAATCGAAACATTTCGGCAAGATACCCCCCAGCCCGCACACGCGGCTTCACCAAAACGCGAGCACCGTCGCGCGGCCGCACAGGCTGGTCTAATCTCGTCTCAAACATCGTGATTTTCCAACAAGGCAGAGATTGGACCCCCAATGACGCAAGACATCTTCGGACAAGAGACCAGCCTCAGCACTGACGCCGCCCGCACCAGCTGGGACGCCGCCCAGATGGGTGTGCTGGCCCATGCCGCTGTCACTGCCGACCACCTTGGGGCCGTGCTTGAAGCCGAACCCGACTTTGCGCTGGCGCAGGCCATCAAGGGCCTGTCGGTGCTGATGCTGGGACGATCTGAATTGCTGCCCATGGCGCAGGACGCCCTGAAAGCGGCCAAGCGTAGCTACAGTGCGGCGCTGCCACGTGAACGCAAATATGTCGACGCGCTTGACGCCTGGCTCATGGGACGTCCGTCGCAGTCGATCGCGCTGATGGAACAGGTGCTTGATGTGGATCCCGCCGATGCGCTGGCGATGAAGCTCAGCCATGGTATTCGCTTTATTCTGGGCGATGCCAAAGGCATGCGTACCTCTGTTGAACGGGTGATGCCTGCCTATGCCCCCGATCATGCAGGGCGCGGCTATCTGCTGGGCTGTCATGCCTTTGCGCTGGAAGAAACCGGGGCCTATGAAAAGGCAGGTGTGACCGGGCGGCAAGCCCTGTGGATGGCACCGGATGATGCCTGGGGTCTGCACGCCGTCGCCCATGTCCATGATATGACCGGCGACGCCGCAGCCGGCCTTACCTGGCTGATGGGCCGCGAAGAGGCCTGGGCCCATTGCAACAATTTCCGCTACCATGTCTGGTGGCACAAGGCGCTGATGCATCTTGACCTTGGCCAGATCGACCAGGCGCTGACGCTCTATGATACCGAAGTGCGCAAAGACAAAACCGATGACTACCGCGATATATCAAACGCGACCTCGCTGCTGATGCGACTGGAGCTGGACGGCGTCGCCGTTGGCAACCGCTGGGAAGAGCTGTCAGAACTGTGCGCCAATCGCTGCGAAGACGGCAGCCTGATCTTTGCCGATCTGCACTACCTGCTGGCTCTGGTCGGGCGCGACCGCGCCGCCGAAACCCGCCGCTTGGTCAGCCGTATCCACGCCGATGCAAAATCCCGCAATACCGAAGCCCAGGAACGTATGGCGACGCCCGGCTGTGACGCCGCCAACGGGTTGGAGGCCTTTGGCGATGGCAACTATGCTTTGGCCTTTACCCATCTGGCTCGAGCCCGCAACAGCATGCAACTGGCTGGCGGCAGCCACGCGCAGCGCGATGTGTTTGAACGCATGACCATCGACGCCGGCCTGCGGGCAGGTGATTTTGACGCGGTCGAGGCCATACTGGATGATCGCCGTGCCATGCGCGCAGGTGGCGAAGACAATTATGCCCTGGCCCGCCGCAGTTTGATTTCTGCTGGCCGTACCGGGCTTGACGTCCAGAGCATGCCAGCGGAATAAGACAAAAAATCAACGCGGTGCGCATAGCGACCTCGCGAACACACTGCATTTATTCAAGACAGACCTGTAAGGATAAACCACCCATGGCGGAAGTTTCGCCCTTTCCAACACCAAAACAAGATCCGGGGCCTGCGGCCAACCGGACGGTTTCTCCTGACACCTCTGGCTCTGAATCCTCCGATCAGATCAAGACCACCGCAAACCGGGTGCGCGATCCGCGGCTCGATTTTTATCGTGGCATCGCCATGTTCATCATTCTGGTGGCCCATATTCCGGGCAACCGCTGGACCGGCTGGATCCCGGCGCGGTTTGGCTTTTCCGACGCCACCGAGATTTTTGTCTTCTGCTCCGGCATGGCCTCAGCCATTGCCTTTGGCGGCTCTTTTGCCCGCAAAGGCTGGTGGCTGGGCACCGCGCGCGTGGTGTTTCGCTGCTGGCAGGTGTTCTGGGCCCATATCGGGTTGTTCTTCTTTGTGGCCATGACCATGGCCGCCCTGGATACCTATGGCAGCTTTGACAAAAGTTACGCGGCTTCGCTGAACCTGATGCATTTCTTCAATGATCCGATGCCGCAGCTGGTCGGGTTGTTCACCCTGACCTATGTGCCGAACTATTTCGACATTCTGCCGATGTATCTGGTGGTGCTGGCGCTGATGCCGCTGATGATGGGGCTGGAGCGGTATGGGGTCTGGGCAATTGCCCTTGCGGCTGGCCTGATCTGGCTCGCCGCCAACCCCTATCTGATTGGCCTGGGCCCCGATGGCGCCTCTCTCCCGGCGGAACCCTGGTCAGCGCGCGAATGGTTCTTCAACCCGTTTGGTTGGCAGCTTTTGTTCTTTACCGGTTTTGCCTTCATGAAAGGCTGGCTGCCAAAGCCACCAGTTTCTGCCACGTTGGGCGTGATTGCAGCGGCCTTTTTGATCCTGTCGGCGCCTTTTGGCTCCTGGAAGGTGTTCTTGTGGGTCGAGGCGGCCAATGCAGATCTGGCCGAGATGATCCGCCCCTGGTGGAAAACCACGGCACAGTGGCGCGAAAAAACCGATTTCGGCCTGCTGCGCTATGCGCATTTCCTGGCGCTGGCCTATCTTGGCTGGCTCATCGCGGGTGAAGGCGGCAAGCGGCTGATCGCCTCCAGCCACAGCGTCGCGGCCCGGATCTGGGCCCGCCTGTTGCACATCATCACCCGGGTCGGCCAGCAAAGCCTTGCGGTCTTTGTCTTCTCCATGGCGCTGGCCCGGCTGATCGGCTTTGCGCTGGACCAGACCGACCGCGGCATCGCGATCACCGCCGCAGCCAATCTGGTCGGTTTTGCCCTGATCATCACCTGTGCCTTTGCGGCCGGCTGGTTCAAATCCCATCCTTGGAGGGCCAAACGATGAACCACCTCACCCGTCGCGCCTTTCTTGGTGCCGCCCTCTCCAGCACAGTTCTGTCAAGCGCTCTCCTGACGGCCCGACCTGCCGCCGCAGCAGGGAATGAGGCAAGTCCCTTCCGCCATGATCAGGTCATCGAACGCGCCCGCGCCCTGGCCGCACAGGACTACGCGCCCCGCGCCGAGGTCCCGCAAGACTGGCTCGATATGTCCTATGATGAGTACAAGGCGCATCGGTTCCGCACCCAGGATGCGATCTGGTCTGGCACCGATCGCAGCTACAATGTCGATCTCTTTCTGCCGGGGCTGTATTTCCGCCACGCGGTCCAGGTGAACACCGTCACCGACGGGATGTCCCGGCCCTTTGGCTTTGATATGTCGCTGTTTGACCGCCGCGATATCGCCCCGGATCTCAGCACCACAGGAGCGCTCGGCTATAGTGGCTTGCGTCTGCGCACGCAGTTGGATCAACCCAACAAAAAGACCGAATTCTGCGTCTTTCAGGGGGCCAGCTATTTCCGCGCTATCGGGGTCGGCCAGTCCTACGGGCTTTCAGCCCGTGGCCTGGCACTGAAAACCGGTGACCCCATGGGCGAGGAGTTTCCCGATTTCATCGAGTTCTGGCTCGAAGCCCCCGCCCCCGGCCAGCGCAGCATGGTGGTACATGCGCTGATGGATTCGCCCTCAGTCACTGGTGCCTATCGCTTTACCGTAACCCCCGGCGCCAATACCGTGATGGACGTCGAGGCGCGCTTGTTTGCCCGCACGGACCTATCCCATGCCGGGCTGGCGCCGCTCACGTCGATGTTCCTGTTTGATCGCACCAACCGCAACCGCTTCGATGATTTCCGCCCGAATGTGCACGACAGTGACGGGCTGCTGATCAAAAACGGCAACCAAGAGGTGCTGTGGCGCCCGCTTGCTAACCCGGCACATCTGCAGATCTCCTCCTTTGTAGATGAAAACCCACGCGGCTTTGGCCTGATGCAGCGCTCGCGGCACCTCGCGGATTTCGAAGACCTCGAAGCCAATTATCATCGCCGCCCTAGCCTCTGGGTGGAACCAAAAGGCGACTGGGGCAAAGGCGCTGTTACTCTGGTTGAAATCCCCGCCGACAAAGAGATCTATGACAATATCGTTGCCTACTGGCGCCCTCAGGATAGTATCGAAGCAGGCAGCGAAGTGCCGCTGTCCTACCGTCTGAGCTGGGGCGAGGATCCGCATCTGGATCTGGCCCGCGTCATAGATACCGCCGCAGGTGCGCGCATCTTTGGTGAGCCGGGCCGCCTGATGACCGTCGATTTCGAGGCGCACCCGCTGCTTGAGGGCGCCCCCGAAGATTTCGAGGTGCATCTGTCCTCCCCGCATGTGGAGCTCAGCGAGGGCGTGTTGCAGCGCAACCCGGCCACAGGTGGGCTGCGGCTTGCCTTCAGCTTTGCCCCCAATGCAGAAAACCACGTCGAGCTGCGCCTGCAACTGCGCCGCGACGGCACTGCGGCCAGCGAAGTCTGGCTTTATCGGTGGACCGCATGACAGAAAACGTGATGCCAGCTGAACCTTTGATGCCGCCCCTTCAGGTGATGGAGATGCCGGAACAGGATTTTGACGCGCCCTTTCGCGACCTGAATGCCCCGGCATCTGAGCCACCACGCCAGATGGCACTCTGGCGTTTTCTGGCGTTTTCACCTGCCATGCTGGCCACGGCGGCGCTGACCTGGGTAATGCAGGGCTGGTTTGCCAAGGGCGGTTTCATGGCGTTGGAGCTGGTGCTTCTGGCCCTGATCGCCTTCAACTTCTTCTGGATCTGTTTTTCAGTCTCGACCGTGGTTCTGGGGCTGTATTCCCTGTCCAAACGCGATCGCAGCCGCCCGTCAGACAAACCCGCCCCGATGAAGGTCGCCCTACTGGTGCCGGTCTATAACGAGGTGCCCTGGTATGTGCTCGGCAATGTGCAGTCGATGCTCGAAGAGCTGCACGCCCGTGGTGGCGGCCACAGCTATGCCATGTTCATCCTGTCCGATACCCGCGATGACACGCTAGCCGAACAGGAACGGCTAAGCGTCGAAGCCCTGCGCGCGAACCTGCCTCCAGAGCTGCAGCTATATTATCGCCGCCGCGCTGAAAACACCGGTCGCAAGGTTGGCAATATCAGCGACTGGCTGCGCCGCTGGGGTGCTGGATACGAGGCCATGCTGGTGCTGGATGCCGACAGCCTGATGACCGGGCGGGCGATCTCTCGGCTGACCGATGCGCTGTCGCGCGATCCCGCCGCTGGCCTGATCCAGAGCTTCCCGCAGCTGATCGGGGCGCAATCCGTCTTTGGCCGCATGCAGCAGTTCGCCAATGGCGTCTATGGTCTGGCGCTGGCCGAAGGACTGGCGCGCTGGACCGGCCATGAAGGCAACTACTGGGGCCACAATGCCATAATGCGCACCCGCGCCTTTGCGGCCTGTGCCGGCCTACCGCTACTGCGCGCGCGCCTTACTGGCCGCGAAAAACTGATCATGAGCCATGATTTCGTCGAAGCGGGCCTGTTGCGTCGGGCGGGCTGGCGGGTGCGGTTCCTGCCGCGTCTGGGGGGATCCTACGAGGAAACGCCGCCGACACTGATCGACCATATTCTGCGTGACCGGCGCTGGTGTCAGGGCAACCTACAACACCTGAACCTACTGGGCGCACGCGGTTTTTTTGCTATCTCGCGCTTTCACTTGCTGCACGGGGCCATTGGCTATCTGATGGCGCCGATCTGGTTTGCCCTGCTGGTGATCTGGGCGATGATTGGCCTCGGCGAGGAGGCCTCGGTCATCCATTACTTCAGCGAGGCCAACCCTTCGCGCCCCTCCTGGCCGGATATGTCGGAGCCACGCCATGTGCTGGTCATCCTGCTGATCTACGCCATGTTGCTCGCGCCCAAATTGCTTGCGGTTCTGGCGCTGGCCTTTACCGGTGGCAAGCTGTCGGACTATGGCGGCCCTGTGCGCTTTGCCCTCTCTGTGGGCTGCGAGATCCTGCTGGCGGTGCTCTACGCGCCGATCCTGATGGTACAGCAGATGATCGCGGTGTTTCGCACCACCTTTGGGCTGCAACATGGCTGGTCGCCCCAGGCGCGGGATGGCGGCCAATACGGGCTACGCACGCTGATCACCTGCCACGCGCTGGAAACCCTCAGCGGGCTTGCCCTTTGGGGTGGGATCTTTGCCGGATTGATCTCGCTCTGGCTGATGCCAATCGCCCTGTCACTGGTGCTGGCCGTTCCGCTTTCGGCCCTGTCCGGTCAGCGTGCGGGCGCGCGCGGACGCGGCTGGATGGCAACCCCAGTGGTTTATTCTGAACCCCGCATCACCCGCACTGCACGGCGATACCGTGAAAACCTGCGGCGTTACCTCGAAGCCGGATTCATCCACCCGGCTGAATAGGTCCCGCCAAATGCAGCAAGCGAGGATTTGCAGCGCCCTCGGCTTCAGGAGCATCCGCAGCGCCCCGCAGGGGCGCTGCCGGGCCCAAGGCTTTGTCTTTCATCTGAGATGATAGGCAAAGGCGCGGGAGCCCACGCCTGCGGCTCTGTATTTTCAGCCTTCCGTCCTGCGGTCTCTCCAACCAGTCGAGCATCCAGTCGGACCAACCCTTGGGGATTTGATGCCCTCCGGGAAACAAAACAAAATCGATATCCGCCCCTGCCTGACAGTCCCAGTCACGCCGCAGCAGACCGCCCTCGACCGAGCGTTTGTCCGGTGCCTGCTCCTGACAGCCATTGGTCTGGCGCCACAGCTCGAGCCCGGCAAAGATATCGCCCTGTTGAAATTGCCCACCGCCTAGGAACCGCCCTTCCAGCGGCACCACCCCGTCGCTCCAGCCATGGCTGTGAAACAGCCGCACCGGCCCGGCGCAGCTTAGCGGTTGCGGCCGCCAGAACCCGCCAGAGACCGGCGCATAGGCGGCAAAGGCCTGCGGATCCGCGCAGGCGAGGTAATTGACCATGAAGGCCCCGGCGGAAAATCCCGCCAGCACCATGTTTCCCCGGTCCAGATCAAAGCGCGCGGCGGCGTCATCCGCCACCTGCTTCAAAAAAGCGGCCTCGTCGCGCCCGGCCCAGCCGGGAAAAAACGTCCAGGACCGTCGCCCATTGCCGCGGGGCAAGGCATCCGGGGCAATCACGGCATAACCCCGCGCGGTCAGCCCTTCGACAAGAGAGGTGTTTTTGAGCGAGCCTGCACCAGATCCGCCATAGCCATGCAGGAAAATCACTGCAGGATTTAGAGCAGGTTCTGCACCCTGATCTGGCGGCAGGGCCAAATGATAGCTGCCATCACCACTTTGACAGGCATCTGGATCCGGCCCGCAACTGGCGGCGGCCTGCTGCGTCTGACCCAGAATGCCTGCTGCAAACAGAGCGAATGAAGCCAACAGATCAAAACAGCGCGGCCTATCGTCCATCACGATCCCTGCCATCTTGCTACCGGCAGGTTGCCTGCGATCCAGCCCGGCCCGCTGGCGGCACCCAGCATGCCTTGGGGCACATCGATCACATTGCTGAAACCCGCTGCCTGAAGCGCATTGGTCATGCGCGCAGAGCGCACGCCCCGTGCGCAGATCAGTGCAATCGCCGCGCCGCGCTGTCCTGCAACCTGCTGTTCAAGTGCCTGCAGAAAATCCCGGCGCCGCATATCAATCGGAACCGCCCCAACCGGAACCCCGGTCTGGCGCCACTCCCGCGGTGTGCGAATGTCTATCAGGGTAATTTCGCCACTCTGCGCTTTGGCAAAGGCCTCGGCCGGGGTCAGCCGCGGGCGATTATGGGCTGGCGGCTGGCGTCGCCACCACCAGCCAGCTCCAAGAGAAACAACTGCCAATGCCCCACCAGTACGCAACAAGCTGCGTCGCGACAAGCGCCTATCAAGGCTCTCACCTTCGCGACCGTCTTGTCCAGTCTGCTCTGGATTTTGCTTTGTCATCTCAGCCTGTTTCATCCCAATATCCGTAGAAAACTTCATGCAACTGCAAGCATAGCTTTCCTGCCGTCCATTGCAGGACTACCACATGCAATCAGTCCTAACAGTTTTGCCTCGTGCTGGCAGCGGCACAATATGGTCCAGTCGTTCAACTTTATGTCAGCTCCTTGGTCATATCAGGCCCCAGTTCGTTTCCTGCCTCAGTTGGTTTTTTGTCTCAGTCTGTTCAAAAGCTGGAATGGCGAAGCTTGGAGATGGGGTTTGATAAAAACCCGACCAAACCGGCAAGAAAATGCACTTCAGCAGTAAAAATCACAACCAGGCGCGCCTACATGGCGACAAAGACCCATTCTTGAGACACTTACAGGGTCGCGGGACTGGAACAGTTGCGAAAAATTGCCTAAGCCTTTCCCTATTGCCTAACCCAGCCAGGAGAACTGCACGTGTCCCTGTTTTTGATTGCGGCCCTGCCCTTTCTCGGAGCGGTCTTCCCCGCCCTGTTGATCCGTGCCGGGCGCAATGCCTCGGCGTCGGCCGCCGGTCTGACCACATTTCTGGCCTTTGTCGGCCTGATGTTGCACGCCCCTGCGATATTTCGAGGCGAGGTGATCCAGGTCGGCATCGACTGGTTGCCCGCCCTGGGTCTCAATGCCAATTTCTTCCTCGACGGGCTTGGCTTTCTCTTTGCCGCCATGATCCTGGGCATCGGGCTCCTGGTCATCCTCTATGCGCGATTCTATCTTTCGCGCGAAGACCCCATGGGCCAGTTCTACAGCTACCTTTTGCTGTTTCAGGGCGCCATGGTCGGGATTGTTATGTCCGACAACATCTTGTTGTTGCTGATCTTCTGGGAGCTGACCTCGCTGTCGTCCTTTTTGCTGATCGGGTTCTGGAAACACCTGCCCGAAGGCCGCCAGGGCGCGCGTATGGCGCTGGCAGTGACCGGATCCGGCGGGCTGGCGATGATCGGTGGCATGATGATCCTGGGCAATGTCGCAGGCTCGTATGATCTGAGCGTCATTTTGCAGAACAAAGATCTGATCCAGGCTTCGCCGCTGTATCTGCCCGCGCTGATCCTGATCCTGATCGGCTGCTTTACCAAATCGGCGCAGTTTCCGTTCCATTTCTGGCTGCCGCACGCGATGGCCGCACCGACGCCGGTTTCTGCTTATCTGCACTCCGCCACCATGGTAAAAGCTGGTTTGTTTCTGATGGCGCGGCTGTGGCCGGTTCTGGCCGGCACACCCGAATGGTTCTATATCGTGGCCACCACCGGTCTGGTCACCATGCTGCTGGGCGCGGTGATTGCTCTGTTCAAAGATGATTTGAAGGCGCTGCTGGCCTATTCCACTGTGTCGCACCTGGGTCTGATCACCATGCTTTTGGGCTTTGGCACCAAAATCGCCGCGGTGACGGCGGTGTTTCATATTATCAACCACGCGACCTTCAAGGCGGCGCTGTTCATGTCGGCAGGCATCGTCGACCACGAAGCCCATACCCGCAACATCAACCGGCTGGGCGGCCTGCGCCATCTGATGCCAGTGACTGCTACCATTGCCATTGTTGCCGCCCTTTCGATGGCTGGTATTCCGCCCTTCAACGGGTTTCTGTCCAAGGAAATGATGCTGGAGGAAACCGTGCATACCCTCTGGGGCAGCTCGCACTATCTGGTGCCGGGTCTGGCGCTGCTGGCGGCGCTGTTTTCGGCGGCCTATTCCTTCCGCTTTATCGGTCACGTCTTTTTGGGCCAACCACGTGATGACTACCCGGCCACCCCGCATGATCCTGGTCTTGGTATGTGGGCCGGACCTGGGTTTTTGATGGTGCTGGTGGTGCTGATTGGGTTGTTCTCTGCCAAATTGGCAGGGCCACTGGTTGCCGTGGCGGCGGGGGCAGTGATCGGCGGCGATGATCTGCCCTACTATTCGCTGAAGCTGTGGCACGGGCTGACACCGGCGCTTTATATGTCCGGGGTTGCTGTCATTGGCGGGCTCATTCTGGTGAGGCTGCACCGTCCTTTGATGGCGCTGTGGATGGCTACGCCTCGTCCGGAGGCCAAACAGATTTTTGACGTGTCGATGCGTGGGTTGACCAAACTGGCGCAACTGATCACCGATGGGCTGCACAACGGCGCCATCACCCGTTATGCCTTTGTGATGATGCTGTTTATTATCGGCATTTGCTACTACGCCTATAGCTCTGGCAGTCTCGGCACGGCCTCACGCCCGGTGCAAGGCGTCGGCCCCATTCCGGTGATCGCCTGGTTCTGTCTGATAATTGCCACGCTGGCCGTGGTGGCCAAGCACCGCCAGCGGCAGCTGTCGCTGGTTCTGATCGGCGTGGTCGGGCTGGTTGTCTCCATGGGGTTCAACTACCTGTCCGCCCCCGATCTGGCCCTGACGCAGCTCTCGGTCGAGGTGGTATCCATGGTGCTGCTGCTGCTGGCGCTGAATTTCATGCCCAAGGACAGCCCTATCGAAGCCCCGCTCTGGGTGCGGCTGCGCGATGGCGGTATTGCCGTGATTGGCGGGCTGGGCGCAGCCGCCCTGATCTATGCGTTGATGCTACGCGATTTCGTCGCGCCCAGCATCTCTGACTACCACTTGGCCAATGCCTACAAGGGTGGCGGCGGCACCAATGTGGTCAATGTGATTTTGGTGGATTTTCGCGGCTATGACACCTTCGGCGAGATCATCGTGCTCGGCATTGCGGCGCTGGTAATCTATGCCCTGACCGAGGCTGTTCTGGGCTCGCGGGTGCGGGCCTATCTGCTGAACCGCAAACCCGACATGCCGCAGGCAGGGGATGCGCATCCGATGATGATGGTTGTTGCCACCCGGGTGATGATGCCACTGGCGCTGATGGTTGCCGCCTATATCTTTTTCCGCGGCCACAACCTGCCCGGCGGCGGCTTCATTGCCGGTCTGATCGCCGCGATCGCTCTGTTGATGCAATATATGGCCTCTGGGTTTTCCTGGGCGGCAGAACGACAACGAGTGGGCTATCACGGCATCATCGGATCCGGGGTTCTGATCGCAGCCTCTGCCGGTCTGGCCTCCTGGTTTGCTGCCCGCCCGTTCCTGACCAGCGCCTATGGCTATCTGCACTGGCCACCGCTGGAAGAGTTTGAATGGGCGACGGCGTCGCTGTTTGACCTTGGCGTGTTCCTCGCAGTGGTTGGCGCGGTGCTGCTGACCTTGGAAAGCCTGGCGCGGTTTGCCTGGCAACCGGGAATGTCTACGGAACATGCAATGGATATCAACCCGGCGCGTGATGCCGCCGAAAACAGCGAAGATGAGGTCTGATGATGGAGATCCTGAGCGTGGAATTCCTGGTGGCCTCTGCTGTTGGCCTGCTGACAGCGGCCGGGATCTATCTGATCCTGCGGCGGCGCACCTTTCCGGTCATCCTGGGCCTGTCACTGCTGACCTATGGGGTGAATATCTTCCTTTTTGCCACTGGGCGACTGCGCGTTGATGCGCCGCCTATCTTGGATAAATATGCCAAGGTGGCCTATACTGACCCGCTGCCACAGGCACTGGTGCTGACCGCCATCGTGATTTCCTTTGGCATGACAGCCGTGGTGGTGATGATTGCTCTGGCGGCCTATCTGTCCTCCAAGGATGACCGCATCGACATGCCCCACCACCCCGAAGACGAAGGGGAAGACGCATGAACCACTTCCTGATTGCACCGGTTGTTCTGCCAGCCCTTGTTGCCCCTTTCATTATCATGGTGGTGCGTCACCATCTGGATCTGATCCGGATCTTTTCGCTGGCGAGCACCGTCGCGCTGGTGGCGATTTCCATGGTTCTGGCGGCACAGGCCGCCGATGGCACCGTACAGGTCTATGAGCTGGGCAACTGGCCTGCGCCCTTTGGCATTGTTCTGGTGCTGGACCGGCTTGCGGCCCTGATGGTGCTGTTGACCTCGGTGCTGGCGCTGGTGGTCAATCTCTATGTGATCGGCACCGGCTGGGACGAACGCGGCGCCAATTTCCATGCCCTGTTTCAGTTCCAGCTGATGGGCATCATTGGTGCCTTTCTGACGGGGGCCGCCTTCAATCTTTTTGTGTTTTTCGAGGTTTTGCTCATCGCCTCCTATGGCTTGATGATCCATGCCGGCGGCACCCGCCGGTTTCAGGCCGGGGTGCAATATGTTGTCTATAACCTGCTCGGCTCGACCCTGTTTCTGTTTGCCCTGGGCACGCTTTATTCGGTGACAGGCACGCTCAACATGGCGGATCTGGCGGTGCGGGTGGCTGAAATCCCTGCCGAAGACACAGCCCTGTTGCGGGTTGGTGCGGTCATGCTGCTGCTGGTCTTTGCCATCAAGGCGGCTGTTATTCCGCTGCATTTCTGGCTGCCGGCCTCTTATGCCAACGCGCCTTTGCCGGTGGCGGCCCTGTTTGCAATCATGACCAAGGTTGGTGCCTACGCGATCCTGCGCATGTATACGATGGTCTTTGGTCCCGATCTGGCGATCACCGAAGGTCTGGCCGGGGCCTGGCTGATGCCTGCCGCGCTGGCAACGCTGGCACTGGGAGCCATCGGCATTCTCGGCTCGTACCGGATTGGCCGCCTGGTGGCCTTTGGCGCGATCACCTCGATGGGCACGCTTTTGACCGCGATTGCTATGTTCACGCCGGAGTCCGTTGCCGCAGCGCTGTATTATACGCTGCATTCGACCCTGGCGGCGGCCTTCATGTTCCTGGTGGTTGATCAGATCAGCGAACGCCAAGGCATTGAAATCACCGCTCAGCGGCCGATGCCGCAAAGCGGGCTGATCGCGGCGCTGTTTTTTGCTGGGGCCATTGCCATGGCTGGTATGCCACCTCTGTCCGGTTTTCTTGGCAAGCTTCTGGTGATGGATGCGGCCCGCGACCATGATCTTGTCTGGTGGATCTGGGCGGTCATCCTTGTGAGCTCATTGATCACTATTCTTGGCATGGCCCGCGCGGGCAGCCTGCTGTTTTGGAAAAGCCATGGCGTGACCGCTGCCGCCTCTGGCCAGGAACAGCCTGAGCCCTACGAGGAAGAGGCCAACGAACAGGATGAAAGCCCGCCGCAACGTGTCGCCGCCTTGCCGATCGTGGCCTGTTTTGCCCTGCTGAGCGGGTTGATCCTGCTCACCGTCTTTGCCGGCCCCGCCAGCCGCTACGCCGAGGCCACGGCAACACAGCTGTTTACGCCGCAGATCTATATCGACGCCGTGCTGGGAAGGGGAACACAATGAACCTGTTGCGACGGCTGGTGCCGCACCCGATCCTGACCCTGCTTCTGACCCTCACCTGGGTTCTGCTCACCAGCACCTGGACATTGAACTCGCTGGTTTTTGGCTTCCTTTTGGGGCTGCTCATCCCGTTTCTGACTCAGCCCTACTGGCCACATCAGATGCGGATGAAAAAGCCACTGAAGATCGCCGCCTATATCTTCATCGTGCTCTATGACATCGTGGTGGCCAATGTGGTTGTTGCCCGTATCGTGGTGTTCAAACCCAACCGCAAGCGCCAGCCTGCCTGGGTCACGGTGCCGCTGGACCTGCTCACGCCCGAAGCGATTACGGTCCTGGCCGGCACGATCACCATGACGCCCGGCACCGTCTCTGCCGATATCTCGTCTGGTGGCCATGCATTGCTGGTCCATTGCCTGGACGCACCGGATCCGGATGCTGTGCGCGACGAGATCAAACAGCGCTACGAGCGCCGCCTGAAGGAGATTTTCGAATGATTATCTATGCTGCGCTTTTCGCCTTCATCTGCTTTGCGCTGGCGGTACTGATGAACCTTTGGAAAATCATTTCCGCCGATGAAATCGCCGATCGCATCCTGGCGCTGGATGCAATGTTCATCAATGCGCTGGCGACTATGGTGCTCTATGGGATCGCTCTGGGCACCGAGATCTTTTTTGAAGCGGCGCTGATCATCGCCATGCTCGGCTTTGTCTCAACCGTGGCCTATGCGCGGTTCATCCTGCGCGGCAATATTATCGAATGATGGGGGCATGGACATGTTTTCTGAATATCTGATCGCGGGCTTTCTGATCATGGCCGGTATCTTCGGCTTTGTCGGCTCTTTCGGGTTGCTCAAACTGGATGACCCGATGTCACGCCTGCATGCCCCGACCAAGGCCACTACACTGGGCGTCGGCGGCGTTTTGCTGGCCTCGATGGTGCATGGGTTCACCGTCGAAGGGCATCTGTCGCTGCATGAGGTGATGATCACCCTGTTTCTGTTTCTGACCGCCCCGGTCACGGCCCTGTTTATTGCCAAGGTGCATATTCACCGGCATCAGACACCTGAGAGCCTGCCAAAGGCCGGCGACGACATCAAATGGGCAACCCATGATGTCAGCGTTGAAACCGCAGAACCAAAGACCGACGGGCCAGATGAAAGACATGGGTAAAGACATAGGTAAAGACTGGGGCAGAGTCTGAGCTAAAGACGCGGCGATGATACCAGAGCACTTCACAAATGCCCGGATCAGGCCCGTTTTTGATCCCCCGCAAAGACCCGAGACCTAAGATCCATTAACCGACCCCCTGTTATCCGACCTCCGTTGGCAACTGTTTTAACAAAGGCGCGTTTTCACATGCATACTCCCCCTCTGCCCGCAACCAAGGATGTGGTTCTGATCGGAGGCGGGCATGCCCATGCGCTGGTGCTTCTGAAATGGGGGATGAAGCCGCTGCCCGGGGCCCGGCTCACCGTCATCAACCCAGGCCCGACGGCGCCTTATTCTGGCATGCTGCCCGGTTTCGTCGCAGGTCACTACCAGCGCGAAGATCTTGATATTGACCTGGTGAAACTGGCCCGTTTTGCCGGGGCGCGACTGGTTCTGGGGGCGGCGGATCAGCTTGATCCCGTGGCCCGGCTGGTTCGGGTGCCCGGCCGCCCGGCCATCGCCTATGATCTGGTGTCCGTCGATGTGGGCATCACCTCGGAGATGCCGCAGCTCGCAGGGTTTTCAAAACACGCGGTGCCGGCCAAACCCCTGGGTGCCTTTGCCCGGTCTTGGGATGGTTTTCGCACCAAAAGCACTGCGACAAATATCGCCGTCATTGGCGGCGGTGTCGCCGGGGCCGAGCTGGTCCTGGCAATGGCGCATGCGCTGAAACAAGGCGGCCGGTTGGGCGCTGCCACGCTGATCGACAGCGGCCCAGTTCTGGGTCAGGCCAGCCCCGAAGTGCGCAAACGGCTGCGACGAGCCTTTAGCGAGCATCGCGTGTCCGTCATCGAAAACACCGGCGTCACCCGGGTCGAGCCCGACATGATCCACCTGGAAGGCGGACGGATGGTGCTGTCTGATTTCACCACCGGTGCCGCAGGTGCCCGACCGCACGACTGGATCGCCCGGACCGGCCTCGACCATCAAGACGGTTTCATCACCGTTGATGAAACCCTGCAAAGCTCCACACCCGGTGTTTTTGCCGTGGGCGATTGCGCCCATCTGGGGTTTTCCCCGCGCCCCAAGGCCGGCGTTTATGCCGTGCGTCAGGCGCCAATCCTGTTTCACAATCTGCGCGCCTTGCTGACGGGTGATCCGCTGCGCAAATACAAGCCGCAAAAAGACTATCTGAAACTGATTTCACTGGGCAGCAAGGAAGCGCTCGGAGACCGGTTCGGCCTGCAGTTTTCTGGCGCTATGGTCTGGCGCTGGAAGGACAGGATTGATCAGGCTTTCATGGAGCAGTTTCGTCAATTGCCCAAGATGGAAACGCCGGATCTTCCGGCGGAACATACCCTGGACCTGCCCGCAACCCTGGGCGACAGACCGATGTGCGGTGGCTGTGGTGCCAAGACCGGGCGCGGCGCGCTGCAGGCCGCCCTCAGCCTGATCCCGCCGCCGCAGCGCCGGGATGTCTTGTCCCTGCCCGGCGATGATGCCGCGCTTTTAAAGATCGGGGATCAGCGTCAGGTGATCACCACCGATCATCTGCGCAGCTTTTGCCTGGATCCCCTGATGCAAGCCCGCATCGCGGCGATCCATGCACTTGGCGATATCTGGGCCATGGGGGCTGCTCCGCAGGCGGCTACAGCCAACCTGATCCTGCCGCGGCTTTCTGCTGAACTGCAGCAGCGCACATTGGGTGAAATCATGATGGCAGCAAATGACGTCATGCGCGCGGCCGGGGCAGATATCGTTGGCGGGCATACCTCATTGGGGGATGAGCTCACGGTTGGGTTCACCGTCACCGGGTTGTGCGATCGCGATCCTATAACCCTGGCGGGGGCGCAGCCCTCAGATGTGCTGATCCTGACCAAGCCCATCGGCTCTGGCGTAATCATGGCCGCAGAAATGGCGGGCGAAGCCCCCGGCGAAACCGTGGCGGCAGCCATGACCCTGATGTGCCAGCCCCAGGCCGATGCCTCCCGCATCCTGTCGGGCGCCCATGCAATGACCGATGTCACCGGTTTTGGACTGGCCGGGCACCTGCTGGGGATCTGCGAAGCCTCTGGTCTGGGCGCAGGTCTGGATCTGGCAGCAGTGCCCCTGATGAAAGGTGCGCTGGCGCTGGCAGATCAGGGCATCCGGTCGTCGCTGTTTGCCCAGAACCATGCCATCTGCCCGGAACTGAGCACCGATGGCGCCGCCGCATTGCTGTTTGATCCGCAGACGGCCGGTGGTCTGCTGGCCGCCGTTGACAAGAGCCGCGCAGATGCCTTGCTGGCCGAGCTGCGCCAGGCCGGGTATGAGGCGGCGAAAATCGGCACCTTTCATGCTGGCGCTGCCCAATTGTCCCTGATCAGCTGAGGGGAATATCCAGGCCGTCGCCGAAACAGGTTCAGGACCTGATCAGGAGGCAGCTGGTAGGGGCGTCTGGCGCTAAGATGGGGGCTGTTTTTCTAGGAGCTGTCGCTCCACGATGGCCAGGATGGTCTCAGCGGCTTGCGCCAGATCTGTTTCTGTCATCTGCTGCAGGTCGACCTGCGCCACCGGCACCTGACCATTGAGCTGCCGTGTGAGGCGCTGTGATTTCAAATAGGACGGATCATAGTGATCCTCCATCAGCGACTGCGTCAAAAGGGCCTTGTCACCTGACGCGATCAGCGCGAACCAGTGTTCGATCACCGCATTCGAACGATGCCCGCGCAAATAACCCAGCTTTTTGCGCAGCTCGGCGCTGTCAGACAGGATATCATCATAGGCCTGGGTCAGATAGCGGCAGCGTGCTGAGACTGGTGCCGTGACCTCTAGCCGGGGCGCCTGCTTCATCGCCGTCCAGAGACCGGGGGGAATGATCCGATCGCCAATCTTGCTGGATTCAGCTTCAACCAGAATCGGACGGGCCGGGTCGAACTGAACCAGGGCACTGGCCAAAGCCGTTTCAAAGGCCTTCTGGCTTGGTTGAGGACCGGCCATCCCGCCCAGAAGCGAGCCTCGGTGATTGGCGAGGCCCTCAAGATCCAGAACCTGCCCGCCCAGTGCCGCAATCCGGTGCAGCAATTCGGTCTTGGCACTGCCGGTGTAGCCGTCCAGAGCAATCAGTTGAAACGGCAGATCCTGATCGTAAAGGTAGGCTTTGACCAAGCGCCGATAGCTTTGATAGCCGCCCTGGATCAGCTCCGCCCGCCAACCAATCTGCTGCAGCATCCAGGCAAAACTGCCGGATCTCTGCCCTCCACGCCAGCAATAGACCAGCGGCTGCCAGCCGCCGTCATGATGGCTCAGGCTCTGTTCTATGTGATTTGCGGAATTGCGAAAAACCAGCGCCGCGCCCAGCTTGCGGGCGCGGAAAGGACTGTCTTGCACATAGATCGTGCCCACGCGGGCCCGTTCGTCATTGTCGAGAACCGGCAGATTGATGGCACCCGGAACATGATCCTCGGCAAATTCAGCAGGGCTGCGCACGTCAATGACCGCATCCCGCCCATGAGCAAGCATGTCCTGCAAAGATTTGAAGCATATAGGCATGGCCTGCCATAGCGCGACGCGAAAGCAAGCGAAAGGAAAATTCCACAGTTCCTTGCCCCCCCCTCCCCATAGTGAGACCATAGATAGAAGAAAGTGCGCCAAAATGTTGACCCTAGGACACTCGCGCAGAGAAATTATAGATTTTTCGAAACGATGCCTTTAAAATGGCATTTCAAATATCTGTTTACAGACAACCATATCTGTCTACAGGAAAAATTCGAAACACTAGAATGGAACTTTGGCTATATGAATGCGCCCTTCCTCGACATTCACGGTCTCCCCGGCCATCTCATTCGTCGTCTGAACCAAATCGCAGTTGCCCAATTCATGGAGAAGATGGCTGCGATCGAAGTAGACCTAACGCCGGTGCAGTTTTCAGCCCTTTGTGCGATCCAGTCCCATCCGGGTATAGATCAGGCCTCCATTGCCGGGCTGATTGCCTATGATCGGGCGACCCTGGGCAAGGTCATCGACCGGCTAGAGGCCAAGCAGATGGTCACCCGACAGGTTAGCCCACAAGATCGACGCGCCCGCGAGGTGACACTCACGCAGCTGGGCGAGAGACTGTTGCAGCAGGTCCATCCGGTGGTGAAAGCAGCCCAGACAGAGATTCTTTCAGGGCTCACCACGGAAGAACAGCAACAGCTCATCCTGCTTTTGCAAAAGACCATTCTTGCCGGCAATGAATTAAGCCGCGCCCCACAACGGGGCCTTTAGAGAGGCCTCTGGCGGGCGCCCAACTGTCAGAACAGGCGGCCCTGCCTCTTTGTTTGATCCGGGGCCTTTCCGGGGGATTGATCGGGGGCCTGAACTAGGTCCTGTCCGGGGGCCTGATCGGGACATGCGGCGATATCTTTTCGCTTTGTTGCGCCATTTGTCGCCGGTCGCGCCGCCACTGGGCTATCAGGTTCTGGGTATGCAGTCTCTGAGTTTTCCCTATCTGCCCCCTCGCTCCCTGTCTGCCCAGTTTGGCAAACAGTCCTCGTATTGGCAGTCCCATCAAAAAAGGGCTCAATCAACTCAGGCCCCGCCGCCCGGTTGCTGTTCACCACTGGTGCAACCCGATGCGCGATCAGCGCGCCTTCGGCCCCAGGCTGCATCAGACGCGCAGCTCCTTTGCCTGCCTCCCCCAGCCACAGGTCCCAATCCTGCGAGGGCAGAATCAACGGCATGCGGTGATGTATAGGCTTGAGAGTCTGGTTGGCAGATGTCGTCACAATGGCGCAGGTTTTGAGAGCCTCAGGCCCCCAGCTTTGCCAGATCCCAGCAAAGGCGATGGGTTCACAATCCCGGTGCTGCACATACCATGGCAGCCGGTTGCCAGCCGCGTCTTTGGTCCATTCATAAAACCCCGCGGCCGGAATCAAACAGCGGCGGCTGCGACAAGCCTCGGCAAAGGCCGGTTTTTGCGCCAGGGTTTCAGCGCGTGCGTTGATCAGCAGCGGCCCGGCGGTTTCGCGTTGATACCAGTGCGGCACAAAGCCCCAGCGCATTGCCGTTAACTGGCGCTGCCCCCCGTCAGAGGCAACAACATGAATGCGGGTGGCGGGACAGACATTGTAATTCGGCACGGATGGCAGGTCATTGGCCGGAGCCGCCGCAAAGAGCTGCGCCATAGCATCATTGGGCAAAGTGATCGCAAATCGTCCGCACATGCTGTCAGGCTATCGGCCTTACGGCAAAACAGCCAGCCCCTGCCGCATATCGGCAAAAACATGTCGGCAAGCAAAGCGGACCCACTTCACATCTCTGTTACAAAAGGGTTATTTCCGAGCGAACCGCCCCATATGCCCATCTGTGACCTGTGTTGCGTTTTTCTTTTTTGTTTTCAATCTGCGGACCTCTCACAATGCCCAATCGCCCTGTCAAAGCCAGAACTGGCTCGATCAATCTTGACGCCATCTCTGCAGAACTCAACCAGGGCAGATTCAAATCGGTTCTGAAACAGGTCAAGCCCTTGCTGAAAGACAAGGCGGCACCAGCAAGTGTTGCCAATCTGGCCGCTATTGCGCTTTGTGGGCTTGAACGCCCGCGCGACGCCCTGCCGATGTTCAAAAAAGCCCTCACCCAAGATCCGACGTTTCATGACGCCCGCAAAAACCTCGCGCAAACCCTGATTCTGATGGGGCAGCCGGACAAGGCATTGCCTCAGCTGGACTATGTTCTGGCAGCCCTGCCCGATCACCCGGAGGTGCTCTACCTCAAGGCGCAGGCGCTTTGGTCGACAGGTCGCCTCGCAGAGGCCGAAACCTGCCTGACCTCCGCCATTGACCTTGCCCCGGATCAGGGCCGCAATTACAATCTGCGCGCCTTGATCCGGTCTGCTCAAGGCCAGGAGATGGAAGCCCTGACGGATTTTGAGGCCGCGCTGCAAGCAAACCCGAATGACGTCGAAGCCCTGGTCAACATCAGCCAGCCACTGGCACGACAAACAAGGCATCAGGACTCGCAGGCGGTGATCACGCAGGCCTTGGCACTGGCCCCGCAACATCTCGGGGCCAATCTACGGCAAGCAGCGCTGCACATTGAACAGGGTGATGCGGAGGCCGCCAGGCAGCGCTATCGCCAGATCCTGGCACATACCCCCGGCCAGCCCGAAGCGCTGGAACACCTGGCGCTCCTGTCAAAAGGCGAAGAGGCCCAAGCCCTGCTGGCCCCACTGCACAGTGCATTAAAGGTCTTTTCCCGGGCCAGCGAAGATCGCGCCCGGCTGAACTTTGGTCTCGCCCACCTAGCCCGACTGCGTCAGGATCTGCAAAAATTTGCCAGCCATCTGTCACGCGCCAATGCGGATATGGCAGGCCAGTTCGCCTACGATTCCGTGGCTGACAGGCACCAGACAAAGGCCATCCTGCAGCAGTTTCCACTGCCGTCGATTTCATCCTCATCCAGCTCCGACACATCCCAACGGGCCCCTACGGCGACGTCTGCCCATCAGCTGTCCAACAGCGAGCGCCGGGCGATATTCATCACCGGATTGCCACGGTCGGGCACCACATTGGCCGAAGCTGTGCTTGGCGCGCATCCACATGTGGCTCCGCTGGGAGAACGCGCCGCTGCCGGTGCCTTGTTGAGGCCCTATCTGGATGCAGCACACCCTTTTGACGGTGCAGCCCAGCAGGATTTTGGGGAGGCCTATAGCCTGCGGCTGCCTGACCTGCCGCCAGAGATACAGGCCTATAGCGACAAAATGCCAGAGAACTACCGCTACATCGGCTATCTCATCAAAGCCTTTCCCAACTGTCGCATCCTGTGCATGCGGCGCGATGCCCGTGATATTGCCCTGTCGATGTGGCAGGCGCATTTTTCAGGCCAGGCTCTGGCCTATAGCTACGATCTGGCGGCCATGGCTGAACGCTTCAATCTACACGCAGAGATGGTCGCCCATTGGCAGCGCCTCTTTCCCGAACAGATCCTGTCTGTGCGCTACGAGGATCTGACCGGCGACATCGAAGGGGAAAGTCGGCGTATCGCGGCCTTTACCGGGCTTAACTGGTATCCCGAAATGATGAACCCCGGGGCGGCAGACCAGCCCATTCTGACCCTCAGCGCGACCCAGGTGCGCCAGAAAGTGCATCAACGCTCGGTCGGCGGATGGGCGAAATACGCCGAGATGCTGCGCCCGTTTCTGGAAGGTCTCGACCCTGCCCTGTGGCCTGAGATGCGCGCCTCCTGATCTACCCTCGGGCTCTAACCCACATCTGATCTACCTTTCGGTCGGGGCCAGACGGCCCCAACCCTTTTGGCTTTTGTATCGCAGTCTGCGTTAGCCCAGAACGGCGGTCACGGCGCGCTGAGTTGCCTCGACCACGGTGTCGGCCTCGACGCGGCTCAGGCAGAAGGGCGGCGCAAATCCCAGGATGTCACCCTGCGGCATGGCACGGGCAATGACCTTGCTCTGCTCCAGCAGTTTCGCCGATACCTGCGGGCCGATCTTGTCGGTGGCATCAAAAAACTGGCGGTTGTCGCGATCCTTGACGAATTCCACCGCACAAAGCATGCCTTCGCCGCGAATATCACCCACATTGGGGTGATCGCCCAGCGCCTCGGCCATGGTTTTTTGTAGATAAGCACCGACATCACCGGCATTGCCGATCAGGTTCAGATCATCCAGCAATTTCAGGTTGGCAACGCCCGCCGCCGCGCCGATGGGATGGGCCGAATAGGTCCAGCCATGGCCGATCGGGCCGTTTTCGTCGGTGCCCTGTTCCAGCACCTTCCACATCTTGTCCGACACGATGGAGCCCGACAGCGGTGCATAGGCCGAGGTCAGCCCCTTGGCGATGGTGATCAGGTCCGGCTCCAGCCCGTAGTGATCAGAGCCAAACATGCTGCCAAGGCGCCCGAACCCGGTAACCACCTCATCGGCGACCAGCAGGATATCGTGCTTTTTCAGCACCGCCTGAATGGCAGGCCAGTAGCCCGCAGGCGGTGGCACAATGCCGCCAGTGCCCAGTATCGGCTCGCCAATAAAGGCCGCAATGGTATCCGCGCCTTCGCGCGCGATTTGCGCTTCGAGTTCGGCAACACAATGGGCCACGAACTGCTCTTCGCTCTGGTCCAGATCCTCACGCCGATAGTAATAAGGCGCTTCGGTATGGATCACCTGCGACAGCGGCAGATCGAACTTCTTATGAAACAGCTCCAGCCCGGTCAGTGATCCGGTCACCAGACCCGACCCATGATAGCCACGCCAGCGCGAGATGATCTTTTTCTTCTCGGGGCGACCCAGGATATTGTTATAATACCAGATCAGCTTGACGTTGGTCTCATTTGCATCCGACCCGCCCAGGCCAAAATAGACCTTGGACATGTTCTTGGGCGCGCGATCCAGGATCATCTTTGACAGGGTGATCGAAGCCTCGGTGCCGTGCCCCACATAGGCGTGATAATAGGCCAGCTCGCGCGCCTGATCTGCAATTGCATCAGCAATTTCAGAACGCCCATAGCCGACATTGACACAGTATAGCCCGGCAAAGGCATCCAGCAGCCGGTTGCCGTCGCGATCCTCGATGAAAACACCAGAGGCCGTCTTGATGACCCGGGTCGGGCTTTCACCGCGCGCATGCTGGGCCAGATGGGTCGATGGGTGAAAGAAGTTGTCGCGATCCCAACTGTCCAGTTGATCATTCTTCAGCATGGTTTTTCCACTTACTCACTTTGAGGATTTGAATATTTGTGCACAACATCATTTGAATCACTTGAAATTGTCAACACATCCGGCGAAAACTTGCCAAACAAAACACATCAGCGCAATTGTTGTGCACAACATGCGCCAAAAGATCGGAAAGGGCAGCTCAGATGGTTCAGGGAAATACCCCCTTCAGCAAGGCGGAATATGACCGCCGTATCGCCAAGAGCCGCGTCGCCATGCAGCGCGCCGGGATTGATCTGCTATTTGTCACCGACCCCTCCAATCAGGCCTGGCTCACCGGCTATGATGGCTGGTCCTTCTATGTGCATCAGGGGGTTATTCTGCCACAGGAGGGCAGCCCGATCTGGTGGGGGCGCTACATGGACAGTCTGGGCGCGCTGCGCACCTGCTGGATGCAGGCTGACAGTATCCACGGCTATGGCGACCACTATGTGCAATCCACCGAACGCCACCCGATGCAGGATCTGGCCGGGCATCTGCGCGCGCTGGGGGCGCAACAGGCGCGGATCGGCGTCGAGATGGAGAACTACTATTACTCCGCCAAGGCCCATGCGGTCCTGGTCGAAGAACTGCCGCAGGCCACGTTTGTTGACGCCACAGCCCTGGTGAACTGGCAGCGTCTGGTGAAATCCGCCGATGAAATCGCCTTTATCCGCAAGGCCGCCCGCATCACCGATAAGGTGGTGCGGTTGGCGCTGGAAAAGGCCGAACCGGGGCTGCGCAAAAACGATCTGGTGGCCGATATCTTTCACGCCGGGATCACTGGCGTTGACGACGACTGGGGCGACTACCCCGCCATCGTGCCGCTGACCCCTTCGGGACTGGATGCAACGGCGGCGCATCTGACCTGGGACGGCACCCCCATGCGCGCGGGTGAGGCGACCTTTTTTGAACTTTCAGGCTGTTATCGCCGATATCACGCCCCGCTCAGCCGAACTATATTTCTAGGCAAGCCACCCCAGGCCATGCTGGATGCAGAACAGGCGCAGCTCGAAGGCATCGCCGCCGGGCTGGAGGCTGCAAAGCCCGGCAATCGCACCTGCGACATCGCCAATGCCTTTCTCGCTGTGCTGGAAAAACACGGCATCCAGCGCGAGGGGCGTTGCGGCTATCCTATCGGGCTCAGCTATCCACCGGACTGGGGCGAGCGCAGTGCGTCTATCCGCAGCGAAGACACCACCGTGCTGGAGCCGGGTATGACCTTTCACTTTATGCCCGCACTCTGGATGGAGACCTGGGGGCTGGAGACCACCGAGACCATCCTGATCTCTGATACCGGCCCGGCCGAAACCCTGTGCAACGTTGAGCGTAAGCTCTTCGTCAAGGGGTGAGCTGTGATCAACCCGGATCTTGACCGCACCAAGGACCTGCTGCGCGATCTGATCGCCTTTCCCACGGTGTCAGCGGATAGCAACATGGCACTGATCGCCTATACGGCTGAGCTGCTGGAAACTGCCGGTGCCCGGGTGGAGGTGTTTTCCGCCCCCTGCGGCACCAAGGCCAATCTCTTTGCCACCCTCGGCCCCGAGGTGGACGGCGGCATATTGCTGTCTGGCCATAGCGATGTGGTGCCCGTCACTGACCAGAACTGGTCCAGTGATCCCTTCGTGATGCAAGAACACGATGGCAGGCTTTATGGGCGCGGCAGCTGCGACATGAAGGGTTTCATTGCAGCCACTCTGGCGATGGCGCCGCACCTTACCCGGCAGGTGCGCGACCGCCCGCTGCATTTTGCCTTTACCTACGACGAAGAGATCGGCTGTTTCGGTGCCCAGCATCTGGCGCAGATTCTGCAAAAGCGCGGCCTGATCCCCGGTGTCACCATCATTGGTGAGCCAACCGAGATGCGGATCATCGAAGGCCACAAGGGCTGCTATGAATACTCCACCCATTTTTGCGGCCTCGAAGGCCATGGATCCTCCCCGGATCTGGGGGTGAATGCGGTTGAGATGGCCGTGCGATACGTCAACCGCCTGCTGCAGCTCAAGGACAGCCTGCGCGGGCTGGCACCTGCCGACAGTGCCTTTGATCCGCCTTGGACCACGGTGAATGTCGGTGCCTTGAATGGCGGCGTTGCGCATAACGTCATCGCCTCGCGCGCACAGGTGGATTGGGAAATGCGCCCGGTGCGCACCTCGGATGCGGATTTTGTCAAATCGGCCCTGCGCCACTATTGCGACAATGAGTTGCTGCCCCGCATGCGGGCCGTACACCCGCAGGCCACGATCGAACTGGAGGTCATTGGCGAGGTCGCAGGGCTTATTCCGACGGATGAAAACGAGGCCCGCCGGATTGTCAGCGAACTCACTGGGGCCAATGGGGCTGATCTGGTTGCCTTTGGCACCGAAGCGGGTATTTTTCAGGCCATGGGGAGCGACGTGGTCGTGTGTGGCCCCGGCTCTATCGAGCAGGCCCATAAGGCGGATGAATACTTGGCCGTCGACCAGCTGTCCCAGTGCCTGGTGATGCTGCAACGCCTCGGGGCCAAACTGGGAACTCAGCTGGGGGCACGGTCGCATGGATGACCCTACAGCAAGCTCCCCCGAAACCGATCTGTCCGGAACCGTCCGGGACCGGCACGCAGCGATGCACCATGAGATCCGCCAGCGCATCTGCCTGTTGCACTACCCCCCCGGCATGCGCCTGTCTGAAACAGCACTCGCCGAAGAATTCGGTACCAGCCGCACGCCACTGCGGCGGGTGCTGGCCCGGCTCGAAGACGAAGGCTTGGTGCAGTCACGGCACGGGGTTGGCACCCTGGTCACAGACGCCGACATCACCGAACTTGCACAGGTCTATCGCCTGCGGGTCGAGCTGACAGAGCTCACGGGACGTCTGGATCCGGTGATGCCCGATGCCGCCTTTCTGGCGCGTCTGGATCAGCTGATCGCCCGCGGAGCCGAGATCATGGCCTCTGGCACGCCGCATGAATTCACTCAGTTCGATATTGATGTGTTTCAGACCCTGCTGGAGCTGACCGCGAACCTTCCCCTGCGCCAAACGCTGGAACGGCTATATTTTCAAACCAAACGGATCTGGCTGAGAACTGCGATGGATGCCCAGCTGGACCTGCGGGCAGAGTTTCGCATTTTCCAACATGAGCTGGAGGCGATATCACTGGCCCTGCACAGCGGCGATCTGGAGGCCGTGGCCCATATCCAGCGCGCGCATATTTCCATGAGTTTCAAGCGCCTGCAGCAACAGGGCGACCAAACAGGCCCAGCTTCAGACCTGATCTGATCTGCCGCTTAAGGCTTGTACGTCTGGCGCGCCAAATCAATCCGCACCTCCATCATCGACATCTCTTTCAGAATGTCGCGCCGACGGCTGCGATCACCCGTCTCTTGCAGCTCGGCCCGCAGGTGCGTCAACTCGCGTGCCAAGGCGACAAACTCCGGCACCGCCCCTGCATCGCGCAGCATCCGGTTGAACACCTCCCCTTGGGGATCCGAAATCCGTGGCAATGGCTTGCCTGCGCCGGGCAGGTCATCAAACTCCCCCGCCTCCTGAGCGGCAGTGATCCGAGCGTTGATAAGAGCGGAAAGCGGGTGATCATCCATACCGCCAATCTGACAAGAAAGGCGCCAAAGGAAAAGCCCCGCCAGCACACAGAAGGCTTTCAGACGGGGCTTTTATGATCCACGCCGCTCAACGACCGGCCAGTTTACTTTCTGTTCAGCTGTTTCGCGCGCGAAACAACTGTTCAACCTATCATTTCTGACTGATACGGCCATCGACATAGGGCTGATACGGGCCCTGCGCGGCGAGATATTCCGCCAGAACATCCGCCAGATCTGGGCCAAAATCATAGGCATTCTTGTCTTCACCGGCAAAGATCTTGTAACCATCGCCACCATTGCGCACGTAGTTGTTGGTGACAACCAGATAGGTCTTGGCAGCATCAATCGGCGCAAAGCCTGCGTCAGTGGCGACCATGACCTCCTGCACCCGGCCTTCGTTTGGCGCGACTGAGGCATCCCAGCTGAACTTCAGCCCCGCGACCTGCGGAAAGCGCCCCTTGACCTCTTCAACTTGGCTGACGCCATTTTCCAGCGCTGCAATCAGGCCTTCGCCCGAGATTTCGAATGTCGACAGGGTGTTCTGAAACGGCAGCACAGTCAGGACTTCGCCCATGGTGACAGCGCCGGGTTCCAGACTGGCGCGAATGCCGCCGGAATTGGCGATGGCAATGGTCACGCCCTGATCCTTGACCCGCTGCAACATGGCATCGGCCACCAGATTGCCCATCTGGCATTCCTGAATGCGGCAAACAGTCCGGTCGCCTTCAACGGCGGCGGCGGTCTCAGCCACCACCTTGTTGCGGATCTCGTCGAGCGGCTGGGCCAGCTCTCCGATGCGGGCTAGGGTATCGCTATCCTCAACCACGTTGCCATCCATGATCAGCGGCTCGCCTGCGGCCACTTTGATGTTGCCCGCGTCATCAAAGGTAACGTTCAACTCACCAAGGAATTTGCCATAGGCATAGGCCTGCACGATGGCCACGCCATTGACCATGGTCGGGTATGGCCCGGCAGCTTTTTCGGACTGGTTGGACAGGTAGGTATTGGAATGACCCCCAACGATCACATCTACGCCCCGGGTCTGGGCCGCAACCTCCTGATCAACCCGATAGCCGGAATGGCTCAGCACCACGATCTTGTTGACGCCCAGCGCTGTCAGGCGATCTACCTCCCCCTGCACGGCTGCCACGGGGTCTGAGAACGAAATATTCTTACCGGGGCTGGCCAGATCATGGGTATCTTCGGGGGTCAGACCGATCAGACCGATCTTTTCGCCGCCGCGCTCGATCACCGTGGATTTCTGCAGCACGTCGGCCAGATGCGGCTCGGCTGACACATCGGCATTGGACATCAGCACCGGGAATTCCACCGCATCCATAAAACCACGCAACACTTCGGGACCATCGTCGAACTCATGGTTGCCGACGGTCATGCCATCATAGCCCATCTTGTTCATCATCTCGGCCGCGACTTTGCCTTTGTAGTAGGTATAAAACAGCGAACCCTGAAACTGATCACCGCCATCCACCAGAATGGAATTATTGCTGCGGCGGCGGGCATCGGCCAGGGCTGTCACCAGACGGGCAGAGCCGCCAAAGCACTTGCCTTCGGCATTGTCCCCTTCACGGCAGCCGCTGTCATATTTGCTGATCGGCTCAAACCGCGAATGGAAATCATTGGTGTGCAGGATCGTCAGCTTGTAGTCAGCCGCCGCCATACCGGCTGTCAAACCAAATGCCGTGACCGTGGTGAGGAAACGCGTGAACATCATAATCACTCCCGTTGTTTTTCTTTGCCCTGATCGTGCGACTAAAGCACGCGCCAGTCAAAGGGGAAAAACAACCTTTCCGGGTTTCCACCCGCTCCGGGTCCGGCTTTGCACGGCAACAGGGCTTGATTCCAAATCGTCAGCGGGGCATCAGACCCTCATGCTGATCTATAAAATCCTTCGCGCCGATGAATGGTCGGCCTTCCAGTCCCAAGGCGAAACCCTTGGCGCGCCCATCGATCTGAGCGATGGTTTCATTCACTTTTCTACGGCCACTCAGGCCGCCGAGACCGCAGCCAAGCATTTCGCCGATGCCGAAGGGCTGTGGTTACTGGCCTTTGAGGCCGACTCTCTGGGAGATGCGCTAAAATGGGAAGTCTCGCGCAATGATGCGCTATTTCCCCATCTCTATCGCAAGATGACCCTGGCCGAGGTGCTCTGGGCCAAGCCCCTGCCACTGCAGGGTGGCGTGCACCAATTCCCGGACGCAATGGTATGAGCGGACACCTAGACCCGAACCGCGACCAGTTCGATGCCTTCAAGGCGCTGGAGCGTGGTCACCCGATCGAGATGCTCAATCTGGTGAAGTTTCGCGGTATTGCCGCCTACCCTGCCGGACATGCGCTGGCCGACAAGGGCCTGACAGGGGCTGAGGCCTATAAAAACTATGGTCGCGACACCGGACCGATCTTTGCCAATCTGGGTGGCCAGATCATCTGGCGTGGCGGTTTCGAGACCACCCTGATTGGCCCCACGGATGAAGCCTGGGACGAAGTCTTTGTCGCCCGCTACCCGGATGCCCATGCCTTTTTGGCCATGGTCTCCAACCCTGATTACCAAAAAGCCGTGGTACATCGGCAGGCGGCGGTTGCGACCTCGCGCCTGATCCGCACCAAACCCGGCAATACCGGAGCGACATTCGGATGAAACTGACCGAAAAACTGGCGCTGAAGGCGCTGCACAGGGTAGATCCCGAAACGGCCCATAGCCTGTCGATCAAGGCGCTAACCTCCGGTCTCGCCCCGGCCCCAGGCCCGGTGACATCGGCACGATTGAAAACACAGATTGCAGGAATTGATCTGCCCAATCCTGTTGGCTTGGCCGCGGGCTTTGACAAAAATGCCGAGGCGCTGACACCGCTGTCGCGTGCCGGTTTCGGCTTTATCGAGGTGGGCGCTGCAACCCCGCGTCCGCAGCCCGGCAATCCAAAGCCGCGCCTGTTCCGCCTGTCCGAGGATCGCGCCGCCATCAACCGCTTTGGCTTCAACAACGAAGGCATGGAGGTGATTGCCGCGCGATTGGCCAAACGTCCCAAGGATGCCGTCATTGGCCTCAACCTTGGCGCCAACAAGGACAGCGATGATCGCGCCGCAGATTTTGCCCGCGTACTGGCCCATTGCGGCGCGCATCTGGATTTTGCCACCGTCAATGTGTCGTCGCCCAATACCGAAAAGCTGCGCGATCTGCAGGGCAAGGCCGCTCTTTCGGCACTGCTGCGCGGTGTCATCGAGACCCGAGACGGGCTGGCGCGCCGGGTGCCGGTGTTTTTGAAAATCGCGCCCGATCTGGACCGCGAGGGCATCGAAGACATCGCCGCCGTCGCGCAGGACGTGGGCATTGACGCGGTCATTGCCACCAATACGACCCTGTCGCGCGAGGGGTTGCAGAGCCTGCACCGCGATGAGGCCGGCGGCCTGTCCGGCGCGCCCCTGTTTGAAAAATCCACCCGCGTGCTGGCGCAGCTGTCTGAACTGCTGAATGGGACGGTGCCACTAATTGGCGTCGGTGGCATTTCCAATGCTGAACAGGCCTATGCTAAGATCTGCGCCGGGGCCTCGGCGGTTCAACTCTATACCGCCATGGTCTATGGCGGACTGTCGCTCGCCGGTGACATTGCCCGCGGTCTGGACGATCTGCTGGCGCGCGACGGCTTTGCCAATGTCGCGGACGCTGTAGGCTGCAAACGAGGGCACTGGCTATGATCACCTATTGGCACAATCCGCGCTGTTCAAAATCCCGTGCAGGGCTTGCCCTGCTACAAGAGCGCGGAGCTGAACATCAGCTGCGCCTCTATCTGCAAGACGCCCCCAGCCTGCAAGAGGTCACCGCTTTGCGGGATGCTTTGGGGATGTCGGCCTTTGAAATGATGCGAACTGGTGAAAAGACCTTCAAGGCGTTGGGCCTCAGCAAGACCAGCGCCGAGGCAGAACTGCTCGCGGCTATGGTGGCCCATCCGATCCTGATCGAACGCCCCATTGCAGTCAAAGACGGCAAAGCCGCAATCGGCCGCCCAACCGAGGCGATTGAAGCG
The DNA here is from genome assembly GCF_001457775.1 of Phaeobacter sp. CECT 5382. Taxonomy (GTDB): domain Bacteria; phylum Pseudomonadota; class Alphaproteobacteria; order Rhodobacterales; family Rhodobacteraceae; genus Pseudophaeobacter. The sequence continues at coordinate 156,089 of NZ_CYSG01000001.1, forward strand.
CTGCTGTGACGTTCCGTCTCGCTGCCCAAGCGTGCCTCGCTCTTGGGCAGTAAACCCTATTGTGCCGTAAGAACCCGCGGCAGAGCGAGCTGCGCCCTGTCCCTTTGCAGTTTTACCAGATCGGACAGCATCGGTGCGTGTTCGAAATCATCTCGCCACAGCACCAGACAAAGCACCGGATCAGCTCCGGTTTCCGTCGCATGGGGCTGGTTGCGCCCGTGAAACACCGTATCCCCTGACCGAAGCGTCACATCGGCACTGCCCTCTTTGCGAAACACCGCGCTGCCGGAAATGATCAGGTAAAGCTCTGCGGCCTGATGTTCGTGCCAAGGGTAATAAAGATGCGGCGGCATGTAGACGATCCAGGCGCGCAAGGCTGCACTGCTATAGGGGCCACCCTCACCAATTATCGGATAACAGCCAAAACGGTCGAGGAAATCCTGACCGACCTCCTCGGCGCGGTAGTGTTCGCGCCACTGTGCTACCTGCCCGGCTGCAACCACTGCTGCTTGCAGATCCGCCAGTGCACTGCTGCCAAACCCGCCTTCGCGCTGTAGCAGGGCAGTGGCGCCCTTGTGGACGACCTCCACCGGCTGTGCTGCCCAGATCCGGCGGCATGGGGGCAAAGCGACGCAGCGCCTCATGGCTTTGGTGAACCCTGAACAGCGCCTGCAGCAGCGCGGCAAAAACATCGAAGTGAACTGGTGTGTTTTCCATCCGCAAGATACGCGGCACGGCAAAGCTGCCTCTCTCGCTCAATCGCGACATCGGCGTCTTTTTTGAGCCAGAAACACTGGATTTCATCGGCTTTATTCGGAGAAACCGCAGCTTAGGAAAGGCCAAATCAAGACTAAGAAAGATCCTTCTTTCGTCCATCGGATCTAGCAGCGAAAGCTGTCGGAAAGCCCTGATCGGGGCACAGAAAAACCGCAGCCGCCACTGGCGACCGCCCCTCATCTGCCCCAAGGAGACCCAAGGCATGGCAAAAGATCACATCGATCCGGTAGAGGCATTGCGCCAGAACACCGCGCAGCCGTTTGAGACAGCCCGCGCCATGCCGCCCGAAGTCTACACAACGCAGGCCTTCCTCGACGAGGAACTGGCGCATGTGTTTTCCAAGGAGTGGTTCTGTGTCGGACGCGCCGACAGTCTGGCCAACCCCGGCGACTATACCACCTGCGATTTGGCCGGGCAGCCGGTTCTGGTGATCCGCGACCGTGATGGCGATCTGCGCGCGCTCTCCAACGTCTGCCTGCACCGGATGTCGACCCTGTTGCATGGCCGCGGTACTGCTCGCGCCATCGTCTGTCCCTACCATGCCTGGACCTACAATCTGGACGGATCCCTACGCGGCGCCCCGGCGATGACCCTGAACGAGGGGTTCTGCAAGGACCAGTATCAGTTGCCGCAGGTCCGCTGCGAAGAATGGCTGGGCTGGGTCTTTATCACCCTGAACCAGGACGCCGCACCGGTTGCTGACCAGCTGTCGCAGGTCGCCGAGATGATCGCGGGCTACGACATGACCAACTACACCGAAGCCTTTTATGAAGAGCACGTCTGGGACACCAACTGGAAGGTACTGGCCGAAAACTTCATGGAGAGCTACCACCTGCCAGTCTGCCATGCAGGCACCATCGGGGGCCTCAGCAAGCTCGAAGACATGATCTGCCCGCCCGGCGAGGATGCGTTCAACTATCACACCATCCTCAAGGACGAGAGCCTGCGCATCGCCATGGCGCATGACAAGAACACGCGGCTGGAGGGGGACGCACGCCGCACCACCTATCTGCTGGCGCTGTATCCATCGCTGTTGATCACCCTGACGCCCGGCTATTTCTGGTATCTCAGCCTGCACCCCAAAGGTCCCGGCCAGGTGCACATCCGTTTTGGCGGCGGCATGTCCAATGATTTCGCTGATGACACTGATATGGAACAGAATTTTGCAGACCTGAAAGCCCTGTTGGATGACGTCAACGTCGAAGATCGTGGCTGCACCGAGAAGGTTTTCAACGGGCTCTCGTCAGGTAAGGCAGCACCCGGCCATCTGTCGCATCTGGAACGGCCCAATTACGACTTTGCGCAGTATCTAATGGGGCGCATCGAGGCGGGCAAAGCGGGCTAGTCTCGCCGCAAGCCAAAAACAAAGATCAAAACACTCTTGCGCAGCCTCCGGGCGGCGCAAAACCAAGCCGCATGTCTTTGCGAAGCCAGAGCCATGCCCAAAAGTGACGACAACAAGGCCAAAAGTGACGACAACAAGGGAGGACGCCATGCGCGATTTGAGGACAACATTGCAGGAACTGGCGGCCTTGCCGGCCGACCGGCCCATGGGCATGCCGGGGGCATTTTATACTTCGCAGCAGCAGTTCGAATGGGAGAAAGCCACGGTGTTGCGCCAGGGTTGGCACTGTCTGGGACGCGCTGATGAAATCCCTGAGCCAGGTGATTTTTTCACCGTTCAATTGCTGGATGAGCCACTAATCGTGGTGCGTGGCGATGACGATCAGATCCGCATTCTTGCCAATGTCTGCCGCCATCGCGGCATGCCGCTGGCCGAAGGGCGCGGCAACGTAAAACGTTTCATCTGCTCCTATCATGCCTGGATGTATGGCCGCGACGGGGCTTTGTTGCGGGCGGCGCGGATGGAAAACGCCGGCTTTGACGCCAAAGCCTGCCGCCTGCATGGGCATAACATGCAGATATGGCAGGGTTTCATCTACTGCAGCCTTGACGCCGACGCCGCCCCCTTTGGCAGCGAGAGCGATCCCTTGGACAGCCTTCTGGCCCCCTATGAGACCGAAAGTTTCAGGGTCGTCCATACCGCCGAGGAAAACTGGCACACCAACTGGAAATGTCTCGTCGAGAATTTCATGGAAGGCTATCATCTGTCGGTGGTCCATCCGCAGACCCTGCATGGCTACACCCCGACGGGCCTGGCGAAGAAATCCGTGTCGGGGCCTGGCTATACCTCCTATTGTGCCAACTACCCCGATGGGATTGAATCCCGTGGTCTGGGTGCTCCGGGGCTCACATCTGACGAACGCCAACGGTCTTCGCTGTTTGCGCGGTTCCCGACCCAGGTGGCCAGCCAGGCCGCCAGCCTTTTGGTGTCGATCTCGATCTTTCCACTGGCAGCCGATCTGATCCGGGTGAAATGGACCATGTCCACCTATGGCGATGATCTGGACGCAGAAACCATTCAGGCGCGCGTCAAGCTCTGGGAAGAGGTCAATCGCGAGGACCGTGAAAAGCTGGAGCGCATGCAGCTGGCGCTGAAATCACAACATGCCCAGACCGGGCCGCTGGCTGGTGAAGACTATGAGGGCACCATTCGCGACTTTCAGATCTGGCTGGCGCAGCAGGATGCGTCGTTCGAACCAGCAGCGCAGGCTGCCGAATAGAGAAACACCAAATAAAAACACTGCGCGGGCGGGGTCAGGCCCCGACCGTCGCCTCCAGTCTTGGATAGCGCAGCCCCAGCGTGACCGCGCGGGCAAGATTGAGCAGCATCAAAGCAGCCCAGAGACCATGGTTGCCCAGACTTGGCACCAGAACCAGCAGCGCCAGAACATACAGCGCAACCGACTGCAGCATCGCCACCCGCATATCCCGCGTCCAGGTGGCGCCTATGTAGATGCCATCGTACATATAGCTTGCTACGGATATCAGCGGCAGCAGCGCCGCCCAGCCCAGATAGCTGCGCCCCTCGGCGCGCACGTCGGGTGCTGTGGCCATCAAATCGATCAGAAACGGCCCACCCAGGGCAAAAACCGCCCCGAGCAAGATAGCCGCCGCGATCCCCCATTGCGCAGAGATCCAGGCGGCACGGCGCAGGTTCTGCCGCTGACCAGCGCCCAGAGCCGCCCCCACCAGCGCTTCGGCGGAAAAGGCAAAGCCATCCAGCGCAAAGGCGGTGATCTCGACAAATTGCAATAACACCTGATTGGCCGCCAGCGTCACATCGCCAAAGTCTGCACCGATAAACATAAAGGTGGTGAAGGATCCTGTCAGCAACACCGAGCGCACCATGATATCACCATTCACCGCCGCCATACGCCGGATCCGCTCGGGGTCAAACACCCGTGGCCAGTCGCGCCACTGATTGCCGGCAAAGGCCTCGCGACACAGCCAAAGCCCCAGCGCAAGGCCGGACCATTCGGCGATGAGGGTGGCCAGCGCCACGCCCTCAACGCCCCAGTCCAGCCCCAGTACGAAACACAGATCCAACCCGATGTTGAGGCTGTTCATCCAGATTTGCAGCACAAAGACCGCACGGGTCTTTTCCACTGCAATCAGCCAGCCGGTCACCGCATAAAGCGCAATCGTCGCAGGCGCCCCCCAGATTCGAATTTGCATGTAGTCGCGGGCCAAAGTCTCGACCTCGGCACTGGCAGGGGCGATCGCAAAAGCGCCCCAGAACAACCCGGACTGCAGCAGAATAAAACCCATGCCGGCCGCGGCAGCCAGCAACAGGCCGCGCATCAGCAAGGCGCCCGTTTCCGCCCAGTCTCCGGCACCACGCGCCTGCGCCACCAATCCGGTGGTGCCCATGCGCAAAAAACCAAAGATGAAATAGAGCGTCGCCAGGATCACCGCGCCGATGCCAACCGCCCCGATCGGAGCCGCCTGCCCCATCTGGCCGACTACACCGGTATCCACCGCACCCAGGATCGGCACGGTGGCATTGGACAGCACGATCGGCACAGCGATCTTGAGCACCCGTGCATGGGTGATCTCCGCCTGCATCTGGGCCATCTGCACTCTTCTTTCTGCTCTTTCTACGTGTTGGCAAGCTTTCGCCCAGCGGAATATGAAACCGACAGGGCGAAAGCAGGCAGCCCCCTAAGAGGCCCCTACTTTTTTTCTACCTTGTCCTGCGGCATCACAAAATGGCCGGAGCCCTGGGCAAACAGTTTGTCCTTGTGATCCTGCCAGGCCTCGACGTGGACCGAGGCATAGCGGCGCCCGGCGCGACTGATGGTGGCACGGGCATAGGCGTCGCGCGGCAGGCCCGAGCGCAGGTAATCCACGGTGAAATCAATGGTCTTGGGCTGGCGCGGCAGATTGCCTTTGGCCATTTCATCGGGGTCCAGCGCGCCGCTTTCGATGCGCTCCCAAAGATGTGACCAGTTCAGCGTTACCATGGCGGTGATCTCAAGGAACGCCGCCGTCACCCCGCCGTGAATGGCGGGCAGAAACGGATTGCCAATGTGTTTGTCATTGAAGTTCAGCTGCGCGGTCAACTCATCTCCACGCCGGTCAAAACTGACATCGAGAAACCGGATGTAGGGCACGGATTCGAGCAGCGCATTCAGTGCTGCGTCGCGGCGCTGCTTGACCACTTGAATAGGTTCAGGACGGGGACGGCTCAAAATCCTTGCTCCACGGTAAAGGCGCCGGCTGCAGTGGCGACGGGGCGGTCGGTATCGTCATCCATCGCAACCGCGCGCACAAAGGCGACGCTGCGGGTAATGTGATGACAGGTGGCTTTGGTAGTGATGGTCTGGCCGGGAGTGGACGCGCGCATGTAGTCGATGCGCAGATCGATGGTTGCGGTGCCGCCGGGGGCCGATGGGTGACTCATCACCGCAGCCCCGCAACAGGTATCCATCAAGGCAGAAACCGCCCCGCCATGGATCACGCCCGTCTTGGGATCGCCGATCAACTTTTCATCATAAGGCATTGAAATACGGGCCATTCCATCGCCGATATCCTGCAACACCAGGCCAAGTTCCTTGGCGTGGGGGATGGCTTCGATGAATTGCCGTGCGAGCTTGGTTTTATCTGCCATATAGCTGTTTCCTGTCTTGGCTTGCGCTCATTAGTGGCCCCCCCTGAAACAAAGAGCAAGCCTGCAGCACCGAGGGTGGTTGCACAGCTGCATGCGAATGCATAGGTTGCGCGCGAGGGAGATGATGGATGACCGAAGCAAGATTGTCATTCAAGGAAATGTGCGCGGCGTTTGACGTTACGCCGCGAACCTTGCGTTATTATGAGTATATCGAATTGCTGCAGCCAGACCGCGAAGGGCGGTCTCGGTTTTACGGTGCGCGCGAGCGGGCACGGATGAAACTGATTCTGCGCGGGCGCAGGTTCGGCTTTCAGCTGGAAGAAATCCGGCAGTGGCTTTTGATCTACGAAAATGAGGGCAACCAGGCCCAGATGCAGGCCTTTATCGAAATGGCCGACCGTCAGATGGGAGAGCTGCACAAGCAGCGCGAACAGCTGGACGAAGCACTGGACGAGCTGAGCAGCCTGCGCGCAACGACACATAGCCTTTTGAAATAGACAGCTTGGTCCTGACCTGAATTGGCGGACCAGGAACACGCACCAAGATACTGGCCCAGTCTGATGTCTCAGGCTGGGCCAGATCAATTTCGACATGTCATTCCTCCAGACTATTTACCGTCCCAGTTTCCAGTCCTAGAGCCCCCGCGCTTGCGAATTCTTGCCTTCGGATTCTCGCCGAATTCCCTTCCGGATTGCTGCCCATACGACCGGCTGGCGACTGGTTGGCGACTGGCTGGCAGGCAAAAACGTTGCGCCACACTCAACCGACGCCGCGTCAAAATTGCTGGCAGCTACGTCAAGCTCGCAAGTGACGCAGCGTACAGCTTACGTCAACGTCAAGATACTGTTGTAAATCCGAACAGACCGGCTCAGCTTGTAAAGGCGACCTGCCACAGACTGAGGCCGAAAAGAGTGACGACGATGACTGACAAGACCGAAGACACCAAATCGATCCGCGAAATGTGTGACTCCTATGGGGTAACACCCCGCACCCTGCGGTTTTACGAAGCCAAGGAACTGCTGTTTCCCATTCGGGACGGCCAAAAGCGCCTGTTCACCAAACGTGACGGCGCCCGGCTAAAGCTGATCCTGCGCGGCAAACGCTTTGGCTTCAGCCTCGAAGAGATCCGCCAATTGCTGGATCTTTACCATATTGGCGACCAGCAGATCACCCAGCTGTCGCGCACCTATGAGATTGCCTGTGACCGCCTGGCGGACATGGTGCGCCAGCGTGATGAGCTGAACGAGGCCATCGACGAGCTGAAAGAACAATTGAAATGGGGCGAAAAAGTCATCGCCTCGATGAAATCCGATCAGGAGGCCGCCGAATAACGGCCCCTACCGACCCATGCCGCTGCCCGAATGGGCAGCCCCAAGTTTATAACAGTTAGCCACCAACGAGGACCGCGATGCCCGTCTATACAGCTCCCACCAAAGACACCCAGTTCATCCTGCATGACGTTCTGAAAGTCTCCGAGGCCAGCACCCCCGGCTATGATGAGCTGGAGCGCGACTTTACTGGCGCCATCCTGGAAGAAGCCGGCAAGATCAGCGCCGAAGTCCTGCATCCGCTGAATGTCGTCGGCGATCAGGAGGGCTGCCGCCTGGAAAACGGCGTGGTCTACACCCCCACCGGTTTTAAGGCCGCGTTTGAGCAGGTCAAGGACGGCGGCTGGACCGGGCTGGATATGCCGGAACAATATGGCGGCCAGAACATGCCCTATGTGCTTGGCACCGCCGTGGGCGAGATGTTCTCTTCGGCGAACCAGGCTTTTGTGATGTATCAGGGCCTGACCCATGGGGCGGCCTCAGCCATTCTGGCGCATGGTACTGACGCGCAAAAAGACACCTATCTGCCCAAGATGGTATCTTGCGAATGGACCGGTACCATGAACCTGACCGAGCCGCATTGCGGCACCGATCTGGGCCTGATGCGCACCAAGGCAGAACCGCAGGACGACGGCAGCTACAAGGTTTCCGGCCAGAAGATCTTTATCTCGGCGGGTGATCACGACATGTCCGACAATGTGATCCATCTGGTGCTGGCCAAAATCCCCGGCGGCCCTGATGGCATCAAAGGTGTCAGCCTGTTCATCGTGCCGAAGTTCATCGTCAACGACGATGGTTCAGTCGGAGAGCGCAACGGTGTCACCGTTGGCAATATCGAAAAGAAAATGGGCATCCACGGCAATTCGACCTGCGTGATGAACTACGACGAGGCAACTGGCTATCTGCTGGGCACCGAACACAAAGGCATGCGCGCCATGTTCACCATGATGAACGAGGCCCGTCTGGGTGTCGGCATGCAGGGTGTGTCCCAGGCCGAAGCCGCCTATCAGAACGCCGTTGAATACGCCAAGGACCGTCTGCAGGGTCGTGATGTCACCGGCGTCAAGAACCCCGATGGCCCGGCTGATCCGCTGATCGTGCACCCCGACATCCGCCGCTCGCTGATGGACCAGAAAAGCTTTGTCGAAGGCGGTCGTGCCTTCTTGCTCTGGGGCGCGCAGATGATTGACCAAGCGCACCGTGACGGCAACAAGGACGCCGACGGCTTGGTGTCGCTGCTAACGCCCGTGATCAAGGGCTTTTTGACCGACGAAGGCTACGACATGACTGTGAAGGCACAGCAAGTCTTTGGTGGCCACGGCTATATCGAAGAACATGGCATGAGCCAGTACACTCGCGACGCCCGTATCGCGCAGATCTATGAAGGCGCCAATGGCGTGCAGGCGCTGGATCTGGTTGGCCGCAAGCTGGCCGTGGATGGCGGCAAGCACCTGATGGCCTTCTTTGAACTGGTCAAAAACTTTTGCAAGGACAACGCCGAGCTGAACGAAGGCTTTGCCAAGGACTTCATCGCGCCGCTGAAAGCCGCATCGAAGGATCTGCAGGCTGCATCGATGTATTTCATGCAAAACGGCATGAAGAATCCCAACAATGCCCTGTCCGGCTCCAACGACTTCATGCATTTGTTTGGCCACGTCTGCCTTGGCCTGGTCTGGGCGCAGATGGCAAAAGCCGCTACGGAATCGCTTGACGCGGGCACCTCTGACGCGGCGTTCTATGAGACAAAAATCGCCACCGGCCGGTACTATATGGCACGCAGGCTGCCCGCCACCAAACTGCACCTGGCCCGGATCGAAACCGGTGCTGATACGGTGATGGCTTTGGACGCGGCAAGCTTCTGATCCATATGGAAAACCTCGGGGCCTCCCCTGCCTAAACCAGGGGGAGCCTCAACCGGTCCGGGGGCTGTGACACAAGACCAAAAGGAGCCCCCAATGCCAAAACGTTTCCGCCTTACCCGCCGCTTTCCCGTCGCCATGACGGAAGACGGCTATCGTAGGCTCAAACGCTTTGCATCCGAGGCCGGACTGGATGAAGGCGAAGCGCTGTCATTCCTGTTCGAACATTTCGACAGCGTGACGGACAAGGAAAACCTGGGCCACCGGCTGCGACTGTTCAACAGCGCGCTGGAGAGCCGCAAAAAATAAGGGCCCGGCGCGACATCGCGCATAGGACGGGCCAAAGGGAGAAAAATGACGAGCGAAACCCGTTCCGCCTGGATGACCGACGAACACCAGATGTTGGCCGACATGACCGCCCAGTTCATCACCAATGAATGGATGCCGAAATACGAAAGCTGGCGCAAGCAGGGCATGATGGATCGCGAGACCTGGAACCAGGCTGGCGAGCTTGGCCTGCTGTGCCCCTCGATCCCCGAAGAATACGGCGGCGTTGGTGGCGATTTCGGCCACGAGGCCGCCATCCTGATCGAAGGCAGCCGCGCTAACCTGGCCAGCTGGGGCCATGGGATTCATTCCGGAATTGTTGCCCATTACATCCTGCAATATGGCACCGAAGAGCAGAAAAAACGCTGGCTGCCCAAGATGATCAGCGGTGAGCTCGTGGGGGCTTTGGCGATGACCGAGCCCTCGACAGGATCAGACGTGCAACGGATCAAGACCAAGGCACTGCGCGACGGCAATGCCTACCGTTTGTCTGGGCAAAAAACCTTTATTACCAATGGTCAGCACGCCAACCTCATTCTGGTGGCGGCCAAAACCGACCCCAGCCTCGGCTCCAAGGGTGTGTCACTGGTGGCCGTGGAAACCGACGGTGCCGAAGGATTTTCGCGCGGCCGCAACCTCGACAAAATCGGTCTGCACGCGGCGGACACATCAGAGCTGTTCTTCGACAATGTCGAAGTGCCGCCAGAAAACATTCTTGGTCAGGAAGAGGGCAAGGGCTTTTATCAGATGATGCAGCAGCTGCCGCAGGAACGTCTGATCATCGCCTGTGGTGCCGTTGGCGCCATGGAAGGCGCAGTCGCCCGGACCATTGAATACTGCAAAGAGCGCGAAGCCTTTGGCGGGCCACTCACCCAGTTCCAGAACACCCGGTTCAAACTGGTGGAATGCCTGACCAAAACCAAAGTGGCTCGCGCCTTTCTGGACGAATGCATGGTCGAGCACCTGCAAGGCAAGCTGACCGTGGAAAAAGCGGCCATGGCCAAATATTGGACCACGGATGCCCAAGGTGAAGTGCTGGACGAATGTCTGCAAATGCACGGCGGCTATGGCTTCATGCAGGAATATGCGGTCGCGGAAATGTGGACTGACGCGCGGGTTCAGCGCATCTACGGTGGCACCAATGAGATCATGAAAGAGTTGATCTCACGCTCACTGTAAACGCCTATCCGGCGAGGGAGAGAAGAAGATGACCATCAAACTGCATTGCTTTGGCGAAAGCGGCAACGCCTACAAGGCGGCCTTGGCGCTGGAGCTTTCCGGCCTGGATTGGGAGCCGGTCTTTGTCGATTTCTTTGCCGGAGCGGGCCGCGCGCCGGAGTTTCGCGAGATGAACGTCATGGGCGAAGCCCCAGTGCTCGAAGACGGCGACATCCGGCTGTCGCAATCCGGCGTTATCCAGCAGTATATCACCGACAAATCGGGCAAATTCGGTGGCGCGCCTGAGGACAAATACGAGGTGCTACGCTGGGTACTGTGGGACAACCACAAACTCTCCAGCCAGGCCGGCATGACTCGGTTCCTGATGAATTTCCTGCCCGAGGACAAGCGCCCCGAACAGGTTATCGGCTTTATGCAGGGGCGGCTCAAGGCGGCCTATGCCACGCTGAACGCCCATCTTGAGGGTCGCGACTGGATTGTCGGCACCGGGATCACCAATGCCGATCTCTCTTGCTGCGGCTATCTCTATTACCCCGAACCTTTTGGCTTTGACCGCAAGGACTACCCAAATATCGACGCCTGGCTGACGCGCATCAGCGAAACACCCGGCTGGAAACACCCCTATGATCTTATGCCCGGCAATCCGTCGGACCGCGCTTGAGGAGACACTCATGACCGAAGCTTATATCTACGACGCCATTCGCACCCCGCGTGGCAAAGGCCGCAAGGATGGCGCGCTGCACGAGGTGACCTCTGTGCGGCTCTCCGCCCTGACACTGAACGCGCTGAAAGAGCGCAACAACCTCGAAGGTCACGCCGTTGAGGATGTGATCTGGGGCAACGTGACCCAGGTCATGGAACAGGGTGGCTGTCTGGCGCGCTCTGCTGTGCTGGCCTCGGATCTGGACGAAACCATTCCCGGCCTTGCGATCAACCGGTTCTGCGCTTCCGGCATGGAAGCTGTGAACCTTGCGGCCAACCAGGTAAAGGGTGGCGCAGGCCAAGCCTATATCGCTGGCGGTGTTGAGATGATGGGCCGCGTTGCTATGGGCTCTGATGGGGCGGCTATCGCAGTAGATCCTTCGCTGGCGATGGACACCTATTTTGTGCCACAGGGCATCTCGGCCGATATCATTGCCACCGAATACGGTTTCACCCGCGAGCAGGCAGATGCCCTGGCGGTTGAAAGCCAGCGTCGCGCCAAGGCCGCCTGGGACGACAATCGGTTTGCCAAATCGGTGATCACCGTACGCGACCAGAACGGCATCGCCATTCTGGATCGCGATGAATACATGCGCCCCGGCACAGACATGCAGTCGCTTGGTGGCCTGAATGCCTCGTTCCAGATGATGGGCGAGCAGATGCCTGGTTTCGACAAGGTCGCAATGCTGAAGTACCCGCATCTGGAGCGGATCAACCACATCCACCACGCCGGCAACTCTTCGGGTATCGTGGATGGTGCGGCTGCCGTGCTGATTGGCAACAAGGAATTTGGTGAGCAATATGGCCTGAAGCCCCGCGCGCGCATCAAGGCCACCGCCAAGATCGGCACCGATCCCACCATCATGCTGACCGGCCCGGTGCCTGTGACCCAGAAGATCCTCGCCGACAATGGTATGGTGATTTCCGATCTGGATCTCTTTGAGGTTAACGAGGCTTTTGCAAGCGTTGTCATGCGCTTCCAGCAGGCCTTTGATGTGGACCCAGCAGTGATCAACCCCAATGGCGGCTCTATCGCCATGGGCCACCCGCTGGGCGCCACAGGGGCCATGATCATCGGCACCCTGCTGGATGAGCTGGAGCGTCAGGACAAAGAGATGGGTCTGGCCACGCTCTGCATCGCCTCCGGCATGGGTGCCGCGACAATCATCGAGCGGGTCTGATGCCCAAGCTGGATCTGGCACAAATCCCCTTTCAGGGCGGCTCCAGCTACCCTGGAAAGCTGGCCGAGGCGACCGCAGGTCGTTTCGTGCAGCGCATTGGGGATGCCAGCGGTTTGACCCAATCTGGCGTCAATATCGTGCGGCTTGAACCCGGTGGGCTGTCGTCATTGCGCCACTACCACATGCAGCAGGATGAATTCCTGATGATGGTAAGTGGTGCCTGCACCCTGATCGACGATCAGGGGGAGCATGCGATGCTGCCGGGCGACTGCGCCGCCTTTCCAGCCGGTGAGGCCAATGGCCATCACCTGAAGAACACAACCGACGCGCCTGCCACATTCCTGGTGGTGGGCACGCGGACCCCGACTGAAACCGCTTTCTACAGCGATATGGATATGATGGTTGAGATGGGGCCTGAAGGCTCTTCTTTCACCCGTAAAGACGGCAGCCCACTGACGGCTGACCAGATCGGAGACGAAACATGACTGAGTTTACGCTTTCCAAGGACGCAGATGGCGTCGGCATCATCACCTGGGATGTGCCCGGAAAAACCATGAACGTGATGTCCTTTGACGGGCTCTCGCAACTGGAGGCCTGCATTGATCAGGCGCTGGCTGATGACGAGATCAAAGGCGTGGTGATCACCTCTGGCAAAGAGGGCACATTTGCCGGCGGCATGGATCTGAACCTGCTGGCCGTGATGAAGGAAGAGGCCGGCGATGAGCCTGCGCGGGGCCTGTTTGAAGGCACCATGAAAATGCATGCCCTGCTGCGCAAGATCGAACTTGCTGGCATGGATCTGAAAACCAAAAAAGGCGGCAAGCCAATCGCCGCCGCCCTGCCCGGCACCGCCGCCGGCATCGGCATGGAGCTGCCCCTGGCAACCCATCGCATCTTTGCCGCTGAAAACCCCAAGGCCAAATATGGCCTGCCTGAAATCATGGTTGGCATTTTCCCCGGTGCCGGTGGCACCACCCGCATGGTGCGCAAAGTCGGCGCAATTGCTGCCGCGCCTTTGTTGCTGGAAGGCAAGATGCTGGACGTGAAAAAGGCCAAGGGTGCGGGCTATGTTGACGAGATCGCCGCCGATCCCGTTGCCGCCGCCAAAGAGTGGGTGCTGAATGCCTCTGGTGCTGATCTGGTGAAACCCTGGGATGCAAAGGGCTACAAGATGCCCGGTGGCGCGCCCTATCACCCTGCTGGCTTCATGAACTTCGTTGGTGCCTCTGCCATGGTGCATGGCAAGACCCAAGGCGCCTTCCCGGCCGCCAAGGCGCTGCTCTCTGCGGTCTATGAAGGCGCGCTGGTTGATTTTGACACCGCACTGAAGATTGAAGCGCGTTGGTTCACTTCCGTGCTGATGAACCCCTCGTCCGGTGCCATGATCCGCTCGCTGTTCATCAACAAGGAAGCGCTGGAAAAAGGCGCGGTGCGTCCCAAAGATATCCCCGATCAGCGCGTGCAGAAACTCGGGGTGCTGGGTGCAGGCATGATGGGCGCGGGCATTGCGCTGGTCTCAGCGCAGGCCGGTATGGAGGTCGTCCTGATCGACCGCGATCAAGCCGCCGCCGACAAGGGCAAGGCCTATACCGAAAGCTACCTCGACAAGGGGATGAAGCGCGGCAAGGTCACCGCAGAGAAGAAAGAGGCGATGCTGGCGCGCATCACCGCCACCCCTGATCTTGACGCGCTGAAAGGCTGCGATCTGATCATTGAGGCGGTATTCGAGGATCCTGCCGTGAAGGCCGAGATGACCAAAAAGGTTGAGGCGATCATCCCAGAGGATTGCATCTTTGCCTCCAACACATCGACCCTGCCGATCTCTGATCTGGCAAAGGCATCCGTGCGCCCAGAGCAGTTCATCGGCATCCACTTCTTCTCTCCGGTGGAGAAAATGTTCCTGGTGGAGATCATCAAGGGCAAGGAAACCGGCCCTCGTGCCGTCGCCAAGGCGCTGGACTATGTGCGCCAGATCAAGAAGACGCCCATCGTCGTCAATGACGCGCGTTTCTTCTATGCCAACCGCTGCATCATCCCTTACGTGAATGAAGGCGCGCGGATGATAACCGAAGGTGTGTCGCCGGTGTTGATCGACAATGCCGCGCGTCAGCTTGGCTTCCCTGTTGGCCCCATTCAGCTGACCGATGAGACCTCGATCGATCTGGGCGCCAAGATTGCCCGCGCGACCAAGGCCGCCATGGGCAATGAATACCCCGAAAGCCCAGCGGATGACATGATCTTCTGGATGGAAGATCTCGGCCGTTTGGGGCGCAAATCCAACGCCGGCTTCTTTGACTATGACGACAAGGGCAAGCGCACCGGCTACTGGAAAGGCATGCAGGACAAATACCCGCTGCTGGAGGATCAGCCTGACCTCATTGAGGTGCAGGAACGTCTGATGTTTGCCCAGGTGCTGGAAGCGGTCCGGGCGCTGGAAGAAGGCGTGCTGGAAGACATCCGCGAAGGCGATGTGGGCGCGGTTCTGGCCTGGGGCTTTGCGCCATGGTCCGGCGGCCCACTGTCCTGGCTCGACATCATCGGAACACCCTATGCAGCCGAACGGTGTGATCAGCTGACCGAGGCTTATGGTGAGCGTTTTGCCTGCCCCGACCTGTTGCGCGACATGGCGGCAAAGGGTCAGACCTTCTACGGGCGCTTCAACCCGGACGCGGCCTCTGCCGCCTAAGGCGACCCAAAGCGATCAGACATTCGTCTGACACATTCAAAAACACGTCTCGGCCGCCCCTGATGGGAGCGGCCGATTTCTTTGTACCGTCCAGTTTGTGCCTTCCAGTTTGTGCCTTCCAGTTTGTGCCGTCCAGAACGACCCACACAGAAAAACACCGCCCTGAAACCATCCGAAGATGGCCCTAAGACGGCGTTTTACTGCTCGATTATTCTGAATTTGGACGCCAGCAGACTGAAGCCTTGCCTGACCCTCAGGTTTTACAGCTGAAAGGCACCCGGCGTCATGGCTGCCATGCCCTGCCCTGTCATCAGGGTTTCCGACATTGTCATCGCCGTGATCAGCTCGCTGGCTTCCTCAAGAGGCAGGACCCGGTACAGGTCTTCGCGCAGCTCAATGCCGATGGTGAATAGATCGCGTGGCGCCGGGCAAAACCCCAAAAGCCCCGCCTCAAGGTAGACCACCTCATCCTGTTCAAAACGCGGTGTCACCAGCTCCAGCGGTGCACTGGGATGCAGGCGGCAAATGCCACGGTAGCCATCCAGCGTTGAGGCCGGCACCACGGCAAAGGGGTCACCCTGGTGGTCCTCAATCAGATCGCTTTCCATAAGCACGCCCTGATCCGGCATCAGCCACATCGGCACACGGTTGTTCAAAGCGTCGCGCGGGATATGCATCGGACAGCGGCTGGGGTCGATTTCACCTGCATCAAGCCGGACACTTTCGCGCACCATCTCGACCACGGTCTGCATACCATGATCAAAGGTGAGGACCTTATCGCCCGCACACAGCGCTTCGACCGGGCGCCAGCCCAGGTTGGAGGCCACGTGGGTGCCGCTCAGAAATCCGCCCTGGCCCACCGCAACCGGTGGAATGGTAAGGTCGAATCCCTGGCTCATCCGTTTTTGAAACCAATCCAGCATCTCAACTCCTTCCCGTCCCGCGCAGGGCTAACCCCTTGCAATGGCGCTGCTTCCCATGTCTGCGCCGGTCCAAATGAAGGTGGATCCTGTGATCCGTTCAGTCTGACGAGCGGCGCTGTTGACTCAAGGCTAGGTCGAAATCGTTAAAAGAATATTCAAATTGCGCGATTTCTTCGGCGCAGGCCGCAGCAATCGCTGCTTCTGTTGCGCCATCATAGTAGCCACGCCAGTCGGCCAGCCGACCGGATGCATTGGCACGCGGCAATGTCAGATCAAATCCCAGGTGTTTAAACAGCGGGCGTGCATCGCTGTGAAACTGCTCAATACGAATATAGGCCTGGCATTGTTCCTGCCCGTCGGCGTGACGCATATAACTAGAGGCCGCATTGGCCTCAAAGCTGCGCAATATCTCTGGTGTCAGGATAAAGTCACGAAAGCTCTGTGTCTTGGCCAGTGTCACGGCAGCATGGTCAAAGCTTTGACTGCGCAGCCAGTGATAATAGCTAACGGCCCGGTCCCAAGGGTTGCGCACTAAGGTAAAGGTAAACAGGCGGCGCAGCTCTTCGTCGGGAACAAGCCCCGCGATATCGGCCAGTGTCGCATGTTTCCATAGCCGCCCGGCCACTTGTGCGCCTTGCAGTTTGCGCCGCCGCTTGCGGGCCTTGGGCGTGTCGCCCAGCATCATATCATCAGCCATGGCGCGCGCCTCCAGCGCCAACGCCAGCGACGTGCCCCCGGTTTTTGGGATATGGATGAACAGAAATTTGCGGCCGCGCGACAGGATCATCCGCGCAGGTTAAGCCGCTGTTGCGCGAAAGGAAACGCCCACTGCCTGCTTTAGTGTCAGGCCCCTTTGGACGAGCGCAGCGCCAGCGTTGATCCCGCCAGTACAATCAGCCCGATGCCAAAGATCTGACCAAAGTTGAGAACCTGCCCATAGGCCAGCCAGGCAATTGCCGGGCCAACCAGCAGCACCGAATATTCAAACACCGCCACAAAAGACGCCTCGCCCAGCTGATAGGCCTTGGTGATCAGGAATACGCCGCCAACGGCAGCAAAGCCCTGCAACAGGATCAGATGCGACATCTCCCAGACCGGCCAGACCCAGCCACGAGTGACAAAACCCTCGGCCCCTTCGGCCACCGGCAGTGGCCATAGCTCGATCCCAGCAAGAAACAGCCCCCCAATCATCCCCTGCGCCAGCAGATAGACAAACAGCATCGACACCGTGCTTTCGTCCTTGCATATGGTGCCGGTCACGATCGATCCCAGCGCATAAAAGAACCCACCTGCGACGGGCAGCAGGATCATCCAGTCAAAGGCGGAAAAATCCGGCTGCAACACAAACATCACCCCGACAAAGCCGCCGATAACTGCGGCGATGCGCACCAAACCGATCCGCAGCCGCATGAACAGTACGGAAACCACAACGATGATGATCGGCGAGGTAAACAGCCCGGCCAGCGCCTGGGCAATCGGCATCAAGGCGACAGCGGAGAAATAAAACACCATTGAGGTCGCCACCAACATGGCACGCAACACAACAGCGCCAACCCGATGCGGCAACAGCGTTCCAAATCCCATTTGCGACATTGCCCAGAGGATCGGCAGGGCCACCAGCGTGCGCAGCAGATAGAACTGCCCCAACCCGATGGTTTCGGCCATCAAGGGCACGGCATTGTCGGTGACGCCAATAATCGCCATGGCCGCCAGCATCGCCTGCGCTGCCGCAGTTTGATTACCCGCATGGGAGGGAAGAGATACAACTTGTTTCATATCCCTTTCAATGCCCGCAACTTTGATCATTATCTGTCCTCAAACCGACATACCAAAGAATCACGTGAAAGACTTAGGGGAGGAAAGCTGATGGGATGGATGGCTGATGAGGCGGGACTGGAGAAAACCGCCGCGAATTATGTGCCGCTGACACCGCTTTCGCATCTACGCCGGGCCGCACATGTTTTTGGCGACGTACCGGCCGTCATCTATGGCACGCATCGCAAGACCTATGCCGCCTATTATGACCGATGCACCCGGCTGGCCTCGGCGTTGGCAGGGATGGGAGTGAAGCCCGGTGATGTGGTCGCCACGCTGATCCCCAACCTCCCGGCCCAGGCCGAAGCGCATTTTGGTGTGCCTGCCTGCGGGGCTGTGCTCAACACCATCAACACCCGGCTGGATGTGGATACCGTCGCCTATATCTTTGACCATGGCGGCGCCAAGGTAGTTCTGGTTGATACCGAATTCCTTGACCTGGCCGAAGCCGCCGCCGCGCGCATGGAGGGCAAGCCACCGCTGCTGATCGAAGTGCCTGACCCGCAGGCCGGGTTTGTCGCCACCGGACGTCACCCCGCCTATGAAGACGTGCTGGACACTGCCGAACATGATTTCGACTGGATCATGCCTCAGGACGAATGGGAAAGCCTGGCGCTGAACTATACTTCCGGCACCACCGGCCGCCCCAAGGGCGTGGTCTATCACCATCGCGGCGCTTATCTTATGACCATGGGCACAGTGATCTCTTGGCGGATGGTCATGAACCCTGTGTACCTGGCAATTGTGCCGCTGTTTCACTGCAATGGCTGGAACCACACCTGGATGATGCCGGTGCTGGGCGGCACGCTGGTCTGCTGCCGCAACATCACGCCCGAGGCGATCTACAATGCCATTGCCGATCATGGCGTGACCCATTTCGGTGGTGCGCCGATTGTGCTGAACCTGCTGGTCAACGCCAAAGAAGAAGAGCGCCGCGCCTTTGACCACACCGTCGAGGTCTTTACCGCCGGTGCGCCACCTGCCCCCGCCACCTTGCAAAAGATCGAAACGCTCGGCTTCCATGTCACCCAGGTCTATGGCCTGACCGAGACCTATGGCCATGTCACCGAATGCCTGTGGAAGGGCGACAAATGGGACGGGCTGGACCATCAGGGCCGCGCCGCCATCAAGGCGCGTCAGGGCGTAGCCTTCCCGATGATGGACCATATTACCGTGCTCGACGACGATATGAACCAGATCGCCAAAAATGGCTCTGATCAGGGCGAAATCGTCATGCGCGGCAACTCGGTCATGAAGGGATATCTGAAGAACCCCGAAGCCACCGCCGAGGCCTTTGCCGGCGGCTATTTCCATTCCGGCGACATCGCGGTTCAGCACCCAGATGGCTATATCCAGATCGCCGACCGCGCCAAGGATATCATTATCTCCGGCGGCGAAAACATCTCCTCGGTCGAAGTCGAAAGCGTGTTGATGGGCCATCCGGCCGTGAACCTGGCCGCCGTGGTGGCCAAGCCCGACGACAAATGGGGAGAGGTGCCCTGCGCCTTTGTCGAGCTGAAAGAGGATGCCGAGGTCACTGAGGCCGCGCTGATCGCCTTTGCCCGCGAAACCCTGGCTGGCTTCAAAGCGCCAAAGAAGGTGGTGTTTCAGGAATTACCCAAAACCTCGACCGGGAAAATCCAGAAGTTTGAGCTGCGCACGGCCGCCAAAGCGCTGTGAAAGCAACAAATGCGTCTCCACCTGCGGGTATGGGGGCAAAAATCACAACGCAGAGCGGCATTTGGCAGGCAAAGCCATTTGCCGCCTGCCCAGCCCGCATGCTAGGATCAGGCCACCGATACCCGGCAATGACAACTGGCAAAACAGGCAGGCAGAATGACCGCTCTCAGGGAATTTGAACGACTGGAGGCCGCAGGCCTGTGGCGTGCAAGCCCCGAAGCACAACGCCGCGATGTGATCATCTCAGTAGGTGACGCCACCCTGACTATCACCGATATGCAGGACCGCCCGCTGGCGCATTGGTCGCTGGCGGCTGTTGAGCGCGCCAATCCCGGCGTCTTTCCGGCACTGTTTCACCCCGATGGCGACCCCGGAGAAACGCTGGAAATCCCCCAGGATGAAACGACCATGCTGGAGGCAATCGAGCGCGTGCGACACGCCATCGACCGGACCCGTGCCCACCCCGGTCGCCTGCGGCTATTCAGCATTCTTGGCACATTGGCTTTTGTCGGGTTGATCATTGTCTTTTGGCTGCCCAGCCTGATGCAGGCCCACGCCGTCAATGTCGTGCCAGAGATCAAAACCAAAGCCATTGGGCAGGCGCTTTTGGGGCGGATCGAACGGGTCTCGGGCCAGGCCTGCGCCACGCCTGAGGCCACGCCAATTCTGGCCAAACTGGCAGCCCGCACCGGGGTCCGCCAGCTGGTCATCATGCGTGCGGGTGTGGCCAGCAGCCTGCATCTGCCCGGCGGCATTGTTCTGCTCAACCGCAGCCTGGTCGAAGATTTCGAAGATCCTGCCGTCGCCGCCGGGGCAATTCTGGCAGAACGGGCCCGTGCTACCCAGCATGAACCTCTGGCTGAACTGCTGGCCGCTGGTGGGGCCATGGCCTCTTTCAGGTTGCTGACCACCGGCGAGCTGCAGCGTGAGACCCTTGATGCCTATTCGGAATCGGTTTTGGCATACCCACGCCCGGCCCTGGCTGATGATCTATTGCTGGCAGAATTTGCCCGCGCAGCCATTCCCTCTACACCCTATGCCTATGCCTTGGATGTAACCGGAGAGACCACTTTGGGTCTGATCGAGGCGGACCCGATGGCCGGACGCGCACTTGAACCAGTTCTCAATGATCGCGACTGGGTTCAGCTGCAAAATATTTGCGGCTAAAACTCAGACCTACCAACTCATTAGCTGCCCAGGTTCCGTAGCCGAAATACGCGCCTGCCTGAGCTCGCTGGGCGAAGGGGTTCAGGTCAGAGATCCTCTGACCGAGATCCTCTGACCGAGATCCTCTGACCGGGGACCCGCCAGAGCTGTTCCAACTAACCGCGCAGACTATTTGCTGATGCGCGCGCCGCTGTGGCCAGCTGCACGCAGCTGCTGCAAGGCGGTTTTGGCGCTTTGCAGATCCGGGAAAGGTCCTGCAAGAACAACCTTGTAAGGAACTCCTTGCCGCGAAACTTCGCCAAGTCGCACTGGCAGGCCTTGTGCTGCCAAAGCACGGGCTGCCTTTTGCGCCTGCGCCGCATCAACATAGGTCGCTGCGCGCACATAGCGCCGCGTCACCTCCTGAGCTGCAGGCTGTTTTGCATCCTGCAAGCTGCTTCCCGGCTCAGAGCGGCTGGACAGACGCAGTGCCAAACTGTTGCGGCTGACATCGCCTTCAAAACGGTCGCGCCCCGTGTTTGTCAAAACCACAGTCTGGCGATCCTGCGGTAGTGGAACCAGTTTGCGCGGCACACCTTCTTGCCAGATTGCCGCCATTTGGGCTTCGCCATTATCGGTGCGGATTCCCCGCAACGGGTTCATCCGATTGTCATGCCGGTTCACGGCGACAAATCCCGCTGGCACTTCGAGCCCATTTTCCACGATCCTGGGCTGCAGGTCCCGTTCAGCGCGCCGCAGGTTCAACCGGTCATCCTCCCAGGCGACGCGGTAGCCCGGCGGCGGGGTCAGGCCCTGACTGTGGCGGCGATCTTCATAGACATGTGTCGGCAAAACACGGGTATTGGGGGCCAGCACCTGCGAGGGACGCCGACCTGTGCTGCGGTAAGAACCACTGCCATAGGTCACGGGGGATTGCGCCTGTGGGCCACAGCGCAGACCGGCCCTGTTCGAATACTGTCGGCTGATCGCCGAAATCCCGGCGCAGGCACCCTGGGTATTTCCCTGCGAGGTGGCCGCCGCCTGCCTGTATGCAGGTTGGAGCGCAACCGGCCGGACGGTGACAGGTTGGCCAGCAACCGGCTGGCCCGCAGCTGGCCGACGCGGCGCCGGTTTTGTTTGTGCTGTTGTGGCCCTCCGAGCAGAGCGCTGCGGTTTGGTTGTGGTCACCACCACAGGCGCGGATCTTGTCGGCTTTGGCACTGGCTGGGAAACAACTGGAACCGGTTTTCTGGACGCACCGCCAGAGGCCGAGGCAACATCAGAGCCCTGATTGCCGACCTGGCTGCTGGTCTGGCTGCTGGTCTGGCGTCCTGTCTGCTCCGGTGGAGCCAGCGTGATCTGTTCCGGTGCTTCTGAAGTCGCATTCCGCGCCGGGCGGGCCGTGGTGCCTGCGACCTGCGTCGGCTTGTAGCCGCAAATCTGTTTGCGGCTGCGCGTGACGCGCGGCACCCAGTTCACATTGCCGTCGATACCCGCACGAATATAGATGCAACCGCGACTGTCGACATATTGCTTGCCCTGAAAAGAGGCAGGCGGATATTCCGCCGGGGGGCCAGCGGATCGCAGGGTCTGCGCCTGCAACCCGGATTGCCCTGCTGCAAGACTGGCGGAGGCAGCGATAATGGCAAGCGCGACAATTCTTGTGATTTTCATACCCAACCCCACAACATCTGGGGAAAGAATGCCTCAAAACCCAGATGTAGTAAAGTCGGGTTTGGCAACAATAAGGCGGCAATCGGGCAAATAGTTGCCCAATCACCGCAAGCACTTAGCGATTGGCATGCGCCCTATTTGGTGCCGAACATCCGGTCACCCGCATCCCCGAGGCCAGGCATGATATAGCCCTTCTCGTTCAGCTCGCGATCAAGCGAAGCCGTGACGATCGGCACATCCGGATGCGCTTCTTTCATGCGCGCAACACCTTCTGGGGCGGCCAGCAAGCACAGGAATCGGATGTTGGTTGCACCAGCCTCTTTCAACAGATCAATCGCTGCTGCCGAAGAATTGCCCGTGGCCAGCATTGGATCCACAGCAATAACCAGCCGGTCGTTCAGCTCTTTCGGGGCTTTGAAGTAATACTGCACCGGCTGCAGCGTTTCTTCATCGCGGTAAAGACCGACAAAGCCAACGCGGGCCGAAGGCACCAGTTCCAGCACGCCGTCCAGCATGCCGTTGCCTGCGCGCAGGATCGAGACCAGCGCCAGTTTCTTGCCTGCGAGGATGGGTGCGACCATTTCTTCCATCGGCGTGTCGATGGTGGTGGTGGTCAGCGGCATCTCGCGGGTGATCTCATAGGCCAGCAGCTGAGTGATCTCATGCAGCAGGCGGCGGAACTCGGCAGTCGATGTGCCCTTGTCGCGCATCAGAGTGAGCTTGTGCTGTACCAGCGGGTGATCAACAACGGTCAGATGGTCGCTCATTTGGGCTGTCTCCTACTATGAATTCCGACGTTTCCTGTGCGGGTCTTATGCGGGCTCACCCCTTGGGGGCAAGCCGGTTTTGATCTGTTGGTCAAAGAAAGCTCTTGCCGGGGCCTTGCGCCGTAACGCCCAGATGCGCCGCGATCGAGGCTGCGACATCGACAAATCCACGCTGCCCGATGCAACCGGTGCCGCACCCAGCCACCAGAACCGGCACCTGTTCGCGCGTATGATCGGTGCCCGGCCAGCTGGGGTCATTGCCGTGATCTGCCGTCAACACCAGCATATCAGTGGGGCGCAGGCGTGGCAGCAGCTTGCCCAGTTCAGCATCGAACCATTCCAGCGCGCGGGCATAGCCCGATATATCCCGGCGATGGCCATAAAGACTGTCGAATTCGACAAAATTGGCGAATGTCAGGCTGCCACCTTCGGCATCGTCAATGCCAGCGGCCAGTTGCTGCATCAGCGCCGCGTCAGGGCCTTTGCTGAGCGTATCAATGCCGGACATGCTGAAGATATCGCCGATCTTGCCGATGGCATGCACGCGCCGCCCCGCGTCCTGCACCCAATTGGTCAGCACCGGCGCCGGTGGCGGAATTGCAAAATCGCGGCGATTGGCGGTCCGGCTGAACCCCTCCTGCGGATTTCCGACAAAGGGGCGTGCGATGACCCGGCCGACCTTCATCTCATGCAGGCGCGGCGCCACTGCACGGCAGAGATCCAGCAGGCGCTCCAGTCCAAAACTCTCTTCATGGGCGGCAATCTGAAACACGCTATCGGCCGAAGTGTAGCAGATCGGCTGCCCTGTCTGCATATGCTGCGCCCCAAGGCGGGCGATGATTTCGGTGCCGGAAGCATGGCAATTGCCCAAAATCCCGGTGCTGCCTGCGGCGCGCGCAACATGATCCGCAAGATCCGTCGGAAAGGCCGGCAGGGTGTCGGGAAAGAAACACCAGTCCCAGGGCACCGGCACCCCGGCCAACTCCCAATGGCCAGACGGAGTATCCTTGCCTGGGCTCACCTCGGCGGCGCAGCCCCACAGCCCCTCTGGCACTGCGGTTAATCCGGGAAACGGTACCGATGAGGCCAGCCGCATCGCGGCCCCCAGGCCAAGCCGATCCAGAGTGGGCAGATGCAAGGGACCAGAGCGCCCCTCCTCGGCCCGGCCTGCAGCACAGGCCTGTGCGATATGTGCTAGGGTATTGGCCCCCAGATCCGGAAGATCCCCATTGAAAAACCCACTGGCATCCGGCGCGCCGCCAATACCAACGGAATCCATCACCACCAAAAAGGCCCGCGGCAAATCGTTCTGCGGATCTTTGGACGTCCCTTTTGCAAGCTCCTGAGCCATCAACTGATCCTCTCATGAATAAGCGGCGGCACCTCTGGCACCTTGGCTGTCAAGGTCAGGGCGTGCAGTACGGCCACTTCGGCCTCCAGTGCCGCAGTTTCGCGGGCAGCATGCACACGGGCCAGTATTTCACCCTTTTCAACATGTTGCCCCAGCCGGACCAGATCGGACAGGCCAACAGCCGGATCCACCGCGTCAGTTTCGACCAGACGCCCGCCGCCAAGCTGCACCACCACAAGGCCCAGTGCCTCACCGTTCATAGCGGCGACATAGCCCGATTTGGGCGCTTTGACCTCGTGGATTACAGGTGCCACGGGCAGATAGCGCGCCCAGTTTTCGGCAAAATCCTTTGGCCCGCCCTGGGCGGCCACCATACGGCCAAACCGTGTCGCAGCACGGCCATCCAGAAGCGCTGCGCGGATCAGGGCCTCCCCCTGCTCTGCCTTTGCCACCAAACCACCATCCATCAGCACCTCACCGCCAAGGGCAGCGGTGATTTCGCTCAGCGGCGTATCACATCCGCAGGTCAGCGCCTTCATCACCTCGATCACTTCCAGCGCATTGCCTAGAGAGGACGCAATCGGCTGGTTCATATCGGTGATAAGGGCCGTGGTCCGACAGCCCGCTGCATTGGCCGTGTCCACCAAAGACCGCGCCAGTGCACGGGCCTCTTCTGGGGTTTTCATGAACGCGCCAGAGCCGATCTTCACATCCAACACCAGCGCCTGCAGGCTCACCGCCAGTTTCTTTGACAGGATCGAGGCGGTGATCAGATCGAGACTTTCGACGGTACCGGTGACATCACGAATGGCATAGAGCCGCTTGTCCGCAGGCGCGATGCGTCCGGTTGCACCTACAATGGCACAGCCAACATCCGCCGTGATGCGGCGCAGGCGGTTTTCAGAAACCTGAGTGGAAAGCCCCGGTATGGCCTCCAGCTTGTCCAGCGTGCCACCGGTATGGCCCAGCCCCCGCCCCGAGATCATCGGAACATAGGCGCCACATTCTGCAAGTGCTGGCGCCAGCAGCAAAGAGACACTGTCGCCAACCCCGCCGGTGGAGTGTTTATCCAGGACCGGGCCTGGCAAATCCCATGTCAGCACATCGCCACTGTCGCGCATCGCCAGCGTCAGCGCGCGGCGGCCCGGTTGATCCAGCCCCTGCAGGCACACCGCCATGGCAAAGGCCCCAGCCTGGGCATCGCTCACCTCGCCATTGGCCAAGCCTGCGGCAAACCAGCTGAGGTCACCGGCACTTGGCTGCTCCCCACGCCGCAGGGTGGCAATGATGGCACGTGCATCCATGAGGTCAGCTCCGTTCCATATGGCCCTGATCAAACGCCCCCGGCAACAGCGTGCCGATGGTGGTTTCCGTCTCAGCGCCGTCAGTGGTTCCCAGCGTGACCTTCACCTCACCGTCGCCGAATTCTTTCAGCTTTTGGCGGCAGCCACCACAGGGGGGGATCGGTGTGGGGCAGTCGGCCACCACATAAACTTCGGCCAAGTCACGCTCTCCGGCGGCAACCATGGCTGCAATCGCCCCAGCTTCGGCGCAGGTACCTTCGGGATAGGCGACGTTTTCCACATTGCAGCCCACATAAATGTTGCCAGAGGCCGTGCGAAGCGCGGCCCCAACCTGGAAATTGGAATAGGGCGCATGGGCGTTTTTGCGCACGGCAAGGGCTGCATCTTTGAGGCTCATCAGAGTATCCCGCTGCTTTTGATCAACTGGTCAAGAGGTCGCAGGATAGGGGAAAGCAGCGGCAAAGGTGAAGCCCCTCTTTGAGCGAGATACACCAAAGAGAGGCCTCTGCCGCTGTGATCTGCGATTATGCCTGCATAACCGTGGTATTGAAGACCCCCGGCAGGCTCACCTCGAGCAGCTCAAGATCGGCGCTGGCATCCCTCAGCCGTGTCTTCATGCCGGGCGGAATGACAAAGGCGTCGCCCTCTTCTAGCGGGAAGGGATCGCGCCCCTCGCCCTCCAGCGTCACCGCGCCATTCATCACAAAGGTAAAGTGGATATCAGTGTCATGGGAGGTCCAGACTGGATCCACGCTCGCTTTGGCCGGGCGCACCACCTGCACCCCTGCCACGCCCCCGGTGTTTTCAGCAATCGTGGTGTCGCGGCTGTCAAAGCCCGGCAGGCGGAACGGCTGCCAGGTGGCCCCTTCGGCCCTGTTGTAGACAAAACGCTGGCCCTGCCATTCGCGGTCGGGGCGTAGATGCGGGGTTGGCAGGGTCATGTCATGGTCGATCTCGGTCACATGTTCCGCCGGAACACCGATTTCGATCACCTGAACGTTGTCACTGGCCTCGAGCACACGGTGGCGGATCTCAGGCGGCTGGATAAAGCAATCCCCGGCGGTGAGGCGCATCTTTTCGCCCTGATCCTCGTAGACCACATCAACCCAGCCATGGATGCAAAAGATCAGCTGAAAACCGACCCGGTGGAAATGCACCATATCAGGCACCGGCCCGCCATCGGGGATGCGGATATGGCTGGCAATTATCGACCCGCCCAGACGATCCGGCACCAGATCGCGGTAGTGCATGCCAGCGCGGCCAATGACCCAGGGCGCCTGATCCTTGAGGCGGCGCACCACAAAACTATGCACGGTTTCAGGCATCACCATCGGCGGATGCCGCTCTTCGATTTCAACCCGGGTCCCGTTGGGTGCGATCAGCAGACGTTGCCCATCGGCAAAACCATCCGGATCATCACAGAGAATGCGCAGGGTGCCGGGGGCCTCGGATGCATCCTTGTCGATACGCAACCGCAGCCCATGGCCGGAAAACACGCCCACACTGGGGTCGTCGGCCGGATAGATCATATCCATTTTCATTCCCAAAACCTTGGTGAAAAACGGAATATCATCACGCAGCTCCTGCGTTGGCAGGCGCATCTCTGCTACGATATCATTCATCTGTTGCTCCCTGTTGCTATCATCCGGATGATGGTCCCGGCATTTGCGGCAGTTGTTTCGCGGGACTGTGCGGCGAAGTTTTTTATTGCGCAAGACGCCGCAGGTCACGTTAGGTTAGGAAAAGCCTGTTCACCTGACGTCACAATTGGTTTAACGCTAAACTATTCGTTTTTGGAGCCTCTCATGTCTGACACCCCCTCTCTGCGCGACGCGGCCCTGCGCTATCATGAATTTCCCCGCCCCGGTAAGCTGGAGATCCGCGCCACCAAACCCATGGCCAATGGCCGTGATCTGGCACGGGCCTATTCGCCGGGGGTGGCTGAGGCCTGTCTCGAGATCAAGGCAGATGCCGCCAATGCCGCGCGCTATACGGCGCGGGGCAATCTGGTGGCCGTTGTCACCAATGGATCCGCCGTCCTAGGGCTTGGCAATATTGGCGCTCTGGCCTCCAAACCGGTGATGGAGGGCAAGGCGGTCCTGTTCAAGAACTTTGCCGGCATTGATTGTTTCGACATCGAAGTGAATGAAAGCGATCCTGAAAAGCTGGCCGATATCGTCTGCGCGCTGGAGCCCAGCTTTGGTGCGATCAACCTCGAAGACATCAAGGCACCCGATTGTTTTATCGTCGAAAAGCTGTGTCGCGAGCGGATGAACATTCCGGTGTTCCATGACGACCAGCACGGCACCGCTATTGTCGTCGGGGCCGCCGCCAAAAACGCCCTGCATGTGGCTGAAAAATCGTTTGAAGACATCAAGATCGTCTCCACCGGTGGGGGGGCGGCTGGCATTGCCTGCCTCAACATGTTGGTGAAACTGGGCGTGAAACGGGAAAATATCTGGCTCTGTGATATTCACGGGCTGGTTTACACCGGCCGCAGCGAAGACATGAACCCGGAAAAAGCCGCCTTTGCCCAAGACAGCGATTTGCGCACACTGGACGATGTGATCGAAGGCGCAGATCTCTTCCTCGGCCTGTCTGGTCCCAATGTTTTGAAACCCGAAATGGTCGCCAAGATGACCCCGCGCCCGATTGTTTTTGCGCTGGCAAACCCCAATCCGGAAATCATGCCGGATGCGGCACGCGAAGTGGCCCCGGATGCCATCATCGCCACTGGGCGCAGCGATTTTCCCAATCAGGTCAACAACGTCTTGTGCTTTCCCTTCATTTTTCGCGGCGCGCTGGATGTGGGGGCCTCGGAAATCAACGACGAGATGCAGATCGCCTGCGTCGAAGGCATTGCCGAGCTCGCCCGTGCGACTACGTCGGCCGAGGCAGCCGCCGCCTACAAGGGGGAGCACCTGACTTTTGGTGCCGACTACCTGATCCCAAAACCCTTTGACCCGCGTCTGGTTGCAGTGGTGTCTTCTGCCGTAGCCGAAGCGGCGATGAAAAGCGGTGTCGCAGCGCGCCCGATTGAGGATCTTGAAGCCTACAAGCAGCGCCTGAACCAAACGGTGTTCAAATCCGCTCTGCTGATGCGCCCAGTGTTCGAAGCCGCGCGCGCCGCAGCCCGCCGCATCGTATTCTCCGAGGGCGAGGATGAGCGCGTGCTGCGCGCCGCCCAGGAAGTGCTGGAAGAAACCACCGAGACACCGATCCTGATTGGTCGCCCCGAGGTGATCGAACGCCGCTGTGAAAAACTGGGTCTGCGCATTCGCCCCGGCAGTGACTTTCAGATCGTGAACCCTGAACATGATCCGCGCTACTATGACTACTGGAACAGCTATCACCGGCTGATGCAGCGTCAGGGCGTAACACCCGATCTGGCCAAGGCGATCATGCGCACCAATACCACCGCGATTGGCGCCATCATGGTGCAGCGCGGCGAGGCCGACAGCCTGATCTGCGGCACCTTTGGCGAATACCGCTGGCATCTGAACTATGTAAATCAAGTGCTTGGCGGTAACAGTTTTGAGCCCCACGGGGCCCTGTCGATGATGATCCTCGAAGACGGCCCACTGTTCATCGCCGACACCCAGGTGCGGATCGAGCCAACGCCGGAACAGATCGCTCAGACTGTCATCGGTGCCGCCCGTCACGTGCGTCGTTTCGGGATCGAGCCCAGGATCGCCCTGTGCTCGCAGTCGCAGTTCGGAAATATTGCCTGTGATACCGGTGCCCGACTGCGCGCTGCCATCGAAATTCTCGATGATCGGCAGCATGATTTCACCTATGAGGGCGAGATGAATATCGACACCGCCCTTGATGCCGAGCTGCGCGGGCGGATCTTCCCCAATTCGCGATTGCAGGGGGCGGCAAATGTGCTGGTCTTTGCTCATGCCGATGCGGCGTCAGGAGTGAGAAACATCCTCAAGATGCGGTCTGATGGTCTGGAGGTCGGCCCGATCCTGATGGGCATGGGCAATCGCGCCCATATCGTCAGCCCGTCGATCACCGCACGCGGGTTGCTAAATATGGCCGCGATTGCCGGAACCCCGGTCGATCACTACGGCTAGACGACATCGTGGCCGCCGCCAGACAGGCCTGACTGCTGCCCCCGGGACACCCGGACACCCACGACCTATCCCCAGTTCCCCAGGGATAGGTCCAAAATCCAGCAGGCAAATGTGACAAGTCGGGCGAGACGGCGCAGATGAGACTGTGCACGCATCTGCTGACGGCACTCTCACAGCGCCAGGACAATCGGCAACTCAAGGGCACAAATCCAGCCAGAAGATTGCCCGTTCCGGGGCGACGGAAATCAGGCAAAGGATGGGGAAGCTGCCAAGGACAGAGTTTTTGCAGAAAAGAGCAGATTTTCTCTAGACGCCCCCATTTACCCCCGCTATATCGCTGACACCGTTCCGGCGTAGCTCAGCGGTAGAGCAGTTGACTGTTAATCAATTGGTCGTAGGTTCGATCCCTACCGCCGGAGCCAACACCACCTCTAAGGTGTTCGAATTAAGCAACAAAGCGTTCCATCTTGGGGCGGTTTTGTTGTTCTGGGCACATTCTCTGACACATCCGATGACACAAACTAAGTA
Organism: Phaeobacter sp. CECT 5382; assembly: GCF_001457775.1. Taxonomy (GTDB): domain Bacteria; phylum Pseudomonadota; class Alphaproteobacteria; order Rhodobacterales; family Rhodobacteraceae; genus Pseudophaeobacter. The sequence continues at coordinate 186,409 of NZ_CYSG01000001.1, forward strand.
GCCCCACTGTAAGCGTTGCTACTGTCCCCCTCTTTGATGCCTAAACGGCAACAACTCTGAGTGATATTTAGTCTCCTGACAATTAGCAGGAGGTCAATATGTCGGCACATGAGGTTTGGGGCTTCACAGTTCGCAAGTCAGCTTCTGGAAAGAATATCTGGCCCAACCAGTTAAAGCGGGAGGCCTGTCGGCGCATCCGAGAAGACGGGGCAGTTGCGGGAAACATCGCAGCGGAGCTTGGAGCGTCTTCGAGGTAGCGTCTCAGTCATTTAGCTGAGTTTGCGCATCTGCCCCTTTTCCCAGAGCTCCAGCCAAGAGCGTAAATCTATCATTGCCATGGGACGTGAGAAGTAAAACCCTTGGAAAAATCGACAGCCATTCGCTTCCAATAGGTCGAGTTCCCTTCGCGTCTCCACTCCTTCGGCCATGACGTCCACCCCCATCTGCCTTGCCATAGCGAGCATTGCGCCTGTGATACGTTGCATCTTTTTATTGCTGTCTAGACCTGTGACGAATGAACGATCAATCTTGAGAGTGGAAATCGGTGCTTCGATCAAAGTAGATATTGCGGCGTGACCAGTCCCAAAGTCATCAAGTGCCAAGGTGAAGCCCGCGGCTTTGAGGGATAGACATTGCGCAATCAAGAACTTGTCAGACTGGTCGAACAGGATAGATTCTAGCAGCTCCAGTTGAATGGACCGAGGGGAAAGGCCAGCCAAGAATAACTCATCTTGCAAATCTTCTAGGAAGTCCGGAGATCGCAGGTTGGATGCCGTAACATTTAGAGAAAGTTTACCGACCTGAACTCCATCTCTGCGACATGTTGCAAAGGCATTGATGGCCTGTTGGCGCACCTGACGATCAATTTCACGCATCAGATTGGCGCGATTTGCCGCCTCCAAAAAGCTCGGTGGCGAGAGAACCCCTTTAGCTGGATTGTCCCAACGCGCGAGAACTTCTAACCCGCAAACTTTGCTTGCCTTGGTATCTATTTGTGGTTGGAAGTAGGGGACGAACTGGCCCTCTGCGATCCCCTTCTCAATTTCGGAAACCAATGTGGCCCGCTCTTCATGCAAACGGATCATCTCGGGCGTTAACAATTTGACACCATTGGCAGCACCTTTGGCTTCGTAAAGCGCCATGTCAGAATTGATAAGCAACCGATCTGAACTTAATGCATCGCCAGCGCGGAAGCGGACGATGCCAATACTGGCACCTACCTTGCAACTGTGGCCGTCAATGCGCACCGGCGTAGTGATATTGGCAATCAGGTTTTCAGCCAAACTGAAAAGCGAAGTCTTGTCGTGTGGTCCATCCAGAACCAAGGCAAATTCGTCTCCTCCAATCCGGACGGGCAAATCATCAGGACCGGCCCAGGCCTCCATGACTTTAGCAGTGTGTTTCAGTATTTCGTCACCAGCGGCATGCCCGAAAGTATCGTTGATCGCTTTGAACTTATCGAGGTCAATATGCAGCAGGGCGAGGTCAATATCATCTTTAGGACGGTGCAACATACCTTCGAGCTGTTGATAAAGCGACCGTCGGTTCGCGATCCCGGTGAGGGAGTCCAAATTGGCTTCGCGTTCTGCAGCTTCTTTGGCAGAAGTTAGTGCATCAGTCATCTTTTGGCTGTCATCAAGAAGCGCACGTTGAGTTTCAAATGTGTAAAATAAGTCAATCGAAAAGTCGTTCGGTTTGAAGTCAGCGCCTGAGAGGTTAAAGCGCTTGATGGCATCTGCAAGGCTTGTCCCAAAGGAGAGGTCGAGAAGGAGGCCTCCAGGGCTATTGTGCAGCTCTGTTGCGACACTCCGGAACTGAATTGGGTCGCCGCCATCCGGTCGCGCTGTCAACACAAGCTTAGTTCCGAGCCGTGTCTTCAAGCGTTCGAAGTCGTTTACACGTCGGGGCTTTTCAACCGAAAAAACCTCAAAGAAGTTCTTCTTTTGGATCTCTTGAGTGAAAATGAGTGAAAGTGTTGGGCCGACTTGTTCAATACAGCCTCCGGCTCCAACAGTGAGAAACATCGGGCAAAGTATATCGATCATACTTTTCGAAAACTCAAATGTGTAGAGTGCCATACTTTGACCTAAGACTGGGGGCTGTGACGCAAGTCAGTCAAGCAGAGTGACTTCAAACACGTCATGGTCTGAGGTAGGGGATTTTGGGGTGATATACGTAACCTCAATCTTCTCGCCGCTCTTTGCAGCGAGACCGTATAGCAGGCCAACCACCATTGGAACGAGGCCGGCGCGGTCAGAGTAGTAGAAGAGGTGGTATGATTTCTCCCCGACTTGTTCGAGTTCAAACGACGGAGGTTTGAGATGTGGCATGGCCAGTAGAATTCGTTCATGCATATCGTCGAGCCCATTGACTCGCTCAACAAAAGTGTTCCCGGCTAGACGAAGAAGATTGCCGAAATTTGAGTCAGAAACAAATTCAATCCAGTACTCGCCAAAGACTTTCAGAACCTCCTCAGCCTGCAGTTCAGTATGTTCGCAAATCGCCCCAACAAGGTCATAAGTGACTGAATCGTCATAACTTGACATGCGCTCAAATTCAGCACGCTCGAGACCTGCCTTCTTGCAGATAGCAGTCCAAGTTTCGGGCCCATGATTCTTTTCGATGAAGGAACGGATACCCTCATTGACCATTCCGTACATGCCCTAGCCCTTTCAAAATGTTGCAGTGGGAGGCTACTGACAAACTATTGCTGCATTCCTAACTTTCTCCGTAAGTCGGGCTAAATTGGGAGCTATATGAGGCAGGAGTACTTCTTTCACGTTGCCTTACCCGACTAAGGGCGCTGAAGATGGCGATAGCATTCCGATCACCGCCCAAGGGCTGCATCCATCATACCGACCGTGGCAGCCATTATTGTTCGCACGATTATCAAAAGATCTTGCGCCAGCATGGCATCAAGGCATCGATGAGTGGCAAAGGGATTTGCTATGATAATGCGGCAGTGGAAACCTTCTTCAAAACCATCAAAGCCGAATTGATCTGGCGGGGCACCTGGGACACCCGCAGACAGGCTGAGATCGCCATCTTCGAATACATCAACGGCTTCTACAATCCACGACGACGCCACTCAGCACTCGGCTGGAAAAGCCCTGTCGCCTTCGAACAGAAGATGGCTTAAACGAGCACTGCGGCGCTAAGCGACTACGTGGTGGAATACGCGGGTGGTCAGGTAAAGAACATCCGCAAGGGATTTGAAGCTGCCTGTTCGCGGGCCAAGCTTGAAGACGTGACCCTTCACACCATCCGCCATTCTAGCGCTGTAGCCATGATCTCAAACGGAGTTCCATTAGATAAGGTTGCTCAATACCTAGGCCATTCCAATGTGGCCATCACATACCAAACTTATGCAAGGTTTGCTCCTGATCACCTTCAAGACGCAGCAGAAATTCTAGATTTCACTCAGATCCGAAAAGCCCGCTAAAATCTCCTTAGGTTCAAGGAACCCATGAACACTTTGTAAAACAGACCACCTCCCTGAGGGGAAATATATTTTTCAAGAGGTTGGATGGTGGGTGATAAGAGATTTGAACTCCTGACATCTTCGATGTGAACGAAGCGCTCTACCACTGAGCTAATCACCCTTGAGGCCGGGTACTACCCTCAGCCCGCAGCCTCTGCAAGGGGCGAGTGCAAAGAAAGCGAGCCCTCAGCTTCAGATTTTTCTTCAGCCTCCTCCCCATTCTGACTGGCCTCCAGAGGCTGGCGCAGGCGGCAGATGTGAATGGTACCATTGCTGCGCGTTTCACTGCGGTTGATCCGCAACTTACCAAAGGGCCGGAGATTAAGATCGCGCCCCTCTGCCACAGCCTCTCCCAGGACCGCCAGCAGAGCTTCGACAACCGGTTTCGCATCCTTTTTCTTGATCCCCGACCGCAACACCGCTTCGTCAATCAGCTCTTTCTTGGTCAGAGCCAAGGTCTGGTTTTCAACCTCTGTTGTGGCCACGACCATCGGGCTGGGATTCTGCCCTGCCGCAAGCGCAACAGGTGGGGTTACATTCTTGACTGAAGATACTGACATGTTTTGCCCTTGTGCTGCCTGTACGGGTTTTTCCGTTTTGGGAACGCTCACATTTTTCACAGCGGCCCGAGACGCTGTACCTTTCTTGGTCTCACCTGCAGCAGTGGATGCAGCAGGGGAAGACTTTGGTTTGCGAGTTGTTACCTTGCGGGGAGCGGCCCTGCGGCTGCCCGGTTTACTGCTTGCCATGATGCGCCTCATTTTTTGATTATTGCTGATCCATCATGGGCATCAGGCTATGCTCAGACCCCAGAAAAAGCCACCGCTAAAGGTTAACAAATTGTTAATCTGTGACTTTTTCGAACTTACGATCGGAAACGCCCCTCCCCTTCGGTGCCTAATCAGTTGCAATGACTCAGATTTTTGGCAACGCATTGCGCGCAATCATCGTCCGCAAGGTAAAGCTGGACCGGGTGTTACGAATACCGGAAACCCGCATCAGGCGCTCTTCGAGAAAGCGATCAAAATCGGTGAGGTCCTGCGCCACCACCCTGAGAAGAATATCGCGCGTCCCAGTCATGAGATAGCATTCCATCACCTGATCGAATTGACTGATGGCCCGCTCAAAGGCCTGCAGCGCATCCGTTGACTGATGCTCCAGTTCCACCGCAACAAAGATGGTCACCGGCAAGCCGAGCCTGGCTTGGTCCACCCGCGCGGAATAGCCCGTGATCACTCCGGCCTCCTCCAGTATGGCAACCCGCCTGGCGCAGGGCGTTGGCGACAGGCCAACTCGTTCCGAGAGTTCGGCCATTTTGATACGCCCTTCGGCCTGCAGAATGGCGACAATCTTACGGTCAAGCGCATCCATGAAGCTTCCCCCTAATTTCTCTCATAATATTAGCCAAAACCTTCAAGATTCAAAGGAAAGATGCGCCTTTTTGGTGAAAACACCTCCGAACGCCGCGATAAACTGCGGCTCCATTCAGGAGGAGCCATCAAAATGCCAGTCACCGCTGTCGACACCACGTCCCATGAAGCAATCTATCGTGTCGAAGATCAGGCCCAGGGGCTTGTCGGCTTCATTGCGCTGCATTCAACGCAGCTTGGACCGGCGGCAGGTGGCTTGCGTATGCGCCCCTACGCCAACGAGGCAGACGCGCTGGAAGATGTCAAACGGCTGAGTGAGGGCATGACCTACAAGAACGCCGCAGCTGGTCTGGCGCTTGGCGGTGGCAAAGCGGTGATCATTGGAGACCCGGCCAAAGACAAAAGCCCGGAGCTGTTGCGTGCTTTTGCCCGCGCGATCCAGAGCTTGGAGGGACGGTATTACACCGCCGAGGATATGGGTATGAGCCCAACGGATATGGCCATCTTGGCACAAGAAACCCCCTATGTCGCCGGGCTGGCTGATGGTGAATTTGCAAGTGGAGACCCCTCGCCGATCACGGCCCGTGGCATTTTTAACGCCATTCGCACCGCGAGGGCCCATGCAACTGGCAGCAAGGATCTGGCAGGCGTCATCATCTCGGTGCAGGGGCTAGGCCATGTCGGTTGGTATCTCTGCACGCTTTTGCACGAGGCCGGGGCCCAGCTGATCGTAACGGATGTGAACGAGACACAGATTGCCCGCGCAGTAACAGAATTCGACGCGAAGGCCGTAGCGCCAGAGGACATCTATGCAGTGAAGGCGGATATCTTTGCGCCCTGCGCCATTGGCGGCATTCTGAACAGCGAAACCATTCCACAGCTGCAAGTCAGCATCGTTGCCGGGGGTGCCAACAACCAGTTGGCCAGCCGCAAGGACGGAGCAGCCCTGCATGCAGCAAACATCCTCTACGCGCCTGATTTTGTCGCCAATGGTGGTGGCATCATCAATGTCGCAACAGAAATCGAGAAGATTTCCGATCCCGCCCGCTATGTCGAAGACAAGCTATTGGCGCTGGACCGCAGCATGGAGATGATCCTGAAACAGGCCAAAGCGGAAGATCAAAGCCCCGATGCGGTCGCCAAAAGCACTGTTCTGGCCAAAATGGCAAGGCAAAGCGCCGCCTGATCACGCTAGTAAGCACAACAAGCGAGCCCTGAACAAACCGGGCCAGAACGGAAGAGACCCCAAAACGGGGACACTAAAAAAGGGCGACCTGCTGGTCGCCCTTTCTTTTTTGCCTGAGATCCATCCTGCGCCCGCCGTTCAGAAGACAGAAGCGCAAGAGACATCATCCATCAATGTGCTGGCGTTCCAGATCCGCGACCCTGTGCTTCGAGCGCAGCCTTGGCAGCTGCCGCCTCTTCTTCGGCGGCCTCATCCCATTCGATGGCTTCGGGCTGCCGGACCAGAGCAAGCTCCAGCACCTGCGACACATGGCTGACCGGAATGATTTCCAGACCTTCTTTTACGTTGTCCGGAATTTCCGGCAGGTCCTTGGCGTTTTCTTCCGGGATCAGCACGGTTTTGATACCACCGCGCAGGGCGGCCAGCAGTTTTTCCTTCAGACCACCAATCGCCAGCGCGTTGCCACGCAGAGTGACTTCGCCGGTCATCGCGATGTCCTTACGAACCGGAATCTGCGTCAGCACCGACACAATGGAGGTCACCATGGCCAGACCCGCTGAGGGGCCATCCTTTGGAGTGGCGCCTTCGGGGACGTGAACGTGGATATCCCACTTGTCGAACTTCGGAGGCTTCACACCGATCTTGGGCGAGATTGAGCGCACATAAGATGATGCAGCCTCAATCGACTCTTTCATCACATCGCCCAGCTTACCGGTGGTCTTCATTCGACCCTTGCCCGGCAGGCGCAGCGCCTCGATCGACAGCAGTTCACCGCCGACAGATGTGTAGGCCAGCCCGGTGACAACACCGATCTGATCTTCCTTTTCGGCCAGACCATAGCGGTATTTCGCAACGCCCAGGAACTCATCCAGATTGTCCGAAGTGACAGAGACGCTTTCCACCTCTTTCTTGACGATCTTGGTCAGGGCCTTACGCGCCACTTTCGCGATTTCACGCTCCAGATTCCGCACGCCAGCCTCGCGGGTATAGACCCGGATGATGTCGTTCAGCGCGTCATCGCTCAGCGAGAATTCCTTGGCTTTCAAGCCATGGTTTTTCACCTGCTTGGAAATCAGGTGCTGCTTGGCGATTTCGCGTTTCTCGTCCTCGGTGTAGCCTGACAGAGGGATGATCTCCATCCGATCCAGCAGTGGCCCAGGCATGTTGTAGCTGTTCGAGGTGGTCAGGAACATCACGTTGGAGAGATCATATTCGACCTCCATATAGTGATCCACAAAGGTGGAGTTCTGTTCCGGATCAAGCACTTCGAGCATCGCCGATGCAGGGTCACCACGGAAATCCTGGCCCATCTTGTCGATCTCGTCGAGCAGGATCAGCGGATTGGTGGTCTTGGCCTTTTTCAGCGCCTGGATGATTTTGCCGGGCATCGAGCCGATATAAGTCCGGCGATGACCGCGGATCTCGCTCTCGTCGCGCACGCCACCCAGAGAAATCCGAATGAATTCGCGTCCCGTAGCTTTGGCCACGGATTTGCCAAGCGAGGTTTTACCCACACCGGGAGGGCCCACGAGACACAGGATCGGGTCTTTGAGCTTGGCCGAGCGCTGCTGCACCGCAAGGTACTCAACAATGCGTTCTTTGACCTTTTCCAGACCATAGTGATCGGCGTCGAGAATTTCCTCGGCACGGCCCAGGTCTTTCTTGACGCGCGATTTCACGCCCCACGGAATGGCCAGCATCCAGTCGAGATAGTTGCGCACCACTGTGGCCTCAGCCGACATGGGCGACATGTTCTTGAGCTTCTTCAGCTCTGCATCGACCTTTTCACGGGCTTCTTTCGACAGCTTGATGGCGGCGATCTTTTCTTCCAGCTCGGCGATTTCGCCGGCGCCTTCTTCGCCGTCACCCAGCTCCTTCTGAATGGCCTTCATCTGCTCATTCAGATAGTATTCGCGCTGGGTTTTCTCCATCTGGGTCTTGACACGGGTCTTGATCTTTTTCTCGACCTGCAGCACCGACATCTCGCCCTGCATCAGGCCATAGACCTTTTCAAGGCGTTCGCTGACCGACAGCGTTTCCAGCAGTTCCTGCTTGCGGTCGACCTCGATGCCGAGATGGCCTGCAACCAGATCCGCCAGCTTGGCAGGCTCGGTGGTTTCACCGACGGCTGTCAGCGCCTCTTCGGGGATATTCTTGCGCACCTTGGCGTAGCGTTCGAATTCATCACCGACGGTACGCACCAGCGCTTCGATAGTGGTCACATCACCGGGGATCTCGGTAAGATATTCGGCACGCGCTTCAAAATAGTTTTCGTTTTCAAGGAACTCAGTGATTTCGACCCGTGCGTGGCCTTCGACCAGAACCTTGACGGTCCCATCGGGCAATTTCAGCAGCTGCAGCACATTGGCCAGCACGCCGGCCTGATAGATACCATCGGTTTGGGGCTCATCCTCGGCAGGATCAATCTGGCTGGACAACAGGATCTGCTTGTCATCAGCCATCACCTCTTCGAGGGCGCGCACAGATTTTTCCCGACCCACAAACAGCGGCACGATCATATGTGGAAAGACCACGATGTCGCGCAGCGGCAGTACGGGATAGGAAGAATTAAGCGGCTCTTTCATACTCGGTCCTTTACTTGGCAAGAAAGCCTGATCCCAACACTTGGCAACCCTCGGCTCTCTCCTCTTTGGAAGTCTTTTATCTGGTATGGCGGTTAATATTTTTCAACCACCCTGCCTCAAGCGTGGCAGCAGTGTGCCTTTAGCACCGAAGGATCACAAGGGTGCAATTGCAGCCAAGGTGAGCAAAGCGCTAACGCCCAAAAAAAAGGCTTGTCACCCCCGGAAGTCCACCCGGTGGTCATGCCCGCAGTTCACACTAAGACAAGGCCAGAATATGGGGCCGCAGTGTGGCGCAGGCAGGACAGATGGGCAACACTACTATAGGGGGTCGATATCGCCGTTGGCGCGGGTTTCATGGAAATCCTTTTGCCAGGCATCAAACGTGCCTGCTGCAATGGCGTCGCGCATGCCCTGCATGATCTCCTGAAAGTAATGCAGGTTGTGCCAGGTCAGCAGCATCCCCGAGATCATCTCGCCGGAGCGGAAAACATGGTGCAGATAGGCGCGGCTGTATTTGGAACAGGCCGGGCAGCTGCAGGCCTCATCCAGGGGGCGCGGATCATCCGCATGGCGTGCATTTTTGATATTGACCACGCCATGACGGGTAAACACCTGCCCTGTCCGCCCCGACCGTGACGGCAGCACGCAGTCCATCATGTCGATACCGCGCGCGACGGCGCCAACGATGTCATCCGGCTTGCCCACACCCATCAGATAGCGCGGCTTGTCCTCGGGCAGCATGTCGGGCGCATAGTCCAGACAGCCGAACATCGCCTCCTGCCCCTCGCCCACTGCCAGACCACCCACGGCATAGCCATCAAAGCCGATTTTGCGCAACGCCTCGGCGCTTTCTTCGCGCAGATCCTGCTCCAGCCCGCCCTGCATGATGCCAAACAAAGCATGACCCGGCCGATCGCCAAAGGCTTCGCGCGAGCGATCCGCCCAGCGCATCGACAGTCGCATGCTTTCGGCAATGCGGTCACGATCCGCAGGCAGGGCCGGACATTCGTCAAAACACATGACAATGTCGGATCCCAACAGCTTTTGGATCTCCATCGAGCGTTCCGGCGTCAGCTCATGCTTGGCGCCGTTGATGTGGCTTTTGAAGGTCACGCCCTTTTCTGTCAGCTTGCGCAGCCCGGCCAGTGACATCACCTGAAAGCCGCCACTGTCGGTCAGAATGGGACGATCCCAGTTCATGAACTTATGCAAGCCCCCTAGGCGATCAATGCGTTCCGCCGTCGGGCGCAGCATCAGATGATAAGTATTGCCCAACAGGATGTCGGCTCCCGTGGCACGCACACTTTCCGGCAGCATCGCTTTGACCGTGGCGGCCGTCCCCACAGGCATAAAGGCAGGGGTGCGAATATCGCCCCGCGGAGTGGAAATGACCCCGGTCCGGGCCTTGCCATCGCTGGCTTTCAGATCAAAGCTGATTTTCGCCGCCATTTTTTCTATCCTTCGCCAGCACAACCCGGGGCATTTGCCCGATTACCAGCGCTTTGACAAGTGCATCCAGCCTTGTCAGCCAGATGGGAGCAGCCCATACAGGGTTCAAGAGACGGGGAAAGCGGCGTCTTGAAATGCGAAGCGCCGCCCCTCATATGTATACAATAGTACACATTGATAGTACGCAGATATTTTGGAGCCCCCGATGAACGAAGACCTCCTCATTGGCCTGATTTCGGCAAACGCCATCTACATTTTGGCCGCACTTTTCCTGATTGTGATCATTTTCAAAGGCGTCCACATCGTCCCACAGTCCGAAAAATTCGTGGTCGAACGCTTTGGCCGCCTGCATTCGGTTCTTGGGCCCGGCATCAACTTCATTGTGCCATTGCTGGACAACGTCGCGCACCGTATTTCGGTGCTGGAGCGTCAGCTGCCAAATGCCACCCAGGACGCCATCACCAAGGACAACGTGCTCGTGCAGATTGATACATCGGTGTTCTATCGCATTCTGGAGCCGGAAAAGACCGTCTATCGCATTCGCGATGTCGATGCCGCCATCGCCACCACCGTCGCCGGGATTGTGCGTGCCGAGATCGGTAAGATGGATCTGGACGAGGTGCAGTCGAACCGCTCGCAACTTATTGGCCAGATTCAGACCGCCGTTGAGGATGCCGTTGATGACTGGGGGATCGAAGTCACGCGCGCCGAAATTCTCGATGTGAACCTCGATCAGGCCACCCGAGACGCCATGCTGCAGCAGCTCAACGCCGAACGCGCCCGCCGCGCTCAGGTAACCGAGGCTGAAGGCACCAAACGCGCGGTAGAACTCGCCGCCGAAGGCGAGCTTTATGCCGCCGAGCAGATTGCCAAGGCGCGGCGTATTCAGGCCGATGCCGAAGCCTATGCCACCGAGGTGGTCGCCAAAGCAATCCGCGAAAACGGTATTGAGGCGGCGCAGTATCAGGTCGCGCTGAAGCAGGTCGAAGCCCTGAATGCGCTTGGCAATGGCGAAGGCAAACAGACCATCGTTCTACCTGCCCATGCGATTGAGGCCTTTGGTGATGCCTTCAAACTGCTGAAAGGTGGCAAATAATGGCTGAGATTGCCTCCTATTGGGAGCTCTGGTGGGTTTGGTGCGCTGCCGCGCTGATCCTCGCCATCCTCGAGGTTTTGGCCCCCGGCTTTGTCTTCCTGGGTTTTGCCCTGGGCGCCCTGGCCTGCGGCCTTTTTCTGGCTGCGCTTGGCAGCGGAGCTCTGGGCTTACCCGCCCTCCTCTTTCTCTTTGCCGCGCTATCGTTAATCTCCTGGCTTTTGATGCGACGCTATTTTGCCCTCCCCACAGGCCAGGTGAAAAACTTCGACCACGACATCAACGACTAGAGCCCCGTCAAAGATAGCTGCGATCAGCCCAATTGGGTAATCTTTCCAATCGGAGCCGATCGGCAGTGCGGGCCAGTCCCTTTGCGCCTAAAAGTGACACAAACGTCCCGACAACCGACATTGGGTCACATGCAGCGTAAGTCCGGTTTGAGCCCAGGGTGACTGATGCAGCGGGACGCACGAATGGCTGCTTCAATGCGAAGTCATAAAAATAATCAATGCAAGGTGTTTTCAAAAATGACCGCAGAGGCCTTCCTCGAAATCCCACGCCCCCTTTTGTTCTCCGCGTTCCAAAAAAGCATACGCAGTTTCGATATCTACACTCGCGGGAACGTCTATCGCATACAGTTGATACCCAAAGTTTCCATGTTCGTATGAGCATCCAAGATGCTCGAGCGGTTTCCACGATTCGGCAAACAACCCAGGATCATGCTTGTCCTGCAAAACAAGAATTCGGTATGTAGAATGCCCAGATTTTGGACCGAGGCCGACAACTTTTATCTGGCCTTCGACCTGGCTTGTCATGACAGCGTCCCGGAAGCTGATGCCCTTTGCAAAGAACGGCGAATTCTCAAGCCGATAGACACCCGAACCAAGGTTGGTTGCCCACACACTTTCAGTTGAATGACCATGCCAAATGTCAGAGCCGAGATCAAATATGACCTTATGCATTTGATTGTCTGTTGCGTTCATCTGGGTACCGTAGGTTGCAAACTGCGTTGTGTCACTAACTTAGCCAGACCAAAAGCCGACATTGGCGCAGCCGCAGCGAAATGGTGATTTGTCCCGCACAGCCGCCACTGGTGCTATCAGCCCAGATGTCTGCTTATGGAGCCTTCTGCTCGAACGGACGACTTCCGGTTGCTCCCTCTGGACCTTCCTGCGCGCGTTCCCTATATAAACAGTCGGATTAACTGTCAGGGATCGACATGACCAACGCTTCCGAACCGCTTGAAGGCACGCCGCTCATTGCGCCGTCTTCCGTTGAACACCCGCTTTTTGATCAGGTCACCGAGGCCTGCAAATCGGTCTATGACCCTGAAATTCCAGTCAATATCTACGAGCTGGGCCTGATCTATACCATCGACATCAATGATGAAAACGATGTGCAGATCATCATGACCCTCACAGCTCCAGGCTGCCCTGTCGCCGGTGAGATGCCCGGCTGGATCGTTGATGCGGTCTCGCCGGTGCCTGGTGTCAAATCCGTCAATGTCGACATCACCTGGGAGCCGCCCTGGGGCATGGAGATGATGTCGGACGAGGCGCGCTTGGAATTGGGCTTTATGTAAAGCGCAGCTCTCGCCCTCAAAGAGTTACAAAAGCTTCACAGGATCGCGGCAAAGGTTTTACCCTGTGCCGCGATTTCTCTTTTGAAATCAATTTCTCAGGAGAACACCGTGCAGACCCCCTTGCGTATCTTTCTGTCCCTGCCGTTTCTATCTGCAATCAGTCTTGTCACTGCCACACCGCAGGTTGCGACGGGTAGCGAAGACGGTCTTAGCTATGGGCCGCGTCCGGCCTATTTGGTCAATATGCTGCCCGAAGGTGCCCTGAAGGAGAAACTACAATCCTGTGCTGGGCAAACGCCCACTCGCAGCAGCTTTTCGATCGGTCATCGTGGCGCGCCTCTGATGTTCCCCGAACACACGGTGCAGTCCAATGTTGCCGCCGCCCAGATGGGGGCCGGCATTCTGGAATGTGATGTCACCTTTACCAAAGATCTGGAACTGATCTGCCGCCACGCGCAAGACGATCTGGCCACCACCACCAATATCCTGACCACCGATCTGGCCGAGACCTGCATCACGCCTTTCACACCTGCCAGCGGCAATACGCCTGCCTTGGCTGAGTGCCGCAGCTCTGATCTCACCCTTGCTGAGTTCCGCAGCCTGACACCCAAGATGGACAGTTTTGACAAAACCGCAACCACTGCCGCGGCCTCCCAGGGCGGCTTAGCCCCGTGGCGCAGCACCCAATATGTCGATGGGGCCACTTCCATGACCCATGCGGAGTCCATCGCTCTGTTCAAATCTCTTGGCACAAAATTCACCCCTGAGCTGAAATCCCCGGCCGTAGAGATGCCATTCAATGGGTTTTCGCTGCAGGACTATGCGCAAAAGATGATCGACGAATACAAGGCTGCGGGCATTCCACCTTCAGATGTCTGGCCCCAGAGCTTTGATCTTGAGGTGGTGAAATACTGGATCGAACACGAGCCAGAATTCGGCAAGCAGGCCGTCTATCTGGATGGCCGTTATAGCGGCGACAGCCCACTGAACCCGATGGATCCGGACAGTTTCAGTCCTTCGATGCAGGAGCTGGCCGACATGGGTGTCAACTATATCGCGCCGCCAATGTGGATGCTGCTGACCTTGGAAAACGGTCAAATGGTGCCCTCGGCCTATGCCACAAAAGCAAAGACGGCCGGGTTGAAGCTGATCACTTGGACGCTTGAACGCTCTGGCCCGCTGACCACTGGGGGCGGCTGGTATTTCCAGACGGTTCAGCCCGCTATTCACGATGCCTCCGGCTATTATCAGGTTCTGGATGTTCTGGCGCAGGATGTCGGGATTGCGGGCATCTTTTCTGACTGGCCTGCAACGGTGACCTACTACGCAAACTGCATGGGGTTTTAAGCCGTTTTAAGACCTTCTGTCCAAGACTTCAGGCGGGCTGCATCTCTCTTGCGGCCCGTTTTGCACTGCGCTGCCTCTTGAGCCTGCGCGCCTGCGGGCCTAGATAGAAGGGTACGCGCGAATTGGAGACACAGATCATGTTCGGCATTCCTGGCAAACAGGCGGTGACAATCACCCCACGGGCAGCAGCCCAGATCACCAAACTGATGCAGAGCGGCGGCCATGCAGGCCTGCGCATCGGCGTCAAAAAGGGTGGCTGTGCAGGCATGGAATATTCCATGGAATATGTCGACACGGCCGATGGCAATGACGAAGTGGTCGAACAGGATGGGGCTCGGGTGATGATCGCTCCTATGGCACAAATGTTTCTGTTTGGCACTGAAATCGACTATGAAACCTCCCTGTTGGAAAGCGGCTTCAAGTTCAACAATCCCAACGTTTCTGAGGCCTGCGGCTGTGGTGAATCTATCAGCTTCAAGGACATGCCCAGCCTTTAGGTGAACCCGTTCCAGGCTTTTGAAGCAGCCGCCCTGGCGGTCTGCGCCAGCAAAAAAGGGATCGGAAAAGTTCAGGAGGGGATTTACCCGGCATTTTCTTTGTCCGATTGCCCCGCCCTGTCCCCAGTGCTACCACAGCGCCAATTCAAAAAACGGGGAATGGCAAATGCGGCGGAAACTGGCAGCAGGCAATTGGAAGATGAATGGCACGAGCGCGGCCCTGGCTGAGCTTGAAACCCTGGCAAAGTCCCATGCACAGGCAAAGGTCGAGATCCTGATCTGCCCCCCTGCAACACTGCTCGCCCATGCTGCTGCAACCACCGTTGATAGCGCTGTCGCCATCGGAGGTCAGGATTGCCATGCCGCTATCAATGGTGCCCATACCGGAGACATCTCCGCCGAGATGCTGAAGGATGCAGGTGCCACAGCTGTCATTCTGGGTCATTCGGAACGACGCTGCGATCACGCAGAGACCAGCGCCCAGGTCGCCGCCAAAACATCCGCAGCCTGGGCCGCGGGCCTCACCGCTATTGTCTGCCTTGGCGAAACCCTTGAACAACGTGAAGCCGGAGAAACGCTGGCGGTGGTCGGCAATCAGCTGGCAAAATCCCTGCCGGATGGTGTGACTGCAGCCAACACCGTCATTGCCTATGAGCCGGTCTGGGCCATTGGCACCGGCAAAGTGCCCACGCTGGAGCAGATCGCCAAGGTGCATGGATTTTTGCGCGCGGCCCTTGCGTCCCGCTTTGGTACACAATTGGCCGATGCCGCCGCCCTTCTCTATGGCGGTTCGGTCAAAGCCAGCAATGCAGCAGAAATTTTTGCCATTTCTAATGTCGATGGCGCACTTGTTGGCGGCGCCAGCCTCAAGGCGGCCGATTTCTCTCCCATCATCACGGCCCTTGAAGCCAGCTGACCGTCGCCGGTTTCATCTTGCCCGAAAAACCGCGAGGTGGATTGACCTTCGGCCCAAAAGACGCAGCACCCCTGACACGCCGCACCACTTAAAACCAAAAAACGCCCCGGAGATCCGGGGCGTTTTCTTTTGCAATAACAACATTTGTTACTTGGTTATGATCTCTGGCCCCATCACCGCATTGGGCAAGACAGTGGAGAGCCAGGGGATATATGTGATCATGATCAGGAAAACAAAAAGCACTGCCAAGAACGGGAGCGCTGCGCGCACCACCGCCATCATCGGCATTCCAGCCACGCCCGAGGTCACAAAGAGGTTGAGCCCTACAGGCGGCGTGATCATTCCGATCTCCATGTTCACCACCATGATGATACCCAGATGGATCGGATCAATCCCCAACTCAATCGCAATCGGAAACACCAGCGGTGCCACGATCACCAGCAGCCCCGAAGGCTCCATGAACTGACCGCCGATCAGCAGGATCACATTGACCACCACCAGGAACATTACCGGGCCGAAACCGGCAGACAGCATGGCATTGGCAATGGTCTGCGGCACCTGCTCATCTGTCAGAACATGCTTCAGGATCAGTGCGTTGGCGATCACGAACAGCAGCGTTACGGTCAGCTTTCCAGCCTCAAACAGCGTGTGCTTGGTGTCAGAGTGGAAAAAGGCCGTGACCAGCGCCTGCGGTTTTTTCAGCAACGAGGTCTTGGCGGCGCCTTCGCCATTGGAGAGCGGGCCCATGTCTTTGTAGACGAAGCTGGCAATCACGAAGGCATAGACCGCTGCCACAGCAGCTGCTTCGGTCGGGGTGAAGATCCCGCCATAGATACCGCCCAGAATAATGACGATCAGGAACAATCCCCAACCGGCTTCGCGCGCCGAGGCAAAGATCTCGCCCCAGCCGTGCCATTCGCCCTTGGGCAGGTTCTTGACCTTGGCCATGATATAGATGGTGACCATGAGCATGATCCCAGCCATCAGGCCAGGAATAACTCCCGCCAGGAACATCCGGCCGACAGACACCTCAACAGCTGCGGCGTAGACCACCATGACGATGGAGGGTGGGATCAGAATGCCTAGCGTGCCAGCGTTACAGATCACCCCGGCTGCAAACTCCTTGCTGTAGCCCACCTGCCGCATGCCTGCGATCACGATGGAACCAATCGCCACGACAGTGGCCGGCGAAGATCCAGAGAGGGCCGCGAACAACATACAGGCAAAGACGCCGGCAATCGCCAGCCCGCCCGGCAGATGCCCAACGCAGGCGATGGAAAAGCGAATGATCCGCCGCGCCACACCGCCTGTGGTCATAAAGCTGGAGGCCAGAATGAAAAAGGGGATCGCCAGCAGGGTGAAATGGCCTTCAAAGGCCTCAAACAGGGTGCCTGCGACCGAAGCGAGGGAGCTGTCGGAATAGATCAGCAGAAACAGCGTCGAGCTGAGGCCAAGCGAGACCGCAATTGGCACCCCGACGAGCAAAAGCCCGATCACCATCGAAAAAAGAAAGACTACTTCCATCAGTCATGTTCCCCTTGCTGGGCCTTCACGGCTTCCAGCTCATCTTCCACTTCATGGCTCGCGACCAGTCGGTCGGTCTCGCCGCGCAGCACCTGCAGGGCCGCCTGGGTAAAACGATAGACCAACAAGAGCATCGACAGCGGCAGCACCACATAGGGCACCACTTTGGGCAGCTTCTCGTAGGGGTCGCCGTAGTTGATCAGATCCTCGAGAAAGCGAAAAATTCCCACCATCGGCACATCCTGCACCTCATAGAAACTTTGCGAGCGCGCTTTCATGTCAAACCCGGTTGGGAACCAGCGGCCTGAGGTCGGCGGCAGATCGGCAAAAACCGCCCAATAGTCATAGGCGCCTTTCAGCAGCAGCAGCGAAAAAACCAGACAGCAGATGGCGGCAAACAGGGCCACCGCCTTGCGCGGACCGGGGTTCAGCATGTTGAGAATGGCATCGACACCCAGATGTGCATGGGTTTTGACCGCATAGGCGGCCCCCAGAAGCACCAACCAGGCAAACAGGAACACCGTCAGCTCCAAAGCCCAGAGAATATTGGAATTAAAGACGAAACGCGCAATCACATTGGCAAAGGTGATCACTGTCATCAGCCCCAGCAGCAGGGCGATCAGCGTTTCTTCGAGTGAGTTGATAAACCCGGACGGGCCGGTTCTTGCCCCCGACATGATGGTCACCCCAGTTTTAGAATGTAAGGAAAGATACGGATCAGGCGGCGGATCCCCTCGCCGCCTGAGAACCAAGGCGCAGGCAGTCTATGACTGGCGCCCTGGTTGCGACCTGCCCCTCGGGCAGGTCGGCTTTAGCTCAGTCAATCGGTTCAGAAACCGGCGTTGATCGCCTGTGCGGCGTCAATCTTGTCTTGACCCACGTCGCCTGCGAACTTCGCCCAAACCGGCATCATGGTTTCAACCCAAGCCTGACGCTGATCAGCATCAAGGCTGCGCACCTCGCCGCCTGCAGCGATGATCGCCTCCTTGGCCGCCAGGTTCACTTCCGTCGATTTCGCGTTGCGTGCCTCTGTAACTTCACCAAGGATAGTGAGGAACTGCTCACGCACCGGCGCATCCAGGCTTTCCAGCCAGTCTACATTGGTCACCACAAGGTAGTCGATGATGCCGTGGTTGGTTTCGGTTACGCCATCCTGCACTTCAAAGAATTTCTTGCCGTAGATATTGGACCAGGTGTTTTCCTGCCCATCAACCACGCCCTGCTGAAGCGCGCCATAGACCTCGGAGAAGGCCATTTTCTGTGGACTACCACCAATGGCTTCCATCTGGGCCACCAGAACATCCGAAGACTGCACGCGGAATTTCAGGCCATTGGCATCCGTCGGCGCAACCAGTGGCTTGTTGGCGGACATTTGCTTCATGCCGTTATGCCAGTAGGCCAGCCCCTGCAGGCCGCGACGCTGCATGCTGTCCAGCAAGGCCTGACCATCAGGAGAGGCCTGGAACGCATCCACAGCATTAATGTTTTTGAACATGAAAGGCAGATCAAACAGGCGGAACTGTTTGGTGAATTTTTCAAACTTCGACAGCGAAGGCGCCGCCAGCTGGACGTCGCCCTGCAGCATAGCTTCGAGAACTTTGTTATCGTTGTACAAAGTCGAGTTCGGATAGACTTCTAGGCACATGGTGCCATTCATCTCATCATTGATGCGCTGTTCCAGCAGCGAGGCCGCAATCCCTTTGGGGTGCTTGTCAGTGTTGGTCACATGGCTGAACTTTACAACGATCTCGCCGTCGTCACAGGCTGCCTGGGCAGCACCAGCGGTTACGGTCAATGCCATCGCAGTGGCAGCAGCAGTCAGGAATTTCATCTTAATCCTCCCAGATTATCAGACACGCCCCCAAATCAGGCGGGAGCCTCTCTCACAGAATTGCGAGTTGCCGCCGATCGCTCAAGAAATGATTTAAATTTGATCCTTCCTAATGTCTTTGCGATATTTTTCAGCACGTTACTTGAAATTGACACAGGCAGCCGCCATGCGAGCCTTGGCCCCTGTGCGAAAATCCGCACAGTCTTTGGAAAGGTTGTGCGAAAAACCGCACAAGGCCACTGCAGATATCACGGCTATAGGAATCGCGCCCAGAATCTATACGAAGCGCTTGTTTGAAAGACTGTTGGCGCCGGTCGTTCTCCTGAGCGCCCGCAATTCTCAGCGTCTGTAATCCTCGGGCCGGATGCCATAGCGCGCCAGCTTGTCATAGAAAGTCTTGCGCGGAAGCTTCAACGCTTCGGCAGCTGCTGCCGCCCGCCCATTCTGACGCCCAAGTGCGGCAATCAGCAGTGACCGTTCGACCTGAGCCATCTGCTCGGCCAGCCCCAGCTCGGTGGCCTCGGTGATCTCATCCGGCATGCCAAGAACAAACCGCATCGCCGCCGACATCAGCGAGCGTGCATTACCTGGCCAGTCCTGCGCCATCAGGGCGGCAAGATGCTCCTCGCTGACCTGCGGTGCCTCAATCCCGGCCTGCTCCGCCGCCTGAGCGACATAGTGGCGAAACAGCACGGGAATATCACCGGGACGTTCCGCCAATGATGGCACGCGCACCCGCATGCCTTCGAGCCGGTAATAGAGATCGGCACCAAAGCTTCCCGCCGCGACCAATGCGGCGAGATCGGCAGTACTGCCAGCAATCACGCGCGGCTCTGCGCCCTGCTCCAGGCGTTCCAGCAGCGCATATTGCACCGCTTCGGACAAGGCAGAGATCTCATCAAGGAAGAGCGACCCGCCAGCGGCCTGATGACACAGATCCTCAAATCCCGCCGGGCTGAGCCCCGCCGAGGGCGATTTGACAAACGGCGCCTGCGCCCGTGGAGACATCAGGTGGATCACTTCTGCCACCTTGGAGATCCCACTGCCGGCAGGCCCGGCCACCAGCACCTCAGCGGCAGTCGGCGCAGCCATGCGTACCCGCGTGCGCAGCTCCTTTGACTGGCTGGATGTTCCAAACAACATCCGTGCAGCCGGGTCACCATCTTCCAGCTGCTGTTTGAAATGCCGGTTCTCCAGCACCAGCCTGCGTGTTTTCAACGCCCGTTCCAGAACCGACACCAGATCCGCCGTCACACAGGGCTTTTCCAGAAATCCAAAGGCACCACGCGACATCGCCTTGACCGCCATGGGGATATCGCCTTCGCCGGTCAACAAGATCACCGGCAGATCCTCGTCCTGCCCCTGCACATAGTCGAGCAGATGAAATCCATCCCGCCCGGGCATTCGGATATCAGACAGGATAACCCCATTGAAATCTTTCTGAATCAGATCCTTCGCCGCCACAAAAGAGCCTGCGGTAACCGGTTCCAGATCATGCAGCTCCAGCGTTTGCGCCAGCGCTTCGCGCAGGGCTGCGTCATCATCGACAACCAGAACTTTGTGGCTCATCCTGCGTCCTCCGGGCTCCAGCGATCCAGCTCCACAGTGAAAACCGCCCCCTGAGCGGCGTTTGCACCCCGGATATTGCCGCCAAAGCTTTGCAAAAGCCCATAGGAGATCGACAGGCCCAGCCCCATTCCTTCGGAGCTGCTGACAACCTTGGTGGAATAAAATGGATCAAACATCTTTTCCGGCTCCCGGATACCCGGCCCGATATCCTTGACCGAAACCGACAGCCGTCGACCGGCGTCCTGAGTGACATCCAAAGCAACCGTAATCGCCCGGTCAGCCTGCCCCAGCATGGCATCGGCAGCATTGTTGATCAGATTGACAAAAACCTGCGTCAGCCGCACCTCACCGCCCCAGGCATAGACCGGATCGCCGCCCTGCGGTGGCTTCCAGTCAAGCGAGACCCTGTCAGTCTCAAGCCGGGATGCTGTCAACTCGACGGCAGTGTTGATCACCTGCACAAGATCTACCCGCGCCATGGGCTCGTTCTCATTGCGCGAAAAGGATCGCAGGTTCTTGATGATCCGCGCCATACGCGCCGACATCCCGGCAATCCGCGTCAGGTTTTCGCCGACCCGCTCTGTTTGTTCCCGCTGCAAAAAGGCTTCGGCGTTTTCGGCATATTGCTGGATTGCCATCAGCGGCTGGTTTAGCTCGTGGCTGATCCCTGCCGACATCTGCCCCAGAGCGGACAATTTCCCCGCCTGCACCAGTTCCTCCTGCGCCTTTTTGAGCGCGGCCTCAGCCTCTTCACGCTCGCTGACTTCCCGGCGCAGCTGGCTGTTGGTGGATTGCAGGGCCCGGGTGCGTGCCTCGACCCGGCTTTCGAGAACCGCATTGGCCTCGGCCAGGGTGCGCCGTCGCTCCATGGTCAGGAACAAAAATGTACCAAAGGCCAAACACAGTGCGGCCAGTGCGGCCGATTGCAACACTGCGATCCGCCGGGCCGGGGCGACATCCACCAAAATCTGCCCCTGCAGGCCGATCACCGGCAGATCCACCGCCAGATGCAGCGCCCGCTGCGGCAGATAGGGGCTCCAGGACAGCTCCCAAATATCATGGCCTCCATAGCTGGAGACCTCGAGCGCCACATCGACCCCATTCTGCGGAGAAATGCCCAGCCCCGCTTCCGCCCGACGCCAGAACAGCAATTCTGGCCGGTTGGAAATAAACACCTCCCCGTCGTCGTTGGTAAAGAACACCGCCGGTAAGGACCCGCGCCAAGTCTGTTCTACGTCCTCGACATCAGCCACGACGATCAGGGCCCCTTGCAGCCCCTGTTCAGCTTTGAAACTTGGTGCAGCGTAAAAATAGGCACGACGCCCGCCAGTGCTCAGAACCCCTGAGCCGGTGCCCAAAGCCCCCTGCATGGCGCGGTGAAAATATCCCTCAGAAGCGACATTCGCAGGGGCGATGCCCGCGGCAGAGACTAAAACCTTGCCGGATCTGTCGGCATAGAACACATCCAGGGCCGCGGTCTTATCCGCAACTGAGCGCAGCAGCGCCTGCGCAGCCTTGCGGTCCGCAGCGGTCTGCAATGTCGCCAAGGCAGGATGATCGGCCATCAGGACGGCAAGCTCCTGATAAATCTGCAGCTGCGTGCTTACCCTATCAGAGGCCAGCGCCAGATCAGCGGCGCTGCGTTCGGCCAATGAATCAAGCGCCTGCCGAAATCCATAACTCCAGGTGGCCCCGGCAATACCCACAATCGCCAGCGCAAACCCCAGCAACAACGTCCAACGATGCAATATTTCCAGCCCACTTCTGTCTGCCTTTTCAAAGGCACTCTAGCAAATGTTGCCTTGCAAAGACCAGCCACGATGGCAAAAGTCGCCCCATGAAAACAGTCATTCAATCCCCTACCGACCCCGCATTTGTCCAGAACCCCTATCCGTTTTATGCCAAGGCCCGCGCCGAGGGCGGACTGCACTATTGGCAGGATTACAAAATGCCGACCGCCTTTCGCCGGGCAGCGGTCCACGCGCTGCTGCGCGACCGTCGCTTTGGTCGCGAAATCCCGGCGGAAATGGCTCAGGACGGCCCAGCGCATCTGGCGCCCTTTCTCGCCGTCGAGGCCCATTCCATGTTGGAAGCGGAGCCTCCACGCCACACCCGGCTGCGCAGGCTGGTAATGCGCGCCTTCACCTCGCGCGAGATTCAGGCCCAGGAGGCTGGCATTGCCAGCCTTTGCCATCAGTTAATTGACGCATTTCCCGACGCCCCTTTTGATTTGCTTGAACACTATTGCACCCAGGTACCGGTCATCGTGATCTGCCGCCTGTTGGGGGTTCCTGCCAAAATGGCGCCGCAACTGCTCAACTGGTCCCATGATATGGTGGCGATGTATCAGGCTGGCAAAACCCATGACACCGAACTGGCCGCCGCCCGCGCCGCACAGGAATTTTCTGGCTTTCTGCGTGACTATGTGGGGCTGCGTCGGGCTGACCCGCAAGACGATCTTATCACCCGGCTGATCGCAGCCGAAGAGGAAGGCGACAAGCTCAGCACGGATGAGCTCATCGGCACCTGCATTCTTTTGTTGAACGCAGGCCACGAAGCCACCGTGCACGCACTTGGAAACGGGGTGAAATGCATGCTGGAACAGGGCTGGGATCCAGCCTGGCTGGCCGCAGATAGCGTTGCCAACCTTGTCGAAGAAATCCTGCGGTTCGACCCGCCCCTGCATATGTTCACCCGCTACGCCTATGAAGAGGCCGAGGTCATGGGACATACCTTCCAACGCGGCGATCAGGTCGCATTGTTGCTGGCGGCCGCCAATCGCGACCCCGCTGCCGAAGACGACCCCGAGGTCTTTGACCCGACACGCCCGGCCCGCACCAATACATCTTTTGGAGGTGGGCTGCATTTCTGCGTCGGCGCGCCACTTGCGCGCATGGAAATGCAGATCGCCCTGCCCATTCTGTTTGAGCGCTGCCCCAACCTGCGCCTAGCCGAGGAACCTCGCTACAGCAACAGCTACCATTTCCACGGGCTGACGGAATTGCGTGTCACGCGCTGAGCAACGCATTCGCGAGTCAAGGAGGGCCAACGGCCCCCGTGCTCTGCACGGCTTGTCCTTGACGCGCATTCTCAATCATACTGGCTTAGGCGCCTTCAGGGGCAGACCGCCCCCTGAAGCGCTTCTCAGCAGGTTAAACACCGATCACCACCGCCGCAGGCTCAACGTTCTGCGTCACCTCACCCCATGCCTGAACCAGCGCGCGGAAGCGCTCCTTTTGGTCACGCCTTGCAAAGCGCAGGATCTCCCCTAGCTTTCCAGCGGCAGCATGGTGGTGGATTTGATCTCTTCCATCGACAACAGCGCAGTCACATTGTGCACTCGCACTTCTGAAATCAGCGCCTGGTAGAATTTGTCATAGGCTCGCGCGTTCTGCACCCGCACCTTGAGAATATAGTCAATATCGCCTGCCAGACGATGCGCCTCCTGCACTTCCGGACGGTCCTGCAGCGCTTTGAGGAACTTCTGCTGCCAATCCGCCTCATGCTCTGAGGTGCGGATCAGAACAAAGAAGCAGGCCTCAAACCCCAGAGCCTCTGCATCCAGCACAAAGGTCTGCTGACCGATCACGCCGGCCTCGCGCAATTTGCGGATGCGATTCCACACCGGGGTCTTGGAACTGCCCACTTGCCGCGCAATTTCGTCCAGGGATTGCCCGGCATCGCGCTGCAGTTCCGCCAGAATTTTCCGGTCCGTGGCATCGATCCGCACTGTCATTCTCTTATTCCCTCTGGTTCAGGACCATTCCATCCGATTGCACGTCAACTCGGAACAAACTTCCTTATTTGCCCAAGCATATAGCGTATTGGTGGGAATATTTCCTATATCTTACCTCAAGTCAAACAACAGAAAAGAGGTCCGACATGACCGGTCCCGTGACACATATCGCCCAAGCCACCGCTCAGACCCGCAGCGGCATGTGTTGCCTTGTCAAAGGCCAGGTGGCCTTTGCCGGATCCGGCCCCGGGGATCCGGATTTGCTGACCGTCAAAGTCGCGCGTGCATTGCAAGACGCAGACGTGGTGCTGTTCGACCGCCTTGTCAGTGCCGAGATCCTGGCGCTTGCAGGTGCACACACACAGCTCGAAGACGTTGGCAAAGAGGGCTTTGGCCCCTCCATGAGCCAGGATGAGATCTGTGCCCGTATGATTACCCATGCACAGACTGGCAAGAAAGTGCTGCGCTTGAAATCTGGTGACCCCACCATTTTTGGCCGTCTGGACGAAGAACTGACCGCCTGTGAAGACGCAGGTGTCAGCTATCAGATCATGCCCGGCATCACCGCCGCCTCGGCCGCTGTGGCTGGCATTGGTCAAAGTCTGACTCAGCGCGGCCGCAACTCTTCGGTGCGGTTTCTCACTGGCCATGACATGCGCGGTTTTGCCGATCAGGATTGGGCAGCGCTGGCGCGCCCCGGTGAAGTGGCCGCCATCTATATGGGCAAAAAATCCGCCCGTTTTGTGCAGGGCCGTCTGATCATGCATGGGGCCAATCGCGCCACACCGATCACCATCGTTGAAAACGCTTCGCGCGCTGATCAGCGCGTGCTGGAAACCACACTGGAACACCTGCCAGCCGATCTGGCGCAGGCCGCCTTTGACGGCCCTGCTCTCACCTTTCTTGGGCTGGCGCCACGCCAAAGCGTCGCCGCCCTTTCTGACCTGAACATGGAGCTCGCATAATGGCCCGCCCCTTTACACCCAAAGTCATCACCGCCAACGACCTGCTCGAAGGTGACGTGATCTATTTCAAAGCCGACGACAGCTGGACCCGTGATTTGACCGAGGCCGAACTGATCGTGGATGAGGCCGAAGCCCAGCTGCGCCTGCTGGACGCCGAGCGCCAGAACATTTCCATCGTCGGTGCCTATCTTGCCGATGCAAAGGCCGGTGAAAACGGCCCCGAACCTGTGCATTTCCGCGAAGATTTCCGCCGCAAGGGCCCATCCAACTACAGCCACGGCAAACAGGAGGCCGAAGCCCATGTATAAGTACAACGCCTTTGACGATGCCTTTTTGGCCGAACGCAACGCCCAGTTCCGTGCCCAGGTCGCACGCCGTATTGACGGCTCGCTCACCGAAGATGAGTTCAAACCCCTGCGCCTGATGAATGGCGTATATCTGCAGCTGCATGCCTATATGCTGCGGGTCGCCATCCCCTATGGCACGCTGAATTCTGCCCAGATGCGTCAGCTCGCGCTGCTGGCAGAGAAGTGGGACAAGGGCTACGGCCACTTCACCACACGTCAGAACATCCAGTACAACTGGCCCAAGCTCAACGACATCCCCGACATGCTGGATGCTTTGGGAGAAGTCGGCCTGCACGCGATCCAAACCTCGGGCAATACCATCCGCAACACCACTGCGGACCATTTTGCCGGTGCCGCCGCAGATGAGCTGACAGACCCGCGGCCCTATGCCGAACTGATCCGCCAGTGGTCGACAGATCATCCGGAGTTTCAGTTCCTGGGCCGCAAGTTCAAGATCGCCATCACCGGCAGCCCCAATGACCGCGCCGTGACCAAGGCCCATGACGTAGGTCTGCGCATGGTCGAACGCGATGGTGAGATCGGATTCGAGGTCATCGTTGGCGGTGGCCTTGGCCGTACGCCCATGGTCGGCAAGGTCATTCGTGACTTCCTGCCGCAGCCGGATCTGCTGCCCTATCTGGAATCCGTGCTCAGCGTCTATAACGTGCTGGGGCGCCGCGATAACAAATACAAAGCCCGCATCAAGATCACCGTGCAGGAAAACGGCATCGACAAGATCCGCGAGCTGGTAGAGGCCCGCTTTGAAGAGCGTCGCCATGAGTTCGACGGCACCGATCAAGCACTTCTGACCGAGATCAAGACCCACTTCACCCCGCCTTCCCTGCGTGCAGGGGCAACTGACGCCTATCGGGCGGCCTATGACGCGGACCCTGTGTTTCGCGCTTGGGCAGACACCAACCTGACCGAACACCGCGATGCGGATCATGCCATTGTCACGATCTCGATCAAGGCTCACGGGGCGACCCCCGGTGACGCCAGCGCCGAACAAATGCGCGTGATGGCAGATCTGGCCGAACAGTTTGGCTATGACGAACTGCGCATCAGCCACCAGCAGAACGTGATCCTGCCGCATGTCCACAAGAGCGACCTGCCCGCCATTCACGCCAAGCTGAAAGAACACGCCTTGGCCACTGCCAATATCGGTCTGATCTCAGATATCATCGCCTGCCCTGGCATGGACTACTGCGCCCTGGCCACAGCGCGCTCGATTCCTGTGGCACAGGAAATCGCGGCCCGGTTTGACGACCTGAAGCAGGAGCATGACATCGGGCATCTGCAGATCAAGATCTCGGGCTGCATCAATGCCTGTGGTCACCACCATGTCGCCCATATCGGCATTCTGGGCTTGGATCGCGCCGGGGTTGAAAACTACCAGATCACCCTGGGCGGCGACGCCACAGAAACCGCAGCCATCGGCACCCGCACCGGTCCCGGCTTTGCCTATGACGAGATTGTCCCGGCGGTCGAACGCCTGGTTGCAACCTATCTTGAGATCCGCACCGGTGAAGAGGAGACTTTCCTCGAGACCTATCGCCGCCTCGGCATGGAGCCCTTCAAGTCCGCGCTCTATCCCGAGGCTCAGAAAAAGGTGGCATAGCCCCATGGTGAACCTCGAAGCACAGAACACTAAACCGGGCGGGGCTTCTGTAGCCCCGCACGATCTACAGGTTGAACTGGCCCAAAAAGTCGCTAATCTCAACGCCCGCTACCGCCACCACTCTGCCACTGCAGTGATGCAGGGCGCGCTGGAGGATGCGGGTCACATCGCGCTGGTCTCTAGTTTTGGAGCGGAATCCGTGGTTCTGCTCCACATGGCCGCTGTCATCGACCCTATGGTGCCGGTGCTGTTTGTGGATACCGAACTGCTGTTCACCGAAACGCTGGTCTATCAGCAAGAGGTGAGCGAGCGCCTGGGCCTGCGCAATGTGCAGATCGTCAAGGCGGCGGATATCGCCACCCGGGATCCCTATGGTGCGCTGCGGTTTTCCGACACCGATGCCTGCTGTGGCTTGCGCAAGACCGCGCCCTTGCAGGCGGCGCTCGACGGGTTCGACGGCTGGATTACCGGACGCAAACGCTTTCAGGCTGGCAGCCGGGCAGCACTTGATTTCTTTGAGATCGAAGAGACCGCCGCTGGCCCAACCGGGCGCATCAAGATCAACCCGCTGGCCCATTGGGCACCAGAGGACGTACGCGCCTATATGGACGAGAACCGCCTGCCGCGGCACCCGCTGGTGGCCAAGGGCTATCCTTCGATTGGCTGTGCGCCTTGCACATCACCAGTGAAGGCAGGCGAAGATCCCCGCGCCGGACGCTGGCGCGATCAGAACAAGGAAGAATGTGGCATCCACGTCGTGAACGGCCAATTCATCCGTACAGGAGCATGAGTGATATGACTGTTATTGTAACCGACGCAGGCTTTGGCCCTGATACCTGGACCGCAGGTTTCGAGGATGCGGCCGCACTGGATCTCACCTCAGATGCGGACCCGGCTGCGTTGACCGACAGCATTGGTGCTGTGCAGATCATCCGCATTGATTTCCCCAGCTTTGCCGATGGTCGCGGCTTTACTCTGGCGCGGCAATTGCGCCTGATGGGCTATCAGGGCCGCCTGCGCGCCAAGGGACATGTGCTGGCAGACCAATATGCGATGGCGCGCCGCACCGGGTTTGACGAAGTGGAGATCAGCGATGATCTCGCCGCCCGGCAACCGCAAGAGCAATGGCTTGCCCGGGCCCAGTGGAAGGCCCATAACTATCAGGCCCGCCTGCGCGGCAGCGCGGCTGCCAACTAAGCCAGCCCACCCCCAGCAAGCCCCTCACCAGTCCGGGATTGCCCTGATTTCTGCATGTCGCAGCGTCAAAGACGTTACGATGGTACAGATTCCGGGGCTTCCCCTGACCTACATCAAAGATTAATCAGAGGTGCCGGTTAAAACCACCGGCAGTGCAACCGATGAACGAGATTTCACCCGTGACCGATGCTGCGACCAATGCCGCGCCTGTAAAGGCTGCCCCCGCCCTGCCCGATGCCCAGACTGTGACGCAAGTCAAACACTGGACGGATAAACTGTTCTCTTTCCGGGTGACGCGTCCTGCCTCGTTGCGGTTCCGTTCGGGTGAATTCGTGATGATCGGCCTGATGGGCGAGGTCAATGAGAAGACCGGAAAGCAAAAGCCACTGCTGCGCGCCTACTCCATCGCATCGCCCAGCTGGGACGAGGAAATGGAGTTCTACTCGATCAAAGTCGAAGACGGGCCGCTGACATCGCGCTTGCAGCACATCAAGGTGGGCGACGAAATCATTCTGCGTCCCAAACCAGTTGGCACCCTGGTGCATGACGCGCTGATCCCCGGCAAACGCATCTGGTTCTTTGCCACCGGCACCGGGTTTGCACCCTTTGCATCTTTGCTGCGCGAGCCACAAACTTATGAAGATTACGACGAAGTCATCATCACCCATACCTGCCGCACCGCTGGTGAGCTGACCTATGGCGCCGAGCTGATCGAAGGTCTGAAAACCGATGAGTTGCTCAATGAGGTGATCGGCGAAGGCTTCTGGAAGAAGATCAAATACTACCCCACCACCACCCGCGAGGAGAGCCCAAAGATGGGCCGGATCACCGATCTCATCAATTCGGGTGAAGCCTATAAGGATCTCGATGTGACGCCGCTGTGCCCAAACAATGACCGGGCAATGATCTGTGGCAACATGGCCTTCAATCTTGAACTGAAGGACATGCTTGAAAAAGCAGGTCTTGAAGAAGGCGCCAATTCCAAACCCGCGCAATATGTGGTGGAAAAGGCCTTTCTGGACTAGATCTCTCAAGACGAGACCTTATCGCGCCAGATCTCTTACTGACCGAGCGATCTGATTTTGCCAAAGGGCGGCCCCATCCAGAGGCCGCCCTTCGTTTTTTCCGTCGACTGCTCCCAAGCAGAGCTTACAGGCCCATCGCGGTTTTCACCTGGTCCAGAACCCCGGACAGCAGCTCGGGATTGTCTTTTGCCTGGTTCAAAGCAGTGCTCAGCATGGTTTTCTTAACCTCACCCAGCTCGGAGCCGTCGATCATTTCGATCACCTTGTCGAAATTGAAACCATCAAGCGTCAGATATTCGCCCATACCGGACAGAGCGCCAGCCGCTGCATCCCCTGCCACGGCATTCGTCGCACTCTCTGTCACGGCTTCGACGGCAGCAGTTGCTGTTTCGCTGGCAGTGGTTGCTGCCTCGCTGGCCGCCTCGGTTGCAGTCTCAGTTGCAGCTTCGGCGACGGATGTCGCAGTGTCTACCGCGGTTTCGGTGGCAGTCGTTGCTGCTTCACCTGCCGCGTCTACAGCACTTTCGGTCAAGCTTTGCGTTGCGGCTGCGGCACCGCTGGCCAGATCAGACGCTTCGCCCGCCGCTTCGCTTGCGGCCTCAACCGCTGCAGTCGCGGCTTCGGTGGCCTGCTCCGCTGCGCTTTCTACGGCTTCATCCACGGCCTCGGTAACAGTATCGGTTGCAGCCTCCACAGCCTCTTCGATGGCCGAACCGGCTTCTTCGACGGCCTCTGCCGCCTCTTGCGCGACAGTTTCCTCAGTTGCCTCAACGACCGGTGCCTCTTCGGCTGCTGGAGCAGTAGCTTCATTCGCGGCAGGGGCCACGGCAACGGCCTCTGGCTGTTGGCTCTGAAGGTAGAAATACCCACCTGCTGCAATGATACCCGCACCAAGAACCACATAAATCGGTTTCATCTTCGTCTCCTGTCCTTTTACCTGCCATTGGCAGTTATGATGACAGATGAGGTGCGGTCAGACAGGCAATTTCACAAGGGGGAATAACCCGGTCAAGACATCATCGGCCAAAGCTTGCTGTTGAATCTCCAGAGACTCAGTAGATTTGAGCGACTCCCGGCCGATACCTGCAGGCCTTTCACAAAGGAGACAAATTAACCATAATTTCACGACTGAAACCCTGAATGGAGCAAAACCGGTACTCTTTGCAGTAAAAAGCACCTATGAGGCGGAAATTCAGGACCGCGCCCGCCGGTTGCCGCTTGAAACACCTGGCCGTTCCGGTTAGGTTCCGTGCTCGAAAAACGGCAATAATCAAAGGATCAAAGCCATAGCCCGCAGACCTCATAATGCGCCGCCGCAACGTGACACCGGCCCGCGCACCAACGAAAAAATTCGCGCCTCTGAAATCCGCCTGATTGGTGCTGATGGCGAAAATGTCGGGGTCGTGCACCCTGCCAAGGCTATGGACATGGCAAATGAAGCCGGACTTGATCTGGTTGAAATCTCGCCAAATGCAAATCCGCCCGTCTGCAAAATCATGGACTTTGGCAAGTTCAAATATGAACAGCAGAAACGCGAAAGCGAAGCGCGCAAAAAGCAGAAGATCATTGAGGTCAAAGAGGTCAAATTCCGGCCCAATACTGACACCAATGACTATGATGTCAAAATGCGCAACGTGTTCAAATTCCTGGAAGCCGGCGACAAGGTAAAAATTACCCTGCGTTTCCGCGGCCGTGAAATGGCGCACCAGAACCTGGGCCGCCAGTTGCTGGAACGCGTTGCCGAAGACGTCAAGGAACTGGGCAAAGTGGAAAACATGCCCAAAATGGAAGGCCGCCAGATGGTTATGATGATCGGCCCTCTTCCACAAAAATAAGACCGCCTTTTTCGGTGAGTATGGACGCTCTGCCCGGTTTCGGGCGGGGCGTTTTTTTTGCCTGATCGTCTTTTCATCTTGCCCCCGCTTGATCTTCGCCCACAGGGCCATAAATTGGCCTGGACCCTATCCACCGGCGACCAGCACAGGAGACATCTATGTGGGAAGAACGCTTTGCGGCCTCGGACTCATATGTTTTTGGAACGGAACCGGCCCGGTTCCTGGCAGAGCATCAATCCTATCTCCGCCCCGGTCTGACTGCGCTTTCTATCGCTGATGGGGAAGGACGCAATTCGGTTTACCTGGCGCAGCAGGGCCTTGAAGTCACCGCACTGGAGTTTGCACCTTCGGCCCTGGAACGGGCACGCCAGTTAGCCAAAACACGTGGTGTTTCAGTACACTACCAGCATTGCGACATCCTCCAGGAAGATTGGGCCAGAGAGAGCAGCTATGATCTGGTTCTCGGGATCTTCATCCAGTTCACTGGACCCGACGGGCGACGCAAGCAGTTTGACGGCATGAAGCGCAGTTGCAGGCCCGGAGGCTTGGTAATGATCCATGGATACACGCCCGATCAGCTGAAACACGGCACAGGCGGGCCACCGTTTGCCGAAAACATGTATACAGAGGCACAGATGCGGGCTGATTTCTCCGGTTGGGAGATCCTTGAGTGCCGGGCCTACGAGCGCGAAATCGAAGAGGGACGTGGTCATTCCGGCCTTTCAGCTCTGTTGGATTTTGTTGCCAGAAAACCGAAGTAACCCTCGCCTCTGTCCATTTCCGGCAATGAGATCTCCGCTACAGGACCAATCCCTTACCCGGATCTCGGATGGATTCGATCCGCTTGCGTCGCTGAAGATCACACAGGCTCTGCCGCTCTCCTTTTGTAGATCTCTGAACTCTCTTGGGATCGCGTTAACCTCCGTTTGCTAAGGCTTGTGTCAGCAACAAGAGCGAATTCACATATGCACAGCCTGACCGACATTCAAAGCCTGGCCTTTATGGCCATTGGCCCCGCCCGTATCGCAGCGCTTTCCTTGCTGGTTCTCGCGAACAAAGAAGACAGCGATGATGCACACACAGCACGCCAGTTGTCAGTTGATCGTATTACTGCAGCACACGAGATGCTCGGCACCAAGCTTCCGGCGATGCTGAAGGCCTGCAACCATACCTTCCCAAGCAAGCTGGAAGAAAAGCGGCTGGCCTGTTTCGAGGCGCTCACCCCGCTGGTCGAATCCCTGAGAGACAGCAGCAAAGCACAAGGCAGCGCATTTTCAGACCACTGCCTCTACCGGCTTGAACCTCTTGTTTCCAGTTTTCTCATTGAGATGACCGAAGACCTGATGGAAAACCACAAGCGACTGGAAGAGCGGCGTCAGGAAGATATGCTCAAAGCCATTACCAATGCAGAGGTCGTGGGCAAAAATATCCAGCTCATCGCCTTCAACGCCTCGATCGAGGCCGCCCGCATTGGTGACATGGGCAAGGGCTTCACCGTTATTGCCTCGGAAATTCGCGACCTCTCGGGAAAGACCCAAATGATGCTAGATAACATTGCCGACTTGCTACGCGCATCCTAGCTCGAAAGGGCCTTTCTTGGTCAGTTCGATCTCATGAAGCAGCATGATTCGAACCGCCTGTTAATCAGAAAAAAGGCCAGGCAGGATAACCCGCCTGGCCTTTTCAGCTAGGATTTCCCCTGCCTCAGCCAGCAGCTGCGACCGCACGTTTGGTCAACACAGAAATCAAATGCGCACGATAAGCTTTGGTGCCGTGCAGGTCGGCCATCATACCATCTGGTGAAAGTGACAAGCCTTCAAGTGCGTCGGCGTTGAAATTGGCACTCAGCGCGGCTTCGGCCTCGCTCCAGCGGAAAACTCCGTCTTCTGACGCGCCCGTTACAGCAACCCGAACGCCATCGGGATATTTGGCGACAAACACCCCGACAAGCGCAAAGCGCGAGGCTGGCTGCACGAATTTCTGATAATTCGCTACTTCCGGCACTGGAAAACGCACCTGGGTGACGATTTCACCTTCTTCCAGAGCCGTGGTGAACAGCCCGTCGAAATAGTCGTCCGCTGCAATTTCACGTGCATTGGTGACAATGGTGGCTCCACTGGCCAGCGCCGCTGCCGGATAGCAGGCAGCCGGGTCGTTGTTGGCCAGTGACCCGCCGATGGTGCCTCGATTGCGTACAGCCGGATCACCAATATTGCCCGCCAGCGCTGCCAGCGCCGGATAGGATGCGGCAGTACCTGCTGCGACCGTTGCATGGGCTGTGCCACCGCCGATCGACAGAACGCCTGCATCCGCGCTCATCCCCTGCATCTCGGCAATGCCGCTCAGCGAGACAAGCTTTGACGGGCTCGCCAGACGTTGTTTCAGCGTCGGGATCAGGGTTTGTCCGCCGCCCAGCGCCTGGGCTTCCTCTTCGCCCAGGGCTGCCACCGCATCCGCGACACTGGTGGGTTGTTCGACCTCGAAATTATACATTTCGCTTTTCCTTCCCAAAGACCTGCGCACTGTCTGGCGTCAGATCTTTTGATAGAGTTGAGCAAAGCACCGGGGGGCTGTACCCCCGGCCCTTATCATTCATTCATCGCAGTCCAAACCCGCGCAGGGCTCAGCGGCATATCCACATGGGTGATGTCCTTGCCCATCGATTGCAGCGCATCGACCACCGCATTGACCACCGCTGGGGGGGATCCGATGGCACCGGCTTCACCACAGCCCTTTACGCCCAGTGGGTTGTGCGTACAGGGCGTCTGGCAGGAATGGTCCACCTGATAGAACGGCAGATCATCGGCGCGCGGCATGGCGTAATCCATATAAGAGGCCGACAGGAGCTGCCCGTCCTCGTTATAGATTGCCGCCTCAAGCAGCGCTTGACCAATGCCCTGACCAATGCCGCCATGCACCTGACCGTCAACGATCATCGGATTGACGATATTGCCAAAATCATCGGCGGCCGCAAAACGTTCGATGCTGACCTTGCCGGTCTCCGGATCCAACTCCACCTCGCAGGCATAGGCGCCTGACGGGTAGGTGAAGTTCGCAGGGTCATAGAAAGCGGTCTCTTCCAAGCCCGGCTCAATATCCTCGAGCGGGTAGTTGTGCGGCACATATGCCGCGAGGGTCACATCGCCCCAGGCCACGGATTTATCTGTGCCTGCAACGCTAAAGGCACCATCCTTCAGTTCAATGTCGGCCTCAGCAGCCTCCATCAGATGGGCGGCGATCTTTTTCGCCTTGGCGATGATCTTTTCAGTCGCACGCACCATAGCAGAGCCGCCAACAGCCAGCGAACGGGATCCGTAAGTGCCCATGCCCATTGGCGTATTGGCAGTATCACCATGTACGATCTCAACCATGCTTTCATCAATGCCGATCATATCCGCGATGACCTGCGGAAATGACGTCTCATGCCCCTGCCCATGACTGTGCGACCCGGTCATAACCACCAGTCCGCCGGTTGCATTGACCCGCACGGTGGCGCTTTCGTAGAGACCCGCACGCGCGCCCAGCTGCCCCACGAGGTTACTGGGAGCAATGCCGCAGGCCTCGATATAGCAGTTCACACCCAGCCCACGCCCCTTGCCTTTGGCCTCGCTGGCAGCGCGACGTGCGGCAAAGCCCTTGAGATCCGCGATCTCCTCCAGCTTATCCATCGTGGCGTTATAATCACCGGTGTCATATTCCACCGCCACGGGCGTGGCATAGGGGAATTCGGTGATAAAGTTCTGCCGCCGCAACGCGATCGGGTCAACGCCCAGCTCTCGCGCGGCTTTGTCAACAACGCGCTCCAGCTGATAGGTGGCCTCGGGGCGGCCGGCACCACGATAGGCATCCACCGGCACGGTATTGGTAAAGACCGCCTTGACGTTCACATAGATCAGCGGCGTTTTGTAATTCCCCGCCATCAATGTGCCATGCAGCCAGGTCGGAACCGAAGGCGCAAAGGTCGAAAGATACGCCCCCATATTGGCATAGGTATCGGTGCGCAGCGCGGTAAAGTTATTGTCCGCATCCAGCGCCAGCTGAATCGTCGAGACATGGTCACGACCATGAGCATCGGTGATAAAGGCCTCAGACCGGCTCGAGGTCCATTTGACCGCCCGGTTCAGGGCCTTGGCTGCGAAGGTACAAAAGGCCTCTTCAGCGTAGTGGAAGATCTTGGTGCCAAAACCGCCGCCCACATCGGGGGCAATCACGCGCAGCTTGTGCTCGGGAATACCCAGCACGAAGGCCCCCATCAGAAGCCGGATCACATGCGGGTTCTGCGAAGTGGTATAAAGCGTGCTGTCGCCAGTGGAGCGATTGAAATCGCCAACGGCCACGCGGGGCTCCATCGGATTGGCGATGAGGCGGTTGTTGACCAGCTCCAGCGTCGTCACATGTGCCGCATTGGCAAAGGCTTCTTCAACCGCGGGTTTGTTTTCTTCAACAAAACCCCAGTCATAGCAGAGGTTCGAGGTCAAATCATCGTGGACCTTGGTGGCGCCTTCTTTGACGGCCTCTTTCATGTTGATGACCGCTGGCAGCTCTTCTATGTCCAGCTCGATCGCCTCGGCCGCGTCACGCGCCTGATCAGCCGTTTCTGCCACGACGGCGGCGATGGCGTCGCCGACATAGCGCACCTTGCCTTGGGCCAGCACCGGGTGCGCAGGTTCCTGCATCACTTCGCCATGTTTATCGGTAATCTGCCAGCCGCAAGGGATGCCGCCGACACCCTCAAAATCGTCGCCGGTGAAAATCCGCACCACGCCGGGCATCGCCGAAGCGGCCGTTGTATCAATGGATGTGATGCGCCCATGGGCCACGTCAGAGCGCAGGAAGTGCACATAGGCCTGACCGCGCAGGTTGATATCATCGGTGTAGTTGCCGTTTCCCGTCAGGAACCGCTGGTCTTCGCGCCGTTTCGGACTGGCGCCGATACCACTATCTTTTGGCATATTTCAAATCTCCTCCCTGGAGGGTGCCACCCTTGGGCGCACCTCTTGGTTATGCAGTTTGATCATTGCCGGGGCCGCACCTCCCTATGGCGGCCCAGGAGGGGCTTGTCACTCGGCCGCGATGGCAGAGACGTCCTGGCCGGACGCGGCCATGATTGCCTTGACGATATTATGATAGCCGGTGCAGCGGCACAGGTTGCCTTCGAGATACTCCCGGATCTCCTGTTCGCTTGGCTTGGGGTTGTCTTTCAGCAAAGCTGTCGCTGACATCACCATGCCTGGCGTGCAAAAACCGCACTGCAATCCGTGATGGTCCTGAAACGCCTGCTGCACTGTGTTCAACGTGCCATCTGCAGCCGCCTGGCCTTCGATGGTTGCCACTTCGGCCCCCTCGGCCTCGATGGCCAGCATGGTGCAGGATTTGACAGCGACACCGTTCACATGCACGACGCAGGCACCACATTGACTGGTGTCACATCCGACATGGGTGCCTGTGAGTTCCAGCTCTTCGCGCAGAAACGACGACAGCAGTGTGCGGCCTTCCGCCTCTCCGCTGGCGGGTTTGCCGTTCACGGTCATTGAGACCTTGGTCATGAATTCCTCCCATTTGCTACTTTTGTTGGCTGCGGGAAGTTAAGCACGGGATTGCGCCCTCGCGAACCCCTCAAGACGTTCCGTCACGAAACAATTTTAACGCTTGGCAGTTTCCTGCCCGAAACCCAACCTCCGTGAGACATTTTGACGAAGCCGCCACCGGCTCGGCGTCCTTCCATCCCCAAACTGTCCATTTCCTAAGCGCACTGCTGCTAGGCTTTTGCGCGCGGCATCGGCCGTGTAGGAATCTCCTTGAGCAAACCGCCAACGCCCATCGCGGAAATATCGGCACCTGTCACAGGCTCCGCACAGAGCACCCGTTCCAACACCCAGTCTGCCCCGTTCAGCGCCGGAGAGCGCGCACAGCCCGGCAGCCCGATCACAGGCTTTTCCCCAAAATCGCCCAGAAACAGAAGGTTGCCCGGATCAACCGGCATGCCAAACCGGGTCACTGTTCCACCAGCCTGACGCAGGGCCGAAGGCGCCACATCTGCCGGATCAGAGGTTGCGGATCCTGTCAGGATCAACAGGACTTCGCCGGGGGCCTTTGTCAGGGCATCGGCCAGATCTGCCTCGCGATGCGGCACGATAACGCGCGGACTGAGATCCAGCCCCATTCGCTGCAGCCGCCCCCCCATGGCGCGCCGACCTTTGTCAGGCGGTGTTTCATCGGTCACTTTGGTCTCGATCAGGGTCGCTGACTTATAAACTGGTGGTTGCACCCAGATGGACCCACTGGCACCGGCCCCCGCCTGCCACAGCGCCGTTTCCGGCACCCCGTAAGAAATGATCTTGATGGTTGCCAGCATACCGTCCCTGTCAACGCGGTGATAGTCGGGCACCGTGGCGATGGTGATCATCGGGTCCGCTGCGTTGACCGCATTCAGCGCATGTGGATCCAGCCGGACAATGCCACAACTGCGCGCATAGAGGTTCACCCGCCCGGCCCCGGCGCCTGAAATGCGGATATTCTGCCCTGCCTCATCACTCACCAGCGCCTGCGCCAAAGCAAGTGCTGCCGCGTCTTCGTGTTGATCATTGGCCTCCAGCCTGGCCACTGTGACCGCCTCAAATCCGGCCTGCGCAAGCGCAGTAAGATCTGCCGCTGTCAGATAGCTGCCCTTGGGGATTTTTCCTGTGCTTGCACGCAGGGAATGCGCCAGGATCGCGCCTTCGGCCTCGGCCAGAGGTACCGTACCAAAAATCATGCAACGCCCTTTCGCAACACGGTCGTCATCTCTGCCAGGATCGCCACGGCAATTTCAGCCGGGCCTGCCGCACCGATGTCCAGCCCGACAGGACCATGGATACGGGCGACTTCAGCCGCACTGAACCCTGCGGCCTGCAGGCGTTCCACCCGCTTGGCATGAGTACGTTTGGACCCCAGCGCGCCGATGTAGAAACAGGCCTCATCCTGAGCAGCCGCAAGCGCCGCCTCAAGTGCTGGATCATCCAGTTTGGGATCATGAGTCAGCAGGACCAGCGCCGTGCGGGCATCCAACCCCAAAGCGGCGACGGCCTCGTCTGGCCAGTCATCTAAAAGGGTCACGCCGGGGAACCGCTCCGCAGAGGCAAAGGCGCTGCGCGGGTCGATCACAACCGGATCGTACCCGGCTATCTGCGCCATCGGCACCAGTGCCTGGGCTATATGCACGGCCCCCACCACCACCAGCCTCAATGGCGGATTGTGCACCGCCACGAAGGTTTCGCCATCCTCTTCGACACCAGAACGATCCAGACGCAGCCGGTCGCTATATCCATCCCGTACCAGTCGCCCCACACCGGTGTTCAGGTTAACCTCATAGGCAAGGGCCAGACGTGAATCCTGTGCCGCCACCAATTCTTCGAGCAGATCTGCCGGAAGCGTG
The DNA here is from genome assembly GCF_001457775.1 of Phaeobacter sp. CECT 5382. Taxonomy (GTDB): domain Bacteria; phylum Pseudomonadota; class Alphaproteobacteria; order Rhodobacterales; family Rhodobacteraceae; genus Pseudophaeobacter. The sequence continues at coordinate 224,976 of NZ_CYSG01000001.1, forward strand.
CCACCAATAGGCTCCACCAAAATACGAATAGTACCACCGCAGGCGAGCCCCACCGCAAAGGCGTCCCCGTCGCTGACCCCAAACTCCAGCACCCGATGTTTGCCATCGCGCAGTGCATCCTGCGCTTCAAAGATCACCGCCCCTTCGACGCAGCCGCCAGAAACGGAGCCTTCGATACGACCATCGCCACTGACCACCAGTTGTGATCCCACCCGGCGCGGTGCCGATCCCCAGGTCTGAACGACGGTGGCCAATGCCGCACCCTGGCCTGCCCTATGCCAGCGCAGGGCCGTTTTGGCCGCGCTGTCCAACAGTTCCGCCGTATCGGCGGGGTGAGCATCCTGGGTCATGTTTCCTCCGGCAGGGTCATAGGCAGGGTCATAGCGCCCCTTTTGACCCAAGCTTGCCCGTTGCAGCTCCGGTTTCAAGGCGCAAAACCGTGAGGACAAAAAAACTTAACGGCACCCGCCCTTCCAGGTGGATGCCGTCTGCGGGAATTTCAGTCCGATTTTTATACGTTATTCTGCTGGTTGCGCCTTCGACTTTGCGGTCATGATCCGCTCAGGCAAGGCAAAGGCCACGGCGATGAAAACCGCGCCCAAAAGCAGACCAAGGATATCCCCGGGAAAGGCCGTGAGCCCGTCATATTTCGCACCAGGGACCGTTCCCAATGTAACCTTGCCCCCGGCAAACCCATCCAGCAACCCGCTGTTTTTCCAGGCAGGGTAGGTCATCATATAAGCCGCAGCGCCCAGCAGGCCGCCAGCAATAAAGAACAGCGCATCCTTGCGACCAGAGGCAGCTGCAACCACCCCGGTACCGGGACAATAGCCCGCAAGTGCCCAGCCAGCCCCCAGCATCAGCCCGCCAATAAAGACCCCGGCATAGGCCGATTTCACCGACATATGGCCCACATCTACCAGCCCCAGCATCTGCCCGCCAAACATCAGCACCGACCCGATACCAATCGCCAGCATGATTGATTTCGCTAGATTGAGGTTGGTCAGATTAAGCATTTTTCCGATGAAGTTCGGATTGGAGGCTCCAACCCGGTCTAGTACCGCGCCAAAGGCAAGTCCGATCACAATAGCAAGAACAATCGACATCATGGCTCAGGCCTCCTTTTTGAACAGCATCAGGGAAACAGGAACGCCAGCTGCAAAGGCCCCGGCGGCAAAGACATAGCCCGAAAGGGAGGTCTGCATCATGCCCGACATCATATGCCCCGAGGTACAGCCCCCCGCCAGCCGCGCACCATAAAGCACGACAAACCCGCCAAGAAACACCAGTGCGTAGCGTTTGAATGTACTGTCACCAAAATTTGCCCGCCACAGGGCTGGCATGCTGCGCTCGGCCTGATCCAGACCACCGCGCAGGCGCATCGACAGAAAACCGCCCAGCGCCATGGCCAGCACAAAGACAAAGCTGTAGTTCAGCGGATTGGCCACGGATTTGGCATATTTTCCGTTTGATTTGGCCAGATAGGCATTCGTCGAGGTATAGCCCTCGTCGGTCTGGGTCACCAGCTCGCTGTTGACAGCATCGCCGACGATGCCATCCAGAATGACAAATTGTGTCGATACCCCAATCGGTTTCACCAATAATACGGCGAGGAAAAAGACCAGGCCAAGCAAGAGCCCTCCGGCTTTCCAGTTCAGTGGCATTATGCCCTCCATCATATTCATTTTCTAAAATGTATACTGTTTTGGGGACAACAAAATTGATCGAAATCAATCAAATTCCATTGTTGGAATTTTTACCCTGCGTCACAGCCCGTAACAGGCGGTCTTTTTCACCAATATCATCAGGGCACGATATCACCTGCGCCAGATCTTCGAGTGAGGCGATCGAATGACCCGCACGAAAGCTGTCTACATGCGGTAGCATAGCCCTAATGCCCTGGGCCTTGGCGGCAAAGCCATCCCAGCGCAGCAGCGGGTTGAGCCAAATCAGGCGGCGACAGGACAGATGCAGCCGCTGCATTTCGTGCGAAAGCTCTGTGGGATCATCCCGGTCCAGCCCATCTGTGATCAGCAATACCACTGCCCCCTGCCCTGTGACCCGGCGCGACCAGTCGCGGTTGAAGTCATGCAGGCAGGCACCGATCCGGGTGCCACCCTCCCAATCCTGTGCTTCGGCCCCAGCCGCGGCCAGCGCTGCATCCACGTCGCGACTGGCAAGGTGACGGGTGATGTTGGTCAGCCGGGTGCCAAAGGTAAAGCCATGGACCTGAGCCCAGCCTGCGCCTTTGGCGTTAGCCACGCTATGCAGAAAATGCAGCACCAAACGGCTGTACTGGCTCATGGAGCCTGAAATATCACAGAGCACCACCAGGTTCGGCCAACGGATCCGCCGTTTGGCGCGCGCAATTTCGCGCAGATCTCCGCCTCGGCGTGCCGCCTCTCGGAAAGTCCTGCGCCAGTCAGCCCTGGTGCCATGTCGCGCCGCCATCAGACGGCGCGATTGCAGCGGCGTCACCGGCAGGCGCATCTGTGCCAGAATGCGTTTGGCGCGCGCCACCTCATCGGTGCTCATCTGTTCAAAGTCGAGACTGCGCAGGCGTTCCTCGGATGACATGGTGAGGGTGGCATCCACTTCAATCTCGGTGCCGTCTTCATCTTTGCCCTCTGGCGGTTCCACCTGCTGGTTGGCCCCATCAAGCAGCGCCTCGGCGGCGCGCTTCTCGCCGGGTTTGGCGGCGTGTTCCTCCTGCACACCGCGGATCGCGGGCAGCATCATCGCCATCATATGTTCCAAAAACCGCGGATCGCGCCAATACAGGCGAAAAATCTGGGCAAAGACCAGTCTGTGTTCTGGGCGTGACACGAAACAAGCGTGCAGCGCCCAGTAAAAATCCTGCCGCGAGGTGAAACCAACAGCCGCGACAGCCTCAACCGCGTCAATCACCCGTCCCGGCCCGATCGGCAGGCTCGCCTTGCGCAGGGCGCGGGCGAAGTGGGTGATGTTCTGCGCCAGTTTGGGATCATCGGGCAGCGACAGCGCGGGTAGTTCAACCATCAGGCCCGTTCCAGGCTCGCGGTGCCGGCATCAAGCTCGGCAAGATCGGCCTTTGCCTCATCCAGAATGCGCTTGGCCTCTGATCCCTGCAGTTTGGTGATGTCATCCTGGTACTTCAGGATCGCCCCCAGCGTATCCGCGATCACTTCGGGCGACAGATCAATGACATCCAGCGCCAGCAGGCAATTTGCCCAGTCAATGGTTTCAGCGACGCCGGGCTTCTTGAACAGATCCTCGGTGCGCAGCCTTTGCACAAAGGCCACCAACTCGCGGCTGAGCTGATCAGAGGCTTCGGGCGCGCGGGATTTCAGAATTTCGACCTCGCGGGCAAAATCCGGATAATCGACCCAGTGATACAGGCAGCGCCGTTTCAGTGCGTCATGCACTTCGCGGGTGCGGTTGGAGGTAAGAACCACAATCGGCGGTTCTGGCGCTTTGATGGTGCCCAGCTCGGGAATAGTGACCTGAAAATCCGAAAGGGCCTCCAGCAGAAAGGCCTCAAAAGGCTCGTCCGTGCGATCAAGCTCATCGATCAGTAGCACAGGCGGGCCGTTTTCATCGGGGCGCATCGCTTCCAGCAGCGGGCGTTCGATCAGGAATTCATCCGAAAACATCTCCGCCTGCAGGCTGGCGCGATCGGCCCCGCCTGCCGCTTCGGCGGTGCGAATAGCCACCATCTGGGCAGCAAAATTCCATTCATAAACAGCAGAGGCCGCATCAAGCCCCTCATAGCATTGCAGCCGGATCAGGCGACGCCCAAGCGCCAGCGCCAAGGCCTTGGCGATCTCTGTCTTGCCGACACCGGCCTCCCCCTCGAGAAACAGTGGACGCCCCAGCTTCAGCGACAAAAACACCACGGTCGCCAGCGCCCGGCCACAGACATAGCCCTGCTCCGCAAGCATCTCCTGGACCTGATCAATCGATTGCGCCTGCTGCATCCTACGCCTCCTTTGAAGCCTTGGTTTATTCCGCGTCCAACAGGCCATGGCAGGGCTGCCGGGTCAAGCGGTGCGCAACTGCCGTTGCGTCTCCCCCCGTTTCCACAAGAAAACGCGATGGCCTCTCTTGAGTGGTGGCAGGCTAGCATTTTCGCCAATGCCCGCTTATGAAAAGATCAACACTGGTCGATCTGATGGGTACAAGATGCGATTTCTAGCCATTCTCACCCTGCGCAACGAAGCCGCCTTTCTGCTGGAATGGCTGGCGCATCATCAGGCTCTGGGTTTCACGGATTTCCTCGTTTTCTCAAACGACTGCCAGGATGGCACCGATGCGATGCTGGATCGGCTTGAAGCCCTTGGAGAGATCAGCCATGTCCGCAACGATGGCCCCTACGACAAAGCGGGCATCCAGTTCACCGCCCTGAAACAGGCCGACAAACATCCGCTGATGCAGCAGGCCGACTGGGTCATGGTGCTGGATGTGGATGAATTCGTGAACATAAAAACCGGGGAGGGCCAGCTGAGCGATCTGCTCACGGCGCTGCCTCAGGCTGATGCCATTACCCTGACCTGGCGACTTTTTGGCAACGCCGACGTGCTGCGCTACAAAGATGCGCCAGTGACCGAGACCTTCCGTCGCTGCGCTCCTGAAATCATGCATTGGCCCTGGCGCGCCTCGATGTTCAAAACCCTGTACCGCAATGATGGCACCTATCGCAAAACCGGGATCCATCGCCCGCGCAGTGTCAAAGACGACACCCGTCTCGAGCAGTTTCACTGGTTTGACTGCGAGGGGCGGGCGCTGTCTAACATCTTCAAGACCAAGCGGCTATTTTCTGACTACGGTCGGGAAAATTACGGGTTGGCACAGCTCAACCATTACCCGCTGGGCAGTATGGAAAGCTACATTCTGAAAGCCGACCGTGGCCGGGCCAACCGATCAGGCGAGCCCTTGGGGTTGGATTATTGGGTCGAACGTAATTTCAATACGGCCACAGATACCTCCATAGATCGCTACCGCCCAGCACGCACCGCAGCGCTTGAGCGGCTGATGCAGGATAAGACCTTGGCCACACTGCATGGCAAAGCGGTGGCCTGGCGACACCAAAGATTTCAGGAGCTGATGCGCACAGAGCCATCACTGGCGTTGTTTTCCCGGCTGCTGATGACGCCGCCCTCTCGTCCGATCAACGCGGTTACGGCGCAGACCCTTGCGACCTTTGCCAATCTGGGCCGTGTTACCCGAGAGAAAGAAGCTGAATAAAAACTGCCCCTTACAAGATAGAAAGAAGGCAAGCGGGTCGCGATTTTCGGCCTCAAGGTCCGCAAACTGGCATGAGATTTTCCTATTTTGGCCGCATTCCCTACCTAAATGTTAGGATAACAATGGCACAAGACCGTCAGGGCAAGGAACGCAGAGCATGCAAGAGAGTCACAATATCTTGGACGAAGACCTCTCCGGTCTGAAACCCGCCGAGTGGCAAACCCGCCTGACCGCCGTGACCGAAGAGCTGGGCATGTTCCAGCCTCTGGGGCCAAAGCACTGCGCCACCTTTGTTGATCAGGGCGATACTCTGCTGGTCAGTTTTGAAACCGTTCAGGGCATTCACAACCTGTCGAAACGGGCGCAGCCGCTGGGATTTGAAATGGTGCGCAGCGAAGGCTGGTCGCATCTGTGCCTGATCTCCAGTGGCGACACCTGGTTCCGCGACGACCGCGTCTTTGGCTTTTTTGACCAGTTGATAGATGACGGCTTTTTTGACGAATTCGAGAAAGTCATCTTTTATGGCGCAGGCCCCTGTGGCTATTCAGCTGCGGCCTTTTCGGTTGCAGCCCCCGGAGCCACGGTGGTGGCCATCCAGCCACAGGCCACACTGGACCCGCGCATGACAGAATGGGACGACCGGTTCAGCGACATGCGTCGTATCTCCTTTACCGACCGTTATGGCTACGCACCAGACATGCTGGATGCCGCCAATCAGGCCTTTATCCTCTATGATCCCTATGAACAGCTGGATGCCATGCATGCCGCGCTCTTCAACCGCAAAAACGTTAGCCGGTTGCGGGTGCCGAACCTGGGCGGCGCGGTGCAAACCCGCCTGCTCGAGATGAAAGCGCTGTTTCCCCTGCTGTCGATGGTTGAAGAAGAGCAACTGACCGAGGTGAACTTTGCCCGATTGCTGCGCGCACGGCGCAACAATGGCCCCTACCTCAGGGCGCTTCTGAGCCAGCTGGAGCAGAAAAAACGCCCATTTTTGCAGGCGCTGCTGTGCCAAAATGTGCTGTCTCGCATGCATGGTCCTCGGTTTCGCAAACATCTGCATGCATTGGAAAAGCGCGCCGAGACGGGTGAGTTCAAACTGCCACAGGCATCCGGCGATCAGACGGAACAATCAGCCTGACCTAGGCTCTTGCGGTCTGGTAGCGCCAAGCCGCCTCCTCCCTTCCAAGCACTATTCGCTCCAGTTCTTTTCGACTTAACAATGTCGCCGCTCCCCGTCCGAAGCACTCAGACCGCCACCGCAGAACCAGCAGATCGCCGCCAGTTGACCTTCGCCAGAGCGGCAGAGAGACGCAGCATAAAACCCCTGCACGGCCCTGCCTGCGGCTTCCCCTTTTGCATGACCTGTGCTAACGCGACCGCATGACCCAAAACACTTCCCAGACGCTGACCCTCACCCGCCCCGATGACTGGCACCTGCACCTGCGCGATGGCGCCATGCTGCAGGCTGTGTTGCCAGAAACTGCCCGTGATTTTGGCCGTGCCATCATCATGCCCAATCTGGTGCCGCCAGTGGTAACCGGAGCGCAGGCCGCAGCCTACCGCGACCGCATTCTGGCCGCTCTGCCCGAGGGGGCCGATTTCGCGCCGCTGATGACGCTCTATCTGACCGAAGACACAGACCCGGCAGATGTTGCCGCAGCCCATGCGTCTGGCCTGATCAAGGCGGTCAAGCTGTACCCTGCGGGGGCCACGACGAATTCCAGCAGCGGTGTCAGCGATTTCGACAAGGTCCGTGGCGTTCTGGAAAAAATGGCTGAAATTGGCCTGCCGCTGTGCGTCCATGGCGAAGTCACGGATGCCGACATCGACATCTTCGACCGCGAAGCCGTGTTCATTGACCGCGTCCTGGACCCGATCCGCAAGGCAACACCCGGCCTAAAAGTAGTAATGGAACATATCACCACCCGTGACGGCGTCGACTATGTGAAATCAAACGCTACCGACCTTGGCGCGACGATCACCACGCATCACCTCATCATCAACCGCAACCATATTCTGGTTGGCGGCATCAAGCCGCACTACTACTGCCTGCCCGTAGCCAAACGCGAAGAACACCGTCTGGCGCTGCGCGCAGCCGCCACCTCGGGTGATGCACGTTTTTTCCTTGGGACCGACAGTGCTCCGCATACAGACCCCAACAAGGAAAGCGCCTGCGGCTGTGCTGGCTGCTTCACCGCCACCAATACCATGGCGCTGCTTGCGCATGTCTTTGAAGAAGAAGGCGCTTTGGACAGGCTTGAAGGGTTTGCCAGCAAAAACGGCCCGGCTTTTTATGGCCTGCCGGAGAACCGTGCCAATCTCACACTGGTAAAATCGGATCAGCCCACCCGCTTCCCGACAAAGATCGACAGCGGCGAAGGCCCCGTCACGGTGTTTGACCCCGGCTTTCCTGTCTACTGGTCTGTCGCCTGATTTTGCTGACCTGAAAAGAGGCCTGAACAAACTGGCCTGATTTCACCTTGCTCAAAATACCTCCGCCGGAGGCTTCCGACTGCGCCTTGCGCGCCCCTGCTCTCGAAGGATACGCCATGATCCCGACGTCATATCCCACCCGCGAAGAAATCGCCCGCCTTTCGGCCCGGATGCTGCTTGAAATCGGCGCGGTGAACTTTAACGCACGCGAACCCTACACTCTGGCCTCCGGTCTGCCCTCGCCCAGCTACGTCGACTGCCGCAAGCTGATCTCCTTCCCCCGCATCCGCACCACCTTGATGGATTTCCTCACTGTCACCGTGATGCGCAACGCCGGTTTCGAGGCCTTCGACAATATCGCCGGTGGCGAAACCGCTGGTATTCCTTTTGGCGCCCTGGTTGCCGAACGCATGGCGCTGCCCATGACCTATGTGCGCAAAAAACCCAAGGGCTACGGTCGCAACGCTCGCATCGAAGGCGTGATGAGCGAGAACCAACGGGTGCTTTTGGTTGAAGACATGACCACCGACGGTGGCTCCAAGCTTTCCTTTGTCGATGCCATCCGCGAGACCGGCGCATCTTGCGGTCACACTGCGGTAATCTTCTACTATGACATCTTCCCCGAGACCACCAAACGCCTTGGCGATCACGGGGTTGAGCTGCACTACCTGTGCACCTGGTGGGACGTTCTGGCAGAAGCCAAGGCGCAAAAGAGCTTTGACGAAGAAACCCTGTCTGAGGTTGAGAGCTTCCTTAAGGATCCGCGCGCCTGGCAAGACGCCAACAAAAAGAGCTGAGCTGCAAAAAATCGCTGATCGCTTTTAAGGTCGCCCCACCACGGGGCGACCTTTTGCGTGACGGCTCAACTGCTTGCGTCATTCGCGTGCAAAGCGCCCACAGGAACCCTCAGCTTATCCACAGAATTTCCCGATACCAAATCGGGGCAAACCACTTTACTACTACCGCTCAAACCAAAGAGAGCAGCAATGAACGATATTCCTCCCAGCGCGCCCCTGCCGGATGAAATGCCAGACCACATCTCCAGCGAAATGCCGGATGAGATGGATGGTGCGATCCCCGATCAACTGCCCGCTTTGGCGCAAGACAGTAGTGTTCAGACCACGGGATCTGCCAACACCGGAATGACCGTTGCCAAAGCTGCGTCCGAACCAATCGAGCTGCCCCATTCGGTAGAGGCCGAACAACAGCTGTTGGGCGCGATTCTAACCAATAACGATGTCTATGACCGCATAGCATCGATCATTAATTCCACCCATTTCTATGACCCGGTACATACCCGGATCTACGAAATTGCCGCCGCCCGGATTTCCAAAAACGCGCTGGCCTCTCCGGTCACACTCAAGGCCTTCATGGAAGATGACGAAGGGCTGAGGGAACTTGGTGGCCCTGCCTATCTGGCAAAACTTGCAGGCTCGTCTATCTCGGCCTTTGCGGTGCGCGACTATGCGCAGATGATCTATGATCTGGCGATCCGGCGCGAGCTAATTGCCCTGGGTCAAAGCATCGCCGACAAGGCGCGTCGCGTCGATGTCGCCTCTGAGCCAAAGGAACAGATCGTCGAGGCAGAGCAGTCGCTGTATCAGCTGGCAGAACAGGGCCAGACTGAAAGCGGTTTCAAATCATTCCTGAAAGCCGTCACCGAAGCGGTCAATGTCACCAACGAGGCCTACCAGCGTGGCGGCGGCATGGCTGGTATTTCAACCGGGCTTGCTGATCTGGACAAACAGCTAGGTGGCCTGCACCCGTCGGATTTGCTGATCCTCGCCGGACGACCCTCGATGGGGAAAACCTCGCTCGCGACCAACATCGCCTTTAACGTCGCCAAAGCCTACAAGAAAGGCACCAAACCGGACGGCAGCGAGGGCGCGCTGGACGGCGGTGTTGTCGGCTTCTTCAGTCTTGAGATGTCAGCCGAACAGCTGGCGGGCCGGATCTTGGCCGAAGCTTCGGAAATCAGCTCTCACAAGATCCGTCAGGGCGATATGACCGAAGGCGAATTCCGCCGCTTTGTGCAGGCCGCCAAGGATCTGGAAAGCTGCCCGCTGTTCATCGATGACACGCCTGCCCTGCCGATTTCGCAGCTGGCCGCGCGGGCACGTCGCCTGAAGCGTACCCATGGTTTGGACCTCTTGGTGATCGACTATCTGCAGCTTTGTCGTGGTATGGCCGAAAACCGGGTGAACGAGATCGCTGAAATCTCGATGGGGATGAAGGCCATCGCCAAAGAGCTGCAAATTCCGGTAATTGCGCTGTCACAGCTGTCGCGTCAGGTGGAAAACCGCGACGACAAACGGCCACAGCTGTCGGATCTGCGAGAATCAGGCTCGATCGAACAGGATGCCGACGTGGTGATGTTCGTGTTCCGTGAAGAATACTACAAGGAACGCGAAAAGCCCGGCGATCACGAGCTGGACAAAATGGAAGAGTGGAAACAGGCAATGGACCGGCTGCATGCCAAGGCTGAGGTCATCGTCGGCAAGCAGCGTCACGGCCCCATCGGCACGGTAGAGCTCGCCTTTATCGCCCAGTTCACCAGGTTCGGAAACCTCGCCAAGGAATGGCAAAACGGTCCGCGCGAAGACGAATACTAAACATTTTTGCCTCCGCCGCGTGGTCGCAGCGGAGGCACATTTCAAGCCACGGCAAACCTAAAACAGTGTTGGCTTTGAACCCAATACCGACGTCGTGAGCTTACCTTGCAGATGTTTTTGCCTCCAATCCTCCGAGAAAATGACCTATGTCAGTGCCAGAGCTCTAATCTTCATGGAAACTCCAGCGAATAACGCATCAAAAATGGAGTTGTGGAAATGACAAACAATGATTGGCTACCTGCAGCATGGTTCGGCAAACAGGCCGATGCCGATGGTCCTTTTGGCGCGCTTCGCAAACAGATCGACTCGCTGATTGATGATTTTGACACTGGCATGTTGTCGAAAACTGACGGCTTTGCTGTGCGTTCGAACTTTAGCGAAACCGACAAGGAAATCTGCATCACCGCTGAACTGCCAGGCATCGAAATGAAAGACATCGACGTCGAAATCACCGGCAACCGCATTTCCATTAAGGGCGAGAAAAAGTCAGAAAACGAAGAGAAGGGCGAAGAAGAGGGCCGCGAATTTCACCGCATTGAACGCCGCTCTGGTTCGTTCCACCGCTCCATGGCGCTCCCCTTTGACATTGACCCCGACAAAGTCGACGCTTCGGTGAAAGCGGGCGTTTTGACCGTCACAATCCCCAAGCCGCCAGAGGCTGTGACTAAGGCCAAAAAGGTCGAAATCAAATCCGGCGATTAAGGTTGCAGAATTGGGAGAAGTGAAGTCGGGCAGGCGTTCCCGACGGCTTGAGCCTTGCGACTGGGAGCGGAGCGATCAAACCCTCTAAGCACTGCGCATGGGCCATAAGGCCTGTTTGCAACTGTCGGCCCTATTGCGGGAAAAATCCTTGGAGCCGCGCCTTCTTCGCGCTTGCGGCAAAGGGCGGCCAAGTCCGCATGTCGGCCTTTCGCAACCACCTATAATAGAAGAGCTGAAGACACAGCATAATTATAGGTGGTTGCCCCCGATAGACTTCCAAATTTGCGAAACGGGCCAGAAGCAGCCGATCCTTGCCACAACACGCAGAATTCCCCGCGAATTTCACTTGACCCCTGCCGCGCGCATGTCAAGAACGGGGCATGAGCACGGCAAGACTGACAATCAATCTCGATGCGCTGGTGACCAACTGGCGGAATCTGAACGCAATGACCAACTGCGAGACCGCCGCAGTGGTCAAGGCAAATGGCTATGGCCTGGATGCGGGTCGCGTGGCCAAGGCACTGGCCACGGCAGGCGCACGCAATTTCTTTGTGGCAGCCGCCGAAGAAGGCGTGGCCCTGCGCCGCGCTTTGGGACCCGGCCCTGGCATTTCGGTGTTTTCCGGCCATATGGAGGGCGACACCAAGCTGCTGAAGGAGTTCCAGCTGACGCCGATGCTGAACTCGCTGGATCAGATGCTGCGCCACTTTGAGGCCCTGCCCGGCCATGCCTTTGGCGTACAGCTCGACAGCGGCATGAACCGGCTTGGCATGGAGCCTGCCGAATGGGCTGCCGTGCGCGACATCGCATTGGGGCAGAGCCCGGTTCTGCTGATGTCTCACCTTGCCTGCTCTGATGAGCCCGGCCACGCCATGAACGCGCAACAGCTGCGCACATTCGTTGATATGACCAATGGTTTCGAAGTGCCCCGCTCACTCGCGGCGACAGGTGGCATGCTGCTGGGGCGCGACTATCATTTTGATCTCTGCCGTCCGGGTATCGGCCTTTATGGAGGTGCCCCCTATGGTGATGCTGTGCCGGTGGTACAGCTTGACCTGCCAGTGATCCAGGTCCGCGACCTCGATCCCGGCGAAAGCGTCGGCTATGGCAACACCTGGGTGGCGAAGGCCCCCACGCGTATTGCCACTGTCGCTGCGGGCTATGCCGATGGGTTGCACCGCGCCATGATGAACACAGGTGTCACAACCTATGCCGGTGAAACCCCCTGCCCCGTGGTTGGGCGTATCTCGATGGACCTGATCACAGTCGATGTCACGGCACTTGAAGAGGTGCCCAGCCATCTGACCCTCCTGAATGAAGCGCAGACCGTGGACCATCTCGCCGATGCCGCAGGCACCATCGGCTATGAGATCCTCACCTCGCTCGGCCATCGTTACGCACGGACCTATCAGGGATGAACCCACTGGATCTTTTGGCGCGCCTCGGACGGATGGCGCTCGCAGCCCTTGCCTCCATAGGCCGGGTGGCGCTGTTTGCAATCAGCACCTTCACCAATATGCTGCGCCCGCCCTACTATCCGCGTGAGTTTGCTCTGTCACTGTTGCAGATCGGCTGGCTGTCGCTGCCCGTCGTCGCCCTCACCGCCGTATTTACTGGTGGCGCACTGGCATTGCAGATCTACGCTGGTGGGGCCCGCTTCAACGCCGAGGCCGTGGTGCCGCAGATTGTTGCCATCGGCATGGTGCGCGAATTGGGTCCAGTGTTGGTGGGGCTGATGATTGCCGCCCGCGTCACATCCTCGATCGCGGCCGAGATCGCCACGATGAAGGTAACCGAGCAGATTGATGCGCTGGTGACCCTGTCAACCAATCCTATGCAGTATCTGGTCGCCCCGCGGGTTCTGGCAGCCCTTGTGACAGTCCCGGTTCTGGTTGGCATCGGTGACATCATCGGCATTGCAGGCGGCTATACAGTTGCGGTGCATAACCTCGATTTCAACGCCGCCGCCTATCTGAAAAACACCGTTGATTTTCTTGAGCCCCTGGATGTGATCTCCTCGCTGGTCAAGGGCGCTTTCTTTGGCACCATCGCGGCCACCATGGGCTGCTATTACGGCATGCAATCGGGTCGCGGCGCGCAGGGCGTGGGACGCGCTACAAAATCCTCGGTCGAGGCGGCAGCTGTTTTGATTCTGGCCACCAACTTTGTACTGACCGGAGTATTCTTCTCGCTATGAGACGCGCCGGGATTATAGCATGTCTGGCTGGACTCTCCGCCTGCGCCGGGCCATCCTATGAAGTCATTGGTGCCTATCATGACCGCGCCGCCTCTGACAGATCATCAAATCAAAGCCCAAATCACGCGACAGATGATCCGCGTGGTGAAACCAGATACGAAACCCCTGACGAAAGACTGCAGGCCGTAGCCTTCGAACATCTGCAGGGGATGTCGCGGTCGGACGCGCTGTCCTTTCTCCAGTCTGATGGCTTCCAATGCCAGGGCGTGACCTGTGTCCATTCCAGTCAGAAAAAGCTGGGCGCGGCAGAGGCAATCTTTGGCGCCTCGACTGCGGATGACCGGGTGTTTTCTGATCGCAGGACCTCGGTACAAAGTTACTCCCTTTCCCTGGTCAGCGACGTGATCATGGAGCCAGGCGACATCTACGCCGACGCCGTTTTCCGCAGCGGCCAGGTGCCATGGTATCGCAGCCCCCGCCCCTCCGATCTTGAGGTGACACATGATTAAGATGGACAATGTCCACAAGGCTTTTGGAGACAACCGCGTGTTGCAGGGCCTCAACCTTGAGATCCCAAAGGGCAGCTCGATGGTGATCATCGGCGGCTCCGGCACCGGAAAATCGGTCGCGCTGAAATGCGTGCTTGGCCTGATCACACCCGACAGCGGTGAGATTTTCGTCGATGGCAAGCCCGCCGGCGCGGGTGACCGGGATGCCTTTCTGGCGCGGTTTGGTATGTTGTTTCAGGGGGGCGCCCTGTTTGACTCGCTGCCGGTCTGGCAGAATGTCGCCTTTCGCCTGCTGCGCGGACAACTAAAGCGCCCGGTTGAGGAAGCCCGCGCCATCGCCATCGAAAAACTGCGCCGGGTGGGACTGAAACCCGATGTGGCCGACCGCCTGCCCGCTGAGCTGTCGGGGGGAATGCAAAAACGCGTCGGCCTTGCCCGCGCCATCGCCGCGGAGCCCGAGATCATCTTCTTTGACGAGCCCACCACCGGGCTGGACCCGATCATGTCCGGTGTCATTAATGATCTGATCCGCGAGATCGTGGTCGAAATGGGCGCCACCGCCATGACCATCACTCACGATATGACATCGGTCCGCGCCATCGCCGACAATGTCGCCATGCTGCATGACGGCGTGATCAAATGGACCGGTCCGGTGGCCGAGATGGACGACAGCGGGGATCCTTACCTCGACCAGTTCATTCACGGCCGCGCGGAGGGACCGATCGAGGCGGTTCGGTGAGTGAAGGTATTGACACAAATAAGAGTCAGCTTCTCAATCTGAAGGAAACGCCAGCAAGCTTCCTTGCTTACGGAGACGCCTATTTATCCGCAGCCAATATTCTAGTCTTGAAAAAGAATGACCTTAACGAGGTCTTCAAGATCGGACCCATTTTTCAGTTATCTGGCCAAGCTTTCGAGCTAATCGCAAAGTCACTCTTACTTCACAAAGGGGTTTCCGAATCCGACTTCACAAAGGGGTTTCCGAATCCGAGCTTCGCAAACCAAAGAAATTTGGCCATGATCTCTGGAAACTTCGTGAAGAGCTACAAAACCACTATGACCTTGCCTCAGTGGTGGAGAGTACACTCCTGAGACACGCGGAAACCTTCTTCCGAGACAACAGAAACGAGTTTCAAGGGCTAACGTTGGAACAAGCGAGTGACTCGCTTCGTTTCGATTGGCAGCTATTAGCACTCAACGAGAATTACTTCTCGTTCCTTGATGAAAACCGCCCCACCTACCGGACACGTGACCCGGACGTTTCGCTAACCTATAAGCCAGTTAGGTTGGAAATCTTGTTGCCTTGCTTAGACTGCCTTAGAGACTAAGGCTTATTCTCAGATTTCCGGTTCCACAAAATGACCCTTCGCCTCCTAACCCTTACTCTCCTTCTCCTCTATCCCATCGCCTGGTTTGCGCCTCTGATGCGCGCAGGGCTGTTGCCAATCTTTGGCCTCAGCGAAATCTCTGTCATCACCGGCCTGCAATCGCTCTGGACCAGCGACGCGGCTTTGGCTCTGATCGTCACTTTCTTTGCGATCTTCGCCCCATACCTCAAAACCATCGGCCTAGCCCTGGTTCAATGGGGCCTGCTGGATCCACGCGCGCAACCGGTGCTGCATGTGCTTGGCAAGCTCGCCATGGCTGACATATTTCTGATTGCACTTTACATCACCCTCGCCAAAGGCATCGGCTACGCCACGATCGAAATCGCCTGGGGCCTTTACATGTTTACCGCCTGCATTGTTGCCTCCCTCGTGCTCGGCCTGCTGACCGAACGCCACTTGCGGTCTTTGGCAGGTCAATGACGACGCCCTGCCTTTGGCAGGGTTGAAAATCATTGAGGCGGCAAAGAGCGGCTATAACCTCGAACTGGCGCCTTCGGGGCAGATCTGCCCCTGAAGCGCCTCTCAGCAGATCCTTCTTTTGCGCCGCGTCAGCGGCGCTCGGCCCAACAGGAGCGGATCATCTGGAATGATCCAACGACGGGCGGGAGCGCGCGGCTGCTAAAGCAAAACCACACTTGAACAAATACGGAACATCAGGCAGAACATCCCCATGGCAAAAACAAAATCCTTCTCCTGTTCGGCCTGTGGCGCGAGCTTTTCCAAATGGTCCGGTCGCTGCGAAGGCTGCGGCGAATGGAACACCATCGTCGAAGACAAGGGCCTCTCTTCTGGTGGGCCCGCCAAGAAATCGCTTGGCATGCGGCGTGGCAAGACCATTCCTTTGTCTGATCTGTCGACCGAAGAGGCCCCACCACCACGCGCCACCTGCGGTGTTGGCGAACTTGATCGCGTTCTTGGCGGCGGGCTGGTTGCGGCATCTGCCATTCTGGTCGGTGGCGACCCTGGGATTGGCAAATCAACCCTGCTGTTGCAGGCCGCTGCCCGCTTTGCTCAGGCAGGAGTGAAAACCATCTATGTCTCGGGCGAGGAAGCCTCGGCGCAGGTGCGCATGCGGGCACAGCGCCTGGGGCTGGCGCAGGCACCGGTGCAGCTGGCGGCCGAAACCAACCTGCGCAATATTCTCACCACGCTGGAGGCCGAAAAGCCGCAGCTGGCCATCATCGATTCCATTCAGACCATGTGGGCCGATCACGTGGACAGCGCGCCGGGGTCTGTCAGTCAGGTGCGCGCCGCAGCACATGAACTTACCACCTTTGCCAAAAGCCAAGGCATTTCGATCATCATGGTCGGCCATGTCACCAAGGACGGCCAGATTGCTGGCCCCCGTGTGGTCGAACATATGGTCGATACCGTGCTCTACTTTGAAGGCGAGCGCGGCCACCAATTCCGGATCCTGCGCGCGGTGAAAAACCGCTTTGGCCCGGCAGATGAAATCGGCGTCTTTGAAATGACCGGAGCGGGCCTCTCAGAGGTGACAAATCCTTCGGCGCTGTTTTTGTCCGATCGTGGTGAGCCCTCGCCCGGCTCGGTGGTTTTCGCAGGCATCGAAGGCACCCGCCCGGTGCTGGTCGAGATGCAGGCACTGGTCGCCCCCTCGCCACATTCGCAACCGCGCCGCGCCGTTGTGGGTTGGGACAGTTCGCGTCTGGCGATGATTCTCGCGGTGCTGGAGGCGCGCTGCGGCATTCCTTTTGCCGGGCTTGATGTCTATCTCAACGTGGCCGGCGGCATGAAAATCACCGAACCCGCCGCAGATCTTGCCGTGGCCGCCGCGCTTCTTAGTGCGCGCGAGGACGTCACCCTTCCAGCCAATACGGCCGTTTTTGGAGAAATATCGCTGTCAGGGGCGCTTCGTCCGGCACCACAGACAGAAAACCGGTTGAAAGAAGCGCAAAAACTTGGTTTCACCTCTGCAATTGCTCCAAGTGGTGGCAAATCTGTTTCGATCAAGGGTCTTGGCCTGCGCCAGGCCTCGGATTTGACCGGATTTGTTGGCGAATTCTTTGGAGCCGGCTAGAGTTGCCGAAATTTTGTTGAAGGCTAACGGGCGAGGGATATGGACGGTTTCACCATTATTGACGGGGTCGTAGCCCTGGTCATCGTATTATCGGCACTTCTGGCCTATTCGCGCGGTTTCGTCCGCGAGGCCATGGCCATTGCAGGCTGGATCGCAGCCGGCGTTCTTGCCTTTATGTTTGCCCCACAAGTGGAGCCGCTGATGGCGGAGATTCCGGTGATTGGCGAATTCATTGCTGACAGTTGCGAATTGTCGATCATTGCCGCCTTTGCTGCCGTCTTTGCGGTGGCGCTGATTGTGGTGTCGTTCTTCACGCCTCTGTTTTCATCGCTGGTCCAGCGTTCGGCCCTGGGTGGGCTTGATCAGGGGGCCGGCTTCTTCTTCGGCGTCTTGCGGGGTATCCTGCTCGTGGCGATAGCGTTCTTCCTCTATAATGTTGTGATGACTGGGCAGAGCTTCACAATTGTTGACGAAAGCCGCTCTGCGGTGGTGTTTGAGCGGATGATTGGCAAAATCGAAGACCGCAATCCCGAACAGGCACTTGGCTGGGTCACACAGCAATATGAGGCGCTGATCGGTTCCTGCGGCAGCTAAGCCATCATCTGTTTACCAAAACACATCAAAGACAGATCCATCAGGGCGCCATATTGGCGCCCTTTTTTCATGGTCGGACAATGGCTTCTCCACGTGACCACCACATTCTCTGCGACCTTAGCTCCAACAGGTTAACGCGCTCCGTTAACGATTAAGACTTTGTTAACCAGAGAGAATCAAAGACGTTTCTGATTTTGGCTCTGCCTCCCGCAGGGCCTCTGATTCTTAACAATTCCTCACCTGACCGGCGCCAAAGGTTAACAATCACCCAGAAAAACGAGGTTTTGTCGCCAAAAAACACCCCAAGATCGAAATTGGCCGCACCCCTGCCCCATTTCCGTCCCAATTCGGGGGCCACATAGGCTCAACACCGCCAAAATGGCATTTGCGCTCAGAAGGGACGACACCATGTTTCTGGATCACTTCAACTCTTTCGCCGATTTTCAGCCGGCGGGCCTTCTGTTGGATTTTCCCTTGGTGCAGCCAGAGCCCGCGCCAAAGGCCCCTGCTCGTAGCCGCACCGGTGGTTTCCTGCCGGATACGCTGGTCGAAACCGACCGCGGCTTTTTGCAGGCCCGCGACGTAAAGCCCGGTGACATGGTCTACACTTTTGACGGTGGCAGCCAGGAAGTTGTCAGCCTGCGCCACGCGGTTCCACGTATGACCACCCTGATGCATGTTCCCGCCGGCGCCCTTGGCAACGATTGTGACCTGAGCCTGCCCGCTGACCAGATGGTAGCACTGGAAATCGATGCGGTAGAACGTCTGTTTGGTCTGCCGCTTGTTCTGGTCAAATTGATCTCGCTGGCCGGATACAATGGTATCAAGGCTGTGGCCCCGGAACGCCTTGGTCGTATCCATATCGAATGTGCCGAAGAAGAGCTGATCTGGGCTGAAAGCGGCATGCTGATGCAGGCTGGTGAAGGCGGTGATGAAGGCGCGTTCAAAGTGCTGTCCCTGTCCGAAACCCGCCAAATCCTTGCCAGCGAAGAAGGTCGCGCCCTGGCCATGACCGGCATCGAAGAGGAAGATGCCCGTTACCCCGATCTGTTGCAGGAACTGCTGTCGGGCCCCAAAGCCGCGTAATGCCATATCCGGTCTATGGGCTCTCGTCAGCGAGACCCTCTCCCGGGACCTCGAACTCCCCAATCCCCACTTGCGCCGCCTGTCAAAAAGCGGCGCTTTTTTTGAATGGCGGACCAAAAGCCCAGCCTCATCGCCAAAACCCGGTGTGAAATCCGCTCTGATACGGCGTGCGCTGCATTGATACAGGTGCAATGCACCAAATGACGCAGAAAAAACGCCGCTTTCTTCTGTATTCCAACGCCCAACCAAGCTAGGAAGCGCGTGCAGGGCTGCAGGGTGTCCGCTGACACGACAGCAACCGATGAGCAACGCTACAGTGAAATTGGAGCCATTCAATGTGCGGGATTTTGGGGATCGCAAGCCGACAAGACGAGGTCTTTGCGGAACTTTATGACGGGTTGCTGATGCTGCAACATCGCGGCCAAGATGCATCTGGCATCGTGACCTATACCGGCGAATTCTTTCGCGAACGCAAGGCCAATGGCCTGGTCAAGGATGTCTTTGGGGCCTCGGATGCAGAAACCCTGACCGGCAAGGTTGGGATCGGCCATGTGCGCTATCCAACCGCAGGCTCACTCAGCGCGTCTGAAGCTCAGCCGTTTTTCGTCAACGCACCCTATGGTATCTATTTGGTCCATAACGGAAATATCACAAATACGGCCGAGCAGCGCGAAAAAGTTACCGCCAAATACAGCCGTCACCTGCGCACCACATCGGATTCAGAAATCCTGTTGAACGTGCTGGCCGACAAGGTCTCGGACAGCATAAAGGTCAACGGCACCATGGACCCGATCCGTAACCTCTTTACCGGGGTGAAGATGACCATGGAGCGTATTCAGGGTGCCTATTCGGTGATCTGTCTGGTGGCGGGTGTCGGCATGCTGGCCTTTCGTGACCCCCATGGCATTCGCCCACTTTCCATCGCCAAGCGCGCGGTTGAGGGCAAAGGCGACGACTATGCCTTTGCCTCGGAAGACGTCGCCTTTGGCATCAACGGTTTTGAAAAACTGCGCGATGTGAACCCCGGCGAGGCGATTCTGATCGACCTGGAGGGCAATATGCACAGCTTCCAGGCGGTCGAGGGCAAGCTGAGCCCCTGTATTTTTGAATATGTCTATCTGGCCCGTCCCGATTCGATGCTCGATGGGATTTCTGTCTACAAGACCCAGCTGCGCATGGGGCAGACATTGGCCCAGCAGATCATTGAGGCCGACCTTGAGATCGATAGCATTATTCCAGTGCCCGATTCCGCCCGCCCCGTTGCACTGGAAGTGGCGAACTCCCTCGGCATCCGTTACCGCGAGGGCCTGGTGAAGAATCGCTATATCGGTCGGACCTTCATTATGCCGGGTCAAGCAGAACGGCAGAAATCGGTGCGCCGCAAGCTGAACGCCATTCCCCTGGAAATGAAGGGTCTCAATATTCTGCTGATCGATGATTCCATCGTCCGCGGCAACACTATCCAGAAGATCGTTCAGATGTGCCGCGATGCTGGCGCCAAGAAGGTCTATATCGCATCCGCCTCGCCGCCGGTTAAATACCCCAATGTCTATGGCATCGACATGCCTACCAAACACGAGTTGATCGCAGATGGGCGCACCACCGAAGAAATTCGCGAAGAGCTGGGGGCTGATGCGCTGATTTATCAGCGGCTTGAGGACCTGATCTGGGCCGCCCATGAAGGCAACAAGGAGATCAGCACCTTTGACTGCTCCTGTTTCGACGGCAAATATGTTACCGGCAGCGTCAGCGAGGATTATCTGAATTCGCTCGAAACCAGCGGCCGTGTCAGTGCTAAAATCAAGGACATGCCTGCACAGGGCGAATCCTGGAACAGCATGAAACTGGCGACCTGAGCCCATCCGTTTGCCTGTTTGAGGCTGGGGTTTGATATCACTGCCAAAGCAGGCTATGAGAGCCGCCAACGTCATTCGGGAGAGGCGCTGATCCACAAGATCGGCGCCTTTCCTTTGTTTTTGCTGCCCGGGGTCCGGGCCACTTGAAAGATCCCATCCTTGGACGCTCTTCTTGCCCGTATGCTGACTTCCTCGCGCCAATGCCGCTGTTGTGGTGCGACCTTTGCTCAGCTTCTCAGCCTCAGCTGCGATCGCCCCGACCTCTGCTCAGAGGATCTGGTTGTGCAGGACAACTCGGCCATTCTGGGACAATCCGGTGATGTGTTGACGGATGATTTCTGCCGCTTGGGCGATCTGCGCTTCGTCCGCGCGGTTCTGGCGATCCCCCTGGCAGATAGCGGCGGCGAGGAGTTTATCCTTGGCACCTGGGCCAATCTCGGCACCGAGGATTTTGACGCCTATCTTGACCTGCTCGACATGCAGGAAACCGAAAGCCTCGGCAGCCGGCCGGCCTGGCTCGCCAATGCTATCCCACCTGACAACAGCACGCCGGTCGCCTGCATGTTGCACATGCGTCCCGAAGGGCAATACCCGGAACTGCAGGTTTCCGAACCCAATCATCCGCTGTCGACGCTGCAACATGCCGGGGCGCAGCTCGAAGAGCTGTTAGAGCTGCTGCATGCCTATGGGCATGATCTTGCCTCTCTGGTTTATGATTCCTGATCACAGTTCCAAGAGTCTAAAGCCCAAAATCAGAACCGACATCTTCCTTTCAAAGGGCTCTCATCGCACGTCGGGAGGGAAGCCCAGATTGGGCCTCACCCTCTGGGAGTAATCCCTGCCTGACATCGGCGAACCCTTGCCAATTTCAGCACGGATCACGCAAAGCATTGCCGATGCAAAGCAGAGGCATGTGGCGCGATCCATGGGTGCTCTGGCGCCTGCTCGTCCGGACTGATAGCTGCCAGCGGCATCAAGGGTCAGCCCGGCGCAAGCTCAGGGACCTTGCCCCTTTAACCCTGTTCCTGTCGCCTTTTGTGCCAGGCTCATAAAGCAAGAAAACGATGACAAACAGAACCGCTGCCCAGACACGTGATGTCAGAACTCCCGGAAATGTTGCAGGCCAGGCCACGCAGACCAGTGCTCTGGATCGCAAGAGCCTCAACCTACTGGGGCTCTTTGGGCCCAAGGATGATCTTCAGGCGCTGGTGCGTTTGCCCAATGGACGGCTCAAGACGGTCAAGACCGGTAGCCGCATTTCGCGCAGCACGGTTCTGGGGATTGATGCTGAAGGGATGATCCTCGAAAAGTCCGGCAAGAGCCAGCGCATCGCGATCCCCGGCAGCTAGCCGCATGCCAGCTGCCCTGAACAGTCACAGCTGCTGCTGCGCCAAGATGGAGGCTTGACCCCTCGACGCAAGCGGATCAAAAGGCTGGTTATGACACAGAAACTCGCTCTTATTACCGGTGCATCACGCGGGCTGGGTGCAGCCCTCGCCGAAGCCCTCGCCCCGACCCATCACATTGTCGCCGTGGCCCGGACCACTGGTGCCCTAGAAGAGCTCGACGACCGGATCAAGGTGGCTGGCGGCTCTGCCACCCTGGCGCCCATGGATATCACCGTGCCCGAAGCCATGGCTACCCTTTGCCGGGGCATCCATGACCGCTGGGGACAGCTTGATCTGTGGCTGCACAGCGCCATTCATGCAGCCCCCCTTAGCCCCGCGTCGTCGGTGGCTGTCAAGGACTGGACCAAATCCATCGCAGTGAATGCCACTGCGCCTTCGGTTCTCATCCCCTATATCGCGCCCCTACTCGGGCAGCATGGGCGGGCCGTGTTCTTTGATGATCCGCGCGCCGGTGAGAAATTCTTTGGCGCCTATGGTGCCAGCAAGGCCGCGCAGATCGCGCTCGCGCGCAGCTGGCAGGCAGAAACGGTGAAAACCGGACCACAGGTTAAAATCCTGTCGCCACAGCCAATGCCAACCGCCATTCGCGCGCGGTTCTTTCCAGGTGAAGACCGCAGCCCGCTGACCGATATTCACAGCGAAGCCGCCCGTCTTCTGCCAGAGATCCTCGCCGAGGATTAATACCAGACGGAACCTCACGGCTCCTCACAGGGTCTGGTTTCCCATACGGCCTAGGCTCCCAGCTCCCCTCCAGCGAGGGCTCTCATCAATATCGAGGCACGCACCATGAGGGCTCGGGCCTAGTGTTGCCATCCCCTGGTGCGATCCCCCTTCGGCTCCGCTCCATCACGCAACCTGTGGCACGTCTACCCGTTCTCTGTGCTCTTGCAGGCAACTAGCCTGTCGAAAGGCTTGCCCCCTTTTCGCCCAAAGCCTATTCAGTTCAAAACAACTGTCAGGGGGCCTTATGCGCATTCTCATCACCAATGACGACGGTATCAACGCTCCGGGCCTTGCGGTTCTCGAGGCAATCGCCCATGATCTCGCCGGTCCCGACGGTGAAGTCTGGACCGTAGCCCCCGCCTTTGAGCAGTCCGGCGTCGCGCATTGTATCAGCTATACACGCCCTTCGATGCTGGGTGAGCTGGCCCCGCGCCGCTTTGCCGCCGAAGGCTCGCCTGCGGACTGCGTGCTGGGCGGCATTCACGTTGCCATGAAAGACACGCGCCCCGATCTGGTTCTGTCAGGCATCAACCGCGGCAACAATTCCGCCGAGAATGCCCTTTATTCGGGCACTCTGGGTGGTGCAATGGAAGCGGCGTTGCAGGGCATTCCCGCCATGGCTCTGTCGCAGTATTTCGGCCCGCACAACCGGGATCTGGAAAACCCGTTTGAGGCTTCAGCCCAGCATGGCGCAGACCTCATTCGCAAAATTCTGGCAGCTGCCCCGGACGAAGACCAGGACTACCGCCTGTTTTACAACATTAACTTCCCCCCGGTGCCCGCCGATGCCGTCAAAGGCACCCGCGTGGTGCGTCAGGGCTTTCGGCGTGGAAGCCATTTCTCCGCCGAAGAGCAGATCTCGCCCAACGGGCGGCGTTATCTCTGGATCCGCGGCGGCGATCAGCAGGTACACACAGCACCTGACACCGATGCAAGCGTCAATCTGGACGGCTACATATCAGTGACGCCCATGCGCGCCGACCTGACGGCAGATGATGCGCTCGACAGGTTCAAGGGCATCGAATGAGCGGCCCCAACCCGGAAACAAAGATGCAGTTTCTGTTTGCCCTGCGCTCTCGCGGGGTGACAGATTCCAAAGTGCTCGAGGCGATGGAGCAGATCGACCGCGGCCCCTTCGTGCGTGGGATCTTTTCCGACCGCGCCTATGAGGACACGCCGCTGCCAATTGCCTGTGGTCAGACGATCTCGCAGCCCTCGGTGGTCGGATTGATGACCCAGGCCTTGCAGGTCTCTCCCCGCGACACGGTGCTGGAGGTTGGTACCGGCTCCGGCTATCAGGCCGCAATTCTCGCCAAACTTGCACGGCGTGTCTACACTATTGACCGGCACGCCCGCTTGGTGCGCGAGGCCCGGATGATCTTTGAAGGCATGCAGCTGGCCAATATCACCTCGCTTGTGGGGGATGGCAGTTTCGGCCTGCCAGATCAGGCACCTTTTGACCGCATCATCGTGACCGCCGCCGCCGAAGACCCGCCCGGCCCTTTGCTGGCACAGCTGAAACCCGGTGGCATCATGGTTGTGCCCGTGGGCCAGTCCGACACGGTGCAGACCCTGATCCGCGTGCGCAAAACCGATGATGGGCTGGACTATGATGAGCTGCGCCCGGTGCGCTTTGTGCCCTTGCTCGAAGGTCTGGGCAAAGAGGGCTGAGGCAAAGGCGCCTTAAATTGCGGCAAAGGCGCGCCGATTATGCAGCTCACCGTAAAAGACCATTGACGGCAGCGAGCCCGCAGGCACAAGAGGCACAAAGCCTTGCTGGGATTGCCTTGCCAGGATCGCCCGGACAGAAATTGAGGACAGTACTATGACAGGCAGCCCAAAACTTCGCTCCGCACCGGTCCGGATGGCGCTGGTGACCCTTCCATTGCTAGCTGTGCTGGCGGGCTGCGAGAACCCGTTGGACTATGATCTGCGCGGCCAGATCGGCGGGTTCAACACCACTCAGGCGGCGCAGAGTGCCACCTCGAACCGGCCGACGCCGGATGCACGTGGTCTGATCACCTACCCCTCTTATCAGGTTGCGGTTGCCCAGCGGGGCGACAAGGTTAGCGATCTGGCCGCCCGTATCGGCCTACCGGCAGGGGAAATTGCCAAATTCAACGGCATGCAACCCAGCGACCCGCTGCGCAAAGGCGAAGTCCTGGCCCTGCCGCGTCGCGCGCCTACGGCCGCCAACAGTGCCGCTGGCAAAGCCAATCCCGGTGCTGTCGATATCGCCGCCCTGGCTGGCACTGCCATCGACAGCGCACCTGCTACCTCACCGAACCCCGGCTCGGTGACCACAACCGAAATCCAGCCAAAACCGCAGGTAAAGCCGGTAAAAGTGCAGGCCGGACCAGAGCCTGTCCGCCACAAGGTGGTACGCGGTGAAACCGCCTATACCATTTCGCGCCTCTATCAGGTGCCGGTCAAATCCCTGGCAGAATGGAACGGTCTGGGCAGTGATTTCGCCATCCGCGAAGGCCAGCACCTGATGATCCCACTCAAGGACCAGAGCCCGGCCCGCACCCCTGCTGCCGCCACCTCCACCACAGCCCCGGGCGAAGGGTCGGCTACACCGACACCTCCCAGCGCCACCAAGCCTTTGCCGGAAGAAAACATTGCTCCTGCCGATGTTGCCGCTGAAACCCTGCCCACGGTGGATGTACCAGAACCCAGCCGCCCGAGCACGGCCGCCATGGCCTATCCGGTGCAGGGTAAAATCGTGAAAACCTACGCCAAAGGGCGCAGCGACGGCATTGATATCGCGGCAGCTGCAGGCGCGTCGGTCAAAGCGGCTGAAAGCGGCACCGTGGCGGTGATTACCAAGGATTCCGACAATATCCCGCTGATTGTCATTCGCCATGACCCAAAGCTTTCGACGATCTATTTCAACGTCGACAAGATTTCAGTCACCGAAGGCGATCAGGTCAAGCGCGGACAAACCATCGCCACGCTGCATGACTCACCACAGGCATTGTTGCATTTCGAAGTCCGAGACGGTTTCGACAGCCAGGATCCCCTGCTCTATCTGAACTGACCGTGCACCCTGAGCATCGGCGGACAGAATACCACTGGGCAGAGTCTCAATCAGGCAGAGTTTCAATCTTGCACTGCTCTGATAACATCCGGATTTTGTCGGATTCTGGCACCCGAGCGCCCGAGTTTGGACTGGCAGAGCCGGGAGATTTGGCGGCTCTGCCTGTAGCCGCCTAGCCCAAAGCGATCCCGTGTCGCCCGGCCAGATCGGTAAAAAACTGCCAAGCAACACGGCCCGATCGCGCGCCGCGTGTTGCCTGCCATTCTATCGCTTCCGCAATCATCACTTCGCGATCCACATCAACGCCGTGGGCAAGGCAATAGCCTGAAATCATTTCGAGATATTCATCCTGATCGCAAGGGTGGAAGCCCAGCCACAAGCCAAATCGGTCACTGAGAGAGACCTTTTCTTCGACCGCCTCGGAGGGGTTGATGGCGCTGGATCGCTCGTTCTCGATCATGTCGCGCGGCATCAGGTGTCGGCGGTTGGATGTAGCGTAGAACACCACATTTTCGGGACGACCTTTGATACCGCCATCCAGTACCGCCTTCAGGCTTTTGTAGTGCTGATCATCATGGCTAAACGACAGATCATCACAAAACAGGATAAAGCGATGCGGTGCCTTGCGCAGATGGTTCAGCAATCGCGCCACCGAGGGCAGATCTTCCCGCTGCAGCTCCACCAGTTTGAGCTCCCTATGATCATCCGCCAGCAAGGCACCGTGGATAGCCTTGACCAGGCTCGACTTGCCCATGCCACGTGCGCCCCACAACAGGGCATTGTTGGCTGCGTCGCCGCGGGCAAACCTTCGTGTATTTTCAAGCAGCGTATCGCGAGAGCGGTTGATCCCGACCAAGAGATCCAAATCGACGCGGTTGATCTTGGCAACCGGCTCCAGTCGATCGGGCTCAACATGCCAGACAAACGCCGAAGCTGCCTCAAAATCAGGGGCCGCAAGCGGTGCCGGCGCCATGCGCTCAAGTGCTTCGGCTATGCGGGTCAATGTGGTCTGGTCCATGGGTGTCTCCGTCGTTTACCGGTCGGACAAAGCATGTCTGAAGCTGAGCAACAAGCCTCTGAGCAGGAAGACCGGCCATTCGAGCGGGATCGGAAGTTTATGTTCGCGACGGCACTGCAGATTGCCGCAGCAAGATCTCATCAAATCCTCAGATTGCTACCCTGCTAATTCTCAACCTTGGGCAAAACCGTCGAACCGGCCAGCTGCCCTGCCTCTGCCAATCGGCGCCCCATGCGGTTTGTTGGCTTTTCAACCAAAAGATAGGTGCCGGTCGAAAGCGCGACGGTCACGCTATAGACCACAAGGAACTGCGCCAGCCCGGCCTGCGGTAACAGTGCAAACCCCTGCATCACTTGCAAAACCAGCATGTGGAGCAAATAGATACTGTAGCTGATCGATCCCAGAAACAGCATCGGCGGCAGTGTCAGGGGCCGGGTCAGCCAGGCCACGCGTTGCGGTGTTGCCCAGACGATCATTGCGGCTGTGGACAGCGCCAGAAGTTCAGAACGTCCGCCGAAATCCAACAAAAGCGCCGTCAGAAACACCAGCACCGCGCCCCCAATCCAGAACGCGGCCCGACCAGAGCCCCCCTCGGCAAAACGCTCGCGCAGATAGAATGCCGCTGCGCCAACAACAAACAAATGCCCATGCGCGATTGGCGACCATTTGATGGGCTGCGAGGTGCCAAACAGCTGTTTTGATGCATAAGACAGCCCCCCGGTCAGAACCAGCAGCACCAGAATACCGCCGACCGCTTTGGGAATGCTTTTGGTAAAATGCAGCAGCAGAGGCAGACAGACGTACCAAAATACTTCGATCGGGATGGTCCATTCCACGCCAAGAAGGGAATTTGCCACGCGATAATCCAGATAGCTCAACATACTTAGATGCATGAGGAAATTATAGAGATCCGGCTGAGACCCCAACTCCTGCATCCAATACGGCAAGGCAAAGGCCCCTGTCCGCCACAGCAGGATGGCGACGGCAATCGCCAGCCAATACAGCGGCACGATGCGCAGGATCCGGCGAGTCAGGTAGCTCTGATAGTTTTTGGCCTCGGTGAAAGTTCTGGCAATGGTATAGCCGGAGATCACAAAAAAGATGTCGACGCCGTATTTCCCGGCACTGGTGATTGCCTGCCCAAGCGCGCCAAAATTGACCAATGCTCCGGTATGGATCATGACAACCATTGTCGCTGCCAGCGCCCGTAGCCCGGTAATGAAATCAGTGTCTCCATAAAACCGGAGAATTCGCGGCGCATCAGACAAAGCTATGGTCCTCAATTGTAATTCTGCTCTGCTAGAGGCCGAAACGCCCAAAGCCTGGTGCCGCCGAAGGCTTGGCTAGCCCCCTAAAACAAAAGACTGCGCGCCTGTTGCGGCGCGCAGTCTAGTCACTCTTTTCAATCGGATTACTTGTCGTCATCCTCGTCGAATTCGGCCATCAGAGGATCTTCGTCTTCATCATCATAGTAGCCTTCCGCCCGCAGCTTTTCTTCGCGCTTGGTCTCAACCCGGCGCACCAGGAAGATCGAGATCTCGTAGAGCCCGTAGACCACCACAAACAGAATGACCTGGGTGATAACATCCGGTGGCGTGACCAATGCGGCCAGAACCAGAATGGCGACCACCGCATATTTACGCACAGCCCCCAAACCATCCGCACTGACCAAACCAGCCTTGCCCATCAGTGTCAGCAGAACCGGCAGCTGGAAACACATGCCAAAGGCCACGATGAACTTGATCGTAAGGTTCAGATACTCCTGTGCGGAGCCTTGAAATACCACGCTCAGCGGGGCCGCACCGGTTTCCGCCACGGCTTCGCCTTCGGTACCAAACTGTTGGAACCCAAGGAAGAAATCATAGGCCAGAGGTGTCACCACGAAAAAGGCAAAGCTGGCGCCAAGCAGGAACATGAAAGGCGAAGCTACCAGGAAGGGCAAAAAGGCTCCCTTTTCGTTCTTGTAGAGCCCCGGCGCCACAAACCGCCACATCTGCATCGCGATATAGGGAAAGCTAAGGATCAGACCGCCCAGCAGCGAGACCTTGATCGCAACAAAAAAGCCTTCCTGCGGCGAGATGAAGATCAGATCACAATCCTGGCCACGCTCCGACAGCACCTGACACAAAGGTGCCGTGAGAAAGTTGAAGATCGGCGTCGCCACGGTGAAACAGATGATCATGCCCACCAGAAAGGCCACAACCGAATGGATGAGCCGCGTGCGCAGCTCGGCCAGATGTTCGATCAATGGCGCGGTCGAATCTTCGACCTCTTCTGTCTGGCTCATGTTTTGGCCTCACTTCCTTCTGAGGGAGCCTCGCTTTCAGCTGGCGCTGCATCCAGCGCCGCCTCGGCGGCTTGAGCGTGCTCCATCGCCTCAGCAGCCTCGCGCGCTTTTCGCTCGGCGGCTGCACGTGCGGTGGATGCCTGAATTTTCTTGGCTTCCAGTGCCCGCTCCACTGCCATTTTGCCCGTCTCCGTCCCTGGCTTGAACGAGGTTGGGTCGATGGATTTGGTCGGATCGATAGATTTGGCCATATCCTGTGCCGCCTCTTTGACCCCGTCCATTGCGGTGTTCATCGGATTGGTCGCCGCCTTCAGCCCCTTGGCAACATCGCGCACGCCGCTTTCATCAGCGGCGTCATTCATCGCCTGGCTGAACTCGCGCGCCATGCCTTTGGCCTTGCCCACGAAACGGCCAACGCTGCGAAACAGCACCGGCAGGTCCTTGGGGCCGACGACGATCAGCGCGACCACGCCAATGACCAAGAGTTCGGTCCACCCAAGATCAAACATCGGCGCTTACGCCTTGTCTTTTTCGGTCGCCGTATCTGCGGCTGGTGTCACGTCCTTGGCCTCGTCTGCAACGTCAGCTGCATCCTGTTCCAGCTCGGCGGCACCTTCGTTGACGCCCTTCTTGAACGAGGTAATGCCTTTGCCGACTTCGCCCATGAGCGAGCTGATCTTGCCGCGACCAAACAGCACCAGAACCACAACAGCGATGAGAAGCAGGCCGGGAAGGCCGATATTATTGAGCATGTGAATCTCTCCTACACTTTTGCCAGCACGAACCTGTACCGGCACATTCTTGTCTGGCTTCAGGTTCTACGCCCCTGCAGCACAGGAGCAAAGGCCAGGGCTGCGTTCAGCACCTGCCGGATGGCCCAAAATTCTCTTTTTTCGCCCAGTCCGAAACACAACTGACAGGTTTGTGTCAGTTGCTACCCGCTATGTCCTGGCCATCAACATAAGGAGTTTGATATGACACAGACAGATACAGCCGCCGCCGAGACCGTCGCAGATGCCGTTGCCGAAACCGTGACCTTTCGGCTGAACACTGACGTCACAGCAGCCCAGTTCATTGCGCTGAGCAAGCAAAGCACAGATTTTGTTCGCGCCAATCCCGGCTTTGTCTTTCGCCGTCTCAGCGCAGGCGAGGATGGCAGCTGGACAGATACGGTGATCTGGAAGGACATGGAAACCGCACTTGAAGTCGCTGAAAGCTTTGGCAAACAGGATTTTGCCCCTGCCCTGATGGCGGCTATCAAGCCAGACAGTGTTCAAATCCGTCACGAGACCATTCACTGGACGTTGGCACCATCATAGCGTGGCCATCTTGACGCGGCATCGGTACCTGAGCCAAGGGTAGTTCCATGCGCCGTACCGACCGCCTTTTTGAAATCATCCAGATCCTGCGCGATGGAAAGCTCCATCGCGCAATGGATATTGCGGCCCGGCTCGAGGTTTCGACCCGTACCATTTACCGCGATATGGACACGCTTGTGGCTTCAGGTGTGCCGGTCGAAGGCGAACGCGGTATCGGCTATATGGTGCGCGAGCAGATCACCCTGCCACCGCTCACGCTGACCCCGGAAGAGTTGGAAGCTCTGAACCTTGGTATGGCCATCGTCGCAGAGGCCGCTGATGCAGATCTAAAGGCAGCGGCGCAGTCGCTTGCAGCCAAGGTAGACGCGGTTTTGCCAGAAGAAACCATCGCCCAGGCAGATGCCTGGAAATTTGCGGTCTATCCTTTTGCCGATGCCGCACGGGGCTTTGCCCATATGCCGACCCTGCGTGCGGCGATCAAATCGCGTCAAAAACTGTCACTGCGCTATCGTCGCATAGATGGCACTTTGACAAAGCGCATCATCCGCCCGCTACACATGGAATACTGGGGGCGAATCTGGACCCTGACCGCCTGGTGCGAAACGCGTGGCGATTTCCGTGTCTTCCGCGTTGATCTGATCGAAGAGGTCACCGCCCTGCCCGAGCTATTCGTCGACGAGCCGGGCAAGCAATTGTCCGACTATGACCCACACCGCTCAAAGGGCTGAAAACCTGCGGACCAGATATCAGGCGGTTCTGACTTAGGCAGAGAAGCTCTTAAGCCGGAAACACGAAACAGCGGTTGCGCGGAACTGTCAGCCACATCACCCGCCCGACCTCAGGCAGAAACACGCGCGGAACGGTCACTTTCAGGATAGAGTCATCATAGTCCATCTGAAACTCCACCAGGCTTTCGTGGCCCAGATAGCGTGCCCGCTTTACCACGGCGCGGGCGGGCACTCCATCGGTGGCAGTGGGCAGGGGCCCTTTGCCACTGCGGTCAAAATCAATGCGCACATGTTGTGGGCGAAAAACGATTTCCACATCGGTGCGATCCGCAATACCCGGTGCTAGGAACTGGCCGAAAGGTGTATCTGCCAAGGCACCATTCACTTGTGACTTCAACACGTTGATATCACTGAAAAACGCCACTGCCGCTTTGTCAATCGGGCGGGTATAGACGTTGTAGGGCGCACCTTGCTGGACGATTTTGCCGCCGCGCATCAGCGCGATTTCATCGGCCATGCGCATGGCCTCTTCGGGTTCATGCGTCACCAGCAGAACGGCTGCGTCCTCTTCTTTCAGCAGAGTCAGTGTCTCATCCCGGATGCCGTCACGCAGCCGGTTATCAAGTCCAGAAAAAGGCTCATCCATCAGCATGATACGTGGCTTGGGTGCCAACGCCCGCGCCAGCGCGACACGCTGCTGCTCGCCACCTGACAGCTGGTGCGGAAAGTCATCAATGAACCGCTTCAGCGAGACCTTTTCCAACAGTTCTTCGACCCGGGCGCGTTTTTCGGCCTTGCTGCCTTTGTTGAGACCAAAGGCGACGTTGTCTGCCACGCTCAGGTGCGGAAACAGGGCAAAATCCTGAAACATCAGGCCAATCTCGCGCCGCTCTGGCGGGACACGAAAGACCGTGTCGCAAATCAATTTGCCATCGACGTAGATCTCGCCACTATCCTGCATTTCCACGCCGGCAATCATCCGCAATGTGGTGGATTTTCCGCAGCCCGAAGGCCCCAGCAAGCAGGTCACCTGCCCCGCCTGGATCTGCAACGACACATCATCCACCACTGCACGGCCATCAAAATAGCGATAGATATGGCGGATTTCCAGCCGTGGTACCGGCAACCCAGGTTGAACTGACGATTGCATATGCAACCCGGACTGGGACTGCTGGTCTGGCTGGCGCTGGGGGGATGCTGTGCTCATTCGGCCTCGCAAGCTGTCCGATCCTGCAAATCGGTTTCAGCGGCAAATACCAACCCCGTCGCCGCCGCGCAAGCCTTCAGCAGCAGCCCGGCACCGCGCCGTCCAATTCCAGCCCGTTGAAAGGTGAATTGCCACCACAGCCGACAAAGATGCCATAATGGTTGGAAAAATCGCCGATAAAATCAAAATGCGGAGCCAGACGCGTGTCTTGCAGCATCATCCAGGTATTGCCACAGACCGGAAAGACCTTGCCCGTCTCGATGACATGGTGATCATCTAGGCGCAGTGCATGCGGCGCATGGGCAATACTGCCTTTGTAGATCACCGCCTGACCGTAGTCTTCACAAGCGCTTTCCAGTTCTGGCAGTTTGAACAAACGATAGGTGGCCGACAGAAATTTCAGCGGGGCGACGCGGGCTTCGAGCTTGGGATTTTCGATCGTCAATGGGCGCGCTGTCACCATCCGAGGATCTTTGAAACCGGCCTCCTTGGACAGCGTGAGAAAATCGTTCCAATAGAGCGCCCCCGACAGGCATTCCCCATACAGCACCTCATCCTTGGCCATGTCTTCCGGCACCCGCCGATCTGCATAGACATCAGAGAAATACATCTCGCCGCCTTCTTTTAGAAGATGGTGCGCCCCGCGCAGCACTGCTCCCTTGTCGGTTGCCAGGTTGATGACGCAGTTGGAGACAATGATGTCAAAAGATCCCGGCTCCAGCCCCAAATCTTCCAGCTTTTCAATATAGCCATGATGGAATTCCACGTTGCTTTCAGGATGGCCAAAGGCTTCGGCATGAAAATCCTGATGACGGCGCGCCACCTCCAGCTGTGCTGGTGTCATGTCAACGCCCACGACCCGCCCTTTGGGCCCCACCAGCGCTGACAATGCGTAGACATCACGCCCAGCCCCGCATCCCAGATCAAGAATGCGCGCGCCCTCCAGCGCTTCCGGGGCGATCAGCCCGCAGCCATAATAGCGCATCAGCACCTCATCATGGATCTGCGACAGCACGGTCTTGACGTAATCGGGCATATCATCGGGGGTACAGCAAGCATTGGTCTGCAGATCCTCGCTGCCCTGAAGCACCTCCCCGTAGTAGTTTTGTACTGCTTCATGTTTCATCTGGGAGATCTCCGGATTGGCCCTCGCCCACCGCAGAGTGCCGTGGGCGAGCGACGCGGTTGAGCGCTGGATTTTTGCTTAAGTCTGAATCTGGCTAGACCGTGAATGGTCCCTTCGCAAGCGACAACCGGGTTCACTAACGCAAGCGTGAGAGTGCCGTGTGAACGATCGTAGGCAATCCACTTGTGGCCCACCTGCTGCTTGCCGACCTGTCCACCTGGCAGTCAGAGATCACTGCGGTAGCAAATCAAAATCTGCCCCGGCGCGGATTTTGCCGTTTACCAAAATCTCCAATCGGTGCAATCCGGGCACCAGCTTGAAGGTGGTTGCGTCGCCTTTCAGCTTGTGAACCTTGTCAATTCTCAACATATTCGACGAACAAACCGCTTGCTTGATTTTAAAAACCTTTTGTGAAGACTTCCCTTTAGGCCTATGAAAATGGATAATATAATCCACCAGAACAGGGCATTCCCGATCTGATATCAGCTCGACACTGAACTCCAATCCCGATCCAATACGAACATTTTTCGATTGGAGGCACAGATCAACCTCCACGCGGACCTCCGGATCAAACCCCAACAAACTCAGTGCCTCGGCATGGCCAGATTTGACCAATCCACGACAGGCGTGGCGCATCAACCAGTCCAATTCCTTGGCGTCCCCGCCGTCCTGCGCCCGCCAGCGCCGCAGGCAAGCGAGCACCAGTTCCGGGTCTTTCTTGGCGATGTCATTCAAGTGATTGGCCACCGATCGCGTGACATAGCGGGTCGGATCCGCCTGCAATTGATCCAGCAGATGCACCGGATCCTTCAGCTCCAGTGCCACCCCCTGCCCCCAGGGCAGACGCGGCCGGGTTCCTTCGCTCACCAAGCGGCGCACATGATAACTGGAATGCTGCGTCCAGACCTGCATCCGCGCCAGAGTCTCATGCGGGTGCGCATTCAGAAACGGGCGGATCGCCCACTCCATTGAGAACCTCTGGGTCAGTGCCTCTATCAGATCCAGCGACAGATCCAGATGGTCCGGCAGCCCGCGCGCCACGACGAATTCTCCCAGCGGAGCAAAGATGAAATCGCCAAAGTCATCATCCGATTTGGACGGATCGAGCGGCGGCGGCAGTGCATTTAGCAAGACTGGCGCCACTTTTGTAAGGTCCCCGGTCAGGTGCTGCCCCAGGACCTCGGCGATCCAATGCAGACGGGCCTTCAGCTCCAGCTGCAACAGGCGTGACATCACGTCGGCCTCAAACCCTACGGCGTCAAATCCGGGGTCGGCGGCGGCAAAAAGACCCGCCAGATAGCGGGTCTTTTCCAGGTTAAACAATTGGTCCTTCAGGGAATACCCGCTGGCCATCTGTGTTCTCCGTTTCTGGCGCGTCAGAGCGTCATATTAGTGGCACCGCCATCCAGCAGAATGTTCTGACCGATGATGAAGCCTGCGTGTTTTGAGCACAAAAAGGCACAGGCAGCCCCAAATTCGGCCCGTGTGCCGTAGCGTCCTGCAGGAATGGTGGCGGCGCGCTGTGCCTTGGCCTCTTCCATGCTGATCCCCTGCTGCGCCGAAACACCGCTATCAAGCGAGACCGCACGGTCAGTGGCATGAATGCCCGGCAACAGATTGTTGATCGCAACGCCACTGCCCGCAACCTGACGCGAGGTTCCCGCAACATAGCCGGTCAACCCGGCGCGGGCCGAATTAGACAGGCCCAAAACCGCGATAGGGGCTTTGACCGATTGCGAGGTGATATTGACCACCCGCCCCCAGCCACGTTCCATCATGCCCGGCAACAGTGCTTTCATCAACGCAATCGGTGCCAGCATATTCGCATCCAGCGCCTTGATGAAATCTTCACGCTCCCAGTCGGACCACATGCCCGGAGGCGGTCCACCGGCGTTATTGACCAAAATATCCACGTCTTCAGCCGCTGCGAGTAGTTTCTGCTGGCCTTCCGCCGTGGTCACATCCGCCACAACAGTTTCAACCTGCACGCCATGTTCAGCGCGAATCGCATCCGCTGCGGCCAGCAGAGCCTCTTCGCCACGGGCGTTCATCACCAGGTTCACCCCCGCCGCGGCCAGTGCTTCGGCGCAGCCCAGTCCCAGCCCCTTGCTGCTGGCACAGACCAGTGCCCGCTTTCCTGCAATTCCCAGATCCATCACCCATCTCCTCTGCGCGTGTCTTGTACATGTCTTATCTGCTGCAGCAGATTGCACAGCCCTGTCGCCGAAGACCAGCCCGCAAATTCTTGGAGGCCCACCGCAATTGCGACGCGCACTGACGCAAAATTAACCAGGTGTCAGGATTTCTGCCAGTAATTGTCTGCATCCTGCCTTATTTCCCGGATAGGCCTGCCTCATGCAGCAGCGCATCCGGATCTGCGCGTGCAACCGTCGACACAAGAGGATTCACGTGACTTCATCCCATCAAGCCATCCAATCGGTCCCCGTCTATCCGGCAGAGCAATTCCGGGTCGAGATCGGTGCAAATATGGGTGACGCCCTGGGTGTTCTGGATGATCTCATGCTGGATGACATCTATCAGCTCGACCCCAGAGCTCGCCCTCGCCGTCTTGGTCTGGCCAGCAATCCCGGTGGCGCGTTTTATATCGCCAAGGATACCGAGTTAGGCACTCCTGGTGCCCGCCTGCATCTGGATTGCACCCTGACTCTGATCCCTCAGGCCGGAGGCAGCGTCGAAGCAGTGGTCCTGGTCGAGGTTGATCCAGAGGGCATGATCGCAGGCATCTACCTATTGCCCCTGGCACCACTCGACCGTGGTGTAGCCTATTCTCTGGTCCGGGCCGAACAAGACCAGGTGCGGCGCAAACTGGCGCAGATGTCCTGTGTTTCTTTCACCCGCGGCACCCGCATCACCTTGTCAACGGGCGCGCAGATGCCGATCGAAAACCTGCAACCGGGTGACCGGATTCTGACCCGCGACGCGGGCGTGCAGGAGCTGCGCTGGATCGGCCACAGCACCTCACGCGCGACTGGACGCATGGCGCCAGTCTTGATCCGGGCCGGCGCACTGAACAATGCGGGCGACCTGCTGGTCAGCCCGGATCATCGCCTGATGGTTTATCAACGCCGTGACAGGCTGGGCACCGGCTGTTCAGAACTACTGGTACGGGCCCGCGATCTGGTCAACGGCGACAGTGTCGTGATGTCTGCGGGCGGGTTTGTCGACTATTTCCAGCTGCTGTTTGATCGCCATCACATCGTCTATGCCGAAGGGATCGCTGCGGAATCTCTCTATCTGGACCCGCTGACCCAGCCTGCTTTGCCGGATGAGCTGCTTTCTGTGATCACTCCCCATCGCCTGCCCCTGCAACGACGCGACAGCCATGGGTTTGAGGTGCAAAAAGCCTTGCTAGACCATCCTGACGCAGTTGGGCTGCTGCGGCGCGCCTCACTCAGCTGATGATCGTCGAAAACGACTGATCCAAAGGTGTTCAAGCAGCGCTTAGGGAGTTCTTGATAGGTCGGAAACTGGTCAGCGACAATCCAATCACAGGCCAATCACAGGCCAATCACAGGCGCATGAAAGTCTGGGCCGAATTTCGAGACCGATGTGACGGCACTGGCAAAAGAGGTCGTTCATCTTGCCTCACCCTGCAATCCAACCTATACGCGCGCTCATGTTGGATAGTGCCCCAAACCGCCCCGAACTGCCGCCTGAAATCGCGCGGCGCCGCACCTTTGCGATCATTTCGCACCCGGATGCGGGCAAAACCACGCTGACTGAAAAGTTCCTGCTTTATGGTGGTGCGATTCAGATGGCGGGGCAAGTGCGCGCCAAGGGCGAGGCCCGGCGCACCCGATCTGACTTTATGCAAATGGAAAAAGACCGCGGCATCTCAGTCTCGGCCTCGGCAATGTCTTTTGATTTCAGCGGCTTTCGTTTCAATCTGGTTGACACGCCCGGCCACTCCGACTTTTCAGAAGATACCTATCGTACCCTGACGGCCGTGGATGCAGCCGTCATGGTCATTGATGGTGCCAAAGGTGTTGAAAGCCAGACGCAGAAACTGTTTGAGGTCTGCCGCCTGCGGGACCTGCCGATCCTTACCTTCTGTAACAAGATGGACCGCGAAAGCCGCGATACCTTTGAGATCATCGACGAAATTCAGGAAAACCTGGCCATTGACGTAACACCAGCGGCCTGGCCCATCGGTGTTGGGCGTGATTTTATCGGCTGTTATGACATGCTGCGCGACCGGCTGGAGCTGATGGACCGTGCCGACCGTAACAAGGTAGCTGAAAGCATTGCCATCGAAGGCCTGGATGACCCCAAACTGGCCGAGCATGTGCCGGAACATTTGCTGGAAAAGCTGCTCGAAGAAGTTGAAATGGCCCGTGAGTTGCTGCCCGCGCTTGACCCGCAGGCCGTGCTTGAAGGGCATATGACCCCGATCTGGTTCGGCTCTGCCATCAACTCCTTTGGTGTCAAGGAACTGATGGATGGGATTGGCGCCTATGGCCCCGAACCCCAAGTGCAAAAAGCGCTGCCCCGCGACATTGCCCCCGAAGAGAAAAAAGTCAGCGGCTTTGTCTTCAAGGTGCAGGCCAATATGGATCCAAAGCACCGGGATCGGGTGGCCTTTGTGCGTATGGCGTCAGGGCATTTTAAACGCGGCATGAAACTGACACATGTGCGCACCAAGAAACCCATGGCGATTTCCAATCCGGTGCTGTTCCTGGCCTCGGATCGCGAATTGGCCGAAGAGGCCTGGGCCGGTGATATTATTGGCATTCCCAACCACGGCCAGCTGCGCATTGGCGACACCCTGACCGAAGGCGAGGCGCTGCGCGTCGCGGGTATTCCCTCTTTCGCGCCAGAATTGCTGCAAGGCGTGCGCGCGGGCGACCCGATGAAGGCCAAGCACTTGGAAAAGGCGCTGATGCAATTCGCCGAAGAAGGCGCTGCCAAGGTCTTCAAACCGTCGATCGGTTCGGGCTTTATTGTTGGGGTCGTGGGGGCTTTGCAATTCGAAGTGCTCGCCAGCCGGATCGAGATGGAATATGGGCTGCCCGTGCGGTTTGACACCTCGCAGTTTACTTCGGCGCGTTGGGTCACAGGCGAAAAACAAGCCGTCGAAAAGTTCGTCGATAGCAACAAGCAGCATATTGCCTATGATCACGACGGTGACGTCGTCTATCTGACGCGACTGCAATGGGACATTGATCGCGTTGAACGCGACTACCCCGAGCTGAAACTGACTGCGACCAAGGAAATGATGGTTTAATCCTGCCATTTTCGGTGAGGGGGCGTTAACCGCCTCCTCGCCTTGGCCTCATTTGGGCCTCAACTCGCGCCTAACCTTGCGAGATATTGATTTTCTCGGCTAAATTGCTTTGAGCGGTTTTGGATCAAGCGGTGGTTCGCGAATGGAATTTGACAGCGAGTTATACCCCGGAGGGTTCTATAGCCTGATGAAACGGCTAGAGAAAAAGGAACGCCCGTTTCAAAATCCTGAACAGTGCCTTCCAGCTGCTGATGTGGATTTCGCTTCCTTTTGGCAGCAGCAGATCCCCGAAGATCTAGAAAATCCCGAAGTAACCTATAGGTATGACCCGCAACACAAGCAGGCACAGTTGCGGTACCAGTTGCGCGGCGAGCCCGAAATCTTTGCCCTGCACGCCTTTCTAATTGCAATCTTACGCCGCCGCCCAACCTGCCCCCCCGCCAGACAGCTGTTTTTACGTCTCTGGACAGAAGAAGGGGAGAAACTGGCCAAGGTGCTGGAGCCACGCTGGTTGATTTCAGCCGCCACAACCTTTGCCGACCATGGGGCAACCATTGACCAACGCCTGGGAGGACAGGGTCTGGCACTGCTCTTTGATTTGATAAAGCTTCACGACAGCGAACGAAGTCTGTCCGGTCGATCCAACGGCCTGGGTTTTCCTCGTCTCAAGGATCGACCTAGGGACAAACTAGCCTTTGACCTGAATGGTTATTCCTTGCCAACGGGCGATATGGACAAGAACCTTTTGGCCCGCCTGTGGCGGCATGGCGAAAACGACCAGGTCATCGCTCCGTTATGTCGACGCATGCTGGGAGATCTTCTGCGCGAGCCACGCACGGTCTTTGGCCGTATTCAACGCTACAAAAAACGTCCGAAATCACTATGACAAAGCCTGCGGATAGATGGGGAATTGTCAGTACGATCAAGGCGCCCGGGGCTCAGATCCTGAATTTCGCCGCCTATCACCTAGAAGCCGGTGCCCATCGCCTGTTCATCTATCTGGATGCCCCCTGCCCTGAGGTGCGCCATCTGTTGAAAGCGCATCCCAAAATTCGCGTCGTCGATTGTGATGACCCCTCGTGGCAGCAACGCCGAAAAGGGGGGAAACCGGCGAAACACCAACAGCGGCAGACCCTTAACGCCACACGAGCCTACCGGCGCCAAAGCGATGATCTCGAATGGCTGACCCATATCGACGTTGATGAGTTCCTATGGGCTGACAAGTCTATCGCACAAATTCTTGCAGAGCTCCCGCAAACCACCCTCAACGCCAGGGCCCGGCCAATCGAAGCTCTCGCCGGAGCGGGCTCGGCCTTCAAAGGGTTTATCAGCGGGTCAGAGCGTAAAAACATCGTTGGCCGTGTCTACCCTCAATATGGAGAGTATCTAAAGGGCGGATTTCTGAGCCATGTTCAGGGCAAGATTTTTGTGCGCACCGGCCTGCCCGACCTCAGCTTCCGCATTCACAATATCTATCAAGGCAAGGACGAAAACCCAGGTGGCCAGGAACTTCCTGAGGTCGACCTCTGTCACTTTCATGCTCACAACTGGGATCAATGGCTGTCGCAGTATCGCTATCGCCTTAAACAAGGCTCTTACCGGGCCGAACTGGAACCTGCCTGGTCACGCGAGACGGGTGGCATCACCAAGCATGAGCTGCTCAGCGAAATCGAAGCGTCCGAGGGGACGTCCGGGCTGCGCGCATTTTTTGACGAGGTCTGCAAGGATAGTCCAAAATTGCGTCGAAAACTGGAGGCCGAAGGACTATTGCGGCTACGTGATTTGCGCATCGAAGAGGCGCGCCAGAAACATTTCCCGAAGTTTGGCTGAACTGTTCTGCGGAGCGCTGTTTAAAGTTTGAAACCCATATCAAACCAGCCAATAATTGACCCCCAAGCCAGATTTTGCTATGTCCCGCCAAAAGCTGGATGCTGTCACACCGCATGACCCTGCGGAACCGGCTTTCTGTTAACACGCGCGGGCCAGGTCAGTGTCCGCATAAACGGACGCATATGACAAAATTTTCCGATCTGAACTTGAATGCCAAGGTCCTCAAAGCCATCGATGAGGCCGGGTATGAATCCCCAACACCTATTCAGGCAGGCGCTATTCCGCCCGCCCTTGAAGGACGCGATGTTCTTGGTATTGCCCAAACCGGCACTGGTAAGACCGCCTCTTTCACCCTTCCGATGATCACCTTACTGGCGCGTGGCCGCGCCCGTGCCCGGATGCCACGCAGCCTGGTTTTGTGCCCGACACGTGAATTGGCAGCCCAGGTGGCTGAGAATTTTGACACTTATACCAAGCACTTGAAGCTCACCAAGGCGCTGCTTATCGGCGGTGTCAGCTTCAAGGAACAAGACCAGCTGATCGACAAAGGCGTTGATGTTCTGATCGCCACCCCCGGCCGCCTGCTGGACCATTTCGAACGCGGCAAGCTGCTGCTCACCGGCGTTCAGATCATGGTGGTGGACGAAGCCGACCGGATGCTGGACATGGGCTTCATCCCTGATATCGAACGCATCTTCTCGCTGACGCCCTTTACCCGCCAGACGCTGTTCTTTTCGGCCACCATGGCGCCCGAGATCGAGCGGATCACCAATACCTTCCTCTCTGCGCCGGAACGAATCGAAGTGGCCCGTCAGGCGTCCGCCTCTGAGACGATCGAGCAGAACGTGGTTGTCTTCAAAGCCTCGCGTAAAGATCGCGAAGCCAGCGAAAAACGGACCGTTTTGCGCGCATTGATTGATCAGGAAGGTGACAAGCTTTCCAACGGGATCGTTTTCTGCAACCGCAAGTCGGACGTGGATATCGTTGCCAAATCTCTGAAAAAATATGGCTATGATGCGGCTCCCATTCATGGCGACCTTGATCAAAGCCAGCGCACCAAAACCCTGGAAGGGTTCCGCGAAGGCAATCTGCGCATTCTGGTAGCCTCGGACGTAGCTGCACGGGGACTTGATGTGCCCAGTGTCAGCCATGTGTTCAACTTTGATGTTCCCGGCCATCCCGAAGACTACGTGCACCGGATTGGTCGCACCGGGCGGGCCGGACGCGAAGGTAAGGCGATCACCATCTGCTCTGCCCGCGATGAAAAAGCGCTCGCGGCTGTTGAAGCGCTGCTTCAAAAGGAAATCGCTCGGTTGGAGAACCCGGTGAAAAAGGCTGAGCCTGCCAAGCGCAGCTCTACGCGCAAAGCTGCGGAAAAACCTGTCAAGGATGCTACCGCCGCTGACAAACCCGTCGCGCAAAGCTCATCCGTTGAAACATCTGCCAGCGACGCGGCGGCAGAAGCAGGCAAAGCCACGACCGATACATCTGGTGCAGGCAAGTCTGAATCGCGTCGCGGACAGGCTGGCGGAAAATCCGAAGGCAAGTCCAACACTCGGTCACGCAAAGCCCCTGCCCAAGCCCCAGCTCCTGCCAAAGCAGCAGAGGAAGCACCCGCTCCTGCCCCCAAGACCCAAAACCAACGCGGTCGCGGTGGGAAGCAGAATGGCGGGCGTCGCGATGATCGTACTGTCGTTGGTATGGGTGATCACATGCCCAGCTTTATCGCTCTTTCCTTCGACCAACGTCGGGCCGGATAGTCGGGCCAGATAGCCAGCCCGAACGGCAGCTATCGAGTATTTCAATTTCATGACGGCCGCTCTTTTTGGGGGCGGCCGTTTTGTTTTAATCAGGGGTGTTTTGTCGAGTGGCACATCGCCCAGCCCTGCGACCTTTGCAGGTGCAGCATGACGGCAATGTCAAATTGGTCAATGTAATCGCGCCAAAAGATCTCTATCTCCTGAGCAACACGATATCCGCACTCTGAAGCTAGAGACACAAGCATATGAAACAGATCGAAGCCCCGACCCTCTCCATCGCCGACATTCACGCCATCGAAGCCCGTGCCCATGAGATGCGCGCCGAGGCCTTGGCCGACGCCATGCGCAGCCTTGGTCGTGGCCTGCGCGCGCTGGCTCTTAAATTCACCGGGATGTTTTTCCGTCCCCGTCACGCCTAAGATCTAGGCAGTTATTTTGCCAATCTAGGATCTTCTGCCCGACGTTTTCACTGACGTCACCACTCACGAAAAAGCCTCGGCATATCCTGCCGAGGCTTTTTTTCGTCATTTAGGATCCGTTGCTGACAAATTACTGGTCAGCGCATCCGGCTGATCACCACTGTGACCTCAGGCTTTTTACCGATCTCATTATGGGTGGTCTGACGTGCAATGCGGCGCAACTCACCTTCGAGCTTGTCGTCATCTTTCAAAGTTTTGGCCCCGGCCCGCATCAGAAACTGGTTCAGGTCTTCCTCCAGTACTTCTGTCAGCGCGGTGTTAGAGCTGCCATTATCCGTCAGACCTTTGATATCGCACCAGGGCTC
Organism: Phaeobacter sp. CECT 5382; assembly: GCF_001457775.1. Lineage (GTDB taxonomy): Bacteria > Pseudomonadota > Alphaproteobacteria > Rhodobacterales > Rhodobacteraceae > Pseudophaeobacter. The sequence continues at coordinate 268,090 of NZ_CYSG01000001.1, forward strand.
ACCAAGTGGTTCATCCTCTTCGTCCAGAATCAGCGTCACCACCAGATGGCCATTCAGCGCCATGCGGATACGATCACGCACCACGCCATCCATAGCGCCTATCTTGACGGACCCATCAAGATAGGTGCGCCCGGTGTCGATGTATTCCACAACGGAAGGACGTTTGCCGCTGAGATCCAGCATCATACCATTGACCGCGACAATGCTCGGAATGCCCTTGGCTTCGCCAAGACGCGCGTGCTGGCGCAGATGGCGGTGTTCGCCGTGCATCGGTACCAGCATGTCCGGTTTCAACAGATCATGCAGCGCTTCGAGATCGGGACCGTTGGCATGGCCTGAAACGTGATAGAGGCCAGAGCTGTCGTCAACGACATCAACGCCTTTTTCCGAGAACTGGTTGATGATGCGGATCACACCGCGCTCATTGCCCGGAATGGTTTTCGAGGAAAACAGGAAGAGGTCGCCCTCTTTCAGCTCCAGCCCGCGATACTTGCCACGTGCCATCTGTGCTGACGCTGCGCGGCGTTCGCCCTGGCTGCCGGTGGTGATCAGCATCAGATTGTTGCGCGGCATATCCTTGGCTTCTTCGGGAGAGAAGACATTGGGGAAATCCGTAAGCACTCCGGTCTGTGTTGCAGCCTCGACCATACGCAGCATCGCGCGGCCAAGAAGTACGACCGAACGCCCGGCGCGGGTGCCCGCCTCTGCCAGGGTTTTCACCCGTGCGACGTTGGACGCAAAAGTGGTGGCGGCCACCATGCCATTCGCCTCGCCGATCAGGCGGGTGATCTCTTCGGGCAGATCGGATTCAGACCGGCCTGGAGTTTTGGAAAACACATTTGTAGAATCACAAATCAGCGCTTTGATGCCGGGCTTTGCGATCTCGGACCACATTTCGGGGTCAAAAGCTTCGCCAACCAGCGGCGTGCGGTCCAGTTTGAAGTCACCGGTATGCACGACACGGCCCGCAGGGCTGTCGATAACCAGACCGCCGCTTTCAGGGATCGAATGCGCCATCGGCGCAACACCGACGGTAAAGGGGCCAAGCTTGATCACTTCGGGCCAGGCGCCAACAGTCTTGACAACCAGCGGGTCATGGCCGCGCTCTTCCATTTTGCGCCGAGCGAGATTGGCAGTAAACGCGCGCGCATAGATCGGCACGTTCAGCTGGCTATAGAGATGCGACACCGCCCCGATATGGTCCTCGTGGCCGTGGGTGATGAAGATCGCTTCCAACTGGTCGACGCGTTCACGCAGCCAGGTGATGTCGGGCATGATCAGATCAACGCCAGGGGTGCTGTCCATATCCGGGAAGGCGACGCCCAGATCTACCAGGATCAGACGCTCTTTTCCGGGTTTGCCGTAGCCGTAGACATAGGCATTCATGCCAATTTCACCTGCCCCGCCAAGGGGCAGATAGATCAGTCGTTCTTTAGTGCTCATACAGGAGTACCATTATCCTTGTTGTATTTATGGATGATCTGGAGCCCATGCATGGTGAGATCATCCTCATATGCGTCAAACAGATCAGCTGCTTGCTGGAATAGAGGCGCCAGCCCGCCTGTTGAAATCACTTTCATCGGAACTTCACGCTCCGCTTTGATCTGCGCGCAGATCTCGCGCACCAGACCGATATATCCCCAAAAGACGCCAGACTGCATGCAGGCCACGGTGTTCTTGCCGATGACATTCTCCGGTTTGGAGATGTCCACATGCGGCAGGGCTGCGGCTGCCTGATGCAGCGCCTCCAGGCTGAGGTTCACCCCCGGCGCTATCACACCTCCGACATAGGCGCCATCCTCGGCAACCACATCAAAGGTCGTGGCGGTGCCAAAATCGACCATGATCAGATTGCCGCCATAGTGATCAAAGCCCGCAACCGTATTGACCAGACGATCCGGCCCCACGGCCGTGCCCTCGTCCACCCGGACTGCAACAGGCAAAAGGCAGTCGGATTTTCCAACCACCAGAGGGCGCGTGTTGTAATAGCGATCTGCCAGAACCCGCAGATTGAACACCACGCGCGGCACCGTCGACGAGATGATCACATCGGTGATATCGGTCTTGATGCCCTGCAATTCAATAAGTGTGTTGAGCCAGACAAAATACTGATCCGCCGTGCGCCGCCAATCGGTGGCGGTGCGCCAGGTGCCCACGAACTGTTCGCCATCCCAGATTGAGAAGACGGTATTGGTATTGCCACAATCAACAGCCAGAAGCATCGCCTGCCCTCACAGTCAGAAAAAGATATCGGCCGCGGGGATACTCACCCGACCTTTGGCGCTGTTTAGGACAAGGTTGCCCTCCTCGTCCACCGTCTCAAAGGTTCCTTCGGTCTCTGAAGTGGCAGTACGTGCCGTTATAACCTCCCCCAGTTTGGCCGCACGGGCCAGCCAGGCGGTGCGGATGGGACCAAACCCATAGGTGGTGAACTGCAGTTCATAGCGGGCATAGGCGGCTGCCAGTGCTGTGAGGAAGTCCTCTGGCGTCACCTGAACCCCGGTTTCGGACAGCAATGAGACCGGCCAGACCGCACCAGGGTCGAGCCATTCCTTCATCGGGGTTTCCACCAGATTGACGCCAATGCCAATCGCCAGATGGGTGACACCGCTGCCCTGTCCGGCGCTTTCGAGCAAAATTCCTGACAGTTTGCCGCCGTTGAGCAGCACATCATTCGGCCATTTCAGCGCCAACCCTGCTGTGCGCCCCGTTAGCGCTTCGCAGGCATCATAGACTGCGAGAGCGGCAACAAAGCTGCGCAGTGCCACCTCATTTGGTGCTTCCGTCGGGCGCAGCACCAGTGTGGCCGCAAAATTGCCCTGTGGGTCTTTCCAGTCGCGCCCACGTCGCCCGCGTCCCTTGGTCTGGCGTCGCGCCAGTATCCACTCCGGCCCCGCGAGGTCCGGTGCGATCCGCGCCGCCTCATCCAGGGTGCTGTCGACTTCTTCGAGGATCCGCTTGCCGTAGCCTTCAGGCCAATCTGTCATTGTGCTCTCCCTTCAAGGCAAAAAGGCCCGATCCATCGGATCAGGCCCTTTTCCAGAGATGTCATAGAGGTCAGTTGACCAGGGTCGCTGCCGCAGCAGCCGCTGCGCCGTCGACACCAAACATGTTGATGATCCCAAGCACCATCACCGCAGCAGAGCCCATCAGGAAAACCCAGAGCACCGGCGAGGTGGAGCGATCAAGATCTTCGCTCTCTTCACCGAAATACATGTAGTAAACGATGCGCAGGTAATAAAAGGCACCAATGACAGAGGCTACGACACCGGCAATGGCCAGCCAGGCCAACCCAGCTTCATAGGCTGCACGCAGGACATAAAGTTTACCAAAGAACCCCAGCATCGGCGGCACACCAGCCAGACTGAACAACAGCACCAGCACCGCCAGCGCCTTGCCCGGCTCGCGACGGGAATACTGGTTCAGAGCCTGGATGTCGGTCACGGGCTGGCCGTCTTTTTGTAGCATCAAGATAAAGGCAAAGGTGCCGATATTCATCGAAACGTAGATCGCCATATAGACCAGCATCGCCTCGACACCCATTTGGGTGCCGGCCGCAAGACCCATGAGCGCATAGCCCATATGGGCAATCGACGAATAGGCCATCAGGCGTTTGATGTCGCGCTGACCGATCGCAGCCACAGCACCAACAAACATCGACAGCAGCGACAGCACTGCAACCACTTGGCTCCAGTCGCTGACTGCGTGACCAAAGGCATCATGCATGACCCGTGCGAACAGGCCCATGGCAGCAACCTTGGGCGCTGAAGCAAAGAAAGCCGTCACCGGCGTCGGCGCGCCCTCGTAGACATCGGGTGTCCACATGTGGAAAGGCACGGCAGAAACCTTGAAGCCGAGGCCAGAAATCAGCAAGACGATGCCGAACAGCATCCCGACAGAAATCTCGCCGTGCTGTGCAACTTCGATGATGCCGGAAAACTTGGTGGTTCCGGCAAAGCCGTAGACCAGTGAGGCGCCATAAAGCAGCAGACCGGAGGACAGCGCACCCAGTACAAAATACTTGAGCCCCGCCTCGGTTGATTTTGCACTGTCGCGGCGCATCGAGGCGACCACATAGAGCGCCAGAGACTGCAGCTCGAGCCCCATGTAGAGCGACATCAGATCGCCAGCAGAGACCATCATCATCATGCCGACCGCGCTGAGCGCGACCAGAATCGGGTACTCAAAGCGCAGCATGCCACGGCGTGACATGTACTCCTGCCCCATGATCAAAACAGCAGAGGCCGACAGCAGGATCGCAACCTTGGCAAAACGGGCAAAGCCATCATCGATGAACATGCCGCCAAAGGCCTCATGCGTGCCTTCTCCACTGGTACCAATCCAGAGCGCTAGCGCAGCCATCAGCCCGGACGTGGACCAGACCAGCGTGGAGGCCAGGTTGTCCTTGCCGGTGTAGACTGCGCCCAGCAGGGCGGCCATGGCGTAAAGTGCCAGGATAATCTCTGGCAGAATTACGGAGAGATCAGCTTGGATCATCTGTCCAGGCCCCCTTAGTGCGACGCAATCTGGGTGGCTGCAGAGGTATCCGCGGCTGCCAGAGACTGGTTGAAATTGGCGATCAGCGCTTCAGTCGACGGACTGATGATATCGGTGATCAGCGAAGGATAAACACCAAGAAGAATGGTCATCACCACCAGCGGCGCAAAGATGAACCGTTCCCGCGTATCCATATCCTGAATTGTCTTCAGGCTGCCCTTGATCAGATCGCCAAAGACCACCCGACGATACAGCCAAAGCGCATAACAGGCCGAGAAGATCACACCGGACGCAGCAACTGCCGCAACCCAGGTATTTTTCTGGAACGCCCCCATCAGGGTGAGGAATTCACCCACAAAGCCGGACGTGCCTGGAAGGCCTACGTTGCCCATGGTGAAGAACATGAAGATCAGTGCAAAGGCTGGCATCCGAATGACCAGACCGCCATAGGCGTCGATCTCTCGGGTGTGCATCCGATCGTAGATCACCCCGACACACAAGAACAGCGCCGCCGAGATGAAGCCGTGGCTCAGCATCTGAAAGATCGCACCGTCAATACCCTGCTGGTTGGCCGAAAAGATCCCCATGGTGACAAAACCCATATGCGCGACCGAAGAATAGGCGATGAGCTTTTTCATATCTTCCTGCACCATCGCCACCAGCGAGGTATAGACCACGGCAATCGCAGACATCCAAAGGATCACATCTGTCATCACCTCCGTCCCAACTGGGAACATCGGCAGTGAGAAGCGCAAGAAGCCGTAGCCGCCCATTTTGAGCAGGATCGCAGCAAGTACTACAGACCCAGCTGTTGGCGCCTGCACGTGCGCATCGGGCAGCCAGGTGTGGACCGGCCACATCGGCATCTTCACTGCAAAAGACGCAAAGAAGGCCAGGAACATCAGGGTTTGCATACCGCCTACCACATGAATGCCTAGCACATCAAAGCTAGCGGCCGAGAAACTATGGCTCAGCAGGGTCTCGATATCAGTGGTGCCGGCATCGGCATACATCGCCACCATCGCCACCAGCATCAACACCGACCCAAGCAACGTGTAGAGGAAAAACTTGAAAGAGGCATAGATGCGCTCTTTGCCACCCCAGATGCCGATGATCAGGAACATCGGGATCAAGCCAGCCTCAAAGAACATATAAAACAGCACCAGATCCAGCGCCATGAAGACACCCAACATCAGGGTCTCCAGCAGCAAGAAGGCGATCATGTATTCTTTGACGCGGGTCGTGACACCCCAACTCGCCAGAATGGTCAGCGGCATCACGAATGTGGTCAGCATCACAAACAGCACCGAGATGCCGTCGACGCCCATCTTGTATTTCAGGCCAAAGACCCAGTCGCGCTCTTCCAGAAACTGAAAGCCGGTATTGGCGGGATCAAACTGCGCATAAATCCCCAATGACACCAGAAAGGTGATCGAGGTGGCCAGAAGCGCCAGCCATTTCGCATTGCGTTGCGCCGCCGCATCCTCGCCACGCATGAGCAGCGCCATGATGGCAGCCGCCGCAGCAGGGATGAAAGTGACAATAGAAAGAAGGTTGTCCATCAGTGGGCTCCTCCGCCGATCGACATCCAGGTGATCAGGGCTGCAACGCCCAGCACCATCCAAAAGGCATAGGTAAAGATGAAACCGGACTGGGCCCGGCCTGCGAGACGGGTGAAGAAGGGAACAATGCCCATGGCCACACCATTGAGGAAGCCATCGATGGTCTTGCCATCGCCGCGCTTCCACAGGAAGCGGCCAAGTGCCAGAGCGGGTTTGACAAAGATCGCGTCATAAAGCTCGTCAAAGTACCACTTGTTCTTGAGGAACAGATAGAGCGGCTGAAAGTTGTCGGCCAGGCGCTTGGGCAGGCTCGGGTTCACGATGTAGAACCAGATCGCCAACACAAGTCCCAGGGACATGGCAATAAAGGGAGAGACCTTGACCCAATTCGGCGCGGCATGGGCGTCGTCCAACACATGGTTGTCAGGTGCAAAGTAAAGTGCCCCCTCGCCCGGTTTGCCAGCAAAGACATAGTGATGCTCTGCTTTGGCGGCAGCGTCACCGTGGCCAGCCTCTTCGCCGTGCTCATCCGTGGCTTCGCCATGGGCATCAGCCGAAGCTTCCGCAACAGGAATGCCGTAGAATTTGCCAACTTGATCGGCGTGGCCAAAGAAGCTGCCGTACCAGATCATGCCCGAAAAGACCGCACCCAGCGCCAGAACGCCAAGCGGGATCAGCATGGTCAAGGGGCTTTCATGAGCGTGGTCATGGGTGTGCTTGTCGCCGCGTGCCTTACCAAAGAAAGTCAGGAACATCAGACGCCAGCTATAGAAAGAGGTCATGAAGGCAGCAACCACCAGCGCCCAGAAGCCGAACATCGACCCGCCTGCATAGGCACTTTCGATAATGGCATCCTTGGACAGGAAGCCTGCAAAACCAATATGGGTCAGCGGAATGCCAACACCGGTGATCGCAAGCGTGCCAATCATCATCGCCCAGTAGGTGTAGGGGATCTTTTTGCGCAGGCCGCCGTAGTTATTCATGTCCTGCTCGTGGTGCATCGCGTGGATCACCGAGCCGGCACCCAGAAACAGCATCGCCTTAAAGAAGGCATGCGTGAACAGGTGGAACATTGCCGCCGAATACATTCCGACGCCAGCGGCCACAAACATGTAGCCCAGCTGCGAACAGGTTGAATAGGCGATGACGCGTTTGATGTCGGTCTGAACCAGACCCACGGTGGCAGCAAAGAAGGCAGTGGCTGCACCAAGTACAGTGATGAACATTGTCGCCTCGGGCGCCACTTCCATCAATGGCGACATACGGCAGACCAGGAAAACACCGGCAGTAACCATGGTGGCGGCGTGAATCAGCGCCGAAACAGGTGTCGGGCCTTCCATCGCATCTGGCAGCCAGGTGTGCAAAATCAACTGCGCCGATTTCCCCATGGCGCCAATGAACAGCAAAACCGCCAGCAGGTTGGCCGCGTTCCATTCGCCCCACAGGAAGCTCAACTGCGTTTCAGCAATCTCTGGGGTGGCCGCAAAGATCTCGTCAAAGTTGATGCTGTCTGTCAGCAGGAACAGACCAAAGATCCCCAGCGCAAAACCAAAATCCCCAACTCGATTGACGATGAAAGCCTTCATCGCCGCCGCATTGGCGCTTGGCTTGCGGTAGTAAAAGCCGATCAGAAGGTATGAGGCAACGCCCACGCCTTCCCAGCCAAAGAACATCTGCACCAGATTGTCCGAGGTCACCAGCATCAGCATGGCGAAGGTAAAGAACGACAGATAGGCAAAGAAGCGCGGCTTGTAGCTTTCGCCCTCTTTCCACTGCGGATCATCGGCCATGTAGCCAAAGCTATAGAGATGCACGAGACTGGAGACCGAGGTCACAACGATCAGCATCAGCGCCGTCAGGCGATCCAAGCGAATGCCCCAGGACGTATTCAGGCTACCGCTTTCGATCCAGGTCATCAGCTCGATCTGACGAGTGACACCATCAAAACCAAGGAAAGTGATCCAGGACAGCAGGGCCGACAGGAACAACAGGCCCGTCGCCGTCACCATGGCGGCTTTTTCGCCGATAAACTTGTGGCCAAAGCCGCAAATCAGCGCACCCACGAGAGGGGCAAAAAGGAGGATGGTTTCCATGATGCTTTAGCCCTTCATCATATTGATGTCTTCCACGGCAATGGTGCCGCGGTTACGGAAGAAACAGACCAGGATCGCCAGACCAATGGCGGCCTCGGCGGCGGCCACGGTCAGCACGAACAGGGTAAAGACCTGCCCCACCAGATCCCCAAGGAAGCTGGAGAAGGCCACAAGGTTGATATTCACTGCCAAGAGCATCAATTCGATGCTCATCAGCAGGATGATCACGTTCTTGCGGTTTAGGAAAAGCCCGAAGATGCCGATGACGAACAAGGTCGCCGCAACGGTGAGGTAATGTTCAATACCAATCATGTTTATAGCCCCTGCCCCGGTTTCACGTCTTTCAGTTCCATGGCCTTGGCCGGGTCGCGCGACATTTGCAGCATCACGTCCTGGCGTTTGACATCTTTGCGATGGCGCAGGGTCAAGGTGATGGCGCCGATCATGGCAACCAGCAGGATCAGACCTGAAAGCTGGAACAGAAGGAAATATTGGTCATAGATGATAAGGCCCAGGGCCTCGGTGTTGTGTTTGTCTGTCGGGATCGGCTGCGCCAATTGAGCGCTCGCGCCATGTGCACTTTCCCAAGACCCGTAAGCCATTACGAATTGCATCAGGATGACCAGACCGATCAGCAAGGCCAGCGGCATATACTGCGCCATCTCAGCCTTGAGCTCGGCAAAATCCACATCCAGCATCATCACCACGAACAGGAACAACACGGCGACCGCCCCCACATAGACGATGACCAGCAGCATGGCGACGAATTCCGCCCCCAGCAGCACAAACAACCCGGCCGAAGAGATAAAGGCCAGGATCAGCCACAGAACCGAATGCACCGGCTGGCGGCTGATCACAGTGAACAGCCCGCCGGTGATGGCGCTGATGGCGAAGAGGTAGAAGGCAAAAACGCTCATGTCTCATCGTCCCTTTTGTCGGCCATGACCTCTTGCGCCAATTCAAGCGCCCGGTTCATGGCCGGAATGCCGGCAAAGACCGACATCTGTCCGATCGTTTCAACGATCTCTTGTTTCTTTGCACCCGCCTCGACGGCGTGGCGTACGGTTTGACGCAGGGCGGTATCCGCCTGTGCGCCCTGGCACGTCAGACCGGCAAGCGTCAGCAAAAGCCGGGTCTTGGCATCCAGACCATCCTTGTTGATGGTCTTGCCGAACATCATTTCCATGACCTCTTTCGGCATAGTGGGCCACAGGGCCTCGAACCCTTTCATGGTCATGGGGTCCAGGCTCGCGGCCAGGTTCGGGTTCATAGCTTTCGCCATATCCCGGTACTGTTCCTGGGCCTGGGCCATCATGGCCTCAAAGGGGTTCTTTGGCTGGCTCATCGGTAGGGCGCATCCATTTCGAGGTTACGGGCAATCTCTGCTTCCCAACGGTCACCGTTCGACAAGAGTTTGTCCTTATCGTAAAACAGCTCTTCACGGGTTTCGGTAGCGAACTCAAAGTTCGGTCCCTCAACGATGGCATCCACCGGGCACGCTTCCTGGCAGAAACCACAGTAGATGCATTTGGTCATGTCGATGTCATAGCGCGTGGTACGGCGGCTACCATCTACGCGTGGCTCCGCGTCAATGGTGATGGCCTGCGCCGGGCAGACCGCCTCGCACAGCTTACACGCAATGCAGCGCTCTTCGCCGTTGGGATAGCGACGCAGCGCGTGCTCCCCGCGAAAGCGTGGCGACAGTGGCCCCTTTTCATGCGGATAATTGATCGTCGCCTTGGGGGCAAAAAAGTATTTGAGCCCCAATTTGAAACCGACCCAGAAATCCTGCAGCAGGAAATATTTGGCGGCGCGGGTGTAATCGATCTGATTTGTCATGATCAGCCTCCCACGGTCCAGCGAGCAAAAATGCCCCAGAACCAGTCAAATTTTGCAGCAAAGGCAACAAAAACCACCCAGAAAAGCGAGAAGGGCAGAAAGACCTTCCAGCCGAGGCGCATCAGCTGGTCATAGCGGTAGCGCGGGGTGATGGCTTTTACCATTGCAAAGAGGAAGAAGAAGAAGGCCATTTTACCAACCATCCACAGCACGCCATCAGGCAGACCGGGGATTGGCGACAGCCAGCCACCAAAGAACAGCAGCGAGGTCAGCGCACACATCAGGAAGATCGAGATGTATTCACCGGCCATGAACAGCAGGAAGGGTGTTGCCGAGTATTCCACCTGATAGCCTGCCACCAGTTCGGACTCCGCTTCGGGCAAATCGAACGGTGGGCGGTTGGTTTCCGCCAGGCAAGAGATGAAGAACAAGAACACCATCGGGAAATGCGGGATCCAGTACCAGTTCAACAGCCCCAAATTGCCATCCTGTGCCCGCACGATATCGCCAAAGTTCATCGATCCAGTCGAGATGATCACCCCAACGATGATCAGACCAATCGAGACCTCATAGGAGATCATCTGTGCTGCAGAGCGCAGCGCGCCCAGGAAGGGATACTTTGAGTTTGAAGCCCAGCCTCCCATGATCACGCCGTAAACCTCAAGCGAGGAAACGGCAAAAACGTAGAGGATCGCCACGTTGATGTTTGACAGCACCCAGCCATCGTTGAACGGGATCACGGCCCAGGCCACCATGGCGAGCACAAAGGAGGTCAGTGGCGCCATGATGAAGACGGTGCGATCGGCACCGGCCGGGATCACCACCTCTTTGACCACATATTTCAGCGCATCCGCAACGGATTGAAGTAGACCAAAGACGCCCACTACATTGGGGCCGCGGCGCATCTGCACAGCCGCCCAGATCTTCCGGTCCCCATAGACGAGGAACAGAAGGGAAATCATCACAAAGGCAACAACTGCAAGTACTTGCGCCAATATCAGTACAGCAATGCCGCCTGGGGTGTTAAAGAAGTCAGCCATAGGTCCTCACACCGTGGGTATTCCGTTTGCCTCGCAATTTGCGACCACGACTTCGGCGTCGATGGTGCGCAGACCGCGCGGTAGGGAGGGCGAGATCGTGTAGACAGCATCGGCCATCTGATTGCCACCCTCTTGTTTCATTTTTGTGCGCACATGACGCGCGAACCCGTAACCGCGGATCAGCGCATATTGTGCCGCTGCACATTCGGCATAGTCATCCACATCTGCACCCGTGCGGGCACCTGACATGGCCACGTGAAATTGCACCAAATCCCCCTCCAGCAGACTGGTTTTCACCCCATTGTATGTTGGGGTGAACCCTTCTGCCGACTGGCCAGGAACCTGCGCACAGGCCGCCAGCATCAACGAGGATATGAGTGCCATGCGGGTCACTCGGCAGCCACCTTCTGCCCTGACCGGGCCTTGGCATTTGCCGAAAGCTCCGCCATCAGCTCGGACGCCCGTGCAACCGGGTTGGTCAGATAGAAATCTTTCACAGCAGGCAGGAAGGCCGCTTTGCCCAGCGGGCCCAGCTCCAGCGCCTCGCCTTCGTTGGCGACAACCTGGTCGATCTGCGCCAGATGCGGCGCCGCAGCCACCAGGGCCTGACGCAGCTGCGCCAGCGAGCCATAACCCAGTTTGGCATCCAGCTCGGCGCTGAGGGCCCGCAGGATGGCCCAGTTTTCCTTGGCCTCGCCGGGCGCAAAACCCGCACGCAGTGCCAGCTGTGGACGCCCTTCGGTATTCACGAACAGACCGTTTTCTTCGGTATAGGCCGCCCCGGGCAGGATCACGTCGGCGCGGTGTGCGCCACGATCGCCATGGCTGCCCTGATAGATCACAAAGGCTCCCGCCTCGATCTCGACCTCATCAGCGCCGAGGTTATAGATCACCTCTGCCCCATCGATGGCCGCCGCCATGCCGCCTTCGGTGGCGGCACCAATATCCATGGCACCAACGCGCGATGCTGCCGTGTGCAGCACCATCAGTTTCGAGCCGGTGTCAGCTGCGAACTTCTGCGCATGCGCCAGAACCGCAAGGCCATCAGCCTCACGCAACGCGCCCTGACCGACGATAACCAGTGTGTCCTTGCCTTCGGCACCGGAGTGGTCGCCATTGTGCAGGGCTTCCAGCGCAGCGCGATCCGTGCCGAGGTGCTTGTAGTCGTAGGTTAGGTCAACTGGCTGGCCAATGAGACCGATGATTGCCCCGTTGATCCAAGCCCGACGCAGACGGGCGTTCAGCACCGGAGATTCACTGCGGGGATCCGTGCCGATCAGCATGATCGCCTTGGCGCTGTCGATATCTTCAATCGCGGCCGTGCCGACATAGCCAGCCCGGTTTCCAAGCGGCAGACGGGCATTATCGGTGCGGCATTCGACTTTGCCGCCCTGCCCCTCGATCAGTTGTTTCAGTGCAAATGCGGCCTCAACCGGGACCAGGTCTCCGATGAGACCGGCAAGTTTCTTGCCCTTCATGGCAGTTGCGGCGGCGTTCAGCGCCTCAGGCCAAGTGGCTGGCTTCAACTTGCCATTGACGCGCACATAGGGGCGATCCAGTCGCTGACGGCGCAGACCATCCCAGACGAAACGGGTTTTATCGGAAATCCATTCCTCGTTCACGCCATCGTTGTTGCGCGGCAGGATCCGCATCACTTCGCGACCCTTGGTATCCACCCGGATATTGGCACCGAGCGCGTCCATCACATCGATGGTCTCGGTTTTGGTGAGCTCCCAGGGACGCGCACTAAAGGCGTAGGGCTTAGAGGTCAGTGCGCCAACTGGGCACAGGTCGATGATATTGCCCTGCAGGTTCGAATCGAGCGTTTCGCCCAGATAGGAGGTGATTTCGGCATCTTCACCACGTCCGGTTTGACCCATCTGGGTGATGCCAGCCACCTCCGAGGTGAAACGTACACAGCGTGTACAGCTGATACAGCGGGTCATGGCTGTGGACACAAGTGGGCCAAGATCCAGATCATCAACCGCACGTTTGGGTTCGCGAAAGCGCGAGAAATCAACACCATAGGCCACGGCCTGATCCTGCAGATCGCATTCACCGCCCTGATCGCAGATCGGGCAATCCAGCGGGTGGTTGATCAGCATGAATTCCATCACACCCTCACGGGCCTTCTTGACCATGGGTGAGTTGGTTTTCACCACTGGCGCCTGACCTTCAGGACCCGGGCGCAGATCGCGCACCTGCATTGCACAAGACGCGGCAGGCTTAGGCGGGCCGCCGACGACCTCAACCAGGCACATGCGGCAGTTGCCGGCAATCGACAGGCGCTCGTGGTAGCAAAAACGTGGAATTTCCACCCCGGCCTCTTCGCAGGCCTGGATCAGGGTCATTGCCCCATCAACCTCTACCTCGGTTCCGTCGATGTTGATCTTGCGGAGGTCAGACATGGTCTATTTCGCCCTCAGTAACGCGCCGATCGCGCTGTTTTTCTTGATCTCCGCACGACCGAACGCGCAGAATGTTTCTGGATTTTGATAGGAAACACCGCTCTGTGAGAGCAGTTTTTCGCCCTTGGCCCGCATCCGGGCCTTTTCAACATCCGACTCGATGTAGTCGCGAATTTCGCCGTCAGCATAGCCGAGCTCATTGGCGCGGGCCCGAAGACGGCGCAGCTCACCCAGCCCCTTGAGAAACCGCGCGCCAAGACTGTCGCAGTGATCCGCAACTTCTTTGGCCATAGCCACCGCAAACAGCGGCTGTTCGATTTCAGACACATCACGCAACGAAGGTTTCGAGGCCTCCGCCGAGGCTGGGACAACCGCCGAAGCCAAAGCAAAAATAGAAGCAATCCATACTGGTCGCATTGAAGGTCGCATTGGATCTTTCATTGGTTTTTCCTCTTGTTTGGAAAAACCATGACCTGCAAAAGGCTGACCGCTATTCAATAGCGACCGCGCCGATTGGCCGGGATATGCCAGAATTCCGCTCACGGGTTGCAGGTCCCCTGTAGCACCAAGATGTCGCCATCAAGCGGCAGCGGCGTCGCCGGGTCATCAATATCGATGGCCCAGTCGATCTTGGACGTACCGTAGTTTTCAATACAATACCGGGTACCGGCAAAACGACCCGCTTCGCGCGCGCCCTCAAGCGAAGCCGGGGCATTGCGAACCTGCGCCTCAAAAACTGCCCGCGAGACTTTCTTGTCGACAGCCGCCGCAGAGGTGCGAAATGCCACTCCGTCAAAAACCGGCAGGTTCTTGCGGCTTTCACTGCAGCCCGCCAGAACGCCGGCGCAAGCCAGGGCCAAGGTCAGAGTTTTCATTTTATGATCTCCAAACAGGCTCATTTGGCCGCCATGGCGCTGCTGCGACCGGTTTTCTGCGATTTGATACGGTCTTCGATCTCGCCGCGGAAGTTGCGGATCAGGCCTTGGATCGGCCAGGCTGCTGCATCGCCCAAGGCGCAGATTGTGTGGCCTTCGACCTGTTTGGTCACATCCCACAGCATATCGATCTCTTCCAGATCAGCCTCGCCTTTGACCAGACGGTCCATCACCCGCATCATCCAGCCGGTGCCTTCACGGCAGGGGGTACACTGACCACAGCTTTCGTGCTTGTAGAATTTCGCCAAGCGCCAGATCGCCTTGATGATATCGGTCTGCTTGTCCATGACGATGACCGCCGCCGTGCCCAGGCCCGAGCCAAGTTCACCACGCAGATAGTCAAAATCCATGATCGCATCACGCATGTTTTCACCGCGCACGCAAGGCACCGACGAGCCGCCCGGGATCACCGCCAAGAGATTGTCCCAGCCGCCGCGAATACCGCCGCAGTGCTTTTCAATCAGCTCTTCAAAGGAAATGCTCATCGCCTCTTCGACGACGCAGGGGTTGTTGACGTGCCCGGAGATCGCAAACAGTTTGGTACCCGCATTATTTGGTCGACCAAAACCTGCGAACCAATCCGCACCGCGGCGCAGGATGGTGGGTACAACGGCAATGGATTCCACGTTGTTCACAGTTGTCGGACAGCCATAAAGACCAGCGCCCGCAGGAAACGGCGGTTTCATCCGCGGCATACCCTTTTTGCCCTCAAGGCTTTCGATCAATGCGGTTTCTTCACCGCAAATATAGGCCCCTGCCCCATGATGCAGGAAAACGTCGAAATCCCAGCCGGAGCCAGCCGCGTTGCGGCCCAAAAGTCCCTTGTCGTAGCATTCGTCGATAGCGGCCTGAAGTGCTTCGCGCTCGCGGATATATTCGCCGCGCAGGTAGATGTAGCAGGTATGGGCCTGCATCGCGAAACTGGCGATCAGCGCGCCTTCGATCAGCGTATGCGGATCGTGACGCATGATTTCGCGGTCTTTACAGGTGCCCGGCTCTGATTCATCAGCGTTGATCACCAGATAGGACGGACGACCATCGCTTTCTTTTGGCATGAACGACCATTTCAGGCCGGTGGGGAAACCCGCACCACCCCGGCCCCGCAGGCCAGAATCCTTCATCGTCTGGATGATCCAGTCGCGGCCCTTGTCGATGAGCCCCGAGGTGCCATCCCAATGGCCCCGTGCCTGAGCCCCTTTCAGGGTGCGCTCATGCATACCGTAAAGGTTGGTAAAGATCCGGTCCTGGTCCTTCAGCATGTCTGCCTACCCTTGGTTATCGTTCTTACTGGCCTGACGCATGCGCCAGAGTTGCATTATGTTGACCCCTGCATAGATCATCCCCGCAAGCGCGGCGAAATCGAACAGGAGCGCGTACCGGCCAGGCAATCCGATTGCCGGGCCAATGATCAGGGTCAGGGCCATCCAAGCCAGCATGGTCCCGGCAATCACCAATGAGATGTGCCGCCCTTTTGCTGCGATAGCCTTGTCCAGATCCGCGCTCATTCAGGTCCTCTTCTTCTGCCCTGTACCGCCAAGTTGAAGTGGCACAGATCACTGTCATTTACTCATTTGTCGTCGTCGTAACGGCCGTCTTTCTTGGCCTTCTTGGCAAAATCTGTTTCGTCGCCCACCGCCAATTTGGCAGCCTGTGCAATCCAGCCATCCCGCTCAATGCGCCCCTTGAAGGTCAATCGGCTGTCGACCCAAGCCACTTCGGCCGCGCCCCAGGCTGCAATCTGATCAAAGTGGAAGAAGCCAAGCTCGTTCAGGGTCTGCTCCAGCTTGGGGCCAACGCCCTTGAGCAGTTTCAGATCATCCGCCAGACCGCCCCGCGCCTCTTTCAGCGTTTCGGGTGCCGCTTCAGCCACCTCAGCGGTTTTTTCTGGCTTGGCAGCTACAGGTTTGGCTTCTGCCTTTTTCGCAGGTGCAGCTTTTTCAGCCTCTTTTTTCTTAGCCTCTTTCGCCTGTTTCACAGCAGGTTTGGGGGCTTCAGCGGCCTTGGGTGGAGCGTCAGTCGCCGCACGGCCAGCAACCACACCATCCTTGCCAATCCAAGGCGTCAGCAGGGGGACTTCGTCGCCCTGGATACGTTTCACACCATCGCCAATATCAGTCGCCAGCTGGACAGAAGCGTTATACTGCGTCTTGCCGCTGTCATATTCGGTCAGAGAGGTCAGACCTGATTTGGGCTCTGCCGCATAACGACCGTTCTGCGGCCCCGGCACAACCGCTTTACCAGCGGCCAGATCGTCCAGCATCTGGGCAAAGCCCTCAGCTGTGAGATCCTCGTAATAGTCCTTGCCGATCTGTGCCATGGGCGCATTGGTACAAGCCCCCAGACACTCGACCTCTTCCCAGGTGAACTTGCCATCTGCCGACAGGGTAAAGGGCTTGGGCGCAATCTTGTCTTTGCAGACCGCGATCAGATCTTCCGCGCCGCAGATCATGCAGGACAAAGTCCCGCAGACCTGCACATGCGCGACGGAGCCCGTGGGCTGCATCTGGAACATGAAGTAGAAGGAGGCCACTTCGAGCACCCGAATATAGGCCATACCCAGCATGTCGGCGATATATTCAATCGCAGGCTTGGAGACCCAGCCTTCCTGCTCCTGCGCGCGCCACAACAGTGGGATCACAGCCGAGGCCTGGCGGCCTTCGGGGAATTTGGTCAGTTGCGCCTCGGCCCATTTCTGGTTGTCTGGCGTGAAAGCAAAGCTTTCGGGCTGTTCGGAATGAAGGCGACGAAGCATTAGCGGTCAATCTCTCCAAATACGACGTCCATGGTGCCAATGATGGCAGCGACGTCGGCCAGCTGATGGCCTTTTGCAACGTGGTCCATGGCCTGCAGGTGCAGGAAGCCCGGCGCGCGGATCTTGCTGCGGTAGGGTTTGTTGGACCCATCTGCCACCAGATAAACACCGAATTCGCCCTTGGGGGCTTCAACGGCGGCATAGACCTCACCGGCGGGCACGTGAAAGCCTTCGGTGTAGAGTTTGAAATGGTGAATGAGGCTCTCCATCGAGGTCTTCATGTCACCACGTTTGGGCGGCGTGATCTTGCCACGCGCCAGCACGTCACCGGTGGCTTCGCGCAGTTTGGCAATCGCTTGACGGATGATCGACAGCGACTGGCGCATCTCTTCCATCCGCACCAGATAGCGATCATAGCAGTCACCATTCTTGCCCACGGGAATCTGGAAATCGAACTCATCATAGCATTCATAGGGCTGTGCGCGACGCAGATCCCAGGCCATGCCGGATCCACGCACCATCACACCAGAGAAACCGTAGTCCAGAATCTCTTCTTCGGTGACGACGCCGATATCGCAGTTGCGCTGCTTGAAGATGCGGTTCTCAGTCAGAAGCCCATCAATATCCGCCAGAACTTTGGGGAATTCGATCGCCCAGAGGTCGATATCGTCAAGCAGATCGTCAGGTATGTCCTGATGCACACCACCGGGGCGGAAATAAGCAGCGTGCAGACGGGCACCACAGGCGCGCTCATAAAAACACATCAGCTTTTCGCGTTCTTCAAAGCCCCAGAGCGGCGGCGTCAACGCGCCCACGTCCATGGCCTGCGTGGTCACGTTCAGCAGGTGGTTCAGAATGCGGCCGATCTCGGAGTAGAGCACCCGGATCAGAGAGCCACGGCGTGGAACTTCAACGCCGGTCAACTTTTCAATGGCGAGACACCAGGCGTGTTCCTGGTTCATCGGTGCTACATAATCAAGCCGATCAAAATACGGCAGGTTCTGCAGATAGGTGCGGCTTTCCATCAGCTTTTCGGTGCCACGGTGCAGCAGGCCGATGTGCGGGTCACACCGCTCTACGATCTCGCCGTCGAGTTCCAGCACCAGACGCAAGACGCCGTGTGCCGCCGGGTGCTGAGGGCCAAAGTTGATGTTGAAGTTACGGATTTTCTGCTCGCCGGTTACGGCGTCGTCAAACTTGGAACCGTCCATCATTTCGCCCCCTCTTTTTCATCACCGGGCAGAATGTATTCGGCACCTTCCCAGGGAGACATGAAATCAAACTGACGGTATTCCTGCACCAGGTTCACCGGCTCATAGACAACGCGCTTTTCGGCCTCGTCATAGCGCACTTCGGTGTAGCCCGTAGTGGGGAAATCCTTGCGCAACGGATAGCCGCGAAAGCCATAGTCGGTGAGGATGCGACGCAGATCCGGGTGGCCAGAAAACAGGATGCCAAACATGTCGAAAACTTCGCGCTCAAACCAATTGGCCGAAGGATGCACATCGGTGATCGAAGGTACCATGTCGTCTTCGCGGATGGAGACCCGCAGGCGAATGCGTTGGTTCCGATACATCGACAGGAAGTGATAAACCACGTCAAAGCGCTTGCCGCGCTCGGGGTAATCTACGGCGGTGATATCCACCAGCGAGGAAAACTTGCAGTTGCTGTCGGTTTTCAGAAACTCAACCAGACCGGCGATATTGGCCGGGGCCACATCGACGTTCAATTCACCAAAAGCGATAGCCCAGGACAGAACACAGTCCGGGCGTTTGGCTGCGATCTGAGTACCAAGTTCTTGCAGTGCTTCAGTCATTTTGTCTCTCCAGCCAGATCGCTTAGCGCACCAGGGTGCCGGTACGGCGGATTTTACGCTGCAGCTGCATCAGACCATAAAGCAGGGCCTCAGCAGTGGGCGGGCAGCCCGGCACGTAGATATCTACCGGTACGATGCGGTCACAACCGCGCACCACCGAATAGCGGTAGTGGTAATAGCCACCGCCATTGGCACAAGAGCCCATGGAAATCACGTAGCGTGGCTCGGGCATCTGGTCATAGACTTTGCGCAGTGCCGGTGCCATCTTGTTGGTCAGGGTCCCGGCCACAATCATCACGTCGGACTGACGCGGGGAGGCACGCGGGGCAATGCCGAACCGTTCGGCATCATAGCGTGGCATTGAGGTATGCATCATCTCAACAGCGCAACAGGCCAGACCAAAGGTCATCCAGTGCAGCGAACCGGTGCGGGCCCAGTTGATGATGTCTTCGGTCGAAGTCAGCAGGAAGCCCTTGTCCTGCAGCTCTGCGTTCAGAGCCTGGGTGACAACCTCTTTGTCGACCCCAGCGGTATTGGCTCCGGTCATCACTCCCATTCCAGAGCTCCCTTCTTCCATTCATAGGCAAAGCCGATGGTCAGAACGGCCAGGAACACCATCATCGACCAGAAACCGGTATCGCTCATGTCCTTGAAGCCGACGGCCCAGGGAAAGAGGAAAGCAATTTCCAGATCAAAAATGATGAACAGAATCGACACCAGATAAAACCGCACATCGAATTTCATACGCGCGTCATCAAATGCGTTGAAACCGCATTCATAGGCGCTGACTTTTTCTGGATCCGGATTGCGCACGGCCAGCACAACTGCCGCCAAGATAAGAACAATTCCCAGTCCGACCGCGACGATCAGAAACACCAGAATCGGGAGGTATTCCCGCAACATCTCTTCCACGAGTGGCTCCTTTCCGAGCGCGCGGATTCTCGCGCGCCGTCAATTGGCGTGTTGACTTGGCGTCGTGTCTACTCGCGCACCCCCGCATCGTCAACCGAACCGATGATGAAGAGAGAGCCTTTCTGCACAAGTCGCGACCCTGCCGCATCACTTAGCGCTATTTGCAGCTTTAGGAGTTAATTTCTTATTATTTCCATAAGGAAAGGCGCCGCAAAAAGCTGCGGCGCCCGAACATAAACACATTCAAATACACATTCAAAAAACTGCTTTGTTCACCCCTGCCAGCGCGGTTTGCGCTTGTCAAAGAAGGCGCCGATTCCCTCAGAGGCCTCGTCGCCTTCCCAACGATCCACCAGCGCCTGAATGGTCATGTCGATCACAGCATCGTCCAGACGCGGTCCCAGATCACGGGTCAGTTTTTTCGCGGCTGCCACAGCACCCGGTGCACAGGACAGATAGGGGACGACTTCGGCCTCGACAGCAGCGGCAAGATCCTCGGCCGGGACCGTCTTTGCCAGCAGCCCCAGATCCACCGCCTCGGCTGCGCCAAACAGACGGGCCGACATAAAGACCCGACGCGCGCAGGCTTCGCCCATTCGCGCGACGACATAGGGGCCGATGGTGGCCGGGATCAGGCCGAGCTTGGTTTCCGTCAGACCCATCTTCAGGTGATCAACACCGATCGCCACATCACAGACCGAGGCCATACCGACACCACCGCCAAAGGCATTGCCCTGAATGGCGCCGATCAGCGGTTTGGGCAGCGTGTTCAGCAACATCAGCGTTTCTGCCAGAATACGCGCTTCAGAGGCGCGCGTCGCCGCATCCGCCTGCATTTGCTTTTGCATCCACCCCAGATCGCCGCCAGCGCAGAAACTCTTGCCCGCCCCGGTCAGCACCACGACGCGCACCTTGTCATCTGCCGCAAGCTGCGCTGCCGCCGCCTTGATTTCCAGCAGCATCTCACCAGACATTGCATTGTGCTTTTCGGCACGGTTCAGCGTCAGTGTCGCAACACCGCGCGTATCCGTTTCGATCAAAACCGTTTTGTACATCTCTCTTCCCTCTTGCCTCTTTGATGCGCAATCTCGCGGCCAAGCCTCAGCTCAGTCGGGGCTGCGCATAGCCCTTGCCATTTCTGCAGCCCTGCCCAAAACCGCCCGATCCAGGCCCGTTTCATAGCCAAGAGCTGTCAGGTGATCCTGAACAGCCTCGGTGGCGACATTGCCCGCGGCACCCGGCGCATAGGGGCAACCGCCCAGCCCGCCGACTGCGGCATCGAACACCCGAACGCCATGATCCAGCGAGGCTTCGATATTTGCCAGTGCCCGCCCTGCCGTGTCGTGATAATGGCCGGCCAGCTGCGTTGCTGGCACCCGTTTCGTTACGGCAGTCAGCATTTTGCTGATGGAGTCCGGTGTGCCCTGCCCAATGGTGTCGCCTAGCGACACCTCATAGCAGCCCATCAGATGCAAGGTTTCCGCCACCAGTGCGACCTGGTCCGGAGCGGTCGCGCCGTCAAAAGGGCAATCCGTCACGCAGGAGACATAGCCGCGCACCGGCAGACCGATCGCGGCAGCGGCCTCCATGATGGGTTTGAACCGCTCGATGCTTTCGGCAATGCTCGCGTTGATATTAGCCTTGGAAAACCCTTCCGAGGCCGAAGCAAAGACGGCAATCTCGTCAGCCTTTGCCGCCACCGCATCTTCGTAGCCGCGCATATTCGGCGTCAATGCCGCATAGGACACCCCCGGCGCTCGACGAATACCGGCAAGAACCTCGGCGCTGCCGGCCATCTGCGGCACCCATTTGGGGGACACAAAGCTCGCCACCTCGATCCGGCGAAAACCTGCCTCGGACAGGCAATCCACCAGGGCGATTTTCTCTGCCACCGGGATTTCGCGTTTTTCGTTCTGCAGCCCGTCACGCGGCCCCATCTCAAAGATTTCGACAGTTTGCGTCATGCCCCCCGCCCCCTCTTTCATTTTGCTCAAAATTCCTGATCCCGAACGACGCCCCGAAAGGCGCCGCCTGAATGGATCGCCTCAGTCTTCTTCCAGACGCACCAGTGCTGCGCCGGCTTCGACCTGATCGCCATCGGTAGCCAGAACCTCGGCCACCACACCATCGCGCGCCGCCAGCAAAGAATGCTCCATCTTCATGGCTTCCAAAATGGCGAGTCGGTCGCCCTCTTTTACCGCGTCGCCTGGTTTAGCAAAGACCGCCTTGACCAGACCCGGCATCGGCGCCTCGATCACATTGAGATCGCCGCCAGCGCTGGCATCACGATCCAGCGGATCAATCACGTCAAAGACCAGGCCGTAGTCATCGTAGACGGTGATGCGCGCACCGGCCTGCGACAGGGTCGGCAAGCTGTGCCCGCCCAGATCCCAGCGGCCACCAATACGGTTGGCAACAATCTGGTCCTCGCCGATGGTCCAGATCTGGCGATCCGGCCCGTCGACCTCCACCATGGCCTCGAATATCTCGTCCTGATGCATCAGATGCACCGAACGATGCAAATCCGCCCAGAGTGTGAACCCTGTATCCCAGGTTGCCTCGACCAGATCGAGAGCCTGCATCGCAGCCGCTGCCCGGTGATGCGGCTTCACCTCGGGGGCGGCGACCAATGCGTCCAGATCACGGGCGATCAGCCCGGTATCCACATCACCTTTGGCAAAACCCGCATGGGCGGCCAAAGCGCCAAGGAAGGCCAGATTGGTGACGGTGCCGCCGACCTCGGTTCCCTCCAGCGCCTGCGACAGGCGCGACAAGGCGATTTCGCGGGTTGGGCCATGCACAATCACCTTGGAGATCATCGGGTCATACCAGGGACTGATGGTGTCGCCCGCGCGCACGCCACTGTCGGCGCGGCAGCCAGCGGGGAAGTGCAGATGGGTCAGCGTGCCGGTGGCAGGCAAAAACCCTTTTGGCACGTCTTCTGCGTAGAGCCGAGCCTCGAAAGCATGGCCAGTGATCGACAGCTCGCCCTGTTGCGCAGGCAGAGTTTCCCCCGCAGCTACACGCAGCTGCCACTCGACCAGATCAACGCCGGTGATCAGCTCACTCACCGGGTGTTCTACCTGCAGGCGGGTATTCATCTCCATGAACCAAAAGCCATCGGCGCGCAGACCATTGGTGCCATCAACGATGAATTCGACCGTACCGGCCCCTTTGTAGCCGATCGCCTCGGCGGCGCGCACGCCCGCCTGCCCCATTGCATCCCGCATTTCTTGCGTCATACCCGGTGCGGGGGCTTCCTCGATCACCTTTTGGTGGCGACGCTGCAACGAACAATCGCGTTCAAACAAGTGCACCGCATGAGTGCCGTCGCCAAAGACCTGGATCTCGATGTGGCGCGGCTGCTGGATGTATTTCTCGATCAGGACATCCGCATTGCCAAAAGAGGTGGTGGCTTCGCCCTGCGCACTCGCCAGAGCATCGGTGAAGTCTTCGGACCGCTCAACCAGACGCATGCCCTTGCCGCCGCCTCCGGCCACCGCTTTGATCAGCACCGGATAGCCGATTGCATCAGCTGCGCCCCACAAATGGTCGGTATCCTGATTGGAGCCGTGATAGCCGGGCACGACGGGCACGCCTGCCTTCTCCATCAACACCTTGGCCGCGTCTTTCAAACCCATCTTGCGGATCGCATCCGCTGAAGGACCGATGAAGACGAGGCCTGCGGTCTCGACTGCGTCGACAAAATCTGGGTTTTCAGACAGAAACCCATAACCCGGATGGATGGCCTTGGCCCCGGATTGTTTGGCGATGGCGATGATTTCATCACCCAGCAGATAGCTGTCAGCCGGGGCTGGCCCGTGGCCGATGTGGAAGGCTTCATCCGCCATGACCACATGTTTGGAGGCCCGGTCAGCGTCGGAATAAACCGCCACTGTCTTTACGCCCATGGACCGGGCGGTTTCGATCACACGGCAGGCAATTTCACCGCGGTTGGCAATCAGAATTTTATCGAACATGGGGTTGGTCCTTTGTCTGGAACGTCGGACCGGAGGCGCTGCCCCCGGACCCCCGGAATATTTTTGGAAAGATGAAAAGGGGTCGGCCTACATCCGGAAGACGCCGAACTTTGTTTCATCTATTTCGGCATTCAAGGCAGCACTCAGCGAAAGCGCCAGCACATCCCGCGATTTGCGCGGATCAATAATGCCGTCATCCCAAAGCCGCGCCGATGCATACAGCGGGTGGCTTTGTTCTTCGAACATATCGATGGTGGGCTGCTTGAACTGAGCTTCTTCATCCGCCGACCAGTTGCCGCCCTGACGTTCAATCGCATCGCGTTTCACCGTTGCTAGCACGCCAGCAGCCTGTTCGCCGCCCATCACAGAGATGCGCGAATTAGGCCAGGTCCACAGAAAGCGCGGCTGATAAGCGCGACCGGCCATACCGTAGTTGCCCGCCCCAAAAGAGCCGCCGACCAGCATGGTGATCTTGGGCACATTGGTTGAGGCAACAGCCGTCACCATCTTTGCGCCGTGGCGGGCAATGCCTTCGTTTTCATATTTACGGCCTACCATGAAGCCGGTGATGTTTTGCAAAAAGACCAGTGGAATTTTGCGCTGCGAGCAGAGCTCGACAAAATGCGCGCCCTTCTGGGCCGCTTCCGAGAACAACACGCCATTGTTGGCAATGATGCCCACCGGGCAGCCTTTGACATGAGCAAAGCCGGTGACCAATGTCTCACCATAGCGCGGTTTGAATTCATCAAAGCGCGAGCCATCCACCAGGCGCGCGATCACTTCGCGAATGTCATAAGGCGTGCGCAGATCCCCCGGCACCACGCCCAAAATCTCTTCGGGATCATAGGCGGGCTCTTCCGGGCTGGCCCAGTTCACCGTTTGTGGCTTGAGGATGTTGAGCGACTGCACCGCGCGACGTGCCAGTGCCAAGGCATGGGCGTCATCTTCGGCCAGATAGTCCGCCACGCCTGAAAGGCGCGTGTGCACATCGCCACCGCCAAGATCCTCGGCCGAGACCACCTCGCCGGTTGCGGCCTTTACCAAGGGGGGACCTGCGAGGAAAATCGTGCCCTGTTCTTTGACGATAATGGTGACGTCGGACATCGCAGGCACATAAGCACCGCCTGCGGTACACGATCCCATGACGACGGCAATTTGCGGAATGCCCTTGGAAGACATGCGGGCCTGATTATAGAAGATACGACCAAAATGGTCGCGGTCCGGGAAGACCTCGTCCTGTTGCGGCAGGTTGGCGCCACCGCTGTCGACCAGGTAGATACAGGGCAGGCGGTTTTCCTCGGCGATCTCCTGCGCGCGCAGGTGTTTTTTCACCGTCATCGGGAAATAGGTGCCACCTTTCACGGTGGCATCGTTGCAGACCACCATGACCTCTTGGCCGTGGACGCGGCCAATGCCTGCGATCACACCCGCTGCTGGCGCGGCTCCGTCATACATGTTGTGGGCTGCGGTTGCGCCAACCTCAAGGAACGGAGACCCCGGATCCAGCAGGTTTGCCACCCGGCGACGCGGCAACATCTTGCCACGGCTTTCATGACGAGCGCGGGATTTCTCGCCGCCGCCCAGACGTGCAGCCTCGGCCACGTCAGAAATCTGCGCCAGTGCATCAAGATGCGCTGCCTTGTTTGCCTTGAAGCCTTCGGAAGAAGGCATCGCCTTTGATTTGAGTTTCATGAGGAAGACTCCTGTTGCAGTTCTGCGCATTCCTGGGCCGCACGGGCCTTCAGGTCTTTGCGGATCACCTTGCCGGTCACAGTCATTGGCAGGGCCTCCACAAAGGCGATTTCACGAGGGTAGGAATAGTGAGCAAGCCTGTCTTTGACATAGGTCTGCAGTTCTTTTTCGGTTGCTGAAACATCGCCCTTCAAGACCACGTAGGCTTTGACAATTTCCGTCCGCAACGGATCTGGCTTGCCAACGACACCGACAGTGGCAACCGCCGGGTGGGTCATCAGACAGTCTTCGATCTCGGCGGGGCCAATACGGTAGCCGGCGGAGGTGATCACGTCGTCTTCGCGGCCCACGAACCGCAGGAAATCCCCTTCAAAAATGCCGCGGTCGCCGGTCACCAGCCAGTCGCCATTGAATTTGGCAGCCGTCTCTTCCGGGCGGTTCCAGTATCGTAGCATCATCGAGGCAGACCCTCGACGCACGGCAACATCGCCCTCCTGATCGGTGGGGGTGCCAGCCTCATTGATCACGGCCACTTCGTGGCCCGGAACCGCCTTGCCAATGCAACCCGGGCGCGGCGCGTAGTCAGCACCACAGGAGGAAGCCACCATATTGCATTCGGTCTGGCCATAGAATTCGTTGATGGTCACGCCAAAGTTCGCCCGCCCCCAAGCGAGCATCTCTGCGCCCAGGGGCTCTCCGCCAGAGGCAACCGAGCGCAGACCGGCGAGCCCCTGCCCGGCTGCTTTCAGCATACGCAGGGCTGTGGGCGGGAAGAACACATTGCGCACATCGCCGCGTGCAATCAGATCGGCACAGGCCTCTGGCGTGAACTTGTCCAGTCGTGCCGCAACCACAGGCACGCCCAGCGCGAGGCCCGGCATCAAAACATCGAACAAACCGCCAATCCAGGCCCAGTCCGCGGGCGTCCAAAGGCAGTCTCTAGGCTGGCCGAGATGGTCATGGCTGCTGGCGACGCCCGGCAGATGCCCCGTCAGCACCCGATGTGCATGCAGCGCGCCCTTGGGGCTGCCTGTGGTGCCAGAAGTATAGATCAGGATGGCGGGGGTCTCTGGCGTCGTTTCTGCAAACTCCACCGGACCGCCAGGTAGCGAGACCTGATCCACCATCACCGCCTCGGCCAGATCCCCCAGCAGATCCGCACCTTCAGGATCGGTCAGCACAAAGGAAACACCTGCATCCCCGGCCCGCGACGCCAGCGCGTCGCGTTTGAACAATTTGAACAGGGGCACAGAGATCGCCCCCAGTTTCCAGATCGCCAGATGAGAGGCTGCGCACCAAGGCGACTGGCTCAGTAACACGCCAACCCGGTCTCCGGGCTGAATGCGGGTCATCAGATAGCGCGCCAGACCATCTACCATCTCTGCCAGGTCTGCATGGGTGATATCGCGACGTTCTGGCCCTGTCAGATCAAGGATCGCCAACGAAGCACCGGGATGATCCATCGCTTGCTGCGCCATGTTCAGCTGCGCAGGCAGCGCCCAGGATCCATCTGCCAACAGGCCGGGATTCTTCGTCATATTGGTCATCTTTCAGCCATTCCCAATTTGCATAACGGGTATGCAGTATTTTCCAACATTCCCAAAGGGAAAGCCCGATCCTGCTTGATCCAGATCAGAGGAAACATCAGCCAAAAAGTGCACAGAGACAGGGTAAATACAAGAAAAGGGATTTCCCCCATGAAACGCACCGCTTCCACCTTGGCCTTGATCACCGCATGTGCGGCTTTCGCCACCCCAGCCCTTGCTCAATCTCAGGGCGACTGGACCTTTGGTGCTGGTATTATCAACGTCAATCCCAAGTCCGACAACGGGATGTTGGCTGGTGCTGCTGCAACCATCAATGACGACACTCAGATCTCGCTGACTGTTGAGTACTTCATCCGTGACAACATCGGTATCGAGCTGTTGGCCGCGACCCCCTTTGAGCACGACATCAATATCGGTGGTGCCTTTGCAGGCACAGCCAAGCAACTGCCGCCCACCCTGTCGCTGAACTACCACTTTCCCACTAAGGGCAAGATCAAGCCCTTTGTCGGTGCCGGTATCAACTACACCACCTTCTTTGAGGAGGAATCCGGCTTGGGTGTGCTGAAGCTGGACGACAGCTGGGGCTTTGCGCTCCAGGCTGGTGCCGACTGGCAGATCTCTGACAATGGCGCGTTGCGCCTGAACGTGCGCTACATGGATATCGAATCCGACGCCTACCTGAACGGTGCGTCCATCGGCAAAGCCGAGATCGATCCGGTCACCATTGGCGTCAGCTACGTTCACAGGTTCTGATCCTTTGATCTAACATCTACCGGCGGGCCCGCGCGGGCCTGCCACCCAGTTCTGCAAACCCCACCTGTTCTCCCTCGGGCAGGTGGGGTTTTGTTTGACTTACATCGTACCCATCAGCTCGCGACCGATCAGCATGCGTCGGATTTCAGAGGTGCCAGCGCCAATTTCCATCAGCTTGGCGTCGCGGAAGATCCGGCCAACGGGGTTGTCGGACAGATAGCCCGCGCCGCCCAGCGCCTGAACCGCCTGATGCGACTGCACCATGGCCTGTTCCGAGGCATAGAGACAGCAGGCGGCCGCATCCTGACGGGTTACAGTGCCTTTATCGCAGGCCTTGGCGACCTCGTAGATATAGGCGCGGGCCGAGTTCATTGCGGTGTACATATCGGCGATCTTGGCCTGCATCAGCTGAAAGTTCCCGATGGGCTGACCGAACTGTTTGCGCTCTTTCAGGTAGGGCATCATTTCGTCCATGCAGGCGGCCATGATCCCGGTACCGATTCCAGCCAGCACCACACGTTCGTAGTCGAGGCCAGACATCAGAACTTTAACGCCCCGGCCCTCTTCGCCCAGCACGTTTTCAAACGGCACTTCGCAATCGTCAAAGATCAGCTCGGCGGTGTTTGACCCACGCATGCCCAGCTTGTCGAAATGCGGCGAGGTCGAGAAGCCTTTCATCGATTTCTCGATGATAAAGGCAGTGATCCCCTTGGAACCTGCATCCGGGTCGGTCTTGGCATAAACCACCAGCGTGTCGGCATCGGGGCCATTGGTGATCCAGTATTTATTGCCGTTCAGACGGTAGTGATCATTGCGCTTTTCTGCCCGCAGTGACATCGACACCACGTCAGAGCCTGCGCCCGCTTCGGACATTGCCAGCGCGCCGACATGTTCACCGGAGACCAGGCCGGGCAGATATTTCTTTTTCTGCTCATCTGTTGCGTTCAGCTTGATCTGGTTGACGCAGAGATTGGAATGCGCGCCATAAGACAGCGACACCGAAGCAGAGGCCCGCGCCACTTCTTCGACTGCCACGGTATGGGCCAGATAGGACATGCCAGCGCCGCCGAATTCCTCGGGCACGGTAATGCCCAGCAGGCCCAGATCGCCCATCTCTTTCCACAGCTCTGGTGGGAATTCATTTTTCTGGTCGATCTCCTGCGCCATCGGCTTGACGCGATCCTGCGCCCAGCGGTGCACCATGTCGCGCAGTGCGTTCACTTCTTCTCCGAGATCGAATTGCATGCTTGCGTTGAACATGACGTGCTCCCTTTTTCCGAGTTATCAGCAAATTATCTGAACAGTTGTTCATTTCATACGGTGCAACGGCGATTCGGGTCAATCCCCCGCGCCACATCTTGCGTCGCAACGGCAGGTCACGACGCCGCAGTTGCCGCGCCCAACTAGGCCGTGCAACGCAAAAAGAGTCCCCGTCACGGAGGCTCTTTTTAGGCAAATATCTATGGTTCAAATGCGGTCAGCTCACGCGCCGGACAATCCGCTTTAGCTTGCGGCCTGAAAAACCGCACTGACCTCGGCCTGGATGATCCGGGCAATCTGGGCGCAGTCCTCCAGACTAAAGGTCAGCGGCACCCGCATATCAACGATCCCTGCAAGGATGCGATCGCTTTTTGGCAAGCTCTGAGCCTTGGCATAGCGCCAGCTGTCATAGCGTGAGGTAAAAGCGACAGGTTCTGGCGGGCCGAACCATTTCAGCTCCACCCCGCGCGCAGCACAGCGGGCGATCACCTCCTGCAGCGCGTCAGCAGCCCAGTCCAGCAACAGAAGCTGGATGGACGAGCCCACATAGGTCTCGGCCTCCGGGCGCTCTACCACCGTAAGGCC
Organism: Phaeobacter sp. CECT 5382; assembly: GCF_001457775.1. Taxonomy (GTDB): domain Bacteria; phylum Pseudomonadota; class Alphaproteobacteria; order Rhodobacterales; family Rhodobacteraceae; genus Pseudophaeobacter. Next base: position 297,761 of record NZ_CYSG01000001.1, read on the forward strand.
CGGCGTGTCGCGCAGCCCGGCTTCGATCACCTGATAACGCGCATTCCAGCGCGCGACCTGTGTCTCCAGATCACGCAGTTGCGGGCGCAAGATCGCAGCCCGCAGATTGTCCATGCGACCGGAAATGTTTGGCGTCTCGAATTTCACCTGCTCAAACGCTTCAGCGGGCGGCGCCGCCAGATGGCGTTCGAACAGCATGTAAGACCCCGACAGCATGATGGCCCGCGCTGCGATCTCGGCATCGTCAGTGACAAATAGCCCGCCCTCGCCCGAATTCACATGCTTGTAGGTCTGACAGGAATAACAGCCTACAGAACCTTGCCGACCCGAGGGCACCCCGTTCCAGGCCGCCCCCATGGTATGGGCGCAATCCTCGATCACGATAATGCCCGCGTTATCACAGATCTGCATCAGACGATCCATGTCACACAGATGCCCGCGCATGTGGCTCAGCATCAGCACCTTGGCCTGATCTGCCTTGGCCGCCAGATCTTCCAGATCGATTGTCAGATTTTCAGTAACATCCACAAACACGGGCTCTGCCCCGACCGAAGCAATCGATCCCGGCACAGGCGCCAGCGTAAAGGCATTGGTCAGCACCCTGTCGCCATGTTTTACGCCCACCGCCCGCAGTGCAGTCGCCATGGCATAGCCGCCCGAAGCCACCGCAAGGCAATATTTCGCCCCAACCTGAGCTGCGAACTCCTGCTCCAGCAGCGCCGTCTCCCCCAACTCTCCTTCGGCCACATTGTAGCGATGCAGGCGGCCGTGGCGCATGACGTTCAAGGCGGCCTCGATTGCCGCCTCAGGAAGGGCTTCTTGCTGGGTGAAGCTACCGGTAAATTTCTCACTCATGGCGCATTTGTGAGCCGCCCCTTGCCCCTGGTCAAGGGGGAAGAATGCGCGATGGAAAACCCGAAACTGAGTTGCGGGATCAGCCGATCAGTTCAGCTACAAGCCCCGGAAGATCCTCATAGCGATGCAACAGTGCCTCGGGCTTCAGCGCGGCCATATCGCCCCCCGCAGGGCCAAAGGTCACCAGCACCGAAGGCACGCCTGCATTGGCGGATGTGTTGCGATCGGTGTCACTGTCGCCAATCAAGATGGTTTTTGCCGGATCCCCTCCGGCACGGCGTGCCGCCTCAAACAGAGGCGCCGGGTCAGGTTTGCGCACCGGCAAGGTATCCGCACCAACGAGCGAGGCAAAAGCATCCCGCACCCCAAGGGACTGCATCAGCTGCTCGGCCAGGGCTTCGGGCTTGTTGGTGCAGATCCCCACACCGTAGCCCGCAGTTTTCAACGCCTCGACCGCATCCATGGCACCGGGATAAAGATAACTATGGTGATGAATGGCACCTTGATACGCCTCGAGCAGGACCGGGTAGTAGTCGTCAACGGTTTGCACGTCATACTGACCGACCCGTTTCAAGCCGGCCGTCAGCATCATCTTGCCACCACGCAGCGCTGTCGCCGCATCGCCGGGTTCGGTCAGGACATCTCCCAGCCCCATCTGGCGGAAACAGGCATTTGCCGCCGCCAAAAGATCGCCTGATGTATCGGCAAGTGTTCCGTCCAGATCAAAGATAACCGTTCGCATGTTTTCCTCACTCGGCCGCACTCGGCGTGTTTTCGCTGTTCAATATTGCAAGCCGCAACCATGTTTGATGGCACTATGGCTTGCGCCGCCCCTGTTAGCGGATAAAACGGGGGCGCAAAAAAGACAAAGAGAAAAGCAATCATGAGCACAGCCCTCGTCATCCTCGCCGCAGGCAAAGGCACCCGGATGAACTCAGACCTGCCCAAGGTTCTGCACCCCATTGCCCAGGCGTCGATGCTGGAACATGCCATGCGCAGCGGTCGTGCGCTTGATCCTGCCCGCACTGTTGTGGTGGCAGGGCATGGTGCTGATTTGGTGCGCAACGCCGTCACTGAAATTGACGAGGAAGCCGAAGTTGTCCTGCAAGAAGAACAGCTTGGCACTTCCCATGCAGTGGATCAGGCCCGCGAGGCCCTGCAGGGGTTTGAAGGCGACGTTGTGGTTCTTTATGGCGACACCCCCTTTGTCAGCGCCGATACGCTGGAGAGGATGGTCGCCGCCCGCACCAGCGCTGATCTGGTCATTCTGGGTTTTGAGGCTGCAGATCCAGGCCGCTATGGACGCCTGGTCATGCAGGGTGACAGCCTGGAACGGATCGTCGAATACAAAGACGCCACAGAGGCCGAACGCGCGCTCACCTTCTGCAATTCCGGCCTGATGGCCTGTGATGCGGCGCTGATGTTCGATTTGCTTGCCAAGATCGGCAATGACAATGCCTCGGGCGAATATTACCTCACCGATTTGGTAGAACTGGCTCGCACTGCAGGCCGCACAGTGACTGCCGTGGCCTGTGACGAGGCCGAAACATTGGGTGTGAATTCACGCAGCGATCTGGCCCGCGCCGACGCATTGTTTCAGAGCAAGGCCCGCGCTGAGCTGATGGAGCTGGGTGTCACCCTGATGGCGCCAGATACGGTCTATCTGGCCTTTGACACGGTCATTGGCCGCGACACGGTGATTGAACCCAATGTGGTCTTTGGCCCCGGTGTCACGATTGAGAGCGGCGCCTTGATCCGCGCCTTTTCGCATCTGGAGGGCTGCCATGTCAGCCGCGGTGCCAAGGTTGGCCCCTATGCGCGTCTGCGCCCCGGCGCAGAGCTCGCCGAAGACACCCATATCGGCAACTTTGTTGAGATCAAAAACGCTGAAATCGCCGAAGGTGCCAAGGTCAACCACCTGAGCTACATCGGCGATGCCTCGGTCGGCAAGGCCAGCAATATCGGCGCCGGCACCATCACCTGCAACTATGATGGCGTGATGAAGCACCGCACCGAGATCGGCGCACGCAGCTTCATTGGCTCCAACACGCTACTGGTGGCTCCTGTCAAAGTCGGCAACGAGGCGATGACCGCTTCGGGCACCGTGGTGACGCAGGATGTCGAGGATGGCGCACTGGCCATTGCGCGCGCCAAACAGGAAAACAAACCCGGTCGTGCCCGCAAGCTGATGGACATTCTGCGTGCGAAAAAGGCTCGTCTTGTGAAAGGATCCGAATAACATGTGCGGCATCGTAGGAGTCCTTGGCAATCATGAGGCAGCCCCCATTCTGGTTGAGGCCCTGAAACGGCTAGAATATCGCGGTTACGACAGCGCCGGCATTGCCACGGTCAACAATGGCACGCTGGGACGTCGCCGGGCCCTGGGCAAACTGGTGAACCTGAGTGACTTGCTGGTGCATGATCCGCTGCCCGGAAAGTCCGGCATCGGCCACACCCGCTGGGCCACCCATGGGGTGCCCTCGGTGGGCAATGCCCATCCGCATCGCGCCGGTGGCGTTGCTGTGGTCCACAATGGCATCATTGAGAACTACCGCGAATTGCGCGCGGAATTGGCCGGGTGCGGTATCGAGTTTCAGACCGAAACCGATACCGAAACCGTCGCCCTGATGACCCAGCGCTACCTTGATGAAGGATCGTCCCCTGTAGAGGCCGCCAACCAGACCCTTGATAAACTCGAAGGCGCCTTTGCGCTGGCGTTCCTGTTTGACGGCGAAGAGGATCTGATGGTGGCCGCCCGTCGTGGCTCCCCCCTGGCAATCGGTCACGGCGATGGAGAGATGTTTGTCGGCAGCGATGCCATCGCCCTTGCCCCGCTCACCGATCGCATCACCTATCTTGAAGAAGGCGACCGCGCTGTGCTCACGCGCACCAGCCTGGAAATCCGCGATGAAAACGGCCAGCTCGCCAATCGCGCCATCAAGACCATCCAGATCGATGTTGGTCAGGTCGACAAAGCTGGCCACAAGCATTTCATGGCCAAGGAAATCGCCGAACAGCCCACCGTCATCGCCGAGGCCATCCGCCACTACCTGCTGGTTGGCGAGGACCGTGTGCATCTACCCGGTGCCGAGATTGATTTTTCCCAAATCGACCGGCTGACCATGGTCGCCTGTGGTACCGCTTTTTATGCCTGCCTGACCGCCAAATACTGGTTCGAACAGATCGCCCGCCTGCCGGTCGAAGTCGATATCGCCTCTGAGTTCCGCTATCGCGAGCCGCCCATTCCCGGCAAGACGGCGGCGCTGTTTGTGTCGCAATCCGGTGAGACGGCTGATACACTTGCCGCGCTACGCTACTGCGAAGGCAAGGCCGACAAAATCCTGTCAGTGGTCAATGTCCCCGAAAGCTCTATCGCGCGCGAAAGCGATCTGGCGCTGCCGATCCATGCCGGTGTCGAGATTGGCGTCGCCTCGACCAAGGCCTTCACCTGTCAGCTGAGTGTGTTGCTGATGCTGGCGCTCAAGGCCGCCTCGGATCGCGGTGTCATAAGCGACGAAGATCTGCAGACGCATGTTACCGCCCTGCGCGGGCTGCCGAATGTGCTGGCCGCTGGTCTCGAGCAGAACGACGCCATCCGTCAGACTGCACAGAAGCTGAGCGAGGCGCGTGATGTGCTGTTTTTAGGGCGTGGGCTGATGTTCCCGCTGGCCCTTGAGGGCGCGCTGAAGCTGAAAGAGATCAGCTACATCCACGCCGAAGCCTATGCGTCCGGCGAGCTGAAACACGGCCCCATCGCGCTGATTGACAAACAGATGCCGGTGGTGGTTATGGCGCCGCGTGACAGGTTGTTCGACAAATCCATTTCCAACATGCAGGAGGTCATGGCGCGCAAGGGCAAGGTTTTGTTGATTTCCGATGCTGCCGGGCTGGAAACAGCCGGGGATGAGGTCTGGAGTTCGATCCAGATGCCCCAGGTCCACGAGAACCTCACACCGATACTTTATGCGCTCCCCGCCCAAATGCTGGCCTATCATACGGCCGTGGCCAAGGGCACGGATGTGGATCAGCCACGCAATCTTGCCAAATCCGTAACGGTGGAGTGATACCATGACCCTGAACATCCCCCTCGAAGAGGCCCTCGCCGCACTGACCGCCGCAGCCGAACCTGACCGCGTTGAACAGATGGTTGCCTATCACAAGCAAAGCCGCCCGGTGCTGGGGGTTCCCAACACCGCACTCAACGATATCACCAAAGCGTGGCGCCAGGATCTGAGCCTGGCAGACCGTCTGAGCCTGGCAGATGAGCTGTGGAAAACGGATATCTTCGAGGCCCGGATTGCCGCCGCCAAACTGCTGACCCAGGCCCGGATCAAGGAAGATACCGAAGTCTGGAACCTGCTGCAAAGCTGGCTGCCCGATTTCGATGGCTGGGCGATTGCCGATCACGCCTGCATGGCGGCACAAAAGCGGCTGGTGGCCGACCCTGCGCGGCTTGATGATGTGGAGACCTGGACCACTTCCGATCACATCTGGACCCGCCGCGCGGCTCTGGTCGCTTGCCTGCCTTGGGCCAAACTGAACCATCTGAAGCCCGAGGATCAGGCCCGTCGGGACCGCATTCTGGGTTGGGCTGCGTCTTATGTGCCGGATCGCAACTGGTTCATCCAGAAATCCATCGCCTGGTGGATCCGAGATCTGAGCAAGCATGACGCAGAGGCCAGTCACAGCTTTCTGGCCCAACATGGTGACGCCATGAAGCCCTTTGCCCGCAAAGAGGCCGGCAAGTATCTGAAAACCCCTGTTGCAGCCAAACCTGCCGATCAGAACGCGTCCCCAGAGAACTTGTGACGAACTGAACTGCGCTAGTCTGTCGTTGCTGATGTGCACTGCCGGATGTCACGACTGGACTTCACAGGACTTCACAGGCAACAGCCGACCAACTTGGCCAAAGCCGAACAGGACTCAAAAAAATGAAACAAGGGCCCCTCTTCAAAAGAAAGGGACCCTTGTTTCAATCCGAGTTTCAATCCGAGTTTCAATCCGAGTTTCAATCCGAGTCATTCAACCCAGCGGATACTGTATCATTTGAAAGTCTTGATGGAATTGCCCATCAGGTCGCGGGCAGAACCTGCACTTCGATCAGTTCGGTAAGGGGCGCACCAAGAGCCCGCATAGCACTGATAGACAACCGGCTTCCTGCCGTCGCAGACCCCGCAATTGGCCTCAACGTCACGGTCACTTCAGTGCCTTTGGGGCTACGCAGGCGTGCTCTTTGCTCTGAACTGACCAGCGGCGTCTCCATCCACAGCCCTGGGATCGAGGGATCCCCCAAGCCCGCAACCGTGCTGGCACGCCCTGAAAAAACCGGGGCCGCTGCACTGGCTAGATCAGTCGCTTGTGCTGCGGACTGCGCCGCCGCTACAGGATCAGCTGCCACCGCAGCGGTTGCCTCGGGGTTCAGCGCCGAAAGCGGCGCACCCGGATCGGATGCACCCAGATCGGACGTCCCCTGTGGCACAGGTTCCGTTTTCGCGGAGCCGCCTCCAAGAATGTCGGAATTCCACTGCAGGCTGTTGCAGGCCGCAAGCAACGTCGCAGAGCTGAGGATCAAAAACATCTTTTTCATCCTCAAAGATTAGCTGCGGAATTGCTGTTTTGCCAGCCTGAAAGCAGTGGAAATACCACTCTACTCTTGCCCTAGGCGGGTCTGCGCTTTAGCTATACTGCATGAAAGCTCCGCTGATCGATCCATTCGCCCGCGCCATCACTTATCTGCGTGTCTCTGTTACGGACCGCTGTGATTTCCGATGTGTCTATTGCATGTCCGAAAACATGACCTTTCTGCCCAAGAAAGAGCTGCTGACGCTGGAAGAGCTGGATCGTCTTTGTAGCGCGTTTATCAACATGGGTGTCGAAAAGCTGCGCATCACTGGCGGCGAGCCTTTGGTGCGGCGTGATATCATGACCTTTTTTCAAGCGATGTCGCGGCACCTGGAGACTGGTGCTCTCAAGGAACTGACGCTGACCACCAATGGCTCTCAGCTGGAGAAATACTCTGAAGCGCTGTTTGCGGCCGGGGTGCGGCGGGTCAATATTTCGCTTGATACCCTGGACGAAGAGAAATTCGCCCGGGTGACCCGCTGGGGGCGTCTGGCCCAGTTGCTGCGCGGCATTGATGCGGCGCAAAAGGCCGGGCTTCGTGTCAAGATCAACGCCGTTGCCCTCAAAGGCTTCAACGAAGAAGAGCTGCCTGCGATCACCCGCTGGTGCGCCGAGCGTGATATGGACCTGACCTGGATCGAAGTGATGCCAATGGGCGAGGACATCGGCAGCGAAAACCGCATCGGCCAATTCTGGTCTCTGAAAGATGTGCGCGCCGAATACGAAAACCACTATTCCGTCAGCGATCTCTCGGAACGCTCCGGTGGTCCTGCCCGCTATGTGCAGCTCGCTGAAACCGGCCAGAAGATCGGCTTCATTACGCCGCTTAGCCATAATTTTTGCGAAAGCTGCAACCGGGTACGCATCACCTGTACTGGTGAGATTTACACCTGCCTTGGCCAGGAGGGCTCTGCGGATCTGCGCGCTCCGCTGCGGGCCAGCGTGGATGGACCTGATCTACTGGACGATGCCATTCGCGCAGCCATCGGTGACAAACCCAAAGGCCATGATTTTGACTATTCCCGACAGGAAGTGGCAGGCACCATGTCCCGCCACATGAGCCATACAGGCGGTTAAGCAGCAGTCGATGTCTCATGACGCGCCCGGCGACGCCTCGCCGACCCTGCTATTCCATGTCTATCGGACCCTCACACGGCTGATCGCCCCTTTTGCCTATCGCAAGGTCGCAGCAAAGCTTGCCGGCCAGAATGTAAGCAGGCTCCGCCAACGTGAGCGTCTGGGATACTCCAGCGCGCCACGTCCGGTCCTGAAAGGATCATCTCCGTTGATCTGGTTTCATGGCGCTTCCGTCGGAGAAAGCCTGGCAGCCATCACCCTGATCAACCGGCTGGCAGAACGCCTGCCACAGGCACGTTTTCTGCTAACCTCGGGCACCGCCACCTCCGCTGCTATGGCGGAAAAACGTATACCTGCCTGTTGCCAGCACCAGTTTGCACCGCTGGATGCCCCCGGCCCTGTCCAGAGATTTCTGGCGCATTGGCGCCCCGATGCCGGGGTTTTTGTCGAAAGCGAGCTTTGGCCGGTCACCCTGTCTGCCGCCAGGACGCAGGGGGTCAAACTGGCGCTGGTCAATGCCCGCCTGTCTGAACGCTCGATCGCAAGCTGGCGTAAAAAGGAACCAACAGCCCGTTACGTCCTGGGCTTGTTCGACCTTGTGTTGACCCAGAACGACCAGATGGCACAAAGCCTGTTGTCGCTTGGCGCGAAACCAGAGAACGTCTTTCCCAGCGGAAATCTGAAGGCCGGAGCCGAGGCCCTGCCCGTGGATGCAACGCTGGAGGCCGAGATGCGCCAGACGCTTGGCGATCGGCCGCTCTGGATTGCCAGTTCCACCCATGAGGGCGAAGAGGAAGCTGTGCTTGCCGCCCATCACAGTCTGCTCAAATCTCATCCCGATCTCTGCCTGCTGCTGGCCCCGCGCCATCCCGAACGCGGCGACGAGGTCGCCCAGCTTGCCCGCGCTCAAGGATTGTCCGTGGCGCAGCGCAGCAAAGGCGCGCCGGTGGATGACACGGTCCAGATCTATCTCGCCGACACATTGGGAGAGCTGGGCACCTGGTACGCACTGTCGCCTCTGGTCTTTCTCGGTGGCTCCTTCCTGCCCATTGGTGGGCACAACCCCTTCGAAGTGGCAAAAGCCGGAGCTGCCGTGCTGACCGGTCCCGGCTACAGTAATTTCGCCGAGACCTTTCCGCCGATGATCGCGGCGGGTGGCGCAATCGAAGTGGCCGATGCAGAGGCGTTGGCGACTACCCTGGACCTCTGGATCTCCCAGCCAGACACACTGGATCAGGCGCGCAGAAGGGCCAGTGATTTTGCCCAACAGCAAGCCGGACAATTGGATCAGGTCATTGACCGGTTGATATCCGGCCTCGCATTGGAAAGCGACGCATGAGCGAACTTTTTGTCACTAATTTCAACAAGAACTTCACGGGGGTTTCGGCCACCTGCGCAAATGTTCTGCGCCAACAGCAAAAGACCTATGACTTGCAACTGGTAGGCCAGCCGCTGCCCGCCTGTCCCGCCCCCATCACATTGGCGACGGCGCGGCGGATGTCCCGCAGCCCTACGGCCAGCCTTCCCTTTGCCATCTGGCATGTGCGCCGCAACACCGAAATGCGCGCCGCCATCTGGAGCCGGGATGTCCTGCGCCTGCCGATCCGTGTCGTCTTCACCTCAGCCGCTCAACGGCGTCATTCCGCCCTGCCCCGCTGGCTGATTTCGCGCATGGATGCGGTGGTCGCCACCACCGACGAGGCCGCAGCCTTTGTCCCGCATGTGCGCGCCGTGGTGCCACATGGGGTCGATACCGACACCTTTTGCCCGGCTGAAAACCGCAAAACGGCCTGGAAGGCATTGGGCTACGGCGGCAGCATGGGGATCGCCAGCATCGGGCGCATTCGGCCCGAAAAGGGCACCGATCTTTTTGTCGAAGCCATGCTGCGCCTGCTGCCTCAGCTACCTGGCGCAACGGCTCTTGTTCTGGGCCGGGCCAGCCGTGAACACCAGGGGTTTCTGAAAGACCTGAAGAGCCGGATCGCAGCGGCTGGTCTGACCGACCGTATTGTGTTTCCCGGCGAAATCGCCGCTGCTGATCTGCCAAAGGTCATGCGTGCGCTATCCCTGGTGATGCAGCTTCCCCGCTATGAGGGCTACGGCATGGTGCCGCTCGAAGGTATGGCCAGCGGCGTGCCTTTCATCGGCTCGAAGACCGGATATTATCAAGCTTTTTGCGCACAGGGCAAAAGTGGTCTGGTAGTGCCGCTTGAGGCCGCCGAAGATGCCGCTACAGCGGCGCTTTCCCTGCTGCTGGACAAGGGGAGACACGCCGCAATGGCGCAGTCTGCACGCGAAATTGCCCAACATAGCTTTAGCGCCACCCATGAGGCCCAAGGCATCGACACCGTCTATCAAGAGCTTTGGCGCAAAGGTTAGGCACTCTATTGCTCCCTTTTGTTTTGCAGAACAAAAAAGGCCCAGCAGATGCCGGGCCTTTTCTAATTGTCGCCTACTGTGTAGGCATCCCGATCAAGCAGATGGCATCCGCTGCTCGACGATCTCGGCCCACCAGCTGCAGCCAGCCGGGATGGCTTCGTCGTTGAAATTATATTCCGGGTGGTGCACCGACGCACTGTCGCCATTGCCGACCAAAATATAGGCGCCCGGACGTTCTTCCAGCATAAAGGCGAAATCTTCGCCGCCCATGACCAGGGGAGCCTCTTCGCAGTCACCCGCAATTCCAGTGGCGACCTTGGCGGCAAATTCTGTCTGCTCTTCATGGTTGACCATGACCGGATAACCCCGGTGATAGGTCACATCCGCAGTGCCGCCATAGGTGGCTGCAACCCCTGCGCAGATTTCCTTGATACGCTGTTCCGCCAGATCGCGGATCTCGCTCGACATGGTGCGCACGGTGCCTTTGATCTGCACCCGCTGCGGGATCACGTTAAAGGCCTTGGAGGAGGTCTCAAACGAAGTGACCGACACCACGATCTGCTCAACCGGATCGGCGTTGCGCGACGCAATCGTCTGCAGCGCCAGCACGGCCTGCGCCGACATCACTGTGGTATCGATGGTTTCCTGTGGCTTCGCCGCATGGCCGCCGCGCCCCTCGAAGGTGATGTCGAACTGGTCGGTTGCGGCAAAGAACGCACCAGAACGGATGGCAAAGGCGCCTGTGGGTTTACCCGGCCAGTTGTGCATGCCGTAGACTTCCTGGATCCCCCAGCGCTCCATCATGCCGTCGTCGCACATTTCCTTGCCGCCGCCGCCGCCTTCTTCGGCAGGCTGGAAGATCACCACAACGGTTCCATCGAAGTTGCGCGTCTCGGACAGGTATTTGGCCGCGCCCAGCAGCATCGCCGTGTGACCGTCATGGCCACAGGCATGCATGGCGTTGGGGGTCTTGGAAGCATAGTCCAGTCCGGTCGCTTCGTGGATTGGCAGCGCATCCATGTCGGCGCGCAGGCCAATCACCTTGCCTGAGCTGTCGGATTTACCTTTGATCACACCGACAACGCCGGTGCGGCCAATGCCGGTGACGATCTCATCACAGCCAAACTCCTTGAGCTTGTCGGCGACCAGCGCGCTGGTGCGGTGGGTTTCAAACAGGATCTCGGGGTTTTCGTGGATGTCACGGCGCCAGGCGGTGATTTCATTCTGCAATTCGGCAAAGCGGTTCTTGACCGGCATGGAAACTCTCCTTGGTATTTGATGCCCCGGAACTTTGGTCCGGGTTTGTTTTGAATGGCTTTGTTGGCATAGCCCTTGGGCGGTGAGCCCTCAGGCCACGGGCCCTCAGGCGATGGGCATGCGTTGTTCGACAACCTCGGCAAACCAGCTGATACCGGTTGGAATGGCCTCGTCGTTGAAATCATATTCCGGGTGGTGCAGCCCAGCTGATGGGCCGTTGCCCAACTGGATCATCGCGCCGGGACGCTCTTGCAACATGAAGGAGAAATCTTCGCCCCCCATAGAAAGGTCCGCCTCTTTGCAGGCGCCGGCACCAGAAACCGTTTCCGCAGCTAGACGGGCAAAATCCGCTGCCGCGTCGTCATTGATTGTCACCGGCACCCCCAGATGGAAGGAAAGGTCTACCGAGCCGCCAAATGTCTGGGCAATACCATCGGCAATGGCCTGGATCCGTTCGGGGATAAGCTTGCGCGCCTCGGGGGAATGAGTGCGAACGGTGCCGCGGATCTCAGCGCGATCCGGAATCACGTTAAAGGCCTTGGAGGAGGTCTCAGCCGAGGTCACCGAGAGAACGCCTTGCAGCACTGGGTCGACATTGCGCGACAGCACGGTCTGCAGCGCGCAAATGATATGAGACATCATCACCGAAGTATCGACAGTTTCCTGCGGTTTGGCAGCATGGCCGCCACGCCCCTGCAGGCTCAAGGTGAACTCATCCACGGATGCTAGGATCGGGCCGGGACGGATAGTGAATTTGCCCAATTCAAGCCCAGGCGCGTTGTGGATCGCATAGACCTCGTCGATGCCAAAGCGCTCCATCAAGCCGTCTTTGCACATTGCCTCGGCGCCATTGCCGCCTTCTTCGGCGGGCTGAAAGATCACCACCGCCGTGCCGTCGAAATTGCGCGTCTCGGCCAGGTATTTCGCCGCTCCCAGCAGCATCGCCGTGTGGCCATCATGGCCACAGGCATGCATTGCATCCGGTGTTTTGGAGGCATGCTCCAGCCCGGTATGTTCCTGCATCGGCAGCGCATCCATATCGGCGCGCAATCCGATGGCCCGCCCCACGGTATCCGTGCGGCCACGGATTACCGCCACAACCCCGGTGCGACCAATGCCGGTCACCACGTCATCACAGCCAAAGCTTTTGAGCTTTTCTGCCACAAGCGCGCTGGTGCGGTGGGTTTCATACAGAATTTCGGGGTTTTCGTGGATGTCGCGGCGCCAGGCCGTCACCTCCGCGTGCAGATCTGCAATTCGGTTTCTGACTGGCATCGCGCGTCTCCTTCAGGTCGCTGGCATTCGTCGTTCGACAAGCTCTGCAAACCAGCTGCAGCCCAGCGGAATGGCTTCGTCATCAAAGACATAGGCCGGGTGGTGGCACATGGCTGTGTCCCCGTTGCCAAGAAAAATATAGGCGCCGGGGCGCTCTTCGAGCATGTAGGAAAAATCTTCCGACGGCATGATGGGAGGCGTGTCCTCATCCACCGCAGCCCCGACTGCGCGGGCCGCCTCAATCGCATAGCCGGTTTCAACGTCAGAATTGACAGTAACCGGATAGCTGGGCGACCAGATGACCTCGGCCGTGGCGCCAAAGGCCGCAGCTGTGCCGGTCGCGACCTGACGGACCCAGTCTTCGGCCAGGGTGCGATATTCGGTATCGAGCGTACGCACCGTGCCCTGCAATTTGGCAGTATGGGCAATCACATTTGACGCCGTACTGTCGGTTTCAAAAGTGCCAACGGTCAGTACCACGCGTTTGATCGGGTCAACATTGCGCGACACGATCGAATGCAGCGAGACCACGATCTGCGAGGCCACCAGCGTGGTGTCAATCGAATCATGCGGGGCTGCCGCATGGCCGCCCTTGCCGGTCACATTGATCTCGAACTCATCCGAGGAGGCCATCAAAGCACCAGGGCGAATGGCGAATTCCCCCACTGGCATGCCCGGCATGTTGTGCAGCCCGTAAACCTCCTGAATGCCCCAGCGGTCCATCAACCCGTCCTGGCACATCTCCAGCCCGCCAGCGCCGCCCTCTTCGGCGGGTTGAAAGATCAGCACGGCCTTACCATCGAAATTACGCGTCTCAGACAGGTATTTTGCCGCGCCCAGCAGCATCGCCGTATGGCCGTCATGGCCACAGGCATGCATCACGCCGGGCGTATTCGACGCATAGTCCACCCCCGAGGCCTCATGGATGGGCAGCGCATCCATATCAGCTCGCAGGCCAATAACGCGACCGGAGGTATTGGTCTTGCCCTCAATGACAGCAACAACGCCCGTGCGGCCAATGCCCGTGGTGATATCGCGGACGCCGAACCCCTTCAGCTGGTCGACGACAAAGGCCGCCGTCTTGTGGACTTCGTACATAAGTTCGGGATTCTCATGCAGGTGGCGCCGCCAGGCGGTGATCTCTTCCTGCATTTCGGCAAATCTGTTTTTGATTGGCACAGGCGCAACTCCTATCATTTGAGATGATTGGTACAAAAGTAAAATAGGCTTGTCTACGCTTCTTGCAAATCGGGGCCTTCGGCGGACAAAAAGGTGACGAGGTTGGCCTGCAGCTGCGCAATTTCCGGAGCACTAAGTCGAGCGGTGATGTCGTCCTGAACGCCAGAGAGACGCGTTTTGACCTCAAGAATGAAGGTCATACCTTCATCTGTAAGCGTCAGGCGTACGGTCCGGCGATCTTCGTCACAGCGTTCACGGCGCAGCAGGCCCCGTTCGGCAAGCTTGTCCACATAGCGGCCCAAAGTGGCATCATTGATCGCCAGGATCGACCCATAGACATTCTGCACCAGTCCGGGCTTGCGGCGCACCATGCCCAACACACTGAGATGGCCCGCAGACAGGCCGAGATCCTTGCCAATCGCCTCAACGTATTGCGCAATCATGCGCCCCGCGATCTGCACCAGAACCGCAAAATCTATGTCCTCATAGATTCCGCGCGGCAGGTCTGTTTCGGCTTCGTCCCTATCAATATCGGACATTATTCCCCCGGCTTTCTGTTTTTCCCGGCCTGATCATGGATACCTTTCTGCGCGGGATCCCGTCTCTACCCGAAAGGTTATTCAGACATTCTCTCAACCAGTTTTCTCATGAAATCATGGCCGGCATTAAGTTGTGCAACTGTGATGAATTCGTTGGGTTGATGCGCCTGAGCGATATCACCGGGACCACATATCACCGCCGAATAGCCCGCCGCCTGAAATTGCCCGGCTTCTGTGCCGTAGCTGACGACATGGGTTGCATTGTCACCAGTCAGGCTACGCACCAGTGCTTCGGCCTCACCCCTCTCCTCGGGAACCAAGGCGGGCACGTCAAAGGATTTTTCTATCTCGATACGCGCCTCGGGGTGGACCGCCTGCATCTCCGCTTCGATCTCTTGCACACGCTGGCGATAGGCGGCTTCCCAATCCCCTGCCTGTTCACCGGGCACCACGCGGAAGTCCATCATGAATTCGCAGTCCTTGGCGGTGATGTTATGGGCGGTGCCACCCGATATCATGCCCACGTGACAGGTGGTAAAGGGCGGGTTGAACAGGGCCTGCATCTCTCCCGGCTCGCGGGCCATGTTTTCAGCGTTGCGCTGGTTGGCCCAGTCGATCAGACGCGCCCCCTGCATGATGGCGCTGACGCCGGTGTGCATCAGCGAGCTGTGCACCTCGAACCCGATCATATGCGTGCGGTATCCTGTGCCCCCCTTGTGACCGGTCACGGCCTGCATCATCGAAGGCTCGCCCACAATAACGGCCGAACCTTTGGGCAGCAGTGGCTGCATCGCCTCGATCATGGGCGGCGCCCCGGTGCAGCCGATTTCTTCGTCAAAGCTGAGCGCCAGTTGCAAAGGTCGTTTCACACCACGCTGATGTGCCGCGACCAAGGCCCAGATCGCCAGCGCGTCAAAGCCTTTCATGTCGCAGGTGCCGCGGCCGAAATACTTGCCGTCGCGTTCGACCACGGTGAAAGGATCCGTATCCCAGGGCTGGCCATCGACCGGCACCACATCCGTATGCCCTGAGAGTACAATCGCGCCTTCGACCATAGGGCCGACATGGGCAAAGACGGCCGCCTTGTGCGGCTGATCCGGGTCGACCCAACGATGCGAGGCAATCCCTTGATCGGACAGATACCCCTGAACCCAATCAACCAGCGGCAGGTTGCTATCGCGACTCACCGTCGGGAAAGCAACAAGATGCTCCATGATCTGGAGCGGCGTCAAAACTGTCGTCATCGAGTCAGTACCCGCTGTCGGTGGTAAGCACGAAATGCCCCGGTTCGACCTCAAGATATTGCGAGGGCTCTGGCTGATAATCGAGACCGTGGATGGGAGAGGGAATCGGTTTGAAGTTCAGATCCTTCTCGCTTTTGCGACGATGCGGATCAGCGATTGGAACCGCTTTCATCAGCGCCTGCGTATAGGCGTGCTGCGGGTTTTCAAACACCCGCGCGCGGGGGCCCAGCTCAACGATGCGGCCCAGATACATCACGCCAACCTGATGGCTGACTCGTTCGACCACCGCCATATCGTGGCTGATGAACAGGAAAGACAGCCCCAGATCCGCCTGCAGTTCCATCATCAGGTTCAACACCTGCGCCTGCACCGACACATCCAGTGCCGATACGGCCTCGTCTGCGACAATGAGTTTCGGGTTCAACGCCAAGGCACGGGCAATGGCGATGCGCTGACGCTGACCACCGGACATCTCGTGCGGGTAGCGGCGCATGAAACTGCGCGGCAGCTGCACCCGGTCAAACAGGGTGGCCACCCGATCCTGCAGTTCGGACCCCGAAGCGAGACCATAGTTGTGCAAAGGTTCAGCCACCTGATCCAGCAGCTGCATCTGCGGGTTCAGGGAGGCGAAGGGATCCTGAAAGATCATCTGCATGTCCAGCCGCGCCTTGTGCATATCGGCATGGTTCAAATCCAGAATATTGCGCCCCTCGAATTCGACCTTGCCGGACTGAGGTTCAACCAGACGCAGGATCGACCGCCCGGCAGTGGATTTCCCACAACCGGATTCGCCAACCAATGACAGGGTTTGGCCCTTGAACACCTTGAAAGAGACATCTTCAACCGCATGCACATTGGCCACGGTGCGCCGCAGCAAGCCACCTTTGACCGGAAAGCGCGTGGTGAGGTGCTCCACATTGAGCAGCACCTCGTCGCTGCCGGTGATTGGTGCGATTTTCTGATCCTCAACGCCCATCAGCTTCATCGGTTCGGGATAGGCTTTGCCCTGCATCTCACCCAGCTTTGGCACCGCGGCCAACAGCGCCTTAGTGTAGTCGTGCTGCGGGTTTTCAAAGATCTCCTGAACGGTGCCTTCTTCGACCTTGTTGCCGCGGAACATGACGACAACGCGGTCAGCCATCTGCGCCACCACGGCCATATCATGGGTGATGAACATCACTGCCGTGCCGGTTTCGCGCTTCAGGCGGTCCATCAAGGCGAGGATTTCGGCCTGAATGGTCACATCCAGCGCCGTTGTCGGCTCATCCGCGATCAAAAGGCGCGGCTCACAGGCCATGGCCATGGCGATCACCACCCGCTGACGCATCCCGCCCGACAATTCGTGCGGATACTGCTTCAGGCGGCGTTCCGGTTCAGGAATACGGACCTGGACAAGCAGCTCAAGTGCGCGGGCCTCGGCCTCTGATTTATTCATGTTTTTGTGGACACGCAGCCCTTCGGTCAACTGACGGCCAACGGTAAACACCGGATTCAGCGCGGTCATCGGCTCCTGAAAGATCATGCCAATCTCGTTACCGCGAATCTCTTTCATCAGGTCACCGGAGGCATCTGCGAGGTCTTGCAGGGCGCCATCGCCGCGATCAAACATCAGCTCTCCGGCCGCGATTTCACCACCGCCAAACTCGACCAGTCGCATCAAAGACAGCGAGGAAACCGATTTTCCCGAGCCAGATTCGCCAACCACACAGACGGTTTCTCCGGGGTTGACGTCAAACGAGACGTTTTCGACGCCAACAACCGGGCCGTCTTTGGTCTGAAATTCGACTCGCAAGCCCTTAATTTGTGCAATTGGTTGATCCAGCACCCGGTCTTCCCCTTGTTAATCCGCGTTCCACAGGCCTTTGAACCAGTGTCGCATTGATGTTTATTTGGCGCCTAAGACGCAGATTTTCGCTGTTATACTCTCGTATAGTTCGCGTTTAGTATGAGGACGGGATCTAAGACTATCCCGGACGTCCCGTCAAATCTATCGCGGAAAATTCCCGACGGTAAGGCTTGCATTTTCCTCAAACTCTGTTTCGATACGGCCAGTATCTGCTTGGGGAGCGGTGTTCGTTAATTGATCGAATTCTTTTGAAAACGCTCAGTTGCAATTGTTCCCATAAATGATCCTGAGCAGAGCGACCTCATATCCGCAGCGATGCGGCAACAAGCCGGGACCGACTGACGCCTGGCACAAAAAGACACGTAATGTGTCCGACAAGGAGAGTGTAATGAAACTCAAAACCCTATTGATGGGAGCCATCGCCTCGGCTGCTATCGCGCCTGCGGCCTTTGCCGAGCGCGGCTCCGACGGCCAGGTCAATATCATCTATTGGCAAGCGCCCTCGATCATGAACCCCTTCCTTTCTGGTGGTACCAAAGACGTCGAAGCCGCCTCGCTGGTTATCGAACCTCTGGCGCGCTACAACGAAGTTGGTGAGATGGTGCCTTTCCTGGCCGCCGAGATCCCAACGGTTGAAAATGGCGGCGTCAGCGAAGATCTGACCACCATCACCTGGAAAATTGCCCCCGGCCTCAAATGGTCCGATGGCTCTGCCTTCACTGCCAACGACGTGAAATTCACTGCCGACTACTGCATGGATCCCGAAGGCGGCTGTGCCCAGGTTACAAAATACGAAGGCGTGAGCTCGGTTGAAGCGCTGGACGATCTGACCGTCAAAGTCACCTTCGCAAAGCCTACCCCCTTCCCTTATGGCCCCTTCGTTGGCGGTGAAAGCCCCATCATCCAGGCAGCCCAGTTCGCCAACTGCATGGGCGCCAAAGCACCTGAATGCACCGAGGCCAACTTTGGCCCCATCGGCACCGGCCCCTTTGTGGTTGATGAATTCAAACCAAACGACGTGATCACCCTGTCAGCCAACCCGAACTACCGTGACCCGGCCAAGCCTGCCTTTGCCAAGGTCCTGTTCAAAGGGGGCGGCGACGCAACCGCTGCTGGTCGTGCCGTAATGGAAACCGGCGAATTCGACTACGCCTGGAACCTGCAGCTGGCACCCGAAGTCATTGCCCGCATGGAAGCAGCCGGCAAAGGTACCCCCGTCGCTGGTTTCGGCCCGCTGGTTGAGCGCATCATGCTAAACAACACCAACCCTGATCCGGCGCTTGGCCCGGATGAGCGTTCGGTGATCCGTCCGCACCCCTTCTTGGGCGACCCTGCCGTCTACAAAGCCATGTCGCTGGCGATCGACCGTCCTTTGCTGGTCGAAATCGGCTACGGCAAAGCGGGTAAAGTCACCTGTAACTGGATCCCGGCTCCTGCGGCGGTGAATTCCGACACTTTCACCTGCGACAAGCAAGACATCGCAGCTGCAAACGCGATGCTGGACGAAGCGGGCTACAAAGACACCAATGGTGACGGCGTACGCGAAACCCCTGCTGGCGTTCCAATGAAGATCCTGTACCAGACCTCGACCAATGCCGTGCGTCAGGATTTCCAGGCGCTGATCAAACAGTGGTGGAGCGAAATCGGTATCGAATCCGAACTGCGTAACCTCAGCGGCTCCGTGTTCTTTGGTGGTGATCCCGGCTCGCCCGACACCTTCCAGAAGTTCTATGCTGACGTTGAAATGTATGCAAATACCTTCAACGGCACCGACCCTCAGTCCTACTTGGCCAACGGTCTGTGCGACAAGGCACCTACTCCTGCATCGCAGTGGCAGGGTGAGAACATCTCGCGCTTCTGTAACGAAGAGTTCGACAAGCTGCATGCTGAGCTGACAACCACAGCCGGTGCCGCAGCCCGTGCCGAAATCTCCAAGCGTCTCAATGACATCATCGTTGAAAACGGCGGTATGATCCCGCTGGTTCACCGTGGCCGTCTTTCAGCACATGCCAATACTCTTGGCGGTGTTGTGCTGAACGTTTGGGACAGCGAAATCTGGAATGCTGCTGACTGGTATCGCATCAAGTAAGTGGTCCAGAGCCTAACGAGGCCCCGGTGATATCACCGGGGCCTCTTGCCTTGAGTGCTGCGATCCGTTCTACCGCACCTGCACTTTGGCAGTGGCTCCTCCCTCTGCCCCAATCAACAACAACAAATAACAAAAGGCGCACACCCCATGCTGACCTTTACAATCAGGCGACTGATCCTGTCGGTTCCGACATTGCTGTTCATCAGTCTCGTGATTTTTCTGCTGCTCGAGCTCGCCCCGGGCGACCCGATGGCCCAGGTTCCCCTTACTGTTCCCCCTGAAGTCAAAGAAAAGATGCGCGAAGCGCTTGGCCTTGGCCAACCCGCGCCGATCCGGTTCTGGAAATGGCTGGTTCAGTTCTTCTGGATCGAACCCCAGGTGATGATCGACCATTACTTTGGCACCACATTCTCGCAGGGTGATCTGCGGGTCATCTCCTGGCAGACCCGTTCGCCAGTGATGGATATCGTCATCCAGCGCATGCCGCAGACCCTGTGGGTTGTGGGCACCGCCTATGTCGTCGCTATCATCATTGCGCTGCCTATCGGTATCTATTCCGCCTATCGCCAGTACAGCTGGTTCGACCAAATGGGGACTTTCGTCTCCATGGTGGGGTTCTCCGTGCCGCCCTTCTTTTCCGGCGTTTTGGTGATCGTGATCTTCTCGGTACAGCTGGGCTGGTTCCCGTCGATTTATGACACCACCCATGTGGTCGACAGCTGGGACAGCTTTGTCTACCAGTTGCGACAGATGATCATGCCCGTCATGGTTCTGGCCCTGCAGATTACCGCACAGCTCAGCCGTTTCATGCGGGCCTCGATGCTGGACAACCTCAACCAGGATTATGTCCGTACCGCCCGCGCCAAGGGGCTCAGCGAATATGTCGTAGTCATGGTGCATGTGCTCAGGAACTCGATGATCCCGGTGGTTACCGTGATTGCCTTGGGGATCCCTGCGATCTTTGGCGGCGCCATCATCACCGAGCAGGTATTCAAGGTGAATGGTATCGGCCAGCTGCTGATTGGTGCGATCCAAGCCAATGACCTGCCGATGGTGCAGACGCTCACCTTTATCTTTGCCGTGCTCATCGTGCTGTTCAACCTGATCGCCGATGTTCTGTATGGTATTCTAGACCCGAGGATCCGCTATGACTGATCTTAGCAATCCCATTCCCAGCAACCCGCCGCGCAGCCAGTGGCTGGATGTTTGGGACCAGTTCAAATCGCACCGCGGCGCTTTGATGGGCGGTATCCTGTTCCTGCTTATCGTGGCCTCTGTCTATCTGGGGCCGTTGATCTGGGACATTGAGGCTACCCATATTGACATCCGTGCCCGTAATCAGGGCCCCAGCTGGGCGCATCCTTTTGGCACCGACCAGCTGGGGCGCGATATGCTGGCCCGGATGATGGCCGGTGGGTCGACCTCGGTTTCGGTTGGTCTCACCGCGATGCTGCTGGCGCTGTTTCTCGGCTCTTTCATTGGCGTACTGGCTGGCTTCTTCAAGCGGCTCGACGGGCCTTTGATGCGGCTGACGGATCTGTTTCTGGCCCTGCCCTTGCTGCCTTTGCTACTGGTGATGATGCTGTTGTTCCGCGAACCGCTGAACGCCGCCTTTGGACCGGAACAGGGGATTTTCATCCTCATCGTCGGGGCCATCGGGATCACCTCCTGGATGCCAACTGCGCGGATCGTGCGCGGTGATGTTCTGGCCATCAAGGAACGCGAGTTTGTGATGGCAGCCCGCTCTATCGGCACACCAGACAACAAGCTGGTCACCCGTCACATCCTGCCCAATGTGCTGTCTCCGATCATGGTTTCAGCGACGCTGGGTATCGCGACGGCGATCATCACCGAAAGCTCGCTCTCGTTCCTGGGCCTGGGCTTTCCGCCGGATTTCCCGACCTGGGGACGGCTGCTGTTTGATGCGACTGACTATCTACAGCAATACCCCGAACGGGTGTTCTGGCCCGGCATGGCGATCTCGCTGACAGTACTGAGCGTGAACTACCTCGGTGATGGCCTACGCGATGCCTTGGATCCACGGATTCGCGGCCGTTAGAAGCGTTTCAAGATCCGGCGGCTAAAATCAGCGGATCACTGAGACATATTCAAATAAGAACATGACATTTGGCCGCTCCCTCGGGGGCGGCCACTTTGTTTTGCGCGCCAGAAGTTCAGAAAACCGCCATCCCTGTCAAACCGCCTGCAGTGGAATTATTTCCCACAACAACCAAGGCTGAGCGGCAAAGGACTCCTTGCTTTGCTGAAACCTCCCGGCCATTTCGGGAGATAATTCCAACTCCACCCTTTGCTGCACCCCTCCCAGCAAGCCACTCCACAGGAGATACCAATGTTTGAAACCTTTGGATTTGAAGACACCAGTGCTCGCGAGGTCTCTGTCCTGTTTGCCCTCGGGCTCGGGCTTGTCTTTGGCCTTCTGGCGCAGATCACCCGTTTCTGTTTCCGCCGCGCTGTGGTTGGCGAGGATCGCCGTCAGGCCGCAGGCGTCTGGGCACTGGCACTGGCAGTCTCCGTGCTTGGCACCCAGGGTTCTGTGGCCATGGGCTGGATCAATTTCGAGGGCCACCGCCTGCTTGCCTCAGACCTACCGCTGCTGGCGATTGTTCTGGGGGGCGTCATGTTCGGCACCGGCATGGTGCTGACGCGCGGCTGCATATCCCGTCTCACAGTCTTGTCCGCGACTGGCAACCTGCGCGCATTGCTCTGTGTCGGTATCTTCGCCATCATCGCCCACGCCACGCTCAAAGGTGTTCTGGCGCCGCTGCGCACCCTTGTGAGCGGCTATACCGTTCCGTTAGGCGATGCAGCCTCGCTGGCAGCCCTGCCCGGTGGTGCCCAGGTCTGGAGCCTAGCGATTGCCCTGCCCGCCCTTTGGCTGGCGCTACGGTCCGAAAACCGGGCAACAGCCCTGCTGGGCGGCGCGCTGATCGGTGCCTTGGTCCCACTGGCCTGGGTCGGCACCGGTTTTGTATTGTTTGATGAATTCGACCCCATCGCTATGGAAAGCCTGTCCTTCACAGCACCCATGACCGAAGGGCTGTTCTACGTCATCGCTGCCAGTGCAGTGCCTGCAGGGTTTGGCCCCGGCTTGATGGCAGGCGCACTTGGCGGTGCCCTGATCGCCGCACTGTTGCGCCGCGAATTCCAATGGCAGAGCTTTGAAAACCCGCGTCAAACCGGTCGCTACATGCTGGGTGCTGCCCTGATGGGGTTTGGCGGTGTTCTGGCCGGCGGCTGTACCCTTGGGGCCGGGCTCGCCGGGATTTCCACGCTCGGCGTCGCTGCACTGCTGGCGCTGACCTCCATAGGTCTGGGTGGCTGGGCCGCACACCGGCTGCTGCAAAGGCGTGCTAATGCAGCTTCTTTCGCACCCGCTGCACCGCAAGCCACACCAGCCCCACAACCGGCAGCGTGATCATCGCCGTCATCATCCCCTTGCTGATGCCCATAACATCCGCGAGGGGATACATCAGATAGGCAGCTAGCGAGACTGCGTAATAACTGATCGCCACCACCGACAGTCCTTCGACCGTGTGCTGCAACCGCAGCGCCAGATCGGCCCGGCGATCCATGCTCGCCAACAGCGCCTGGTTCTGCGCGCTGCGCTCCACATCCACACGCGTCCGTAAAAGCTCTCCGCCGCGCCGTGCCCGATCCGCCAGGGTAGCAATGCGTTTCTCGGTGGATTTCACCGTGCGCATGGCCGGCTCATAGCGGCGCAGCATGAATTCCGAAAACATCTGAAAGCCGCCATGACGCGTCTCACGCAAAAGACTGATCCGCTGGTTGACCAACGCCTCATAGGCGCCAGTGGCCCCAAAGCGAAAAGCCGATTGCGCGGCCATTGCCTCCAGCTGAGCAGAGACCTGCAGAAGCTGCGTCAGCGTCTGTTCCGCCGGAACCGTGTCCGAGGTCATCTCAGCCATCATCTCGCTCAGATAGGTGTCCAGGGCGCCAATTGTCGGCGCCAGACCGCGGGCGCGGGAAAAGCCCAGCATCGACATGGCGCGATAGGTCTCGATCTCGCAGAGCCGCGGCCCCCCGCGACCGATGCGCTGGCTGCCGGTGGTGGCATGGGCAACCCCCGCGACCCGCATATGCCCGGCCGGATCAATGCGAAAATCGCCCGCCACGACCGCGCTGTCATCGAGAACCTCGGCCACTGCCAGGCTTTCGGGTACGAACCAGTCCTGCAGTTTGGCGCGGATGTCATCGGGATCTGGTCGCGGCAGGATCCGCATCATCAGTGAGGTCACGCGCTGACCAGGGGCCTCCGTCAGCCAATCAGATGGGAAAATATCAAAATCCGCCGGATCAAAGGCGCGCTCGCTGACGCCATCGCCATAGAGCGTATAGCTGACGAATTCTGTGTGCTGTTCCCATTTCAGCGTGTAGCGCCCCAGCTGCGCCGAGTGATGCGTAGACCCTGGCTGCGGGTGTGCGGCACCGTGACGGTCCAGCAAGGCACGCAGATGCGCCAGATCCAGCGTACGGTCACGATGCACTGCTTCTTTGGGCTGTTTCACCGCCAGATAGATCACCGTGCTCGGGCTTTGCATCGCCGGAAAGGGACGTGCGTGCAGCTCGTTCGCGAGATGATAGCGCAAGGGGTGATCCTGGATCGGGGGCATGGGCGGGTCTCCAACAAAGTGGGAGTGAGCATAGCTTAATGCGCAAAATCTGTACAGAGTTCTTTTATTTCAATGCGTTAGACGAATACCTTCGTATACAATGGTCCTTTTCCGCCGGTTAGCTCAATTGGATGGCCGCATTTCATCCCAATGGCGACTTGCCCCTCCGCTTAACCAATATCTGCTGCGTGCCAAGGCAAGACGGATGGTCCTTTATAGGAAACTTCTATTGGGCACTGCCAAGCTGTTGCGTAGAGTCACAAAACAAAAGGGCGCGCCGGATCTCTCTGGCGCGCCCTTTGAATGGAATATTTCGACCTTACTGGATCAGCGTCAGTAGCTGATCGAGGCTGGCCTTGGCATCGCCATAGAACATCCGGGTGTTCTCTTTGAAGAACAGCGGATTCTCGATACCAGAGTAGCCGGTGCCCTGGCCACGCTTGGAAACAAAGACCTGCTTGGCCTTCCAGCACTCCAGAACCGGCATGCCGGCGATGGGCGAGTTGGGGTCTTCCTGTGCCGCCGGGTTGACGATGTCATTGGAGCCAATAACGATCGCTACGTCGGTTTCCGGGAAGTCCTCGTTGATCTCGTCCATTTCCATGACGATGTCATAAGGCACCTTGGCCTCGGCCAGCAGCACGTTCATGTGGCCCGGCAGACGCCCCGCAACGGGGTGGATAGCGAACCGCACGTTTTTGCCTTTGGCACGCAGGCGGCGGGTCAGCTCTGCCACGTTCTGTTGCGCCTGAGCAACCGCCATGCCGTAACCGGGGATGATGATGACACTGTCGGCTTCTTCCAGCGCGGTTGCGACACCATCGGCATCGATTGCCACCTGTTCGCCTTCGACCTCCATCTGCGGGCCGGTGGTACCACCAAAGCCGCCAAGGATCACCGAGATGAACGAGCGGTTCATCGCCTTACACATGATGTAGCTCAGGATCGCACCCGAGGAGCCAACCAGAGCCCCCACAACGATAAGCAGGTCATTGCCAAGGCTAAAGCCGATCGCGGCAGCAGCCCAGCCGGAATAGCTGTTCAGCATCGAGACCACGACAGGCATATCGGCGCCGCCGATGCCCATGATCAGGTGATAGCCAATGAACAAGGCCGCCAGGGTCATCAGCGCCAGCGGCAGCAGACCACCGGTGTTGAAGTACCAGATCAGCGAGATCAGCGACAGCGCGCCAGCGCCGGCATTCAGCATATGACCACCGGGCAGCTTGGTCGCCGCCGAGGTCAGCTTGCCTGCCAGTTTGCCATAGGCCACGACGGAGCCGGTGAAGGTCACCGCGCCGATAAAGATGCCGAGGAACAACTCAACCCGAAGGATCGAGACTTCAACGCCGTCCTTTTTGGCCAAAAGCTTGGCAAAACCTTCAAGCGCCTGTTTCTGTTCGGCGTCCATCGCCAGGACACGACCCAGCTCAACATGGGCAATCACGCCCACAAAGACCGCCGCCAGACCAACCAGCGAATGCATCGCAGCCACCAGTTCCGGCATCTGGGTCATCTGAACCCGCGTTGCCAGCTGATAACCAATGGCACCGCCGCCTGCGATCAGCAGGATCGACAGCAGCCACAGGCCCGAGCCCGGCCCGACCAAGGTTGCAAAAACCGCAAGGGCCATGCCGACAATGCCGTACCAAACCGCGCGCTTGGCGCTTTCCTGACCGGAAAGCCCACCCAGCGACAGGATGAAGAGAACAGCTGCAACCACGTAGGCAGCAGTGGTAAATCCATATTCCATCTCTGTAGCCTCCTTAAGATTTCTGGAACATGGCAAGCATGCGCCGGGTGACGAGGAAGCCACCAAAGATGTTGATACCCGCCATAAAGACCGACAGCGCCGCCAGCAGGATCACCAGGAAGCTGCCCGATCCGATCTGCATCAGGGCCCCCAGAATAATGATCGAGGAGATCGCATTGGTCACCGCCATCAACGGTGTGTGCAGGCTGTGCGCCACACCCCAGATCACCTGGAAGCCGATAAAGACCGACAGAACAAAGACGATGAAGTGCTGCATGAAGCTGGCAGGGGCCACTAGGCCAACAGCCAGCAATAGCGCACCGCCAACGGCCAGCAGGGTCACCTGCTGCTTGGTCGCCGCCTTGAAAGCCGCAACCTCTTCGGCGCGTTTTTCTTCGGGCGTCAGTTCCGGCACCACCTCTTTGGGTTTGGCAGCGATTGCAGCCACTTTAGGTGGTGGCGGCGGGAAAGTGATTTCACCACCATGGGTCACGGTGGCGCCACGGATGACGTCGTCTTCCATGTTGTGATTGATCTGGCCGTCTTTTTCAGGGGTCAGGTCGGTCATCATGTGGCGAATGTTGGTGGCATAAAGCGTCGAAGCCTGCGCCGCCATGCGCGATGGGAAGTCGGTGTAGCCGATAATGGTCACGCCATTGTCGGTCACGATCTTTTCGTCCATCATGGTGAGCTTGCAGTTGCCGCCCTTTTCCGCCGCAAGGTCGACAATGACCGAACCGGGCTTCATCGCCTGAACCATGTCTTCGGTCCAGAGCTCAGGAGCCTCGCGGTTGGGGATCAGTGCCGTGGTGATAACAATATCCACCTCGGGTGCCAATTCGCGGAACTTGGCCAGCTGGGCTTCGCGGAACTCGGGGCTGGACACAGAGGCGTAGCCACCGGTTGCCGCACCATCTGCCTGATCTTCTTCGAAGTCGAGATAGACGAACTCGGCGCCCATGCTTTCGACTTGTTCCGCCACTTCGGGACGCACGTCAAAGGCCAGGGTAATCGCGCCAAGGCTGGTCGAGGTACCGATAGCAGCCAGACCGGCCACACCAGCGCCAACCACCAGAACCTTGGCTGGGGGCACCTTGCCCGCAGCCGTGATCTGGCCGGTAAAGAAGCGACCAAAGTTGTTGCCCGCCTCAATGACCGCGCGGTAGCCCGCGATATTGGCCATCGACGACAGCGCGTCCATCTTTTGCGCCCGGCTGATACGCGGCACCATTTCCATGGCAACCACACTGGCGCCTTTGGATTTGGCCAGCTCCAGGCCTTCTTCGTTGCCACCGGGATTGAAGAAGGAGATCAGCGTCTTCTTCGAATTCAGGCGTTTCAGCTCAGCCTCGTTGGGCTGGCGCACCTTGGCGATGATGTCTGATGCCTTCCACAGCGCCGCAGCGGTCTTGATCACCTCAACCCCGGCTGCCTCGTAGGTGGCATCACTAAAGCCGGCCAGTTGCCCGGCACCGCTTTCAATGGCGCAGTCGTAACCCAGTTTCTGCAACTGACGCGCAGAATCGGGCGTCATGGCGACACGCGCCTCGCCGTTGATCACCTCTTTGGGTGTTCCAATTTTCACCTTGTCGGTCCCCCTCGTCTCGCCCGTGCCGACATCGGCCGGGTTCGGATCGCAAATATTCTAGCTATATTGCGCAACATCTTTGCGCAAGCGTTTCGCTGCGTCGCCGCATTTCACTGCCGCGTTGCCGCATTTCTGCACCAGTCAACGCAATGGAAGCCGATTTTGCAACCACTTCCCTGCGTGACCTGTTTGTCGCCAACCTGTCTGCAGGCGTTCCACGGCTTCTAGAGCCTGCGGCCAAAGCCGGTCTTACAGCCATCGGCGCACCTTTGCTTCGTATCTGGCCCAGTCCGCCCGGAACGTGCGTCGCATTCTGTCCTCTTCCCCGATGATAAAGCGCTTTTCCAGCACCCAGGTCAGGATCGGGATCAGTGGCAGGCAGAGAACTGCATCAAAACGCAGGATCAACCCGGCCAGGATCAGGACATCGCCGAGATAAATCGGATTGCGGCTGCGGGTGAAAATCCCTGACTG
Organism: Phaeobacter sp. CECT 5382; assembly: GCF_001457775.1. Classification (GTDB taxonomy): domain Bacteria; phylum Pseudomonadota; class Alphaproteobacteria; order Rhodobacterales; family Rhodobacteraceae; genus Pseudophaeobacter. Next base: position 325,590 of record NZ_CYSG01000001.1, read on the forward strand.
AACCAGCTGTGACGGAGTTTCATGTGGCATGATCGTTGTTTTCTGACGACGCATTTCGGTCAGGGCCAAAAGCATCAGCACCAGACCACCGCCAACCAGAAGCCCGCCCAGAAGATCCGCCCAGATCTCTCCAAACCCCAGTCCAAACGGCAGATATGTCGCCTGCGCCCAGGCTAGGGCAACACAGGCACCAAGCCAGACTGGTGGGATATCAATCCATTTCATTCGAGCATTCTCTCTATCAGGCTACAAACTTTGGCCAACAGGACCGCAAATCAGAGGTTTCGTGCTACAGGTTTTGCACCGCTGCACCTTTTCCGGATCAGCCAACAAGGTCCAGATCCCATAGGGACCTGGCGAGAGACTGACAAAAGAAAAGGACGAAACACCTATGCATTCCCGACAATTCACGACTCTGTTCCGACCCGCAACGTACCGCGCGCCTTCTGCGACAAAATGAGCCCCTTACGGCGTCAATGCTATACTTCTGTCGGAAATGTTACTCCCACTCCATTTCCTCATATACGCGGCCGGCATTCTTGGTCGCCAGCTCATCAAAGGTGTCGAGACGACGCCACTGATCCTGATCGACATAATAGGCCTCAGCGAGATCACCGCCGTCCTCAATATGGGCACCGATCTTGGCCCGCAGATCCGTCAGATAATCCAGCGTATAGCGCCGGACCTGGGCCAGATTGGTGGGATGGCCGTGACCCGGCACCAGATAGGTCGGGTTCATCGGTTCCAGCTTTTCAACCCAAGTCTCGATCCAGCAGCTGGTGCAGGTATGGGGAAAGATTGGCAACATGCGTTCGTGAAAGGCAATATCGCCGGCAATCATCATTTTCCATTCGGGAATCCAGACCTGCAGATCACCGGGATCATGGGCAGGTCCCAGATGCAGCACCTCGATCTTGACCCCGCCCAGCGTCAGGTCATATCGATCCTCAAAGCTGAGGTTAGCATGCTCAATACGCGTGTCGCCTGCCCGGTCCTTGTTGTAGCTCTGCATTCGCTGAAGAATGAAATCGCCGTTCTTTTTGGTTTCGGCAATGGCGTCGGCATGGGCCAACACATCAACGCCCAGGTCGCGCCAATAGCCATTGCCCAGCATGGCGTGACCCTGACCGTTTTCATTGATCACCAGCACAACAGGTTGATCCGTTTGCGCTTTGATCTCGGCATGCAAGGCCGCGGCCAGCGCATCTGATGCGCCTGCATTCACCACCACAACGCCTGCATCCGTCACGATGAACGACAGGTTGTTGTTGTGCCCTGCGTTTTCATATCGAGGAGGTGCCGTAGCGCCGATGGCGGAAAACACATGCGGGATCACCTCAACCGGCTTTGAATAGAGCTCTGACTGGGGGTACTGGTCTGCGATATCATCACTGGCGGTGGTCGCGGTTGCGATGGCTGTCGTGGCCAGTGCGAGGGCTATCCTCTGTGTAATCGATGCAAAATTCATTCCTGCCTCCCAGATCATTCATGCAATTTTCGCCATAACTATTCACACTTGCGAATATGATTGTAAATCCCCCATCGCTGCCACTGCCTCTGGCTGTGACGGAACGGCGCGCTTGCGCCTTGCCCTGCCCCGGATAGGCTGGCGCAAAACGGGAGGAAAGAACAATGAACCTGACAGGAAAGCATGCTTTGGTCACCGGCGGCGGCACCGGCATCGGCCTGGCCATCGCTAAAGCATTGGCCGATCAGGGCGCCAAGGTGACCATCACCGGGCGCCGCCAGGAGGTGCTGGAAGAGGTCGCAACCGAAGGCCTGTTTCCGATGGCCATGGATGTGCGCGACGAAGCCGATGTGGTGGCCAAGATCGAAGCCGCCGTGAACGAACGCGGCCCCATTCAGATCTGTGTCGCCAATGCTGGCGTCGCCGAAGGCAAAGCCCTGCACAAGACCTCGATGGAGTTCTGGCGCAACATGATGGCAACCAATCTGGACGGCGCGTTTCTGACCATTCGCGAATGTCTGAAATCGATGCATCAGACCGACTGGGGCCGGGTCATCACCGTGGCCTCGATCGCCGGGCTGCGCGGATTGAAAGGCGGCGCCTGCTACAGTGCCAGCAAACACGGCATGATTGGTCTCACCCGCGCGCTGAGCGAAGACTACATGGGCACCGCTTTCACCGTGAATGCCATCTGCCCGGGCTATGTCGACACCCCGATTGTGGATCGCAACATCTCCTCGATCGCGACCCGCGCTGGCATCAGTGAAGATGAAGCGCTGAAGGTCATGGTCAATGCCAACCGCCACCAGCGCCTGATTGAACCCGAAGAGGTCTCAGCTGCAGCGCTTTGGCTGTGCGGTCCCGGATCGCAGTCGATCAACGGCCAGACCATCGAAATTGCAGGTGGGCAAACCTGATGAACCGGGCGGAATTCAACCAGTTCTGCGCCACATTCCAAGCGGCGGAGCATGTGGTGCAATGGGGCAATTCCGATGTCTGGAAAGCAGGCGGCAAGCTCTTTGCCGTCTGCGGCTGGGCCGATGGTGACGACGCCTTTACCTTCAAGGCAGGCGAGATCGCCTATGAGGTCCTGCAATCACGCCCAGGGGTGCGCCCCGCCCCCTATCTCGCCTCACGCGGGATGAAATGGCTGCAGCAATACGCCGATGATGGCCTGACAGACGAAGAGCTGCGCGACTGCATCACTCTCTCCTATCAGATGGTAACGGCGGGACTTTCCAAAAAGAAGCGGGTTGAACTGGGCATTCCCGACCCGGTGTCAAACACTTAGAACGTCGTATCAGGCACTGGACAGGCCTGCGCGGATCGGATACGAAATATCAAAAGCTTTAAGCTTGAAGTAAATGCACGACCCAGCGAGGCTCTCATGACTGATTTTGCTGCCACCAAGGCAATGTTCGACCTGCCTGAGGGGATGATCTATCTCGATGGCAACTCTCTTGGCCCCCTGCCCAAGGCCGCCAAGGATCGTGTTGCCTCGATGATCGAGGACGAATGGGGCAAGATGCTGATCACCGGCTGGAACAAGGCTGGCTGGATGCAGAAGCCCACATCGGTCGGCGACCGTATTGGGCGGCTGATCGGGGCCGAAGCGGGCCATGTGGTGATGGGCGACACCCTATCGATCAAGGTCTATCAGGCCGTCGCTTCGGCACTGGAGCTAAACCCCGGCCGCCGAGTGGTCCTGTCGGACAACGGCAACTTTCCCTCAGACCTCTATATCGTGCAGGGGCTGCTGAAATCGCTTGGCGATGATTATGAGCTGCGGGTGGTGAACCCCGAGGATGTCGCCAACAATATCACCGATGACCTTGCCGTGCTGATGCTCACCGAAGTCGACTACCGGTCGGGACGCAGGCACGACATGAAGGCCCTGACCGAGCTGGCCCATGCCAAAGGCGTGGTCACAGTCTGGGATCTGGCCCATTCCGCAGGCGCGCTGCCGGTCGATCTGGCTGGCTGCAAGGTGGATTTTGCGGTGGGCTGTTCTTATAAGTATCTCAACTCTGGTCCCGGCGGCCCGGCCTTCATCTATGTGGCACCCCGCCACGTCGATACTGCACGTCCGGCGCTGTCTGGTTGGCTAGGGCATGAAGCCCCTTTTGCTTTTGATCTGGACTACCGCCCCGGCACTGGCATCGAACGCATGCGCGTCGGCACCCCGCCTGTCATCCAATTGGCCGCGCTTGAGGCCTCGATGGATATCTGGGATCAGGTTGAGATGGCGGATGTCCGGGCCAAATCCATTGCCCTGTGTGATCGCTTCATTGCTGGGGTCGAGGCAAAATGCCCGGAACTGACGCTGGCCTCCCCCCGGGATGGCACTGCGCGCGGCAGCCAGGTCTCTTTTGCCTTTGAAAATGGCTATGCTGCGATGCAGGCCGTGATTGCCCGCGGCGTGATCGGCGATTTCCGCGCGCCTGACATTATGCGCTTTGGCTTTACCCCGCTGTATATCGACGAGGCAGACGTGGACGGCGCGGTCGAAATTATCGCCGACGTGATGAACAACCGCCTATGGGACCGCCCCGAATATAAAATCCGCGCGGCCGTGACCTGATGAGCTGTCTTGGCACAAAGGCCTTGCCCCTGTGCCGGCCCTTTGGCTGGGTAGCGCAGTGGCGCCGCCTGGCCCAAAGTGGTGCGTTGAATAAAAGGATCTCCACCTTTCCCTGAACACGATAATATCTAGGAAAAGGAGGGATCCGATGAGCGATTCCAAGACCCCAAACTGCCCTTTCAATCCGGCTGACGATGGCGCCCAGATGGATTTTGACGGGCGTATGTCCTATGGTGACTACCTGTCGCTGGACATGTTGCTGACGTCCCAGAAGACCTGGAGCGACACTCATGATGAGATGCTTTTCATCATCCAACACCAGACCTCTGAGCTATGGATGCGGCTGGCCATTCACGAATTGCAGGCCGCCCGTGCACGGTTGATCGCAGGTGAATTTCGTCAGGCCTTCAAAATGCTGGCACGGGTGGCGCGCATTTTTGAACAGCTGAATTCGGCCTGGGACGTGCTGCGCACCATGACGCCGTCGGATTATACCGCGTTCCGCGACGCCCTGGGGCAAAGTTCGGGGTTTCAATCACATCAGTACCGGCAGATTGAATTCATGCTGGGCAACCGCAACAAGGCGATGCTGAAACCGCATGCACACCGCCCCGATCTGGTGGCCCTGCTTGAGAATGAACTCGCCCAGCCGTCGCTTTATGATGTCGCACTACAGGCTCTGCATCAGAGCTTTGCCCTCCCCGAGGAGGTCATCACCCGCGATCTATCTGCGGCCTATCAGGCCAGTGATGCGGTAGAGGCCGCCTGGTCCGAAGTCTACCGCGCCCCTGAGGCCCATTGGGAGCTGTATGAGCTGGCGGAAAAACTGGTGGATTTCGAGGATTACTTCCGCCGCTGGCGCTTTAATCACGTGACCACCGTCGAACGGGTCATCGGCTTCAAACGCGGCACCGGTGGCACCGGCGGGGTGAACTACCTGAAACGCATGCTGGAGGTGGAACTGTTTCCTGAACTCTGGCACCTGCGCACAACACTCTAGCCTCACACAGATATAACGGCGGGCTCCCGCCCGTCTTTCGGCATTGGAAATGCCACATCCCGTTGGGCCCGGCGCCGCGTTTCACGCGGCGCGGCAGCTCTTTCAGTCAAACTTGGCCGTAACAGAAAACGGGGCCAAATAAGACCAAATAAGAAATGGGCCCCTTTTCCGGTTCACAGTCGGGTTTCCCAAAAAGGCCTAGAGCTGCAATGCCTGCGCACAAAGTGCAGCATAGTCTTGCACACCACGACGGTAGGTCTCAAAGCTCTGGGAGGTATGTTTCACCCCTTTCAGACAAGCGCAGAACAGGCGGGCCATGTCGCACGCCTCGCCGCTCAGGCGCAGACGTCCCTGCGCGGCCTCATCGGCCAACCAATCTGTGTAAAGATCACGAAGGCTTGCTTCACCGGCCTCAATCGCCTCACCCGCCACGCTCATACTGGCCTCAAACAACTCCATCCCATGCGCCGAAGTCATCATCGCCTCCATGGTTTCGCCACCATGTGCGGCAAAGGCACGCGCGAGCTTTTGCGACAGCGCGCCGTCGACCTGCAAAGCAGCAGTGATCTCGGCACGGGCGGTGGCATAATAGCCTTCGACCAGGGCGCGAAAAATCGCCTCCTTGTTTTTGAAATGCAGATAGAGCGCCGGGCGTGACATGCCCGCACCGCGCGCTATGTCATCCATTGAGGTCTTGCGAAACCCATAGGCGGAAAAACCCTCCCAGGCGGCCTGAAGGATGATTTGAGTTTTTGGATCGGGATTTGCGGTGCTCATATCTCCATCTGACACTTTGGGTGAAAAATGTCAATTGACGCGCTGACATATTTCGTGCATTTTGTCACAACTCAAAATGCATGACTCAAAATATTCCAGCCCCAGTCGGACCCAGCAAAAAGGCCAGTTCCATGTCGAAAACCCTCCGCATCAATGGAAAACCACATCAGGTGGATCTGCCCGACGATGTGCCCCTGCTGTGGGTGCTGCGCGATGAGATCGGCCTGACCGGCACCAAATTCGGCTGCGGCGTCGCTGCCTGTGGTGCTTGCACCGTGCAAGTGAACGGCGAGGCCATCCGATCCTGCCAGCTGCCGCTTGGCGATGTTGAGGGCGACATCACCACCATCGAAGGTCTCGGCACGCCAGACAATATGGCAGCAATCCAATCGGCCTGGGTCGAACACCAGGTCGCGCAATGCGGCTACTGTCAGTCAGGTCAAATCATGCAGGCGGCCAGCCTTCTGGCGGAAAACCCCACGCCAAGCGACGCGGACATCGACGAGGCGATGCAGGGGAACCTTTGCCGCTGTGGCACCTACCCCCGTATCCGCGCCGCCATCCATTCCGCCGCCAAAATGATGCAGGAGGCGTGATCCGATGGCCAGCTTGAAAAAAATTGCCCGCCGCAGCTTTCTGGTCGGTTCTGCCGCCATTCTGGGCGGGGTCGCCTTTGGCACCTACAAATATCACCAGCCCGCTCCCAACCCGCTGGAGCCCGGTGCGGGCAAAGCGGTGCTCAATCCCTTTGTGTTTTTGGACCAGTCAGGAGTCACCCTGATTGCCCCCCGCGCCGAGATGGGACAGGGCGTGCGCACCTCCTGGGCGGCGCTGATCGCCGAAGAACTGGATGTGGATCCGAATGCGGTGAACGTGATCCACGGCCCCGCCGCCAAGGCCTATTACAACAGTGCCATGATGGCCGAAGCCCTGCCCGGGCGCGGCTACAACGCCAGCGATTTCCAGCACTCATTGGGACAGGTTGTCGGCAATTTCTCCAAGTTCCTGGATCTGCAGGTCACAGGTGGTTCCTCCTCGATGAAGGACGGGTTTGAGCGCATGCGCCGCGCTGGCGCCTCTGCGCGCGAAACCCTGAAAGAGGCGGCCGCTCAAAAACTGGGTGTGTCGCGTGCCCTGCTTGAAACAAAAGACGGGCATGTGCTGGCCCCCGGTGGTGTGACGCTATCTTATGCTGAGCTCGCTGTTGAAGCTGCAGGCATTGCCCCGCAAGAGGTTGAGCTGCGCCCTGCCGCGCAGTGGAAATACATCGGCAAGACCGTGCCGCGCATTGACATGGTGGCCAAGGTCACTGGTACCGCTGGATTTGGTGTGGACACCCGCATCCCAGGTATGAAATTTGCCGCCATCAAGCAGAACCCACATTTTGGTGCGGGCATGCGCAGCTTTGACGCTTCAGCGGCCGAAGCCATGGCCGGGGTGGAACAGATCCTTGATCTGGGTGACGCGGTTGCGGTTGTCGGCAGCAATACCTGGCTGGCGCAACAGGCTGTGAATGCGATCACAGTCGACTGGGAGCCTGCGAGCTATCCGCAAACCACCGAAGGACTGTTTGCAGAGATCGCCGCCAGCTTTGACGGCTCTGCCAATTCAACCCTGCGTGACGATGGCGATGTGGACGACCTGCCCGAAGGGGCCGAGGTGATTGAGGCCGAATACCAGCTGCCCTATCTGGCCCATGCCACCATGGAGCCGATGAATGCCACGGCCCTGTATACTGGGGACGCACTGGAAATATGGGCCCCTAATCAGGGCCCGACCGTGGTACAGAAATCCGCCGCAGAGCTAGCCGGTCTGGAAACTGAGGCAGTCACGGTCCACACCACCTATCTGGGCGGCGGTTTTGGTCGCCGGATCGAGGTGGACTACGCTGATCGCGCCGTTCAGATCGCCCGGCAGATGAAAGGCACGCCGGTGCAGCTCACCTGGTCGCGCGAAGAAGACATGCGCCATGACTTTTACCGCCCCGGTGCCATCGGCCGCTATCGCGCTGCGATCAAGGATGGCAAGGCAGTGATGGTACACGGCAAGATCGCCGCGCAATCCACCACACAGGAAGGCGCTGGCCGCATGTTGGGACTGCCGATGTCAGGCCCTGACAAGGGTCATGTGGACGCCGCCTTTAACCAGCCGCTGGCAATCCCCAATTTCCGCGTCGAAGGTTATATCACCAAGCCGATGATCCCGGTGGGGTTCTGGCGGTCGGTTGCAGCCTCGTTCAACGGTTTCTTCTCGGACAGTATCATCGACGAGATGGCCCATAAGGCCGGGCGCGACCCGCTGGAGTTCCGGCTGGAGCTGGCCCGTGCCGAATGGGAGCCGGGTGCGAAGGTTCTTGAAACCGTGCGCGATATGTCCGGCTGGAGCGGCAAAACACCCGAGGGCATCGGCCGCGGTGTCGCCTTTGTCTATAGTTTTGGCACCCCGGTGGCGCAGGTCATCGAGGTGGCGGATCAGGACGGGCAGATTGCCATCAAGAACGCCTGGATTGCCGCTGATTTGGGCACTGCTGTGGATCCGCGCAATGTCGAGGCACAGCTGTTCAGCGGCCTTGCCTATGGGCTTTCGGCGGCCTGCTTTGGCGAGATCACCTTTGACGGTGGCGCGGTGCAGCAGGAAAACTTCCCTGACTATGACGCCATCCGCATGCCCAGCATGCCACGGGTCGAAGTCGCCGTGCTGCAGGAGCAAAAACACATGGGCGGCGCAGGGGAGCCCGGCACGCCGCCAGCAGCCCCCGCACTGGCAAATGCGATCTTTGACCTCACAGGCACACGCGCACGCCGCCTGCCCCTGATGCATGACTTCGATCTGCTGAGCTAAGTCAGCGCCCAGCCTTGCGTCATCCCTATCACAACGCAAAAGGCCACCCCATCGGGTGGCCTTTTTGTATCGCTTCAGTTTTATCAGAACATCAGGCGGTTTTCTGCAAGCCCTGCGCAGGGCGTTCGCCTGCGGCCCAGGCATGCACGGCGGCGCCAAAGGCCTGAAACAGAGGACGACTGACCGGATCATTTGCGGCGTCCCATTCGGGATGCCACTGCACCGCAAGGGTAAATCCGGGCGCGTCCTTGACATAGATCGCCTCCGGTGTGCCATCCGGGGCTTCACCATCAATAACAATGCTTTGGCCCGGCGTTTTGATGCCCTGCCCGTGCAGCGTATTGGTCATCACCTCATCCGCGCCAAACAGCTGATGAAACACTCCGCCTGTGGTCATTTTCACCAAATGGCGCAAAGCAAATTTTTCTTCCAGCGTGCCATCCGGCGGCATGCGGTGATTCATGCGCCCCGGAAGATCACGGATTTCCGGATAAAGCGTGCCGCCCATCGCCACATTCACTTCTTGAAAGCCGCGGCAGATACCCAGAAACGGTTGGCCGCGCTGCACGCAGGCTCGCACGAGCGGTAGGGCAATAGCATCGCGGGCCCGGTCAAAGGCGCCGTGGGCTTCGGTTTCCGCCTCGCCATATTCATTGGGGTGCACATTGGGTCGCCCGCCGGTCAGCAAAAAGCCGTCAAAGGTCTCAAGAAGCTCATCAACTGACAAAAACCGCGGATCTGAGGGGATCAGCAAGGGCATGCAATCAGCAACCTCGGCCACGGCTTCGGAATTCATCGTGCCGCCGGCATGGGCCGGGTATTGATCGTTGATCAGATAGGAATTGCCGATAATGCCGACTTTGGGACGCGCCATGGGGACTCCGGATATGAATTGGACCCTGTAAAACTAAGCGCTCCGCATGGATCTCGCAACAGCCGAGCAGTGCGACAGGTGCGCAGGCGACTGTTCAGCCCTGCACATCCTAGCGTCACTTTGCCCGGATATGCAGCTCGTGCACAAAGAACACGCAAACAAAAGGAGCGCCAAGGGTCTTGGCACTCCTCAATCGTATGGGATAGACTGCAGCCATCACCGCGCCGCGGTCAGGTTTTTCAGCCAGATTTCTCCGGTTAGATTTCTCCGGTCAGGCCAACCGCATCAATGCCAGCCATGGCCGCGATGGCATCATTGTCCGAACTGTCGCCAGTGACCCCAACAGCGCCAATCACAGCACCTTTTTTGTCACGCAGCAACACGCCTCCGGGAACCGGGATCACCTGACCGCCATAGACACCGTTCACGGCTGCCATGAAGTAGGCCTGATTTTCAGCCCGTGCCATCTGGGCGGTGCCCGCCATGCCCAGCATCACTGCGCCGTAGGCCTTGCCATGGGCAATGGCAAACCTACCCGGGGCAGCACCATCTTCGCGTTCAAAGGCCTGCACATGGCCGCCGGCATCCAGCACCACGACCGAAAGCGGTTTCAACTCCATCTCGCGGCCCTTTTCCAGAGCTTTGCGAATGATGGTGCGTGCGCGTCTGAGGGAAACTGTCATGATCTTATCCTTCTGTCTTATCTTGTTCGCTTACAAACAAAGAGGGTCAGGCACCTGACCTGACCCTTGTCTGTTTCGAGTATCCTAGCTGGAGGCCTTGAGTTCAAGGCGGCGCGCATGCAGCACCGGTTCGGTATAGCCAGACGGCTGGATCCGTCCCTTAAACACCAGATCACAGGCCGCCTGAAAGGCAATGCCATCGAACCCCGGCGCCATGGGGGTATAGCTGGCATCCCCCGCATTTTGCCCGTCCACCACTGCAGCCATCTTTTGCATCGCCTCCATCACGCGGGATTCATCCACGACGCCGTGATGTAGCCAGTTTGCCAGCGCTTGGCTGGAGATCCGACAGGTGGCGCGGTCTTCCATCAGGCCGACGTTGTTCAGGTCAGGTACCTTCGAGCAACCAACCCCCTGATCCACCCAGCGCACCACATAGCCCAGAATACCCTGGGCGTTGTTTTCAACCTCGTGGGTAATTTCACCATCAGACAGGTTCTGTCCCTGCATAACGGGAATGGTCAGCAGATCCTCCAACGTGCCACGTGGCCCTGCGGCACGCAGAGCATCCTGCCGCGCCAGAACGTCAAACTGGTGATAGTGGGTCGCATGCAGGGTCGCCGCAGTCGGCGACGGCACCCAGGCGCAGGTCGCACCGGCCTGAGGGTGGCCAATCTTGGCTTTCAGCATTTCGCCCATCAGATCCGGCATGGCCCACATGCCCTTGCCGATCTGCGCGCGCCCCTTCAGGCCACAGGCCAGACCGATATCAACATTGCGATCCTCATAGGACGCAATCCAAGCGGTTCCCTTCATCTCTCCCTTGGGCAGCATTGGACCCGCTTCCATCGAAGTATGGATCTCGTCGCCGGTGCGATCAAGGAAGCCTGTGTTGATAAAGGCAACACGCGACTTCGCGGCGCGAATGCATTCCTTAAGGTTCACCGAGGTGCGGCGTTCCTCATCCATGATGCCGATCTTGACCGTATTGGCAGGCAGGCCCAGCGCCGCTTCGACATGGTCGAAGATACGGCAGGCAAAAGCGACCTCTTCGGGGCCGTGCATTTTGGGTTTCACCACATAGACCGAGCCATGCAGCGAATTACCGCCCTCAGCCTGCAGGTCATGCATGGCGCAGAGCACGGTTATCATCGCATCCAGAAAGCCTTCGCCCGCCTCGCGGCCTGCACTGTCCAGCACGGCAGGGTTGGTCATCAGATGACCAACATTGCGCACCAGCAAAAGTGAGCGCCCCTTAAGGCTGGCGGTCTCGCCTTTGGCGGTGGTGTACTTCAGATCCGGATTCAGAGCCCGGATGAAGGTCTCTCCACCTTTGGTGACCTCTTCGGTCAGGTCACGCTTCATCAGGCCCAGCCAGTTGGAGTAGGCAACAACCTTGTCTTCGGCGTCGACGCAGGCCACGGAATCTTCGCAATCCATGATGGTCGACAGCGCCGATTCCAGCGTGATGTCGTTGATGCCTGCTGCATCTGACGCCCCAATGTTGCCTGCGGCGTCGATTTCGATGACCGCATGCAACCCGTTGTTTTTCAACAGGACACGACTGGGGTTCGCGGCGTCACCGACATAGCCGACAAACTGATCCGCCGACTTTGGCGCAGGCACCAGCGCGCCATCCACAACCGCAAGGCCGGAAATCTCGCTCCAGGAACCACTGGCCAACGGGAAAGTCTCATCCAGGAAATTACGTCCCCAGGCGATCACCCTTGCGCCGCGCGAGGCATCATACCCACCACCGGAGGGCAGATCCCCCATCGCATCGGTGCCATAGAGTGCATCATAAAGACTGCCCCAGCGGGCATTGGCGGCATTCAGTGCAAAGCGTGCGTTGGTGATCGGCACCACCAGCTGCGGGCCCGGTGTCATGGCGATTTCAGCGTCGACATTGGCCGTGTCGATCTCGAAATCATCGCCTTCAGGCACCAGATAGCCGATCTCTTTCAAAAATGCCTGATAAGCTGCGGCATCCTGTGGGGCTGCGCGATGTTCAATGTGCCAGGCGTCGATCTTGCCCTGGATATCAGCCCGTTTGGCCAGCAGGGCGCGATTTTCATCACCCATGTCATTGACCAGCCCTGACAGCCCGGCCCAAAAGGCATCTGCCGCTACGCCGGTTCCCGGCAAGGCCTTGGTTTCAATGAAATCCGCCAGTTCGGATGCCACCTGCATCCCCTCGATTTTGCGCATGCCGCTCATTGAATTCCTCCCTGCGGGTTGCCGATCCTGTTTCTCGGATACAGGATAAGTTTCCTATCGGCAACATGCGTGGTAATATTATTTTACCAATTATCGCACAGCTGCTTCAAAATCCATTTGCAAATCTCGGATATTTTCAAAATCTCGGGAACTTTCAACGAAGAGGCATAAATCGCATTTTTGCCACCACCTGCTTGCCGACGGCGCAGCCATTGCCTACCACTGGTGCAACCGATGAGACAGGCCAGATGCCCGGAACTGCGACTTTGCAAGTGCCTTTGGAATCCAGCCTGATAGCGACAGCAAGGATCCGAAGATGACGGCAGCAACAGGCCACGACAGCACAGCGCAGCAAACCTTTTATCTGAAGGACTACACCCCCTTTGGGTTTGAGGTCGACAGCGTCGATCTGACCTTTCGTCTGGCTCCCAATGCCACCCGCGTGATCAGCCGGATCCATTTTACGCCAAAGGCCGACGCAGCTGATCCGCAGTTCTTTTTACATGGCGAAAAGCTCAAACTGATCTCGGCCAGTATTGATGGTGTCGCCGTAACGCCTGATGTGACCCCCGAAGGTCTGGTCTGCACCACCCCAGACACCGCCTTTCTGTGGGAAGCAGAGGTCGAGATCGACCCCGCAGGCAATACCGCCCTCGAGGGGCTCTATATGTCCAATGGCATGTATTGCACCCAGTGTGAGGCCGAAGGTTTTCGCAAGATCACCTATTACCCCGATCGCCCCGATGTCATGAGCACCTTTACCGTGCGTATCGAGGGCGATGAAGAGGTCTTGTTGTCAAACGGCAATCCAGTATCGCAGGGCGCAGGTGCTGCCGAATGGCATGACCCCTGGCCGAAACCGGCCTATCTGTTTGCACTGGTGGCCGGTGATCTGGTCAATCATCCGGACACCTTCACCACCAAGTCCGGTCGCGCGGTCGAGCTCAACATCTGGGTACGTCCGGGTGACGAAGACAAATGCGCCTTTGGCATGGATGCCCTGAAGAAATCCATGACCTGGGATGAACAGGCCTATGGGCGCGAATACGACCTAGATATCTTCAACATCGTCGCGGTGGATGATTTCAACATGGGCGCGATGGAAAACAAGGGGCTGAACATCTTCAACTCCTCTTGTGTTCTAGCCAGCCCCGAAACCAGCACCGACGCCAATTTCGAACGTATCGAGGCGATCATCGCCCATGAGTATTTTCACAACTGGACTGGCAACCGCATCACCTGCCGCGACTGGTTCCAGCTCTGCCTGAAAGAGGGGCTGACGGTGTTTCGCGATGCGCAATTCACTTCTGACATGCGCTCGGCCCCGGTGAAACGGATCTCTGACGTGATTGACCTGCGCGCGCGCCAGTTCCCCGAGGATCAGGGCCCGCTGTCGCACCCGGTACGCCCCGAAGAATTTCAGGAAATCAACAACTTCTACACTGCCACCATCTATGAAAAAGGCGCCGAAGTCATCGGCATGCTGAAACGTCTGGTCGGGGATGGGGCCTACAGTCGCGCGCTAGATCTCTACTTTGAGCGTCACGATGGGCAAGCTTGCACCATCGAAGACTGGCTGAAAGTGTTCGAAGACACCACTGGCCGCGATCTGAGCCAGTTCAAACGCTGGTATTCCCAGGCCGGCACCCCGCGCCTGAAGGTAGACGAGGCCTATGAAGAGGGCACCTACACCCTGACATTCGAACAAGACACGGCACCAACACCGGGTCAGCCGCAAAAGGATCCCCGCGTCATCCCGATCGCCATTGGTCTGTTGAATGACAACGGTGATGAAGTGTTGCCTACCACGGTTCTGGAAATGACCGAGGCAAAGCAGGTCTTTGAATTCAAAGATCTCGCCAGCAAACCAGTGCCTTCGATCCTGCGCGAGTTTTCCGCCCCGGTGGTTTTGGAGCGCGAAACCAGCAATGCCGAACGGGCCTTTTTGCTGGCCCATGACAGCGACCCTTTTAATCAGTGGGAAGCCGGAAACAGCCTCGCGCGCGCCTCGCGCCTGTCGATGGTAAAAACTGGTTCAGCCCCGGATCCGGCCTATCTGGATGCGTTGCAGAAACTGCTGCGTGACGACACACTTGATCCGGCCTTTCGGGCACTGATGCTACAGCCGCCCAGCCAATCCGATATTGCTCAGGCCCTGTTCGAAGATGGCACCGTGCCGGATCCGCAAAAGATTGACGATGCCGCTGAAACCTTTGCCATGACCCTGGCGCAGCAACTCGCTGACAGCTTGCCCCGGCTTTATGCGGCAACCACGGTCGATGGCCCCTATTCGCCGGATGCAACCAGTGCTGGCAAACGGGCCCTGAATGGCCGCATCCTGTCGCTGCTGACACGACTGGATGGCGGCGATGCTGCCGCACGTCAGTTCGCCTCTGCCGATAATATGACCCAGCAATACAGTGCACTGGCCAGCCTGATGAAAGCGGAAAAAGGCGAAACCCAGTCCATAGCCTTCTTTGAGAAGTGGCAAGCAGACCGGCTAGTGATGGACAAATGGTTTGCTCTGCAAGTGGCCTGCGCCAGCCCGGACCGCGCCGCAGGCATTGCCGCTGATCTGACCCGGCATCCGCTTTTCACCCTGAAGAACCCCAACCGGTTCCGGGCGGTCATGGGCGCCCTCGCCGGTCACCACGCGGGCTTTCATCATGCCAGTGGCGCGGGCTATAGCCTGCTAGCAGAAAACCTCATCGCGCTGGATAAGCTCAATCCACAAACCACGGCGCGCATGTGCACCGCCTTCCAGACCTGGAAACGCTATGACAGCGACCGCCAGTCCCTGATCAAAGCCCAGTTGCAGCGCATTGCGTCCAGCGGCGGTCTCAGCCGGGACACCAATGAAATGGTCAGCCGGATCCTGAATGCTTGACCCCAAGCCCCCAGTCGGGTCCGGGCGCGCGCACAACCACGCCCCGGGGCAGGAAAGCACACAGGATGCGGGGGCAAAACACGCCCCCCATCCTGATTATCACTTCCAGCGACAAGGACGGTCGTTATCACTGGTTCTGGCCCTGCTGTGTTGGATACTGGCGCTTGCCGCCCTCGGCCTCGTGCTTGAGGCTGCCGGGTGGATCATTCTGATCTTTGCTCTGCCTGCCTTGCCTGCAACCTGGGATCTGTGGCGCAACCCTTCCTCGGGCCTGGTTCTGGAGGGTGACCAGATTACCTGGTTCACCGGCACAGCACGCAACAGCCTGGCGCTGCAAGATATTCAACTATTGCGGCTGGACCGGCGCTGGGATTTCTCCTTCCGCGCCACCTTGATCCTGCGGAGCGGCGGCAAAATCCGCCTGCCGCAATCTGCTCTGCCACCGGTGGATCCCTTCGAACAGAAGATGCAAGACCGTGGGGTCACCAGCGAGCGCCACCATTTCACGGTATTTTAGCCTCCGGCTGTGCCTGCCCTCAAGGCCCAGCTCTCAGGTCACAACCATTTCAAGCGACATATCGCAGATCCCTCGCGGCTGTTTCAACGGCACTCCTAAATACATTATTTCAAATACATCATAAGCAATCTCCGATGCCTTGCGATTTCCCAATTCGGCTCGGCAAACTCCCCATCCCTGCCACGATTGCGCCGCATTGAAGGATCAGTTTGATCCCAACAACGAAGCTGCCAACCCGCAGGACTTTTGAATGCTCAAAACGCGCGAACAGATGTGGGCATTCATGTCCCAACTGCCCAAGGATATTCCCAACTGGCTCAATGCCAGAGTGTCGGCCCTGCCCTTTCCCGGTGGCAATGCAGGCACCGAAACAGATACTGTTTCTGTCTCCGGGACACATAGAGCCGCAGGCGCATCAGAAACAGCTCCCGACACGAGGTCACAACCTAAGGCCGAAATTGCAATTCCGACTGGAGTAATTTCGGCAGCGGACACCAGCGAAAGCACAGTGCAAGACACTCCAGCCGAAGGTCGGGCGAAACACCTGGAAGACAAGCTGCTGATCCCAATCTGCACCGATTGCCCGGATGTTGCACGCCGCCAGTCTCTGCAAGACCAAGGCCAGTTTCTGGCCCGTCAGGAACGCTGGGAGGAGCTATCGGCACTGATCCGCACCGCAGACCGGAACCAGACCTGCACCCCCGGTGGGCTCGCCGAGGCCGATCTTTTGGCCTTTGGCGCCCGGGCAGATGTGGTCAATGCGGTCGAACATGCACTTGAAGACGCCAGCGTCAAAGGGGCACCGGCCAATAACAATCGCGCCCTCATTGCCGGTATCATGGCACTGGAAGCGCTACGCGGTGAACATCGCCTGAACAGTTATCTGACGGCTTTGGTCGCATTGGCCCATGTCGATATTGCCTGGATCTGGCGCCGCTCGGCGACCGACGAGACCAATGGCAAGACGGCGCAACGGCGCGCGGCGGCGCATTTTGACCGCGCTGCAGCTCTTATGGCCCCTCTCAAGGACGACTGCGAAGAAAGCGCCTTTTTGTCATCGGCCCAATGCGCGCTTTATGCCGGCAAAACCGAAGACACCCTGCGCGTGGCCGACGCCTACGCGGCCCTGATCGACCGTGACCCTGGCAATCCACGCCATATGCGTGGCCTTGGCATGCAGATGCTGCCCCGCGCCAATGGTTCTTATGCCGCGCTCGAACTGGAGGCCCGACGGACTGCTGCCCGCACGCAGGAGTTGTGGGGGGCTGGCGGCTATACCTGGGTCTATTTTGATGCCATGGCGCTGGATGGACAGGCCTGTGCACGGGTCGATCCAAAGTTCTTTATGGATGGGTTGCAGGATATCCTCTGCGCCAATCCCAGCCAGGAGATGATCAACCTGCTGACCGCCTATTGCGGTGTCACCCTGCGTCACGACAACGGTCGCAATGATCAGGCCGAGGCCACCCGACGCCAGATCTGCGAAGCCACCCGCTGGCTGGTACGCAGCCACCTGCGCGAACTACACCCGCTTGTCTGGGCGCATGCGACGCGGGGATTTGACAACAGTGCTCGCGTCACATCAGTCCGCCGATTTGCCGCACGCGGGCAGGCCGAGGCACTGGAATGTATTGCCCGCGTTTTCCACGAAGAAATCGACAGCGGCCACAGGATCTCCTTTACTCCGGAGGGCTTTGATCTGCTGCAGGGCTGAGACAGCAATCTGCCGCCGCCCCTTCAGCCACGTTCTCGGCGTTCCCACCAATGCGTGCCTCTTGGCAATCCCAGAGCATCCGATGTAGTTCGCGCAGATAGAACGCGGGACTTGAGCCCCTCAAGTGACTTGAAGCAGGGCGAAATCACCAAGGGCGACATACAGAAAAGGCCGGACATAGCGCCCGGCCTTTCCTCTGGCACTTTCGTCATCAAGCCTAGATAGCATCAAGCCTAGCTAGTTCTTTTTGAAGGCATCCATCAGGGCCGCGCCCAACGCACCGGTTTCGGACTTACCACCGCCACCAGGCGAGGCCGACATTTTACCGCGCCCCTGCCCACCTTTTTGCCCCACCTTTTGTCCACCGCGCGGGCCATGTTTGGCCCCTTTACCGGTTTCGCGTGCCGCTGGCCCTGTGGCATTGCGGTCTTCACGTGCCGACGCGCCGCCATCCTTGCGCATGGTTAGCGCAATGCGTTTGCGCGCCACATCGACCTCGGTGACGGTGACCTTGACCACTTGCCCCGTTTTTACAATCTCATGGGGATCTTTCACAAATTTGTCCGCCAGCTGGCTGACATGCACAAGACCGTCCTGATGCACCCCAATATCCACAAAAGCGCCAAAAGCTGCGACATTGGTCACCGTACCTTCCAGCACCATACCCGGCTTCAGATCCTGCATGGTTTCGACCCCTTCCGCAAAGGTGGCCGTCACAAAGGAGGGGCGTGGATCTCGACCCGGCTTTTCCAGCTCGGCAAAGATGTCGCGCACGGTCGGCAAGCCAAAGGTCTCACTGACAAACTGATCGGCGCGCAGGGTTTTGAGGGCCGTGCTGTCGCCCATGATCTGGCGAATGTCGCGCCCGCAGGCCGAAACAATCTTGCGCGCCACATCATAGGCTTCCGGATGCACCGATGAAGCATCCAGCGGCTCTTTTCCTTCGCGGATACGCAAGAAGCCCGCGCATTGCTCAAAGGCCTTGGGACCAAGGCGCGCCACCTTCAGCAATTCCCGGCGCGAGACAAAAGCACCGTTCACATCGCGATGTGCCACGATAGCCTCGGCCAATCCTGGCCCCAGCCCCGAAACATGGCTCAGCAGCGGCGCCGAGGCCATATTGAGATCAACGCCCACTGCGTTCACCACGTCCTCGATCACCGCCTCGAGCGATTTCGTCAGACGGTGCTGGTCAACGTCATGCTGATATTGCCCCACACCGATGCTTTTGGGCTCGATCTTGACCAACTCGGCCAGCGGATCCTGTAGACGCCGCGCGATGGAAACCGCCCCGCGCAGACTGACATCCAGATCAGGAAACTCCCGCGCCGCAAGTTCAGAGGCCGAATAGACCGAGGCGCCAGCTTCGGAGACCACCACTTTAGTGGGTTTTTTCACCTTGGCGGGAAGGTTCTGGATCACCTCTGCCACCATGCGTTCGGTTTCTCGGCTGGCAGTGCCGTTGCCGATGGCGATCAGCTCGACACCATGTTCGGCGACCAGTTTCAGGATGCTGACCTGGGCGCCACGCAAATCATTCTTTGGCTGAAACGGATACAGCGTCTCTGTGGCGAGCAGTTTCCCGGTTGCATCAACCACTGCCGCCTTGACGCCGGTGCGAATGCCCGGATCCAGCCCGAGAGTCGGCCGCGCACCGGCTGGGGCAGCAAACAGCAGATCCTTGAGATTACGCGCAAAGACCTGAATTGCATCGTCCTGCGCACGGGCGCGCAGATCGCTCATCAGTTCCAGCATCATCGACAGGCTCAGCTTCACGCGCCAGGTCCAGCCTGCCACTTTGCGCAACCACTTGTCACCGGGGCCGGTGCCCCCAGCCCCCAGTTCTGCCGCCACCATGCTTTCGGCGCGGGCAACACCCTCTTCGGGCTCGGGCCCGATATCCAGCGTCAACACGCCCTCATTGGAGCCGCGCAACATCGCCAGTGCACGGTGCGAAGCCACATCGGCCCAACGTTCGCTATGATCAAAATAGTCAGAAAACTTGGCGCCGACCTGTTCCTTGCCCTCGACCACCCGGGCGGTCAGCCGGGCCTCGGCCTGCATGAACTGGCGCAGCCGCCCCAGAAGGCTCGCGTTTTCCGTCATACGTTCGGTCAGAATATCACGCGCGCCGTTCAGCGCCGCTTTGGTATCCGGCACAGCCTCTGTGACAAAGCCCGCAGCCAGCGCATCAGGCACCGCCGAGCGGTCTGCAAGGATAGCCTCTACCAATGGCTCCAGCCCGTTTTCACGGGCAATCATCGCCTTGGTGCGGCGTTTAGGTTTGAAGGGCAGATAGATATCTTCCAGCTGCGCCTTGGTCTCGGCCTTGGCGATTGAAGCCGCCAGTTCATCGGTCAGTTTGTCCTGCGATTTGATCTGATCAAAGATCGTCACCCGCCGGGCCTCCAGCTCACGCAGATAGGACAGACGCTCTGCCAGTGTGCGCAACTGGGTATCATCCAGACCACCGGTAACCTCTTTGCGATAGCGCGCCACGAACGGCACGGTTGCGCCCTCGTCCAGCAGCGTCACGGCACTGTTTACCTGTTTGGGGGCTGCGCCAATTTCAGTGGCAATGGTCTGGGCAATACGGGCTGCGGTATCCAACGATGCGTCCTCTTCGTTCTGCTCGGGCACTCTTCTTAGCTCTGCGTGGCAGCCGCGCCAAGTGCTCAGATCACTGGTAGGCGGATGCAGCCCTGACCTGCCCCGCCTTATCAACCTGGCACGCCTTATCCTCTTGCCCCGCATGGCCCGCTGGCCTAGAACGCTTTGCAAACGTGATAAATGGAGCCGGTGCGAAATGCTCGACCTGACATATGAACTCCCCAAGCCCAAGGTGATTTCGGGCGCCAAACATGACTGGGAACTGGTCATCGGTTTGGAAGTCCATGCCCAGGTCAGCTCCAATGCCAAGCTGTTCTCTGGCGCTTCGACAAAATTCGGCGCCGAGCCGAACTCGAATGTCTCGTTCGTGGATGCCGCTATGCCCGGCATGCTGCCCGTCATCAACGAATACTGCGTTGAGCAGGCGGTGCGCACCGGGCTGGGTCTCAAGGCAGAGATCAACCTCTGGTCCGCCTTTGACCGCAAGAACTATTTCTACCCCGATCTGCCGCAGGGCTATCAGATCAGCCAGCTCTATCACCCCATCGTGGGCGAAGGAGAAGTGCTGGTGGAACTGGGTGACGGCACCGCGCGCAACGTGCGGGTCGAACGCATCCACATGGAACAGGACGCGGGCAAGTCGATCCATGACATGGACCCCAACATGTCTTTTGTTGACCTGAACCGGACCGGCGTCTGCCTGATGGAGATCGTCAGCCGCCCCGACATTCGTGGCCCCGAAGAAGCCGCCGCCTATGTTGCTAAAATCCGCCAGATCATGCGTTACTTGGGCACCTGCGACGGCAACATGCAAAACGGCAACCTGCGCGCAGATGTGAACGTCTCTGTCTGCCGCCCCGGTCAGTACGAGAAGTATCAGGAAACTCAGGATTTCTCGCACCTCGGCACCCGTTGCGAAATCAAGAACATGAACTCGATGCGGTTCATTCAGCAGGCCATCGAGGTGGAGGCCCGCCGTCAGATCGCCATCATTGAGGGTGGCGGAGAGGTCACGCAAGAGACCCGTCTGTATGACCCTGACAAGGGCGAGACCCGTTCGATGCGGTCAAAAGAAGAAGCGCATGACTACCGCTATTTCCCCGATCCTGATCTGCTGCCACTGGAAATCGAACAGGCCTGGGTCGACGGTATCGCAGCTACCCTACCCGAATTGCCCGATGGCAAAAAGGCGCGCTTCATCGCAGATTTTGGTCTCAGCGATTATGATGCCTCGGTACTGACTGCCGATGTCGCTTCCGCCGCCTATTTCGAGGCCGTGGCTGAGGGGCGCAACGGCAAACTGGCCGCCAACTGGGTGATCAACGAGCTGTTTGGCCGCCTGAAAGCGGACGAAGCCGATATTGCCAACAGTCCGGTCACCCCAGAGCAGCTCGGTGGTATCGTGGCGCTGATCTCAGCTGAAACCATCTCGGGCAAGATCGCCAAGGATCTGTTTGAAATCGTCTACACCGAAGGCGGCGACCCGGCACAGATCGTCGAAGAGCGTGGCATGAAGCAGGTGACTGATACGGGCGCCATCGAAGCTGCCCTGGACCAGATCATCGCCGACAACCCCGCGCAGGTGGAAAAAGCCAAACAGAACCCCAAACTGGCGGGCTGGTTTGTGGGTCAGGTGATGAAAGCGACCGGCGGCAAGGCCAACCCAAAAGCGGTGAACCAGCTTGTGGCGCAGAAACTGGGCGAATAAGCCCACACGAATTCCAATACAAAGGGGCGGGTCTGTAGCACACAGGGCCGCTCCTTCTCTTTTGTCGATGCAGGTGTCGATGCAAGCTCCTCTTGACCCCAAGACTTGTCTGGCTAAGCCTGCTGGCAAAACCAAAAGGGGATACCATCATGCAGCAGGATTTCGACAGGCGTTTTGATCAGGAACTTCAGGATCGTCTGGTGCGCTACGCCGCCATCGACAGTCAAAGCGATGAAAACTCACCTTCTTCGCCCAGCACAGACATCCAGTTCGACATGCAAAACCTGCTGGTTCAAGAGCTGCAGGAAATCGGCGCACAGGATGTGCAGTTGACAGACTATGGCACCGTCTTGGCCACCGTTCCCGGCAACACAGAAGGACCAACAGTTGGCTTTCTCGCCCATGTCGACACCGCGCCGCAGTTCAATGCCGAGGGCGTAAAACCCCGTGTGATCAAAGGCTACAACGGTGGCGACATCACCTTTCCTGACAATCCAGACCTGGTGTTGTCCCCTGCCGACCACCCTTACCTTTCCGGTAAGGAAGGCCATGACCTCGTGACAGCCTCGGGGTTGACGCTACTGGGGGCCGATGACAAATCCGGGGTGTCGATTGTCATGACCTTGGCCCGCCACCTGCTGGCCAATCCAGACATTCCCCATGGCCCCATCCGCATCGCCTTTACGCCTGATGAAGAAATCGGACGCGGGGTCGATGCCAAACTGCCCAAGGATCTGGGAGCGGATTTTGCCTATACTCTGGACGGGAGCGATCTGGGGGAAATCATCTACGAGAGCTTTTCTGCGGATCGCGCAGTCGTCAAGATCAAAGGCGTCTCTATCCACCCCGGCTGGGCCAAGGAAAAGATGGTCAATGCCGCCCACCTGGCGTCCAAAATCGTGCAGACCCTGCCGCAGGCAACCATGACCCCAGAGACCACCGACGGGCGCGAGGGTTTCTTGCATGTCACCGATATGAGCGGCGGCTCCTCCGAGATGGAGATCAAGCTGATCCTGCGTGATTTTGAACGCGACGGCCTTGCGGCCAAGGGCGATCTGCTGCGCAAGGTCTGCGATGCGGTGCAGGCGTCAGAGCCGCGCGCAGAAATCACCTGTGAGATCTATCCGCAGTATCGCAACATGCGGTACTGGCTAGAGGACGACATGACCCCGGTTGATCTGGCACTGGAGGCTTGCCGCGCCAATGGGATCGAGCCGATCTCTGTCCCTATTCGCGGCGGCACTGATGGCTCGCGCCTGACAGAATTGGGGGTCCCCACGCCCAATATCTTCTGCGGAATGCAGTGCGTACACGGACCACTTGAATGGGTTTCGGTGCAGGACATGGCCGCATCCTTGCAGGTTTGCCTGACTCTCGCTCAGCTGGCCGCGAAAAAGTAAACTCGCCCGTCACCCTCTACCCTCTCGTCCCCTCCTGCCCGATTGCAAGTTCGA
This sequence comes from Phaeobacter sp. CECT 5382, assembly GCF_001457775.1. Lineage (GTDB taxonomy): Bacteria > Pseudomonadota > Alphaproteobacteria > Rhodobacterales > Rhodobacteraceae > Pseudophaeobacter. The sequence continues at coordinate 348,921 of NZ_CYSG01000001.1, forward strand.
GCAGGGGGGGGGGACAGGTGGGCGCAGTACAACATGATATCGCGGAGATATCAGCCAGTTGGGAGACATCTCATTTGCCGTGTTTCTCGTCAAAGACGACAGAGCCCGCTTAAGCCAGCGAACCCAGACTTGACCCCTCGCCTGCATGCGTTACACCTGCGCTCCAAGTCAGGAGACCGGCATGCAAGCGTTTGAGTACAAAGTTGTCCCCGCCCCGCACAAGGGGATCAAGGCCAAAGGCGTCAAAACGCCAGAAGCGCGGTTCGCGAATTCCGTGGAAACCACTCTGAACGAGATGGCTGCGGAAGGTTGGGAATATTTGCGCGCGGAACTGCTGCCTTCGGATGAACGGTCTGGTCTGACCGGATCAACCACCCACTGGCGCAATGTCCTTGTGTTTCGCCGGGCAATCCCTGCTCAGGCGGCCGGCTCTGCTCCGGTTACAGCAACCACCCCTGCCGTCACCCCGTCCACTGCTCCGCCGGTCGCAACTCCGCCGGTCACATCCCAGGCCGCCTCCACACCACCAGTGCAGAGGGCTCCGGTTACTGCAACGGCCGGCGATCCCGAAGCGCCGGCAGATGCCAAACCAGTGCCCGGAGCAGGGGCCGCCAAAATGCAGGCCGATGATGGTGTTGAAGAGCTGAGCCCGGTTTCCGGCATGACAGCTGCGCTGAAAGCCCGTGCGAAGCTGAACACGCCTAGCGAAGACTGAGGCACTGCAGCCGCCATAAAAGTTCGGCCCCTTTTGAGACCTAACTTGATGCCCCTCGTCCCGAAAGACGAGGAGTGCTATCAGTACCTGTTGGTCATGCGCTGCCGATATCCAGCGCCAGAGCATGAATACGTGGCACGATATCGCCCAAAGCCTTATGAACTGCGCGGTGTTGCTGCACCCGGTTCATCTCGGCAAAGGCGGCTGCCCGGATCATCACGTTGAAGTGGCTTTCACCACTGCCATCATGTCCCGCATGGCCAATATGGCTATTACTGTCGTCCACCACCTGCAAAGCAGAGGGGTCAAAAGCCTCTGTCAGGCGCTGTTCCATTTCCGCACGAATGCTCATTTTCCGCTCATCCTCATATTTATTTCTCTGCCCCCCTTCAATCTGACGCCCCTTAGACTAAACTGCTGCCTCCGAGTCGAGTAGATGCGTCGAGAAGGTGCACCCCATGAGCAAATCAGATCCTTTCGGTTTCGATATGTCCGTCAGTTCTGCCAAAAAGAAAAATCCGCGTGGACGCCGAGCCGCAACCGGGGCTTCCGAGACCTCTGTGCGGGTCTGTGACAAAGAGGGCTGCAAAGAAGCCGGCAAGTTCCGCGCGCCCAAGGCCCCCGATGTGCTGGATGATTTCTTTTGGTTCTGTCAGGAACATGTCCGCGAATATAACAACCACTGGAATTTCTTCCAAGGCACCACCGAGGCCGAGTTGAACGCCCAGCAATCCAAAGACAAGGTCTGGGAACGCCAGACCAAACCCATGGGTGACCCTGAGGCCCGCGCCTGGGCCCGCCTTGGCATCGAGGATCCGCATCAGGTTCTGGGGGGCAATGCGACCCAGAACCCCGGTCGATCCGCCGCAACCGGACGCCGCCTGCCCCCAACCGAGCGCCGCGCCATCGAAGTGCTGGAGGCCAAGGATGACTGGTCAAAGGCCGACATCCGCAAGGCCTATAAAAAACTCATCAAGGTTCTGCACCCGGATATGAACGGCGGCGACCGCAGCCAGGAAGAACAGCTGCAAGAAGTCATGTGGGCCTGGGATCAGATCAAGGACAGCCGCAGCTTCAAATAGTGGCGCGCTCTGCGCTCCTGCATCACCTCGGCAAAATACAAAGGGCAGTCGCGGCTGCCCTTTTTCGTGCCGCCCTTTCTTTGCCCCTGCCGTAGTGGTTCACTTTTGATAGTTCTGATAGTTCACATAGTGAGCCTGCCATAAGGCCAGTTCCTGCCACAACATCACGTTATTTGGTTGCCTCCTACTCTGCCTCTTGCCCTTCACCGCAAGATCAGGCACCAATCCAGCGGATTGACCCCGCAAGCAGCGGGAGAGGAACAAGGATCGACTGAGATGACTGATGGCATGCTGGATATGAATGCAAAACCGACCGATAGTATTTCGGTCCGCGATGTCTTCGGCATCGACACAGACATGACCATCAAGGGCTTTGCCGAAGGCTCTGACCGGGTTCCAGCGATCGACAACACCTATAAGTTCGACCCCGACACCACCATGGCCATTCTGGCCGGGTTTTCGCACAATCGCCGTGTGATGATCCAGGGCTACCACGGCACAGGCAAATCGACCCATATCGAACAGGTCGCTGCCCGTCTCAACTGGCCCTCTGTACGCGTGAACCTCGACAGCCACATTTCCCGGATCGATCTCATCGGTAAGGACGCGATCAAGCTGCGCGATGGCAAACAGGTGACTGAGTTCCACGAAGGCATCCTGCCCTGGGCGCTGCGCAACCCCGTCGCCATCGTCTTTGACGAATACGACGCAGGCCGCGCCGACGTGATGTTTGTGATCCAGCGTGTGCTGGAACATGACGGCAAGCTGACCCTGCTGGACCAGAACGAAATCATTACCCCGAACCCGTTCTTCCGCCTGTTTGCCACTGCCAACACTGTTGGTCTGGGCGACACCACCGGTCTGTATCACGGCACCCAGCAGATCAACCAGGCCCAGATGGACCGTTGGTCACTGGTCGCCACGCTGAACTATCTCAGCCATGACGCCGAAACCGCCATCGTTCTGTCCAAAGCGCCACATTACAACACCGAGGCAGGCCGCAAGAGCATCAGCCAGATGGTCACCGTCGCGGATCTGACCCGCACCGCCTTTATGAATGGTGATCTGTCGACCGTGATGAGCCCCCGGACCGTGATCAACTGGGCGCAAAACGCCGAGATATTCCGCGACGTGGGCTATGCCTTCCGCCTGTCGTTCTTGAACAAATGTGACGAGCTGGAACGCCAGACTGTCGCCGAGTTCTATCAGCGCTGCTTTGACGAAGAGCTGCCCGAAAGCGCCGCAAGCGTCAGTCTGGGCTGATCAGACAAGGACAAGAACCATGCATATTGGATTGATTGGTGGCATCGGTGTTGCGGCCACAGTGGTCTACTATCAACGGCTGACGGCCGCGATGGCAGTCCGCAATCTGCCGCTCCAATTGACCATTGTGCATGCCGATGTTCAGGAACTTATCCGCAACAATCTTGCGGATAACCGCGCGGCACAGGCCGAGGTATATGCCGGTCTGATCGACCAGTTACACGGGGCCGGAGCCGATTGTGCCGCAATCACCTCGCTTGGGGGGCACTTTTGCTTTGACGAAACTGTGCCCTTGTCCAGCCTGCCACTGGTCTCTGCCGTGACGCCGCTGGACAGCTATTTCACCTCTCAGGGGCTGAAGACAGTTGGCCTTCTGGGCACTCGCGTAGTGATGCGCACAAAAGTCTATGGGCAGTTGACGCAGACCCGGGCCGTGACACTGGCAGATGAAATTGACAGCTTGGGACAAAGCTACGTGGATATGGCCGTTGCCGGAACCTGCCCTCCTCAGCTGCGCGACACATTTCTGGATGCCGGGCAGCGTATGGTCGAGACCCTAGGTGCAGACGCCATTGTCCTGGCAGGCACCGACCTGAACCTTGCCTTTGACGGGCAGGATCCAGGGTATAGGGTTGTAGACGCTCTGGACGTACATGTGGATTTGCTGGCCCAGCTTGCGGCAGGTGACGCCGACCTCGATGAAGTGAGCGCGAAAAGATGAAAAAACCAAACGACAACCCAGCTGATCCCTTCAAAAAGGCGCTGGCCGAAGCCACCAAGGTCATGGCCAATGACCCAGAGCTGAGCGTGTCTTACACCGTCGATCCCTCTGGTGTGTCTGGTGACAACATGCGCCTGCCGCAGGTTAGCCGCCGCATGAGTCGCGAAGAAGTGCTGCTGGCGCGTGGCACGGCTGACGCACTGGCCCTGCGCCGCAAATTCCATGACGATGCCACCCATGCCAAATACACTCCCCAGGGTGAGATGGCACGCGATCTCTATGAGGCGATGGAAACTGCGCGCTGCGAAGCGATGGGCGCACGCCACATGCCCGGCACCGCCAGCAATATTGACGTGAAGATCCGCAACGAAGCCATCCGGCGCGGCTATGACCAGATGAAGAGCTCTTCAGAGGCCCCTCTGGCGGCCTCGGCCGGTTATCTGGTGCGCCATCTGGCGACAGGGCGCCCCCTGCCGCAGGGGGCCGAAAATGTGATGGAGCTGTGGCGCGGGTTCATTGAATCCCAGGCCGGCGAAACGCTGGAAAACCTCGACGAAAAAATCGCCGATCAATCCGAGTTTGCCAAATTCGCGCGTCAGATCATCTCGGATCTGGGTTACGGCGACCAGCTGGGCGACGACCCGGATGAGCTGGACGACAACCAAGACGACGAGGCCGAAGACAACGCCGAAGAACAGCCCGACCCAGACAGCTCTGGCCAGGATGACTCTGAAGACGAGCAGGCCGAAGCCGACGCCGAACAGGCGCAGGAACAGCAGCAGGACGAAAGCCAGGCCCAGATCTCGATGGATGAGCTGGCCGACGAGGAACTCGCCGAAGACACCGAGATGCCCGATGGCGAGGCCCCCTTGGAGCCGCCCCCGCCACCTGCCGCCTCGGAAGCGGATCCGGACTATAAGGTCTTTCTCGACGCCAACGACGAAGAAATCGCTGCCGAGGATCTGGCCGAACCGGCCGAACTGGAGCGCCTGCGCGCCTATTTGGACCAGCAGTTGGAGCCGCTGAAAGGTGCCGTGAGCCGCCTGGCCAACAAGTTGCAGCGCCGTCTGCAGGCACAGCAGAACCGCTCTTGGGAGTTTGACCTTGAAGAGGGCATTCTGGATGCAGGCCGTCTGGCGCGGGTGATTGCCAACCCGACTACACCGCTGTCGTTCAAACGCGAAAAAGACACCGAGTTCCGGGACACTGTGGTGACATTGCTGCTGGATAACTCCGGCTCGATGCGCGGTCGGCCGATCTCTATTGCTGCGATCTGCGCTGATGTTTTGGCCCGCACGCTGGAACGCTGCAACGTCAAGGTCGAGATCCTCGGCTTTACCACCCGCGCCTGGAAAGGCGGCCTCGCCCGTGAGGCCTGGCTGAACGAAGGTCGCCCCCAGATGCCCGGTCGCCTGAATGATCTGCGCCACATCATCTATAAATCGGCAGATTCTCCCTGGCGGCGGGTGCGCCCCAATCTGGGGCTGATGATGAAAGAGGGCCTGCTGAAAGAAAACATCGACGGCGAAGCCCTGGAATGGGCCCACCGGAGAATGTTAGGGCGGCAAGAGGCGCGCAAGATCCTGATGGTGATCTCGGATGGGGCGCCCGTGGACGACAGCACGCTCTCTGTAAACCCGGCCAATTACCTGGAAAAACACCTGCGCGATGTGATCGCCATGGTGGAGCGACGCAAGCAGGTTGAACTCCTGGCGATTGGTATCGGCCATGACGTGACACGCTACTACGACCGCGCCGTAACCATCACCGATGTGGAGCAGTTGGCCGGTGCTATGACAGAACAACTGGCCGCCCTGTTTGACAGTGACCCACGGGCCCGCGCACGAGTCATGGGCATAAACAACATCAGCAGAAGCGGCTAAGGCTGTGGCTTAGCCCGGTCCCAGTGGGTGCCTTCCCAATTCTAAAGCCAGGTGAACGAAAGGGTCCCGCGCCATGGCTGCGCATCACAGATGCGCTTTCAAGTCTTGTGCATGGCAGCGCACCTTCCGGCGCGCTGCGGTTGCGAACAAGCGAAACCTCTGCGCCTGTCGCCAACCGCGCCGCGCAATAGCGCGGCGCCCGGCCCAAGCGACGCAAAGCATCTTTGATGCTGTTGCAACGCGCGGGAGGCACCGCGTCACAGGATTGCCCGCCCTCCCCCTCATTCCAGAGTGGCCGAGAGGTCCGGCTCCCCCTTGCCACTGGCGGGGGGATTTGAAAGACATACCATAAGCTTGATCATTACGACTGGCGTCAAAGCCGACAGAACCACTGATCCCTGCCGCCGCCAAAGACCAAGACAAAGCCAAGGAGAGCACCCGATGTTTCAGAGTTACGAGGTCACTGCGCGCCCTGAACAAGGTCCCCCACGGCTACAGGCGCTGCGCCAGGAACTTGCACGCGACGGGTTGGATGGTTTTCTGGTCCCACGTGCCGATGCCCACCAGGGCGAATATGTCGCTCCGCATGACGAACGACTGAGCTGGCTGACCGGCTTCACCGGTTCGGCCGGGTTCTGTGCCGCCCTTGCAAACATCGCTGGCGTGTTTGTCGACGGGCGATACCGTACTCAGGTCAAACGTCAGGTGGCAGACCTTTTCACTCCGGTGCCCTGGCCCGAAGTCCAGCTGGCAGACTGGTTAAAAGAACAGCTCCCTCACGGCGGAAAGGTCGGCTTTGATCCCTGGCTGCATGCCACCTCGCAAATCACCACCCTCGCCCAGGATCTGCAAAACAGCGGGATCGAGCTGGTACAGACGGACAATCTGGTGGATCGCATCTGGTCAGATCAACCCGCCCCGCCCGCGGAACCCGTCCAGTCCCATGCGCTAACCTATGCAGGTGAAAGCGCCACCGACAAATCCGGACGTCTGGCGAAAGCGTTGAGCTCAGCCGGGCACAGTGCCGCCCTGATCACCCTGCCCGACAGCATCATGTGGCTGCTCAATATTCGCGGTGCAGACATTCCGCGCAACCCGGTGGCACATGGCTTTGCCATTCTGCATGCCGATGCCCGCGTCGATCTGTTCATGTCCCGCAAAAAACTTCAAAACCTGGGCAATCACCTGCCGGATACGGTCTCTGTTCACCCACCGTCGCAGTTCTTGCAGGCCATCGCCGACCTCACCGGATCGGTTGCGGTCGATACTGCCAGCCTGCCACAGTTTGCGGCGGATGCTCTGGGCGACAAGCTCATCGCTGTCGGCGATCCTTGCGCCCTGCCCAAAGCCCGCAAAAATGCCGCCGAAATCGCAGGCTCTGCCGCCGCGCATCTGCGCGATGGAGCTGCCGTCATCGAACTTCTCGCCTGGCTCGACGCTCAGGCGCCCGGCACGGTGACGGAAATCGATGTGGCAAAACGGCTCGAAACCCTGCGTCGCCGCGACCCCAACCTGCGCGATATCAGTTTCGAGACCATTTCTGGCACTGGCGAAAACGGTGCCGTGATGCATTACCGGGTCACAGACGAAAGCAATAGCCTACTGCAGCCCGGACATATTCTGGTTTTGGACAGCGGCGGACAATACCTGGACGGAACAACGGATATCACCCGGACCATCGCAATCGGCATACCAGATGCCGAGCAATGCGCCGCCTTCACCCGGGTCTTGCAGGGGATGATCGCCATGTCGCGCCTGCGTTGGCCCAAAGGGCTTGCAGGACGCGATATCGAAGCCATAGGTCGCATGCCGCTTTGGCTGGCGGGGCAGGATTTCAATCACGGGCTTGGTCATGGTGTTGGCGCCTATCTCAGTGTCCATGAGGGCCCACAACGCCTGAGCCGCGCTTCGCATGTACCACTGGAGCCGGGTATGATCCTCTCCAACGAGCCCGGCTACTATCGTGAAGGCGCCTTTGGGATCCGGATAGAGAACCTGCTGGTGGTACAGCCTGCTGCCCAGTTGGAGACCAGTGATCGTGAACGGGAGATGCTGACCTGGCAGACCCTGACCTTTGTGCCGATAGACCGGCGACTGATCCTGCGCGACTGGCTGACCGAGGGCGAACGTGACTGGCTCAATGCCTATCACGCCGAAATCCGCAGCAAGCTTCGTCCCGACGTCAGTCCAGAGGCGCAGATCTGGCTGGATGACGCGACCGCTCCGCTCTGATAACAGATTGTTACATAAAAACGGCATAGAGATATGCCACAAGATAAAACATGGGGGAAAAAGATGAGCAGCATTCGTATTCACAAAGCCGAAGGAACTTGGGTAGTCCGCTCGGGCGGCGCGGTTTTGGGCGAAAGCAATCAGGCGCTGGAGCTGGAGGAAGAGGGACACTCTCCCGTGATCTATTTCCCCCGGGCTGACATCGCCATGGCCTTTCTCGACCCCGGCAGCAAGACGAGCCATTGCCCGAAAAAGGGCGACGCAACCTACTATTCGATCGCCAACAAATCTTCGGTCAGCAAAAATGTGGTCTGGAGTTACGAAGACCCGACTGAAGCAGTAGCTGCAATCAAAGGCTATCTAGCGTTTCATCAGGGCGATAGCATCAAGGTTGAACGGATCTAGGACAGAGGAGGCCCTGCCAGCCTCAGAACCTGCCAGCCTAGGGCCCTTGCCAAACTAGGGCCCTTGCCAAACTAGGGCCCCTGCCAAAATCCTGATCCTTGGCGGGGATCCGAGCCAAGGCATCAAATTGAAAATGGTGACGGCCAAATTATTGCGTCAGCTTCAAAGCGAGCTGCAATTGAACCAGGTGGTTGGGATCAAACACGACTAGTGCCAGGATGTAAGTAGCCTGAAGAAAGCGAAAAAAGCATGCCTATACAGATAGATAGGGATCAACTAACGGCGCTCTAGTCCCGGTCGCCCTTTATCAGGCACCAGAATAGTTATGGCAATAACTGCCATCCCCAAAGTTTACGAATTCAAATGCGGCGAATTCACCAAAGTCAGGCCTAAAGAACAGCGCGACAAAGATGGCGTCGAGCATTCTCAAGACGTTCATCCGCACTAAAGACATTAGTGTCCAAGGCACACTGAATCGCATAGTCGATCAATGATTCAAGCGCCGCCTTTTCTTTTTCCTGCTCGCCAGCGTTTTGTTTTTGCACAGCCTCTTTTGGGCTGACTTCAAAAGTACGCATATTCATCCTTCCGCACTTTAGTAACTATCGCTACTGTAGGGATACCTTTCACCAGGCCAAACTGTTAATCAATAGAAAGAAAAAATTAACCTATGCGTGATGTCGATACATCGCAAATTAGTGGCCGCCTCCTGAAGGTGTTCATCACTGTGTTTGATGAAATGTCCGTCAGCAAGGCCGCCGCGCAGTTGGAAAGCAGCCAGTCTACCATCAGTCACAACCTTGAAAAATTGCGCAGTATTCTTGGCGACACATTGTTTTTGCAATCAGGTCGCGGCATCATTCCAAGTGCCCGTGCCGAGGTCCTCGCCCCTAAAATCCGCCTTCTTCTGGCGGAATTGGAAATCTTGGCGGATGGCAGTGAATACGACCCGGAAAAAGACCGGTCTGCCGCAACCATCGCAACAAACGGCAGCACTTTGGCGCCCGAACTGGACCAGGTTCGCAAGCTGATTTGGTCCAAGATTCCGGACAAAAAACTCATCTTTCGAGAGCTCGGTTCACGCGCAAATCTTGAAAGTGTTCTGGACAAAGGCAAGGCTGACATCGCTGTCACCGCGCGCCCCTTTCACTATCCTGACCTTCTGGTCAGCCAGGAGCTTTTTGCTGAGAAATCTGTGATCTTCTACGACCCAAATTTCAGAAAACCAATTGAAACCATTAACGAATATTGCACCGCTCGCCACGTGAACCTTGATTTCGGCGGCTCTGTCAAAAGCGTCGTGGAAACGACACTTGAAACGCTGGGGCTGTCTCGAAACATCGTGATCAGTGTTCCCAATGTTTGGTTTTTGGCCCAAACTTTGAAAGGAACGGATCTGGTCGCCACCCTGCCCGCTCTGTTGAAAAAATCTGCCTTTCAGGATCTGGAAACCTGCGATTTACCGATCTCCATCCCACCCGTGCACTTTGATCTGGTCTGGCACCGACGCTACGATGATTCAGCCCGAATTTCATGGATTCGCAGCCAACTGACCGAAGCGCTGGCCCCAAACCGCAGCTGAGCATCCCCATCGGCCCAACCGGTATTCATTGAAAAACAGACCCTTTGCGGACCTGCCTTTTCGATCACTCCGACAGCTGCGTTGCTTCGTAGTTCCGCTTATTTCAGCGGTGCTCCTCTGCCGCGATCGCCACCAAAGCGCGGTTGTAGGCCTTTAGGGTATCCAGATGATAAATGGCGCCAAGCAGCCGATCCGTGCCATCTGACCTATCAACTACTGGCAAAAATGTCACATCTGCGCGATCAAAAACCGGTAAGGCTGCTTCCAGTGAGGCACCTTCTTCAAGAAATAGCCCCTGTTCAAGCAGCGCATGACACTCTTCCGCAGAGGCGCAGCCTGGGCTTTCCAACGGGCGCATGACCGCATTCGCCTTCAGCAGAGCAAGCAGGTAGGCCTGTGGTCCCGCCGCGCAGCGGATGTTGCGCTTTTCGAGCTGGGTCAGGAAAAAGGAACGGTCCACCAGACGCGACGCCAGAGCTGTTGAAATCGAAACGGCCACCATCACCGCCAGACCGATCTGCCAGTCCCCAGTGAGCTCAAAAACAATCAAGGTGGTGGAGATCGGCGCTCCGAGAACAGCAGCCGCCACGGCCCCCATTCCAGCAAAAGCATAAAGCGTATGCGTCCCCGAAACATCCGGCAAAAACGAAGTCGCAACCAGGCCAAAGGCGAGACCTGTGATTGCCCCGATCATCAGAGACGGGGAAAACACCCCGCCGCCCATCCGACCGCCCATGGTGATTGCCACCGCAGCCGTCTTGACCACGACGAACAGCACCGCCTGTGACAGCACCAGCCCCCCGGTCAGAGCCAGCACAGTGGTTTCATAGCCGACGCCGATGATATGCGGGTACCAGATCGCGATCACCCCGAGCATTAACCCAGAGACCGCAGGACGCAGCCATCGCGGAAGCCGCAACTGCGCCTGGATCTCGTCACCGATCTTGTCCGCCATAAAGATCGACCGCATAAGAACCACAGCAACCAGGCCGCAGATCACCCCCAACAGCAAAAAGGCTGGCAGTTCGACATAAAACTGCAGCGCGCCAGGTGTCATCAGTGAAAACTCGGTCACATCGCCATATTCCAGACGGTTGATCACCGTGCCCGCCACCGATGCAATGACGATGGGCGCAAAGGCGTGGACTGCAAAATGACGCAAGACCACTTCCAGCGCAAACAGGGCACCGGCAATCGGCGCGTTGAAGCTGGCGGAAACAGCCGCTGCAACTGCGCAACCCAGCAGGTCGCGGCCGGTGATGCCATCTGCTTTGATTTTTTCGCTGACCCAGCTGGAAATCACCCCGGCGAGATGCACAACCGGCCCCTCCCGCCCAGAAGAGCCACCAGTGGAGAGAGTCAGAAAGGACGCCAGCGCAGAGGCTAAACCTGCGCGGATTTCCAGCCGACCGTCCTTGAGCGCGGCGCCCTCGATCACGTCAGCCACCGAACGCACCCGCGCATCCGGCGTGAACCGATCCAGAATGATGCCAACGATCAGGCCACCACAAGTGGCGATCAATACCAGCGTGTACCAGGGCAGATCGGCCGCAAAACTATGCAGGTAGTTGGCATCTTCGGCGCCATAAACCCATGCTTGCAAAGCTGAAATCCCTTTGCGGAACGACAGTGCCGCAAACCCTGCACCGATCCCGATCAGCAGCGCAATCACCCAGAATTGAAACTGGCTCGGCCCCCTTTGCAACAGAATGCGCCACAGGTCACGTACTCCCGCAAGCATTTGGGAAACATGAGCAGAAATGGCGGCGCGAAGCATCTGGGGCATATTGGTCCTGTGCTGTGTCAATTTTTGACCCAATCAGCCAAAGAAAAGACAAGACATCGTAAAGATCTCATCGAACGTCGCGAGAAGACAGTAAAAATTTCGAACTCCCACCCTGGATCAACACAACGTGCCAATTCAGGAGGTCACATCAAAGCGTCAGCTCACCAGCAAGGCCCGTGCCGCGGCGCGTGCTTCTTGAGTTATGGTATCACCAGAGACCATTCGGGCAATTTCATCCACCCGCTCCGTGTCATCCAAGGGTACCACTTCTGACAGGGTAATCCCATCGGCAACGCGTTTTTGCACCCGCCAGTGATAGCCCCCTTGCGCGGCAACCTGGGGCGAATGGGTGACGACCAGTACCTGCCCAGCCGCGGCCAGCGCCTTCAAACGGCGCCCAACGGCATCTGCCGTTGCACCGCCAACGCCACGGTCGATCTCATCAAAAATCAGCGTCTTGCTTTGATCGTCCCCGCGCAGGCAAACCTTCAGAGCCAGCAGGAACCGGCTCAACTCCCCCCCAGAGGCGATCTTGTTCAACGGTCCCGAAGGTGCTCCGGGGTTAGTCGCAACCGTAAAGGCAACGTCATCCTGCCCCTCAGGACCAGCGTCGCCCTGTGTGACCAGAGTTTCAAATACGGCACGCTCCATCTTGAGCGGCGCGAGTTCGGTCATGACGGCCTGATCCAGCACACCTGCATTCTGACGCCGCGCCGCGCTCAGCAGATCCGAGGCCGCCTGATACGCCTGCTGGCAGGCCTTTAATGCCTGCTCCTGATCGGCAAGATCACGGTCCCCGGCATCCAATGCGCCCAGCTTGATGCGCAGGCTCTCGGCATGTGCCGCCAGTTCATCCGGCTGAACCCCGTGTTTACGCGCCATGGCCCGAATTTCGAACAGCCGTGCCTCGCAATCTTCCAGATCACCGGGATTGAATTCCAGCCCATCGAGAATACGCGCGACCCCGTCCTGAGCATCGCCAAGCTCAATCATCGCCCGGCTCAACGCGGCAAGCGGTGCAACAAGCCCGACATCATCGCCGCCCTCAACGCCTTCGAGCCAACGTTGCGCGTCGCCCATCGCCCCCTCGGCGCCTTCGCTCAGCAACGCATGGGCGCGGGCAATGTCGCCCCGGATCCGCTCTGCGCCCTGCATCTGGCGGCGGCGCGCATCCAGCGCCTCGTCCTCACCGGGCTCGGGGCTTAGCTTGTCGAGTTCCGCCACTGCATGGCGAAGGAATTCTTCTTCGGCACGGATAGCGTCAAGCGCGGCTCGCGTCGCCGCAACCGATTTGCGCGCCTTGGCCATGGCAGACCAGGTTTTACGAGTGTCGTTCAACAGATCCGGCACATTGGCGAAGGCATCCAGCAGAGCGCGGTGCCCCCGTGGGTTCAACAGGCCACGATCATCGTGCTGCCCGTGCAACTCCACCAGGGTTTCAGACAGACGCCGCAGGACTTCACCGGAACAACGCCGGTCATTGACCCAGGCGGTCTTGCGGCCGTCAGCGGTGTTCACCCGCCGCAGGACCAATTGCTCACCGCCGGGCAGTCCCGCCTCTTCGAGGATCGAATGCGCCGGGTGATCTGCATTCAGATCAAATTCCGCGATGACTTCGCCCTGGGCCGCGCCCTGACGCACCAGTTCAGCCCGACCGCGCCACCCCAGAACAAACCCCAAAGAGTCTAGCAAGATGGATTTCCCGGCCCCGGTTTCGCCGGTGAGTACATTCAGCCCCGGCTGAAAAGCCAGTTCCAAATGATCAATGATCAGAAGATCGCGTATATCAAGTGCGCGCAGCATGGCCTGGTTCCGTCGTCTCGTTCCGCCACACAGCTGCTTACAGCCAACGCCCCTTGATCGATTGACGATAGACCTGGCTTAGCCAGTTATTGCCACGATCCTTGAGTTTCAGCCCCTGCGCGGTCAGCAGGCGATAGCTGTCCTCATACCATTCGGTGGACTGGTAGTTATGGCCCAGAATAGCCCCTGCCGTCTGCGCTTCATCCAAAAGCCCCAGAGACAGATAGGCTTCGACCAGACGATGCAGAGCCTCGGCAGTGTGGCTGGTGGTCTGGAAGTCTTCGACCACGACACGGAAGCGATTGATTGCAGAGGTATAGTGACCTCGACGCAGATAATAGCGCCCGACTTCCATTTCCTTGCCAGCCAAGTGGTCAAAGGCAAGATCAAATTTCAACAGTGCGGAGTTGGCATATTCACTTTCGGGATAGACCTCGATCACGGTCCGCAGTGATTGAAGCGCCTGATAGGTCAACCCCTGGTCACGGCCAACTTCGTCAATCTGGTCGTAATAGCTGAGTGCCAGAAGGTATTGTGCGTAGGCGGCGTCTTCATCGGTCGGGTAGAAATCGATATACCGCTGGGCCGCACTACGGCTTTCTTCGTAGTTCTTTGCCTGGTGATTGGCAAAGGCCTGCATGATCAACGCCTGCTTGGCAAATTCGGAGTAAGGATAGAGCCGTTCGATCTCGGAGAAATAGTAGGCGGCATCCTTGGTACGGTTGCGCGCCAGTTCGAACTCGCCACGTTCAAAGATCTGTTGAGGCGTATAGCTTTCCAGCGGCACAGTCTGTTCCGCAGCCCCACCATCTCCACCACATGCGGAGAGTGTTGCCATCAAAAGAGCCGCACCGATGAATTTGGCTCCAGTCTTGATGCCGATCATATTGCCTAACCTCACCGTCATTGTCTTTCGGGTGTCGCGCCCCGGGTTCAGCCCCGTTTAGCACATTCATCTGGCGTGCAAAACGCCTTTAACCCGTTTGCTCCCCCACTTGGCAGAGAATGTGAAGGATGGTCAAGCCTGACAGGGCTCTGGGGCAGCACAACGACATAGCTATGCGCCCCAAAACGCATAAAGCCCCGTTCCAACGGGGCTCTGAGAGTGTCAAATAGATGTGCTTTCTAGTTGTGCTTTCCAAGACCGCAGTGAGGAGATTTCCCCACGCCTCGATCTTGCTGATGCATTCTTGATTGCCGTTCAGGTCGGGACCTCAGGCGACGCGACGCGTGGCCGGAACCTCGGACCAGACAAGACCCTGGCCCGGCAGCCGTGCAGTCATCGCCAGATCGCAGTCAACCACTCGCGATGCACCCGGTGTCGCAAAAAGCTCCCGCAACAGGGTATTGGTCAGCGCGTGACCGGCCCGTTCGCCAACATAACGCCCAAGCAGTGGTCCACCAGCCAGCGCGAGATCGCCAAGAGCATCTAGCATTTTATGACGGACGGGTTCATCCGCGTGGCGCAGCCCCTCGCCGCTTTCGATGGTGGAGCCATCAAAAACGATAGCGTTCTCGCCTGGCACACCGCCCAGAGCCAACCCATTGGCCTGCATCGTCTCGACATCAGAACGGCGGCAGAAGGTGCGACTGTCGCAAAGTTCACGCACAAAGGCACCGTTGCGCAGGTCCAGAACCCGGCTTTGGCGCCCGATGGCCTGTTCTTCGAAATCGATATGGAACTCAATCATCAGGCGATCACAGGGCAGCAGAGTTGCGGTTGCTCCGTCCTTGGTCACGGTCACCGGCTTCAGCACTTCGATGGCTCGTGCCGGAACACCAAGACGGTGAATGCCACGCGCCATGATCCCGCGCACGAAAGGTGCCGAAGACCCATCGAGGATCGGAACTTCGGGACCGTCGATTTCGATCAGAGCGTTGTGGATACCACAGCCCGCCAAAGCAGCCATCACATGCTCAACGGTCGAAACCGTGACACCGGCTGCATTGATCAGACGTGTACACAGTGCAGTGCGTTCCACATGATCCCAGCGGGCTGGAACGATGGTATTGCCCAAAGCGATATCAGTGCGTTTGAATTGAATGCCGTGACCTGCCGCAGCAGGGTTGAGAACCAGTCGGGCCGATTTACCTGAATGCAGGCCAACCCCTTCAAATGTCACCGATGCTTTAAGCGTATTTTGCACCTTGTGCTCCTGATCTCTATGTCCGGCGACAGGCGCCGTGTTGCAAAGACAGGTAAGGATTTCACAAAAAAGCCACAACTCAATCTTTGTAACGGAATGAAACATCTCTGAAACAGATAGGCAAAAGACTGCTTAACTTTGGGCAAATCTTTGTTTTTAAAATAGAAAAGGCCGCCCGAAGGCGGCCTTTCAACCTCAACTAGTGAGGTGTTAATTTGCCTGACGGCGCAGGAAAGCGGGAATTTCGATACGATCCTGCTCTTCTTCGGCCTGCTGTTGCGGCGCGGGCTGTGGCTGTGGCGCCACCGCCTGCTGCTGAACCGGCGGCTGCTGGCGCACAGGCTGGGGTTTTGCCCCCTGCGCTTCGGCGGCGCTGCCGGTCATCCGGTGGATCAGCGAGTTGAGACCAAAGCGGCGCTGCTCGGACTGAGGCTCTTCTTGCTGAGCCGCCACCGGACGTTGCTGCGGTGCGACCTGCTGTGTCATCGGACGCTGCTGACCTTGGGCGCGGGCAGCGGCCTGCTGAAGGCGCACGATTGCATCCGCCGACGGGGTACCAGGTGCGGGCGCTTTGGGCGCCACAAACGAGGCTTCGGGCTGGGCATCCATCGCATCCGCCTGAGGCTGGAAGTCAGGCACCTGAGGCTGATAGGCCGGGCGCGGCAAGCCGTCATTGTCCAGCTCGTCGATTTCCTCGAACAGATCTTCTGCCTGCTCCTGCGCGGCAACCTGCTGCACATCCATGCCCTCAAACAAAGTAGGTTCTTGCTGTGCTTGCGCCGCAACGGGAGCGGCTTCAGTTGCAACCTGTGGCTGTTCAACGGGCGTGTTCAGCTCCAGCGGTGCGGGGCGGGCCTGCTCGACGCTGACGGCCTTTTTCAAAGGCGCTGACATCGGGCGACGCGGTACCGGCATATCCGTCATCACATCGGTGGCGTCGATCCCGGTGGCGACAACGGAGACGCGCATCTTGCCTTCCATGCCGGTGTCCAACGTGGAGCCAACGATAATGTTTGCTTCCGGGTCCACCTCTTCGCGGATACGATTGGCAGCCTCGTCGAGTTCAAACAAGGTGAGGTCATGCGCGCCGGTGATGTTGATCAGAACACCTTTGGCTCCGCGCAGGCTGATTTCATCCAGCAGCGGGTTGGCAATAGCTTTCTCAGCCGCCTGAACCGCGCGATCTTCGCCTTCGGCCTCGCCAGTGCCCATCATCGCCTTGCCCATTTCGTCCATTACGGCGCGAACATCGGCAAAGTCGAGATTGATCAGGCCCGGACGAACCATCAGGTCGGTCACACCTTTGACACCCTGATAGAGCACATCGTCGGCCATCGAGAAGGCCTCGGTAAAGGTGGTCTTTTCATTGGCCAGACGGAACAGGTTCTGGTTTGGAATGATGATCAGCGTATCAACAACCTTTTGCAGGGCTTCGACGCCCTCCTCGGCCTGTTTCATCCGCTTATTGCCTTCAAACTGGAAAGGCTTGGTGACAACACCGACGGTCAGCACACCCAGCTCACGCGCGGCCTGCGCAATGATTGGTGCTGCACCAGTACCAGTGCCGCCCCCCATACCGGCGGTGATAAAGCACATATGTGCCCCCGCCAGGTGGTCAACGATCTGTTCGATGCTTTCTTCAGCCGAGGCGGAACCTACCGAGGGGCGCGCACCGGCACCAAGACCTTCGGTGACTTTCACACCCAGTTGGATACGGCTTGTGGCCGCGTTTTGCTGCAGGGCCTGAGCATCGGTATTGGCAACGACAAAATCGACACCTTCCAGCTCTTTGGCGATCATATTGTTGACCGCGTTGCCACCTGCACCGCCGACACCGAACACGGTGATCTTAGGGGCCAGTTCTTCCTGCCCGGGCATCGAAAGGTTCAATGTCATGCTCTTCCCGCCTGTTTTTCAGCCCTCCCGCAAGGGCTATTCCTGTGTAATCCGCCTCAATCTTACCGTGATGGCGGAGTCTCGTCATCCTAAAAAGCGAAAAACGCCACAAAATATGGCCCAAAGATTGGTAAAAACCCGCAGATTTTCGCTTATCCCAGCAGATCTGGTAGAACACTGGCCACGACAACACAACAGAGATCATGCCCCTAGCAAAGATGCCAAAGGTCAAACGTGTTGTTTTGTTTTTGTGGCTGGCCACTGCTCGGCCTGCTGCTGCCGCTTTTACGGTCATTAAATCTTTGTTATCCGGTTTTGCATGGCCTGTCACCCAGCCCGTTCAGGGTTTTTCCACAAGCTGTGGAAATTTTTCAGACTGTTGCCGCCCGGACGCCTACCAATTGTCTCTGAACCACCGCACTGCCCGACTAATCGTGCGGCCCTGATATCGATCTACCGGAGTCTCAAAGTCCCACCACTCATCCTGTGGGTTGGCAGCAAAAAGGCTCAGGCCGACGGCGGCTGCGAATCCTGGCCCGGTGGCCGATTGTGGCAGACCATGCACCCGCAACGGACGTCCCAGACGCACCTGCTGGCCCAGAATGCGACTCGCCAGCCCATCAAGACCGAGGATCTGGCTGGAGCCGCCGGTCAGAACGATCTGCTGGCTTGGAAGGTATTCGAATCCGGCGGCATCAAGCCGCGTGCGCACTTCTTCGAGGATCTCCTCGACCCGGGGGCGCATAATACCAATCAGCTCTGCCCGGCTAACGGTGCGCCGGTCATGCTCCCAGTCACCCGTGTCTCCACCAATATCAATCATGTCACGATCATCGGCCCCGGTGGCATGCACGCCACCACAGAAGGTCTTGATGCGCTCGGCGTTCGCCATTGGAACACCCAGCCCCATGGAAATATCAGAGGTAATATGATCGCCACCCATACGCACCGCATCGGCATAGATCATGTGTTTCTTCATAAAGACCGAGATCGAAGTGGAGCCGCCGCCCATGTCGATGCAGGCGGCACCCAACTCCTGTTCATCTTCGACCAGTGCTGCATAGCCGGAGGCATAGGCGGAGGAGGCAATACCGGCCAGTTCCAAATCACAGCGCTGAATACAGCGTACGAGATTTTGCACCGTAGCAGCATCAACTGTGAGCATATGCATGTCCACTGCCAGGGTCTGGCCCAACTGGCCACGCGGGTCTTCCAGCCCGGACCGATTGTCGAGCGCAAAGTTCACTGGCTGCGCGTGCAGAACCTCGCGACCAGCACCATATTCCGGCACCTCGCAGGCTGCCAGCACACGGGCGATCTCGGATTCAGACACCTCCTGCCCTTCAAGTTCGAGCTGAGCATCCAAGCCATAAGAACGCGGATTGGCACCGGAAAAACTGGCGATCACATGATCGACGCGCACACCAGCCATCTTTTGCGCGGCCTGCACGGCAGTCCGGATGGCGCGTTCGGTTTCCTGCATGGCGGTGATTTCACCAAACTGCACGCCGCGCGACCGTGTCGTGGCAGCCCCAATCACCCGAAAGCCTGACTGCCCCGCAAGCGAGCCGATCGAATTATCTTCGCTCAGCCGTCCCGTACCGTCGAAACGCAGCACCAGGCAGGCAATTTTGGAGCTGCCAATATCCAGAATGGCAACCACACCACGCTGCATGGCCTGACGGCGCATCTGCCGCATCGCGCGCTGGGATTGATAGAGATCCGTCATCTTACAGCCCGCCTTCGTTCAATTCTCTGATGCGCCACCAGTTTTCCACTGCATTCTCCGTCATTCGAATTGTCGGCCGCGCCGCAATCCGCATATCCACCACCGCAACATCGCGCTCCAGCAAGTCCTGCACTTCACTCACCACGATCACCCGCTCCAGCGCCGGGATCGGCCTGTCGGCTGGCAACAGGATGCGCTGACCGCGATCCAACACCACATCCCAGCGGCGTTCACCAATTCGGACAAGACCACGCAATCGCGTGCCCAGCGGATTGGCGGCTGCAATCAGCTGAAGCGCCTCGTGTGCCTGCTGGTCTGCGGCCTGCCCGGCGATCAATGGCAGATCCGGGTGCAGCCCGCGCTGACCCAGCTCTGCAACATGGGCGCCGGTTTCATCCAACAGCGCCAGACCTTCGTGACTGCGCCAAATCAGAGCAGGCGCACGCTCTTCAACATCCACCTGCAAAATACCGCCCGGGCGAATACGCACCTTGGCAGATTTCACCGGATCCAGACCTTCGATCTGATCGCGGATCTGGCCCAGATCGAGATCGAACGAGCTGATAGGGAAATCCAGCGGCACCACTTCGCGCACATCCTGCGCCACACTGGCGCCAGCCCCATCGATGGCCATAACATTGACCATGAATTCAGGGCGCTCCTCGATAGCGGCCCGTACGGCATTGATTTGCGCCACGACCAGATCCCGCCGACCTGCATCTGCAAGAAAACCGCCACCAGCAGCGAGCAACAGGCACAGCGGCACACCGAATTTCAGACCAAAGCGAATGCCCGGCGTCAACATCCAGCGCTGCAGGCGATATTTCAGCCGCGAAGGTGCCGGATCGGCGCGCGAGTCGCCGCGCTGCAGCCTGCCCATCAACGCCCGCATGATGCGTCCTTTACCATCCAGTCACAGAGCTGGCCAAAGGTCATGCCGCAATAGGCTGCCTGTTCAGGAACCAAAGAGGTCGGCGTCATGCCCGGCTGGGTATTGGTTTCCAGCAAAATCAGGCCATCAGCGCCGCGGCTTTCATCCCAACGGAAATCTGTCCGGCTGACGCCGCGACATCCCAGAGCCTGATGCGCCCGCAGGGCATAGTCGAGACATAGCTGAGTGATCTCATCTGGCACCTCGGCAGGCACCACATGGCGGGACCCACCGGGTTTGTATTTTGCGTCATAGTCATACCATCCATCCGTCAGGATGTCGGTGACCGCCAGAGCCTGGTCGCCAACCACCGTGGTCGTCAGCTCGCGGCCCGGCGCGAAGGCCTCGACCAACACGTCGTCCGGCATATCCTGCGATAGCTGCGGCGGGCCGTTTGCGGCCTCATGCACCAGATAGATGCCAACGCTGGAACCTTCATTGTTAGGCTTCACCACATAGGGTGGCTCCATCACGTGTCCTGCCATGACGGCGGCCTTGGAAAACAGGCCACTGCCCATCACTGGCAGGCCAGCCTCCTGGAACACCATCTTGCTACGCTGCTTGTCCATCGCCAGCGCCGAGGCCAGCACCCCGGAATGGGTATAGGGCAAACCCATCCATTCCAACAAACCCTGTACGCAGCCGTCTTCACCCCAGCGACCATGCAGGGCGTTGAACACAACATCCGGTTTGCAACTGATCAGATGCGCATAAAGATCCGGACCCGCGTCCAGTTCTGTTACGTCATATCCTTCGCCCCGTAGCGCGGCCGCGCATTCACGCCCACTAGACAAAGACACCTCACGTTCTGCTGAGGGTCCGCCCAATAGTACCGCCACTTTCGGGAGTGTTCCGCTCGACTCACCCACGATAGCGCCTCAAAATTGTCGGGCTTTGCGCCCTTGGTTATTGGAGCCGGAAATTGGCCCGCATTGTTTTTGTCTTTGGTCGCCGTTTTCCGGCGTCAGTCTTTCTCTTCGGCCCGGCGCAAGCCCTGATCCATATCAGCCCTGCGCCGATCCCCTGTGGCTGCCTGCTCCACCGGGAAAATCCTTTTTTTTGCACCGATCCAGTCCCCACTGCGAAACGAGATCGGTCACGCCATCATAACGCCGCATGTCTTACCGGGTTATTAACGTGTACTTTACCATGTTTAAGATCGCCCCTGCCCTGCAGCACCCGCCCCTATTTTCCCAAAGCATAGCAGCGTCATCGCAAGACACTGAAACGATAAGGATTTAGGGGTCATTTTGTGTTAGTCAGACAGCGGCTCTCCGACCCGCATGATTTCCCATTCTAGCGTTATGCCCGAATTGGCGTAAACCTTTTTTCTGACCTTTTCCCCCAAACTCTCAAGATCTGCGGCAGATGCGCCACCCGCATTGATCATAAAGTTAGAGTGCTTCTCGCTCATCTGGGCCCCGCCCACCCTTGCGCCGCGCATGCCCGCGTCATCAATCACCTTCCAGGCTTTGAGATCTTGCACATCATCGGCCCGCCCGGTCGAGGAAAACCCAGCAGGATTGCGAAACGTAGACCCGGCAGAGCGCTCTTTGGTGGGCTGGCTCTCGTCACGCTTTTTCAACTGCTCCGCCATGCGGTCATGCAGGTTTTTCGGATCGGCCTGCGTGCCGCGCAGGGTGGCAGACACCAGAACTGCGCCTGCGGGAAAAGCTGTCTGGCGATACTGAAACTGCAAATCCCGTGCGGTGATTTCAAGCAGCTCACCCGTGCGGGTGACAATCTGCGCCGACACAAAGACATCGGCGATGTAACTGCCATAGCAGCCGGCATTCATGCGCACAGCCCCGCCGATAGAGCCGGGAATGGTGCGCAAGAAAGAAAGGTCCAGCCCGGCGTCTGCGGCCCGTTTGGCCACATGCGCATCCAGCGCTGCCGCCCCCGCTGTGATCTGATCGCCCTCGATCTCGATCCCGTTGAAGCCACGCCCCAGGCGGATCACCACAGCCCGCAGGCCACCGTCGCGCACGATCAGGTTCGAGCCCACCCCCATAGGAAAGATCTCCACATCCGCAGGCAGCTGGCGCAAAACTAATTGAAGGTCGGCGATATCAGCAGGCTGAAACAGATAGTCAGCTTGGCCACCGACGCGCAGCCAGGTCAGTCCGGACAGATCCCGGTTCGCGGTGAGTTTCCCACGCAGCCCTTCAATAATCACGCCACAGCCCTCCTTTGGCCGTTCGGCCACACTGGGCCGAAATTCTGTCGTCAGCCTTTAGCGCGGTTCCCGGCGCATTGACAACGCGCAATCAGAACGGCCAAGCCAGTTCGCGTTGGCGCTGCATGGCGCAGATCCCGGAGGGCCTCAGCCCTAATCTTTCCCGTTGGGTGCTTTACCGCAGCCCTCGGCGAAGCCAGCGCATCAGATAGATCACCGGCCAGCGCAGCACGCTCATCCCGGCGCATAGCACGCCAAGCCCCCACCAGAGCCCGTTTTCATATGTCACATAGCCCAGGATTGGCAGGCCTATAAGAATCAGCCCATAGGCGCGGCGCCAATGGTTGTCCCGACTGGGCAACATCCCCAGGAAATTCGCCGCCAGCGCCCAGAGGGCCGCCAGTGTCAAGGAAAGCGTCATCCAGGGGGCTCCTCACTGCGGCGCAGCTTTTGCCAATAGTATCGGATTGGCCGTCGATACATCGACCCCACAGCAAAGACCCCGAATGCAACAGCGCCCCAGCCGTAGTCCAGCCCCAGCCAGATAATCACCGCTGGGGCCAAGCACAGCAGAACACGTCCGGGATAGTAATGTCGCCCTACCGGCAACATGGCGACAGCCGTTGTCGCAAATACCCAGACGATTGCAACCGCCGCACTCATAACATTCCCGCAATCGCGGTCGAAAACGCACCAAGCGACAGCAGCAAGCCAACAACCGGGACCAGCATCGGCACCCTGAAGGAGGCCTCAGGCGCGCGTCGTTTTTGCAGGATCAGCGCCAGATTCACTAGGATGAACACGGCCAGCAAGGTGGTCGAGGTCATCTCGGCCAATTGCGACAGGGGCACCAGATAGGCCGCTGCCACAACCGCGCCGCCGATCAACACTGTTGCACGCACAGGTGTGCCGAAGCGGTGATGTGTCTGGCGAAACACATGCAGTGTCGCCGTTCTACGCCCCAGCCCGAACAACACCCGCGAGGCCATGACGATCTGCGCCAGCACGCCATTAAGGGCGGCAAAAACCGCAATACTGGACAGGAAATGCGCATTCCCCCCCTGGGTTACTTGCCAGACCAGCGCCAGCGGGCTTTGCGACTGAGCCAGATCCTGCAGGGGCACCGCCCGAACCGCCGCCCAACAGACCAGCGCATAAACCACCGAGGTGATCGCCAGCGACAGCATGATGGCGCGGGGCATGACGCGGGTAGGATGGCGCACTTCTTCGGCCATGTTGACGATATCTTCAAAACCGATAAAGGCAAAGAACGCCAGCACTGCGCCAAAGGAAACTCCGGTCAACACGGCCGGGTGAGCAAGGGCTGTGATGGCAGGCGCTGCCGTACTCCAGTCCTGCGTGACTTCAGCACCGAAACCGGCCCAGATCACCAGCGCAAGACCGGCGATCTCGATCGCAGTAAAGACCGCGACCAGCGCAAAGCTTTCCAGCACACCCAGAACAGCCACAGCCGTCAACGCAATCCCCATGGCCAGAATGGCGATATCGGGGCTGATACCGGTGGCGGCCGCAAAATACCCGGCCCCACCGCGCAACACAGCCCCTGCGGAAATAGTCCCCGCCAGAACCACCGAAAGCCCCACAAAGATTGCAAGTCGCGGCGATGACAGCCCCTGCCCGACAAAGGCGGCCTCACCTGCGGCTTCGGGCAGGCGCGAGGAAAATTCGGCATAGGACAGCGCCGTCGGCGCCGCGATCAGACCTGCCAGCAAAAAGGAAAACGGCGCCAGAGTGCCCGCCTCGGCCACCACGGCGCCCACCAGCACATAAATGCCAGCCCCAACCATGACACCCACCCCATAGGCCGTCAGTAGGCCAAGGCCGATACGACGCTTCAGGGGCTCTGTCATCTGGGGTCTCCCTTATATGCGGGCTCGCTTACTTCCCGTTCAGGTATTCTTGCTCAACCGCTCCGGCAGGCCGTTGGCCCAGGTACTGATTGTCCCGGCTCCAAGACATACGACCATATCGCCGGGGCGCGCCTGTTCGCGCACCAGCCGCTCCAGATCGTCCTCGTCCAGCAAGGCACGCGCATGGCGATGACCATGGCGGATCAATCCGGCGACCAGATCGTCCCGGCTGGCGCCTTCTATGGGATCTTCGCCGGCCGCAAACACTTCGGCAATAGCCACCACGTCAGCCTCGTTGAAGCAGGCACAGAAATCATCAAACAGATCTGACAGTCGCGAATAGCGGTGTGGCTGATGCACTGCGATAACGCGGGCCTCGGGGTTGTCGCCAATGGCCTGGCGCGCCGCTTTCAAAACGGCTGCGATCTCAACCGGGTGGTGACCATAGTCGTCGATGATGGTCACGCCATTGACCTCGCCCACCTTGGTGAAACGGCGGTTGACGCCACCAAAATTGGCCAGGGCCTCGCGGATTTCAGAGCCCTTCATGCCCAGATGTCGCGCCACGGCCACCGCCGACAGCGCGTTGGAGACATTGTGGTCGCCGGGCATAGGCAGGCTACAGTCCTCGATCACGCGGCCTTCAGACTGTAGGTGAATATCAAAATGCGCCACGCCCGCCTTGTAGGTCAGATTTGTGGCACGCACGTCGGCCTGCGCATTGAAGCCATAGGTGACGACGCGCCGATCCGTGATGCGGCCAACCAGCGCCTGCACTTCGGCGTGATCTGTGCAACACACAGCGACGCCGTAAAAGGGAATGTTGGAGACGAATTCGTAAAACCCATCCCGCAGCGTGTCAAAATCACCCCAATGTTCCATGTGTTCGGGGTCGATATTGGTGACAACGGCAATGGTGGCAGGCAGGCGATTGAATGTCCCGTCACTCTCGTCAGCCTCGACCACCATCCATTCGCCCTGCCCCATGCGCGCGTTGGAACCATAGGCATGGATGATGCCGCCATTGACCACGGTGGGGTCAAATTTGCCCGCCACCATCAGTTCGGCCATCATGGTGGTGGTGGTGGTTTTACCATGGGTGCCGCCGATGGCGATGTTGGATTTCAGCCGCATCAGCTCAGCCAGCATCTCGGCACGGCGCACCACCGGCAGGCCACGGCGGCGGGCCTCGTCCAGTTCGGGGTTACCGGGTTTGATGGCAGAGGAAATCACCACCACTTCGGCCTCAGCCAGATTTTCCGCCTGCTGACCAACAAAAACCAGTGCGCCGAGTTTTTCCAGCCGCTGAGTGATCTTTGACGACTTCAGATCTGATCCCTGCACCACATAACCAAGGTTGAGCAGCACCTCGGCGATACCGGACATGCCAATGCCACCGATCCCAACAAAATGGATCGGGCCAACGTCGCCGGGCAATTTGGTTGCAGGGGTCATCTTTATCCTTTCTCGGCCAGCTGTTCGACCAGGGCCACCAATCGTTCGGTGGCATCGGGAACACCGGCGCTCAATGCGGCAAGCGACATCTGGTTCGCTGCCTGCGGGTTACTCAAAACAGCGGTGATTTGCGCCGCCAGCGCAGAAACGTCAAGCGCGCTTTCGGGGATCAGGATGGCGCCGCCCGCGTCCACCAGCCCACGGGCGTTCGCGGTTTGATGATCGCCAGTGGCCGCCGCATAGGGCACCAGAATAGACGGACGGCCAATGACCGATATATCCGCCACCGAGGACGCGCCTGAACGCGAGATAACCAGCTGTGCTTCGGACATCCGGGCGGGCACATCGTGGAAAAAGGGCTGCACATCCGCAGAAATGCCGTGAGTGGTATAAAATTCCGCCACCCGCGCCATGTCTTCGCCGCGGGCCTGATGCGAAATCCGCAGATATTTGCGGATCTCTTCCGGCAGTGCTGCAATGGCGGCAGGCACCACATCCGACAGAATGCGCGCGCCCTGACTGCCTCCCATCACCAGGATCGACATCGGATAGTCTCCGGGTGCGATATAGCCGGCCCCTGCGCGTTCCATCACGGCGGCGCGCACCGGATTGCCGACATGTTCATGCGGCACTGTGTCCGGCAGATCTGTTGGCCAGGTGCCACAGGCAACCCCGGCCACACGCGTCGCAAACAGCTGATTGACCCGACCCAGCACGCCATTTTGTTCATGGATCATACGCGGCAGTTTCAGCAGCGTCGCTGCCCCCAGCGCCGGGATCGACGGATAGCCGCCAAAACCAATCACCGCATCAGGGCGGTCCCGGCGCATCTGTAGCGCCATCGACACCACGCCAGCGGCGATCCTAGGGGCGACCATGGCCTTGGCCAGCAGGCCACCGCGGGCAAAAGTCGCCGAAGACACCTCGGAAATCTCAGTACTATGCGGAAAGCCACCGGTGTAACGCGCGCCGCGTG
This sequence comes from Phaeobacter sp. CECT 5382, assembly GCF_001457775.1. Taxonomy (GTDB): domain Bacteria; phylum Pseudomonadota; class Alphaproteobacteria; order Rhodobacterales; family Rhodobacteraceae; genus Pseudophaeobacter. The sequence continues at coordinate 375,577 of NZ_CYSG01000001.1, forward strand.
CATCGGTTGAAAGTTTGACCCGCCAGCCTTTGCGCAGCATCGCCTCGGCCAGGGCCTGAGCCGGGAACATATGTCCACCGGTGCCACCGGCCGCCATCAGGAGCAGTTTCTGTGTCATGTCATGTCAATCTTTGCTTGGGCTTTGCTTGGGTCGTGATCAGCCGCGCCCGCGAGCACGCAGGAAATCGGCGATCTCACCCTGCGGTCTGGCACGGGTAAAAGACAAGAGCATCCCCAGCGCAATCCCGCCGGCAATCAGCGAAGACCCGCCGTAGCTGACAAAGGGCAGTGTCATGCCCTTGGCCGGCAACAGGCGTACCGCAACACCCATATTGATCATCGCCTGCACGCCAAACATGCAAACCAGACCGGTACCCGCCAGACGAATGAACGTGTCGCGTTCGCGCATCAGGCGAAACAGCGAGCGCACAACCACCATGGCATAAAGCCCAATCAGCACCAGCACCAGGATCAGCCCGTATTCTTCGGCAGCGACGGCCACGATGAAATCAGTATGCGCATCCGGCAGCGACCATTTCACCTGGCCTTCGCCCACACCGACACCAAACAACCCGCCTTCGCGGATCGCGTTGGTAGCATAGCCCATCTGGGTGGTGGGATCGATCTCGGGGTTGAGAAAGCCATCGATACGGCGGGCAAAGTGCTCCGAGTTTGAATAGGCAAAGATACCCCCCAAAACCACCACGGCCGCCATGCCCACCAGCAACAGCATCGGGGCACCGGCGACAAAATACATCACCCCCCAGCCAAACAGGATCAGGCAGGCCTGGCCAAAATCAGGCTGCAGCACCAGCATCATCACCACCGCCATGCAGATCCCGAATGAAATCAGCGTGCCGGGGGGACCGTTGATCTGCTGACTGGATGAAATCATCCAGGCCGCCACCACCACAAAACCAGGCTTCAAAAACTCTGATGGCTGAAGCGAGGCAAAGCCAAGGCTGTACCAGCGCACAGCTCCCTTGCCAAAATCAGTGCCCAGCACCGGCAATAGTGCCAAGGCGACAAAAGCACAGGCAAAACCAATCACCGCGAGGCGGCGCACCAGTTGCGGTGTCATCATCGAGGTCAGGATCATCGCTGCCAGCGCCGTGGTGCCAAAAATGGCCTGCCGTTGCACATAGTGGAAGTTGTCAAAGCCATTGCGTTCGGCCAGCGGCACCGAGGCCGCAAGCCCCAGCAACAGCCCCAAAACAAAGAGCATCAGAATGCAGGACATGGACCACTTGTCTAGGGTCCGCCACCATTTCGGAAGGATCGGTTCACCTGTGGGTACAGGAACCGCGCCATAGACCATCTCAGTCATGGGAACACCGCCGCTATTTGCCTCAAGATAAGCCCCATTTTTGGGGTCATTGCGCAAAGAGTACCCGCAAACTGCACATCAAGCCAGCCCTAGATAGTTAACGGGCATGAAATCGCGCCTCTCCCATATGCGAGCCCAGATGCGAGCCATCCGAGCGACACCCTTGCGCCAAAGGCTCATCCGTGGTCGATGCGCAGCATGTTCAAAAAAACCGTGATTCTTGGCGCCGGTGCCGCCGGCATGATGTGCGCAGCCCATGCAGGTGGCGACTGCCTTGTGCTGGACCACGCCAAATCACCGGGCGAAAAGATCCGCATCTCCGGCGGCGGGCGCTGCAATTTCACCAATCTGGACACAACGCCAGAAAACTACCTGTCGCAGAACCCGCACTTCTGCAAATCTGCGCTGGCGCGATACACCCAATGGGACTTCATCTCACTAGTCGATCGATACGGCATTGCCTGGCACGAAAAAAACCTGGGGCAATTGTTTTGCGACGGCTCTGCCAAACAGATCGTGGCCATGATGGTAGAGGAATTGCAGCAGGCCGGTGCCGACCTCTGGCTGCAGACCTCGGTCGAGAAAATTCGCCATGAGGGTGAGACCTATCATCTGACCCTGCTGCGCGATGGCAAACCCCAGCAGATCAGTTGCAAGAACCTGGTGCTGGCCACCGGCGGAAAAAGCATCCCAAAAATGGGCGCCACCGGACTTGCCTATGATATCGCCCGTCAATTCGACTTGCCGCTGATCGACACACGTCCGGGCCTGGTGCCCTTCACCTTTCCCGATGGCCGCTTCACCGCCCTGGCTGGCACCGCCCTGCCCACACGTCTGTCCAATGCGCGCGCGCAATTTGACGAAGCCTTGCTATTTACCCATCGCGGCCTCTCAGGCCCTGCGGTTCTGCAGCTGTCGTCCTATTGGCACGAGGGGGAAGAGATCACCGCCAACCTGATCCCCACGATGGATCTGTTCACCCTGCTGCGCGATCAGCGCCAGTTGCAAGGCCGCCGGGCACTCACCACAGAACTGGCCCGCCACCTGCCGGGGCGGCTGGTGGATTTCTTGGCGCAGGAGTTCAAAATCGAAGGCCGCCTCGCCGATCAGTCGGACGCAGCACTCCAAGCACTTTGCACGCAACTTGAAACCTGGCGCCTCACTCCCGGTGGCAGCGAAGGCTATCGCACCGCCGAGGTCACGCTGGGTGGCATCGACACGGATGTTCTGTCCTCCAAGACCATGGAGGCAAAACAGCGTCCTGGTCTTTTTGCCATTGGCGAAGCTGTGGATGTCACTGGCTGGCTGGGCGGCTACAACTTTCAGTGGGCCTGGGCTTCGGGCCATGCGACAGGCACCGCCATCGCCGCGCGCAGCTAGCGCCGCATTCCGCCTCGCGCATCCCCGGCCACTACCCCAGCCACCATGGAGTTCCGTTTCGTAGCCACCCTCGCCTGCCTTTTACCGGACAGGACAAAGGGGCAGGCTCCTGTCACAAAAGGACACAGGCGTGGGAGATCCAAAAACGGAATTCCGTTTTGGTGAACCCGAGCCGTAATCTTCACGAACCCAAAAAACCAGTGCTTTCAAAAACGGTCAGTCCAGCCCTTTTTCGACCTCGATAATGAAATCATCGCCGCGCTGTTCGAAATTATCGTACTGATCAAAACTGGCGGCAGCGGGCGCCAAAAGGACCACATCACCGGGTTCAGCTTCGGCCATGGCGCGCGCGACGGCTGTCGCCATTGAGGTGCAGACCTCAGCCTCGACGTCCAGTTGCATGGCAAAACTTGATGCTTCGCGGCCGATCACATAGGCCTTGCGTACATTTCCGGTCTGTCCCTGCAGCGCGCCCAGCCCGCCTTCCTTTTCCAAGCCGCCACAGATCCAGCGGATGTTTTTGAAGGCGCTCAGGGCCTTGGCAGCACTGTCGAGATTGGTCGCTTTACTATCGTTGACATAGCGAACGCCCTGCGCCTCGGCGACGGTCTGGCTGCGATGCGGCAGTCCCGGATAAGAAGCCAGCGCGCCTTCGATCACCCGTGGCGCCAGCCCCAGGACCCGCGCCGCCGCATAGGCCGCGCAGGCGTTCTGATGATTGTGCTCACCCGGCAGGCCAATCATCTGGCGCAGATCGATTGATCCCACCTGACGCCCCTTGCGGTATTCGCTCAAGAACCCCTTTCGGGCGAAGACCTGCCAGCCCGGCCCGGTCAGTTTGCGCGCAGAAGAAATGCGGATCACCCGATCATCGCTGGCCGCCTGCGACATCTGATTGGCCAGAAACAGCCCCTCGTCCTCGTCGACGCCAATAATAGCACGGTCTGGGCCTCCTTCGGCAAACAAGCGTCTCTTGGCAGCAAAATAGCCGCCCAAACCGCCGTGGCGATCCAGATGATCCGGCGAAAGATTGGTCAGTATGGCGATATCCGGCGTCAGCGCGCGCGCCAGTTCTGTCTGATAGCTCGAAAGCTCCAGCACCACCACGCCTGCATTCCCGGGCGGATCAATATCCAGCACGCCGCGGCCGATATTGCCGGCCATCTGGCTGTCACGCCCCACGGTCTCAAGGATATGATGCAGCAAGGCTACCGTCGTGGATTTGCCGTTGGAGCCCGTGATCGCAACCACCTTTGGCGGTTGATCCAGCATGTCCCAGCCCTGCGCCGGAAGTGAGGCAAAGAACAACCCGATATCATTGTCGACAGGCACGCCAGCCTCAAGCGCGGCACGGATCACCGGGTTGGGCTGCGGGTACAGATGCGGAATACCCGGCGAGGTGATCAGAACGGCGATATCGTCAAAGGCCCCCTGCCGGTGCAGATCGCGCAGCTCGAACCCTTCGGCTTCGGCAGCATCCCGCGCCCCGGGATTGTCATCCCAACACACGGGTGTCGCGCCCCCTGCCAGCAACGCCCGTGCCGTCGCAAGTCCCGAACGCCCCAATCCCAAAACGGCAACAGTCGCGCCTTCAAAGCCCAGCACCGGGATCATGGCCTACCTCATCTTTGATCAAAATTTCGGCGGCACAGTGCACCGCAGCGCCTGGACTTGCAAGTGCCACCGCAGAGGCCGCAAGGCCTCTGCCGGGCCCAACAATTGGCAAACAGGCTCCGCCTGTCGAAATTGGCGGGAGCCCCCCTTTGGCGTAACCAAACCCAGCCACATCGCGCCACAAACATGTCACGCAACAAAAAAAGGGAAGGCACGCACCCTCCCCTTTTGAAATCGCAATTTTGTCAGGTGCTGTCGTAATTGGCCCCGATGGCTGCTTTGGCCTAGCGAACCTTCAACGTGGCCAGACCAATCAGCGCCAGGATCAGCGCGATGATCCAGAACCGGATAACGATGGTCGGCTCGGCCCAGCCCTTTTTCTCATAGTGATGATGGATCGGCGCCATCAGGAACACCCGTTTGCCGCTCCACTTGAAATAGAGCACCTGAATAATCACCGACAGGGCTTCAACCACGAACAGACCGCCCACAAGAGCCCAGACCAGTTCGTGCTTGGTAACAACCGCAATCGCCCCCAGCGCCCCGCCAAGCGCCAGCGATCCGGTATCGCCCATGAACACCGCCGCCGGAGGCGCGTTGTACCAGAGGAAACCAAGACCCGCGCCAAAAAGTGCGGCCGTAAAGATGAGAATCTCGCCCGATCCGGGCACATAGTGCACATCAAGGTATTCAGTGAAATCAACACGTCCAACCGCATAGGCTATGACACCCAGCGTGCCGCCCGCGATCATCACCGGCATGATCGCAAGCCCGTCCAAACCATCCGTCAGATTCACCGCATTGGCTGATCCCACGATCACGCAGATCACGAAGGGCACATAAAAAAGGCCCAAATTGATCAATGTGTCCTTGAACACCGGCATCGCAAGCTGGTTCTGCAATCCCACAGGGTGATAGGCGCTGGCCCAAAGCGCGGCAATCACCGCGATGGCAATCCCCAGCAACAGCCGGACCTTCCCGGACACTCCAGCTGTATTCTGCTTGGACACCTTGGCATAATCATCCGCAAACCCGATCAGCGCAAAGGACAGAGTGACAAAAAGAACGAGCCAGATAAACGGGTTGTCCAGACGCGCCCAGACCAGCGTGGCGCTCAGCAGGGCACCGACAATCAGCAAGCCGCCCATCGTCGGGGTCCCTGCCTTGGAAAAATGCCCTTCCGGGCCGTCATCGCGGATCGGCTGACCCTTGCCCTGTTTGCGGCGCAGCACATTGATCAGCGGCTTGCCAAACAGAAACCCAAACAGCAGCGCCGTCATAAAGGCCCCGCCCGCGCGGAAAGTAATATAGCGGAACAGATTGAAAAAATCGCCGCCATCCGACAGGGCCGTCAGCCAATAGAGCATCTCGGATCGATCCTCGCCTTTAGATATGTTTCAAGATTAGCGCTTGCCATGACCCAATTCCCGGATGCCGTCAACGACCTTGGCCAGACCGGCACTCAAAGAGCCCTTGGCCAGCACAATATCGCCACAGCTCAGCTGATCCGCCAGATCCGCCAGCACATCCGCCGAGGATGCATAGGCCGTGCCGCGCTTATCATTGGGCAGCGCTGCGTGCAGATGCGCCATCAAAGGACCAATGCAATGCACTTGGTCGATTTGATCCAGGGCGGGCAGATCTGCCAGACCTGCATGCAAGGCAATCTCTTGCGGCCCCAACTCTCCCATGTCGCCCAGATAGGCGATCTTACGTCCTGACGCCTGTTGCGGAGTAGCCGCCAGCACCGCAAGTGCAGCCGCCATCGAGGTCGGATTGGCATTATAGCTGTCATCCAGGATCAGCAGATCACCGCCCGCAAGTGCGACGGTGACACGTGCCCCGCGCCCCTTGACTGGCGACCAGAGCGCCAACACCTGCGCCGCGCGCACAGGATCTGCGCCCAATGCCGCTACCGCAGCCAGAGCCCCGAGCGCGTTCATGGCAAAATGAGCCCCCAGCGACTGGATGTGCAGCTCCATCCTAGTGTCCCCACATTGCACGTCGGCAATCGTCTCTTCCCCTAGGATCCGCGTGGTCAGAAGCTTGTATTCTTCGGCAGTTTCTCCGAACCAAGTGTGGCGCACTCCATAGTTTTTGGCCGCCGCTGCCAGAACTGCTGCCTCGGCGATATCAGCGTTCAGCACAGCCACACCACCCGGCTCCAGCCCCTCCATGATGGCGGCTTTTTCGCGCGCAATGCCTGCAACATCCTCAAAAGCCTCAAGATGCACAGCAGCCACCGTGGTGACCATGGCAACATGCGGGCGCGCCTGACGCGCCAGCGGTGCGATCTCGCCGGGATGGTTCATGCCAATTTCGATCACCGCAAAGTCCGTGTCGCGCGGCATCCGCGCCAGGGTGAGCGGCACACCCCAGTGATTGTTGTAGCTGGCCACAGCGGCGTGACAACGCCCCTGATCCGCCAGCATGCAGGCCAGCATTTCCTTGGTCGAGGTTTTACCAACCGAGCCCGTCACAGCGACGACCCGCGCGCCTGTGCGGGCCCGCGCCGCCTGCCCCAATCCTTCGAGGGCGGCCTGAACATCTTCGACGACCAGCAGCGGTGCCTCCTCGCTGACCCCTTCAGGGCGGTGCGTGACCAGCGCGGCCCCCGCCCCCTGTTTCAGCGCCTGCGCCACAAAATCATGACCGTCGCGTGCAGCTTTCAGGGCCACGAACAGATCTCCGGCCTGGAGCGTGCGGGTATCAATCGAAATTCCCGAAACATGCCAGTCACCTTGGGCAGTGCCTCCAGTGGCTGTTGCAGCCTCTGCCGCAGTCCAAAGCGCGCTCATATTGCTTTTCCGTCCAAAATTGCCACCGCCATGCTGGCCTGTTCCACATCATCAAAGGGCAAGACATCTGTTCCCACGATCTGGCCGCTTTCATGACCTTTGCCGCAGATCAGCAGGGCGTCGCCTGCGCCCAGAGCGTCAACACCGCGCAGGATCGCCTCGGCGCGATCGCCAAATTCCAGCGCATCTGGGGCTCCGCTCTTGACGGCTGCCCGGATCAGTGCGGGATCTTCGGTGCGGGGATTGTCATCGGTCACGATGACCAGATCGGCGTTGTCATGCGCGGCCTGCCCCATCAACGGGCGTTTGGAGGCATCGCGGTCGCCGCCGGCCCCGACAATGGCCACCAGTCGGCCCAGCACATGCGGGCGCAGAGCCTTGATCGCGGTGGCCACCGCATCCGGCGTATGGGCATAGTCCACAAATACCGAGGCGCCATTGTCACGCCGCGCCGCGTGCTGCATGCGCCCGCGCACCGTTGTCAGATGCGGCAGGGTTTCAAACACCGCTTCGGGGTCCTCGCCACTGGCAATCACCAGCCCGCAGGCCAGTAGAACGTTTTCGGCCTGAAAGCCGCCAATCAGGTTGAGCCGGGTCTGAAACGGGCGATCATGCCAGGTGAACCGCAGATCCTGCCCGGTATCGTCATAGCGTTGCCCCGACAGGCTGATATCCCCCAGCCCGCGCCCAACGCTGAGCACCTCTTGACCCCGCGCAGCCGCCACGGCGCGCATCTCCGCGCCGCGCGGATCATTCATGTTGATCACCGCCACGCCATCCTCGGACAGCACGCGGCGAAACAGGCCCGCCTTGGCGGCAAAATAGGCCTCGAATGTTTCGTGATAATCCAGATGATCCTGAGTGAAGTTGGTAAATCCAGCCGCCGCAAGTTGCACCCCATCTAGGCGGCATTGGTCCAGTCCATGCGATGAGGCCTCCATCGCCGCATGGGTCACACCAGCAGTCGCCGCCTTGGCGAGGGCCGCGTGCAGGGTGATCGGCTCAGGGGTGGTATGGGCCAGCGGATGGCTCCAACTGCCCTCGATCCCGGTGGTGCCGAGGTTTACGGCCTCATGGCCCAACTCGCACCAGATCTGGCGCACAAAGGTCGCCACCGAGGTTTTGCCATTGGTTCCGGTCACCGCCACCATGGTCTGCGGCTGAACCCCGAACCAAAGCGCTGCCGCATAGGCCAGCGCTTGGCGCGGGTCTTCGACGATCACCAGCGCGGCATGGCTGTCAGCCAGGGGCTGCGCGGCAATCTTTGCGCCAGCGGCATCGGTTAGAATAGCTGTCGCCCCTTGGTCCAGAGCGGCCGGAATGAATTTGGCGCCGTGCACCTGACTGCCCGGGAGGGCAGCAAACAGCGTGCCTTTCGCAACCCGGCGGCTGTCGACTGACAAGCCCTCGATCACCGGGTCGGCGCCACCCCGCGCGGTCAGGCCCAGCTCGCTCAGCGGGCGGGATGGCGGGTTCATGTCGGGGTTGCTCTGCATCTGCGGCCCTCACCAGGTTTCAGGGCCCGGGATCAGGTCCCGGGTCAGTTTGAGGTGAGGGTTATACCAGTCACCTGAGCAGGTTCAACTTGTGGTCTGAGACCCAAGAGCGGCGCCAGACGGCCGACCATCTCGGCGGCCACAGGAACCGCAGTCCAACCTGCGGTCCGGCGTTCTTCACCATGCGCAATGATTGAGGGCTCATCCAGGGTCACGACCAGTACATATTTGGGATCATGCGCCGGAAACATCGAGGCAAAGGTAGCAATCACCTTGTCCTCGTAATAGCCACCACGCGGCTTTGGTTTGTCTGCGGTGCCGGTCTTGCCGCCAACCTGATAGCCGGGCACGCGGGCGAAACTGGCAGTGCCTTCGGTCACAACCTTGCGCAGCATGATGCGCGCGGCATCAGCGGCCTCAACCGACATGATGCGGCGTCCCAGCTGGGGGCCGTCCTGTTTCAGAATTGTGGGGCTCACATAGTGTCCCCCATTGGCAATGGCCGCATAGCCAGCCGCCAGATGCATCGGCGTGGTGGAAATTCCGTGGCCATATGAAATGGTCATCGCCGAAAGCTCCGACCAGTTTTTGGGCAACAGGGGCTTGCCGCCCTGGGCCTCGACGATCTCAAAAGGCGTTGCTTCCAGCATCCCCAGATCATCGAGAAAGCCGCGCTGACGTTCGGCACCGATCTGCTGCGCCAGACGTGCGGTGCCGATGTTAGAAGACTTCACAATAATCTTTGTCACCGACAACTCGTTGCCGTAATTTCGAAAATCCCGGATTGCGAATTTACCCCACCGCAGTGGGCCGCGGGTGTCGATCACCGTTTCGGGGTTCACCAGCCCCAGATCCACCGCCTGCGCGGCTGCAAAGATCTTGAAGGTGGAACCCAGTTCATAAACACCCTGAACCGCACGGTTAAACAGCGGACTGACCGATGGATCAAACCCGGTTGCAGGCGCGCGTGGCCGTTCATTGGGATCAAAATCCGGCAGCGACACCACCGAGATCACCTCGCCGGTCTTCACATCCATCAGGATTGAAGTCGCGCCCTTGGCGCCCATCAGCTTCATGCCGCCATCCAGCACCCGCTCGGCGGCAGCCTGCACCGTCAGATCCAGCGAGAGCGCCAGCGGTTTGCGGCCATTGCTCGGATCACGCAGGTAGGTATCGAACTGTTTTTCAACCCCAGCGACACCGATCACCTCGGCCGCGCTTACGCCTTCCTTACCGAAGCCGGCACCGCCCAACACATGGGCGGCTACGCTGCCATTGGGATAAAGGCGCATCTCGCGCGGGCCAAACAACAGGCCAGGATCGCCGATGTCATGCACCGCCTGTTTCTGCTCGGGGCTGATTTTCTTCTTGATCCACAGAAACTTGCGCTTGCCGGTAAAATCCGCAAGCAGACGATCCTGATCCAGATCCGGAAAGATCTCTACCAGCCCCTTGGCAGCCGCGAGTGGATCGATCAGCTGCCGTGGTTGAGCATAAAGCGAATGGGTTTCGAAATTCGTCGCCAGAATGCGGCCTTGGCGGTCGACAATATCGGCGCGCTGCATGGCGATGGCGCTGCCGGGCACGCTCGCCACCGGCTCACGTGGCTCCGAGGTGGCCATGACACCCATGCGGCCCGCAACGGCAGCATAGGCACAAAGGAAAAACACCCCCAACACCAGCAAACGCCCCTCGGCGCGCTGACGGGATTTCAGCTGCATCTCTTCGTGACGCTCGCGGATGTTTTCCTTTTCAATACTGTCGGGGTTTTCCCCCTTGGCACGGGCATCCAAAATGCGCGCCAGTGGGCGCAACGGCTTACGGATCATGGACGCACCTCCTCACCCGAGGCCGCATTCAGACCAGAAACATCTACTCCTTGGGTGATTTGCAGGGCTGGCTGCACCGGATAGGTGACCTCATCCACGCGCCCAAACTGGTCCGGGCGCAGCGGCAGCAGGCCAAGTCGTTCGAAGTTCAGCTCTGCCAGCTCGATCAGCCGATCCGGTCGGTTGAGATAGGCCCATTCGGCCCGCAACACGCTGAGCCGCACCTGTGCTGCACCGATTTCACGTTGCAGCCCGCGGGTTTCCTTCAGCACCTGCTGGGTGGCGTAGTTTTCCTGATAGGCCCAGAAGGCCAGCCCAAAAACCGCCAGAGCAGTAGCAACATACAGCAGGCTTTTCATCGACGGTCATCTTTCAGCTGCGGCATGCTGAGATCCCGTGCACCGATCGGCGTCGGCGCAGCACTGGTGCGCCGCCCCACCCGCAGGCGTGCCGACCGAGAACGCGGGTTTTCCGCCAGCTCGTCATCATCGGGGCCAACCGCCTTGCGAGTGACCAGTTCAAACTGCGCCGGGCTCTCTTCCATTTCCGGAGCATAGCGATTGGCGCGTCCAGTTTTGCCAGCCCGGTGCTGGAAGAACCGTTTGACCATACGGTCCTCGACGGAATGAAAGGTTACAACCGCCAGCAAACCACCCGGTTTCAACGCGCGCTCGGCCGCCAACAGCCCGTTGAACAGCTCTTCGTATTCGGCGTTCACCGCGATGCGCAGCGCCTGAAAGCTGCGAGTGGCGGGGTGCGATTTGCCGGGTTTTGGCCGTGGCAGGCAGCCCTCGACCAGCTTGGCAAGTTGCAATGTCGTGGTGATTGGTTCTAGCGCGCGGGCGGCAACGATGGCCTTGGCGATTCGGCGGCTGGCGCGTTCTTCACCGTAGTGAAACAGAACATCAGCCAGCTGCACCTCGGTCAGGTCTGCGACCAGATCCGCAGCCGAGGGACCGGACTGTGACATCCGCATATCCAGCGGGCCGTCCCGCATGAATGAAAAGCCCCGTTCAGCAATATCCAGCTGCATGGAGGAAACTCCAAGGTCCAGCACCACGCCATCAAGGTCCTGCGCATATTCATCCATACGCGAGAACACGCCCTCTTGCAGCACCAGACGGTCGCCGTATTCGGCGGCCCAGGGGCGGGCCAGTTCAAATGCCAACGGATCCCGATCAACGCCGATCACCTGATCCGCGCCCGCCTCAAGCAGCCCGCGGGTGTAGCCACCTGCCCCGAATGTGCCGTCCAACCAACGCCCGGATACTGGCGCCACAGCTTTCAACAGCGGGCGCAGCAGGACCGGAACATGGGGACCGGAGGAGGTGTTGCGGTCCGTTGTCATTCTTCACGCGCCTCCGGCGCCATCTAGGAACTCCAGCGGATCAAAGTCCTCTGGCAGGTCATCCATCCATTTCTCGGTCTGAGCCAGCTCTTCTTCATCGTAGGTTTCGGGCTTCCAGATCTGGAAGGTGTCGCCTGCGGCCATAAAGAAGGCTTCTTTGTCGAGGTCGATCTTATTGCGCAGCTTGGCGGGCAGCACCAGGCGGCCGGTCTCGTCTACCGTTGTCGGGAAAGACTGGCCGTGGAACATGCGCTGCAACAGTTTGCGCTGCATCGAGCCACGCGGCAATGCGTCAATCTTGGCGTCGACTTCCTCGATCGCCTCCATTGTGTAGCATTCCAGGTAATTGCGGCGGTGATCTCCGTATACGATCACCAGTTCAGGGCTTTCGCCGGACTTCCAGTTTGGATCACTCGCTTCGATCACACGACGAAAGGAGGCTGGAATCGAGACCCGCCCCTTTGCATCCACCTTATGGTGGCTTTCGCCTCTGAACCTGCGGCCCAAACTACTGTCCCTTTTTGCGCGCCTTCGGCGCATTTCAACCCCAGAAAGTAAAAGGGGCGGGCTGATCTGCTGCCACTGATCAACCCGCCTCCCTATTCCCGCTGAGCGGGGGTGTCCGACTGCGCACGCCACCTGGGGGGATGTCTGCTCGCCCGCGCGCCGGATCTCTCATTGTTCGGATGAAGTGAAGGCCTGTATGAAACCTGCTTATTATTATGAGCTTGGGGTCTTTGGCGCCCCTATGTGCTCTCCGCTGCATCCGATGAATAAGGGATACTATGGGAATTCATGGTCTGGCAACCCACCATCCGGGAATTCCGCACCACGGAGAATTCAGCCTCAGAAAAACCGTGGCGAAAAAGGGTCAAAATATGGGGTTTTTTAGCACAAATGGGAGTGACGCAATATTTAGACACAATATCTAGGGTGCAAAAAAAACGCATTTTTTACTCCCAGAAGGCAGGAAAAGACCTATGCAGAGGGAAGACTTCACGCCCTAGATAGACATGTTCCGCCTATGTTCCAAGGGCATCCTGTGAATAACTTTGTGGATAAGTGGATTTTCGCTCAAACAGACCAAGCGATTCGCTGGTATTTGCCCGCCGGGCCCGCCGCGCGCACCCTCTGAAACGAGCTGGATGCGGGAAAACGCGCCCCGCGCCCAACCCGCATCCCATAATTTCCCATGGATCCCATAAATTCCCGTGCGACCCATGATTTCCCTAAAGGTGCCCCATCCCCGGGACGTTCCGACCAAGTAAAAGCCCAGTCATGTCCCGTAGCATCCCGACACACGCGATAAATACGCGCCAACAGCAAACTCTAGTCTCTTGTGAAGCAGTACCCAATGGCGCCTCAGGCCATTCCGCCTGCCACCAGCCCCTTGGCAATCTGCCCATAGGCTTCGGCAATAGGGCTATCCCCCAGCGCCACCGGGGTGCCGGCGTCTCCGGCCAGTCTGGTCTCCAGATCAATTGGCAGTGCGCCCAACAGAGGTAGCCCCAGGCTTTGCGCTTCGATCGCAACGCCGCCATTACCAAAGATATGATGTTCGCCACCGCAATCAGGGCAAGTGAAAAAGGACATGTTCTCGATCAGGCCCAGAACGGGGGTCTTGAGCGTGTTGAACATGTCGAGCGCCTTGCGCGCATCAATAAGGGCTACATCCTGCGGTGTGCTGACAACGATGGCGCCGCTCAGCTCTGCCTTGGTGCACAGCGTCAGCTGCACATCCCCGGTGCCCGGCGGCAGATCAACGATCAGCACGTCCAGCTCTCCCCAGTTCACCTGACCCAGCATCTGCTGCAAAGCCCCCATCAGCATTGGCCCGCGCCAGACGACGGCCTTGTTTTCGTCAACCATCAGGCCAATCGACATCACGGTTACACCATGCGCCCGCAAAGGTTCGATCACTTTACCATCCGGGCTGCTTGGACGCCCCGAGACCCCCATCATGCGCGGCTGGCTCGGCCCATATATATCAGCGTCGAGCAATCCGACCCTGCGCCCCTGTCGCGCCAGTGCCACTGCGAGGTTGGCGCTGACAGTCGATTTCCCGACGCCCCCCTTCCCCGAGGCCACCGCCAGAATCCGCGCCACGCCAGACGGTTTGATCGGCCCGGCCTGCGCCTTTGGGTGCCCCCCGATCTTGAGGCCGGGCATCTCTCCGGGCACTTTTCCGGGCATAGCCCCCTTGCCCGATCCGCCAGCAGCTGCGGGACCGTGGGCCGTCAACGCGACTGCAACAGAGGCAACACCCTCCAGCGCCAGAACTGTAGCCTCGGCCGCACGGCGCAGCGGCTCCATCTGCTGGGCAATCGCGGGACTAGGTGCTTCAATCACGAAACTTACCTTGCCCTCTTCTGCGGAACCTTCTGCACGCGACGCCACCGCATCCTGCGCAGAGGGCTTTATTGTCAGTGCGCGGATCATGTCCCGTGCAATCAGATCACCACCATCTGGCAACACCAATCGCGCCAATGCAGCACGAACCTGCTCCTGAGTTACCATCATCACCAGCGTTCCTTTTGCTGCAAAATACCCCAAAGCCTGAGGCGCCAGAGGGCTGCGTATTACTGTGCATTTTCTTTGCAGGCCACCATCTGCTGTCAGGGCAGGTTCCGCAAGGGCATCCACTCAAGACCCTAATTGGACTTGCTCAACCTCTGTGCGAAAAAGACAATTTTGCCCAAAAAACAGCTTGTTTCCATACGACTAACAAAGGACCCATGCAAATGCTGCATAGCAGAAATGCTCAGTTGGGGGATTGTGCAGTCGCAGCATTCACCTATTTTGTTCTCAAGCAACGCCGATACCGGCACAACATTATTCACCAGTTCTGAGGATCCATCCGATGGCCGCTGTAAATCAAATCTCAACCCACAAGGCTGTATTCTCCGGAAACGCCCTGAGCTGGATCGAAGAGCTGCGCGTGAAGTTCGCCAACTACCGTCTCTATCGCCAGACGGTGAATGAGTTGAACGAACTGACAATGCGCGAACTGGCCGATCTGGGTCTGAATCGCTCGATGATCAAACGCGTCGCCTATCAGGCGGCTTACGAAAACAACTAATAGAGATCAGGTCCTTTCTCCTCCTCCCTAAGGACCTGTCCTACGCGGTGACATCCTCCTCCTCCCTGATGTCACCGCACCCTATTTACGGCTTCTAGCCGGACCCGAATACACCTAGGCCTCTCCTCCTCCCTAAAGGCCTTGGTGTTGTCATGAACGGCGGTGCCCCTCCTCCTCCCTGGGCGCCGCCGTTTTTTGTTTTTTTGCGCCCTTGCTGTCAGATTTCAGGAGGCGTGGCCTCAGGAGGCAGGTTGGTCAATCGCCGCACCACCACAAATGAGGCGCCAAAGATCAGGCGCCAAAGCCCCCCCTTTTCTCCCAACCGGTACAAATTTATGCGCGCCAATGATCTGGCCGCCTCTCTGACGCCACCCCATGTTCTGGCGGACGTTCCGGGCAGTCCAATTCATGAGGGTTAAACCTCCTGAAAGCCCGAGAATCCACAAAAGGGTCCGCCTGTGCTGCAGGAATCACCCCCGCCGCTCCGGACTGGTTTTCCAACAAAATCGGGCAACGGAATGCAGAACCAAGAGATAAAAAGGGGGGGGGCTGCAGCGGATCGCAAATGCTATCCGATCCTTTCGCGCTTCCAACGCAAAGCTCACTTGGAATGGATTCGGAAATAGAGCCAGGAAATCACATTAGACCAAATGCAAGACTGGGCGCTCAACAGGTCTTAAAGCACAACCTCGCATTTGCCCCAGCTCCCACTTGCATCACTCCGAGAGGCGCAGCCAAGCGCCTATCAAAACGGAACGTCTTCATTGGCGGATACGAACCGGGCAACCACCTTCTTTTGCCCGGCCTTCTCGAAATCAATCTCCAGCTTATCACCCTCGATACCGAGAATGATGCCGTATCCAAACTTCTGGTGAAACACCCGCTCCCCCAAGGTGAAGCTGGAAACAGCTGCAAGATCAATCACCTGACTGCGTGCCTCTTTAGGCTGTGACATGCCACGCTGGCCGGCGCGTGCCTGCATGCGCTTCCAGCCGGGGGAATTGTAGCCATCCGCCTGCGCAACTTTCGCATCAATGGTTGAGCGCACCGGCTCTGCCGCGCTGGCAGCCGCCCCGTAGCCGCCGCCATAAAGTCCCGGAGGTGTCAGCACCTCCACGTGCTCTTCCGGCAGCTCGTCCACAAAACGAGAGGGCAGTTGCGATTGCCACTGGCCAAAAACACGGCGGTTGCCGGCAAAGGTAATCGTACAAATCTCTTCAGCCCGGGTGATGCCAACATAGGCCAGCCGACGCTCTTCTTCGAGGCCCTTGAGACCGCTTTCATCCATCGAGCGCTGCGAGGGGAACAACCCATCCTCCCAGCCGGGCAAAAACACCGCCGGAAACTCCAGCCCCTTGGCCGCATGCAGCGTCATGATCGAGACCTTCTGGTCCGAATCCTGTTTGTCATTGTCCATGACCAGGCTGACATGCTCCAAAAACCCTTGTAGGTTCTCGAAATTTTCCAGCGCCTTAACCAGTTCCTTCAGGTTTTCAAGCCGCCCTGGGCTGTCGGGATTTTTATCCGCCTGCCACATGCCGGTATAACCGCTTTCATCCAGCACGATTTCCGCCAGCTCCATATGAGAGATATCCGCGTCTCCGGTCATCCGCCCCCAACGGGCCAGATCCTCGACCAGACGGCGCAGCGCGGCACCACCTTTGCCCTTGATCGCCCCCGACTCAACAGCTAGGCGTGCGCCTTCCAGCAGGGACACCCCGTTTTCACGGGCAAAACCCTGAATGGTCTGGCGCGCCTTGTCGCCAAGGCCTCGTTTGGGCGTATTCACAATTCTCTCAAAGGCCAGATCATCATCCGCCGAGGTCACCATACGAAAATACCCCATGGCATCGCGTATTTCGAGCCGCTCATAAAAGCGCGGCCCACCAATCACCCGATAGGGCAGACCGATGGTGAGAAAGCGATCCTCGAAGGCGCGCATCTGATGCGAGGCGCGTACCAGAATCGCCATGTCATTCAGCTCAATCGGGCGCTGGCCACGGGTGCCACGCTGTGTCGCCTCGATCTCTTCGCCGATCCAGCGCGCCTCTTCTTCGCCATCCCAATGACCAATCAAGCGGACCTTTTCGCCGCCCTTCTCAGCCGTCCACAGTTCCTTGCCCAGGCGGCCGGAATTGCCGCTGATCACCCCAGAGGCGGCCGCAAGGATATGCTCGGTCGAGCGATAATTCTGCTCCAGCCGCACCACATGCGCGCCGGGGAAATCCTTTTCAAACCGCAGGATATTGCCAACCTCGGCCCCGCGCCAGCCATAGATCGACTGATCATCATCGCCAACGCAACAGATGTTTTTATGCCCGCCTGCCAGCAGCCGTAGCCACATGTATTGCGCGATATTGGTATCTTGGTATTCGTCGACCATGATGTAGCGGAACCAGCGTTGATACTGCGCCAGAATATCGCTGTGGGTCTGGAATATCGTCACCACATGCAGCAGCAGATCGCCAAAATCGACGGCATTGAGCTCCAACAGGCGCCGCTGATATTGAGCATAGAGCTCTGGCCCGCGATGATTGTAAGCGCCTGCATCTGAGGCAGGCAGTTTTTCCGGCGTCAGTGCCCGGTTCTTCCAGTCATCAATGATGCCGGCCAGCATGCGCGGCGGCCAGCGTTTTTCATCAATACCAGAGGCGCGGATCAACTGTTTGAGCAGACGTATCTGATCATCGGTGTCGAGAATGGTAAAGTTCGATTTCAGATGCAATGTGTTGCGCCGACGTGGTGTTGCCGATGCGCCCGAATTCTCATAAGGATTCGGGTTCTCCGAGTTTACGATCTCTTCGACAACCGCGTCCGAATTCGGCGCCGCCTCGCCACAGATCAGTTCGGCATGACGCCGCAGCAGTTTGACACAAACCGAATGAAACGTGCCCAGCCAAGGCATGCCCTCGGCAGGCTGTCCTAGCATGACGCCGACCCGCTCTTTCATCTCGCGCGCGGCCTTGTTGGTGAAGGTGACCGCCAGAATCTCATTGGTGCGCGCCGAGCCGGTGTTCAACAGATGCACGATCCGCGCTGTCAGCGCCTTGGTCTTGCCGGTTCCTGCCCCCGCCAGCATCAAAACGGGTCCCTGCAAACACTCCACCGCAGCGCGTTGCGCCGGGTTCAGCCCATCGAGATAGGGGGTGGGACGGGCCGCCATGGCCCGCGACGACAGGGAGGCGCCCTCAAAGGCGTCCATTTCATCATAACTGCTCATACCACAACACTAGCGTGATTCAGCCCCATAGAAAAGAGGGCGTTCGCATTCTGTTCGCAAGTTAAGTCATCGCAAAACTGCCTTCAATTCTATGCGAATATACGCCCTTATAAGATGCATTTTCCTTGTCTGTTTCAATTTGGAAACCAGATCTAAAGTAGTTTCCGGTCTAACTGGCGACGCATATTTACCCTGGGTGACCCATGAAGACCGAGCAAAAGCAAACCATTCAAAGCAAGCTGAGAAGCTTTACCCTCCTGGTGCTGCTGGCTGCCATGGCTGCAGGTTCGGTCTGGGCCATCATTGCGGTGCCCGAACCTGTTGTCGACCGCATGCTCGAAGCCGACATCAGACGCGAAGCGGAACTGTGGAAGCGCCGCGTGGTCCTGCATATGGAAAACCCGCAACAGGCCTTTGACAGCGGTGCCATCGACACAGCCGACGCCAAGTATCTAAATCTGATGCCAGAGGCCTCGGACGTGTACCGCTTTCGTCTGTTCACAAGTGACGGCATGATCTTCTGGTCTACCCGCCCGGATGAAATCGGCGATTATGAAAGCCGCAGCTATTTTGACACCGTGGTGGCGCAGGGCGAAATCTACTATATGCACGAAAGCCTAGATGCCTCTGAGATCGACGGCATCGTCATGCATGTTGCAAATACCCAGTCCGGCAATCGGCGCGAGGTTGCGGAAATCTATGTCCCGCTGATGCACAATGGCCAATTTGACGGCGCAATTGAATTTTTCACCGATATCACAGACCGCCGCGAGACTTTCATAATGCGGGCACGCTTTTCTCTTATCGTGCTGACTGCAATCGCGATGGTCGCGCTGTCTTTTGCGGTCTCCATGACCTTCAGTGCAAACCGTCTGCGCCTGCGGCAGATGAAAGACCGCAATCAAAGCGAGCGCGCCATTTTGGACGAACAGCTGCGTCTGGCCCGTGAAGTACAGCTCCTGGGAGAGCTTAACGAATGGCTGCAATCCAGCCGCTCGCTAGATGAGCTGTTTGATATGGTCGCGCGGTTCATGACCCATATCCTGCCGCATGCAGAGGGCAGTGTTTATGTCTACTCCAACTCGCGTGACGTACTGGACGGCTGCGCCAGCTGGAACGGCGGCAGCCACAAGGATCACATCCATCCCGAAGAATGCTGGGGGCTGCGGCGCGGGCGCACCTATGAATACGGCTCCTCCGAGATCGAATTTGTCTGCGAACACGCGGAGCCTCACGATGGGCGTGCCTATTATTGCTTTCCGATTTTGGCCCATGGCGAAACCGTTGGCCTGATGCATCTGCGTGCCTTTGACAAACACTGCGAGGAATTCAAAGCCAACAGGAAGCTGGCACAGATGTGCGCTGAACAGATATCGATGGCGATTGCAAATGTGCGGATGCGCGACCAGTTGCATGACCAATCCGTGCGCGACCCGTTGACCGGGCTGTTCAACCGCCGCCACATGACTGAGTCTTTGCGCAAATTCATCAATGCCAGTCAGAACCATGGCAGCAACCTCAGCATCATTGCGGTCGATGTCGATCATTTCAAGAAGTTCAATGACAACCATGGTCATGACGCCGGCGATATGGTTCTGCGCGCCGTGGGCTCGGTCCTGGAACAGGCCTGCGAGGGGGATGATGTCGCCTGCCGCCCCGGTGGCGAAGAGTTCACGCTGATCGTACCTGGTGCCAGCCAGGAAGATGTCATCACCAAGGCCGAAATGCTGCGTCAGGCGGTCGAGGCCGTGGTGGTACGGTACGGCGAAAAGGCACTGCCACGGATCACCATCTCGCTGGGGGTGGCGCATTACCCAGCCCATGGCACCATGCCACAGGATCTGCTGCGTTCTTCAGATGACGCGCTCTATGACGCCAAAGCCAAGGGCCGCAACCAAGTCTGCATCGCCTCTGGCGCGGAACCTGAGCCGCGCAATCCCAACGCAAGGCCGGAGCAAACTGGCCCCGAGAGCCCATCCGAAAGCCCCGCGAAAAGCCCTTCGGAGCCGGACGACTCCCGCGCGGCCTAGGTCAGCATTGCAGCTCCGCTCTTGCCAATTGGTTCCGGCCCCGTATCAATGCGGGGATGGATCTGCATCAACACTACCCTGCCCTGTCTGACCTGCGCCGACGCGCCCAGTCCCGTCTGCCAAAATTCGTCTGGGAATATCTCGACAGCGGCACCGGGACCGAGGCCACCAAGCGGCGCAATCGCACCGCGCTTGACCAGATCGGCCTGATGCCTTCGATCCTGCATGGCCCCCTTGAGGTGGACCTGTCGACCAGCTTGCTGGGGCGTCGCCTACCGCTGCCCTTTGGCATCGCGCCTCTGGGCATGTCCGGCCTGATCTGGCCCGACGCCGAAGGCCACCTAGCCCGCTTTGGTGCGGCTACCGGCATTCCCTATGCGCTGTCGACCGTTGCCAGCCAATCCCCCGAAGATCTGGCACCGCATTTGGGGACCGAGGCCTGGTTCCAGCTCTACCCGCCAAAAGACGAAGACATCCGCCACGACATGCTGGAGCGCGCCCGCGCCTCCGGGTTCTCCACACTGGTGCTGACCGTGGATGTGCCTGTCGCCTCGCGCCGCGAACGCCAAACACGCTCTGGCCTCACTCAGCCGCCGCGCCTGACCCCGCGCCTGCTGGCACAGGTGGCGCGCCGTCCGGCCTGGGCCCTGGGCATGGCACGACAGCACCGTCATGAGGGCGGCATGCCGCATATGCGCACGCTGGACAAATACATCACCGAGCAAAGTCAAAGCCTGTCCTCGACGGCCCATATCGGCTACCTGCTGCGCACCTCGCCCGATTGGGACTACGTGAAATGGCTGCGTGACAATTGGCAGGGAGCTTTTGTGATCAAGGGCGTGATGCGGGCCGAAGATGCCGCCCCGCTGGAGGCTCTTGGCGTTGACGCACTTTGGGTGTCAAACCATGCGGGACGGCAATTTGACGCCGCCCCTGCCTCTATTGAGGTGCTGCCAGAACTGCGCGCGGCAACTGACCTGCCGCTGATTTTTGACAGTGGCATCGAAGGCGGGCTGGACATGCTGCGTGCCCTGGCGCTGGGGGCCGATTTCATCATGCTGGGGCGCGCCTTCCATTTTGCACTTGCAGCATTAGGCACCCCCGGACTCCAGCATCTGCACGACATCTTGGCAAAAGATCTGGAGGCCAACATGGGGCAGTTGGGACTGCGGTCTCTCTCAGAAGTGAAGACTTTGCAAATTCGCAACTTAGCGTTACAATTTTAGCCGCAAACCGTAAGCAGCTGAAACATGTAGCAAAGCCTGCGAGCCATTTCCACGCTTGATCCGCAGATTGCGGCACGGCACGCGTGTTGTAGATACGTCAATAGTGATGACTGAAGATTCGCCAAAAGCCGAGTTGCCTAAAAATTAGGCGGATTGCAAGCAAATCACCACTCCAATTCAGGCTGCAATGCTGCGACTGCACAAAAACTGACGGAAAATGGGCGCATGAGAGCGCAATCATGCCGCAGATACCCAAAACTACGAGTATACCAGCGGTTAAGATACACCTAACACTTCGCCAAACACAGCCCACCCCGGAGGAGCCACGATGACCGACTTCAAGAAAATCCTGATTGCAAACAGGGGGGAAATCGCGATCCGTGTGATGCGGGCTGCGAATGAAATGGGCAAACGCACGGTTGCCGTCTACGCCGAAGAAGACAAGCTTGGCCTGCACCGTTTCAAAGCGGATGAAGCCTACCGCATCGGCGAGGGCATGGGCCCGGTTGCCGCTTATCTAAGCATTGATGAAATCATTCGTGTCGCCAAAGAATGCGGCGCGGACGCGATCCATCCAGGCTACGGCCTCTTGTCGGAAAACCCCGATTTTGTCGACGCCTGTGCGCGCAACGGCATTACTTTCATCGGCCCCAAGGCCGAAACCATGCGCGCCCTGGGCGACAAGGCAAGCGCACGCCGCGTCGCGGTCGAAGCCGGTGTGCCGGTCATTCCCGCCACCGAAGTGCTTGGCAGTGACATGGCCGCGATCAAGGCCGAGGCCTCAGAAGTTGGCTATCCGCTGATGCTGAAAGCCTCCTGGGGCGGCGGCGGTCGCGGCATGCGGCCGATCTATTCCGAAGAGGAAGTCGAAGAAAAAGTCCTGGAAGGGCGACGCGAGGCTGAAGCCGCCTTTGGCAATGGCGAAGGTTATCTGGAAAAGATGATCACCCGCGCGCGTCACGTCGAAGTGCAGATCCTTGGCGACAAACACGGCGAGATCTACCACCTGTTTGAGCGCGATTGCTCGGTTCAGCGCCGCAACCAAAAAGTGGTGGAACGTGCGCCCGCGCCTTATCTGTCTGAAGAGCAGCGCGCCGAGATCTGCGATCTGGGTCGCAAGATCTGCCAGCACGTGAACTATGAATGCGCCGGCACCGTCGAATTCCTGATGGATATGGAGACCGAGAAGTTCTACTTCATCGAGGTCAACCCACGGGTACAGGTGGAACACACCGTCACCGAAGAAGTCACCGGCATCGACATCGTGCAGGCGCAGATCCTGATCGCCGAAGGCAAGACCATTGCCGAGGCCACAGGCAAGGCCAGCCAGGATGAAATCCGCCTCAATGGTCACGCGCTGCAGACCCGGGTCACAACCGAAGATCCGCTGAACAACTTTATCCCTGACTATGGTCGCATCACCGCTTATCGGTCGGCCACTGGCATGGGCATCCGTCTGGATGGCGGCACGGCTTACGCCGGCGGCGTGATCACCCGTTATTACGACAGCCTGCTGACCAAGGTGACCGCCTGGGCCCCGACCCCGGAAAAGGCCATCGCCCGGATGGACCGTGCCCTGCGCGAATTCCGCGTGCGCGGTGTCAGCACCAATATCGCCTTTGTCGAGAACCTGCTGAAGCATCCGACCTTTCTCGACAACAGCTACACCACCACATTCATCGACAACACGCCCGCGCTGTTTCAGTTCGCCAAACGTCAGGACCGTGGTACCAAGGTTCTGACCTATCTCGCTGACATCAGCGTCAACGGTCACCCCGAGACCGAAGGCCGTGCCGCCCCTGCCGCCGATCTGAAAGAGCCACGTGCACCACATGTGGAGCCGGGCCAGACGCCCTATGGCACCCGCAACCTGCTGGAACAAAAAGGCGCGCAGGCTGTTGCCGACTGGATGAAGGCGCAGCGCCAATTGCTGCTCACTGATACAACCATGCGCGATGGTCACCAATCGCTGCTGGCGACCCGCATGCGCAGCCACGACATGATCAAAGTCGCCCCTGCTTATGCGCAAAACCTCAGCCAGCTGTTCTCGGTAGAATGCTGGGGCGGTGCGACCTTTGATGTGGCCTATCGCTTCTTGCAGGAATGCCCCTGGCAGCGCCTACGCGATCTGCGCGAGGCGATGCCCAATGTGATGACCCAGATGCTGCTGCGCGCCTCCAATGGTGTAGGCTACACCAACTACCCCGACAACGTAGTACAGGAGTTTGTACGGCAAGCGGCCGTCACCGGCGTTGATGTGTTCCGGGTGTTTGACAGCCTCAACTGGGTGGAAAACATGCGCGTCGCCATGGATGCGGTGGTCGAGAGCGGCAAGCTCTGCGAAGGTACCATCTGTTACACCGGCGATATTCTGGATCCAAACCGTGCCAAATATGACCTTAAATACTATATTGGCATGGCCAAGGAGCTGGAAGCCGCAGGCGCGCATATCCTAGGCCTGAAAGACATGGCCGGCCTGCTGAAACCCGCCGCTGCTCGTCAGCTGGTCAAGGCCCTGAAAGAAGAGGTTGGCTTACCGGTCCACTTCCATACCCATGACACCTCTGGCATCGCGGGCGCCACGATTCTGGCGGCCGCAGACGCTGGCGTTGACGCCGTAGATGTCGCCATGGATGCGTTTTCCGGGGGCACCTCGCAGCCCTGCTTTGGCTCCATCGTCGAAGGGCTGCGCAACACCGACCGCGACACTGGCCTCGACATCGCCAAGATCCGCGAAATCAGCGACTACTGGGAACAGGTGCGCGCGCAATATGCCGCCTTTGAAAGCGGCCTGCAGGCCCCGGCCTCCGAGGTCTATCTGCACGAAATGCCAGGTGGCCAGTTCACCAACCTCAAGGCACAGGCGCGCTCCCTGGGTCTGGAGGAACGCTGGCACGAGGTCGCGCAGACCTATGCCGATGTGAACCAGATGTTTGGCGATATCGTCAAGGTGACGCCGTCGTCAAAGGTTGTGGGTGACATGGCGCTGATGATGGTTAGCCAGAACCTGACCCGCGACGAAGTGGAAGACCCTGAGACCGACGTCTCCTTCCCGGATTCTGTTGTCGATATGATGCGCGGCAACCTCGGCCAGCCTCCCGGTGGTTTCCCGGATAGCATCGTCGCCAAGGTGTTGAAGGGCGAAGCCCCGAACCTGACACGTCCCGGTGCGCATCTTGCCCCCGTTGATCTGGATGAGACCCGCGCCGAACTGAGCCAGATGCTGGAAGGCAAATCCGTGGATGACGAAGATCTCAACGGCTACCTTATGTATCCAAAAGTCTTTCTCGACTACATGGGCCGTCACCGCCAATATGGTCCGGTGCGCACCCTGCCGACCCGCGCCTTCTTTTATGGCATGGAGCCCGGCGAAGAGATCACCGCCGAAATCGATCCCGGCAAGACTCTGGAGATCCGCCTGCAGGCCCTGGGTGAGACAGATGAGACCGGCGAGGTCAAAGTCTTCTTTGAACTCAACGGGCAGCCCCGCGTCATTCGCGTGCCAAACCGTCTGGTCAAAGCCAGCACCGAAAGCCGCCCCAAAGCCGAAGCCGGCAATCCGGACCATATTGGTGCGCCAATGCCGGGTGTTGTGGCCTCCGTTGCGGTGCATGTTGGCCAAGAAGTGCACGAGGGCGACATGCTGTTGACCATCGAGGCGATGAAGATGGAAACCGGCCTGCACGCCGAACGCAGCGCGACCGTCAAGGCCCTGCATGTGGCGGCTGGCACACAGATCGATGCCAAGGATCTGCTCATCGAATTCGAATAACGCTTTCAGCCGCAGATCTAAACGACATCAACCGGGTGCCCTGAGGCGCCCGGTTTTTCTTTTGCCAATCGTTCTCAGGAGTGTTGATAAAAAGACCAATCTAGGAATGCAGGCCAAGCTGCATTTCGCCGCTCGACGCCCCTGAAACCAACCATGGCGCAAGATCATGATTCCACTCAGACCTCTGGCCGTGTTCAGTTCTCTGGCCGTGTTCAGGCGCCGACTGTTTCGATATGTGCCGCACGCGGACATCGTCCGGGGCACGCCAAATGCTGACCTGCTGGTGTTCGCGACTCTGCGCGACAGTGCCTGCAATGATCAATATCACAAGCGCCCCGATCCGCATATTTTCCATGCGCTTCATTGCAGCACCCTCCTGTGGCTGGATATCTTTGTCTATACAAACGCAGCAACTCGGGCCTTCCGTCGCTGGCTTTGCATTTTTTCCATCCCCGGCAACATTTTCCTCTTGCAGCTTCAGGCGGGAATGCATATCTCGACCTCACCAAATGCAGCGCGGGCGTAGCTCAGGGGTAGAGCATAACCTTGCCAAGGTTAGGGTCGGGCGTTCGAATCGCCTCGCCCGCTCCATTTGGACTTGAAAAGGCCATCCCTTTACAGGGGTGGCCTTTCGCGTTTGACCAAATGCCCCTATCCTTGCGACCACAGCCAGAGCCTTGCGCGGAATCATCTTTGCGCATAGGAACAGATCCGGAACACAAAACAAGAACAAGGCAGGCGGGACGACATGCTCACATCCGTGGAACTCTGCGCAGGGGCTGGCGGCCAGGCCCTGGGTCTGGAACGCGCTGGCTTTGATCACACCGCATTGGTGGAAATCGACAAGCATTGCTGCGCCACCCTACGCCACAACCGCCCCGACTGGAACGTGCTCGAAGAGGACGTGCGCCTCTTCAAGGAGGAGGCTGCGGCCTATAAAGGCATCGACCTGCTAGCTGGCGGACTGCCCTGCCCGCCGTTTTCGGTTGCCGGAAAGCAGCTTGGCGAAAAGGACGAGCGTAATCTCTTTGATGATGCCATCCATATTGTTGACTCGACCCGCCCCCGCGCGGTGATGATCGAAAACGTGCGCGGCTTTCTGGATGCGGCTTTTCACGACTACCGCGAGAAATTGAAAAAGCAGCTCTCCAAACTCGGATACGAGACCGACTGGCGTCTGCTGAATGCGTCGGACTACGGCGTGCCGCAACTGCGTCCCCGGGTGGCGATCATCGCCCTGCGCCGCGAATTCGCCGGGGATTTTTCCTGGCCAGAACCGCTGCCCTATAATCCGCCCACCGTTGGGGAAACCCTGATTGATCTGATGAAAGCACGCGGCTGGCGCGGCGCCGAAGACTGGGCAGCACAGGCAGATGAGATTGCGCCAACCATCGTTGGCGGCTCAAAGAAACACGGCGGCCCCGATCTGGGCCCAACCCGTTCCCGCCGCGCCTGGGCCTCACTGGGGGTCGAAGGGCGCACCATCGCCTATGAAGCACCAGATCCCTTTCACAACGACATGCCGCGTCTGACCGTGCGCATGGTGGCCCGCATTCAGGGATTTCCCGATGCCTGGCATTTCACCGGCGCCAAGACCAATGCCTATCGCCAGGTCGGCAATGCCTTCCCGCCGCCAGTAGCCGAAGCCGTGGCACGGCAGCTGAAGGTTGCCATCGCAAAACCCCGGCTCCATGCTGTGCGCGCCTGACCGCCACCGCATGCCACTGCTGAGGCGGCGATGAAGCAAAAGCTCCCTGACAGTCTAATTCTGCCCGGTCACCCGGATTTCGAGCTGCTCAGCCAGCTTGCCAGCGAGATCACCGCCCGCGCAGGCGGCGCCCTGACGCTGGAGGACAGTTTTCCCGCGATGCTGCGGCGCTGCATTGACGATGTGATCATGACGCCCAAAACCGGTCGGCGCGCCTATGAAGAGCTGGAAAAGACCGAAAAGACCTATATCGGCACCCGTGTCGAGATCGAGCTACGCGCCCTGCTGCGCCTGCCCCGTGGGCGGCTGGATACCGAAATCCTGGGCCGCGACGTCGATATCAAAAACACCATGGGCAGCAATTGGATGATCCCTACCGAAGCGCTGGAGCAGCCCTGTCTGCTGGTCGCCGCCGATGAGGCCCGCGCGCGCTGCTACCTTGGTCTGATCGTGGCGCGCCCCGAATACCTCACCCAGGGAAAGAACAAGGATGGCAAAGGCTCGATCTCCGCCGCGGGCTTTGGGCATATCCTCTGGCTGCTGTGCGATCACCCCTATCCGGCCAATTTCTGGCGCTGTCAGGAGCCTGACATCGTTGCAGAAATCTTTTCTGGCGACACAGGGAATGTCCGCATGGCCAACCTGTTTCGCCGCATCCAGAACACCCCGATTGCCCGCGATGTGGTCGAAGCGGTGGCGCAGCAAAAAGACTTTATGCGCCGGATCCGCGCCGACAAGGGGCGCGGCACCCGGGATCATCTGGAACGCGAAGGCATCCTGCTGCTGTCCGGCCAATATGACAGCCAGTTGATCAAGGCGCTTGAGCTGCCAAACTGCACCGGGTCAGAATTCATTTCCTGCCGTCCAGCCAGCGAAACAGCCCAGCGTATGGCAGCGCAAGCAGGCTTTACCCTGCCAACACTTGACTGTTGAACGCAGAGAAAGGCCAGTGGTGATCGACGAGAAAGAAAACCCGGCACAAGGGCATTTTTCCACTTGCGGCCCTCTGCCTGATTGCCTAGATACCGCTTCACCAAATGCAGCGCGGGCGTAGCTCAGGGGTAGAGCATAACCTTGCCAAGGTTAGGGTCGGGCGTTCGAATCGCCTCGCCCGCTCCATTTGGAACCAGAACAGGCCGCTTGATGCGCATCGCATCGGCGGTCTTTTTCGTTTTACATTTCACAAATTCAATCTGTTATCCTTGGGATGAAAATCTGAGGCCAACACGCATTTTACACTTGCAGCCCCGCCCGCCATTGCCTAAACACCGCTTCACCAAATGCAGCGCGGGCGTAGCTCAGGGGTAGAGCATAACCTTGCCAAGGTTAGGGTCGGGCGTTCGAATCGCCTCGCCCGCTCCATTTGGAACCAGAACAAGGCGGTTGGTTCGAACCGCCACGACGGGCCTTTTTCGTTTGAAATCGGCACCATACTTCAGATCGGTGTTTTTTGATCAAATTCCTTTGACCTCCTTTGCAAAACAGGACAATGCTTGCCCAAAGGCGCACGGTTTCAGGCCCGCGTCCGGTGATCGTCTCTGCCATGCACATTATGCATGCGCAGCCCACAAGGAGGAGCTCCAATCATGGCCCCAGTCATCTACCCAACCACCAACCTCACCGCCACCGAGCAGATGTGCATCGAGCGCGGCGAAGGCATCTATGTCTTTGACAGCGAAGGCAATAAATACATCGAGGGCCTGGCCGGTCTGTGGTGTACCTCGCTGGGCTATGACAACAAGGAGGTGATCAATGCGATCACCGATCAGCTGAACACGCTGCCGTTTTCCCATACCTTTGGCGGCAAGACCCACCGGCCGCTGATTGATCTGGCCGAAAAACTCGCCGCCATGGTGCCGGTTGAGGACGCCTATATCTTCTTTGGCAACTCCGGCTCGGACGCCAATGACAGCCACTACAAGATGCTGCGCTACTACTTCAACGCCATTGGCAAGCCGGAAAAGCGCAAGATCATCACCCGCGAACGCGGCTATCACGGTGTTACCGTTGCCGCAGGCTCGCTGACATCACTGCCTGCAAACCTTGCGCATTTTGATGCCCCGGTTGAGGCGCTGAGCATCCTGCGTACCGACGCGCCACATTACTACACTGGCCGCAAGGGCAACGAGACCGAGGCACAGTTTGTCGACCGCATCATCGACAATCTCGAACAGCAGATCCTGGCCGAAGACCCAGATACCATCGCCGCGATGATCATGGAGCCCATCACCGGCGCATCCGGCGTGATCGTGCCCCCAGACGGCTACTACGAGAAGCTGCAGGCGCTGCTGCGCAAGCATGGCATTCTGGTCTGGGCCGATGAGGTGATCACAGGATTTGGCCGCACCGGTGCGGATTTCGGCTGCACCACTATGGGTATCAAGCCGGACCTGATGACTTTTGCCAAGCAGCTGTCATCAGCCTATTTCCCAATCTCGGCAAGCGTCATTCCCGGCTGGATGTACCAGGAAATGGTCGCGCCCTCGAACGAGGTCGGTGTCTTTGGCCATGGTTACACCTATTCCGGCCACCCCGCCGCCTGTGCCGCCGCGTTGAAAACGCTGGAGATATACGAGCGTGACAACCTGTTTGAACACGCAGCAGAAGTCGGCGACCACATGCAGGCAGAGCTGCGCCGCATTTTCACCGACCACCCATTGGTGGGTGAAGTCCGCGGCAAGGGACTGATCGCCGCACTGGAGCTGGTGTCGAACAAGACAACCGGTGCCACCATTGCCGGGGGCAAAGGCGGTGCAGCCGCGGTCAAGGCCTGTCAGGACAATGGCGTCATTCTGCGGGCCGTCGCGGGCAATGCGCTCGCCTTTTGCCCACCACTGATCATCACCAAAGCAGAGGTGGATGATATGCTGGCGCGGGTAAAAATCGCCATTGATGCAAGCTACAAGAGCCTCAAGGCCGACGGCCTACTGGAAGGCTGAGCCACTCCCTACCTTTTCTCAAAAAGAAACGCCCCGGAACACTTCCGGGGCGTTTTTCAATTCTCCCTATCTGGGCGGGACAGGGGCAAATCCGGGGCGGGTCTGGGCCTCAAAACACCTTGAAGGTCATGGTGGTCAGCGAGCGCTCGATATTCGGGATCACCAGCAAATGATCATTGATGTATTTGCCCACATCCGCATCAGCCGGAATGTAGAGTTTCATCAGCAGGTCATATTCACCACTGGTGGAATAAAGCTCTGAATGGATTTCGCGCAGGGCGATCTCTTCGGCCACCTTGTAGGTGGTGCCGGGCTTGCAGCGGATCTGGATGAATACGCAGGTCGACATGGGCGTCCCCTTGGTCTTTTTGGGAGGAATGGTTTGGCCTAAGCTGACACGCGCCGCGCCCGGGCGCAATGGCCGCAGATCATCTCGGCAACAGCGCGGCCCGTTTGCGATGCAAGCCCCTTGAGCCAAGCCCCCTTACCGCCCTATAAGTGCCGCGCAGACAGCAAGGAATAGCCTCATGCGTAGCGCCAAGATCAGCCGCCAGACAGCCGAAACCGAAATCTCCGTCGAGATCAATCTCGATGGGTCTGGCTCTTATGACAACCAGACAGGGGTTGGCTTTTTCGATCACATGCTGGATCAGCTGGCGCGACACTCGCTGATCGATATGACCATTCGCGCCAAGGGCGACTATCACATCGATGATCACCACACCGTCGAAGACACCGGTATTGCCCTGGGTCAGGCCCTGACGCAGGCGCTTGGCGACAAAAAAGGCATCCGGCGCTATGGCGAATGCCACCTGCCAATGGATGACGCTCAGGTCCGCTGCGCACTGGACCTGTCGGCGCGCCCCTTTTTGGTATGGAACGTCGAGATCCCGACGCAAAAGATCGGCACATTTGATACCGAACTGGTGCGCGAGTTCTTCACCGCCTTGGCGACCCACGGCGGCATCACGCTGCATATCGACCAGCTGCATGGCTTCAACAGCCACCACATTGTCGAGGCCGCCTTTAAGGCCGTCGCCCGCGCCCTGCGTCTGGCCGTCGAGACTGATCCGCGCAAATCCGACGCCATCCCTTCAACCAAAGGGGCGCTTTAAGCGCCCCCTTCCGCCTGACCAGAAAAACGATCTCAGGCCGGTTCGCCCTCCGGCCTATTTCCTTTGCGCAGCAAGAACCATTCCGCCGCAAGCGCATTGGGCACCCAACAGATCCAGGATACCAGAACATAGCCCGCCTGCTCCCCCATAGTGGCAAAGAGCACAGGCAGATACAGCCGCAGTGTTACCGCGGCAAACGTGAGCGCCGCAGACCGGATCATCCAACGGCGATGATCAGCAATACGCCCCTGTATTGCACTCCAAATTCCCATCCCGGTAAAACCCAGCCAGAACACCGCCAGCAGACCAAACCCCCAGGCCGCCAGCGGACCTGAGTTAGAGCCAGCGGCCATCAACAGCCCACCAGTGCCAGACAACAGGATCGCCACACCATAGGCCCGCCCGATCCAACGGTGTCGCTGTGGATGGCGTTGTCGCAATCCCTGCCAGAACTGGAACGGCATTAATACCAGCGCTACAGGTGCAAGCCCGACATGAGCATAGAACCACACTGGCCGCGCCTCCAGATGATAGGCCACAAAGGGCATAGATACCTCCACCCCCAGCAGCAGAAACCGCCAAGAGGCCAGCGCAATCGCGATGCACAAAAGCCAAATGCAGGTGATCCGCATCTTTGTCAGAAGGTTGTGACTTGCCATACCCGTTCCTCGTCTTCCTGAAAACTTGACATTGTAAACTTTACATAGTCAAAATCGGATCTCCTTGACGCTGTCAAGTTTCTTGGATACTTGCAGATCAAATGACTGAACCCACAGATAAAAAGCCGCATCACCACGGTGACCTGCGTGCCGCACTGATCCAGAGCGGCATTGAGATTCTCACCGAATCCGGGTTGGAGTCGTTGACACTGCGCCGTTGCGCCGCCCGTGCGGGTGTTTCGCATGCCGCCCCGGCACATCATTTTGACGGGATCTCTGGCCTGCGCGGAGCCATCGCACAGGAAGGGTTTGACCGCTTCAGACAGGCGATGCTGGCCGCCCGCGCCACTGGAACGCAAACTCCGCAGGGACGCATCCTTTCCCTCTGCCGGGGCTATCTGGATTTCGCGGTAGAGAACCCAGCCCTGTTCGCCCTGATCTTCAGCTGTGGGCCGATGTCTCAGTTCGAGGACGACATGAATGCGGGGGATGCCAGCGCCTATGGGGTCTTGCGCGAAACCTGCGCGCCCTTTGTATCTGAAGGTACTGATCCCCGGATCGTTGAAACTCAGGTCTGGTCTCTGATCCACGGCTTCACCCATCTGTTTTTGGCAGGTACCTTTGGCCCTCCCGGTAACAGCTCAGACCATCACCCGCTTTTTGCCCCCGTGATGGCATTGCTGCGCGAAATCGGCAAAGATCCCGCGCCAAATTGACCTGCGCTGCTGCCCCGGGCTTGACCTTTGGCTGGTTTCAAGAGAGGTCAGGGACAGTTCCACAAGAAGGCGCCCGCCCATGCTGACTGCCATCATCGACTATGAATCCGGCAACCTCCATTCTGCCGAAAAGGCTTTTCAGCGCATGGCACAAGAGCTGGATGCCGGCGAAGTTGTGGTCACATCAGACGCCGACGTTGTTGCCCGGGCCGACCGGTTGGTGCTGCCCGGCGACGGTGCTTTTCCCGCCTGCGCCGCAGAGCTGCGCGGCCATAAAGGCATCTATGACGCCATGGTCGAAGCGGTGGAACAAAAGGGGCGCCCGTTTCTGGGGATCTGTGTCGGCATGCAGCTGATGGCAACCACAGGCCATGAATACCACGACACGCCAGGTTTGGACTGGGTCAAGGGAGATGTGGTCAAGATCACCCCCGGAGATCCCGCACTGAAGGTGCCGCATATGGGCTGGAACGATCTCGTTATCGACCACCCGCACCCGATCTTTGATGGGATAAAGACCGGCGATCACGTGTATTTTGTGCATTCCTACCATTTTCGCGTCAATGCCGACACCGAACGCCTGGCCCATGTGGACTACGCCGGTGATGTGACCGCAGTCATCGGACGCGACACCATGCTGGGCATGCAGTTTCACCCCGAGAAAAGCCAGGATGTCGGCCTGCGTATGATTGGCAATTTTCTAAACTGGACGCCCTAACAGCGCCAAATCCCGGCAGAATGTACAACAGAACGCAAAAGGGCATTCCTGCCGCTTTCATCTTGCTACAAATAGTCAAATACCGACCGCGCCAAATCCACTGCCCTTCGCGTTCTGCCCCCGGCTCAGAACCCCCTGGTCAAGACAATCTGCGCAAGCTGACCGGCGCCACTCCATAGGCCTTGCGAAAAGCGCGCGTAAAGCCCTCGGGGGATGCATAGGAATAGCGCCGAGCCACCGCCTCGACCCGATCACCTCGCGCCAGATCCTGATGCGCCAGCGTTAAGCGCCAGCGCCGCAGATAGCCCATGGGTGTCTCTCCCACCTCGGCGGCAAAGAGATCGCAAAACCGCGAGAGCGACAGGCCCGCCTCAGCAGCCAGATCCGCGTTGGACCACAACCTGCCGGGATGATCATGCATCGCCACGATTGCGCGGCTCAGCCGGGGATCGGCCAGCCCCGCCAGCAGGCCCGGCTCGGTCGCCCCCTGTTCGATCTGTCCCCGCAACAGGCGCACCATCAGCACTTCGCCCAGACGATTGATGACCGATTGCGCACCACAGCGCCTGGCATGGCTTTCGGACAGCATCAGCTGCACAAGTTCCAGCGTGTCCCCTCCGGCGGTCAGGTCAAAATGCACCATCTGCGGCAAGGCCGCCATCAGCGGGTTGTGGCCCGCGGCCCATTCCACCCGCGCACTCAGCAGGGTTTCTTTTGCCGTGGCCGCAAAAGGGCCGCCATGCGGGTAAAATTTGAGACAGGTCGGCCCCGCCGCTTCTCCCAGCGCCACGAGATTGGCCTGGGAGGGCTCAGCCGGATGTACCGACAGCTGAAACCGTTCCATCAATGTCGTCAAACGATCCATCGGCGCTCTCCTCAGCAGGTTTCAGGATTTTAGGTTTGGTTTTCAGGTTTTTCAAGATTCAAAATCCTGCCACAAATTGGTCAACCGATATCCGAAGGAGCCAACCATGCTGATCCCCCGCCAAAAGACCCCCAACCTTGCCCTGCCCTTGCTGGGCGGCGGCCAATTTGATCTTGCCACCGAAGCCAGCAGCCGTGGCACTGTGATCTGCTTTTATCGCGGGTTGCACTGCCCGATCTGCGCCAACTACCTGACTGAACTGGAAAAGCGCGTCGCCGATTTCGCTGAACGTGGTGTCACCTGCATCGCAGTTTCTGCTGACGGAGAAGAGCGCACCCAGGCCATGGCAGACAAGATCAAAGCCAGTACGCTGCGTTTTGCCTATGATCTGCCGCTGGATGTGGCCAAATCCTGGGGCCTGTATATTTCCACCTCGCGCGGCACGACCTCCATCGGCATCGAGGAGCCCGCGCTGTTTTCCGAACCCGGCCTGTTCATGGTGACACCCGAGCAGACACTTTACTATGGCTCGACCCAGACCATGCCCTTTGTGCGACCACACTTCTCAGAGCTGGTCGGTGCTTTGGATTTTGCCATTGCCAATGACTACCCGGCACGTGGCGAATATACCGGCGCGGTATAACCCAGCCCGAATTCACGATCCCGCACACCACGCACGACTGCGGACACCCGGCCGCTGCTCCATATTTTCAGGGGCAGCGGCTTTTACGCTTTGTCTCCCAGTTCCGGGCACGTCCCCTGCCTGCGACCAATGGACAGAGGTCAGCTTTGCAGGCATAGAGAAGCTCCGACAAATCACAGGCCCGGCCCCACGCGTGCAGATCAGACTGGAAAAATTCGACTACAGCGATGGCCGACACCGCTATTGCGTGTTGTGCCTGAGCCAGACGTTGTTTGGGGAATGGTGCCTCGAGCAGGCCAAAGGCCCCATTGGCGCGGCTGGCGGTCAGCAACGGCGAGCCTATTTTCTGCATCACACCGAAGCCCTGCAAAGCTTTGAGACCCTACGCGACAAAGAGGTCAAGCGCGGCTTTGTGCCGATCCCTGTGCAATTGGGGCTGCTGTAGCTGCCCCAATCTGGGTTTCATCTGTGGGCGACCGACATCTCCGGGTGACAGGGTCAGTCCAACCTAGCTGCACCCGCTTTACTGCACCCGTGTCCAGGTTTGCTTTGAGCAGATAAGCCCTCCAGCCACACAGCCCCGCAGTGCCAGCGAGTTGCCATTCAGATCCATTTTGCCGGTGTAGATCTTGTCATTCGACGGCCGCCAGACTTCGCCGGTGTAATAGCCATCACCCTTGGCCACCATGTCGATCACCAGGGTCTTGCCGATATTGGGTGAAGCATATTCGCCGGCACCATTAAAGGTCCGGGCGATTTTACCGCAGATGGCCGCGCCACAGGGTGCCATCTTGATATGCGCATAAGAGCCATCATCCGGCTGCGTCTTCCAGGTGCCCAGCACAGGGTCTGCCAGCGCAGCCCCCGCCAGACTGAGAGCGGTCAAAGTTACGGCCATAAAGGTTTTCATTTCAGGTCCTCCCGTTTGGTGTTTTGTTTTCCACACAGTGACGCAGGCACTCCTTTTCAGGCAAGGTTGACTTTGGGTCGCGTTGCATTTCACGCCCGCCTTGTGCAAAACATCGCTCAACTGCTTTGGCCGCCTTTCCTGGTCAAAGCGAGATGACATACCCGCCCTGACGGGTACAGATGCAAAGGCAGCGCAAATGATCCTCTACCCCGCAATCGATCTCAAGGATGGCCAGGCCGTGCGTCTGCTGCATGGCGACATGGACAAGACCACCGTGTTCAACGACAATCCGGCCGCTCAGGCGCTGGAATTTGTCGCGGCTGGCTGCGACTGGCTGCATCTGGTCGATCTGAACGGCGCCTTTGCGGGCGAACCCGTCAATGCCGCACCAGTCGAGGAAATCCTGAAACAGTGCAAGGTGCCTGCGCAGCTCGGCGGTGGCATCCGCGATATGAAAACCATCGCAAACTGGATCGAAAAGGGTCTCGCGCGGGTGATCCTAGGCACGGTTGCGGTGGAAAATCCCGATCTGGTGCGCGAAGCCGCCCGCGAATTCCCCGGCAAGGTCGCCGTCGGCATCGACGCCCGCAATGGCCGCGTCGCCACCAAGGGCTGGGCGGAAGAGACCGATGTCATGGTTACTGATCTGGCCAAATCATTCGAGGACGCAGGTGTTGCCGCCATTATCTACACCGACATCATGCGCGACGGTGCCATGAAGGGCCCCAATGTGTCGGCCACTGCCGATCTGGCCAATGCGGTCTCGATTCCGGTCATTGCTTCCGGTGGTGTCTCGTCGCTGGACGACCTGCGGGCGCTGAAATCCTGCGGCGCGCCACTGAATGGTGCCATTTCCGGCCGGGCACTTTATGATGGCGCCATTGATCTCGCCGAAGCGCTTGCTGTGCTGAAAGGCTGATACCATGACCCGGGTGCATGCCACGGAACTGCCGCGCTCTAGCCTGCTGTATCAGCAGCCTGCAGGCATCCGCCCGGGGGATTTCATGGATTGCTACGCCAAGCCCTGCGATCTGCCGCCGGAAGAGGCCGCCGAACGCGCCTTTCGCTTTCCGGCCTGGGTCTCTACTCTGATGCGGCTGCGCAACCTACTGGTTGCCCCTTTCGGGCTGAACACCCAGGTCATAACACCCGACCGGGTCGGGTTTTTTCCGCTTGTGACCCGCTCAGATGATGAGCTGATCCTGGGGCTGGATGACAGCCATCTGGATTTTCGCATCTCGGTGTTGAAACAGGACGGCCAAATCTATTTCGCCACCTGGGTACGCACCAAGAACCGATTTGGCAGGCTCTATCTGCGCGCAATCATGCCCTTTCACATCCTCATCGTGCGCAACGCGGTAAAACGCGCATGATTAACCGAATTTTCCTTCTCTTCACTCTGGGTCCGGTGCTGCTCTGGCTGCTTTGTATCGCTGTGGTGCTGTTTCTGGGCAATGTCATTGGCTGCACCATCCACGAAGGCTTTGCCAACCCCTGCAACCTCTTGGGGATGGATCTGGCCGATACCGCCTATAGCATGGGCGTTTTTGCAGCCTGGGGGCCGCTTCTCTTTGGCCCAGTGGTGGTTGGTGCTGGCATTTTATGGATCCTCGTGGCATTGATCCGCTCGATCCGAAAAAGGAAATCATGACGTGTTGAAGACCCGTATCATCCCCTGCCTCGACGTGGCCGATGGCCGTGTCGTCAAAGGCGTCAATTTTGTGGGCCTGCGGGATGCCGGCGACCCGGTTGAATCCGCCAAGGCCTATGACGCGGCTGGGGCGGATGAAATCTGCTTTCTCGACATTCACGCCACGCATGAAAACCGCGGCACCATGTTCGATGTGGTGCGCCGCACCGCCGAACAATGCTTTGTCCCGCTCACCGTGGGCGGTGGCGTGCGCACCAAGGAAGACGTGCGCGCCTTGTTGCTGGCCGGGGCCGACAAGGTCTCGTTCAACTCTGCTGCCGTAGCCAACCCGGATGTCATCGCCGAGGCCGCAGATCAGTTTGGCAGCCAGTGCATTGTCTGCGCCATCGACGCCAAAACGGTCGCCCCTGGCAAGTGGGAGATCTTTACCCATGGCGGGCGTCGCGAAACCGGCATCGACGCGGTGGAGTTTGCCCGCACGGTTGTGGCCAAAGGTGCGGGGGAAATCCTGCTGACCTCGATGGATCGTGACGGCACCAAATCAGGCTTTAACCTGCCACTGACCCGCGCCATCTCGGATGCGGTTCATGTCCCGGTGATCGCCTCGGGCGGGGTTGGCACTCTGGATCACCTGGTCGAGGGCGTCACCAAAGGCGGCGCCAGCGCTGTTCTTGCCGCGTCGATCTTTCACTTTGGCGAATTCACCATCCAGGAGGCCAAGGAACACATGGCCGCCGCAGGCATTCCAATGAGACTGACATGAGCATTCTACACGACCTCGAAGCCACCATCATCGACCGCAAAACAGCGGATCCCAAAAGCAGCTGGACCGCAAAACTGCTGGCAAAGGGACCGGAAAAATGCGCTGAAAAATTCGGCGAGGAAGCCATTGAGGCCATCATCGAAGCCGTCAAAGGCGACCGGGTCAAACTTGCCTCCGAAGGCGCTGATGCGCTCTATCACTTTCTGGTTATGCTGGCGGCCCGCAACGTTGCCCTTGATGATGTATTGGCCGAACTTGCCAAACGCCA
This sequence comes from Phaeobacter sp. CECT 5382, assembly GCF_001457775.1. Taxonomy (GTDB): domain Bacteria; phylum Pseudomonadota; class Alphaproteobacteria; order Rhodobacterales; family Rhodobacteraceae; genus Pseudophaeobacter. Next base: position 413,651 of record NZ_CYSG01000001.1, read on the forward strand.
AAGCATGAGCGGTCTCGACGAAAAAGCGGCCCGTACCAAGAGCTAGCCACTGGCTGCAAAGTAGGCTGCAACGGGTGTGCGACTTTTTTCCGCCTCCCAGCCTGCTTTCCTAGGACACCCCTTTCGTCTTTTCGTCTCCCCCCTTTACGTCTTCCTGCTGGGTCAAGAGCCGCCATCCGGCGGCCGCGCCACTGGCGCGGTTTACCCTTGAGGCAGAAATGCAGCCATAATTGAACTGGCGTCTGCAAGGGGCAGATCTGCCCCTTGCAGACGCCTCTCAGCAGCCTTTCTTTGCCGGGCCGCAGGCCCGGCTGGGCCCAACGGGAGGTCTGCATTTCAAATGCAGCACCGACGGGCGGGAGCCGCTACGTTTCCGGTCTTTATAGCTTTGAAGAAATGATGCCGGTGGCAAAACCGCCCATACGCAGCTCTCCAAACAGGCGCTGGTATTCGATTTTAGGACACCGGTCCTGGATCACCGTCACCCCACGCGCATCCGCCTTGGCGGCGGCCTCTGCATGGGTCACACCGATCTGCATCCAGATACACTTCAGCGATGGGAACACTTCCAAGGCCTCGTCCACGATCTCCGGCACCGCCTCAGAGCGGCGAAAGATATCTACCATATCCACCGGGACATCGATCGCCGTGAGGCTGGGCTGGATCACCTCACCAAACAGGCGTTTGCCAGCATGGCCGGGATTGACCGGTATCACCCTGTATCCCTTCAGGCCTAGATAGCGCGCCACGTAATAACTGGGGCGAACAGGATTCATCGACACGCCAACAACCGCAATCGTACGATTGTCCTGCAAAACGGATTTCAAATGGCCATCACTATAGTCTGTCATGATCAAGTCCTACCCTGTCAAAGGGCCATCGCCTAGACCAAAGACGTCACCGTATAGAGCCGATCCGTCGTCGAAGAAGCACGCAGAAAAAAACGCCCGGAACGCGGGGTCCGGGCGCTAGGTGTGGAACGAGGGACAGTGAAAAGATCTGCGGTGGTTCCATTCCGCAGTCCCTATGGATGTAGGGATGCAACAGTGAATAAAAAGATGTCATCGCATCTTTGTGAGCAAAAATTCGGGCAAACGCCCGGATTCGTCGATTTAATCGCGCAGCACGGCTGGCCAATTGGCCCGAGCCCCCTGCATCAACTGCTCCGCCTCGCCCTGCCAGATCCCCTGCACCGAGGCATTGTTCAGCAAAAGTAGTTCGCCCCCGTCAATCACCCAAAGCTGTGGATTCCCCGGCGCCAGATAGCCCTGCGACATGGCATAGGCGCAATAGCCGCCAAAAACAGGCGCATAGGCACGCGGGTTGGCTTCAAAACGGGCCTGATTGGCGGATGAGGCAAAATGCCAGACAACGCCCTTCCACATCAGGGCGTGTTTGGCACTGCCGCTGACCGCATGTTGGTCTTCGAAAAAGGCCACCACATCATAGCCGCCAAGCGCGATTCCATCGCGGGCGGAGAATATGGGGGTGTCAGCCCGCGCCGCAGATGGGGCGGAAATCGCGCCCACAAAAAGCGTGGCCACAGTCAAAGCAGCGATAAACAGGCGCAAAAACAATTGAGCCTCCGAGAGTGAGTTTCAGAACAAGGATCAATCTGACCCAGATAGGACGTTTTGCAAAGCCGCCTTACAGAGTTGTGATCATCTCGTGAATATGACCCTGCGCCACACCTGACCCAAAATCATAATGCGCTAGGCCGGACCACCATACGGAACCACTAGGCCGCGCCGTTTTCCAGCGTCAGTCGAAGATATCTTCCACAAGATCCACCGCTTCCGACACCAGCTTACGAAACAGGCTTTTGCGTTTTTTGCGCGGCTTTGTCTTGCCGGGCTTTGATTTCGTCTCAAAACCGTTTGGGCCCGCGTGACTTTCCTTGTAGCTGCTTTTGCGTTTTTTGGACTTCCCCTTCGCTTTGCCGGGTCCGGCATTTTTGGCGGAAGGACGCGGCAATGCCGCTCCTTTTCCAGGGGACAGCGGGCGGGCCTTTTGCACCGAGAGAGGAGCGCCGCAGGTACCGCAGACCAGCGTAGAAACTTGGACACCGCCTTGGACAGAATAGCGGCCTGACTTGCGCGATGTGCCGCCTCTGCCCTGCTGGTCGCCTGCGGGAAGAAAGGTTGACTGTACACCGCAGTAGCAACAGCTGAGGATCTTACCGCCGGTGATGCTGCAATGTGTCATGCCTGCCCTCGCTCTTTATGCCGCCTGTAGAGCCGCCGCTATGACCGCTCCATAGAGGCATATAGGGCAATAGCCGCCGCATTTGAGACGTTCAGAGAGCCAAAACCACCGGCTGCGTCAATTTTCACCAGATGATCGACGGTTTCTTTGGTTTTCTGCCGCAGCCCCGGACCTTCGGCGCCCAGAACCAGTGCCACGGGCAGATCCTTGCGCCCCTCAAGACAGCTCTCGATGGTGTCTTCCGCTTCGCCATCCAGTCCCAGCACCACATAACCCATATTCTGTAGCTCGGTGATGGTATCGGCCAGATTTCGCATCCGCAGATAGGGCTGACGCTCCAAGGCTCCGGAGGCCGTTTTTGCCAGCGCCCCGGTTTCCGGTGCGGAATGGTGCCGGGTGCCGATCACCGCGCTGGCCCCCAGCACTTCGGCTGAGCGCAGAATGGCGCCGACATTATGCGGATCCGTCACCCGGTCGAGCAGAATGACCCGCGGCACCTCGGCACCGATGCAATTTTCCGACAAGGACCCCCAGTTTAGCGGCTTGACCTCCAGAGCGGCGCCCTGATGCACAGAATTGGGATCAAGCGGCGCGTTGAATTTGCGCGGCTCCACCAATTCAGGCGTCATTTCGGCTGCAGCGATCGCCTCTTCCAGCTTGTTCTGCGCATTCAAGGTTACGATCAGACGCAGTTTTTCCCGTTTTGGGTTCATCAGCGCGTCGCGCACCGCATGAAGACCAAACAGCCAGACAGTCTCACCGCCTCCGGCCTTTTTGGTCTGCTCCTTTTCAATCACCCACTGGGGCTTTTTGGTGGGTTTCTTGGACATAGATCTCTCCAGCAAAAGGAATTTCAGGTTCGGGCAAAAAACTTGCGTTTTTTCTGTTGACGCCCCCTGGGTGCGCTAGTAATCACGCCCTCACAGCAGGTCAACAGCGACTTGCTAGTGGGCGACAGGCCGCAAGGTGTGGCAGGGGACTGTAACTCCCTCGCGGAGACGCACGCCTGGTTCGATTCCAGGGTCGCCCACCACTTCTTCTATTTGTTCAATAAAATCAAGGAAGTGGTGGACCGCAGCAGGTTCATCGGGGTCATTGAGTTTCAATGGGTTACATTGAAAGTGTACCGCACTTTTCTCATCACTCCCACTTCTCAACTTTAGCCCGACCCGAGGGCGGCCTGCATAGAATTATCAAACCAGCAGGGGTAGTATACTCGGAATTCCTTGACACTTCTGGTGCAGCTCTGGTGCAGCAGGCGGAATAACGCATTTTGTCGATGGCCAAACCAACTGGCACCTGGTCGCCCTGCTTTTTGAAGATTTCAGAGACCCAAACAGAATCGGCGTGGCCGCAATTGCACATCATATAGAGCTTGTGCTGATTGATAACTGAGAGCGGCTTTGTTGCACAAATCGGGTGAGGGATTCATTTCGTGAATCCAGCATGGTAGCTGGAGTATATGAGCAGTTGGGCCCCTACGAAGTACA
>NZ_CYSG01000002.1 GCF_001457775.1 Phaeobacter sp. CECT 5382
TCGTCGCGGGCAGGAACCTGGTTCCAAGACCGGCAACAGGGAAAATCGCTTTGGTCACTTTTCTACGCATCGGCATTTCTCGCTTTATTCTGCTTGAGGAATCGTGTCGATCCGCTGCCTCAAGCCACCAGTTGTCCCGGTTGATAGTCCCGGTCGTCGTAAATCCACGATCCACCTCTCAACCGCACGGGGATCACACTTGTTAAGTCTAGCAGTCACAAGCTTACGGAGGCTTCATGACCTAGCTCAACTCTGTCGCAGCAAAGTGGGGCGCAAAGTGTACCCAAATCGCTGTTTTTAGGCTAGTTCTCGCCCATCTTGGCCATCATCGCCTCAATTCGCACCACATCTTCCGGATTGTTCAGCTCCCAGAATTCTCGCCCCCGCGCCTCGACCTCAACGCAGAGAATCTTGCGGCCGTTTTCAAGAAAGCGCAGCTGTTCCAGGCCTTCGAGCTGCTCTAGCGGTCCGGTGGGCCAGCTGGGATAGCTGGCCAGCGCATCCGGGCGGTAGGCATAGACTCCGACATGATGAAAGACCGGCGTTGCGGCGTCATCATCAAACCGCACAGCACAAAAGGGTATCACCTCTTTGGAGAAATAGAGCGCACTGCTGTCGCGGCCGAAAACCGCTGTGGTGCCACCGACCCGACCTGCCGCACGATCGGCCAGCAGGCTGTTCAGCGTTGCCCCGTCACATTGCAGGACCGGTGTTGCCAGCCCCATGTCAGGTGCGGCGCGCAAGCCTTTGACCAGATCTTCGATAAACCAATGCGGTGTCAGCGGGGCATCACCCTGCAGATTCACCACCACTTCGTAGCCACCGCCCAGCGCGGCATGGGCCTCGGCGCAGCGCTCGGTGCCATTGGCACAATCCACCGAGGTCATCACGACCTCGGCACCAAAGCCTTCGGCAGCCAGCCGAATACGATCATCATCCGTGGCTACAACCACCCGGTCCACGCCCGTGACCGCGCAGGCAGCGCGCCAGGATCGTTCTATCAGGGTGCGCTTTTCGCCACTGGCGCCGGTAAGCTCCACAAGTGGTTTGCCGGGGTAACGGGTCGAGGCGTAGCGGGCAGGGATGACGATCAGAACGGACATCAGGCTTCTTTCAATTCCACATCGGGGGCATAGGCGATAAAGAATGGGTTCGCATAGCCTTCCTTGCCATAAAGTAGCGGGGAATGATCGTCAAAACGCACCACTTTACCACCCGCGCCGGACAAAACGGCGTGACCAGCTGCGGTGTCCCACTCCATGGTACGGCCAACGCGAGGATAGAGGTCTGCCTCACCCGTCGCCACCAGGCAAAACTTCAGCGAAGAACCTGCGCTTTTGCTGTCTCGCACGTTGTATTTGCCGATGTAGTCATCGGTGGCCTGATCGCGGTGCGATTTTGAGGCAACAACCATCAGGGCTGCATTGTCGCTTTTGGCGGTGCGGATCGGGCTGGTGGCACCGATCTCTGCTGGATCAAAATCACCGGTCTCTTCGACTGAGGATCCATCGGCGAGGGTAAAGAACATCCGCTCTTTGGCCGGAGCATAGACCACACCGCGGGTCGGAATGCCCTTTTCAACCAGCGCAATATTGACGGTGAAATCACCCCGACGGTGGATGAATTCTTTGGTGCCATCGAGCGGATCCACGATCAAAAAAGTATCACCGCGCTCTTTGTGAGACTCGGATTGTTCTTCTGTAACCAGCATGACATCAGGAAAGGCCGCCCGCAGCCCGGCCGAGATCAACGCATCAGCCGCCTCGTCTGCGGCGGTGACAGGGCTGTCATCGGATTTGACCTTCACATCGAAATCGTCGGAATTGTAGATCTCCATGATCTTCGCACCCGCTTCAATCGCCAGACGACGGATCTCCGGAATAAGGTCTTCGTAAGTCACACAGTCTCTCCCACCCAAAAGGATTAATTGAGGGTTTAATTGAAAATTTGCCTGCCTCCCCTTATGGTGGCTGGAAAATGGATCGGCAAGAAGTCCATTTGCATATTGGCAGGGTCCATTAGATCTAAAATTGGACCTCAAATCGGGTAGCAGTCGAAATGTTTCAGTTGCGCGAAGAGAAATCGTGGTTTTCCGGCGCCATCTCTCTGTTTGAGGTGGTTTTCCATTCCGTTGTGCGCAGCGTCCGATCCAAGCACAACAATGCGCTGATCGCGATGGGCGCCAATATCCTGCAGGCCATTATCTTTGTTGCGCTTTTTTACGTGATGTTTGCGGTTCTCGGTCTCAGAGGGTCGGCCATTCGCGGGGATTTCCTACTTTACGTGATGTCCGGCATTTTTCTGTTTTTGACCCATACAAAGACGGTTGGTGCGGTTGCTGGCGCTGAAGGCCCGGCCAGCCCGATGATGCAGCACGCGCCGATGAATACCATGGTGGCGATTCTCTCTGCCGCTCTGGGGTCGCTCTATATTCAGACCTTTTCACTGTTCATCATCCTATTCATCTACCATGTGGCTTTTACGCCGCTGGTGATCGAACAGCCGATACAGGCCTATGGCATGATCTTGCTGGCCTGGATTACCGGGGCCGCGGTCGGACTGGTGCTGCTAGTGATCAAACCCTGGGCGCCTGGGTTTGTCGGCATTCTGACCACTGTCTATCAGCGTGCCAATATGATCGCTTCTGGCAAGATGTTTCTGGCCAACACCCTGCCCAGTTTCATGCTGGCGATGTTTGACTGGAACCCGCTGTTTCACTGCATCGATCAGGCGCGGGGCTTTGTCTTCATCAACTACAACCCGCATTACAGCAACTGGCAATATGCCGCTTGGGTGGCCGTGGCTCTGATCATGGTGGGGCTGATGGGCGAATTCTATACTCGCCGCCATGCCTCGATCAGCTGGGGCGCGCGCCGGTAACGCACCGGTAACGCGCCACTCGTTGGGTTCTCAAATCACATTCAGGTCACCACCCGCAGCGTCAGATTGATGCGCCCGCCCTTGGGTAGCAGGCGTGAAGACTGGAACCTGATCCGGTCTACCCCGTGATAGGACAGCCGCGCGTCGCCGCCCATCACCACCACATCCCCAGAATTGAGCCACAGCGCATCGGTCTTGCCACCACGTGTCGTCCCGCCAACGCGGAACATGCCGTCATCGCCCAGACTGATCGAGACCACAGGATAGGAAAAATCCGCCTCATCCTTGTCTTGATGCAGGCCCATCTTGGCATCCTGCCCATAGTAGTTGAGCAGACAACAGTCCGGCAGACGCTCAAGCCCGGTAAGATCGTGCCAGAGTGTCAGGATCTGATCGGGGATTTCAGGCCAGTCAAATCCACGGGGGTGATTTTCGGCATAGCGATATCCGTTTTCATCCGCAGTCCAGCCGAATGCCCCGGCCGAGGTCATTCGTACTGACATTTTGCCACCACCCGGCACGGTCGGGGAAAACAGCGGCGCCGCCTTCAAGACCGGGCGCAATGCCTCGATCAACCCACGCTGCGCCTGCGGGTCGAGATAGGCTTTGTGGATTTCAAACCCGCGCAATCGCAGCACATTCATGGTGATTATTCCATTCTTAATCATCTCCCATGCAAAAAAGCGCATTGAATCGCATTTCTCTATGCGTACTGACGCTTGCAGGGGCAATTTCTGCTCCCTATATACGCCGTGACGCAGTGAGGTGCAGACCCCGCTGCAACAAAATCGGGGCCTGGATGCCAAAACGGGTTCAGGCCACGGGTAATCGCCTTAGGAAGTAAAGGGATCAAACATGAGTAAAGTAATCGGTATCGACCTCGGAACCACCAACTCCTGCGTTGCCATCATGGATGGCTCACAGCCCCGCGTTATTGAAAACGCCGAGGGCGCACGTACAACCCCATCGATCGTCGCCTTCACCGACGATGAGCGTCTGGTCGGCCAGGCCGCCAAGCGTCAGGCCGTCACCAACCCGGAAAACACCGTCTTTGGTGTTAAGCGCCTCGTTGGCCGCCGGTTTAATGACGCGGACCTAGCAAAAGACAAAAAGAACTTGCCATTTGAGCTGGTCAGCGGCGGCAATGGCGATGCCTGGGTCAAAGCCAAGGATGAGACATACTCTCCTTCGCAGCTTTCCGCCTTCATCCTCGGCAAGATGAAAGAAACCGCAGAGTCCTATCTGGGTGAAGACGTCACTCAGGCGGTGATCACGGTTCCTGCCTATTTCAATGACGCTCAGCGTCAGGCCACCAAAGACGCCGGCAAAATCGCTGGCCTCGAAGTGCTGCGCATCATCAACGAGCCAACTGCTGCTGCCTTGGCATATGGTCTCGACAAGGAAGAAACCCAGACCATCGCGGTTTATGACCTTGGTGGTGGTACCTTCGACGTGACCATCCTGGAAATCGACGATGGCCTCTTTGAAGTCAAATCGACCAACGGCGACACCTTCTTGGGTGGTGAAGACTTTGACATGCGCATCGTCAACTACCTGGCGGGCGAGTTCAAAAAAGAGCACGGCGTTGATCTGACCAAAGACAAAATGGCCTTGCAGCGTCTGAAAGAAGCCGCTGAAAAAGCCAAGATCGAACTGTCGTCTTCCAGCCAGACAGAAATCAACCAGCCGTTCATCTCGATGGATCCTTCCTCGGGCCAGCCCCTGCACATGGTCATCAAAATGACCCGTGCCAAGCTGGAAAGCCTGGTCAACGACCTGATCAAAGCTTCGATGAAGCCCTGTGCCGCCGCTCTGAAAGACGCTGGTATTTCCGCTTCGGACATCGACGAAGTTGTTCTGGTTGGTGGTATGACACGGATGCCAAAAGTGATCGAAGAGGTCACAAAATTCTTTGGCAAAGAGCCGCACAAAGGTGTGAACCCTGACGAAGTGGTTGCCATGGGTGCCGCCATTCAGGCCGGTGTTCTGCAGGGCGACGTAAAAGACGTTGTTCTTCTCGACGTAACGCCTCTGTCACTGGGTATCGAAACTCTGGGCGGTGTCTTCACCCGTCTGATCGACCGCAACACCACCATCCCGACGAAAAAGTCGCAGGTGTTCTCGACCGCCGAAGACAACCAGAACGCCGTGACCATCCGGGTGTTCCAGGGTGAGCGCGAAATGGCCTCAGACAACAAGATGCTGGGTCAGTTCAACCTTGAAGACATCCCACCGGCGCCACGCGGCCTGCCTCAGATCGAAGTCACCTTTGACATCGACGCAAACGGCATCGTCTCGGTTTCGGCCAAAGACAAAGGCACCGGCAAAGAGCAGGTCATCACCATCCAGGCCTCCGGTGGTCTGTCCGACGCCGACATCGACCAGATGGTCAAGGACGCCGAAGACAACGCTGAAGCGGATAAAGAACGTCGCGAGCTGATCGAAGCGCGGAACCAGGCCGAAAGCCTGATCCACTCGACCGAAAAGCACGTCGAAGAGCATGGCGACAAAGTGGACCCATCCACTGTCGAAGCCATCGAGCTGGCGCTGGCCGCTCTGCGTGACGATCTCGAAGGCGACGAAGCCAATGCCGAAAAGATCAAGGCAGGCATCCAGAACGTCACCGAGGCATCCATGCGACTGGGCGAGGCCATCTACAAGGCTGCACAGGAAGAGGCAGGCGATGAGCCTTCCGCTGCTGACGAGAGCTCCGCTCCCGGTGATGACGACATCGTCGACGCCGAATTCGAAGATCTGGACGGCGACAAGCGCTAAGGTCTGAACACTTGGCCACGGCGGGCCGGTCCGACCACGGACCGGCTCGTTGTCGTTGAGGCAGCAGGGGTAAACCGATGTCGAAACGTGACTATTACGAGACTCTCGGAGTGGCCAAGGGTGCCAGCGCCGATGAAATCAAAAAGGGCTTTCGTACGAAGGCCAAAGAATTGCATCCCGATCGCAACAGCGACAATCCGGATGCCGAAGCACAGTTCAAAGAGGCCAACGAGGCCTATGAAGTTCTGAAGGACGCCGAAAAAAAGGCTGCCTATGACCGCTTTGGCCATGCGGCCTTTGAAAACGGTATGGGCGGCGGTGGCGGCCAACGTGGCGGACATCCCGGTGGCGGAGACTTCTCCTCTGCCTTTTCCGATGTCTTTGATGATCTCTTTGGCGACTTTATGGGTGGTCGTGGCCAAGCAGGCGGCGGGCGTCAGCGCGCCTCTCGCGGGGCGGATCTGCGCTACAATTTGCGTGTCACCCTCGAAGAGGCCTTCTCGGGCCTGCATAAAACCATCAAGGTGCCGACCTCGGTTGCCTGTACCGCCTGTGACGGATCCGGCGCCGAAGGCGGTGTTGAACCCACCACCTGCCCCACCTGTTCCGGTATGGGCAAGGTGCGCGCTCAGCAGGGTTTCTTTACTGTTGAACGCACCTGCCCGACCTGTTCGGGTCTGGGTCAGATCATCAAGAATCCCTGTAAGGTCTGCCACGGACATGGCCGGATCGAAAAGGACCGCTCCCTATCGGTGAATATCCCGGCAGGCGTGGAAACCGGTACCCGCATTCGTCTCGCTGGCGAAGGTGAGGCTGGTCTCCGTGGTGGCCCTCCGGGCGATCTCTACATCTTTGTCGAGGTTGCACCGCATGAGCTCTTTGAACGCGACGGCAACAATCTTTATTGCCGCGTCCCCGTTTCCATGGCCAAAGCGGCCCTGGGCGGCGCGATTGAAGTCCCCACAATCGATGGTGGCCGCGGCCGCGTGCAGATTCCCGAAGGCAGCCAGTCCGGTCGCCAAATGCGTCTGCGTAGCAAGGGCATGCCTGCCCTGCGCGGTGGCGGCGTCGGCGACATGTTCATTGAACTGGCGGTGGAAACTCCGGTTAACCTGACCGCCCGGCAAAAAGACATCCTGCGCGAATTCGAGGACCTCTCCGAGGACAATACCAACCCCGAAAGCGGCAGTTTCTTCTCGTCGGTCAAAAGTTTCTGGGATGGCATGAAGGGGTAAGCAAGCTACCTGGAAACGGGCAGAGCCCCGGGCCTTCTCCTAAACCCCGCATTTCTGCCCAGCGGCGCAGTATTTCACCACAAAAAGCGCCCCCTCGGGGGCGTTTTTCTTTTGCTTCACCTCCAACCCCTCATAGCCTCAGGCCCCACAGCAGGCGGGAAAGGGCACCGATGGCACAGGGGGACGCATATGACAGGAACACCACCTTGCCGCTGTTCCCTCAAGAGCCACCACAGGAAGCGTCTGACGAAGCTCCTCCTGCCCCGCTTGGTAGCGGACGTCTGCCTTCCTATATCAAAGATCATCGCAGCCGGTTGCGGCAACGGTTCCACGAGGGAGGGGCTGCGGCTATGCCCGACTATGAGCTGCTGGAACTGGTTCTGTTCCGCTCCCTGCCGCGTCAGGATGTCAAACCACTGGCCCGTCATCTTCTGGAGATTTTTGGTGATTTCAACCGGGTCATCAGTGCCGCCCCCGAACGCCTTTTGCAGGTCAAAGGTGTGGGTGAGGCGCTAGTGACGGACCTCAAAGTTCTCGAAGCCGCAGCGCAGCGCTTGGCACGGGCCAAGGTCATGCAACGGCAGATAATTTCCAGCTGGGATGCGCTCTTGGACTATTGCCATACCGTCATGGCGCATCGTGCAACCGAACATTTCCGGGTGCTGTTTCTGGATCGCAAGAACAGCCTGATTGCAGACGAGGAGCAGGCTCGTGGCACGGTGGATCATGTCCCTGTCTACCCGCGCGAAGTCGCCAAACGCGCGCTTGATCTCAACGCTTCAGCGGTGATCCTGGTCCATAATCACCCGTCAGGTGATCCCAGCCCTTCGCAAAGCGATATCGAGATGACAGAACGAGTCAATCAGGCGCTCAGCCCCCTTGGCATCGTGCTGCATGATCATCTGATAATCGGCAGCTCCGCCGAGTTGAGCTTTCGCAGCGAAGGGTTGCTGCTCTAACCAACAGGCACGCAATCGACCCCCTCCGTTCATCAAAGGCGATAACGCGCCGCGTAAGCGGCGCCGGGCCCAAGGTTTTTTGGCGTATCTTTGATGCGTCCGAAAAAGCGCGGGAGCTCCCCCTTGCGGAGTTTCCTTGTGCGGATTTCCTTGGCCCACTTTCGTCATTGCCGCGACACGGCCAAGGGGCTGGAACCTTACTGCACCCAGACTTCGACCCGACGATTGACCTTGCGCCCCCAGGCACTGTCGTCACAGGCCATTGGCAGCGCTTCGCCAAAGGCTTCGACGCGCAGTTCCACACGGTCGTCCCCAGTTGTCTCCGCCATTTTCTGCACCGCATCGCGGACAGATTTGGCCCGCTTCAGTGCGATCTGACGATTGCCAGAGGCAGCACCTTCACCATCGGAAAATCCAACGAATGTCAGGGCCCGCCCATCATAGACCCCTGCTTCAAGAGCACGCGCCAATTGTTCTATATTGCTGCGAGACTGTGCATCCGGGCGGGCAGATCCTGTTTCAAACCGAAACGAGGTCGTCAATCGCCGCAGCCCCGAAAGCCCAGTTACCAGACGCTGCAATTCCCCCAGTTCCACTTCGGGTCCAGCCGCTTGGATAGCGTTGCTCAGGCGATCTCCCTGCCGGTTCAGTGAAATACGCTCCGGTGCCTGATCGACAAACCCGGCTCGCCGGATCACGATCTGTGCACCAGGACCGCGTATATAGGCCAGAAAATCACGGGCCACCTTGGCCTGGCGACGTTCCGGCAGATACAGAAACATCGGAGAGGTCAGCGGATAGTCTTCTGTCTTAATTGATCGGCGATTGGCACGCAGAGAAAAGCCACAGCTCCCGGTCAGTGTCAGCATGCGCGCGGTTCCCACTTCGGCGAAACTGGTGATCCCGATGGCAAATGGATCCGTTGCCACCCGCCTCACCAAAGCGCTGCCCCGATCATAATGACGCAGGTTCGACGAAAAGGACACTCCCGCGGGCAACAGCAACCTGTCTTCAAAGGCCTGTGTCAGGCCAGACCCCGGTACCGGCACATGCAGGGATATTGGCGCATCGGGTCCGCCGAGGCTTTGCCAGTTCTGAATGCCTCCGGAGAAAATCGCTGCCAGCTGTGGCAAAGAAATCCTCTGCACCGGGTTATCCTGAGCCACCACTGGCACCAGCGCATCCAGCGCAACAATCCGGCTCCGCGACGAGCGGGTCATGTCTCCCATGCCCGCTTCACGTGCCAGTTTTTTTTCCGCAGGCCGGATCTCGCGCAGGGCCATGACCATATCCGCCTCTTGCGCCAAAAGATCTGCGAAGCCTTGGTCCGTGTTGTTGACAAAAAACGAGAACCGCGCCGCAGGGCGATTTTGGTCGCGCAACAGAACATATTCAAAGTGCCCATTCCCAAGACTGTCACGCCGGGTTTTGTATCCGTTGCGCAGGGCAAAGCCCTCGATCAGGGCAGGCAGCAACACTTCAGCCATGCTTGATGACCCTGACAGGGTGATCTCAGCCACAAAGTCGGACAGGCTGGGACAGCCCGGCCCTTCGCAACTGACACCGGATCCATCCACAGTCAACTCGCCGAATTTGGTTTCGACACGATAGAATTCACCATCAAAACCCAACAGGTTACCAGTAATTTCAACCGCACCATCCGGTGATGACAGGCTGACATCCTGCGCCGGGGCGACCTGGGAAGTTGCGAAAAGTAAAAGTGCGGCGCAGACCGCCGCACGAAAATAGACCATGGGAATTCCTAAACCAGTCGCAGATCACTTGGCTGCGATTTTCAGGTTTTCCACAAGATTATTCAACACCAGAAAGTCACCTGTTGCACTGCAATCCGGCATATCGAGGATCAAATCCCGGGTTTGTATCCGTCCCGCCGACAAGCGCAGGCTCTGTGCCGAAATCTCCCGGCCACAATTGATCTCGGTGACTTCGGCTTCGACGCTGATCTCTATGCTGCCGGAGCCGTCCGAAAGGCCGCGCTGAAAGCTGTAGACTTCGACCAGTCGCGGGGCCAGCTGTGCGTGATCTCCCAGGCGCAGAACCTGCCCTACCTGAGTACCGTCCTGCTGTGCTGACGCTCCGTGCCAGACATGGCCGGGTTCCCCATATTGGGCGCCAAACTCGCGGGCGTGGACTTCGAACCCGCTATTGCCGCTCCATTGCAAAACAATGCGGTCAACATTCCCCATATCCGGCACCTGTGCGATGGCCACGGCCCCGCCTGCAGGTGCGGCCACAGGCGTCACTCCAGTGCCAGCATCCGCCGCTGCCACGGCCGAGGAGGGTTCAACAATAATGACTGCGGTACTGGCCAGAGCCGGAACCGTCAGATCCAACCGCCCCTGACCATCCAGCGTTGCCGTGAACATCATACCCTGATGATGGATCGTCACCCGTTCATTCCCCCGGCACGGGGCTGAAACCTGCAGCGCGACCAGCGCACCGGGGATTGCATCAGCCCGGGCTTGCATTCCACAGGCGCTGTTTGGTGCCCGACGGGAAAATTCGGAATTTCTTGTCTCTGCCATCTGAGACGCGCGAAGGTCACGCGCAGAGGTCAGGGTAATCTTTTCAAGGGTCAGCGCGGGGTCCTGCGGCAATTGAGGAACGGCTTCGGCTAGCGTTGCGCCCCCTGGTGATGCGCCCTGTTGTGATGCGCCCTGTGTTGCGGAAGACTGCGAACTGGATGGTTGCATCAGAAAACCAATCCCCAAAGCACAGGCTGCGGTTGCCGCGCTTATCAGAATCATGCGTTTGTCCAGCATTTCACCCTCCTGAAACCCGCCCGAATACCCAACTCGAGCCCTCAAACCTAACAACCGAAACGCGGCCAGTTTATGGCTCCTCATGGGAGATATTCAGGCATTTACCTACAATTTGACCAAGTTGGGACTGCCCGGTCCTTGCCTGATCGACCGCAGCCAGGTCCAGTCAGGCCAGGTCCAGTCAGGCCTGTCGGGCAGGTGCTTTCCTCCGAGGCCAGCACCCGATATGCAGCTAAAGCTTAGCGTATAAAAATTAACCCCAGCCAAAGGCCGGGGTTGAATAAGGTGTTTTCAATGATTGGCCCAAAGACTGATCCAAGCGTGCTGAGCAAGTTCGGCATAGGCCGTCCAAATCAGGCCAGGCGTCCGTGGCAGTGCTTGAACTTCTTACCAGAGCCGCAAGGACATTTGTCATTACGCGAGGGGTTTCCCCAGGTCGACGGATCATCCTCGACAAAGCCCGGCGCTGCATCCTCTGGATTAGGCTCTGAGCTGGGCTGGGGCGCCGCCGGAGCACCGCCTGCAGCCATCTGCTGCATGGCGGCCTGACGTGCGGCCATCTCTGCCAACATCTCCTGCTGCTCTTCTTCAGTCATTGGACGCACACGGCTGAGCTGCTGGGTCACATCTTCGCGCAGAGAGTCCAGCATGGTTTCAAAGAGCTGGAAGCTTTCGTTCTTGTACTCATTGAGCGGATCACGCTGTGCATAGCCGCGAAAACCCACCACGGAACGCAGGTGCTCCAGCGTCAGGAGATGCTCGCGCCATTTGCTGTCGATCGCCTGCAGCAATACCTGCTTTTCGATATTGCGCATGCTCTCCGGGCCAAAGGCAGCAGTTTTTTCCGCCATCATCTGATCGCTGGCAGCCGACAGGCGCTCTGCGATCTGTTCGTCGTCGACGCCTTCTTCTGCAGCCCAGTCGGCAACCGGCGCATCCATGCTCAGCTTTTCCAGCACAGCGGCCTGCAAGCCATCGGTGTCCCATTGCTCAGCATAGGTTTTTGGCGGCATATAGGTGTCGATCAGCTCGTCGATCACCTCGTGACGCATATCGCCCACGATTTCTGACAGGTCTTCGGCAGCCATGATTTCACGGCGCTGGCCAAAGATCACCTTGCGCTGGTCATTCATCACATCGTCGAATTTCAGCACGTTCTTGCGCATGTCAAAGTTGCGGCCTTCAACCTTGGCCTGGGCCCGTTCCAGCGATTTGTTCACCCATGGGTGAATGATCGCCTCGCCTTCCTTCATGCCAAGGCTGGACAGCACCTTTTCGAGCCGCTCAGAGCCGAAGATCCGCATCAGGTCATCTTCGAGACTGAGGTAGAACCGGGTGCGCCCCGGATCCCCCTGACGGCCGGACCGGCCGCGCAGCTGGTTGTCGATGCGCCGGCTTTCATGCCGCTCAGAGGCCATCACATAGAGACCACCGGCCTCGATAACCTTTTGTTTTTCTGCCGCGTGCTTGGCTTCTTCTTCGGCACGCAGGGCAACCGGGTCGGCATCGGGGTTAGCCTCCAGCGCCGCCATGACGATCAACTCGACATTGCCGCCAAGCTGAATATCAGTGCCGCGACCCGCCATGTTGGTGGCGATGGTCACCGCCCCAAAACGGCCTGCGTCGGCCACGATCTGGGCTTCCTGTTCGTGATGACGGGCATTCAGCACGTTATGCTTGATGCCTTCCTGTTCCAGCAGCTGGCTCAGCAGTTCGGATTTCTCGATCGAGGTGGTGCCCAACAGAACCGGCTGGCCCTTTTCATGGGCCACCTTGGTCTCGTCCACCATGGCCTGATATTTTTCCCGTGCGGTACGGTAGACCTGATCGTCCTCGTCCACCCGCGCGATGGGTTTGTTGGTTGGAACCTCAACCACACCCAGACCATAGATTTCAGCGAATTCTTCGGCTTCGGTCAGCGCTGTGCCGGTCATGCCGGACAGACGGTCATAAAGACGGAAGTAGTTCTGGAAAGTAACGGACGCCAGCGTGGTGTTTTCCGGCTGGATCTTGACGCCTTCCTTGGCCTCGATTGCCTGGTGCAGGCCCTCGGACAGGCGACGGCCTGCCATCATGCGGCCAGTGAATTCGTCGATCAGCACCACTTCGCCATCGCGCACGATGTAGTCTTTGTCGCGCTGAAACAGCTTGTGGGCGCGCAGTGCCTGGTTCACGTGGTGAACAACGGTCGTGCTCTCAGGGTCATACAGTGACGCGCCTTCCGGCAGCAGTCCGTATTCCAGCAGCTTCTGCTCTAGGTAGTCATTGCCTTCCTCGGTGAAGGTCACGCCACGGGTTTTCTCGTCGATCTCGCAATGCTCATCCGACAAAAGCGGGATCATCTTGTCGATTGACTGATAGAGTTCCGAACGATCCTCGGCCGGACCAGAGATGATCAGCGGCGTGCGCGCCTCATCGATGAGGATCGAGTCGACCTCATCCACGATGGCAAAGTTGTGCTGCTTCTGGAAAACCTGATCCAGGCTGGGCTTCATGTTGTCGCGCAGATAGTCGAACCCCAACTCGTTGTTGGTGGTATAGGTGACGTCGCTTTCATAGGCCGCCATTTTCTGATCATCGGGCTGGCCCGACCAGATCACGCCAGTGGTCATGCCAAGGGCGTCAAAGACCTTGCTCATCCATTCGCTGTCACGCTTGGCGAGGTATTCGTTCACCGTCACCACATGCACGCCCTTGCCGGTCAGCGCGTTGAGATAGGCCGGGAAGGTCGCAACAAGGGTTTTGCCCTCGCCGGTCTTCATCTCGGAGATGTTGCCCTGATGCAGGAAGATCCCGCCCATCAGCTGGGTGTCAAAAGCCCGCAGTCCCAACGCCCGGCGCGCACCTTCGCGCACATTGGCAAAGGCCTCGGGCAGCAGCGCATCCAGGCTTTCGCCACCTAGCGCGCGTTTGCGCAGCTCTTCGGTTTTGTCTTTGAGACCCTCGTCGCTGAGTTTCTCGAACGTCTCTTCCAGCCCGTTGATCTGTACAACCAGCGGCCGTGTCGCCTTGATCTTGCGGTCATTCGGTGTTCCGAAAACCTTTTTGGCGAGTGTTCCGATACCCAGCATGTGTTCTCCAGCAATCCTCTAATCGGCCCTCGTGTCAGGCAGGCTTGCCCGTCGTGGTCGCAACCCATAAACAATGGGGGAAACGACGGTCCTGCCTGAGGCCTCCTCGGGAGATAAGGGTCAGGAAAATAAGTGTCAACGCCGCGCCCCTTCGCGGCCCTGCAATAGGAAGAATTCAATGCGCAAAGGTCTCACTTTTTTGCAAGGTGCCGCACTGGCTGCTTTTATGGCCCTGCCCCTGCCTGCAATGGCCGCGCCGCACGCCAATACCGTGATCGCAACGGTCAACGGCGAAGACATCACGCTGGGTCACATGATCATGGCCCGCGAAAGCCTGCCGGATCAGTACAAGCAACTGCCAGACGATGTGCTCTACAATGCCATTCTGGACCAGCTGATTCAGCAAACCGCGCTCAAACAACAACTGCACGGTGGCATGCCACATTACGTGCGGCTTTCGGTTGAAAACGAAGAACGCGCCCTTCTGGCTGCCAATGTCATCGAAAACGTGATGAAATCAGCCAGCGACGAAGACGCCCTGCGCAAGGCCTATGAGGACAAATACTCCGAAGGTGACGGCGGCGATGAATTCCGCGCTGCCCACATTCTGGTCGAAAGCGAAGCAGACGCCCTTGAGATCAAGGAAGAACTGGATGCTGGCGCTGATTTTGACATCCTGGCCAAGGAACGCTCCACCGGACCATCTGGTCCCAATGGCGGCGATCTGGGATGGTTCAGCCGTGGCCGTATGGTGCCCGAATTCGAAGAGGCCGTGCTGGATCTGCGTGCCGGGGAAATTTCGGCCCCCGTCGAGACGCAGTTCGGCTGGCACCTGATTTTGCTGAACGAACGCCGCAAGACCGCTGCACCTTCGTTCGAAGACGTCCGTGCCGAGCTTTCCCAGGAACTGCAGAATGCCGCCGTCGAGGCCCATGTCAGTGATCTCACTGCCGCTGCCGTGATTGATCGCCCCGAAATCGACGATCTGGACCCTGCGATCCTCAACGACCTCAGCCTGGTGAGGAACTGATCATGGGTGATCCTTTGCCGCGCTCGCCACTGGCGCCAAGCGCCTTTCCTGATCTGCCGGTGATCAAAGGCCTGCGTTTGTCAGCTGGGGCGGCTGGTGTCAAATACCAGGGCCGCACCGATGTTATGCTGGCCGTTCTGGATCCCGGCACGGCCGTCGCCGGGGTGTTTACGCGTTCCAAAACCCGGTCCGCGCCAGTGCGTGATTGCCAGGCCAAACTGGGCGGCGATGCCACCGCTGGGGCCGCGATTCTGGTAAATTCTGGCAACTCGAACGCCTTTACCGGCCACTATGGACAGACCTCCGTTGCCGAGATCACAGCAGCGACCGCCCGGATCACCGATCTGCCCGAAGCCCGTATCTTTACCGCCTCTACCGGTGTGATTGGCGAGCCTTTGCCACATGATCGCATCATCGCCCAGATCGAGAGCCTAGCCAAAGGACTGGACGAGGCGGCACTGGAGGCAGGTGCCGAAGCCATCATGACGACCGATACCTTTGCAAAAGGGGCCTCAGCCAAGGTCGTGATCAATGGTGAGACAGTTTCTATTGCAGGCATCGCCAAAGGCTCCGGCATGATCGCGCCGGATATGGCCACCATGCTGGTCTATATCTTCACCGATGCCAAAATCGCCCAAGACGCGCTGCAATCGGAACTGAGCCGTTTGTGTGACCGCACGTTCAACTGCATCACCGTGGACAGCGACACCTCGACCTCTGATACCTTGATGCTCTGTGCGACGGGCGCATCTGGCGTTGATGTCACCGGTAATGCAGAGTTCTCGCAAGGGCTGGAAGCCGTCATGCTGGATCTGGCACATCAGGTGGTGCGCGACGGCGAAGGCGCGACCAAGTTTGTCGAAATCCAGATCACCGGTGCAGTTTCGGATGCCGAGGCAAAAGTGCACGGCCTGGCCATTGCCAACTCTCCGCTGGTGAAAACCGCCATCGCCGGCGAGGATCCGAACTGGGGCCGTGTGGTCATGGCGATCGGAAAATCCGGCGCTGCGGCTGACCGCGATCTTCTGTCGATCTCCTTTGGGGATGTTCTGGTGGCGGAAAAAGGCTGGGTATCGCCCGACTACCGCGAAGACGCGGGTGCTGCGCAGATGAAACAGGATGAGATCCTGATCAAGGTGGATCTTGGCCTTGGCGACGGCCAATGCACGGTCTGGACCTGTGACCTGACCCATCAATATATCACCATCAATGCGGACTACCGGTCATGAAGACGGTTCTGGTCTCTGCGGTCGCACTGATCGATGTCGAGGGGCGCGTGCTACTGGCACAGCGCCCCGAGGGCAAATCCATGGCTGGTCTCTGGGAGTTTCCGGGTGGCAAAATTGAAACCGGCGAAACCCCCGAAGCCGCATTGGTGCGCGAATTGCAGGAAGAATTAGGGATCGACACCTGGTCTTCTTGTCTTGCGCCGCTGACCTTTGCCAGCCACAGCTACGATGACTTTCACCTGCTGATGCCACTGTTTGCCTGCCGCAAATGGGAAGGCATCCCTCAGGCCCGCGAAGGTCAGGTGCTGAAATGGGTCCGGGCGCAGGATTTGCGCAGTTATCCAATGCCGGCCGCAGACATTCCCCTGATCCCGATCCTGCGGGACTGGCTTTAGAGGATCGCTTGGTCTGCTCTGCAGAGGTGGTTTTGCGGGCATTCTCGGCGGGCAGGGTTTCACAGACAAGGTGGGACCGTCCTGCAGAGGGGACTACATGTGGCCAAACTGGACGCTGAACTGAGCAGCGAATGGGACCCAGTTCGGAATGAAAACGGTGTCGCCTCCTGTTCTCTTACGGGTTGTTAATAAAACTTCCGCAAGCTTTTCACTTTTTCGAATCACACCAGCCAGCATGGAAACCTTTTGTTAATGATTTTGGCGAAAACTAGGCAGACTATCAGCAGTACCGAACAGCAAGGTTTTCCCCTCCCTGAAAGATCCAATCATGCTTCGTACTATCTCGGTAAGTAACTACATCACGGTCGAAGGCAATTTCGTACAGGCATTCCCCAACGGACGTATCGCAATCCGTGTCGGCAAAAGGCTCTTAGAAAGCTACCCCGTCACAACTGCCGAATAAATACTCACCATCACCCACTCACAGAACCGGGGCAGCCAATGGCTGCCCCATCTGTTTGTAGTCCCACCTGTACTTCGCTTCTCTCCCTATTCAGAAGATATCAGAGCCCATACCAAGGCCCATCTGTGCCGCAGAGCGATCTTGCGCCACACTTAAGATGTAGCAGTGGCAGGAGCCTTCAATGGCGTTGTCTGTACATCCCCAGTCATCAACCCGGTCGGATTCTTCACCTCACATACCGACCTGTTCTGTGCTGCTACACGACTCACCGGTCAAAATTCTGGTCAAAACGAAAAAAACCCGGCGCTTTGGCCGGGGTTTCCTCTATTCTCGTCTGGATCATTTAGTCCAGCGTACGCTCAACTTCCTGACGTTCGAAGATCTCGATGACATCGCCTGGGCGAATATCTTCGTAGTTCTCAAAGGCCATACCGCACTCTTGACCGGACTGCACTTCGGGGACTTCGTCCTTGAAGCGCTTCAGGGTCTTCAGCGTGCCTTCGTGGATCACCACGTTGTCACGCAGCAGACGCACACCAGCCGACCGGCGGGCGACACCTTCGGTAACCAAACAACCAGCAACCTTGCCGACGTTGGACACCTTGAAGACGTCCTTGATCTGAGCGTAACCGATGAAGTTCTCTTTGATCTCGGCGCTGAGCAGGCCGGAAGCCGCCTTTTTCACATCGTCAACCAGATCGTAGATCACCGAATAGTAGCGGATCTCGACGCCTTTTTGGTTGGCAGTGTTGCGTGCAGAGGTATTGGCCCGGACGTTAAAGCCCATAACCGGCGCACCGGAGGCTTCGGCAAGTGCGATATCTGTTTCGGTGATGGCACCAACACCGGAGTGAAGCACCCGCACGCGGACCTCATCGTTGCCGATTTTTTCCATCGCCTGAACGATGGCTTCGGCAGAACCCTGCACGTCGGCCTTGACCAGAATTGGCAGCTCAGAGACAGTTTCGTCGTCCTTGGCTTTCTGCATCAGCTGTTCCAGCGTGGTCGCGGCTCCAGCAGCAGCGCGCTTGTCCTTGGCAGCCTGAGCACGATACTCGGCGATTTCACGCGCCTGGGCTTCGGTCTCAGTCACGTTCAGAACATCGCCTGCTTCAGGTGTACCATTGAGGCCAAGAACCTCGACAGGAACCGAAGGACCGGCTTCTTCAACGCGCTCGCCCTTGTCGTTGATCAGTGCACGAACTTTACCGTACTGCTCACCGACAACAAAGATGTCGCCCTGACGCAATGTGCCGTTCTGAACCAAAACAGTAGCAACTGGACCGCGGCCAACATCAAGCTGGGCTTCGATCACAGCACCCTGTGCCGCCCGGTTCGGGTTGGCTTTCAGTTCCAGAATTTCCGACTGCAGCGCAATGGCTTCGAGCAATTGGTCAAGACCCTGACCAGTGTGGGCAGAGACTTCGACGTCTTGCACGTCACCAGACATGGCTTCCACGATAACTTCGTGCTGCAACAGATCGGTACGAACCTTCATTGGGTCAGCCGCCGGTTTATCGCATTTGTTGATCGCGACAATCATCGGAACTCCAGCCGCCTTGGCGTGGGCAATGGCCTCGATGGTTTGCGGCATGACCGCATCATCCGCCGCCACAACCAGAACCACGATATCCGTCACCTGTGCACCACGTGAACGCATCGAGGTAAAGGCCGCGTGACCAGGAGTGTCGAGGAAGCTGAGCACGGTGCCGCTTTCTGTAGTCACCTGATAGGCGCCAATGTGCTGGGTAATACCGCCGGCCTCACCTGCGACAACACGCGCGTTGCGGATGGCGTCGAGGATCGAGGTTTTACCGTGGTCAACGTGGCCCATGATGGTGATCACAGGTGGACGCGGCTGCAGATCTTCGTCTTTGTCTTCTACAACGTTAAGCACGTCTTCGACATCGGCATCTGAAACCCGCACCACCTTGTGGCCGAATTCTTCGATGATCAACTCAGCAGTATCAGCGTCGATGGTCTGGTTTTGCGTAACCATCATGCCCATATTCATCAGCGATTTTACAACAGCGCCAACACGTTCAGACATCCGGTTTGCCAGCTCGGAGACGACAATCGCCTCGGGCAGCTGCACTTCGCGCAGAACCTTTTCGCGCTCAACGGTGCCCATCGCCTTTTGACGCGCCCGCTCCTGCTTGCGCTTCATGGAGGCCATCGAACGGTGACGGTTGCCCGCACCCCCGGTTGCCTGGCCAAGGGTCAGTTTACCGGAACGACGGCTGTCGTCTCCAGTACGAGCCTTTGCACTACGACCGCGTTCTTCACGTTCGCGGTCAGATTTGCGCGGCGTCTGCGCCGGAGCAGGCTTGGAGGCCGGGCCACGGGGCGATATTGCTGCGGCGCCACCAGCTGCAGGTGCAGCCTTTTTCTTTTCGACGTCAGCCGCTGCCTGCTTGGCCGCTTCTTCCGCGTCACGCTTCTTGCGCTCTTCGTCTTCAGCTTTCTGGCGGGCCTTTTCTTCAGCTTCGCGCTGTTCGCGTTCCTTGGCTTCGGCCTCGGCACGACGACGAGCACGATCTGCTTCGCGGGCCTTTTCTTCGGCTTCGCGGGCTGCTGCCTCTTCGGTTTCGCGGGCTTTTGCAGCCTGAAGCGCCTTCAGGCGACGTGCCATTTCCGCATCAGTAATCCCGGCAGGCCGACGTGATCCGTCGGTCGCAGGAGCGGCATTGCCACCCTTGTTGCCACCCGGCTTGGGCACCACAACGCGTTTGCGTTTGGTTTCCACCACGACATTCTTGGTCCGCCCGTGGCTAAAGCTCTGTTTTACATTCCCAGGCCGGGAACCGCCGCCACGCAGACCCAAGGTCTTTTTGCCGTCACTATCGCTCATAAAGCTCTTTATCCTTCTGTGCGGCCGCTGCCGCCCACCATTTCGCGCAGACCCTGCAACCGTTGCGCCTCGTCTACAACACGTTTGCTGAGTCCACCAGAGGCGAGCGCGGCATGTATCATAGTTTGACGTCCAAAAGCCATCCCCAACTCATCTGCAGTGAGACAACCAATGAAATTACCCCTATGCGGGGTGCTCAATTTCGATTTGCCGCGCCCTGATCCATCACTTGCTTGAATCAGGACCGAGGCATGTTCTTTACCTAGCCAATCCTTGACCTTTTCATAGCCGCCTACTGCGTGACCCGACTTGCGTGCTAGGCTCAGCAGATCCACCACACGGCGGAGCGTCTGTCGTTCCACTTCACCCACCAGATCCTCTGGCACCGTGACCGGCGCTTTGAAACCGCGCGCAAAGAGTTTCTTCTTTACTGCCTGCTCCAGCGCGTCACGGCTGGCCGTCACATAGACCCCACGTCCCGGCAGTTTGCCA
Organism: Phaeobacter sp. CECT 5382; assembly: GCF_001457775.1. GTDB lineage: Bacteria > Pseudomonadota > Alphaproteobacteria > Rhodobacterales > Rhodobacteraceae > Pseudophaeobacter. Next base: position 20,164 of record NZ_CYSG01000002.1, read on the forward strand.
AAGACATCGGGCACAACCTGGGATTCAGGCCCCATCACAAACCGGATCAAACCCTGCTTTGGCTGGGCCTCACCGGTTGCGATACATTTGCGTTCCGGACCATCTTCCCGGTCTTTGCTGGCGCCTGCGCGACCCATTCCGTTACTCCTGTTCGGAAATCCGGGGTTTAAACCCCGGTTTCCTCTTCGCCATCTTCGGCGATGTCTTCTGCGTCATCCTGATCAGAGACCAGATCATCAGGATCAACCCAACCCAGCATAACCCGCGCGGTCATCACCATTGTCTGCGCGTCTTCCAGGCTCATCCCAAAGGGCTCAAGGATTCCGTCATCCTTGATGCGTTCGCCATTGTTGGAGGTCCAGCCACCGGCCAGTTCCCAGTCAGCACAGGTCGCGAAATCTTCCAGCGTCTTGATATCGTCCTTGGCCAGAGCCTCGACCATCTGCGGGGTGAGGCCCTCAAACTGGATCAGGCTATCTTCGGCGCCCAGCGCGCGAGCCGCATCAATAGCTGCCTTTGCCTTAGCTTCGAGATAATCACGCGCACGCGCCTGCAGCTCTTCGGCGGTGCCTTCGTCAACACCATCGATGACTGTCAGCTCGTCCAGTTCAACATAGGCAACTTCTTCCAGATTGGTGAAGCCTTCGGAAACCAGCAGCTGGGCAAAAAATTCGTCCAGATCCAAAGTTTCCATAAAGAGGCCGGTGCGCGCTTCGAATTCCTTCTGGCGACGCGCCGATTCTTCCTCTTCGGTCATGATGTCGATGTCGAGCGCGGTCAGCTGCGAGGCCAGACGCACGTTCTGACCACGACGGCCAATGGCCAGGCTCAGCTGCTCTTCGGGAACGACAACTTCGATCTTACCGGCTTCTTCGTCGAGAACAACTTTGGAAACCTCAGCTGGCTGCAACGCGTTCACCAGGAAGGTGGGCTGATCTTCATTCCATGGAATGATGTCGATCTTTTCACCCTGCAGCTCGTTCACCACGGCCTGCACACGGCTGCCACGCATACCAACACAGGCACCGACCGGATCGATCGAACCATCATTGGAGATCACAGCGATCTTGGCACGTGAACCGGGATCACGGGCCACAGCTTTGATCTGGATGATGCCGTCATAGATTTCGGGCACTTCCATCTTGAAGAGTTCGGACATGAATTCTGGCGCGGTACGGCTCAGGAAGATTTGCGGACCACGGGGCTCGCGACGCACATCTTTGATGTAGCAACGGATACGATCATTGGGGCGATAGCTTTCGCGGCCAATTTTTTCGTTGCGGCGCAGGATGCCTTCACCGGCACCCACATCGACGATCACATTGCCGTATTCTTCGCGTTTGACCACACCGTTGATGATGGTGCCGGCGCGATCCTTGAACTCTTCGTACTGACGATCGCGTTCAGCTTCGCGCACCCGTTGCAAGATAACCTGCTTGGCCGACTGCGCCGCGATTCGACCCATTTCTACCGGCGGCACTTCTTCGACATAGGTGTCGCCGACCTTGGGCTCAGCCATATACTGTTTGGCCTGCTCGACGGTCAGCTCGGACTGGTAGTTTTCCAGCGCTTCGTCTTCGACCACAGAACGCACGCGGGTAAAGGTCGCACGACCGGTCTTGCGGTCAATAGAGACACGGATGTCCATCTCGCTGCCGTAGCGGCTCTTGGCGGCCCGGGCGAGGCTTTCTTCCATTGCCTCGATCACCAGACCGGGCTCGATCATCTTTTCGCGCGCCACTGCTTCGGCAGTTTGCAACAGCTCCAGCTGGTTTGCAGAGGTGATAGCCATTACTTGTTCTCCCCTTCGGACCCTTCGGCCTCGATCTCGTCGAATGCGTCTTCGTTCAATGTACCGGCCGCTTTGCGCTGGCGCAGCATTTCCTTGATCAGATCATCGGTCAGAACCAGCTTGGCGTCAGACAGCCAGTCAAATTTCAGACCAATGGTCACCTCTTTGCCCTGATCTTCGATATTGATCAGAACCTCGTCGTCTTCGGTACCGGCAAGCTCGCCCTTGAAGCGGCGGCGTCCGCCAACCAGCTCTTCGGTTTCCAGCTTGGCCTCATAGCCTTCGAACATGTCGAAGTCCTTCATCCGGGTCAGCGGACGGTCGATGCCGGGGCTGGAGACTTCCAGCGTATAGGTATCGAGGATCGGATCCTCGACATCGAGCGTGGCGCTCACAGCACTTGAAACCAAGGCGCAGTCATCCACTTCGATGCCACCTTCAGGTTTGTCCGCCATAATCTGCAGCGTGGTCTCTTTACCGGACATCAGACGAATGCGCACCAGCTCGTAGCCCAGATCCTCGATCACAGGGATGAGAATCTCGGCCAGGCGGCGATCAATCGCGGCTTTGGCAATCAGGTCGTTGGTCATTTGGCTTTCCAGTATCGGCCAATCTCGGCCAGTATCGGGTTGGGCATTGGATTCGGCGTCAGGTTTGACACAAAAAAACGGGCGCGCGGCCCGTTGAATTATCCGGTGGTGTTTTGAACCAGAGCTCAACACGCCGCTGTTGGATCAGGCATATACGCCCCTTGATACGAATCTGCAAGCCTTGTGTTGACGAGGGTCACAGAGTGGCGATTACAAGCGCCACCAGCGTTCTGCAATCCGCCCGTCATCCAGGGCAGATTGCTGACTGACAACGCGCGGGATGCCGACGTTGGAACTGGCGGCAAGCGCCATATCTTCGGCCGAGGGGTGATAGCGAAAGCCACCGCGCTGCAACAGCTCCTGCGGGCGCGGCAATGCTGCCACATCCACATAGCCATCGCGCAGTGCCTCCGCGCGCACAGCGGCATCGGGAATTACAATGATCTCCAGTGTGTCGACCCAGCCCGCCTGACCATCCTTGTAGTGAGCTGCAACCTTGGTGGCGCGAAAATGCCGCCCATCCTGCGCCCGCTCCACCTGATAACATCCGGTGCCGACCATCTGCGCCAGCGGCAGATCCGGCAAATCCAATGATGCGCCCAAAGGTGCGATGGCACAGGTCGGGCTGGCCATCAAATAAGGAAGATGCGGATTGGGGACTTCCAGTTGGATTTCCACCCGTTGCGCCGAAAGCGCTGACACAGCCAGTGCCCCGGCACCGGGCAAACGGCGGCCATCCAGCGAAGCCACCACATCGCTTGCCTGCAAAAGCCGCCCGTCATGGAACGCAACATCCGGGCGCAGATCAAACAGCCAGATCCGGGCATCCTCGCTGCTATTCCAGGCAGTCGCAAGTTCCGCGCGCAACAACCCATCCGGTGCAATTTCTGTCAGGCTGTCAAACACCGCACCGCGCGCCACCTGCTGCAACAGTTCCCCATCGCGCGGCAGCGCCAGACGCAGGCTACCGCCGGTCCTGGGAGAGGCCGCCAAAGACGTGCCCGTTGCCGCCAGAAGGGCAGCAGCAGCACCAGAGGTGAACAGGGCGCGGCGGTCAATACGGGTCAAGGCAGCATATCCTCGGCGATTCGGTCCATGGCCAGCACCAGTTCTGCACTGATTCCCGGCTCCGATAGAGCATGCCCTGCATTGCGCACCATGATCAATTCCGCATTTGGCCACAGCTCATTCAGCTTCCAAGCTGAGGCCGGTGGGCAGATCATATCATAGCGACCCTGCACGATAACGCCGGGAATATGCGAAATACGGCCCATGTTTGCCAGGATCTGGCCGTCAAACTCCAGAAAACCATTGTTGGTGAAATAGTGATTCTCCAGACGCGCAAAGGCGCGTGCATAATCTCCCGGCCCCTCCATCGAGGTCCCATTGGACTGGATCGAGGCCAGCGCATTTTCCCAAGCCGACCAGCTGCGTCCGAATTTGATCTCCTGCGCCCGATCTCCGGAAAACAACCGCTTGTTATAAGCCGCGATAAGCTCGCCGCGTTCAGCAGGCGGAATAGGACCAACAAAACGCGCCCAGGTTTCGGGCCAGAAACGCCCGGCCCCGCCGCCATAGAACCAGTCCAGCTCGGCCTTGGTCATCAAGAACACACCGCGCAGAATAATACGTTTTACCCGATCAGGGTGGGTCTGCGCATAGATCAGCGCCAGGGTTGCGCCCCAGCTGCCGCCAAAAACCAGCCAGTGATCGATTTCCAGCGCACGGCGGATTTCTTCCATGTCGGCGACCAGATGCCAGGTGGTATTGTCCTTGCAGGAGGCATGCGGTTGCGACCGACCACAACCGCGCTGATCAAACAGAATCACCCGATAAATATTGGGGTCAAAATACCGCCGCATCGCCGGGCTGCTGCCGCCTCCCGGTCCGCCGTGACACACCACGACAGGGATGCCGCGCGGATTGCCGGATTGTTCCACATATATTTTGTGGCCCTGGCCAACTTCGAGCATCCGCTGATCAAAAGTATCAAGAGGGGGGTAAAGATATTGCACTGCGCGCTTTTGATCCGAGAATTTGTCCATTACTGACCTAAATGAAGCCTGAGCCTATACAAGAACACAGGGAGACAGGAATGCAAACGCCTCAATCCACGGTCGACCCGGCGGAAATCGCAAAATTCGAAGCAATGGCCGCCGAATGGTGGGATCCCAATGGCAAGTTCAAGCCGCTGCATATGCTGAACCCCTGCCGACTGGACTATATCACTCGTCAGATCGCGGCAGAATTCTCGCGCGATCTCACCAGCCCGGAACCGTTCAAGGGTCTCCGGCTTCTGGATATTGGCTGTGGTGGTGGTCTGCTTTGCGAACCCATGGCACGACTCGGTGCCGAAGTGACCGGCGCCGACGCCGCAGCCGGCAATCTGCCAGTGGCCCGCCTGCATGCGGAACAAACCGGCCTTTTGATCGACTATCGCCACACCACCGCCGAAGACATGGCCGCCGCCGGTGAACAGTTCGACGTTATCCTGAACATGGAAGTGGTCGAACATGTCGCAGATCCGCTCAGCTATCTTGCGGCAACCAAGGAACTGCTAAAACCCGGCGGGCTCGAGATCTGTTCGACCATCAACCGCAATCCGAAAAGCTATGCCATGGCGATCTTTGGGGCCGAAGTGGTAATGCGCTGGCTTCCCCGCGGCACTCATGAATGGAACAAGTTCATTACCCCGGACGAACTGTTCGAGCTGCTGGAAAAAGCCGGTTTAACACCCGTGGATCGCAAAGGGTTTGTCTTTAATCCGCTCAGCTGGAACTGGTCTATCTCGGACCGGGATCTCTCGGTCAACTATGTCACGGCAAGTACGAAACCTGCCTAGAAACCTGCCGGATTTCAGGTTTGGCAGGAACAAGCCAATGCCCTCCTATCCTTTTGGGTAGGAGGGCATTCTTTTGCCACCTTGGGCTCCCTCGCTCGGATTGGTAAGTTGACTTTGAAATAAGATTTTTAGGAAGCCGGTTCAGTTAAAAACGCCACCCGCAGAGACACCCATAGGATCGTAATTTAGTCAAAGCGCACAAAATCAGACCTCAGATGCGGAAACAGGCAGGAATGCCAAACGTCACACCCCCTGAGTTTCCCTTGCCGATAACTTGTCTCGGCACTGCCACCACTCACATTTGACAGAGGGATGAAGGGGGAGGAGAAGAGGTGTCAGAGATGGCACCTCTTTTTCATTTCACCTCTTCAAATCAGGGACGCCTGAGACCTCAGATCTTCCCCTTCATGCAGACTTGTTCAAGCCGTGGATTCCAGTTTAACCCGCAACTCACGCAGGATCGGCAGCGTCGCGCGGACCCGATCGCCGCCAAGTTCGCTCACCACTTCGGATATCAGCGGCACAATGCTGGCAAGGGCCGCATCCCGCGCCTGACGGCCAGCCGGGCTGATCGCCACCATCTTGCGGCGCGCGTCGTCCCAATCGGGGCGGATATGTACATATCCTGCCACCTCCAGCTTGTTCAGCGTGTTGGTCATAGCACCACGTGTCACATGAAAGGCCTTGGCCAATTGCGCCGGAGAACGTTCAACCCCGGTTCGGGTCAAATGGTTGAGAACCGAAAAATGCGACAGCTCCATCCCTTTGGGCAGAGCTTTGCCCAGCCGCGAGCGGGCCAGCTGATCCGCCATCAGGATCTCGCTGAACAAGGAGACTGCCAGGGAATGGGTTTCTTCCATCAGGGTCCGTCGAACTCTCGATCATGGGTCAGGGAGGGCACACGCCTGCGTGCTTCTGCCACTTTTTCCCTATCAAGATCAACGTAAGTAATGCCTGTGTCTGTCCCGGCATCCGACAGAATCTCACCCCAGGGCGCAACCACCAGCGAATGCCCATATGTTGTGCGCACCCCGCCCCTTCTGGTTTTGTGACGGCCAGTCTGGGCCGCAGCCAGCACATAGCAGCCGGTCTCGATCGCGCGGGCCTGCAACAAAGCATGCCAATGCGCCGCACCCGTGACGGGGGAAAAAGCTGCGGGCGCAATCAAAATTTCTGCGCCCGCCTTGGCCAGTGCCCGGTGCAGCCGTGGAAACCGCAGATCATAGCAGATCGTCAGACCCAGGGCACCAAATGGCGTCTGAGCAACCACGGCCTTGCTCCCTGGGCGGTAGCCGTCGGATTCGCGAAAGGTTTCTTCCGGCGTGACCTCGACGTCAAACATATGGATCTTGTCATAACGGGCTTTGATCTCTCCGTCTGGCGAGATCAGAAACTGACGATTGGCAAAGCGACGATCGGCATCATGGGTCTTGACCCCAAAGGAGCCCAACGACAGCCAGATACCGTGCTGTGCGGCCGTGTCACGCAGGGCTGCAAGGCTGGGATCATCCTCTTCGTGGTGCAACACCTCTTGCTGGTGCGCCCGACTAAGGGAGACACAGTTGCTCACCTCTGGCGTCAGCACAAAGCCGGCGCCATCGGCGACGGCTTCGGCTATCATCCCCTGAAGCATCTCTAGATTTTCGCTCGGGCTATCGCTCGATGTGATCTGCAACAGGGCGGCACGCATCGGAGTCTCCTTCAAAAGCGGGCAGCCTCAGGCAGCGAGCAGTGGATCCAGCTTTCCAGCCTGCTCCAGCGCGTATAGCTCATCACAGCCGCCCACATGGGTCTCACCGATAAAGATCTGTGGCACTGTGTAGCCGCCATTTGCCCGCTGGATCATCTCCTGCTTGCGGCCGGGGTTGGTCAGGACGTTGACCTCGGAAAATTCCACGCCTTTCTGTTTCAACAGGCGCTTGGCCGCGTGGCAAAATCCGCAAAGCGGCGAAGTGTAGATTTCGACCGATTTCATGCAGGTCTCCATTTTGTCTGATTGCGATGTTCTGCGCCATATGGGGCTTCAATGCAATCTCTGCCAGAGGGGTACCCGTCAGACTAGGCCCGGATCACGCGCGTGTGACCCGCGCAAGCACCGCAACCCGTACATCTGCCGCACCCGCCTCAAGGCAGGCATCGGCGCAGGCAGTCAGCGTCGCACCGGATGTCATCACATCATCGACCAGCAAAACCACCCGCCCCTGCATCAAGGTACGGTGGCGTGGATGCGCCACGATGGCGCGGCGCAGGGCAGCAAAACGCTGCGCGCGGGTCTTGCCTTCAAGGCTGGGGGTGACCTTGACCCGTTTCAACATATCGGGCCAGTAGTCCAGGCGCGCCTGCCGCGACAGGTTTTGCGCAATCAACGCTGATTGATTGTAGCGCCGTTTCAGCAATCGGGACCAATGCAGGGGCACGGGACAAACCAGCGGATTGTCCCGCAACAATGGCCCGGCGGCCCGTTCGATCCATCCCGCCGCAGGGGCTGCCAGATCAGTGCGATCGCCATGTTTCAGTGCCATTACCAGATTGCGCGCCTTGTCTTTGTACAAAAGCGCCGCACGCCCCTGGCTCCAGGGGCGGTGCATCGACATGCATTCATCACATTCAATGCGAAACCCATCCGCATCCCCTGGAAGCGGCAGACCGCAACCTTCGCAGACCGTACCGGTAATGAAATGCGCGTCACCCCAGCACGACCCACAAAGACCAAAACCCTGCTCGACCAATTCATCACAGCCCAGGCACTTGGGTGGATAAACAAGCGAAACAGCGGTTTGAAACTGCGCGCGCAACATCTAAATAGTCCCCATGACGCAAGCACCCAAATCACAGCCAGAGCTGTTCGACCGCCAGGCATTGGCGATCCATCGCACCCGCCACCAACCTGAAGCCTTGTTCCTTCACGAGCTGGCACGGGACGAGGTTGAAGATCGCTTAACATTGGTTAACAGAACCTTTACGAAGCCAGCGATTGTGACGCCTTTTGCTGAGATTTGGCGAAATTCCTTCCAAAATTCGAAAATCGTCGCGGATGAAGATGTTCTCGACCTTGCCCCCGGTGGGCATGATCTGGTGGTTCATGTCATGGGGCTCCATTGGGCAAATGACCCGGTGGGGCAATTGATTCAGTGTCGCCGCGCCCTTTCAGAGGACGGGTTGCTGCTTGCAATCACCCTTGGTGGGCGCACCCTGCATGAGCTGCGCAGCGCTCTGGCCGAGGCCGAAACGCAGGTCTCTGGCGGACTATCTCCGCGCGTGGCCCCCATGGGGGAGGTACGAGACCTGGGCGGGCTTTTACAAAGGGCCGGTTTTGCCCTGCCTGTAGCCGATGTGGTGCCGCTGACGGCGCAATATCGCGACAGCCTGCATTTGATGCAGGAGCTGCGCGCCATGGGCGAAGGCAATGCGATGACGCAACGCCTGAAACACCCCAGCCCGCGCGCGCTCTTTGCCCAGGCCGAAGCGATCTACCGACAGCATTTCGAACTACCCAACGGCAAGCTGCCAGCCACCTTTGAGCTGGTCTGCCTGACCGGATGGTCGCCTTCGGAAAGCCAACAAAAACCGCTGCGACCGGGATCAGCCAAAGTGCGGCTTGCCGAAGCCCTGAAGGTCCCGGAAACCAAACTGCCAGACTGATGCCATCAGCTGATCGATAATCAAAACAAATCACTGCGCCAATATGATCCAATTGGCCTTTCGCGCCGTAACATCATATCTTAAGGCGGAATGTGAATTTCGCCATAGCCTCCATACCCAGAGCTTTCGCCGCAGATACAGGACCTTCTCCCATATGCTGGATTCTTCCAACACCGCCACCTGCCCCGCCCACGCGCCAGCCGATCATCCCAAGATCAAAGCTGAGAAGGTCGGTATCCTGCTGGCAAACCTTGGCACACCGGATGACTATTCCTACTGGCCGATGCGCCGCTATCTGGGCGAGTTTCTGTCCGACAAGCGGGTAATCGACTACCCGGCGTGGAAATGGCAACCTCTGTTGCAGTTGATCATCCTGACCAAACGACCCTTTTCATCCGGCGCGGCATATAAATCGATCTGGAACCACGACAAAGGCGAAAGCCCGCTGATGACCATCACCAAGGACCAGACCGCCAAGATGGCATCGGTCATGGCCCAGCGCTATGGCGATCAAGTCATGGTGGATTACTGCATGCGCTACGGCAATCCCTCGACCAAATCCAAGGTCCGCGCCATGGTCGAGGCAGGCTGTCAGAAGATCCTGTTCGTGCCACTTTACCCGCACTATGCCGGTGCCACCTCGGGCACCGCCAATGATGAATTCTTTCGCGCCCTGATGGAAGAGGTCTGGCAACCTGCCGCCCGCACTATCGAGCCCTATTTCGATCAACCTGCCTATATCGAGGCGCTGGCGCGTTCGGTCGAAGACGCCTATGCCAAGGTGGAGAAACGTCCCGACATCCTGGTGGTGTCTTATCACGGCATGCCGAAACGCTACCTGATGCAGGGCGATCCCTATCATTGCCAATGCCAGAAAACCACGCGGCTGCTGCGCGAGCGTCTGGGCTGGAAAGACACCGAGATCACGACGACCTTCCAGTCGGTGTTCGGCCCCGAAGAGTGGCTGAAACCCTATACCGTCGATCACGTCGCCACCCTGGCCAAGGAAGGCAAGAAAAGCATCGCGGTCATGGCCCCCGCCTTTTCCGCCGACTGCATCGAAACGCTGGAAGAGATCAACGAAGAGATCAAGGAAAGCTTTGAAGAGGCCGGCGGCGAGGAGTTCCTGTATATCCCCTGCCTCAACGATGATGACGATCACATCGCGGCCCTTGCGGGCGTGATCGAGAATAATCTCAAAGGTTGGCTGGACTAACCAAGCCTCCCCGGTCCAAATAGGATCCAATATTGGACTGCTGGTTTTCGGCAGACGGGGAGACACTTGCAATGAACCTACAGCACTGGGCTGATGCCCTGAAAACCCATTGGGGCATCACGGCGGATCTGTGCCAGCTGGACGGCGAATATGATCTGAATTTTCTTGCAACGGCGCGCGATGGTACCGGCTATATCCTGAAGGCCATGCGCCCCGGCTGCGACGCCTGGCTGGTCGAGATGCAGGTCCAGGCCTTTCAGCATATCGCCACGCGGGCAGCCGACCTGCCCTGTCCCAGGGTGATCCCCGATCAAGGCGGCGCCGCGATGCTGTCGATTGCCGATGAAAACGGCGACCAGCGCCTGTGCTGGATCCTCGAATGTCTGCCCGGAAAATGCTACGCCAAAGCCGCGCCAAAGACGGATGTGTTGATCCGCGAAGTTGGCGCAGTTCTGGGCGGCGCGGGCAAGGCGCTGGAAGATTTTGAACACGCCGGACTGGAGCGAGATTTCAAGTGGGATCTAATGCGCGCGGGCTGGATAGGCTCTGAACTCGACTCTATTTCAGACCCTGCCAGACAGAGTCTCATTCGCGAAATCGACACTGATTTTGCCAAATTAGAGCCTGTTTTGACTGCTTTACCCAAACAGGCCATCCATAATGATGCCAATGACTACAACATCATGGTCGCCGGAGAGCTGACAGAGCCGCGCCGGGTTTCTGGCCTGATCGATCTGGGCGATATGTGCGCCGCGCCACGCGTCTGTGATCTGGCCATTGCCGCCGCCTATATTGTACTGGATCACCCGGACCCCGAAGCCGCGCTGGCCGCTTTGGTCGCAGGCTATCACAGCGCCTATCCGCTGACCCCGCAGGAGGTGGATCTGGTCTACCCTCTGCTGCGCACACGTCTGGCGGTCAGTGTGGTGAACTCTACTCTGATGGCCATTGAAAACCCCAATGATCCCTACGTAACCGTCTCGCAGGCCCCGGCCTGGCGCTTTCTTGAGGGCCACAAGATCCACCCCGGATTGCTGTCGGCCCGCCTGCGCGCCGCTTGTGATATGCCAGTCGTGGATGGTGCCGATCGGGTCATGGCCTGGATCGAAGCAGAGCGCGGCGGTTTTGCGCCCCTGATGGGAGAGGATCTGTCGAAGGCCCAGATGGGCTCGCTCTCAGTGGAGAACTCCACCTGGCCGCAGAATCCATTCCACATGCCGCTGGAAGAAGCCGCTCGCGTCGGTGAAGAATTCGAAGACGGTGGCCGGATCTGGCTCGGCTACTATCACGAGCCGCGGCTGATCTATGCAGAACCGGCCTTTCGCAAAGGCCCCTACAAAGCCAGCAACCGGCGCACCGTACACTTAGCGATCGATGCCTTTGCGCCCGATTTCACGCCAATGTTTGCGCCGCTGGCAGGCGAAGTCTTTGTCGTCGAAAACCGCACCGGCCATCTGGATTATGGCGGGGTGATTATCCTGCGTCATGAAACACCCGCAGGGGATCCCTTTTATACGCTCTACGGCCATCTGGACCCGGAATGTTGCGACAGGCTTCAGCCCGGAGATCGTATTGAAAAGGGCGCGGAGTTCTGCCGCCTGGGGGATCACACAATGAACGGTGGCTGGGCGCCGCATGTGCATTTCCAGCTCGCACTGACGACCGAAGGTATCGAGGCGGACTGGCCCGGCGTAGGTGACCCGGACGAGATGTATCTGTGGCGTGCGGTCTGCCCCAACCCGGCAGCCTTGCTGAACCTGCCGGATGAAAAATGCCGCTATGAGCCCACCGACAAGGAAACAATCCGCCAGGGCCGTCGCGATCACTTTGGCGGCAACCTCAGTCTGACCTATGCAGACCCGGTGATGCTACTGCGCGGCTGGAAGCACCACCTGTTTGATGAATGGGGCCGTCCTTATCTGGACGCCTACAACAACGTGCCACACGTCGGCCACGCCCATCCGCGTATTCAGGCGGTAGCAGCGGATCAGCTAAAACGAATGAACTCCAACACCCGCTATCTGCACCCCGCGCAGACCGCATTTGCCGACAAGATCCTGTCAAAGCTGCCCGACCATCTGGAGGTCTGCTTTTTTGTGAACTCCGGCACCGAGGCGAATGAGCTGGCCCTGCGCCTGGCGCGGGCGCACACAGGCGCCAAGGGCATGGTGACGCCGGATCACGGCTATCACGGCAATACCACCGGCGCGATTGATGTCTCGGCCTATAAATTCAACGCCAAAGGCGGCATTGGCAAACCCGACTGGGTCGAACTGGTCGAAGTGGCTGACGACTACCGTGGTAGCTTCAAGCGCGATGATCCTGATCGGGCGCAGAAATTTGCCGATCTGGTAGATCCTGCCATCGCAGCCTTGCAATCACGCGGGCACGGGATTGCCGGTTTCATCGCCGAGACGTTCCCCTCAGTGGGCGGACAGATCATTCCACCCAAAGGCTACCTGCCTGCGGTCTATGAAAAGATCCGCGCCGCGGGAGGCATCTGCATCGCTGATGAGGTGCAGACCGGGCTCGGGCGACTGGGTGACTACTACTTTGGCTTTGAGCATCAAGGCGCCAGCCCCGATATCGTTGTCATGGGCAAACCCATCGGCAATGGGCACCCCCTGGGTGTTCTGGTTACCACGCGTGCGATTGCCGACAGTTTTGCGCAGGGGCCAGAGTTCTTTTCGACCTTTGGCGGCTCCACGCTGTCCTGTCGTATGGGCAAAGAGGTGCTGGATATTGTCGATGACGAAAGCCTGCAAGACAATGCCCGCCATATGGGCGCCGATCTGATGGTCGGGCTCAAGGCGCTGGAAGCAAGACACGCCTGTGTTGGTGATGTGCGCGGCATGGGGTTGTTCCTGGGGCTTGAGCTGATCGAGGAAGACGGCACCGAGGCGACGCAGCTTTGCTCCTACGTCAAGAATCGCATGCGCGATCACCGCATCCTAATCGGCAGTGAAGGGCCAAAGGACAGCATTTTGAAAATCCGCCCACCGCTGACCATCGACGCCGAAGGGGTCAACATGATTCTAACGGTTCTGGATGGTATCTTGCTGGAGGTGTCCACTGGCTAAAAACAGCTAGAAGCGTTTTTGGGGCCAGGGTGTGAAAACACCTGGCCGCAAAGCCAGTCGAAAGATCTTTGAACAAATAAAAAAGGCGGTGGAAAACCACCGCCTTTTTCAAAAGCATGTGCCAAGCAATTAGCTGCTTGCAACAGCCGCGCCAACCAGAACCAGCAGCAGCAGTGGCAGCAGGATGCCGCTCGAAGAGCTGGTTGCAGCCTCTTCGATTACTACGGGCTCAACGATTGGCTCTGCCAGGTTACCAGCAGTAGCGGTGGATGCAGCAGCAGTCAGAGCAGCGGCGAGAACAATTTTCTTCATGTTAACCTCCAGAATTAGCGCAGGTCAGACAATCGACCTACGCACCCAAGACTTTACCTCGTGATTTTTTCTAACCAGTAAAACCCCGGAATTGCAATTGCTTGTTGATAGTTTTCCCACTGCCAAAATGGCTTTGTGGTCAAATAAGCAACACTTGTGTGCCCACCTTGGTCAACGCGAACAGTTGCGAGATATGTTCATTGTAAAGACCAATACAGCCATTGGACGATTTGCGGCCAATTTTGCGCGTGTCATGGGTTCCGTGGATACGATAGAATTTCCAGCTAAGGTATAAAGCGTGTGTTCCCAATGGGTTATCCGGACCTGGCGGAATATAGGCTGGCCATTCGGGATTGCGCTTGCGCATGTTCGGCGTCGGCGCCCAGCCCGGACCGTCCACCTTGCGGATAATCGACGTCCGCCCACGACGGGTCAGGTCATCGGACAACGGCACGGATGAGGGGAAAAGTCGGTAATCATTCCCATCTTCGGACCAGTAGTGCAAAGCGCGGCTGTCGATATCAACAAGAATCGCCCCTTTGCGCAGATGATCAAAGTAGGGCTGCCAGCGTTTTGCCCGAAATGCTGAAATATTTCGCTGCACCGGCGGTTCAGGCTCTGGTGGCGGGCGTAACGGGTCAAACCCCAGCTCTTCTTCGGGTTCTGGAGCTACCTGTGCCAGCGCAGGGCTCGCAATCAAGGCAGCAGAACCGGCAAGGAACTGCCGACGGCTTCTGCTTTTTATAAGGTCTCGGGTCATCTGAAATAATCCTGCGCGTTTCAATCCGGGCTGGAAGACATAATATGGCGCGAAAGCCTCAGTCGCAAATCAAACCATCACGATCAGTGGCGGAATTCTGCAGCCCCCTTTGCACCCATGCCACAGGAAGGCTAAGTCCATGACCAAGCGACAGAGCGAGAGATAAGATGAAACGCGTTATTCTGATCCTGATGGCCACCGTCATGACCCTGGCAGCGGCCTGTACCCCGACCACTGATTCGGGTCAGGGAAGCGGCAAAAGCTACCGCATTCGCAATGCGGACAAAGTTCAGCTGCGCATGCTGGATTCGGTCAATGCCCTGCGTCAGGCCGCTTCGGCAGCTCCGGTACAATTGAACGCGCAACTCAATGCAGCTGCTGCAACCCATTCCCGCGATATGGGTGTGCAGAATCGCCCCTGGCATTTTGGCTCTGATGGCTCTTCGCCCTTGGATCGGGTTGCCCGCACCGGCTACACTGGCACCGTTCAGGGCGAAAACATCTCGGAGACTTACGAGAATGAGTTACAAACCCTGACCGCATGGATGGAAGATGCTAGCACCCGTTCCGTCATTCTGGATCCCAAAGCCATTAACATGGGCTTTTCCTGGTATCAGGAAGCCAACGGCAAGATCTGGTGGACGCTGGTGATGGCCAACTGAGTCGCTGACCAACGCGAATAGAACTGCTGGAGTGAAGTGAAAGAGGGCCAAAAGCATGGCCCTTTTTTCATGCCCGTCGGCTTTCGGGACCTTTTTTTCTAACCGCTGTTTTGCCTGCTGCCTGTTCCAGACAGGTTGAGGATGCGCTCAGCACCCTTTAACCAGTCACAGTAAAACAATCCAAACTGTTAGGATCTCAGCGCAATGGGCGTGCCATCCCGCACCATGGCATAGATTTCTTCGATCTCTTCGTTTTGCACTGCAATACAGCCCGCCGTCCAATCCGAAACCCGCGCCGCGCGTTTACGCGCTGTGTCATTGTTGGGCTCACCATGAATGAAGATCTCGCCGCCGGGGCGTTTGCCAAGTGCGTTCGCGCGGGCGCGATCATCGGCATTCGGGTAAGAAATCCCGATCGACAGATGATAGGCGCTATTGGGGTTGCGTCGGTCAATGCGATACAGGCCTTCGGGCGTTTTACCGTCACCTTCGACTTCTTTGTGACCCAGAGGGGCAAAGCCAAGATCCATCTTGTAGTTCCGCAGGATCTTCTCACCGTTCAACAGGTAGAGCTTGCGCTCTCCCTTGTTGACGACGACGCCGGTCACTTCTGGCCCATCATAGGCTTTGAAGCGGCTAACCTGATTTGGGGATCCACAGCCCGCTACTGCCAGGCTGGCAACCGCACTCAACCCAAATGCCCTTCTGTCCATATCTGCTATCCTGTTTCGTACCTGCTCATTTTGTTAGCGACTTAACGTCAAACTGTAAAAAATCAAAATCACAACTTGCTGTCTACAGCAGACTCATTGCTTTTCGCTTTCTCCGAGCCGCGCTTCGATTGCTTTCAACCGCACCAGAACCTCATCCCGGTAGGCATCCGTGCGTTCGCCCTCTTCGGCGGAATGCGCATCCTGCATCGAATTGACGATCAGACCCACCAACAGGTTCACCACAGCAAAGGTCGTGACCATGATGAAGGGCACAAAGAATGCCCAGGCATAGGGGAAGACCTCCATCACCGGGCGTACGATCCCCATCGACCAGCTTTCCAGTGTCATGATCTGGAATAGCGAATAGCCAGACCGCCCCAGAGTGCCAAACCATTGGGGGAAATCGCTGCCAAACAGTTTGGTGGCCATCACCGCACCGATGTAAAAGATGATCGCCATCAGCAAGAACACCGACCCCATGCCCGGCAGGGCGGTCACAAAGCCTTCGACCACGCGGCGCAGGCTGGGGGCGACAGAAACCACCCGCAAAACCCTGAGGATCCGCAGGGCGCGCAATACGGAAAAGCCCTGTGCGCCGGGTATCAAAGCGATGCCAACAATGAAAAAGTCAAACAGGCTCCAACCGCTCAGGAAAAAGCTGAGGCGGCGCACGAATAGCTTGATCAGGATCTCGACGATAAAGATCCCAAGACAAAGCTTGTCCAGAAAATGGATCAGCCCGCCAATCTGCCCCATCACCACATCAGAGGTTTCCAGCCCCAGCGTCACCGCATTCAACATGATCACGGCCATGATGAAACGGGTGAACCCGGGGTTTTCCAAAAGCCGATCAAGGCGCTGTGTCAAAGTCATCAAGATCTATCCAAATCAGGCCCCGTGACGTGGGGAGAATTTCAGGTCTAAGCCTTTTCAATCAGCCAAAAGATCACTCGGCCAAAAATCAACTGGCCAGCGTGAAACTGGCAACGAGTTCGGTATGGGCCGACCAGCGGAACTGGTCAACAACCTGCACCCAATTGAGGCTATAGCCAGCGGCCACCAGTGTTTTTGCATCGCGGGCAAAGGTCACTGGATTGCAAGAGACATAGGCAATAACCGGTGTGCGGGCCGCCGCCAGTTGCGCCACCTGCGCCTCGGCACCGGCGCGCGGTGGGTCAATCACCGCCGCCTCGTAAAAAGCACCAAAAGGCTTCAGGTCTTCGGGCAGCAGTGGGTTTCGGAACAGATCGCGCGTCTCGGCCTTGAGCTTTTTCAGCCCCTTGCCCTGCCGCCAGCCCGCCTGCATGGCTTCGATCATGCCGCGGTCACCTTCTAGGGCATAGATTTCAGCCTGTGCCGCCAGTGGCAGTGAAAACGTGCCGCAACCGGCAAAGAAATCGACGATACGCTTGGCACCCTGGGTGATCTCTTGCACTGCTGCCAGCAAAGCCGCCTCACCATCACGGGTGGCCTGCAAAAACGATCCCGGTGGCGGGCAGACGCGGGCAGAGCCAAAGGCCTGAAGCGGCGGCTGCTCCATCGCTACCTGTTCATCCTCCCAGGTGAGGCGCGCAACCCCGTGTTGGCCAGCCAGAGTTGCCAGTGTCACCCGAAGGGTGCTGTCCAGTGGTTTGCCATCGCGCACCAGCACATCCAGCCCGGTCTCCGAAGTGGTCAGCGTCACCGACAGCGGTGTCTTGCGGCTTGCGCCTTCCATCGCCAGCGCTTCGGCCAGGGGGATGGCTGCGATCAGGCTGGGATCCAGCAGATGACAATCGGGGATCGGGGTGATCACACCAGAGGCGCGCCCGTGAAACCCTGCCATGGCACCCTTTTTGGTGCGGCGCACTGTCAGCGTTGCACGACGTCGCGATCGCGCGGGCGAGGTATGGATGGGGCGAAACGTGGTCTCCAGCCCCTGCGCCGCCAGCGCAGTTTTCACAATGGAGAGCTTCCAGTCTGCCACAAAATCATCACTCGCGTGCTGCAACTGGCAGCCACCGCAGGATTTGTAATGGCGGCAGGGCGCCTGGATGCGGTGCTCGGACGGGGTCTCGATACGGATATCCGTCAACTGGCTCCCCTCAACCACACCGCTCACCACCTCATCGGGCAGGGTGCGGGGGGCAAAAAGCGGGCCGAGGGCGACACCATCGCCCTGATGGCCGAGACGGGTGATCGTTGCTGTGGTTCTGGCTACGTTTGTCATTCGGGCTAGATAGCGACTGGTGCCGTTCGAAAAAAGGTAAATCCGCGCGTTGCTTGATTGAAAACAGCATTTATCACGCAATCTGCGCGCGCCATCGCCGATTGAGAGCACATTGAGCCCACAGGGCCCGCCTATTCAGCCGCAGCAGAGCCTTCATCGTCGTCGGTGCAGATGAAGCCACCAGACTGGCGGGCCCAGAACTGCGCATAGAGCCCGCCGCTTGCCAGCAGTTCAGCATGGCTGCCCATTTCAGCGATCTGGCCCTGCTCCATGACAATAATCCGGTCCATCTCGCTGAGCGTCGACAAGCGGTGCGCAATAGCCAGCACGGTCTTGCCTTCCATCACCCGCTCAAGTGCGGCCTGAATCAACGCCTCGACCTCGGAATCCAGCGCCGATGTCGCCTCATCCATGATCAGGATCGGTGCATCCTTCAGGATCGCCCGTGCCAGCGCAATGCGCTGACGCTGCCCACCCGACAGTTTCACGCCGCGTTCGCCCAGATAGGCGTCATAGCCGCGCCGCCCCTGCCCGTCTTCGAGATCAAGGATAAACTCATGTGCCTCGGCCTGTTTGGCGGCGGCGATCAGCTCGGCCTCGTTGGCCTCGGGGCGGCCATAAAGGATGTTTTCGCGCGCTGATCGGTTGAACATCGCGGTTTCCTGCGTGACCATACCGATCTGGCTGCGCAGGGAATCCTGTGTCACCGCAGCGATGTTCTGACCATCAATCAGTATATCGCCCTCTTCGCCCTCATAAAGCCTGAGCAGCAGCGACACCAAAGTCGACTTCCCCGCCCCCGAAGCGCCGACGATGCCCAGCTTTTCCCCCGGCTTGATGGTGAGCGAGACATTCCGGATGCCGCCCACATCGCGCCCATAAGCAAAGCCAACAGAGTCGAATGCAATTTCCCCGGCCGAAACCGCCAGGGTCTTTGCCGCGTCTCTGTCTTCGACTCTATCCGGGCGTGTCAGGGTCTTCATGCCGTTTTCGATCTCCCCCACGTTGGAGTAGATCGCCATCAGGGTGAAACTGACCCAACCGGTCATCTGCGCAATGCGGATCGAGACAGCCCCAGCCGCCACAATATCGCCTTCGCTGGCAGACCCGGCCCGCCACAGCAAAAGCGTCGCGCCGATCAACAAGACCGGAAGCAGCCCCGCCAGTGCCATCAGACAAAACCGGAAGGTTGCTGACAGATAGCCGAGATACAGCGCAGCCACGCGGAAATCGGCCATGGCATCCTGCGCACTACGTTCTTCATGGCTGGCATGGGCAAACAGTTTTACCGTCTTGATATTGGTGATCGTATCCACCACCTGCCCCGACACCATGGCGCGCGCACCGGCGCGCTCGCCAGACCGCTCGCGAATACGCGGCAGAAACCAACGGATCAGAGCAAAATACCCCACCAGCCAGGCGGCAAACAGCAGGGTGATCCGCAGATCAATCGCCCCCAGCAGCGCCAGCGACCCCGCCAGTGATGCCAGCGCAAAGGCCACCACATTGATCACCTCGGTTGCGACGGAGGTCACAGCAGACGCCGTTTGCATCTGTTTTTGCGCAATGCGCCCTGCGAAATCATCGTCAAAAAACCGCACCGATTGCCCCAATGTCCATCGGTTCAGACGCGACAACACCAGGGGGTTCACATTCGGTTGTACAATGATGGCATTGGACGCGGCAGACAGACCAAACAGCACTGGTCGCAGGATCAGGAAAAAACCCAACGCGCCGATGATCACCAGAATATTGCCCGTGGTAAAAAACTGTTCCGGCCCGCTGGCCAGCGCCGTATCGATCACCAGACCCAGAATGAAAGCCGTCCCCGCCTCCATACCGCCCGCCAGCGCAGAAAAAGCGGCCGCCAGAAACAACATCGGCCAGGCCCCGGCCAGACACCAGTCAAGGAAAGCTGCCAATGTTTTTGGCGGTGCGCCCCTGGCCGGCTGAAACGCGTCGATCAAGTTGCCTATCTTCATTCTGCTGCCTCGATATTCAAAAAGCCACCGGACTGCCGCGCCCAGAATTGAGCATATAGCCCCTGCGCCTGCAGCAGATCCTCGTGACGACCTTGTTCCGCGATCCGTCCCTGATCCAGTACCAGAATGCGGTCCAT
Source organism: Phaeobacter sp. CECT 5382 (assembly GCF_001457775.1). Lineage (GTDB taxonomy): Bacteria > Pseudomonadota > Alphaproteobacteria > Rhodobacterales > Rhodobacteraceae > Pseudophaeobacter. The sequence goes on from NZ_CYSG01000002.1 coordinate 40,101, forward strand.
CTGTGCGATGGTGGACAGCCGATGTGCAATGGCGATCACCGTTTTGCCCTCCATCATTCCATATAGGGTCTGCTGGATGGCGGCCTCAACCTCGGAATCCAGGGCTGATGTGGCCTCGTCCAGCAACAGGATCGGCGCGTCTTTCAGGATCACCCGCGCCAATGTCACCCTCTGGCGCTGACCACCCGACAGTTTCACACCGCGTTCACCAACATGAGCGTCATAGCCACGCCGCCCCTGCGGATCTTCGAGGTCCAGAATAAATTCATGCGCCTGCGCCTGTTTTGCCGCAGCAATGATCTGATCCTCGCTAGCATCAGGACGCCCATACAACAGGTTGTCGCGCACAGAGCGATGCAACAGAGCGCTGTCCTGCTGCACCATGCCGATATGACTGCGCAGACTATCCTGACTGACCGTGCGGATATCTTGCCCATCGATCAGGATCTGCCCCGCGTCCGGGTCGTAGAACCGCAACAGCAGTTTCACCAGTGTCGACTTACCCGCCCCGGACCGTCCCACAAGGCCGATCTTTTCACCCGGCTTGATCGTGAGGTTGAGCTGATCTAACCCGCCGCTGTCGCGACCATAGTGGTGCGACAGATTCTTCAGAACCACCTCGCCCTGTGTCAGCTGCAAGGGAGCTGCTTTAGCGTCATCCACAAGGTCGATGGGCTGGGCGATGGTCTCCATCCCTTCGGCCACCACACCAAGCTGGCGAAAGAATGAGGTCAGCGCCCACATGATCCAGCCTGTCATTGCATTCAGCCGCAGCGTCAGCGCCGTGGCGGCGGCCACCACACCCGCCGAAGCTGAACCAATCATCCACAGATGCAGCGCCCAGCCGACCACACCGACAATCAGCAAGCCATTGAGAGCCACCAAAACGCCGTCCATCACCGTGAAGATGCGCATCTCCACCTGAAAGGTTTCGCGCGTCTTCTCGATCGCCTCTTTGGCATAAGAGAGTTCACGATCGTCATGGGCGAACATCTTTACTGAATGGATGTTGGAATAGCTGTCCACCACCCGCCCCGTCACCGTAGAACGCGCATCCGATGCTGCCTGGCTGGCAGGGCCAACCCGGCGGATCGTCCAGCGCACCAGTAAGGCATAAAGCACAAACCAAACCAGTAGCGGCAGCATCAGGCGCGGATCCGCAACCGTCAGCATGATGGCTGCGCCCACCAGATAAGCCAGCGAAAAGGTAATGGCATCAAACACCTGAAACACCACCTCGCCTGCGGCAGGTGGGGTCTGCATGATGCGGTTGGCAATGCGGCCGGCAAAATCGTTCTCGAACCAGGAAACCGACTGACGCAGCACATGTTTATGCGCCCGCCAACGGATCAGGGTGCCGAAATTCGGCAGGACGGCATTGTTGAGCAACAGCACATCCATCACCTGGACCAGTGGCCGCAGCAGCAACACGAACAGCGCCACCAGGATCAGTTCGGTGCCATAGGTCTGCCAAACCAGTTCGGGGGGGCCCGACAGCAGATCAACAACTCGGCCCATATAATAGATCAGACCGATTTCAATGGCCGCCACCACCACAGACATGCACGCGGTCAGAATGAAAATTACCTTGAAGGGTTTAGAATAGGCCCGAAGAAAAGGCCAAAGGCGAGTCGGCGGCTGATCCGTTTCCGGATAATCGCAATAAGGGTCAACGAGATTTTCAAAATAGCGAAACAGGGACAAAAACATGCGGGGCGCTCCTGAGAGTTGAGCAGAATGGGGAATGCGACAATGCAGACAAGGGGTGACACCACGGCCCCCCGGTCAAAAACGGGTGGTATGGTTTTAGCTGAACCAGATCCCGTAATACATTCGCATTCCTCCCGGCATGAGTGTTTTGGCATGTGCGTTTTGGCTGAGGGAAATTAGCCATAGATTTTGCCGCCTGTCACCAGAAGATTTTCACCTGGGGTAGTCGATCTGCGAATGTGAGGTTATTTCAACTGCTGCAACAATTGCGCCCGGTCCAGTTCAAAGCCCGAGGCGATCCAGCTTTTCTCCAGCTCTTTCAGGGCAGCGCCCAGTGTTGCACCTGACAGATCCGGCATCAGATCGGCTGCAAAAACTGGAAAAACCGCACCCGCCCCCAGTTGCAGATCTGTAGCCAAACTGTCCGCCAAAGGCTGTTCCAGCAAGGCTGCGCACAACAGGGCCGCGTCGCTGGCAAACTCTGCACCCTGCCGATAGGCGAGCTCGGCCGTTGTTTTGGTACCAGTCGCTGCCTCACGCAGGGCTTCCAGTCGCCGCGCCTGTGCTTTGCTCAGTCGCAAATGCGCCACCAAATCCGCCCCACCCAGCGCCGCAAGACGTCGGATTGGATCAGGATCACTCTCTGCCTCCAGATGCACCAAAGGCGCCAATGCGCGATCATCAGCACCCGGCAGGATCTGCCCCAGAACCCCGATTTGTCGCATCACAGCCACTGCGGGGGCCGGATCTGGTGCCGCCAGCATCTTTATCACCTCGGCAGTGATACGCTCCAGTGACAGTTGAGCCAGCCCGTCCAGATTGGCCGCGATCGCGGCCAGCGCCTGCGGATCAAACCCCGCGTCTTTGTCACCATACCAGGCGTGAAAGCGGAAATAGCGCAGGGCGCGCAGATAGTCTTCGCGGATGCGGTTTTCAGCCGTGCCGATAAAACGCACATGCCGCGCCACAAGGTCCGACATGCCACCCAAGGGATCGACAATGCTGCCATCGGGGCGGGCATAGATCGCATTCATGGTGAAATCGCGCCGGGCTGCATCCTCCGCGATCTCTTTTGAATAGGCCACGGTCGCCCGGCGGCCATCGGTGGCTACATCTTTGCGAAACGTGGTTATTTCATGCGGGATATGGTTTTTCACCAGTGTCACGGTGCCATGGTCAAAACCAGTGGGTATGGCCTTGATACCCGCCGCCTGCGCCAGTGCCATGACCGTCTCCGGCTCGGCATCCGTTGCGATATCAATGTCTGATACCGGAACCCCCATCAGGGCATTGCGCACACAGCCCCCAACAAACAGGGCCTGAGCCCCGCCTGCGGTCAGTGCAGAACAGACACTTTGCGTTGCCGGTTCCTGCAGCCAGGATTGCGTCGCCAAAGAGGTCATTGCGCCATCGCCCCGGCTAGGCCACGCAACATGCGGGCCGTGGCACCCCAGATGTAATAGGGACCAAAGGGAATAGTATAGTAATGTCGCCGTGTCCCGCGCCAGCTGCGCGATTCAACGATGTAATTCGTAGTGTCCAGCAGATGCGCAAGCGGCACAGAAAAGACTTCCGCCACTTCTCCGGCTTCAGGCCGAATTTCAAAGCTATCATGCAGCAAAGCAACCACCGGCGTCACCTGAAAACTGGTCACAGTTTCATGGCTGGGCAACTGGCCAACGACATCAGGCAGGTCGCGTGGCAGGCCGATTTCTTCCCAGGCTTCACGCAGGGCGGCCTCTGCTACGTCGGCGTCGCCTTCGTCCAGTTTTCCACCCGGGAAAGCAATCTGTCCGGGGTGATGTTTCAACGCCGAGGATCGTTTGGTCAGGATGATACGTGGTTCATCCTCGACCAGAGAGATCGCAACCAAAACACCGGCCGGGCGCAGCTTGCGCCCACCCGGAACGGCAAGATCGGGGTTGAGATCAAAATCAGATGATCCCGCCCCCTGATCTGCCAAAACACGTTGCAGAGTTTGCCGCAGATCACTCACCCGCGGCAGTTTCCGCTTCAAAGCCAACGCTTTTCGGGTCCAGATCGTAGTGCGCACTGCAGAACTGGCAATCTGCCGTCACCCGGCCATCGTCGGTGGTCATCGTGCCGATGTCTTTGGCCGAATAAATCGAAAGGCTTTGACGCACGCGCTCTTCCGAACAGGTGCAGCCAAAGTGAACGGCCTGCGCATCATAGACCCGCGGCTGTTCTTCGTGAAACAGACGCAGCAGCAGTTCTGTCGGGGTGATCGAGGGGCCGATCAATTCCAACTCATCCACCGTTGCCAACAGCGTGTTGACCCGGTTCCAATTTTCCTCGACCTCGCCGTCGACGATATCTGTCGCCTGCAGAGTTGCGCCACTGCCTTCGAGATCCTTGGACACAAAAGGCGAGGCCTTCGGCAAATGCTGCAGCATCACGCCACCCGCGCGCCAGTGTTCGGCCACACCCGGACTGGATGATTTTCCAAAGCTCAGCGTGAACACGGTTGGCAACTGTTCGGACTGGGCGAAATATGCACCCGCACAGGCCGCAAGTGACGGGCCATCCAATGCGGCAATGCCCTGGTAGGGTTTGCTGCCTTCGCCCTGATCGATCATCACGGCAAAATAGCCGTCACCCACCTGATCAAAGGGCGCAGCATCGGTCAGCCGTTCGGCATCATAGCTGGCATAGGCGCGGATGCGGGCGGGCTCACCTTCGTTCTGCGGCGCATAGTAGTCGGTCGCGATCATCCGTACCGGACCTTTGGACTGCACCTGCAGCGACAGTTTCCAGCGCAGTTTGACGGTTTGCCCGATCAAGGCCGTCAACAGCGCCATCTCTGCCACCAGGGCTTCGACCTGGGGCGGGTAGTTGTGCTGCTTCAAGATGCCATCAAGCGCCGAATCAAGCCGTACAACACGGCCCCGCATATCGGAAGCATCAAGCTGAAAAGGCAGGACGGTATCGTCCCATGCGATTTTCGATCCAAGAGTCATTTTTGATCCAACGGTCATGGGGGTTTCCTTAAGCGCCGGTGATTGGCATATCGAGCCTATATAGGGTTTTCCATGATAGAGTGAAGGGGGCGCAAATGATCAGGCGATTTGGCGAGGTGCCACGGCAAGGCCATAACTACATTTTGCGTCCCGGTGCCTATGCTTTGTTACCCCGCGACGGCAAGCTTTTGGTGACATGTCAGTTTGACCCCAGCCCAGATATTCAGCTGCCGGGCGGCGGCATTGACCCCGGCGAATCGCCCCTGCCCGCGCTGCATCGCGAGGTATTCGAAGAAACCGGGTGGTCGATATCAGCCCCCAAGCGGCTTGGCGCCTTTCGCCGCTATACCTACATGCCTGAATACGACCTCTGGGCAGAGAAACTTTGCCACATCTATCTGGCACGCCCCCTGCGCAAACGAGGGCCTCCGGCAGAGGCCGGACATGAAGCCCTCTGGCTGGATCCTCGCGACGCGGTGCAAGCCTTGGGAAATGCCGGGGATCGCCATTTCGCTGCGCGTTATTTTGGCTAAGTCATTTCTTTCGCATGCGCTCTGCATTGAAAACGCGGGGGCTTGTTGATCCTTGTTGGTTCTGGCCTTGCGGGCGTGTTCTCCCACCCCTTACCAGATTGGCTTTGCCACATCTGTCTGGGTTGGGAGTGGCAGCCCGCCAGGGCGGGCTGCTGTTAGTGACCTTATAGAGTGCAGGAGAGACAGATACCGATTGACGTGTTTCATTTTGGCTGCGTGTACACGCGACCGCAGCGCGCGATAGCGCGCTGCCGGGCCCAACAAGAGCATATTATCTTTGATAATTTGACGATTGGCGGGAGCCCCCGCCTCACTGAGGCCTACCCGACTGGGACACGTGACCCCATGTTGACCCGCCCTCGACTTTAGCCATAAACGATCCGGCTGGGTGGTCGCAGGTACTGTTGCAAGGATCTAGGGGCCTTCGTATTCAAACAGGGTTGCAGACACGTCGTCTTCCAACCCATGCTCCTGCGACATGATCTGCGTTAGGTTCCAATAGAGATCATCTAGGAATTCCTTACCGCTCTGTCGGGAATCGCATTTGCTGATCAGGTCTAGCAGACCTTCGGTTTCCAGCATCTCACCATTTTCCAGACGCGCCTCGGTAAACCCATCCGAATAGAGCAACAAGCGGTCGCCTTTTTCCAAAATGGTCTCTTCCTGGCTGTAGCCAATGTCTGGCACCAGACCAATTGGCACACCGCCCTTGCCAAGGAATTCGACACTCCCATCGCGTCGCAGCAGCAAAGGATGCGGATGACCGGCCTGTACCATTTTCAGCACACCACTGCGCAGATCAACGATGCAGTAGGCCATGGTGAAGTATTCTTCGATGCCGGTGTCCGCAATCAGACGGGCATTCAGCAGGCGTGCCACTTCTTCCGGCTGGCGCAACGCATAGAATCGGTTGAAGCGCCGCTCCATCCCGACGTTCTGGTCGAAATATGTCGATGACAGATAACCGCCCAGACGCGCTGTCATCATTGCCGAGGTAATACCGTGGCCGGAGACATCAATTGAATAAAAGCCAACCCGGTTGACCCCCGGACAGAACATCCCGACTAAGTCGCCACCGATATGGCCGCAGGGTTTCAACAACAGACTAACGGTAGAGGAGCCAAAATCCTTTGACAGTTCGGGAACCAGAGATTCCTGAATTTTTCGGGCCTGAATAAGATCCTTGTCGATGGCATCATAGACGCGCTGCAGCTCATCCAGAGTATCAGACACGATACGGTTTTTTTCCGACAGCTCCCGCTGCATCCGCAAAATACGTTCGCCTGCTGAAATGCGCGCGCGCAGCTCGTCCGAGCTTACGGGTTTTGTCAGGAAATCATCGGCGCCGGCATCCAGCCCTTCGGCGATTTCGTTCTTTTCGCTCTTGGAGGTCAGCAGAATGAAATAGGCGTAGTTGTCTTTTGATTGCTCCCGAAAGGTCTGGCAGAATTCCAGACCGTTCATGCCCGGCATCATCCAATCGCTCAGGATGAGGTCCGGTGGCTCTTGCAGGCAGATCTCCATTGCTGCTTCGCCGCTTTCAGCTTCGACAACGTCAAATCCCCACTTCTTCAGAGAGGCGACGAGAATACGACGCTGCAAACGGCTATCGTCGACAACCAACACACGGCTGATCGACCCGCTCATGGCGTGTTCCTCATTGTCCAGTGAACTGTCTGGCAGCACCCTTGGCACCTCATCAAATTTGGTGGTCGTCTCGTTACAACTGACACTATCGGTGCAGACCTTTAACAGGATATGAATTCTAAAATTCGTCTCATTGCCCGTTTTTCACCATAAATTTACTACATACAACCTAAGAGTCCTTCTCAAACCGAAGGGAATTAGGAACCGTACGATGATTGATTGGCCCCGTGTAAAGGAACTGAGAGACGAAGTTGGTCCCGAAGACTTCGACGAAGTTGTGGACCTGTTTCTCGAAGAAGTTGAAGAAGTCATCGCCAAACTGCGTGATGGCGACCGTGCGCAGCTGGAACAAGACCTACACTTTCTGAAAGGCAGCGCCATGAACCTGGGCTTTGACGATTTTTCCCAGCTGTGCTTGGCCGGGGAAAGAAAATCCGCTCAAGGTGAAGCAGGAAGCGTCGACCTTATTGAAATCGTAGATAAATTTGAGGTTTCAAAAGTCGGGTTTCTGGCAGAGCTTCCTAGCCTCTCATAACCCGAACATAACCTGGAAAATTCTTTGAAACCGAGCAAAATTATTCAAAATATCTATTTATTTTCATACATATAGAAGCATTCAAATTTTCATTCCGCGTCGGCGGTTCAGGTCAGATCCAAGCCAATGCGACGGGCATTGATCGAAACGCTTTTGCGCCCGAGATCCATCCTTGTCTCGACATGCATAGACTTCTCTAGATCAAAAACTGCGCCAAGGTTTCATCATTGGTGATATCCGTATAGGACATGCCCGCAGCCTCCAGACGGGCAAACAGATCAGCGAAATTTTCTGGCCTCTTGGTTTCTATACCGATGAGCACGGAACCAAAATTGCGCGCCGACTTTTTCAGGTATTCAAACCGTGCGATATCGTCTTCTGGCCCCAGGATGTTCAAGAACTCCTTCAGGGCGCCAGGACGCTGTGGCAGCCGCAATAAAAAATATTTTTTTATGCCGGAATATCGCTGCGCGCGTTCCTTTACCTCTGGCAGGCGCTCAAAATCGAAATTTCCGCCCGAGGTGACGCAAACAACCGTCTTACCGCGAATCCAGGATCGTACATCGCCCAGCGCCTCGACCGACAGTGCACCGGCCGGCTCCAACACGATTCCCTCGACATTCAGCATCTCGACCATGGTAGTACAAACACGGTCTTCGGACAGTGCCATCACATCCGGCAGCGGTACATGTTTCAAAAGTTCAAATGGGCGCGCTCCCAGACGGCCAACCGCTGCGCCATCGACAAAGGTATCCACCGCATCCAGTGAAACCGGCCGCCCGGCTTTGAGTGCCGCGCGCAGGCAGGCACCACCTGCGGGCTCAACATATAGGCTGTGAACCCTGTCGCCAAACCAGCTGGTCACCCCCGCCGACATACCGCCACCGCCCACCGGTAGGATGACATGATCCGGCAGCCGTCCCAGTTGGGCTTCGATTTCAACCGCGATGGAACTTTGCCCCTCGATCACGTCCGCATCATCAAAAGGAGACAGGAAATGCCCGCCTTCGCGCGCGCACCAGTCCTGCGCCGCTGTCAGCGTATCGTCGAAATAGTCACCAACCAGATGGATCTCGACATTATCGCCCCCAAAGATCCGGGTTTTCTGGATCTTTTGCTGCGGTGTTGTCACCGGCATAAAGATCACGCCTTTGACGCCCATGTGTTTGCACATGAATGCGACGCCCTGCGCGTGATTGCCCGCCGAGGCGCAGACAAACAGCTGCTGATCCGGCTGTTTGCGCATGGCATTGAATGCGCCACGGATCTTGTAAGACCGCACCGGGCTCAGATCTTCACGTTTCAGGTAGATATCGGCCTCGAACCGCTCTGACAGGTGCACATTGCGCTGCAAGGGCGTTGCGGGAAACACATCGCGCATCGCCGCTTCGGCGGCGCGGGCGGCTGTTTTAAAAGGGGTGTCTGGATCGCTCATCTCATAGTGAGTGACTCAAGCCCGGCCCCAAGGCAAGAGGGCGAGGTCAAAGCATACATAAGAATACCAAATTGCCCGTGATTTCAGATATCACGACCTTCGATCGCAATGCCATAAATAGTGGTCAGAATGCTGATCCCCACCATGGTATAAGCCCACTGCAAGACACCGAACAGGATCACGCCGATCAATATGCTGACCTGGAACATGATGAGCGCCGCCACAGCAGCACAAAAGAGACTGACAACGATCAGTGACAGGCCGGTGACCAGAATTGCACCGGACAATTCTGTAGTTTCAGCCCAAGCCTGTGCTGGCCCAAGCGGCCTGCCGAGGGCTGCGGCCGGCAACATCGGGGACAAGCGGTAAAAAGCCCACAAAACAGCAACAAGGACAACAAAGACCGCAACCGCAAACAATGGCGTGGCCACTCCGAAAACAATACCGGCAAGTGCCCCCGCCCCTCCGGCAACCAAGGCCAGCATGACCGTCAAAAGTAGAATCACAAAAAAGTAGGACAGCATGCGGCGACCATGGAATGTCGGAAGGCTGCCACCGTGTTCTTCCAGCAAGACGAACCGATGCCAGGCAACGGCAACCCAAAGCCCGGCAACCCCGGTCAGAATCTGCAAAAGAACTGACAGTGGTTCATTGGCCGTCGCACCACTTTCGAGGTTGTCGACGGTAATTGCCCCCCCAATCACCAGACTCAAAATCATGGTCACGATCAGTGGCGATGAAATGCGAATGGCATCCTTCAAGTTGTGGTTCAGCAAAAACACCGAATGCGAAAAAATCTTCCAGCCTGTCACCCGACCATGCTCCTTGAATACAGAGATCAAATTTTCAGCACGTTAGGCGAGCACTGATGCAATGAAAACCCTGCCAAACCTTGCCCTCGCGTCTGAAACCCGGTATCGCCCAATCGATCTGACTGAGAGGAAATTCCATGTCCGCGCCCAAGAAAGTTGTGCTGGCCTATTCCGGTGGCCTTGATACCTCCATCATCCTGAAATGGCTGCAGACCGAATATGGCTGCGAAGTTATTACGTTCACCGCCGATCTCGGCCAGGGTGAAGAGCTGGAGCCCGCCCGTCAAAAGGCAGAGATGCTCGGCATCAAACCGGAAAACATCTACATCGAAGACGTGCGCGAAGAGTTCGTACGCGACTTTGTCTTCCCGATGTTCCGCGCCAATGCGGTTTATGAGGGTCTCTACCTGCTGGGTACCTCGATTGCGCGTCCGCTGATCTCCAAACGTCTTGTTGAGATCGCCGAAGCCACCGGTGCTGACGCTGTTGCACATGGTGCAACGGGCAAGGGTAACGACCAGGTTCGTTTTGAACTCGCAGCCTATGCGCTGAACCCCGACATCAAGGTGATCGCGCCCTGGCGGGAATGGGATCTGACCTCCCGTACCCGTCTGCTGGAGTTTGCTGAACAGAACCAGATCCCAGTTGCCAAGGACAAGCGCGGCGAGGCACCATTCTCGGTCGATGCCAACCTGCTGCATACATCGTCCGAAGGCAAAGTACTGGAAGACCCTGCTGTTGAGGCACCCGACTACGTCTATCAACGAACAGTAAACCCAGAAGATGCCCCGAACGAGCCCGAGTTCATCGAAATCGGCTTTGAAAAGGGCGATGCGGTCTCGATCAATGGCGAAGCCATGTCGCCCGCGACCATCCTCACCAAGCTGAATGAATACGGCGGCAAACACGGCTGTGGCCGTCTTGATCTGGTTGAGGGCCGTTTTGTCGGCATGAAGTCGCGCGGCATCTACGAGACCCCCGGCGGCACCCTGCTGCTCGAAGCGCACCGTGGGATCGAAAGCATCACCATGGACCGTGGTGCGATGCACCTCAAAGATGAGCTGATGCCAAAATATGCTGAACTGATCTACAACGGTTTTTGGTACTCGCCCGAGCGCGAAATGCTGCAGGCCGCCATCGACGCCAGCCAGACCCATGTCACCGGCACGGTTCGTCTGAAGCTCTACAAAGGGTCCGCCACTTGTGTTGGCCGCTGGTCGGATCACACGCTCTATTCCGAGGCCCACGTGACCTTCGAAGAAGATGCAGGTGCTTATGATCAAACCGATGCGGCGGGCTTTATCCAGCTCAATGCGCTGCGTCTGAAACTGCTAGCCGCCCGCGAGCGTCGGTTGAAAAAATGAGCGAGTTTGACGACATAGACGGCGATTTCGAGGACGATTTCGAAGAAGAGCTGGAGATGTTTGTTGAGGCCCAGGACACCGTTTGGTCGGATGTCCTGGCCGAGCTCAAAGCCGGAAAGAAGACGAGCCACTGGATGTGGTTCGTCTTTCCGCAACTGGCAGAGCTGGGCAAGTCGCATATGGCACAGCTTTACGGCATCGAAGACCTTTCTGAGGCCACGGCCTATCTTGCCCACGAGGTGCTGCGCGCCCGTCTGGTTGAAGTCAGCGCGCTGATGCTGACCCATCAGGGACAGGATGCCGCTGTCATTCTTGGCGCAACAGATGCCAAGAAACTATGTTCATCGATGACATTGTTTGCCGCCGTTCCCGGTGCCCCGGATGTATTTGCCGAAGTACTCGCGACCTTTTATGGCGCGATGCCCTGCGATGTGACCAGTCAGGCAATCACCTAAATTCCATGCAATAGGCTCAATACCAGAGCCTATTCCTGCGGATTTTCACAGCTGACCTCCTTCCTTTCCCTCTCGTCATGCTTGCCAGCTGTCGCCGACATGCCTACCCCTTCGCGCAAAATTCTACGCAAAACCCAGGGGAGCGCACCGATGGCACTTGAAGACATTGCAAAGGGTATTTCCGACGGCTTGCAGGGCAAAAGCTTTGACGGGTCTCTGAAGTTCGACTGCGGCGACGATGGCGTCATCATTCTAGCCGATGGTGGGGCAACGACCCAGGATCGTGACACCGATTGCACCATTGCCCTGTCGCAGGACAATCTGGTGAAACTGCTCACCGGCAAACTGAACCCGATGACCGGCGTGATGATGGGGAAGCTGAAGATCTCGGGCGATATGGGAACGGCCATGAAACTGGGCAAACTGATCGGCTAAGGTGAAACCTCAGATCTTCTGTGCCTTCATTACTTCATAGTAGGGCATTGCTGCGTCCAATACAGGGCGCAGACTATCGGACACCTCCGGCAATGCACCTTCGGGACCGGCAAAACCGGTTGAGTTCCACACCGCGCCATACCAAACTGAAGCCCAGACCCCATCGTCGGGATGTCCTCCTTTAGGCCAGGTCAGCATTTTGGGCGACGGCGGCAGGCCAATCGCATCGCAAAGCTGCTCCAGCTTGGCTTCAGGGTCGTCGCGAATGTCGTGGCTATCCACCACCACAGGGATCTGTCCCCAGCTACGGCACAGATCAAACAGCTCCGCCTGCTGGCGAAACCCAATGTCATCCAGTGTCGGATTTTCGCGCTTGGCCGCATAAGAGGCAATCACCCGGGCCGGATGGCGGATCAGAAACACATTGGTCACTTCGCGCATCCAGTCACGTGGCACACCGTCGATCATATGCTGCGTCATATGTTTCTGATAAAAATAGGGTTTTGCCGCGGGGACAGGCCCCAGCAAAGCATCAGCCACCACATTAGGATCCTGGGACTGGCTTTCCAGGATTTCCTCGCGCATTGGATGCTCCAACCCCGTCATTGCCAGGTAGGCGGCATAAAAAGGCTCGTCCACCACGGCACAGTCGCCTCGGTTGCCAAAGGCATACATCATCGCCGTCGACAGGTTGCGTGGCCCGGACCACATGGCAACCCGCATCAGGCGCACTCCGCTTCGATCATGTCCTTGTAGAGTGCGCGTATGCGTTCTGTGACAGGCCCCATCTCGCCGGTGCCGATCTGCCGCCCATCAATATCACCCACCGGAGTCTGTGCCCCAAATGTGCCGGTCAAAAACGCCTCATCCGCGCCATAGGTGTCGACCAGTGAATAATTGCGCTCAAACACCGGGATGTCATTGGCGCGGCACAGGTCGATCACCTTTTGGCGGGTGATGCCGTTCATGCAGTAGTCCCCGGTCGAGGTCCAAACCGCGCCTTTGCGCACAATGAAGAAATTGCAGGCATTGGTGGTGTTCACAAAACCATTCACATCCAGCATCAGACCCTCATCCGCACCGGCCTTTTCGGCCGCGATACAGGCGAGGATGCAGTTGAGTTTGGAATGAGAGTTCAGTTTTGGATCCTGCGTCATCGGCAGCCCGCGCAGATGCGGAACCGTCGCCAACCGAATGGGACGCGGCAGATTGGGTTTGGAATGTTCCATGATGATCACCATGGTCGGCCCCTGCTGCGACAACGACGGATGCTGGAAGGGGCGGGTTTTTGGACCGCGTGTCACCATCAGTCGGGCATGGGCATCGGTGGTCATGCCATTGGCCTTTTGTGTCTCTAATACAGCGTTTTTTACGCCTTCCCGATCAAGCCCGATATCCAGATCAATGGCTTTTGCAGCCTCGAACAGACGGTCCAGATGTGCGTCGATAAAGGCCCAGGTGCCGTTATACAGCCGCAGCCCTTCCCAGACACCGTCCCCCAGCATGAAACCACTGTCATAAACGCTCACCGTGGCCGCAGCCTTGGGGACAATTTTGCCGTTGAGATAGATCAGGATCTCTTCATTGCGCTGATCTTCCGTCGCCTGGTGGGTGCTCATTTTTTCGGTCATGGTGTTCTCCTTGCGCCGCACGCTAGAAGGATAGGATCCAATTTCCAAGCGGTAACTTGCGCTCACCTCCACGTGACATTTGATGTCAGTCCCTTGAGCCGAATGCCCCGGCCCGGCAGGGTGCTCAAAACGGAGGCCATCATGAAGATTCTCGCGACCCTGAAACCCATCGTCCTGACCCTGTGCATGGGGCTTGCTCTGGTTCTGCGCGGCCACGAAGCCGAAGCGCAATCAACAGAAACGCTGACAGTGGCTGGCGGATGTTTCTGGTGTGTTGAAAGCGATTTTGAATCTGTCCCCGGCGTGATTGGGGCCATTTCTGGATACACTGGTGGCAGCACAAAGAACCCCACCTACGGCGATGTCGGCAAGGGTGGCACCGGCCATTACGAGGCTGTCGAAATCACCTTTGACCCCGTCCGCGTCAGCCGCACGAAACTGTTGAACATGTTCTTGCGGTCAGTTGATCCGACCGATGCTGGGGGGCAATTCTGTGATCGTGGTGAAACCTATCGTACGGCGATATTCGTCTCTAACGCGGATGAAAAGACCTTGGCGATACAGGCGATCAAGCAAGCTCAGGCCGATCTGGGGCAAAAAATCATCACCCCAGTTCTGGATGCGAAAACCTTTTACCACGCCGAAGACTACCATCAAGATTACTACAAAGGCACCAAGCTGGTCTTCACCCGCTTTGGCCCGAAACGGCAGGCGTCTGCCTATAAACGCTACCGCGAGGCCTGTGGCCGCGATGCGCGTGTAGCGCAGCTTTGGGGGAGCGCAGCGCCCTTTGCCAAGGGGCACTGATCGCAGCGGATCAAGAACTGCTTTCGCAAAAACAGGGTGAGTCGGGTCAGAACCGCGCGTCCTGTACTTCCTTGAGATCCGGAATCACATCGGCGGTGCCGTGACGCATGACCATCAAGGCACCAGCGCGTGCCGCCTGCGCCATGGCTTGGGCCATCGGCAAGCCACGATCCAGACCCGACAGAACATAACCGGTGAAGGTATCCCCTGCCCCGGTGGTATCTACGGGTGTTACCGGTAAGGCCGGAATGTCGCGAACCTCGCCGCTGTGCCGGTCAAAATGGCGCGCGCCTTTCGCCCCGAGGGTCACAATCACATGGTCCACGCCCAGCGCCTGCGGTGACTTGCCTGTCGCGGCTTGCAATTGCTCGGCCTCGACCTCGTTCAGGAACAAAAGGTCAAGAAAGGGCAAAACCGCCTGCACCGCTGCCGCATCAAAGGGCGCGGCCGCATAGGCTACGCGTAGCCCCAGATCGCGGGCCATTTTTGCGGCTTCGGCCTGCAGGTTGGTTTCGTTCTGCAAAACCAGAATATCACCAGCGCTGGCCTGCGACAGCGCCAGTCCGATCTGGTCTTGGGTGATGCTGCGATTGGCACCGGGGAACAGAATGATCTGGTTTTCCCCTGCTTCATCAACCGCGATAATGGCATGGCCCGTAGGCACATCAACTGATGCAATGCGACGGGTATCGACGCCATATTCCATCAAACGCTGCACCGCCCAACCACCTTCGGGACCGACGGCGCCAATATGGTGCACGACGGATCCCGCGCGGGCGGCGGCGACCGACATATTGGCCCCCTTGCCGCCCAGGAACTGGTCCAATCCAGTTGCCGCCAGCGTTTCGCCAGCGACAGGCAGATGCGGCATGCTGTAGACCATATCCGCATTGATTGATCCCAGATTCCAAATCGCCATGATGCCTACCCGATGTTGCAGGCCGCCAGAACGGCCATGTTCAGAACATCATTGGCGGTCGAAGTCGTCGAGCAGATCTGGATCGGCTTATCGACGCCCGAAAGGATTGGCCCCACAACCGTGGCGCCCCCCATTTCCTGCATCAGCTTGACCGAGATCGAGGCAGAGTGGCGCGCCGGCACGATCAGGATGTTTGCCGGACCGGTCAGACGCTGGAAAGGATAAGCCTCCTGTGCGGCGGCATTCAGTGCCACATCGACGGTCATCTCACCCTCGTATTCGAAATCCACGCCGCGTTTGTCCAGCACGGCCGGTGCGAGATGCATCTTTTCGGCGCGTTCCGACACGGGATAACCAAAGGTCGAGAAACTGACAAAGGCCACCCGTGGATCCAGACCCATATGGCGGGCGACGCCTGCGGCACGTTCTGCGATTGTGGCAAGATCATTCTCGTCCGGCCATTCATGCACCAAAGTGTCACCGATCAGCACGATGCGTCCCTTGTGCAACAGCGCTGTCACGCCAGCCGCACCGTGGTCACGATCCGCATCAAAGACATGGTTGATCTGGTCCAGAACATGGGCCGATTTACGTGTGGCCCCTGTGACCAACCCATCGCCATGGCCATGGGCCAGCATCAGTGCAGAAAAGACATGGCGATCGCGACCAACCAAACGGTGGACATCTTTGCGATCAAAGCCTTTGCGCTGCAGGCGTTTATACAGGAAGTCCTTATAGACATCGAAATGCGTGGTGTTGGCCGCATTGACGATCTCCAATTCGCGCACGGCATCGCCCAGACCTGCGGCCTCCAGCTTTTGCTTGGCGTCCTCAGCCCGGCCCACGACCAGCGCCTTGCCAAAGCCTGAACGCTGATAGTTGACGGCCGCGCGCAGCACCCGAGGATCATCGCCTTCGGCAAAGATCATCCGGCTTTGAGCCGAGCGCGCCCGCGCATTCAGACCGCGCAGGATCGAGGCGGTCGGATCCATCCGACCCTTGAGGCCAACCTCATAGGCTTCCATATCGATGATTGGTCGGCGCGCAGCACCCGTGTCCATGCCCGCCTTGGCAACCGCAGGTGGGATGCGGTGGATCAGGCGCGGATCAAAGGGCGTCGGGATGATATAGTCACGACCAAAGGTCAGCGATTTGCCATAGGCCAGCGCCACCTCATCCGGCACATCTTCGCGTGCCAGGGCGGCCAAAGCATGGGCGCAGGCGATTTTCATCTCGTCATTGATGGCGCGGGCATGGATGTCCAGCGCCCCACGGAAGAGATAGGGAAAGCCCAGCACGTTGTTGACCTGATTGGGATAATCCGACCGGCCCGTCGCGACGATCGCGTCGACGCGGACCTCATGCGCCTCTTCCGGGGTGATTTCCGGATCCGGGTTTGCCATAGCAAAAATCACCGGATTGTCGGCCATCTTGGCGACCATATCCTGCGTCACGGCCCCTTTGACCGACACACCAAGGAAAACATCGGCGCCATCCATCGCCTCTTCCAAGGTGCGCAGCTCAGTGGTGATGGCATGGGCCGATTTCCACTGGTTCATGCCCTCGGTGCGACCTTGGTAGATCACACCCTTGGTATCACAGACGATGCAGTTTTCATGCCGCGCGCCCATGCGTTTGAGCAGCTCAATACAGGCGATGCCGGCGGCCCCTGCCCCGTTCAGCACAATGCGCACATCTTCGATCTTTTTGCCCGAAATATGCAGCGCATTGATCAAACCGGCAGCACAGATCACCGCCGTGCCGTGCTGGTCATCGTGAAAGACCGGGATATCCATCTCTTCCTTGAGCTTCTGCTCAATGATGAAACACTCCGGCGCCTTGATATCTTCGAGGTTGATGCCGCCGAATGTCGGCCCCATCAGACGCACGGCTTCGATGAACTTGTCCGGGTCTTCGGTGTCGAGCTCAATATCGATCGAGTTCACATCGGCGAAGCGTTTGAAGAGAACTGATTTCCCTTCCATCACCGGTTTCGATCCCAGTGCGCCAAGATTGCCCAGACCCAGAACCGCAGTACCATTGGAGATCACCGCAACAAGGTTGCCCTTGTTGGTATAATCATAGGCGGTTTCGGGGTTGGCCGCGATCGCCTCGCAGGGCACCGCAACACCAGGGGAATAGGCCAGCGACAGATCCCGCTGCGTCGTCATCGGGACGGTAGCATTGATCTCCCATTTGCCGGGGGTTGGGTCCAGGTGAAAGGCCAGCGCCTCTTCGTCGGTGATCTTTGCTTTGGGCATGGGGTTTCAATGTCCTCTCATTGTCGCGCCCAGTCATATCTCAGCCTCGCGCACCTCTCAATCCGGGCTGGAAAGATTTTCCCGCAGGGGTTTTGCCTAAAATGCGCATTAAATCTCAAAGTTTTCGCCCTATTGGCGCCTTGTTTCAGACACTCGGACGCTGCAATCATTGCGCAAGACTTAACAGGTAAACCCGGGCTTAAAATGGCTCGGCAATCTTGTGCCAAGTGTCCTCGTCAGAACGGCGTTATATCTCCGCATCCGTTATTGATGCATTTTCCTTGGCTAAGTGCTTTGATCATAAGGAAAATAAAATATGACGAGTATCAATTCCAACTCAGGTGCAATGACTGCATTGCAAATGCTGGGTGGCACCGTTGACGCCAGAGAAGACGTTCAGAACGACATTGCCACCGGCCAGAAAATCGCGTCAGCCCAGGACAATGCGGCCGTCTGGGCAATCTCACAAATGATGCAAAGTGACCTAAGCGGCTATAGCGCCATTTCGGACTCTTTGTCGCTGGATGAAGCAACAGTTGCTGTTGCAGCTATCGGCGCTGAGCGCGCCAGTGACATTCTGGTCGAAATGAAAGAGCTCGCAATCACTGCCACAGCTGGAAATGCCGATTTCGCGACCATCGAAACTCAGCTGGCCCACAAGACTGAACAGCTGAATTCGGTGATCTCTGCGTCCCAGTTCAACGGCGTCAATCTCCTCAATACCGACATTGACGGCAACGGTGCATCTGCATTGACGGTTTCCGAATCTCTTACCCGGCAGGGATCTGCTGCAGGGGGTGTCTCTACAATCTCCATCGACAGCCTCAATTTCGAAGGTAGTCCGAATTTTGATATCGAAAACCGAACCCCAATCACCGATAGCAGCTCCGCCATAGCCGCCCTTGGGGAAATCGAGGGGTTCTTGCGCTACGCCATAGAAGGTGCCGCAGCTATGGGCGCGGCAGCCAGCCAGATCTCTGATCAGAACGATTTTATCGGTAAACTGTCAGACACCGTACAAATGGGCATCAGCAATATTCGCGATACCCAAATGGAAGAAGCCTCGGCGCGCCTCACGGCGCTCAATGTCCAGGAACAACTGGGAACCCTCTCTCTGTCGATTGCAAATGCATCGCCGCAGACACTGCTCTCTATCTCCTGAGTTCCCGCCGGGGCTGCATGATCTCGCAGCCCCGGCATATACGGGTTTTCCTTCGCTGCCCCCCACTGTAAATGTCATGCACCGACGACCGGGGGAGCAGGCATGACAGTAACGCCCATGATGGCGCAATACCTCGAAATCAAAGCGGCGCATCCAGACGCCCTGCTTTTTTATCGGATGGGCGATTTCTACGAGATGTTCTTTGAGGATGCTGTTAACGCGGCAGAGGCGCTGGATATTTCGCTGACCAAACGCGGCAAACACAATGGCGAAGACATCCCCATGTGTGGCGTGCCCTTTCATGCTGCCGAGGGCTATCTGCTGACGCTGATCCGCAAAGGTTTTCGCGTCGCCGTCGGAGAACAGCTCGAAACGCCTGCCGAAGCCAAGAAACGCGGCTCCAAATCGGTGGTCAAACGTGACGTCGTGCGCCTGGTTACACCAGGAACCCTGACCGAGGATTCGCTGCTCGAAGCGCGGCGGCACAATTTTCTGGTCTCCTATGCAGAGCTGCGCGATCAGTCCGCCCTGGCCTGGGCCGATATATCCACTGGCGCATTTCACGTCATGCCCCTGACCCGCGTGCGCCTGTCACCGGAATTGGCACGCCTGGCCCCATCAGAGCTGATCGTCGCCGAGGGCTCCGCTTATGACACAACCGCCTCGCTGGCTGATGAATACAAGATTTCGCTGACCCCGCTGGGCAAGGCAAGTTTCGACAGCACTGCGGCCGAAAAACGGATCTGCGACCTGTTTGGCGTAGGTGCATTGGACGGGTTTGGCACCTTCAGCCGCGCCGAGGTCTCGGCCATGGGTGCCTTGATCGACTATCTCGAGATCACCCAAAAGGGCAAACTGCCGCTGCTGCAGCATCCGGTGCAGGAATCCGAGGATCGCGTGGTGCAAATCGATGCCTCCACCCGCGCCAGTCTGGAACTCACCCGATCCCTGTCTGGTGGTCGCGCCGGATCGCTGTTGTCGGTGGTAGATCGCACCGTCACCCCTGGTGGTGCGCGATTGCTGGAACAGCGCCTCTCCAGTCCGTCGCGCAATCTGGATGTCATCAACGCTCGCCTCGCAGCGCTTGATTTCACCGTGGAACACGACCAGCTCTGCGAAGAGCTGCGCAGCGCCCTGCGCAAGACACCGGATCTGGACCGTGCCCTGTCACGGCTCGCCCTTGATCGTGGTGGCCCCCGGGATCTGGCCGCCATTCGCAATGGGTTGGAACAGGCCGATGCAATCGCTGCCCGCAATGCGGACGAAGATCTGCCCCCCCTGATGGCTTCTGCCAGCTCAGATCTGACAGGGTTTGACGCCTTGCTCGATTTGCTGGACAGCGCCTTGGTTGCCGAGCCACCACTGCTGGCCCGCGATGGTGGATTTATCGCCAGCGGCTATGATGAAGAACTGGACGAAGCCCGCACCCTGCGCGACGAAGGCCGCTCTGTCATCGCGGGGATGCAACAGAAATATGCCGACCACACCGGCATCACCTCTCTGAAGATCAAGCACAACAACGTGCTGGGTTATTTCATCGAAACCACCGCAACCCATGCGGACAAAATGCTCTCTCCGCCCCTGTCTGAGAGCTACATCCACCGTCAGACCACCGCAAATCAGGTGCGATTCACCACCGTTGAACTCAGCGAGATCGAAACCCGCATTCTGAATTCCGGAAACCGCGCTCTAGAGATCGAAAAGCGGCTCTATTCCGCCCTTTCAAGCGCAATTATGGAATGCGCCGCCCGCCTGAACGGGGCTGCACGAGGTCTCGCAGAACTCGATCTTCTGAGCGCATTGGCTGATCTTGCCCGGGGTGAAAACTGGGCCCGACCAAAGGTCGATAACAGCCGTGCCTTTCACATCGAGGGCGGACGCCACCCAGTGGTGGAACGCGCTCTGCGCCAGCAAAGCGGTGATACATTTGTAGCCAATGACTGCGATCTTACGGCGCCAGATGGAAAAACAGGCGGAGCTGCCATCTGGCTGCTCACCGGTCCCAACATGGCCGGTAAATCGACCTTCCTGCGCCAGAACGCCTTGATTGCCCTTTTGGCACAAATGGGCAGCTATGTTCCGGCTGAAACCGCCCATATCGGCATCGTCAGTCAGCTGTTCAGCCGGGTTGGCGCCTCCGATGATCTGGCGCGTGGTCGATCCACATTCAGGGTGGAAATGGTGGAAACAGCCGCAATCCTGAACCAGGCGGACGACCGCGCCCTGGTCATTTTGGATGAAATCGGTCGTGGCACCGCCACTTATGACGGTCTGTCCATCGCCTGGGCCACACTGGAACATCTGCACGAGGTCAACCAGTCGCGGGCCCTGTTTGCCACTCACTACCATGAACTTACACAGCTCTCGAACAAACTCTCAGGTGTCGAAAACGCCACTGTCTCAGTGAAAGAATGGGAAGGCGAAGTAATCTTCCTGCATGAGGTCAAAAAGGGCGCTGCAGACAGATCATACGGGGTCCAAGTCGCGCAGCTGGCTGGCCTGCCCGCCAGCGTCGTAGCCCGCGCCCGCGATGTGCTGGATATTCTTGAACAGGGCAGTCGCGAGGGTGCTGGCGCCAAAATCCGGATCGATGATCTACCGCTATTTGCTGCTGCTCCACCGCCGCAACCAAAACCCAGTGTCGGCCCTTCGCCGGTTGAGGAGCTGCTTGGCGGTATTCATCCGGATGAGCTGTCTCCACGTGAAGCACTTGAAAAACTATACCAGCTGAAAGACGCAGCCCGGTCCTGATTGTGGGTGCCTGATTTCGGGTGATGGAAGAGTAAAAAAGGCGGCCCCTCATTTCTGAGGGCCGCCTTTTTACATTCTGTCAGGTTTCTAGCGGAACGCCGGATCCAGGATCAGCCAGCTGGCGTCGAGGACACACCCACCTGTGCGGGGCGCAACAGACGATCATGCAGCATAAAGCCTTCGGCTGAAACCTGGATGATATCGCCAGCTTTGGTTCCCGGTACTGGAGCTTCAAACATTGCCTCATGCACCTGGGGATCAAATCGGTCACCAACCTGTGGAGACACGATCCGCACGCCGTGCTTTTCAAACACGCCGACAAGCGCACGCATGGTCAATTCGACACCTTCGATCAGAGCAGAGGCAACTTCTTTCTGCTCATCCGTCGCGGCCTCGACCGCGCGCTTCAAATTGTCAAAAACCGGCAGCATGTCACGCGCCAGTTTTGAGCCACCATATTGCTCGGCCTCACGGCGCGCCTTGTCACCGCGTTTGCGGGAATTCTCAGCGTCTGCCAGCGCGCGCATAAAGCGGTCTTTATACTCGTCGCGCTCAGCCCGCAGCTCATCAACTTCAATCGCAGCATCGTCCATTTCAGCCATCTCCGCTGCTAGCTCTTCCGCTTCGACATTTGCGATATCGTCCAAAAAATCGTCGTTTCTGGGCTCTGCCATTTTTCACCTCTAACTCCGGTCGGAAAGCAACTTCCCAACCAGTTGCGCCGTGTAATCCACAATCGGCACAATCCGTCCGTAATTCAGACGAGTCGGGCCTATCACCCCGACCGCGCCAATGATCTTTCGATCAGAGTTCATATAGGGAGACACCACCAAAGAGGAACCCGAAAGTGAGAAAAGTTTGTTCTCGGAACCGATAAAAATGCGTACACCCTCTCCGTCTTCGGTGAGTTCGAGGAATTCTGCGATGTCCTGCTTGCGCTCCAGGTCATCAAACAGGTTGCGAATGAGGTCCAGCTCCTCTGGGACACCGGCCTCTCCGATCAGATTCGCCCGGCCGCGCACAATCAGACGCGCCTTTTCGCTGTCGTCATCCTCCCAGGCTGCCAAACCGCTTTCGATCATATCCTGCGCCAGCACATCGATCTCTTGTCGGCGGGCATCAATCTCTTTTTGCATATCGCACCGCAGGCCACTCAGCGTACGCCCCTCGATCAGTGCATTTAGGAAATTCGCCGCCTCGCGCATCGAGCTGGGCGTCTGCCCCGGCGGCGGGCTAAACAGCCGGTTTTCCACCCGACCGTCAGAGAACACCAAAACCACCAGTGCCCGATCCTGCGCCAGAGAGACGAATTCGATATGGCGGATCTCCGCCTCTCGTTTTGGCGTCAGAACCAAAGACGCCCCCTGTGTCACCCCGGAGAGCGCAGCCCCAACGCGATCCAACATGCCACCTACATCACCGGCATTCTTACCAAGGGTCGCATCGATCTTTTCACGATCCGGCGCTTTCAGGTCTTCGACCTCCAGCAAACCATCAACAAACATCCGCAAGCCCATCTGTGTGGGAATGCGCCCGGCACTGACATGTGGACTGTCGAGCAGGCCGAGATACTCCAGATCCTGCATGACATTGCGCACGGTTGCGGCACTGACCTTTTCGCTCAAGCTCCGCGTCAGGGTGCGGCTGCCAACCGGCTCGCCACTTTCAAGATAGCTTTCGACGACCGTGCGGAATACCTCGCGCGAGCGGTCGTTCATATCACTCAGAATTTCTTTGGCGTCAGTCATCGGCGATTTTTGCGATACCATTTTACAACGAGGAAGCCCCAGCTCTAAGTTGCCATTAAAGAGCGGTGGGATAAAAGGTCAATCATGCTTGCATCCCCGCAACGCCGGCGGCTATCGGATGATCAGCAAAAAAAGGATACCCTATGCGACCCTCTGGACGAAATCTGAACGAAATGCGCTCCGTCTCAATCGAGACCGGTTTCACCAAACACGCCGAGGGCTCCTGCCTGATCAAAATGGGTGAAACCCATGTGCTGTGCACTGCCACCCTCGAAGAGCGGGTTCCCCCCTTCATCAAAGGATCCGGCTTGGGCTGGGTCACCGCTGAATACGGCATGCTGCCCCGCGCCACTAACACCCGCATGCGTCGCGAAGCCGCAGCCGGCAAACAAGGTGGTCGTACAGTCGAAATTCAACGCCTGATCGGTCGCGCCCTGCGGGCCGGCGTGGATCGCGTGGCCCTGGGTGAGCGTCAGATCACCATCGATTGTGATGTTCTGCAGGCCGATGGCGGCACCCGCTGTGCCGCAATTACCGGCGGCTGGGTCGCCCTGCGTTTGGCCGTGAACAAGCTGATGAAAGTTGGCGACGTCAAAATTGATCCACTGATGGATCCTGTCTCGGCGATTTCCTGCGGTATCTATGCCGGCCAGCCCGTGCTGGATCTGGACTATCCCGAAGATTCCGAAGCGGGCGTTGACGGCAACTTCATCATGGCCGGCTCAGGCAAGCTTATCGAAGTTCAGATGTCCGCCGAAGGCTCCATCTTTTCGCGCGATCAAATGAACCAGCTGATGGACTTGGCCGAACAGGGCACCGCAGAGCTCGCTGCAATGCAAAAGGCCGCCTGCGCATGAGCCGTAAATTCGTCGGCAGCAGGCTGCTGATCGCAACCCATAACAAAGGCAAGCTTGAGGAGATGACACATCTCCTCAAGCCCTTTGGCGTGGAGGTTGTGGGGGCTGCGGAACTGGAGCTGCCAGAACCCGAAGAAACCGAGGACACATTCGTCGGAAATGCCCGGATCAAAGCGCATGCCGCCGCCAAGGCAACGGGACTCCCTGCCCTGTCAGATGACAGCGGCATTACCATCGATGCTTTGAATGGGGCCCCCGGTGTCTACACCGCCGACTGGGCTGAGACCGGAAATGGCCGCGATTTCATGATGGCCATGACCCGCGCCAATTCTGAACTTGATGCAATCAACGCGCCAAACCCGCGCTCCGCGCAGTTTCGCTGCACACTGGTTCTGGCCTGGCCCGATGGTCATGATGAAGTATTCGAAGGCGTGATGCCCGGCGAACTTGTCTGGCCCATTCGCGGTGCCCATGGATTTGGCTATGATCCAATGTTCATGCCTGAAGGCCACAGTCTGACCTGCGCTGAAATGGCGCCAGAAGAAAAGCACAAGATAAGCCATCGCGGCAAAGCTGTTGCCGCCTTTGTCAAAGGCTGTTTCGGTGGATGATTGGCGGCATGGTGGCTTTGGCCTATATGTGCATTGGCCTTTCTGTCAGGCCAAATGCCCCTATTGCGACTTCAACAGTCACGTCACGGCAAATATTGACCAAAACGCCTGGGTTAGAGCCTATTTGAGTGAACTCAAACGTGTCTCTAAACCGCTAACTGGCAGAGTCTTAAACTCCATTTTCTTTGGCGGTGGCACGCCGTCTTTGATGTTACCGGAAACTGTTGCCGCAGTGATCGAGGGCGCACGTGAAATCTGGCCCTTTGCCAATGACATAGAGATCACTCTTGAAGCCAATCCAGGCTCTGTCGAGGCCGGGCGTTTCGCAGGGTATCGAGACGCTGGCGTCAATCGGATCTCGATGGGCATTCAGGCCCTTAACGACGAGGATCTGCGTCGACTTGGCCGCATTCATTCGGTTGCCGAGGCCCGCGCTGCATTCGATATAGCCCGCAACTGTTTTGACCGGGTCAGTTTTGATCTGATCTACGCGCGCCAAGGTCAGGATCTAAAACACTGGCAGACAGAGCTCAAACAGGCGCTGAACATGGCGATTGATCACCTCTCGCTTTACCAGCTGACCATCGAAGAAGGCACCGCCTTTGGGGATCGCTATGCCCGCGGCAAGCTTCGTGATTTGCCAACCGATGATACCGCCGCAGACATGTATCAGGCGACACAAGACATCTGCGGAGCGCATGGCATGCCAGCCTATGAGATCTCGAACCATGCCCGTCCAGGTGAAGAATCCCGTCACAATCAAATCTACTGGCGCTATGGCGACTATGTCGGAATTGGACCCGGGGCCCATGGTCGTGTGACGATTGACGGCAAACGCTATGCCACCGAAACCCATCGCGCTCCGGGTGCCTGGCTGAAGGCCGTCGCCAATGGGTCTGGTCAATCACTATCTGATCAGCTGCCCCTTAAAGACATGGCTATTGAATATATGATGATGTCCATGCGCCTGACAGAAGGTATGGATATCGCAAGGTATACTGGACTTTCCGGAACGGAACTACCTACGCAACCGCTTGAAGATCTTGTCAATCTTGGCATGGTGACTATCTCGGATCAGAGGCTCTGCACCACGGATAAGGGCCGACCCGTACTGAACGCCATTTTGCGAGAACTGCTGGTCGATTAACCCAATTGGACAGGAAAGACCGCCATGAGAATTCTCTACGCCGCGCTGGGACTGCTTGCACTTGGGTTGGCCCTCATTGGCGTTATCCTGCCCCTGTTGCCCACGGTTCCCTTTCTATTACTGGCAACGTTTTTCTTCGCCAATTCATCAGAACGGATGCACAATTGGCTGATCAGTCACCAAACATTTGGTCCAATGATCCTTGACTGGAATGAACGCGGGGCCATTCGACCAGCTGCAAAAAAGGCGGCAACCGTATCGATCGCCGCCGTATTTCTATTGTCGCTAATTCTGTCTGCCCCCACGCATGTCCTGATCATTCAAGCCGTGGTTTTGACAGTAGTCCTGACCTTTATTTGGACCCGCCCTGGAAGCTGATCAACGGCTCAAGATGTTGCAGATCTCATCCAACTGATCCAGCGTTTCATAGCTGATAGTGATGGAACCGGATTCTCCGCCGACCTTGTGATCAATTGAGATCTTCATCCGCAACATAGCCGAGAGATCCCCTTCCAAAGCCTTTGTATCTGCGTCCTTTTCAGCCGCGGCACGTGGTCTTCTCGGTGCAGCACTCTGCAGACCTGCCGCATCTTTTTTCACCAAAGCCTCAGTCGCCCGCACGGACAACCCACCTTTGACGATCTTCTGTGCCAGATCAGAAGCGTTGTCAGATGTGATCAAAGCCCGTGCATGACCCGCAGATAGTTTTCGGTCATTTACAAGAATGCGCACGTCCTCTGGCAGGTTCAGCAAACGAACAAGGTTCGCAATATGGCTACGGCTTTTCCCCAAAGCTTCGGCCATCTTTTCTTGCGTGTGACCAAAACGTTCCATCAGCTGCTTATAGCTAAGTGCTTCTTCCATTGCGTTCAGATCAGAGCGTTGAATGTTCTCGATGATGGCAACTTCCATCATCTCCAAATCCGAATAATCTCGAATCAGGACCGGAACTTCGTGTAGCTGTGCCGCCTGGGCTGCCCGCCACCGACGTTCACCCGCTACAATTTCATACATTCCTTCGGGACGAGGACGAACAATCAGCGGCTGCAGAACGCCTTTTTCCTTGATCGACGCAGTCAGATCATCCAGATCTTCCTGCAAGAATTGCCGCCTTGGCTGATCCGGGTTTGCGATAACCTTTTCAATCGGAACAAGAGTTTCCGCATTTCGTGGTGCTTGGACTTCGGTACTGACCGGTTCCGGGTTCACATCCGCCATCAATGCCGAAAGGCCGCGTCCCAGGCCACGAGGTTTGTGTTTCTTTTCGCTCATTTTCTCGCTCCGCTATCAGGCCGCAATTTTATGATGATTTGCCAAGAGTTCCACAGCCAAAGCCCGATAGGCCTGCGCGCCCAGAGAATTTCCGTCGTAGTTCAATACAGGCAACGCGTAAGAAGGCGCTTCGCTCACTCGAACATTTCGCGGTATTTTGGTTTCAAACACAAGGTCTCCAAGATTATCCCGAGCGTCCTGCTCGACCTGCTGAGAAAGGTTATTGCGACGATCATACATTGTCAGCACGATCCCTTCGATTCTCAGGGCTGGATTTGCCGCCTGCCGGACCTCACGAATGGTCAACATCAATTGTGACACCCCTTCCAGCGCGAAAAATTCACTTTGCAACGGGATGAGTACAGAATGCGCCGCGACCATGGCGTTCACCGTCAAAAGGTTCAACGACGGAGGGCAATCAATAAGAACATAATCCCAATCATAATCGTCCATTGCCGTTTGACGTAGAGCGTCGTGCAGCAGATAGCTCCGTTTCTCATTGGCAAAAAGTTCGATATCAGCTGAACTCAAATCCACTGTCGCAGGGATGATGCAGAGATCTTCGATCTCTGTACTACGAATGACCTCATTCAAAGGCGCATCATCAACCAGGAGGTCATAGGTCGTTAAATCTCGGTCAGCGGCTTCGATTCCCAAACCAGTAGAGGCATTCCCCTGTGGGTCGAGATCAACAACCAAGACCCGCAACCCGGTTTCAACCAATGCCGCTGCCAAATTGATTGTCGTTGTCGTCTTCCCTACCCCACCTTTTTGGTTCGCTACGGCGATGATACGAGGCCCCTCGGGGCGGGATAAATCAGACACGAGCCACTCCATCTATCTTCAAAATAACAGCATCAGGTTCAGTTAAACTTGTAATCGGTTCAACTTCGAATCGCCATTGCTGCCTTGCGATATCCACCTCTTTTTTCCAACTTTGCCCTTTCGGAAACAGTGCGGTGCCAGTTTCAGCCAAATGCCCTTCGGCGAATCCCAGAAGCGTTGTCAGATCAGCCAATGCTCTTGCGGAAAGTATCGAAGCCCTTTGCGGCGCAACTTTTTCAATTCGGTCTGCGATTACTGAGACAGAAACTCCACATTCACGGGCTGCAGAACGCAAAAACGCGGACTTACGCTGATCACTTTCGATAAGTGTTACTGATGTTTCTGGTGAAAATTCAGCGGCAAGTATGGCGATAACAATTCCTGGAAACCCTCCACCACTGCCGATATCGACCCAGGAAGGACCAGGCGTGGCTACACAATTGAAGACCTGGACCGAATCGATAATGTGCCTCGACCAAAGCTGTTCCAAGCTATTCTTTGAAACCAGGTTAATTTTTGGATTCCATTTGAGTAGAATATTTTCAAATTCATACAGTCGATCCAATGTTTCACGTGAAACATTCATCTCGTCTAGGATTTTATTCTGCATCATCCCGATTTTTCCTGTTTACTCCGAATGCGTCGAAGCCGAGCAAGGACCAAAGCCAATCCAGCTGGCGTCATACCGTTAATACGAGCCGCCTTTGCCAGTGTTTCAGGGCGCGACTCTGACAATTTGATCCGTAGTTCAGACGACAATCCTTCAATGGAGTGATAGTCGAAATCTTCTGGAATGGTATATCCTTCGTCCCGCTTCATAGCAGAGATTTCTTTTTCCTGCCTTGCAATATAGTGAACGTAGAGAGCATCCCGCTCCAACTGCCGCTTTATCTCCAGATCCACTCCGGAACACTCGGGAATCAAAGGCTGAAGATCATCAAAATGAACATCTGGGAATGCCAGGACTTCATACCCAGTTCGCTTATTTCCATCTTGGTTGACATAGATCCCAGCCTCAACAATTTGTTTTGGCGTAAAGATTGAACCTTCCAAGATTTCCCGTGTCGCTTGGAGACTCTCCATTTTTTTGGAAAACACTTTCCGTCGTTCATCGGAAATGCACCCAATTTTCTCTGCAAGAGGTGTAAGTCGCTGGTCTGCGTTATCTGCACGAAGCGACAGCCTGAACTCGGCGCGGGATGTGAACATGCGATATGGTTCGGAAACACCGTTAGTGGTCAAATCATCCACCATGACACCAATATAGCTGTTCGAGCGCCCAAAGATCACCGGTTCCTCATTCAGACACCGTCTGGCGGCGTTAAGACCTGCGACAAGCCCCTGCGCAGCGGCTTCTTCATACCCGGTTGTTCCATTGATCTGTCCGGCCAAATACAATCCTGGAACATCCTTGAGCGATAATTCAAGAGTAAGAGCTCGAGGATCCACATAGTCATACTCAATCGCATAGCCAGGTTGAAGGATCTCGGCCAGCTCCAGACCGACAATTGACCGTACGTAGTCCTTTTGAACTTCTACCGGCAGGCTGGTGGAAATTCCATTGGGATAGACCGTATGATCATTGGCACCTTCAGGCTCCAAGAAGATCTGATGAGATGCCTTTTCCGCAAATCGAACAATCTTATCTTCGATGGAAGGACAGTAGCGTGGGCCTATCCCTTCGATGTGGCCACCATACATTGCAGATCTAGAAAGGTTGTCCCGGATTATGTCGTGGGTTTTTTCATTGGTATGTGTGATCCCACACACCACTTGCTTTGCATGTAGACGCTTGGTCATAAAAGAAAAGAAAGTCGGATCGTCATCCCCTGGCTGACCTTCGAGTATGTCCCAATTGATCGTTCTACCGTCGAGCCGTGGTGGCGTTCCCGTTTTCAATCTTCCCAACGGAAGTTCAAAACTGTCGAGACGTTCTGCCAATTTGACAGAGGGCTTGTCCCCCATTCGTCCACCAGGTTTGGAAACATCTCCGATATGGATGATCCCACGTAGGAAGGTTCCCGATGTCAATATTACAGTTCGGCTTGGTATCTCGCTGCCATCAGCCAGTACCACACCGCAGACACGGCCGCTTTCCATCAAAAAGTCAGTCGCCTCGCCTTCGACTATTTGAAGGTTGGCTTGCGCTTCGGTAACCGAAAGCATTTCCTGCTGGTATATAGTGCGATCAGATTGTGCTCTGGGCCCCTGGACAGCCGGTCCCTTTCGACGGTTCAACAGGCGAAACTGAATTCCCGCGAGATCAGCAATCTTGCCCATGACCCCATCCATGGCATCAATTTCTCTGACAAGGTGTCCTTTTCCCAATCCACCAATTGCTGGATTGCAAGACATCACCCCGATTCCATTTCGGGATAGAGTGACCAATGCGGTACGTACACCCATGCGTGCTGCAGCATGTGCAGCTTCTGTGCCGGCGTGCCCGCCGCCAATCACAACGACATCAAAACTTGAATGTTTCACGTGAAACACTCCCTATTTTCCCAAACAGAAACTGGAGAATATTTCATCCAGCAGATTTTCAACGCCGACACGACCAACAAGCATTTCCAGTGATCGAATGGCAGACCGCATATCTTCGGCCGCGATATCATAGAATTCTGATCCGCGCCGCAAGACCACTTGTGCCTCGGCTAAACTGGTCAAGGCGTTTTCCATCATATCGCGATGCCTTGCGCGGGTTGCAATACCCACTTGCGTCGATCTCGTTTTCAAAACAGTAGAAACATGCTCAACCAACTGATCAAGGCCCTGCCCTGTCTTTCCCGAGATTGCCCCAGCCTGATCTTCGCGTTTGTCCGCTTTAGGAGCTAGCCGGATATCCCCCGGCTGCATCTCCATATCCAGGATCTCGCCCGGTTCTGCAAGAAACACCCGGAGATCTGCTTGATCCGCCCGTTTCCGAGCCAGGGCTATACCGATACCTTCGACATGATCCTCAGTCTCGCGCAGGCCAGCCGTATCAAGCAAAGTAACAGGCAGGCCAGCAAGATCCATACGAACCTCAATAACGTCGCGCGTAGTTCCAGCATACTCAGAAGTAATTGCTGCCTCACGTCCCGCCAACGCATTGAGAAGAGTAGATTTTCCGACGTTTGGTGCGCCGATGATGGCCACCTCGAATCCCTCACGGATACGTTCGGCAATCTGAACTCCAGATGTCTCTCTTCTCAGATCATTTTCAACACCAGACAACAACTCTACAACTTCGGGTGTCACATCAACGGGCACATCTTCATCAGCAAAATCAATGGTCACTTCAATCAAAGAGGCAGCACGGATCAGATCTGTGCGCCAACGCTCTGCAAGTTGCCCCAATCCACCTGCCAGTATGACCTGCGCCTGTTTTCTTTGTGCTTCGGTCTCAGCGTCGATCAGGTCTGCAAGGCCTTCGACCTGTGCTAGATCCAGTTTACCATTCTCCAACGCACGCCGGGTGAATTCCCCGGGTTCTGCGATGCGCAACTCAGGCCTTGCCGACAGTGCATCGAGTACCGCAGAAACCACTGCAGTGCTTCCATGTACCTGAAATTCAACGATATTTTCTCCAGTGAAGCTCGCGGGAGCCGCAAAGGAGAGCACAAGTGCCTCGTCCAGAGGATCACCTTGCGCATCCTGGATAACGCGCAGCCCCCTGCCCTTTGCCGGCAGAGGATGATCGCAGATCTGATTCGACGTCTCCAACGCCAGAGGCCCAGAGATGCGAATTACAGAAACCCCGGCCTTCCCCTGAGCGGAGGCCAACGCAAAGATCGTGTCCATGTTGGCCTTCCTCTTCTGCCGGCCCGGGTTTTAGGTATTCATCGAATCGAAGAAATCGGAGTTCGATTTAGTCTGCTTTAGCTTACCCAACAAGAACTCGATCGCATCCGTGGTGCCCATAGGGTTGAGAATTCGCCGCAAAACAAAGGTCTTTGCTAGGTCGCCCTTATCAACCAAGAGCTCTTCTTTCCGGGTGCCCGATTTGAGAATATCGATCGCCGGGAAGACGCGTTTATCCGCGATCTTACGATCCAGAACCAGTTCAGAGTTACCTGTCCCTTTGAATTCTTCAAAGATCACCTCGTCCATCCGGCTTCCAGTGTCGATCAGCGCGGTGGCGATAATGGTGAGCGATCCACCTTCTTCGATGTTACGCGCTGCACCAAAGAACCGCTTGGGGCGTTGAAGGGCGTTGGCATCGACACCACCAGTCAGAACCTTACCGGAAGACGGCACGACAGTGTTGAAGGCTCTACCAAGCCTTGTGATCGAATCAAGCAAGATAACAACATCTCGCTTATGTTCGACCAGACGCTTGGCTTTTTCGATCACCATTTCAGACACAGCAACGTGGCGTGTGGCGGGCTCATCAAAGGTGGAGGAGACAAACTCTCCTTTGACCGAACGCTGCCTGTCGGGGACTTCCTCAGGGCGTTCATCAATCAGCAGAACGATCAGCTAGCACTCTGGGGGGTTCTTCTCGATCGAATTGGCAATATTCTGCAAAATCACAGTTTTACCAGTCCGTGGCGGCGCCACGATCAGAGAACGCTGGCCTTTACCAATGGGGGCAACCAAATCAATCACCCGCGCCGAACGGTCCTTGATGGTGGGGTCTTCCACTTCCATCTTGAGACGTTCGTCCGGGTAAAGGGGGGTGAGGTTATCAAAAGCAATCTTGTGGCGCGCTTTTTCAGGATCCTCAAAGTTGATCTTAGTGACGCTGGTCATAGCGAAATAGCGTTCTGCCTCAAGCGGTGCCTTGATCTGGCCTTCGATGGTATCACCCGTACGCAGCGAATGTTTGCGGATCATGTCAGGAGAAACATAAATGTCATCCGGACCCGGCAGATAGTTGGCTTCGGGCGAGCGCAGGAAGCCGAATCCGTCCTGCAGAACCTCCAACACGCCATCACCACCGATTTCCCAGCCTTCGTCCGCGCGTTCCCGCAGGATCTGGAACATCATCTCGCCCTTGCGCATGGTCGAGGCGTTTTCGATCTCAAGCTCTTCGGCCATAGCCAAAAGGTTTTTCGGGCTTTGCGCCTTGAGATCAGACAGATTGAGGGATTCGACGGTCATCAATATATGGCCCTTATGCCCCGGGTGCTCGGGGAGAGGTTTTCTTATCAAGTTCTGGAGAACACGAGGGCCCGGACGGGCCTGTTGGGCGCCATACATAGGGGCTCTGCCCTGCTAAGTCAAACGATGTAACCAGACCACCGCAGGCACGGCTTAACAGCGCTCATAACGGCTCTCAGAGCGGGTGAGAGGACGGGCACTGCTAGACCGCACCATTGTCGCTGTCAAAACTTGAAGATCACCGAGACCACGATGATTACCATCAACAGGGTCGGGACTTCGTTCATCATGCGGTACTGTCGACCAGACAGCTTGTTTTCACCTGCAGCAAGGCCTCTCTGTCGCTTCAAAAGCCAATAGTGGAACCAGGTCATGCCAATCACCGCCAGACCCTTGCTCCAGGGCCAGATATAGCTCCAGTCGACGATCCCAGGTGTGGCCACCATGAACAGACCAGCGCCCCAGGTCGCCATCATTGCCGGTTTCATGATCAACCGGTGCAGTTTGTCTTCCATGGTGACAAAGATCGAAAGGCTTTCAGGAACCTTCTCAGCCTGTTCCACGTGATACACGAACAAACGTGGGAGATAGAACAAACCAGCCATCCAGCTGAGCACTGCCATGATGTGCAGCGACTTGGCATATGGGTAGAGGGTGAACATCCAGTCGCTCAGGTCCATGCGGTCAGTCTCTTTCGCTCTGATAGGCCACCCTTAATATAATAAAGAAAGATTTTAAGGATGATGTTTTTGTAGGGGCACTGATTTTCAGTGGATTATCGAGTCCTTCCTTGGCTTATCCCCAGTGTGAACAAGATTCCAGTCCGGCGGCGGCCACATTGGTGACACTTTGGTTAACGGCTTTAATAATAAGGGAAATTAACCTTCTGTTAAGGAAGGTTTCTGTGGGGATAACTTCTGGAGAAATCGTGGAGATCCAAGATATCCCGGATTTCAAAGTTATCCCAATCCCCCGAGGAGGAATCAGCGAAGAGATCGGCGGAATTCGCTGATCTCCTGTGCACTTGCCAAAACGCGGGAAAACCATACAAACCGTCCTAGAACTTTGCGCATCTTTTCCATGGGGTTTTCCACATGTCTGCCCACATCCTGCTGGCCTCCGGCTCTCAGATCCGTGCCCAGCTTTTGCGTCAGGCGGCGGTCCCGTTCGAGGTCGCCGTCGCTCGCGTTGATGAAGAGGCCATAAAGGCCGCATTGCTGGCCGAAGGCGCCAGCCCGCGCGATATTGCGGATGCGCTGGCCGAGGCGAAGGCCAGAAAGGTGAGCGCGAAACACCCAGGGGTTCTGGTTCTTGGCTGTGATCAGGTTCTGGATCTTGAAAATCAGCTACTGTCAAAACCCACGAGCCCTGAAGACGCCCTGGAACAGCTTAAGCAAATGCGGGGCAAACGCCACATGTTGCTGTCGGCGGCGGTGATTTATCGAGATGGCGAACCGATTTGGCGTCACGTCGGTCAGGTCAGGCTGCGTATGCATGACAGCTCAGACGCCTATCTCACATCCTATGTGGCGCGAAACTGGGATAGCATCCAGCATGCGGTCGGTGCCTATAAGCTCGAAGAAGAAGGTGTTCGCTTGTTTTCCAATATCGAAGGTAGTTACTTTAACGTTTTGGGGCTACCTCTGGTAGAACTGCTCAACTACCTGGGACTACAGGGAGTAATTGATCAATGAGTGATAAAAAGATCCCCCTCGCCGGTGTGATCGGCTGCCCTGTGGCGCATTCAAAATCGCCGCAGTTGCAACGCCATTGGCTGACGGCCCATGGGATTGCCGGGCACTATGTACCGATGCATGTGGAACCAGAAAATCTGGAAACCGTGATCCGTACCCTGCCCAAGGCCGGATTTGTCGGGGCAAATGTCACGATCCCGCACAAAGAAGCAGTGATGAAAATCGCCGACAAGGTTACCGACCGGGCCAAACTGATGGGTGCGGCAAACACCATGATATTTCGCAGTGATGGAAGTATTTTGGCTGATAATACAGATGGTTATGGGTTTATTACCAATCTACATCAAGGCGCGCCAAATTGGGATCCGACCAGTGGTCCTGCGGCCGTTTTGGGGGCTGGTGGCGCCTGCCGCGCGGTTGTTGCGTCGCTGCTGGAGGGCGGTACTCCGGAAATCATGCTGACCAACCGTACCCGCGAACGCGCCGAGCAGTTGCAAAAGGAATTCGGCAAGCGGATCCGCGTCGTCGATTGGGTCCAGGCCGGCAATATCATCGAAGACGCAACTCTTGTGGTGAACACCACCTCGCTGGGCATGGTTGGCAAGCCGCGTCTTCGGGTGCCTCTGGACGGATTGCGCCCGGAGATGGTTGTTACGGATCTTATTTACACACCGCTCAAGACCCATCTGCTGCAAACCGCAGAAGAAGTCGGCTGTACGGTGGTTGATGGGCTTGGCATGTTACTGCATCAGGCGGTGCCCGGATTTGAGCGCTGGTTTGGCCAGCGCCCCGATGTTGATGCTGCGACGCGGGCGGCAGCCATCAGATGACATTTCTTCTGGGACTCACCGGCTCTATCGGGATGGGCAAAAGCACCACCGCGAAGATTTTTGCCGCTGCCGGTTGCGAGGTTTGGGATGCAGATGCGGCGGTGCACCGGCTGTATTCTGCTGGCGGCGCTGCGGTGGCCCCGATGCAGGCAGCTTTTCCGACCGCTGTAGTCGACGAAGCAGTGAGCCGGGACACGTTAAAACAGATCATCGGTGCAGATCATTCGGCCTTGAAACTGATCGAAACCATCGTCCACCCGCTACTTGCACAGGATCGCAAGACATTTCGGGATCAGGCGACCAGCGATATTTTGGTGTTTGATATCCCGCTGCTGTTTGAAACTGGTGGGGATGCTGCGATGGATGCGGTGGCCTGCGTGCATGTAGACGCTGCAACTCAGCGCACACGGGTGATGGAGCGCGGCACCATGAGTGCAGCGCAGTTTGCGCAGATTCTTGCCAAACAGATGCCGATTGCTGAAAAATGCGCGCGGTCCGACTATGTGATCGAAACCGACACACCAGACCATGCCGCTAAGCAGGTGGCAGACGTGTTGAAAGATATCAGAACGAAGATCCAGAACAGAAAGACACCGGCAGATGCGTGAAATCGTACTCGATACGGAAACCACTGGTTTTGATCCATTTTCCGGCGATCGCATCGTAGAGATCGGCGCGGTTGAGCTGTTCAACCATATGCCGACCGGCAAGACTTTTCACGAGTATATCTATCCCGAACGCAGCATGCCGCATGAAGCCTTTGGCGTGCATGGCATCGGCCCCGACCTGCTGGAGCCTCCGCAGAAACCTGAAAAAGGTCAGATCCTTTTGCGGGACAAGCCGGTCTTTTCCAAAGTTGGGCAAAGCTTCCTGGATTTTGTCGGCGATTCCCGGATGGTGATCCACAACGCCAGCTTTGACATGAAGTTCCTGAATGCAGAACTAGGCTGGATGAACTTGCCGCAATTGCCGATGGAACAGGCGTTGGATACCCTGGCGATTGCCCGCAAACGCTATCCGGGCTCACCTGCGACGCTGGATGCCCTGTGTCGCCGGTTTCAGATCGACAACAGCAACCGGACGCTGCACGGGGCCCTGCTCGATTCCGAAATTCTGGCCGAGGTCTATCTTGAATTGATCGGTGGCAGGCAGCCCGATTTTGGGCTTTCGACCTCTGTTGGTGGCAGTGCGGCTGGCCCGGCGGCGGACGACTGGCGCCCGACCCCGCGCCCGACCCCGCTGCCATCACGTCTAACAGTTGCTGAGGCCGAGGCACATGAGACCTTCGTTGCAAACCTCGGCGATGGAGCACTGTGGAACCAAAACTCCGGGTGATCCAAAAGCTGGCTTTCCACATCACCTGCTTAGAAAAAGCGCCGCCGGGATGTCCCAGCGGCGCTTTTCTTTATCTGTCGATTGCAGTTAAGGATTACTGCTGTGGCGCGGCTTCGGCCTGACGGCGGGCCAGCTCGTTGCGGTAGATTGCAACGAAATCAATGTTGTCCATGTTCAGCGGCGGGAAGCCACCGTCACGGGTGATGTCTGACACGATGCGGCGCAGGAACGGGAATGTCATGCGGGGGCATTCGATCAACAGGAAGGGGTGCAGCTGGTCTTCGGGAACACCAGAGATGTTGAAAACGCCGACATATTCCAGCTCCAGCACAAACAGAACGTCGCCGCCCTCTTTGTTTTTGGACTCGATGTTCAGCTTGGTCATCACCTCATACTGGTTTTCAACCGAGCGCTTCTTTGCATCCAGATTGACCGAGACATTGACATCAGGCTGAACTTCGCCGCCAGCACCTTTTTGCGCCATGACGTTTTCAAACGACATATCGCGAATGTACTGGCCCATGATGTTCATCTGGACTTGGGGCTGCTGTGTGCCCTCGGTTGCGCCATTTTCGGCCATTGAGATACTCCTGAAAAAATCTGTTTGGCCCGTGCTTATCAGCTTGGATCATGTATCTCAACGGTCAGGAGAAAGAGCGATGATTTGTGCGCCTATTTCGGTCCTTCGACCCACCCGGACGGGCGACGAGATGCCCTGTCTGACGGATCTTTGGGCGTGACTTCTTCAAAGTCACCGTCGATTACATCTCCGCCACCCCTTGGCGGATGATTGGTATCACCGGGATAGTGGCGTCCTTGCATGGAACCCGGCCCCATCTGGAACTGCGCCACCGTGACGCGCTTGCTGATATAGCGGTAAACAGCCATTCGCACCGGCGGCATCAGCAGCGCAAAGCCAACAGCATCGGTGAAAAAACCGGGTGTCAGCAGCAAGGCCCCGGCAAACAGGATCATCGCCCCATGGGCCAGAGGTTCCGCCGGATCAGACAAGGATTGAAAGGAATTGCGCATCTGCCCCAGTGCCATACGGCCCTGCGATCGCACCAGCGAGGTGCCAAGAATTGCAGTCAGCACAACAATTGCCAGCGTTGGCCACAGCCCAATAGCGCCACCCACTTGAATGAACAGGCCAATTTCAATGAGAGGTACCATCAGAAAGGCGAGAAAAAGATACATTTGGCGGTTTCCTCTGATCACACGCTGTACGGTAGACTTGCCACCCTTGAGCACCTACATAAGGACAGACCGCCTGGGTTTCAAACCAGGCATGCATGCCCAGCGAGAGGTTCTTATGGAGTCGCCCTTGATTCAGCTTTTGGTATTGGCCGGTATAGCGGTGTTTTTGATCCTGCGTTTGAAAAGCGTTCTGGGCACCCGTGAAGGGTTCGAAAAACCACCTGAAATGCCCGCAGAAAAGCCCAGCCGCCGCCCCGATTTCGAAGTGATCGAAGGCGGACCTGACCACGATATTACCGACTACGTCGAAGATGGCACCGCTCAGGCGACGGCTCTTGCTGCGATGAAACGCGCAGAGCCATCGTTTCAGGTGGGTGAATTCGTCCAGGGCGCCCGTGGTGCCTATGAAATGATCCTGATGGGGTTTGAAAAAGGTGAGCTGGACAATCTGCAGCCGTTTCTGGCCGAAGATGTCTTTGACAGCTTTGTCGAGGCCGTCGCCGCGCGCGAAGATCAGGGTCTGACGATCGAGGCTGAATTCATCGGTGTTCGTGAAACTGCACTGATCAATGCCAGCTTTGACGAAACAACCCGCGTGGCGGAAATCACCATGCGTTTTGTCGGTGAGATGACTTCGGTCGTGCGCAACCGGGATGGCGAGATCGTCGAAGGCGATCCCAAGGCTGTCAAACGTCAAAAAGACAGCTGGGTCTTTGCACGCAGCATGGGTGTTGATGATCCGAACTGGCAGTTGGTGGCCACGGACGGATGATTGCGGCGCTCCGGGATGTATTCCGGGCAGCGGTACTTATAGGGGCTGCCATGACTGCTTCTGGTCTGACCGTCTCTGGCGCAGATGCCGAGACGAGCCATAGTATGTTATCCTTTTCCGAGCTTGATGGCTGGGAAAAGGATAATCACGCTGCCGCTTTGAAGGTCTTTCTCGAAACTTGTCCGGATCTCAAAGATCAGGACTGGCAAAATCTCTGTGCCGTGGCGCAATCACAGGACCCGGCCGGGGCGCGGCACTTCTTTGAACTGTTCTTCCGCCCCATCCTGATCGAGGATGGCGCTAAAGCGCTGTTCACAGGTTACTTTGAGCCTGAACTCGATGGCGCGCGCTACCGGTCGGATCGCTACCGGTATCCGGTCTACAAAATGCCCCCTGAAGCTAAGCGCAACAGTCCCTGGCTGGCGCGCCGCGACATTCTGAACAGTGGCGTGATGAGCGGGCGCGGGCTGGAAATTGCCTGGGTTGACGACCCGGTTGAACTGTTCTTTCTACAAATTCAGGGGTCTGGCCGCATTCGCATGGCTGACGGTGGTTCAGTGCGGGTAGGATACGGAGGCGCCAATGGCCATCCTTACCGGTCCATCGGGACGGAAATGGTGCGCCGTGGCATCTACAAGGCGCATCAGGTCAGCGCTCAGGTGATCAAAGCCTGGGTGCGGCGCAATCCCCTGGATGGCAAAGAGCTGCTGTTGCATAATCCCTCCTACGTGTTTTTCCGCGAAATCCGGAAAATTCGCCCTTCCAAAGGCCCGCTTGGGGCGATGAACCGGTCAGTCACTGCAATGCGCAGTCTGGCGGTTGATCCGAAATTCACGCCTCTGGGCGCGCCTGTCTGGCTTGAAAAGGACGGTGAAACCAGATTGCGCCGTCTGATGATTGCGCAAGATACCGGATCAGCGATCAAGGGCGCACAACGGGCTGATGTCTTTTTTGGTACAGGCGACAGCGCTGGTCAGGCTGCAGGTCGGCTGCGCGACCCGGGCCGGATGGTCGTCCTGCTGCCCATTCAGCGCGCCTTTGCGCTTTTGCCGGAAGATTTCTGATGACCAGGCGCAAGCTGACTTCTGAAGAGGTCGATCTTTGGCACAAAGTGGTAGAACACGCCGAACGGCTGCATCCGGGCAGCCATTCGCAGCCGCCTGCCCTGCCGCTGCCAAAGCCTAAACCGGCGAAACCACCCCAACCTCGGTCAGAGAACCTGCTGGAGGTCTTTGAGCTGGGCAGCCGCGCCAAGACAAAACCGGCACGTCATGATCTGAAGCCAGCGCCCGCCAGGGCGTTGGCGGCAAATCCGGTGCAAATGGACGAAAAAGCCTTTCGTCGTATGAAGCGGGGCAAGCTGAAGCCAGAGGGAAAGCTTGATTTGCACGGTATGCGTGTTGACGGCGCGCACCCTGCGCTGACCCGGTTCATCCTGACGGCGCAGGCCTCGGGAAAACGTCTGGTGCTGGTGGTGACAGGCAAGGGCAAGGATCGTGATGAACCCGGTCCAATGCCGGTGCCGCGCGGCATTCTGCGCCATCATGTCCCGCAATGGCTGGCCCTGCCCCCGTTAGCGCAGGCTGTTTTGCAGGTCACACCCGCCCATGTCAGCCATGGCGGCGAAGGGGCTTACTATGTCTATCTGCGGCGGAACCGCTAGGGGGTCTGCCTCTTAGCGATAGCCACCGCCCTGAACGATCAATGATACTTTGGTTACCGCGCCATCCTGAATGATGGGCCCCGGAAGAAACTCATTCAGGACAAACGAGTCGCGATCACGCTGGAAAGCGTCGGCTGTCTCGCTAGCTGCATTTAGCAATGACAATAACGCGGGCGAAGTCGCGGCGACAAAATGCCCGGATTCTGCTTCGTCCGCATAGGCTGTGGTATCAATAATCTCGATAGGAAGATCCGACACCATAT
Source organism: Phaeobacter sp. CECT 5382 (assembly GCF_001457775.1). Classification (GTDB taxonomy): domain Bacteria; phylum Pseudomonadota; class Alphaproteobacteria; order Rhodobacterales; family Rhodobacteraceae; genus Pseudophaeobacter. The sequence goes on from NZ_CYSG01000002.1 coordinate 80,835, forward strand.
CGAGCGCACTAATATTTCCCAGACGTTCCCGGCTATGGGTGCCGCGGATGCGCCGCGAGATATTGAGGATGGTGTCTTTGCGCGACACAAACACCAAAAATGGCTGTGGGACTTTTCCAAACCGTACCATTTGGCTGCGAAAAACGTCCACATCCAGATCAGGAGACATCAGGATAACCCCGCCCAGGTTTCGGCTGGACCAATTGGGAGATTTTATTTCGATTTGGCGCAGGGTTTCCATGGCCAGAACGGACCCCATCGAATGGGCAACAAGAACAATGCGCCGGGCACCCGTGGTTTCCAGATGGCGCAGCAGCTTTTCCAAACCATCGCGGGCGAAAAGCACACTATCACCATCATATGCATAGCCCAGCGGACTGCCGAGGCTGGGCCAGGAATAAATCACTGTCGCACCAGGTGTGTCGATGTCATGGGTGAGTTGCGCGGCACGAAAGGCGGTTTCGGCCTGGGTAGAGTTATATCCATGAACAAACACCGTCACATCGCGTTCGTCAGGGGGAAACTGGTTAAGCTCTTGGAGCAACCTTGCGTCAAAAGCGCCTGCGGTAGAAAACTGACGTCGGGCGGCCAGGGTGAACTCGGTCTTTGGATCGGGGTCGGCATAGCCAAATTCCAGATTTCCGGGTGTATGGCTTGGCGGGATCGAAACCGTGAGTTCCAACAGGCTGAAATCTTCGCTGCGTGCAGGTCCAAAAGAGCCATCTTCGAGCATGACGCGATTGGTGGCGGCAAATATGGTCTTTGCCGTGCCAATCTCCAGCGCTTCTGGGGTAATCGGGCTAAAACTACGGTCGGTGCAGCCCATGATCAGAAAAATACAAAACCCGGAAACGATACGCAAAAATGACATAGAAAATTCCTGTTCGACGTTGCCGCAGGCTACCCTGCCTGCGGCGCGTTGAAAACCAGAGCTTTTCCTTTTCGCTGTCGAAGCGAAAAGTCAGAGCACGTAGCGGCTCATATCGCTTTTGCTGGCCAACTCACCCAGGTGTTTGTTGACGAAGCTGGCATTGACGGTGATCTCTTCTCCGGCCCGATCCGGGGCCGAAAAGGAAAGCTCCTCAAACACCCGCTCGATCACCGTATACAGGCGGCGCGCACCGATATTTTCCACCGATTGGTTCACTTCGGCGGCGATCTTGGCCAGGGCTGCAATCCCATCCTCGGTAAAGCTGACCTTGACCTCTTCGGTGCTCATCAAGGCCGAATATTGCAGGGTCAGGGCGTTGTCGGTTTCGGTCAGGATGCGGACGAAATCCTTCTCGCTCAGGGCGCGCAGATTGACCCGGATCGGTAGTCGCCCCTGCAGTTCGGGCAAAAGGTCCGATGGTTTTGCGATGTGAAACGCACCGGAGGCAATGAACAGGATATGGTCGGTCTTGATCGGCCCATGTTTGGTGCTGACGATGGTTCCTTCGATCAATGGCAGCAGGTCACGTTGCACACCTTCGCGGCTGACATCGCCACCGCGCGCGTCCGAGCGTGCACAGACCTTGTCGATCTCATCCAGGAAGACGATGCCGTTCTGTTCCACCGATTCCAGTGCCGTGCGGGTGACGATTTCATCATCCAGCAGCTTGTCGGCCTCGTCACTGATCAGCACTTCATAGCTTTCGGCTACAGTCATCTTCTTGCGCTGGGTGCGCCCACCCATTGCCTTGCCGAACAGATCGCCAAGGTTCATCATTCCCATGTTGTTGCCAGGCTGGCCGGGAATTTCAAACATGTTCCCCATCGGGTTGGAGGTGTCCGCGACATCCAGCTCGATAAGGGAATTGTCCAGCTCGCCGGATTTCAACTTTTTGCGGAACACCTCCCGGGTGGCCTCGCGTGCATCTTCGCCGGCCAGTGCAGTGATCACCCGTTCCTCGGCCGCTTGATGCGCCTTGGCTTTGACGTCTTCGCGCATGAATTCGCGGGTCTGCGAAATGGCGCTGTCGACCAGATCACGGATGATCTGTTCCACGTCACGGCCAACATAGCCGACTTCGGTAAACTTGGTGGCTTCGACCTTGATGAAAGGCGCGCGGGCCAGTTTTGCCAGACGGCGCGATATCTCGGTTTTGCCAACCCCGGTGGGGCCAATCATCAGGATGTTTTTCGGGTAAACCTCGTCACGCAGATCATCGGGCAGCTGCTTGCGGCGCCACCGGTTGCGCAGGGCCACGGCAACGGCGCGTTTGGCATCGTTCTGGCCGATAATGAACCGGTCCAGTTCAGAGACGATTTCGCGGGGGGTCAGGTCAGTCATGGCAGGTCTCGATTCAGTGGGAAGGCGGCAGCCGGTCAAGCGGCAGCACCCTGGAGAGAGGGGAGAGCAGGGCGGCGCGGATCCGGGCCCAGAAGGCGCCAAGGATCACTAGGAAAACACCCAGCACAAGGATGGTCATTGCAGCACCTTCGCCGTCAAAAACGGTGCCTGCCAGGGTAACGCTATAGCCAATGGCGGCAATCAGGAAAGACCGGCGGTCAATAACGATAGCCACCAGCGCAAAGCATAGCAAAACAGCGACAAGCAGCAGATGTGCTGCAGAAGTACCGTTTTCCAGCAGGCTCAGCGCGATGGTGTTCACCAGGGCTGGGGCCGCAACCACATGCAGCCAGAAGCCCTGCGCAGATCGGCGTGTTACCCGATGTGGATCACTCAAATCAAACAGCATCGCAACGGCGAAAACTGCAAAGCCAACCAGCAGCGTGACCCAGGCAAAGGGGCCAGAGGCGGAAAACAGGAAGAAATCACTGATCCCGGCCGGGCTGCCTGCCTGTTGCGCTGCCAGCATCAGGGCGACGCAAAAGATCCCCAGCGCAATCAGCGCCATGGCAAAGGGCACCCGAAAGCGAAACCAGAACAGGGCCACAGCCACTGTGGTCAAGGCCATCGGCAGCGGCAGACTGGAATAGTCATTCTGCGCTACCATGAAGGGTTCAGAAAAACCCGCCGTGATGCCGGCGCCGGCATTGGCGGCCCAAAGCAGCGAAAGAGCAATCGCCGGGGCCACCATGCGGCGGCGGCGGATGAAATACTCGGCCAACCCCCATAGCACCAAAGCGGCAAGGGCAGCGGAATAGATAGTCTTGTCGATATAGCCGCCCAGGTTGCCAGAGATATAGGCCGCCGTCACAGCCGCCCAGCCGGAGGCCAGAATGAGCATGCCGATGACGATAAAGATCTCGTTGAACCCTTTGAACAGCTCAAAGGGTTCATCGCCTTCGGCAAGGCCTTCGCGCGCGCCGCGCCGACTATGCGCCATGGCCAGAAGCGAGGCCGCCTGGGCTTCGTTCAGCAGGCCGGAGCCAACGGCGGCCCGGATGTCATTCTGGTCGAGCTCGCTCACATCAGATCTCCGGCGTGGCGTCAGTAGCAGAGATGGTTTCAACCGTCAGGCGGCCATTGGTATAGACGCAGATATCGGCGGCGATCGCCATGGCATCACGGGCAACTGCTTCCGCGTCGCGGTCGCTGTCCATCATGCCTCGTGCCGCAGCAAGAGCAAAGTTTCCGCCAGAACCGATGGCAGCGACATCATGTTCAGGTTCCAGCACATCGCCGGCGCCGGTGATAACGAACATGTCTGCCCCGTCCGACACGATCAGCATTGCCTCGAGCTTTTGCAGGTATTTGTCAGTGCGCCAGTCTTTGGCCAACTCGACACTGGCACGCGCCAGCTGGCCGGGGGTTGCCTCCAGCTTGGCCTCAAGCCGTTCCAGCAGGGTAAAGGCATCGGCGGTGGAGCCGGCAAATCCTGCAACCACATCAAAACCACCGGGTGACAACCTGCGCACTTTGCGCGCGCTGCCTTTGATCACGGTCTGCCCCAGGGACACCTGCCCGTCGCCGGCGATGACGACAACGCCGTCCTTTTTGACACCAATGATGGTGGTTCCGTGCCAGCCGGGGAATTGATCCTCTGCCATTCATGCCTCCAATTTCTTTGCATCCTATATGGAACCATCCCTGGCGCGACACAAGGTCAGCGCTCTTTGTGCGTTGCCTGATCCTGTATAGAAATGCGGCATCGGATTGGGCAGGCGTTTTGACCAGCCCAATAGAACGGTCACCTGTTTGCGTATTCGTTTACGAGATGAATGCGCCGTGTCGAACGTGGGTGCGTTTATAAACTGCTAACTTGCTATGCAATACGCGCATTGCGGGACTGTAAAACGGGCAATTGTGAGACTCAGCAAGCTCTCCTACATGAGGGTCACAGGCTGAGAAACAGCCAGACCTTCTCGAAATTCAAATACGATTGAACTAAAAGGACTAGTGCAATGACGACCGCAAACCTCCATGCGCCGCTGGGCGCAGTCTCCGTTCTTCGTCTGGTAGACGGTATCTTCAACCTCAAAACCAACCTGGTTGAGTGGAACGAAGCCCGCCAGACCCGCAATGCGCTGAGCCAGCTCTCGGCCGCGCAGCTGGAAGACATCGGCGTGACCGAAGCAGATATCGCCAAGCTGTAAGCTTGGCATCCTGCGTACAGAAGTACCAGTTTAGATAAGCCGCTCCGATCTGGGGCGGCTTTGTCTTTTTCAGGTGTTGAGACGGTAGTTGTCGGCCTGATCCGGCAGCCAGGCCGAGATTGCGGCGGTGGCGACCACATGGACTGCGTCCGATTCCGCATCCGTGACGTTGAGCCCGCCTTTGACGGCACGCACCTCGGCCCGGCCACGCGGCAGATCGGCGGCAACCAGATCACAATCCACCTTGTCAGGATCCTGCACCGCGATAGTGACCATGACCCGCATTTCGCTGTGATCGATCCCAAGCTTGGAAAACAAGGTGATCGAGGAATGGTGCAGCGCATCCTGAACCGCACGTCGCGCCGCTTTAGTATAGTCCTGACCATAGAGATCGTTGCCGGTGCCCATCTCCAGAATGATGCGTTTTTCACTCATGACAAAGCCTCCATATCAAAAGAGACGATCACCGCTGCATTGGCGATCACTGTGCGCCCATCTGCATGGGGCTTGTCCACATCCAGCCCGCCCTCGGTGACGCGGATGTTGGGCTGGCCATAGGGAAAGATCTGCTTGAGCGCTGCGACATCGACCTGATCCGGCTTGGCCACGCCGATTTCGGCGTCGATGATCATCGCTTCTTTGGGGAAATCAAACAGCTCTGCAAGGCTGACCGAATTATGCCAAAGCGCGTCCTTGATGGCGCGTTTTGCGGCCTCCGTGTAGTCCTCGCGTCTGAGCGAGGTGCCCATGCCGAATTCCACCAATACCCGCGTTTTAGCCATGCCTGTCTCCCAGTGTCTTTACGCCGTGCCTTCGCGTCAAAGTGACTAAATGGGCGGGGAAAGAAAAGGTCCAGATTTGGCTGTGTCTTGGGCCAGATGTTCTAGACGCCTGATATCAGCATTTCGCGGATTTTTACCGCTTTTTCGAAATGATCCAGCTCATGCGTCTGGATCCACCATTGCGGTTTTTGAAAAAGGCATAAAAAGAGAGGCCGACACCTTCGCCCTTTTTGGCAATTTTGTCGTCACAGATAGCAATGGCCTTTTGGAGAAAATCTGGGGTCATAATATGTCCTTGAAATGAAAAAGGCGCCCCCCGCAGAGAGCGCCTTTGAAACTTGGTGATCGCTTTGATCAGATGGAATCGTTGATCCAGCTTTGCAGTGCGGCCTTTGGGGCAGCGCCGGCACGGTTGGAAACAACCTGACCGTCTTTGAAGATGAACAGTGCGGGAATACCACGCACGCCCATGGCGGCGGCGGCGTTCGGGTTGCTGTCGACGTCAACTTTGACGATTTTTACAGCGTCGCCGTACTCTGCGGACAGTTCTTCCAGCGCAGGGCCGATCTGTTTGCACGGACCACACCATTCGGCCCAGAAATCCACCACTACGGGGACAGAGGAGTTCTTGACTTCGGCGTCAAATGTTTCGTCGGTGACGGCTACGGTGGACATGTTCATGTCTCCTGAGATCTATGGCAACTGAAGGGGAACCTAGGTAGGGCTTAACGGATCGTCAAGGTTCCAGCTTCTGGAAGAGCGCATCTGTCACAACATCGTGCGGCAGCGGCATAAGGCGGGCAGTCCGGGTCCACAAGAGCGCTGTTTCGATCTCGCGGTCGGGATAAATCTGTGCCAGCGCATGGGCATAGGCGCCCATCTGCCGCAACAGGCCAAGAGGGCAGGCGGCCACCTTATCCGGCACCCGCGCATTGGATTTGAAATCCACTGCGATGATTTTTTCTGGGGTAACAATCAGACGGTCGATAGTACCATAGAGGCGCTTACCATCCAGGTCGGCCGTGATCGCAACCTCTGCCAGCGTATCCGGCACAAAGACCGCTGCCAGGTCCGGCGATGTCAGCACCGCGCACGCTTCCGCCAGTAGTTCCGCCGTGTCTGGGGCACTGGGCAACAGGCGATCTGCAAGCGCCTCCCAGCTATCCGCGGGCTGGCCGGGCAGGTATTCCAGCAACAAATGCAGCCGGGTGCCGCGGGCCTTGGCGGCCTCCTCATCCAGCCCCTGATCACCCGGCAGGGCCTTGGCGCCCCCCAAATCCGAGGGGCTGATGGCAGGCTCCGGCGCGATGTAATCCGGAGCCGTTTTCTCAAAGGTCGCAGGGAGGCTGGGCAGAGGCTGGCTTACGACCTCATGCGGGACAAATTCCAGCCCCTCCCAGTTGCCGTGTTCCAGCCGCAGCCCCTGACCACCGGGCAGATCACAGGCGCTGGCACCACCCTCGGTTAGGGCTGCCTCAACCCGTTGATACCAGCTGTCGCCTTCCTTGGACAAATCCCCGGCGGCGGCAACGATCAGCCATTTTTCGGCACGGGTCAGCGCAACATACAGCAGCCGCAGGCGTTCGTTTTGTTGTTTTTCCTGTGCTGCCTCGCGGGCCGTAGTCAGCAGATCTGGCATCTGGTCTTTGGGTAGTTTCCACAGGGGGGTGCCCTCGGCGACCATGATTTCGGCATCGGTTGGCGCGCGGCGTTTGGCAGTGTCGGGCAGGATCACGATTGGCGCTTCCAACCCTTTGGAGCCATGGACCGACATCACCCGGATCATATCGCCCGAGGCGCCCATCTGGCGTTTGATCTCCAGATCATCGGTCTGCATCCAGACCAGAAACCCGGTGAGGCTGGGTATGTCCGAGTGCTCATAGGCCAGGGCCTGACTGAGCAGCGCATTGATGCCATCTTCGGCCTCGGGGCCAAGACGGCCCAGCAGTTTCTGTCGCCCCTTGTGGCGGGTCAGGATGCGTTCGATCAGATCAAAGGGCCGCAGGAAGTCGGTCTGGTCGCGCAGATCGTCGAGCACGGCCATCGTATCGACAAATTCGGTGTTGCGGTCCCGCAAGGCGGCCCAAAGATGCTGACGCCCGTCACGACGATGGGCCAAATCGAACAGCATCTGTTCGGACCAGCCAAACAGCGGCGATTTCAGCGCCTCGGCCAGGGCCAGCGAATCTTCGGGCGTCGACAGGAACGACAACAGCGATGCGATGTCTTTGACCGCCAGCTCTGCGCCGACCTTCAGGCGGTCTGCGCCGGCAATCGGCAGGTCTGCCTTTTTGCAGGCGCGGATGATTTCGGAAAACAGCTCTGACCTGCGTTGCACCAGAATCAGGAAATCGCCCGCATGCACGGGGCGACGCTGAAAGGTCATCTGGCCATCCGGCCCTTTTGGACCATCAATGGGCAGGGTGGCTTTGTTGTCGATCATCGTCTTGATCTGATTGGCGATGCGGTCTGCCAAAACCACAGTATGATGCCGCTTGCCGGGGCGGTCGACCGGATCAGTCCAGTCGCTGTCGTCGTCCTCTTCGGATTTTTCCACCACTGGCCACAAATCAACCCGACCCGGCAAGTCGGATTTGAAGGCCCGGTGCAGCGCTTCGGCGTGAAAACCGGCGCGCGGGCTGTCCTTGAACACCAAATCCACCAGTCGCAGGATCGCAGCTGATGACCGGAACGAGAATTCCAGTGCTGCATTTTGCAAGCCAGCGCCGGTTTCTGCCAGACGGTCGGCAAATTCTACCTGCATCCGGTCAAAGGCATCGGGGTCCGCGCCCTGAAAGGAATAGATCGACTGTTTCTTGTCGCCGACTACGAAAATAGTCCGCTCCACATCCGATCGCGCGCCGATCCCGGCGGTGAATTCCTGCGCCAGTTTTTCGATCACATCCCATTGCACCGGGCTGGTGTCCTGGGCTTCGTCCACCAGAATATGATCGATACCGCCATCCAGACGATAAAGCACCCAGGCCGCCACTGCCGGGTCATTCAGCAGCCCGCGTGCCTTGAGGATCAGATCATCAAAGTCGAGCCAGCCGCGCAGCTGCTTGCGCGCTTCATATTCCGGCAGGAAGGCCTGGGCGAATTGATGCAGGTCCTGTGATTTTTGCGCCGCCACCAGCGCCAGCCTTTTGGCGCGGGCGTCCTCAACACGCAGCATCAAAGGCTCCAGTTGATCCATCAGGCTGGCGTGGCTTTCGCGTAGTTTCTTGGTGGGGAAGGACCCAACCTTGGCACTAAAGGGCGCTTTGGCGCCGGCGCCGGTTAGAAACACGCTTTCCAATGTGGCCAGATCGCTGAGGGCTGGTGTGGAGATGCCAGCCAGTTTAGCTGCGGCCCGTTGATCGGTGGTGCCGCCTGTTGCCAACATATCACGGGTTCGCGCCAGCAAATCCGCCTCGCCGCCGATAAACACCAGCTGTTCCAGTGCGGCCTGATCAAAACCGACAAGCAGATCAAACCGAGCCAGCAGATCCCCCCAGTCCAGGGCTGTGTCAAAATCGGCGCGTCGCTGGCACAGGGCAGCGGTCAGATCCTCGAAATCGCTGCCGCCGACGTGACGCGCCAGTGGCTCGACCAGATGCGCGCGTGCTCCCTTGGCAAAATCTTCGACGATTTCAGCGCGCAATAGCGCCGATGCCCGGTCTTCCATTTCCGAAAACTGCGGGCTGACGCCGGCCTCCAGTGGGAAACGGCGCAGCAGCGACGAACAAAACGAATGGATGGTCTGGATCTTAAGCCCGCCGGGGGTTTCTATAGCGCGGGCAAACAGGGTGCGGGCCTGGGCCAGCCCCTCGGGTGAGATGACATCCTGTGCGCCCAGTTCTGTCAGGGCGGCGACCAGTGGCTCATCCGCCAGCATCGCCCATTCGCCCAGACGTTTGAACAGCCGGTTCTGCATCTCGCTGGCGGCGGCCTTGGTATAGGTGAGGCAGAGGATATGCTGCGGCTGTACACCTTTGAGCAACAGCCGGGCCACCCGGTCTGTCAGCACCTTGGTCTTGCCGGAGCCGGCATTGGCTGCCAGCCAGGTCGAGGCATCGGGGCGGGCGGCGCGAAACTGCGCCTCAGATGCGGCATCACGGGTTTTGGTCGCAGGGCGGCTCATGTCAGGTCCTCTGGTGTCGGCGTCGCACTGCGATCCCATTCTCCAAACCGGGCAAGGTGGTCAAAGTCGCCAGCCAGATCATCACGGTGCACCATGCGGCGGCTGGAATAGCCCTGATCCAGCTCGAAATAGGCACCGATCAGCTCTTTCAGTTCGTCCCAGATCTTGGCGGGTGGTTCATCCCCGAGGGGGGCCGGGACTTCTTTCAAACTGGTGCCAAGGCCAATAAAGGCGGCGCGGGCGACTTCGGCGGGGCCGATGTCTTCAAAGGCGCCTTCTTCGGCCATGGCGGCCTCGATCAGCAGTTGTTTTTCAAATCGCTTTTGCTGCGCCTCAGAAGGCGGCGCGCCGGTTTTGTAGTCGTACAGATGCAAAAATCCGCGCTCATCCTGGTCAATGCGGTCAGCCCGGCAAGCGATGGCGAAATCCAGCGGATCCAGCCGGGCCTCGCCCATGACTTCGAGCTTGAGCGGGCGCGCACGGGACTGGCGTTCCTGTTCAGACAGGATGAAATCTGCTGCCAGCCGCTTGATCCGCGACAGCCACAACAGGCGGGCGACGGGCCAGGGGACCTCTTGCTCCAGCAGTTGTCGGGCGGTTTCAATCAGATGATCCTGCGTCAGGCGGGTGGGATCTTCCAGACTGTCACGAATGAAGGTCTCAAAGATTTCATGCACCACGGTGCCGCGCAGCAGGGCGTCGGGTTCGTGCACCAGCGGGTTCAGCGGCCGCAGGCGTAGCACATGTTTGGCATAGATCGCATAGGGGTCGCGGATCAGCCGGGGGATTTCGGTGATGGTCAGCCTGCGGGGGCGGGCCGCAAGGGGCGGGCGCGGTGACGGGCGCGCCGCAGGCGCAAGCGGTGTTGGTGCCTCAAGGGCGGCGACCCAGCCCAGCCAATCTGCGCCTCGCGCCCGCATGGCGTCCAGCGCGGATCTCCCGCCCTGATCGGGCAGGCCCGACAGCAGGTTGGTCAATCGGTTCAACCAGCGCGAAGCGACGGTATCGGCCTCATCCGAGCGGGCCGCACGGGTTAGCCAGACCTCGGGCGCGGCCACGGCCTGCTGAAAATCATGGGCCGACAGACCGATGCGGCGTTCGGGCAGCAATAGCCCGGCCTGATGGCGCAGTTGTCGGTTGAGCCAGGGATCGGGGCTGGCGGCTTCGGGCCAGCTGCCCTCGTTCAGCCCGCCCAGAATGACCAGATCAGCGCCCTGCACCCGGGCCTCCAGCGTGCCCCAGATCATGATCGATCCATAGGGCGCATCATAGTCGTGGACCGCACGCTTTGCGTCGGAAAGTATCGCTGAGAGTAAATCTGCAAAATCACGGGCAGACATCTCACCGCCAAAGGAGGCTTCGTTTTCTAATTCTTCAATAGCTTTGATAGCTTCTTCGCCAGCTTTCTTCTTCCAAAGAGTTCCGCTGAAGCTCGGGTCCATGATTTGGCTTCCGGCTGCAATAGCTTCGGCTAGTTTTCTCAGGCGTGAAACCCACTCAGTAAGTGGTAAGGTGCCATGTATTTGTTGGCTGGAAAAGTTCAGGCTTAGCCAGTCAATCCATCCCGAAAGCAGTGGTGCGGAACCTCTCTTGAGAGAATTTTTTTCATGTATCCAGGAAAATTTTTGAAAACTCTTGCTATCTGGGAACGGTGGGCCCTTTGCGCGTACGTGTAGCTCAAAATCATGCATATGCAGTACATGGGTTCCACGCTTAGCCTCTTTAACTTTACCGCCGTGCGCGAGCGGGTGTTTCAGCAGGGTCAGCAGGGCATCCGCCGTGAGCGGTTTGCAAAACAGCTCTGCCACGTGGCGCAAAAACCGCCCCGGAGGGGTCAGTTGCAGCGGCAGGCCGGCAGAATCGTCGGGCAGGATATTCCAGCGATCCAGTGCAGCCGAAACCTGACGTGTCAGCATGCGGTCGGGCGAGATCAGAGCTGCGGTCTTGCCCTCTTCGGCGGCCTTGCGCAGGCGCAGGGCGATGGCCAGCGCTTCGGATCGCGGGCTTGGGGCCTCGACCAGAGTCACATCTGCGCAGGCCTGATCAAGATCGCGCAGCGTGGGGCCTTCGCGCATCCAGGCATGGGTGACGGGCGCAGGGCGCAGCGCCAAGGATACCAGCCGGTTGCGGGCGATGCAGCTGGGTGCATCTGGCGTCCAGCGTTTGACATCACTGGGCGTCAGGTCCAGATCGTTGATCAGCTTGGCAAACCGGTACTGCGGATGATCCTCTGCCGTGAGCGCGTCATGGAGATGGGTCCAGACCTCGGGCGGTTGTTCAAAATCATAGCCGGGCAGTACCACGGCGCCCTGCGGCAGGCGGGCAATGGCTTGCATCAGCAACAGCGTGGTGCCGCGTGACCCGGTGGAACCTGCCAGAATAATGGGGTGTTGGGGTGGGTTGTCTTGCCAGGCCTCGATCAGGTTCAGCACCACCTGACGCTGCCGGGCCTCGGCATCCATAGCGCCATCGTGGCTGGCGATGAAATCATCCGCGATGCCGATAAAGGCCTGCGCGCGAGACCAGTGGCCGGACAGGTCAGCGACATCGAGATTTCGGATGACATCGGTGGTGACGCCTTCGCCCTGCATTTCATCAATCAACCCGGCAAGGCTGTCGGACAGATCATAAAGCGAAGACCGCGCCGCCAGATCGGGCTGCGCATCAAGCAGTTTGGCGATCAGCTGCGACAGCTCCAGACGACGGCGCAGCGGTGGCAGGGCCGGGGGCAGCCCCTGCAGGCTGGCCTCGCGCGCAAGATCGGTGAGCAGCCGCATCCGGGGCAGCAGCCGCGCCGGGCCTTCTTCGAACAGGAGGCGGGTACGGCGGGCCATACGGGTGGGATTTAGGATCAGTTCCACCCGTGCCAGCGCTTCGGGGGGCAGGGGTTCACTGCGGGTGATCAGGCCTTGGGCCAACGCACGGGGGAAATCCACCCCATTGGGGACAGCAAAGATACGCGGGGAGTCTTGTGGTTCAAACAACATCTGCTGCTATCAATTCCTCTGCCAGAGCAATGCCTTCGGGATGGCCGACATCGCACCAGTGGCCGTGATATTCCACCGCAAAAAGGCGGTCCTGTGTCGCAATCTGGTTCCACAACAGGTTCAGCGAAAACACGGGGTCAGGGATGTCCGCAAGACCGGTTGTTTTGACAATCTGCACGCCGCCATAGACCAGATCACCGCCCCGGCTGAGACGCCCATCGGTGTCGGCAGAGAAGTCTCCGGCTCCCTTGCGACCCCAGCAGCGGGCAGAGGGGATGCAGACCAGAAGGGCATCCATCCGGGCGGGATCCCAGGCCTGGAGCGCCAGGGCAAAGGGGTTTGTGCCTTTCCAGATCACATCCGTGTTAGCGGTAAAAACCGGATCAGGCCCCAACAGAGGCAGGGCATGACGAAGCCCGCCGCCGGTATCCAGAACTTCGGGCATCTCAGGGCTGAGATGCACATCCTGGGGTGTCAAATGGCTGGTCAAGACATCCGGTAGATAGTGCAGATTGGCGACAACCCGGTCCGGCTTCAGTGCCTTTGCCAGATCCAGCGTATGATCAATCAGGGGGCGGCCTGCGACCGGGATCATCGGTTTCGGACAGGTCTTGGTCAGTGCCTTCATGCGGGTGCCAAAGCCGGCAGCAAAGAGCATGACATTCGGAGTGGGGGTGTCGGTCATGGACGCAGCTTTGCAAGGTTTTCGGGGGTGGGAGCAGGCAGCTCTTCTACCAGCCAGTCTGCCAGCGGTGCCACGGCGGGGTGTTCCAATGCGCGGGTGACATGGCCCCAGACCCGGGGGATCAGGTCAATATACTGCGCCTTGCCATGGTCCAGCGAAAGCCGGGCAAAAACTCCCAATATGCGCAGGTTGCGCTGCAATCCGATCATCGCATAGGCGGCACGAAAGCCGGAGGCATCCAGATCAGTTGCGGCAATGTAGCGGTCGATCATCTGCATCTCGATGGCGGCGGACACATCGCGGCGCGCATCCTGCAACAGCGAGACCAGATCATAGGCCGGGTGGCCGATATGGGCGTCCTGAAAATCAATTACTCCGACGCGGGCAATGCCGTCTCGATCCGGTAGCCACATCAGGTTCTGTGCATGAAAATCCCGGTGAACTATGACCATGTCGCCCCGTAGGGTCTGGCGCAGGATGGCGTCGAATTCAGCCTCAAAGCGGTGTTGCAGGGCCGGATCGGTAGCGCCAAGGATCCCGCCCCGGTAGCGTTCGATGACCAAACCCGACAGCTGTGATAGGGCGCGAGGTGTCAATGGGGTGAGATTCGGAACAGGCCCTCGATGTAGCGCCACCAACAGGTCAACTGCGGCTTCGTAGAGCGGGCGTTCTTGATTGGGGTCTTCCTTGATGACCTCGTAAAACCGATCGTCGCCTAAGTCTTCTGTCAGCAGAAAGCCGTTTTGTGCATCTTCGCTGTGAATGGCGGGGGCGCTGATGCCCTGATTGCGCAACAGGGCTGCAATGCGCACGAAGGGGCGGATGTCCTCGCCTGTGTCAGGAGGAGCGTCCATCAACACAAGTTTGCGGCCATTCGGACTGGTCAGGCGTTCGTAGCGCCGCATCGATGCATCGCCAGCAAGCGGGGCACGCTGCCAGTCGCCACGGCCACTGCGCTGAAGAAAAACGGCGATCTGGGTGTCACGATCAGTCATGGGGAATTTCACCAGCAATCTTTGGGCCTATGGCGTCGAGCAGGCTTTGCCAGCGGGGATCGCTCCAGGTCAGGGTCAACTGGCGCGCGTCTTCGTCTGATGGATCCAGGGCCAGCGTCAGATGCAGGGCCTGCGGCGGAGTAAGCTCTGCCAGCCGATCCGGCCATTCGATCAGACAGATGGCATCGTCAAAGGCATCAATCAGGCCAAGCTCCTCGATCTCATCCAGCGACGACAGGCGGTAGAGGTCGGCATGCCACAGCTCACCGGCGCTGACGTCATATGTCTGTACCAGGGTAAAGGTGGGCGAGGGGACATCTTCGGGACTGTCCATCAGCGATTGAATCAGGCTGCGGGAAAAATGCGTTTTGCCGGCACCGATCGGCCCTTCCAGCAACAGGCAGTCGCCGGGGTGCAGCTGTTGGGCGATACGCTGCGCGAGACCTGTTGTGTCCTCAGCAGAGGACAAGGTGCAGGAAAACGGGCTGCGTACAGGCGGCTCAACGGATGGCCTGGGAGGCGGCTTTGCAGAGACATCAGGAGGGATTGGAAGCGGGGGTTTGGTCATTCCAGCACCATGCCTTTGGTGCGGCGGCGCTGCAAGTCAGAAGGGGCGGGAACAACCTGTGCTGTTCCCGCCCCTGAATGTCTTGACGTGAGATATGTCGCCTGGTTTTTAAAGGTTAACCAGGCGGGATTATCAGGCAGAGCCGCTTTGATCCGTGATGGCGAATTTCTGCTGCTCGGCTGGGGGCAGCGCAGGCTGCGGCGTCTGGAAACTGACCATTGTGGCGCCATTCTGGACCGCGCTCACTTTACACAGCAGCGGCGTGCCATCGCGCAGCTGTACCTGGGACCACCAGGGCGTGCGCGCCTCGCTGCCGGCAACGAAATCGCGGATCTCACCCCAGACCGGGGTGGCGCTGCAGGTGTCCTGCCAAATACGCGCGGCATCCATGATCGAAACCTTGGCAAAGCTGGCGTCGGGATCCATTTTCCACAGGCCGTGATAGGCCTCGTTGGAGAAACTCATGGTGCCATCATTGTTGAAGACGGCGATTGCCTCGTCCATCTGATCCATGATCGACTGGCCCATTTCCAACTCAGAGCGGAATTGACGGGTCAGGGTGACTTCGGCGGTGATGTCTTCGAACAAAAAGGCGATGGCACCGTCGGGATGCGGACGACCAGACACCGAATAGACAGAGCCCGATGGCAGCGACCATGTTTCCTGATAGCGCCCTTCGGCGGCGGCCTTCAACAGATCTTCGATCTGGTGGCGCCAGCTGGAATAGTTCTTTGGTTCCGGCATCATGCGTTGATCACGCAGGCGATCAAAAAAGGTCATGAGTGTCGGACGCGAGCTGAGAAAGCTGGCCGGCAGGGCGGTCAGGTCGATCAGCACCGGGTTGAACAGCACCAGTTGCCGGTTGCGGTCAAAGATCGCCAGACCAATTGAAAGCTGGGCAAAAGTTTTGGCCAGCGTCTGCACAAAGTTGCGCTGGGCGGCTTCGGCATCGACGACGGCATTCACATCCACCGCGTGACACAGCCAGCCGGCTTCGGTTTCGGTGGTGGAAATATTATACCACAGACGTTTGGTGCTTTCGGGCATCGGGATCGAGATGCGCTCGGGCTTGCCGCTGGATTTCGGTTCATCCAGATTGGTGAACAAAGGCTCGGAAAAATCGCTATTTCGGCCCCGGATCTTGTTGCTGAGATCGTCATAGGCAAGGTTCGACCAGGTGACAGCACCCTCGTCGGATTGCAGCCAGACAGGGTACGGAGCCTGATGCACCGCAGCGCGCAGGGTCGTCAGTTCCTGATCCAGCGATTTGTTTTGTTCTTCCAAGGTGCTTCGACGCAGTTGCACGCGGGTGATGCCGTCGATCCATTCGCAATGGGCTTCGCGGCTTTCGGCAGAGGCCGTGCCTGACAGGACCAGTGGGCCGACGTCTTTGAGAAACCCAGGGCTTTGCGGTAGGCCAGGATAGTTGCGCGCCAGCTGGTCACGCAGCATGTTCCAGCTGAAATGTTCGGCGTGATCGCCAATGAATTTACGCGCGCCGGAGGACCAGCCGATCAAGCTGGTGTCATCAAAGAGGAAAACCGCATCGGTGCGGCCATCGCCGATCAGAAGATCCTGCTCGAGACCTTTTGATTTCTGCTCGGGAGAAAGCCACCAGACGGCAACCGCTGCTGTGGCGCAGCAAAGTGTGGCCAGCATAAACCACTCGATAGAGATGATATTCTGCATTTTGTCCTGCCTATGTCAGTGCTCGTTTTTCCCTATGGTGGCCTCAAAATGGTTAAATCAAGTTTAATTGATTACCAAAAAATGAATAGTTAAACTTCTATCCACTTATTTTCACCCTTGGGAACGGCATTCTCTCCTACCAGTGCGTCGATCTTGTCTCGCGGCCATGAGACCACAACGACAGCGCCGCGGCGATCCCTCATTTTTGCGACCGGCTGATTGCCCGCGTTGGAAAACTGCAGCTCTGCGCCTGTACGCTCTAACAGGGTTTTGGCGATGAACAATCCCAAACCCATGCCCTGGTATTCGGGGCGTTGCTTGCGATCGCTTTCGCTGCGCCGCCGTCGCATGAAGGGATCGCCAATGCGACCCAGCAAATGCGGCGGAAAGCCGGGACCATCGTCATAAATGTGCAGGGTGATGTGGTCGTCATCCCAGCCGGCATCAATCCAGACAGTGGTTTGGGCAAAATCCACCGCGTTCTGCACCAGATTACGCAGCCCGTGAATAATCTCGGGTTTGCGCAAGATAGAAGGCTGCTGCAGGCTGCCACCCTCCAGCGGGCCTTCGTCAAACACCAGCTCCTTGCCCCGGTTGAGATGAGGCTCTGCTGCTTCGTGAATCAGCGTGGACAGGGGCGCCTGACGCAAGTGCAAATCGTCTTTGCCCGCACGGCCCATGTCGCGCAATATGTCGCGGCATCGGTCGGCCTGCTCGCGGATAAGCGCGGCATCTTCGCGCAGGTCGGGCTGATCCTCCAACTCTTCGATCAGTTCGGCGCTGGCCAGTTTGATAGTGGCAAGTGGTGTGCCCAGCTCATGTGCGGCTGCAGCCACCACGCCACCCAGATCTGTGAGCTTTTGTTCGCGCGATAGCGCCAGCTGCGTTGCTGCAACCGCATCCGACATGCGTCGCATCTCGGCACTGATCCGGAAGGAATAGGCGCCGATAAAAAGAATGGCGATGACGATGGCGGTCCAGTTGCCAAAGATAAAGACATCCGGGATGCGCAGGATAAAGCCCTGTTCGGTGCGCAAAGGCAGATGGAATTCGGCCAGCAGAGTGACCAAAATGATTGCGGTGCCGCCAATCAACAGCGTTGGCCGCAGTCCCATCATGGCGGCGGAAATGGTCACCGGAGCCAGCACCAGAAGGCCGAAGGGGTTGTTAAGCCCGCCAGTGAGGTAGAGCAGAAAGCCCAGTTGCAG
The DNA here is from genome assembly GCF_001457775.1 of Phaeobacter sp. CECT 5382. Lineage (GTDB taxonomy): Bacteria > Pseudomonadota > Alphaproteobacteria > Rhodobacterales > Rhodobacteraceae > Pseudophaeobacter. The sequence goes on from NZ_CYSG01000002.1 coordinate 98,354, forward strand.
CAGGTCAAACAGCACCATCAGAAAGTTTTCGAACTCGGACAGGCGTTTGTTTTCGGGAAAAACAAAAATGGCCAGCAGGTTGCTGACCACCGATATTCCGACGGCCAGAAGGCACAGCCCCAGTTCCAGCTGCAGATTGTAGAGCATCTGCGCCACCGCGATTGCGGTGACCTGACCAGCAATGGCAACCCAGCGCAATAGGATCAACGTCCGCAGACGGATCCAATGGCTACGTTCTTGCCCCTGCATCAGGCCAAATTGGGTTTCGCTCATTGATGTCCCCGTTTTCTGCCGCATTTTGCGCGCCGCTGTTCTGATCGGTTCAGACCTGGGCCGTGCTGCGGGCCTGCGGCTCTCATTTCTGTGATCATTGGTGCTGGTTGCATTGGCTGTGTTTCTTGATAGGTCTGGCAATGGAAACGATCAACTCATCCCTCCAACACAAAGTGTGATCACATGACTCGCCTCTATGCAATTCTCGCCGTCGTATTTGTTGCCGCCCTGGCTGGCGGAACCTGGTTGATGACACGTGGAGGCGGTGACGGGGGCGACAGGTTTGCCCAGTGCCGCAGCAGCAAGATTGCCGGTGGCGCGGAAACCATTGGCGGAGCCTTCGAGCTGGTCAATGCTGCTGGCGAGACCGTGACAGACAAGGATGTCTTTACCGAGCCATCGATTCTGTACTTTGGCTATACCTTCTGCCCTGACGTTTGCCCGTTGGATGTGTCACGCAATGCTGAAACCATTGATGTTCTGGCGGAACGCGGCATCAGCGCCACGCCGGTCTTTGTCTCCATCGATCCCGAGCGCGACACACCCGAAGTGGTCGGCGATTTTGCCCATAACATGCATGAGAAAATGATCGGTCTCACCGGGTCGTTGGACCAGGTCAAAGCCGCCAGCCGCGCTTACAAGACCTATTACAAAAAACAGCAAGGTGACGAAGACTACTATCTGGTGGATCATTCGACCTTCTCTTATCTGGTTCTGCCCGAGGTCGGATTTGTGGAATTCTTCCGTCGGAACGAGACACCGGAACAGATGGCGGACAAGATCGCCTGCTTTGTCGAAAATATGTAAATCAGACGAGGTGTTTGACCTTCCCGGCCCGGTCGCTAATATCAAATTCCAGATTATGCGTATAACAGGCGGAGAACCGGCATGGGCGAAACTGCACTGCAGGAAATTGGACCGGACAAGTCTCTTTTGCTGGTTGATGATGACGAACCCTTCCTGAGGCGTTTGGCCAAAGCCATGGAAAAACGTGGTTTTGAGGTGGAAACGGCTGATTCAGTCGCCGGCGGCAGCGCCATCGCCACAGCCCGTCCGCCAGCCTATGCAGTGGTTGATCTGCGTCTGGAAGATGGCAACGGGCTGGATGTGGTCGAAGTGCTGCGTGAAAAGCGCCCCGACAGCCGCGTTGTGGTCCTGACCGGATACGGCGCCATCGCCACTGCGGTGGCTGCAGTCAAGATCGGTGCCACGGATTATCTGTCAAAACCGGCGGACGCTGCCGATATCATGAGCGCTCTGCTGAGCGGTGATGACGAGTTGCCACCGCCACCGGAAAACCCGATGAGCGCCGACCGGGTGCGCTGGGAACATATTCAGCGTATTTACGAGCTGTGCGACCGCAACGTTTCGGAAACTGCGCGGCGTTTGAACATGCACCGCCGCACCCTGCAGCGGATCCTGGCCAAGCGCAGCCCGCGCTGAGTTTGCCGTTTTACTTCTAATTTTGTGACAGTTCTGATTCTGTGACAGCTCTGGATCCGGCGATTACAGCCGGGCCAAGAGCTCTTCGTGGCGGGCGACAAACCCCTGCCGCACAGTCAAAGGCGGGCGCAGCGCGATGGCCAGCCCGGCAGTGATCTCGGGATTGGGGCGGCCAAACAGCTTGTTGGCCTCTGTTTGCGAAAAACCGGCGATCTGCACGGCTTCCATCCAGGCGCTGACCTTGTCGGCGCGTTTGATCTGCGCCTTGATCGTTTTCGGCAGCTGTGCGGGCAGGCCGTATTTGATGTGAATAGCTGCTGTCAGCCGCTGGTCCAGCTCTTCATAGCCGGGGCCAACGGCGGCCTTCACCGGTGAAATCATGTCACCGATGACATATTCAGGCGCGTCATGCAGCAGGGCCGCCAGCTGCCATTTGACCGGCGCTTTGGGATACAAGCGGGTAAACAGCTCTTCGACCAGCAGGGAATGTTCGGCAACCGAATAGGCAAAATCACCTCGGGTCTGACCATTCCAGCGGGCGACAAAGGCCAACCCATGGGCGATATCGCTGATTTCGATATCCATCGGTGTTGGATCCAGCAGGTCCAGGCGGCGTCCTGAAAGCATACGTTGCCAGGCACGGGCAGGTTTGGGAGGCATCGGTCTAATCCAGTCTTGGAATTCGTTCACTGACTACCCGGTCTGCCCCTCGCAGGTAAACCGCCGCACGGGGTTCTGACGGCAGAAAATCGTCCTTTCACTCCCGTCGCCCCATCGGTTTCAAACAATCAGTTGAACGCCCGTGAGATTGAAACACGGGCCTCAGACACCAATATTATATGTACCGCAGGGGCCGAAGTCGCCCATATGGCACGCCCCTTTTGATGCGACGACAGTCGAACAACAAAGGAGTCAGTCATGTTCAAACGTCTTCTCTCCAGCGCCCTGATCTTTGGAATGGCCGCAATTGCGCCGCCTGCCTTTGCCGGCAATTGCGCGCCGCGTGACGGATTGGTGGAAAAGCTGCAGTCCGATTACGCAGAAAGCCTGCAGGCAGGTGGTTTGCAAACCTCGCGACAGCTGGACACGGTGATCGAAGTCTGGTCTTCGACCGCGACCGGCAGCTTTACCGTGTTGAGGACCCATCCCACTGGCATCAGCTGTATTTTGGCGACCGGGCAAAACTATTTTGAGGTGGTTCCCACAGTGGTGCCACCGGGCCTTCCCAGCTGAGCCTGAGGTACGGTTGCAGCAGACCTCGGCCAAATCCCGCTTTACGTACTCATTACGGCCATCTTCGTTGCTTATAAACCATTGCGGTGTTACCTGCGGCGACAAAGATATCTCGTAACCAGAACGGAGCGGACTATGGCCGAGGATTATATTGTAAAAGACATTGCGCTGGCTGAATTTGGTCGCAAGGAATTGGATATTGCGGAAACCGAAATGCCGGGCCTGATGTCACTGCGGTCCGAGTACGGCGAAGAGAAGCCGCTGAAAGGCGCGCGTATCGTCGGCTCGCTGCACATGACCATTCAGACTGCAGTTCTGATTGAAACGCTGGTGGCACTGGGCGCCGATGTGCGCTGGGCGTCTTGCAACATCTTCTCGACCCAGGATCACGCAGCGGCTGCAATCGCGGCTGGCGGCACCCCTGTTTTTGCCATCAAAGGTCAGACCCTGGTTGAGCACTGGGACTATCTGGACCGCTCCTTCATGTTCCCTGAAGGCGCTAACCTAATTCTCGACGATGGTGGCGATGCAACCCTCTACGTCCTGCTGGGCGCCCGCGTTGAAGCTGGCGAAACTGACCTGATCGAAGTGCCCACCTCGGAAGAGGAAGAGGCTATTTTTGCCCAGATCAAAAAGCGCATGGCGGCAAGCCCCGGCTGGTTCACCAAAACCCGCGAAGCCATCCAGGGTGTTTCCGAGGAAACCACCACCGGCGTGCACCGTCTGTATGAGCTGCAGAAAAACGGCCAGCTGCCTTTCCCTGCGATCAACGTGAACGATTCTGTCACCAAGTCGAAGTTCGACAACAAATACGGCTGCAAGGAATCGCTGGTTGACGGTATCCGCCGCGCCACCGACACCATGATGGCCGGCAAGGTTGCCGTCGTTTGTGGCTACGGTGATGTCGGCAAAGGCTCTGCCGCGTCGCTGGCAGGTGCCGGCGCACGCGTCAAAGTCACCGAAGTCGACCCCATCTGCGCTCTGCAGGCTGCTATGGATGGTTTTGAAGTTGTGCGTCTGGAAGACGTTGTTTCCAGTGCCGATGTCTTTATCACCACCACCGGCAACAAGGACGTGATCCGCATCGAGCACATGCGCGAGATGAAGGACATGGCTATCGTTGGCAACATCGGCCATTTCGATAATGAAATTCAGGTCGCAAACCTGAAGAACCACAAGTGGACCAACATCAAAGAACAGGTCGACATGATCGAGATGCCTTCGGGCAACCGTCTGATCCTGCTCTCTGAGGGTCGTCTGCTGAACCTTGGCAATGCCACTGGCCATCCGTCCTTCGTGATGTCGGCCTCGTTCACCAACCAGGTTCTGGCTCAGATCGAGCTGTGGATTCGCGGTGATGAGTACAAGAACGAAGTCTACATCCTGCCAAAGCACCTGGATGAAAAAGTTGCCCGTCTGCACCTGGATCGTATCGGCGTGAAGCTTTCGACACTGAGCTCCGAGCAGGCCTCCTATATCGGCGTGACCCCTGAAGGTCCGTTCAAGCCAGAGCACTATCGCTACTAAGCGACGTCTCAGCTGACCATGATCGAGAAAGCCGCCCGCAGGAATGCCGGGCGGCTTTTTTTGTGGTCAGAACTGCGGATGGTGGGCAGCTGGTGGCCAACAGGGGGGAAAAGCAGGGAAATCTTTTCCTTTGTCTCAATCGGATCAAGGGTTAGTCTTTCGTTAAGCACCTGCAAATTCTTAACTTTGACTACTAGACACCTTGAAGCTGGAGATACGTAAATGGGTAAGAGAGACGATCTGATCGCGCAATATGCTGATGATCTGAAAAACAAATGCGGTATGGAGCCTGATATGGACCTTTTGACCAAGGTGACAATCGGGTGCGGTCCTGCGATCTATAACGCCGATGCCTCCACCGTGGCTGGTAGCCAGGCGAGCGAGCTGGAAACCGTCAAGGAAAACTTCCTGAAGAAAAAGCTGGGACTCGCTGACGGGCCAGAGCTGATGGGTGCCATCAACAAGGTCATCGAGGTTTATGGCAAGTCTGAGCGCAACAAATATCGCGCTGTTGTCTATTACATGCTGACCAAAGAATTTGGCAAAGAAGCAGTCTACAGCTGATTTCAGCCGCCTCTATTTGGCTCTTCTTAAACGGGTTCTGAAATGGGCCTCAAAGCACCCGGCCTCAGCGCTGGGTACTTTGCATTTTAAAGGTATTGTCTGGGTATATGATTTGCCAAAACAACTTTAAGTGGGCTATCACAGTGAGACCAGCCAGGAAGGCTAGGAACTGAATTTCTCATACGCGTGTGGTGGTTAGTGGAGCACGCGGGGTGGAAGGGAAGATCCAGCTATCCGGCAGGATCTTCCCTTTTTTAGTTTTGCTGGTTGCCCTCTAAAAATTGGCCTGCCTTTGATCTGCAACCTGCCAAAAGTTGCTGTCATTATAGCAGGCACAACACCAGTCCCATCACAGCACAGGCAAGGCTGGCATAACCGCCGTCGATCAGGGTCAATTTCACTGGTCGCTTGGCATAGAGATTGTTGATTGCGATCCAGGGGCTGATGACAAACAAACCAATCCCCAACCCGGCGACAAGGCCCGCGCTGGCGCCGCTGAGCCCTGACAGGACAAAGACATGGCGCATCATGCCCGCCACGACCAGCTGCAGGCAAAAGCTGAGGGCATAGATAGCCGGGCTTTGACCGCTTTGGGGTTTGCCATCGGTGCCGCGTTTGATACCTGCAGCCTGCATCCAAGGGTTGGCCAGAATACCATAATAACCGGCTCCTAGCACGAATCCGGCAGCTGCAGCGGCAAAAACACTCAGAATTTCCATTGTTGTGCGCTCCTCGACTGGGTCGGATCATAGCAAGACCTGACTTACCCAGACCTGACTACGATCAGACTGGCAGATCAGGCGGGGTCTGTCTGCCCCAGCGCGCAGATTACCTGCCATTCGTCTGTCGTCACAGGCTGCACCGAAAGGCGGGAGTTTTTGACCAGAATCATCTCTTCCAGCCGGGGATCCAGTTTGATCTGATCCAGCGAGACGGGTTTCACAAATCCCCGGACCGCTTTGATATCCACGCACTCCCAGCGCAGATCATCGGTGGAGCTGTCGGGGTGCGCTTCAGCACAGACCTCGACAATGCCCACCACCGATTTCTCCTTTTGCGAATGGTAGAAAAAGCCGCGGTCTCCCAGCTTCATCTCGCGCATGAAATTTCGCGCCTGATAGTTGCGCACGCCGTCCCATTCCTCGCCCGCATCCCCTTTGGCCACCTGGTCCGGCCAGCCCCAGGTGGAGGGTTCGGATTTGAACAGCCAATAGCGCATCAACCGATAACTTTCTTCCAGGTGATCAGCTCGACCGCCTCAAACAGGCCCGCCTTGTTGTAGGGATCCGCTGCGGCCCAGGCTTCGCCGGTAGCCATGTCTTCAACGTCAAGAATGATCAGCGAACCGGCCATTTCTCCGTTCTGATCCAGCAGAGGGCCGGCCTGCGCGACAACACCGGTCTCTTCGATATAGGCTAGGTGGGCGGCACGATTGTCTACGCGGGTCTGCAAGTGGTCTGGTTTGTCACGGGCGATCAGGGCAATCAGCATTTCATTCCTCTTTCAAAGGGCGTGCCAGCAGTTGAGCGCTGGCAGTGGCAATCGTCAAGTCACCATTCAGTAATCCAACGACGGTCTCGGTGATGGGCATATCCAATCCCATGGATTTGGCCTTGGCTGCAGTGGCGCGCGCGGTGGCAGCACCTTCGACGGTGACATTCGGATCAAAAGCTTCGCCGCGACCGATAGAGAGCCCCAGCTGGTAGTTGCGCGACAGCTGGGAACTGCAGGTCAAGGTGAGGTCGCCAAAACCCGATAGTCCAGCTAGCGTTTCAGCACGCGCGCCACAGGCCAGCGCCATACGCTGCATTTCGGCGTAGCCACGCGTCATAAGGGCCGCGCGGGCACTATCGCCCAACCCGGCGCCAATCACGGCACCACAGGCGATAGCGATGACATTCTTGAGCGCCCCACCGAGTTCTGCCCCGGTGGTATCCGTGGTGCGATAAAGCCGTAGGTTGGCGGTGGTTAGCTGCTCTTGCAGGTGGCGACCGAGATCGGCATCCACACAGGCCAGTGTCAGCGCGGTTGGCAGGCCACGGGCGATATCAGCGGCAAAGCTGGGCCCGGTCAGCAGGGCTGCCTGTGCCTTTGGCAGGATTTCACGGATAACGGCGATCGGGCCCAATCCGGTCTGCAGCTCAATCCCCTTACAGCAGGCGACCAGAACCTTGGCCGCCAGAGCGTCCCGGTGGGTCTCCAACACAGAGCGCAGTTTTTGCATCGGCACCGCCAGCAGCAAGGTATCTGCCTGCACTGCGCTCTTGAAGTCATCGGTGAGCGAGAGTGCCTCAGGCAGGGTGATACCGGGCAGGCGGGCCTCATTGCAGCGCGCGGCCTGCATGGCGGCGATGTGGTCCGTATCTCGTGCCCAAAGTGTGACCGGCGCTTGCTTGGCAAGAGAGACCGCCAGAGCTGTCCCAAAGGCACCCGCGCCCAGAACCGAAATGCTCATGCCTTGGCTCCCTTGCGACCAGAGCCCAGCATGGCGGGGCTGCTTTGGTCCAGCGGCCAGCGCGGGCGGGCTGTCAGATCCATCCCATCCCGCGCGCCGGACTTGAAGCGCTCCAACCCGGCATAGGCGATCATTGCGGCATTATCGGTGCACAGGGCCAGCGGTGGGGCCACAAAAGCAGTGTTCTGTTCTGCACAAACAGTCTCTAACGCGGCGCGAATGGCTGAATTGGCCGCAACCCCCCCGGCAACAGCAAGGGTTGGGGTTTCGGGTTGCTCTTCCATATAGATCGCCAGCGCCCGCTTGGTTTTGGCCGCAAGCACATCGGCAACGGCGGCTTGAAAGCCGGCACAAAGGTCGGCGCGATCTCGCCGCGTCAGGCCGGATTTTTCAGCGACAATCTGGTCGCGCATCCGCATCAGGGCGGTTTTCAAACCGGAAAAGGACAGGTTGCAATCGGGTCGATCCATCAAGGGGCGCGGAAAACGGAACCGCTTGGGATCGCCTGCCTCCGCCTCCTTTTGCACCGAAGGGCCGCCGGGTTGCGGCAGGCCCAGCAGGCGCGCGGTCTTGTCAAAGGCCTCGCCGGGGGCATCGTCGATGGTGCCCCCAAGTCGGGTGAAATCTTCGGGGCCACGGGCGATCAGAAATTGGCAGTGCCCGCCAGAGACCAGCAACATCAGATAGGGGTAGTCAACATCATCGGTCAGTCGCGGTGTCAGCGCGTGACCGGCCAGATGGTTGACGCCCACCAATGGCAGGCCTGTCGCCGCGGCGATGCCCTTGGCGCACATGACACCGGACATCACGCCGCCGATCAAGCCGGGTCCGGCGGTGACAGCTATCGCATCCAGGTCTTGCAGGCTGACGCCAGCCGCCTTCAGCGCATCAATGACGCAGAGGTCCAGCTTTTCCGCATGTGCACGAGCGGCGATTTCGGGCACCACACCACCAAAAGCGCTGTGCAGTTCGGTCTGGCCAAAAACGATGGAGGACAGAACTTCGGCACGCTGGCCTGCCTTTTGCCGCACTACGGCGGCGGCGGTATCGTCACAGCTGCTTTCCAGCCCCAAAAGTGTCAGGCTTTGTGTCATGGTCTACCCGTTGCATCCGATTGCAGCTGGAGCTAGCACCTATAGGGCAGGCAAACAATCCCGGGAGCACAGCATGAGCACCGACAGATCTGTCACAGCCAAACCAGCAGTGTTGTTGATGACGCGGCCCCGGGAAGCGTCAGACCGGTTTGTAGCACTGTTGCCGGATGCGGTGCAGTCAAAGCTTACGGTATTGCATGCGCCGCTTTTGCAGATCAATCCGAAGCCAGTTGCCATTGATTTGACGGATTGTCAGGGCGTGATCTTTACCTCTGCCAATGGGGTGACGGCTGCTGGCCCCCCGCCAGGAAAGCTCCCGGCGTATTGTGTTGGCAGGCGGACCACCGCTGTGGCGCAGGCCGCCGGGTGGCTGGCGCAGTTCTGTGGTGCCACGGCGGAGGCACTGGTGGAGCATGTTTCACGCCAGCAGCCAAAGGGCCCACTGTTGCATCTACACGGAGAGCACACACGGGGTGAAATCGCCACACGGCTTAGCAGGGTTGGGCTGAAATGCAGTGGAAAGACCATTTATGAACAGCAGCTTCTGCCGCTGGATCCAAGCATCAGGGACGGGGTCGGCGCGCAAAACATCGTGATCGTGCCGCTTTTTTCACCGCGCCTTGCGCGGCATTTCGCCAGCCTTGTCGCTAGCATGGAGCTGGATATGGAAAATTTCATTCTGATTGCGCTGAGTGACGCCGTAGCAGACGAGTTGAAAGACTTGAATTGCAAAGACTTGCAGGTCAGTAAAGCGCCTGATGCTGATGCCATGGCCAAGATGGTCCGTGATGCCGCAGATGGGCTGGCGCACCTTGAGGGTGGCAGGCCTGCGCAGTAGTGTCGCGGGTATTGTGCTGAGCAAGTGATTTGGGAATCGATGGGGAGGTCGGCGTGGCTGACAAGAAAACCGCGGATGATGTGACAAAGCCTGTGACTGGCGTCCAGACCCCCGATAGGGACGAGGCGCAGATCGAGGAAGGCCTTACCGATCCGGAAAACGATCAGGCAACGACCGAAGAGGTTGACGCCGCAGATCAGGAGCACCCTGTTTCCGAGACCGAGACCGATGACGTTCCAGCGGAAGAATCACAGCAGGAGAACGCCGAACCGGTCCGCGAAATCGAACGCATTGTGGAAAAACGCGGTGGCTTTGGTGCGGCCCTGTTAGGTGGTGCGGTGGCTGCGGTGATTGGCTTTGTTGTTGGACAGGGCGGTTTGCTGAACTCTGTCCTTCCTGCCAGCCTACAGGGCACCGGGGCAGTTGACATGGCGGCTTATGATGCGGAGCAGGCGGCTCTGAAAGACCAACTGGCCGCACTGCAGGCCCAGATCGACACGGTCAAATTGCCCGATGTTGCCCCGTTGGAGCAGCGCTTGGGTTCATTAGAAACAGCGTTGGACGATCTAAGCGAGGCTCAAAGCGCCGCCCCAGAGAGCGCAGCTGACATTGCGGCCCTCGTGACGCGCGTGGATCAATTGGAAACCCGCCCGATCACAGATGCGGCCTCCCCCGAAGCAGTGGCAGCCTTTGAGGCCGAACTGGCGAAACTGCAGGACAGTCTGGCAGCGCAGCGTGGCGAAGTTGAAACCATGCTGGCCGAAGCCCGCGAGATGGAACTGGCCAGCGCGGAGGCCGCACGGGTTGCAGCCGCCCAGACGGCTTTGGCCAAGATCCGCGCCACTCTGGACACAGGGGGTGCCTATCTTGCCGCGATAGCGGAGCTTGAAACACAGCAGGTCGATGTGCCGACGGCGCTGAGAGGCAGCGCTGAAACCGGTGTAGTTACCCTGGCCGGGTTGCGCGATGCCTTTACCCCGGCAGCGCGCGACGCGCTGGCGCTGGCGCGTGAAGAAACCAAGGGCAGCGGCGGGTTGATGGACTATGTCAATCGTCACCTTGGGGCGCGCTCGACCACACCGCAAGCGGGCGACGGGGCCGATGCTGTCCTGTCGCGCGCTGAGGCCGCCGTGCATGCAGGCACGCTGGATCTGGCGCTGGACGAGCTGTACCAACTGCCCGATGCCGCGCGCGTCGCACTCGATGATTGGCAGGCCTCTGCGCGTGCCCGTCTGGCGGCCCTGGCTGCTGTTGATCAATTGGCCCAAAGCCTGAACGCCAAATAAGGAAGCCGACATGCTCTGGTCTTTGCTGAAAATTCTTGTCTTCGTTGCCATTATTGCCGTTCTGGCCTTTGGGGCGGGGATCCTGATGGAAACCGCCGGTGGTGTGCAGATCACCGTTGCGGGTACCGAATACACCCTCGGCGCGCTGCAATCCGTGCTGGCACTGGGCGTGCTGGTGCTGGTGGTCTGGCTGTTCTTCAAACTGCTGGCGCTTTTGATTGCGACGCTCAAGTTCCTGAATGGCGACGAGACTGCGATCTCGCGCTATTTTGACAAGGGGCGCGAACAAAAGGGTTATCAGGCGCTGTCTGATGGGTTGATGGCGCTGGCCTCTGGCGAGGGGCGTCTGGCGCTGGCCAAGGCAGCGCGGGCAGCGCGCTATCTGGAAAAGCCAGAGCTGACAGATCTGCTGACGGCTCAGGCCGCCGAAATGGTCGGCGATACCAAGAAAGCCGCCGAGGCCTATAAACGCCTGCTGGGCAATCAGAATACCCGATTTGTCGGGGTGCGCGGTATCATGAAGCAAAAGCTGTCGGATGGTGACACTGACACTGCACTGCAACTGGCCGAAAAGGCACTGGCGCTGCGACCCAAGCATGAAGAAGTACAAGACACCCTGCTGCAATTGCAGGCCCGCGCCGAAGACTGGGCTGGCGCGCGCAAAACGCTGTCGACCAAGCTGAAAACCGGCACCCTGCCACGCGATGTTTTTAAACGGCGCGATGCGGTTCTGGCGCTATCGGCTTCGCGTGCTGTAGCTGACGAAGATGCAACGCTGGAACAACGCGAACAGGCGATCGAGGCGAACCGTCTTTCGCCGGATTTGGTGCCCGCCGCTGCCATGGCGGCCCGCGCCTATCTTGCTCAGGGTAAAAAGCGCAACGCGATCAAAGTGTTGAAAAAGGCCTGGGAGGCACAGCCGCACCCGGATCTGGCCCATGCCTTTGCCGAGGTCGAACCAGACGAGACCCCAGCCCAGCGGGTGAAACGCTTTGAGCAGCTGGCACGTCTGAATCCACATGACGATGAAACCCGACTGGTGATGGCGGAACTGCTGATCGTCGCGGAAGATTTTCCCGAGGCGCGCCGCACATTGGGTGATCTGGTGGAACGCGCACCCGATGCCCGCGTGTTGACGCTGATGGCCGCCATTGAAAAAGGCGAAGGGGCTGAGGACGCAGTGATCCAAGGCTGGCTGGCACGCGCGCTCAGCGCGCCGCGTGGTCCGCAATGGGTCTGTAGCAATTGCAACCATATCCATGCGGAATGGGCCCCGGTTTGCGAGCATTGCACCAGCTTTGATACCCTCAGCTGGACGCGTCCGGAAACACCCGAACTGGCCAGCGCCACTGCTGCACATATGTTGCCGTTGATCACAGGCGCTGTCGGGGCAAATGCAGTTGTTGTTGCCCAAGCCACCACCGAAGACATCCCTGATGCTGAATTGGTTGAGGGTGAAAGCGATGAGACTGCGGCTTTGGATGGGGAACAGCAGGCTGTTGATAAAACCGGTGCCGATTCACCGTAGAGAGCGGCAAAGCTGCCAACTAGCCTAAGTCAGCCGTGGCACGGTGAGACATGGTGTGTTGAAAACTAGGGGGCCCGCAATGTCGGGCCCACATGTCCCTCTCATAAGGGGGCGATCGGAAATGTAGCTGATTCCAGTTTACCTGTCTGACTGCTCTGCCAAGTGAGAAAGGTGCTAAACAGCTGTTGTTGAGTGCTGATCCCCAGCTTGGCATGGGCGTTCTTGCGGTGCGTCTTTACTGTCGGCAGGGCGATGCCCAGTGTCAGGCTGATGGATTGGCTGGAATGCCCCTTCAAGATCATTCGTACCACTTCGCCTTTGCGCGGCGAAAGCTCGGTGGTGGCAAAATCCTCCAGACCAGGGCGTGAAGAGACGGCGGCATCAAAAGCTAGGGCACTCTTGCGGGACCAAAGCGCGCGAAAAGCTGACGTAAAAAGCGGATAGAATGGCCGCAAACCGGCGATCACATCTGGGGTGAACCCTCCAGCGCTGACGGGTCGGCCAAAACTCACTTCCCCCATAAAACCGTGCGGCAGGGTCACCGTTAGTGATACCTCTTGCAATCCAGCGGGCCAGCCTGGGGTTCGGTAGCCAATCTCTTCGTCGCTGGCCGACATCACGTCTGTCCTATCCGTACAGGGATGCCAATTGTCAGGAGCCAGGTCTGTCATCGTGTGGAGCCCCGGCTCAAGCCCGGAGAGGAAGGCATTGTAGATCGGGTTCAGAAGATAGGTGCTGTCGACATACTGCTGGACTGCTGCTTTGGCGGCCCCTTCGGGGTACGTATCAGCAAGGTAGATCGGGTTTCGTTCAGGCCGGTTGACCACGGCAAAAGCCGCTGTAAACGGCAGGATATGCGTGGCAGCCGCGATCAGGTCCAGCGCAGAGCCTTTGCCCTCTATGATCTGACAAAGCCGAGTGTTTAAAGCTAGAATTTGATCTGGGGAGGGTGTCATAGCGGTCCCGGTTTTTGGTTTAGCTAACATGGGGTGATGGTTGGGGCGAGAGGGAGGGATCATCCTATAGGACGATAGAGTGACCTGTGCTGGAGCAGGTATGCTGCTTTCCAAAGCACGAAACTGAATACTGAAGGAGAAAGCCCATGCAGATTGAACCTTTTGGTGTCGAAATCTGGATGAACGAATGGGAGACAAAATGCGAATGGAACCTGGCCGAGACCTGCGTTGAAAGCCTGACCATCGCAGAACTTTTGCAGCTGGCGGGCAAAACACCTGCGGATCTTGCTGAGCTGCTGCCAATGAAGATGACCTATGGCGCCATCGAAGGGTCTGACCGGCTGCGCCATGCCATTTCAGCGCTGTATGATCATCAGAAGCCAGAGAATATCCTCACGACGCATGGCACCATCGGGGCCAATATGCTGGTGCATAAAACCCTCGTCTCTGCAGGCGATCACGTGGTTGCCGTGGTGCCGACCTATCAGCAGCATTACTCGATCCCCGTCAGTATCGGTGCCAATGTGCAGATGTTGCAGCTGCGACCTGAAGATGGGTTTTTGCCTGACATTGATGCTTTGCGGGCGATGGTGACACCGCAAACCAAGATGATCGCATTAAACAATCCCAATAACCCGACCGGGGCGCTGATGGATCGCGCCTTGCTGCAAAAGATCGTGGAGATCGCCCGCGCCGTGGATGCCTGGATCCTGTGCGATGAGGTATATCGCGGCACCGATCAGACCGGAAATGGCATGACGGTGTCGATTGCGGATCTCTACGATAAAGGTATCAGCACCGCTGGCATGTCCAAGGCCTATTCGCTGGCCGGTTTGCGTCTGGGCTGGATCGCGGGGCCGCAGGCGCTGCTGCATCAGGTGGCTCTGCATCGCGACTATGATACCATTTCGGTTGGCATGATCGACGAGCATTTCGCGGCGCTGGCGCTGGAACATCGCGACCAGATTCTGGCACGCAGTCAGGCAATCACCCGTGGCAACCTGCAGATCCTTGCCGATTGGGTGGCACAGGAACCGCGGATCAGCTGGGTCAAGCCACGGTCCGGCACCACAGCGCTGCTGCGCTATGATCTTGATATCAGTTCACGCGATCTTTGTGTGGCCCTGCTGCAGGAAACCGGGGTGATGTTTACACCGGGGTCGGCCCTGAACATGGAGGGATACCTGCGCATCGGCTATGCCAATGCTCCGAAAATTCTGCGCGAGGGTCTGCGCCTGTTCTCCGGGTTTCTCCGGCGTCATGGATAGCGGTGGAGACATCTGCGCTTTCGCCCTCCCAGTATGTGTTACGCTGAGTAAAACTGGACAGCCTGCTTTGGCTTGGGTCTGCTCGTGCGTAAAAAATGGCACAACCGGGAGGGGAAGCAATGCAGTTTGATTATGTCATCGTCGGAGGGGGTTCTGCCGGGTCAACGCTGGCGTCGCGGCTGAGCGAAGATCCGGGAACCACAGTTTGTCTGATCGAGGCCGGCGGCAAAGGTGACGGTATTCTGGTGCGAGCACCCGCTGCGGTGGTCGCAATGCTGCCGGGCAAGCCCAAGATCAACAACTGGGCCTTTGAAACAGTGCCGCAGCCAGGGCTCAATGGGCGCAAGGGCTACCAGCCGCGCGGCAAGGCGCTGGGCGGCTCCAGTGCGATCAATGCGATGCTTTATGTGCGTGGTCACGCCAAGGATTACGACGAATGGGCCGATCTGGGCTGTGATGGCTGGAACTGGGACGCGGTACTGCCCTATTTTTGCAAGGCTGAGAACAACGAACGCGGTGGTGATGCGGCCCATGGGGACAGCGGGCCGTTGCAGGTCAGCAATCAGAAATCCCCACGCCCCATCACCCGCGCCTTTATCGAGGCAGGCCAGGCCCTGCAGATCCGCGAGGTCGCGGATTTCAACGCGGGCGACAACGAAGGTATTGGCGAATACCAGGTCACACAGTTTCACGCAGCGGATAAAAACGGCGAGCGTTGCTCTGCGGCGGCGGCCTATCTGCACCCGGTGATGGAGCGCAGCAATCTGACCGTGCTGACCAAGGCGCATGCGAGTCGTGTGCTGTTTGAAGGCAAACGCGCCGTTGGTGTGGCCTATCGGCAGGGCGGTCAAGACAAACAGGTGATGGCGCGCAGCGAAGTCGTGCTGTGTGGTGGGGCCTTTAATTCGCCGCAGCTGTTGCAACTGTCGGGCGTGGGCCGTGCAGAAGATATCAAACCTCATGGCATTGATATGGTGCATGAGCTGCCCGGCGTCGGGCAAAACTTGCAGGATCACCTTGATTTCACGCTGGCTTACAAGAGCCGCGATCGCGACAATTTCGGCATCTCGCTGCCGGGAAGCCTTTCGCTGCTGAAACACATCGGCAATTGGCGTAAAACCGGTCGCGGCATGATTGCCACACCTTTTGCCGAAGGCGCGGCCTTTCTCAAGACCGAGAGCCATCTGGAGCGTGCCGATGTGCAGCTGCATTTTGTGATTTCAATTGTTGATGACCACGCGCGCAAGCTACACATGGGCCATGGCTTCAGCTGTCATGTCTGTGTGCTGCGGCCAAAATCGCGTGGCTCTGTTGGGCTGACGTCGGCCGACCCGACGGCGGCGCCGCGTATTGATCCGCAATTCCTGTCGGATCCCAAAGATCTGGCGGCCCTGATCGCGGGCGTGCGCAAGACACGGCAGATCATGCAGACCGCGCCGCTGGCCGGATATATCCACAAGGAACTCTTTATCGAAGAGGAGCCGGATGACGCAGCGTTGGAGCAGCACATCCGGGCGCGAGCAGATACGATTTATCATCCGGTGGGAACCTGCAAGATGGGGCAGGACGACATGGCTGTTGTTGATCCGGAATTAAAGGTGCGGGGTCTGGCGGGGCTGCGCGTTGTGGATGCCTCTGTCATGCCGCGGCTGATTGGTGGCAATACCAATGCACCCACCATCATGATTGCAGAAAAGGCTGCGGATCTGATCCGTGGCAGCGCAGTGTTGGCTGCGGAATAATTTTGGAGGAGACAAGCTAGATGCTTGGCAAAATGATGCACAAACCGCTGACGATCAGTTCACTGGTTGAACATGCGGGTCGTTATCACGGCGAAACCACGGTGACTTCGGTCGAAACCTCTGGAGAGGTGGTGCATTCCAGCTGGGGTGAGATCGAGGCCAACGCGCGCAAGCTGGCTGCGGCCCTCGAACGTCTGGGCGTCGCCAAGGGAGAGCGCTGCGGCACGATAGCCTGGAACAACCGCCGCCACCTGGAGATCTATTTTGGTGTCGCTGGCGCAGGTATGATTTGCCACACGATCAATCCGCGTCTGAAACCAGAGCAGCTGATCTACATCATCAATCACGCAGCTGATCAGGTGCTGTTCATTGATGCGACCTTTATCGCTGCGGTGGGCCAGCTGAAGCAACACCTGAAAACCCTGAAGCACATCGTTCTGATGGGGCCGCGGGATGAGGCTGCAGCTGAAGCGGTGCCCGGTATTCTTTTCTATGACGAGCTGATCGCCGCCGAAGGTGATGACTACAGCTGGCCCGAGCTGGACGAGAACATGCCGTCGAGCCTGTGCTATACATCCGGCACCACCGGCAACCCCAAGGGCGTGCAATATACTCACCGCACCACGGTGTTGCATTCGCTGGGCGGCAATCAGCCAGACGGGCTAGCAATTTCGGCACGCGATACTGTCATGGCCGTGGTGCCGATGTTCCACGTCAACGCTTGGGGGGTGCCTTATATCGCCGCCGGAGTTGGTGCCAAGCTGGTGCTGCCGGGACCCAATCTGGATGGCGAGAGCCTGGTCAAGCTGATCGATGGCGAAGAGGTCACGCTGGCGCTGGGGGTTCCGACCATCTGGATGGGGCTGCTGCAGGCGCTGGAGAAGACCGGCAGCAAGGCCGCAAGCCTGACGCGCACCGTTGTGGGTGGCTCTGCATTGCCCACGGTGATGATTCCCGCCTTCCGTGACAAATACGGGGTCGAGTTGATTCATGCCTGGGGTATGACTGAGACCAGCCCCTTGGGGACATTGAACCATTTGCTGCAAAAGCATCAGGACCTTTCCGATACCGAGAAAGGGAGCATCCGTGAAGGTCAGGGGCGTCCGCCCTATGGGGTTGAGCTACGTATTGTCGATGAGGCAGGCCATGTGCTGCCCCATGATGGTGAAACACAGGGCGAGCTGCAGATCCGGGGCCATTGGATCATTGATACCTATTTTGGCCAGGACGAAAGTGCGCTGACCATGGATGGCTGGTTTGACACCGGTGATGTCGCGACGATTGATGGCGACGGCTACATGATCATCCGCGACCGCTCCAAGGATATCATCAAATCCGGCGGCGAGTGGATCTCGACCGTGGAGCTGGAAGACATCGCGATGTCGCACCCGATGGTGGCGCAGGCGGCTGCAATCGCCGCGCAGCATCCGAAATGGGATGAACGCCCGGTTCTGATTGCAATCAAGTCCGACGGTGATCTCACCGAAGAGGCATTGCTCGGCTTTTATGAGGGCAAAGTTGCCAGCTGGCAGATCCCGGACAAGGTCATCTTTGTGACCGAGCTGCCGCTGGGCGGGACTGGAAAGGTCCTGAAGAACAAACTACGCGAATCATTCGGGCAAATCCTGCTCGAGAAGTGATGCGAAAAGGGGCCGAAATTGGCCCCTTTTTCATACCGCCACATTGCCGTCACAAAGTCGCCATTTTGCCGTCATGTTGAGGTCATGATATTCAGCACAAAGCCGTATTTTCGCCTGAAAACCAATTGTTTACCTTTGTTACCAGCACGCAAACGGCGCAATTAACACGTCGTTAATAATTGCCCTGCTATCCCGGTTGTGGGTGAAAAATAGTGGTGGTGATTATGAGCGCACAAAGCAACATGGCGCCTATTATCATCAAGAAGAAAAAAGTCGTTAGTGGCGGTGGCCACCATGGGGGGGCCTGGAAGGTCGCCTATGCCGACTTTGTGACAGCCATGATGGCTTTCTTCTTGTTGATGTGGCTGTTGAACGCAACAACGGAAAAGCAACGCAAGGGTCTGGCGGACTACTTTTCGCCATCCATTCCTTTGAGCCGGATATCCGGCGGTGGCAATGGCGCCTTCCAGGGCGACAGCATGTTCACCGAGGATATTCAGCCGCAGTCAGGCACGGGTGCCTCGGATATTAATCCGATGGATGCACAGCAGGCGCAGGGTGAAACCGGTGTCAGCGACGCTGAGAAGGCCGAAGAAGATAGCAAGTTTCGCGCCATTGAAGAACAACTTCAAGGCCGTGGTGGTGAAAGCATGGTCTCGGTCGAGATGTCGCGCCATATCATTACGCGGGTCACCGACGAAGGTCTGATCATCGAACTTTTTGAGACGGATGGAGTTTCGCTCTTTTCCAAAGGGCAGGCAGAACCGACGCCATTGTTCCGGGATCTGGTTCGGATGGTGGCGCGGGTCAGCGCCAGCGTGACCAATAATATCGCCATCAGCGGCCATATTCAGTCACATCCTGTGGTTTTGGCACAGAATCCGGTCTGGGAGATGTCTCACGCTAGGGCAGATGCAGCGCGTACTCTGCTCGAATCGGGTGGCATGAAATCCAGCCGAATCCACCGCATCACCGGCCATGCAGACCGCAAACTGGCGGCAAGCAACCCGATGTCAGTGCGTAACAACCGGGTGGAGATCGTTCTCTTGCGGGAATAACTCTCCGACCACTTCACCTCCGGGCGGCAACAGATGCTTTGTATTTTATCTGTTAGCCGCCCGTTAAGTGATCATGCGCTAGCTGTTGCTCTCAGAAGGACTTATTGCAGCAGAAAGGCGCAACATGACCATTTCCTCAGCCCTGAATGCCGGTGTCTCCGGATTGAGTGCAAACGCAAGTTCATTGGCCGCAATTTCGGACAATATCGCGAACTCGTCGACCAGCGGCTACAAGCGCGTTCAGACAGATTTCCAATCCATGGTTGTTGGCTCCTCCGGTGGTACATATACCGCTGGCGGTGTGAGTTCGAGCAATGTCCGCCTGATCGACGAGCGTGGACCGCTGGTTGGCACCACCAATGCAACTGATCTTGCGGTGACTGAGCGAGGCATGTTGCCTGTTGCTTCTCTGACTGAAGTGGTAGCAAACAATGGCTCGCCAACCATGAAGCTGACCACAACGGGCTCATTTAGGACCAATGCTGATGGGTATCTGACCACTGAATCGGGTCTCGTCCTGCTGGGCTGGCCTGCAGAAGCAGATGGAACGGTTTCCGATGGTCCACGTGACACGGCCGAAGGCCTGGAGCCGGTGCAATATAACATGAACCAGCTCACCGGTGAGCCAACAACTTCTATTGGTCTAGGAGTGAACCTACCCGCCACCGATACTGAAGCTGGCAGTGCCGGTACCGTGCGAAACATGACGGTTGAATACTATGACAACCTGGGTAGCTCGCAAACCCTGGGGATTACCTATACCCCAACGGTACCTGCTACCGGATCCTCGAACGAATGGACTGTTGAAATTACCGATAGCGCCTCTGGCGGGGCGGTGATCGGGGAATACACCGTGACCTTTAATGACAGCCGGACTGCGGGCGGTTCGCTTGCTTCGGTAACTGCGATCTCGGGTGGCGCCTATGATCCTGCCACAGGTAGTGTCATCGTTACCGTTGATGGCGGTCCGATGGAAATCACCGTTGGCTTGATTGGTGAAAGCGATGGTTTCACCCAATTGTCTGATACTTTTGCACCAGCATCAGTCACCAAAGACGGTAACGAAGTAGGCACGATGGTTGGCGTCGAAGTTGACCCGCAGGGCTATGTGCGGGCGAACTATGATTCTGGTGCTAGCCGCATTCTCTACAAGGTGCCGCTAGTTGACGTTCCCAATCAGAACGGCCTGCAAGCACTGGATCAGCAGACTTATCTGCCCTCTTCCCAAAGTGGATCCTACTTCCTGTGGGATGCAGGTGACGGACCCACTGGTGAGATCGCTTCTTACTCGCGTGAGGAATCTGCCACCGATGTGGCCACTGAATTGACGGATATGATCAAGACGCAGCGGGCCTATTCGTCCAATGCAAAAGTGATCCAGACCGTCGATGAGATGCTTCAGGAAACCACGAACATCAAGCGGTAAACATCGCTGATTATTGATATCCGCTTAGAAAGAGCAGCCTGACATGTCGATCACGAGCGCACTAAATTCCGCGATGTCCGGGATAACCGCCAATGCGCGGTTAACCCAGGTGACTTCAGAAAACCTCGCCAATGCCCTGACACCAGGGTATTCGGCGCAAACCCTGAACCTGACCTCCGGTGGCTATACGGACGGCGTTAAAATTGGTGGCGTGGAACGCGTAAGGGATGTGGCACTGCAGTCCAGTGCGCGTACTGCCGAAGCCGAGTACGCCGCCTCTGGTGTCTATGCGGATTTCTATACCAAGATGACCGGTCTGGTCGGGACTGTGGATGATGAAACCTCGATCTCGGCGCAGATCTCCAATTTTGATGCCGCTCTGATCGAGGCGATTTCCAGACCGGATTCAACAGAAAGGCTGCATGAATTGTCGGTACAGGCCAGTCTGGTGATCGATTCGATCACCAGTGCTGCCGACGGTCTGAATGCACTGCGCGTTTCGGCGGAAACTGCTATTGATATTCAGGTTGATCAGCTCAATGCGGATCTCAAGGAAATCGAAAAGCTGAATGCGCGTATCGTTGTGTCGCAAGCAGCGGGGACCAATACCACCGCGATGGAAGATCAGCGGGATCTGCTGATCGATTCCGTCAACAAGTCCATTCCTGTCAATGTCGTGCAGCGGGGGCAGGGCCAGGTGGCGCTCTATTCCGAAGGCGGCGTTGCCCTGATTGATGGCAAAGCCTCAGAGCTGAGCTTTGATGCCAAGCGCAATATCGAACCACAGATGACCCTGGGCAACGGCCTGTTGTCGGGGCTCGAGATCAACGGGCGGCTGATTGATACCTCGGCGAATGGACCATTGCGGGGCGGCACGCTTGCCTCTGAATTTGACATTCGCGACAATGTCGCCGTCGAGGCACAGGTCGATTTGGATGCGGTGACCGCAGATCTGATCGGACGGTTTCAGGACTCAGGCCTGGATCCGACCATTGGCGTCGGGGATGCCGGGATTTTTACCGATAGCGGCAGCGCCTTTGATCCCGTCGACACAGTTGGGGTGTCTGCCCGCCTAGAACTGAATACCCTGGTTGCCATGGATGGGGATGCCGAAACCTGGCGGTTCCGTGATGGTCTTTATGCGGCGGCGCCGGGTGATCCCGGCGATGCTAGCCAATTGATTGCCTATTCCGATGCGATTGCAGAAAACCGGACGGTTTCCACCACCAAGCTCGGTACCGTCACGGCGGATCTCAACACCATGAGCGCCTCGCTGATGTCGCGCTTTGCGCGTGACAGTAACGGTGCCAACAACACAATGAGCTACGCGGCGACCAGCTTTACCGAAATGGCGCAGGCGGAACTGGCTCTGGGTGTGGATTCGGATGCTGAATTGCAAAACCTTATGCTCATTGAAAATGCCTATGCAGCCAATGCCAAGATGCTGTCAGCCATTGATGAAATGATGCAAACCCTTCTGAGGATTTAAGAAATGATTTACAAATCCTATGGCGATCTGACCAGCCATTCTTACCTGCGCAACCGTAATGCAGAACTGAAGGTCGATATCGCCACCCTGTCCGAAGAGCTGGCCACCGGTAAGAAATCCGATCTCGTCAGCGAATTGGGAGGGGATTTCTCCTACCTGGCGGATATCGAAAACAACCTCAACCGCCTGGACAGCCAGATGGTTGCAACCGGCGAAACAGAGCTTTTTGCGCTGGGTATGCAGAGCAACCTGTCGCGAATCCAGGACAGCACCCAGAATATGCGGGACAACATCTATTCTGCGACGCCCAGTATGACCTCCACGGATGCGCAGCGCTTCTCGACTGAGGCGGCCCGGCAGCTGGACACTGCGATCAGCTCGCTCAATGGTTGGGTTGGCGGTCGCAGCCTGTTTGCCGGCACTGCAACTGGTACCTCGCCGTTGAACAGCACAGATACCTTGATGACGGAACTGCTGGGCGAAGTCGCGGGTCTGACCGATGCGGATGACATCATTCAGGCCGTGAAGGACTGGTTTGCTGATCCAGCTGGATTTGACACCGCGATGTATGTCGGCTCGACCACGGATCTGACCCCGGTTGAAGTGGGCGATGGTGAAGAAGTCTCTTTGTCACTGAGGGCCGATAACCCGGATCTGAAGCATTCGTTGCAAAGTTTCGCCATTATTGCCCTTATCAACGAACCCTCACTGGGCCTGTCTCATGGGACACAGATTGATTTGGCACGCGCTGGGGGGGGCGAGTTGGCTGACAGTACCGATCGCATGATCGATGTGCAGGCCGACATTGGTTTCATTGAAGCCCAGTTGGAACGGGTGAATACGCGCAATGTGGCCTCCAAAACCAGCCTGAGCCTCGCCTACAATGAAATTGTTCTTGCCGACACTTATGAGACGACCACCCGGTTTGAAGCTTCTGAAGTTCAGCTGGAGATTCTCTATACGGTGACATCGCGCAGCGCGAACCTCAATCTAGTGAACTATATGTGATGATGAAATTTTTTCGCCTTCTCGTCGCCTGTCTCCTGTTGCCGACCCTGGCGCAGGCTAATGCAATTCGCCTGAAGGACCTTGTCGAATTTGACGGGGTTCGCGGCAATGATCTGGTTGGCTACGGTCTCGTGGTTGGTCTGAACGGGACCGGGGACGGGTTGCGAAACTCGCCCTTCACCGAGGAGATCATGTCCAATATTCTGGAGCGTCTCGGGGTCAATGTGACCGGCGAGCAGTTCCGACCCAAAAACGTGGCGGCGGTCTTTGTGACTGCGACCCTTCCACCCTTTGCCCGGGTTGGTGGAACCGTGGATATCACGGTTTCCGCCATTGGTGATTCCAAAAGCCTTTTGGGTGGTACGCTGATCATGACGCCGATGAATGCAGCGGATGGTCAGATCTATGCGGTTGCCCAAGGCACCATCCTTGCCGGTGGCGCTGTCGCCGAAGGTGAAGGTGCCAGCGTTACTCAGGGGGTTCCGACCTCGGGTGTGATCCCTTCAGGGGCGCGGGTGGAACGGGAGATCGACTTTGATCTGTCTTCGCTCAGCTCCATGCGGCTGGCCCTGCGGGAACCCGATTTCACCACGGCCGAGCGTATCGAGCGCGCCGTGAATGCTGAATTTGGCCGCAACGTGGCTTTGATGCGCGATTCGGGTACTGTTGAGATCGATATTCCGGGGACCAAGGCTCGCTCAACCGCTCATGCTGTGGGGCGGATGGAGAATATTCTTGTTGAACCTCAGCGCAAGGCGCGCGTGGTGGTGGATCAGCGTTCCGGCACCATCGTCATGGGAAGTGATGTCAGGATTTCTCGTGTGGCCGTTGCACAGGGGAATCTGACCCTGCGGATCGAACAGGCGCCGCTGGTTTCGCAACCCAGCCCCTTTAGCAATGGTGAAACGGTTGTCGTGCCGCGCACCACCGCTGCGATCGACGAAGAAGACGGTATTCAGCTGGCAGAAGTGCCAGAATCAACCTCCTTGTCCGAAGTGGTCGCTGGTCTGAACGCCCTTGGGGTTTCGCCGCGGGATATGATTGATATCCTCAAAAGCCTGAAGGCTGCGGGTGCGCTCCATGCAGAATTCATAGTGCGCTAATCCTGCGCGCTGCCGGATTTCCGGTCTGTTTCTGTCCGCAATTGGTCGTCCTGATCTTTGAACCCCCGAGGCGCCGCAAGGTGTTTCGGGGGTCCTTCTTTGCCACGGGTTAAGCGTGAGGGGCTGGTCTCGGGGCCGGTCTTGCGACTGCCCAGTGTTTTGCGATTGTCCAGTGATGTCAGTTGACCAAACCCTTGAGCAAACTGGCCTCAATCCGGGGGCAAGGTGAGACTAAGGCGGAAACAGCAGTGTCCCATGACACAGTCCTAAGAGCCCTAGTCCCAGGGACTTTGCCCAAGGCAATCAGAGCAGCAGCGATTGTGCTGGGATTTATGCTGTTTCGGAGGGCCGGTTGCGCTGGTTCCAGCGAAGGCAGCCAGTAAAGACCAGGTATGATCTCTTGAGGAGCGGGGTTGGATCTGAGGATCTAGGCCCGATGTCGCCAGGCAAGAAATAGCCCCTGATCCACGCGGGATCGGGGGCTATTTTGTTTTCAAATCTCTGCCTGGAAGGGCGGGATTTGTGTCTCTTTTTAAAGGCTAGGGATAATAGCTGCGCACCAGCGATGTGGCGATCAACCCCCAACCATCAGCAACCACAAAAAAGGCCAGCTTGAACGGCAGCGAAACGGTCGCCGGTGGCACCATCATCATCCCCATCGACATCAGGACAGCAGCAACGACCAAATCGATCACCAGAAAGGGCAAAAACACCAAAAAGCCGATCTGAAAGGCCTTGGCGATTTCAGACAGCATGAAGCTGGGGATCAGCACCGACAGAGGTGCCTCTGGGGTTGGATCTATGCCTGATGTGCCCGGACGCAGGTCCGCAATGGCGTAAAAAGTATCGGGATCCAGACGGTTGGCCATAAATCCGCGAAACGGTTCAAGCCCCCGCATAAGGCCGGTTTCCACATCGATCTGCTCTTCGATCAGGGGGCTGATGCCCACCTGCCAGGCCTCGACAAATACCGGCTCCATCACAAAATAGGTGAGGAACAGCGCCAGGCTGATCATCATCATGTTCGGAGGGGACTGCTGCAGGCCAATGCCCTGGCGCAGGATCGACAGAACCGTGACTAGGAAGGGAAAGCAGGTGATCATGATCAACAGGCCGGGCGCCAGGCTGAGCACGGTAATCAGCAGGATCAGTTGAATGGAGCGCGCCGAGATAGACTGACCATCGGCGAGCGACAGGCTGAGATCCTGAGCCATTGCCGCCTGCGGCAGCATAAAGACTGCGCAGGCGGTTATCAGTGTGAGTGCAAAGGCTGTGCGTGTCATCCCAGACCGTTTTGCAAATCGGCGATTTCAGTCAGGCGGACGGCCAGCTGGCCGGCGTTTTCACCGTCCATTTCTTCGAGCTGTCCACGGGCAACCAGACGGTCACCCACATAGAGGTCGACCGGGTCTTCAACCCGTTTGTCGAGGGTCAGAATGGCGTTCTCACCAAGACCGACCAGATCGCGGATCAGGGGCCGGGCTTTACCGACCGAAACCACCACTTCGACGGGAACCGAAACAAAGGGATTGCTGGCATCGGTGGCTTTCATGTTGAGATCGTCGGCGTCATCCATAATGGCTGTCCTCTCTGACGTGATAGGTAAAGGCGTCGATTGAATCGTGGATCGATTCAACCAAGGCTGAACTGTTTATCTCGCGTTCGGAGGAACCGACGCGCAGATAGGCCTGGCCGGGGGACAGACTTTCATCTTCCTGTACCTGAACCGGGGTGGCAAAGGCATCCGGCAGCAGCGCGCGTACGGCGGCGGCTTCTCCGGCGGAGACAATGATGCTCATGGGTTGGTTGGTCTGGAATTTGGCCATATCCGTCATCTGATCGACGATATGATGGCCAAATGTAGCAGACATGGCATCCGGCAGCACCGCGCTGGTCAGAACCTTGAACATCGGATCCAGCGATTCGATCAGTTGTGACTGAGCTTCCTGATAGGTGAAATTCAGATCCTCAAGAGAACTGGCCAAGGAGGCTGAAATCTTGGTGACCTCCTGATCCTTGGCGGTGACGGCGTCATCCCAGCCGGCACTATATCCGTTCTCGAAAGACACCAGTCGCGCCTCTTCCAGGACCTCTTCCGAGACCTCGGGAATGATTGCTTCCACTTTGGTTGCTGAACCAAAATCTTCCAGAAGATGGGTTATGCTCATCAGGCCCGCTCCTCGTTTTCTTCAAGCCAGCCCCGAAGGATCTGGACGGTTTCTTCCTGACGTTCGCCGATCATTTCACGCAGGCGATCTACTGGGTTTTCGCCGCCACCGATGGCAGGCAAACCGCCACCCATACCGCCCATGTCGCCGATACCACCCATGCCACCCATGGGTTCGAACTGACCGCCACCGCCATCCTGGATTTCACCATCCAGGGCGATATTGGCACCCAGGTCCGGGTTCATCATGAAATCCCCCATGCCCGGTGCCGTGCCCATGGCTGGCAGATCGGACAGACCACCACCCATGTCACCCATGTCAGGACCCGCAAGCGCCGGAACGCCGCTGCCTGTCCCGGCGAGAATCGGGCGTACAACAAAGAGGCCAAGAACCAGACTGACAATGGCCAGAGCCGCCATTTGAATGATTGCCATGGCATCAATGTAGAGATTGTCCATGAACGAGCTGGTGACGGCCGTGCCCTGAGGTTCGATATTGGGCATATCCATTGATTTCAGGGTAATGACATCGCCACGTGTTTCATCAAATCCGACGGCAGCCGAAATCAATTCCCGCAGGGCGCCAAGCTCTTCTTCGGGGCGCGCCTCAAACACGGCCTCACCGGCTTCGTTGTTGACCGTGGTGCCATTGATTAGAACCGCGACGGTCAGACGTTTGATCGCACCAGGACCACGAATGATCTCTTTTTCGGTTTCGGAGATCTCATAGTTCACCCGTTCACGCGTGGCACTGGTGTTATTTTTGGATCCCTGGCCCGCAGCGGCGTCGCCGTCGGGTATATTGGAGGCAACAGTGACTTCGCCGGATTGATTGCTAGAGACATCGGCGCGTTCTTCGACATCGGTGCTGATCGCAACACGGCTGGCCGGATCAACGCGTTTTTCGCGAATGGATTCGGTGTCGGTGACGGTATCGACACTGACCTCGACCACGGCATTGCCATGACCAACGCGGGCTTCAACAAGTCGCAGGACCCGATCACGAATCGACTGTGAGCGGTCATCGGTCCCGGCGCCGGCAGCAGCGGCGGCTTCGTGGGATCCGATCAAAGCCCCATTGGCATCGATCACAGCAACATTTTCAACCGCCAGACCCGTGACAGCCGAAGCAATCAAGAAGCGAATCGCATTGGCCTGGGCCGGTGTGATTGGGGATCCCAGGGGCACCACCGATACGGAGGCTGTTGGATCAACGGTGCGCTGAAAGGGATTGGCGCCGGTATTTGCAATATGCACCCGGGCTTGACTGATATGGGGGCTGGCTACGATGGTCCGGGCCAGCTCGCCTTCTTTTGCACGCCAGTAGGCGGCATCGAACATTTGGGACGTGGTGCCAAAACCGGTGAGCGAGTCGAGCAACTCATAGCCTTTGCCGCCATTGGCGGGCAGGCCTTCGCTGGCCAGCGTCATGCGCAGCTCATCCCGGCGGCTAGATGGCACATAGATAGAGCCACCGCGTACTTCGTATTGGGTACCGGCCTGTTCCAGCGCCCGCACTACATCTCCGGCCGAGCCGCTTTCCAGCCCGGCATAAAGCAATCTCATGGTGGGCTTGGTCGCCACATGGGACATCGCGAGGACACCGGCAATCACGGCCACAGTGGCGCCGACCACTATGAGTCGCTTGCGCGTATCCAATCCAGTCCAGACATTCTTGATCTGCTGCAATTTAACCTCCGTCGCACCGGCATTCTGTCCGGCGTGATCCCTTTTTGACCGAGGGGCCTTAACATTCGGTTAGTTCCTCAGGGGTTATGAAGGCTTTGCACGACGTTTTAGGGAAAGCCATGACAGACGCTGTAGTGAATGCGGAAGAAGACGCACCGGGTAAAAAAAGCAAACTGCCCCTCATCATTGGGGTCGTCCTTGCAATTGCAGGCGGCGGCGGCGGTTTCTTTGCAGTTTCGTCAGGGCTTCTTCCTTTTGGTCAACCCGCAGAGTCCGAAGAGACTCATGCGGCTGCAGAGGCGCCAGAAGGCGTAGATAGTGGTGAGACGGCGGAGGATATCGCCAAGCTTGCCTTCATCGAGATGGAACCAATTGTCATCACATTGCGCAAAGCCAGCGGTATCAAACACCTGCGGTTTAGCGCACAATTGGAGGTGGATCTGATTCACCAGGCTGAGGTTGAAAAAGTCCTCCCTCGCGTAGTCGATGTACTGAATAGCTATCTGCGAGCTTTGGAGCTGGAGGATCTTGAGGATCCGATGGCGCTGCCAAAACTGCGCGCACAGATGCTGCGGCGAATCAACATTGCTACCGGACAGGGGCGTGTACGCGATTTGCTGATTATGGAATTCGTACTGAACTAGGAGGATGGGATGGACCTTATTGCTGATATCCTGCTTGCGGCCGGCGCTCTAGGGGCCGGATTTTACTGCTTGGTGCTCTCGCGCCGGCTGAAACGCTTCAATGACCTTGAAAAGGGCGTCGGCGGTGCTGTCGCTGTTCTTTCCTCGCAGGTCGAAGATCTGAACAAGTCCTTTGTCACTGCGCGGCAGATGACCGAAGGATCCAGCCAAGCGCTGGATCAGCTGACAGGGCGGGCCGAATCGGTGGCCCAGCGGCTGGAATTGATGATGGCCTCGATGCATGACATGCCAGAGGCAGCCCCACAGGCTCAGGTGCAGGCACCTGCTTCGACACCAGAACAGCCTGTCGCCGCTGCTGAAGAAAGCGATGCGCTGGCAGCAGCCTACGAATCGAATGCCGAGGCGGAAGCCTCTGCAGAAGAGCCTGCCAAATCGTCCGGCGTGATGTTCGTGCGCCATAGTCGCGACAAAAAGCGGGTGGCGTGATGAGCAAGAAAGTAAAAGTTAAAGCCAAAAAGCCGGGCCGCAGTCGCAGTGGAACCTTGATGCTGCTGGCTATCTTTCTGATGGGATCGGCTATCGTGCGTCTTGGTATGGAAGCCGGGCCGGCGATCGCCCGCGAGGTCGCCAATTTGCAGGATAGCAAGCATGAGGCCAATGAAGGCGGTGGCAAGCTAAACGTCGCCGGAATGCCCTCTTCGGCAGAATTGCAAGAGATGCTGGCAGCGTTTCAGGAACGTGAGGCGGCCCTGGAAATCCGTGAATCCGAGATCGAAGACCGGATGAAGGCTTTGGATATTGCGGATCAGGCGATCGAGAAAAAACTGGCGGCACTTGAGCAGGCGGAAGAAGCGCTACGCTCGACGCTGGCACTGGCCGATGGGGCCACCGAATCCGATGTTGATCAGCTGACTACGGTCTATGAGCAGATGAAGCCAAAAGAATCGGCGGCGCTCTTTGAAGAGATGGACCCGAATTTCGCTGCAGGTTTTCTGGCCCGCATGCGTCCGGAAGCGGCGGCAGGAATTATGGCCGGTCTCAGCCCTGAAGCGGCCTATACAATCAGCGTTGTCATGGCGGGTCGAAACGGTGGTGTGCCCAAGGAATAATCTTGGGCCATGGTGATCATGGCTTGGGAGCACAACTTGCAGCCCTTGCTCAGCCTTTCTTAATCAGACTCACCTAAGCTTATATAAAGCAACGTAATTTGGAGTGACCCTATGGTCGGTATTGTAGGCATTCTGGTGATCTTTGTCATGGTTTTCGGCGGGTATCTCCTGGCCGGCGGCAAGATGGGGATTATCCTGAAATCACTGCCCTTTGAGATGATGATGATTGGTGGCGCGGCCGTTGGGGCCTTCCTGATCAGTAATGATATGGGCGGCATCAAGCACACACTCAAAGACCTTGGAAAAGTATTCAAGGGACCAAAGTGGAAGTCCGACGACTACCGGGATCTGCTCTGTCTTTTGTTTTCGTTGATCCGAATTGCCCGGGCCAACCCGGTCGAGGTAGAACAACATATTGAGGACCCCGAAAATTCCTCGGTCTTCAACAAATACCCCAAAATCCTGGCCGACAATGAAGCGGTGAACCTGATTTGTGACACCATGCGCTCTGCCTCGATGAACTATGATGATCCGCATCAGGTCGAAGAAGTGCTGGAAAAGCGGATGGAGGCCAATCACCACCATGCTCTGCACTCCAGTCACGCCCTGCAAACCATGGCAGACGGTCTTCCGGCGCTTGGGATTGTTGCGGCTGTTTTGGGTGTTATCAAAACCATGGCTTCGATCGATCAGCCGCCAGAAGTTCTGGGTAAGATGATCGGTGGCGCGCTTGTCGGGACGTTCCTTGGGGTTTTTCTGGCCTATGGTCTGGTTGGTCCCTTTGCCGACAAGGTGAAAACCATCACCGAGGAAGATTCTCACTTCTACAAGTTGATCCGCGAAGTGCTGGTTGCGAACCTTCACAACCATGCCGCTGCCATCTGCATCGAGGTTGGTCGCCAGAACACGCCTTCGCACATTCGCCCCGGTTTCTCTGAACTGGAAGAAGCCCTCAGATCGGTAAAACAGGACGCAGCATGATTTGGCGCGCATTTGCGATAGCCGCCACAGTGATGGCGGCGGGCTCTGCCCAGGCTGAGACCATTGTGACCCGCTCGGGTGAACACGATGGCTTCTCGCGCCTGGTCATGCGCCTGCCTGATGGGGTGAAATGGTCGCTCAATCAATCTGGGCGTACTGCAAGTCTAAAAATTGATTCGCCTTCGGCGGTATTTGACACCTCCCGTGTTTTTGATCTTATCCCGCGTGCACGATTGCAGCAGCTTTCGCAGGCTGGGCCAGGTCGCCCTTTGCAGCTACAGCTTGGTTGCGAATGCGACATTCGGACAAATTTGCAAAGTGATGGCTATTTGGTTGTCGATATTCGTGACAGCCGGTCCGGACCTACACAGGTCAATGCCGCCGATTTCCCACTTGGACAACCTGTCGAGGGGCAGTCACGGAGCGCACAGCCGCAGGTTTCAGGATATCGGTTCAATCTATCGCAGGATTCCATAGTGGATGCGCGCATGGCGTTAGGTCTGCAATCCGCCCTGAACAGCGAGCAACGCGACAGTGCAACAGCTCATCGTCCACAAGCGGCGCACACAGCTGATGACGGAATAACGGCCGGGGCAAATGCGGATTACACGATGCCGGATCCCACCCCGGTGACGTCACGCGGGGCAGCGGTTCTGGCGCAGGGCCTGCGGGTCGATCTGAATTTGGATCCGCCACAGCCGGTTCAGGTCGCAAAACCCGAATCTGAAACTCCTGAAGAAGAGGTCGCAGCGGCGACCGAACTGCCTCAGGTCAATCTGCTGCTTGATATGGAAGAAACCGCGCGGGTGGCCACGGTCAATGCCTCGGAACAACGCCTACTGCAGCAGATTGGCCGTGCGGCCAATCAAGGTTTGCTTGATGTAGCGCTGTCCGAACTGCCAGACGGTGAAGGCAATCGTCCATTGGAGCTGTTGGGACGTTCTGACCGACCTTTGGATCCGCTCGCCAATGTTTCGGTGACCTCTGCAATTGATCGCGAAACCGGATTGATTGCGAGCATGTCGCCAGAAAAGACGACCCATGATCATTGCTTGCCAGATCGTAAGATCGCGATTCACAATTGGGGCAATGACAGCCCCTTTGCAGATCAGCTCGGCCCGCTTCGCGGGGCTTTGGTGCGAGAATTTGATGATGTGAACCCGGCCAGCGTGCGCGCGCTTGCCAAACTCTATCTATATTTTGGTTTCGGCGCAGAGGCCCGCGCCATGTTGGCGATGCTTCCTGAGGGTCGCACGGATCCGAAACAGCGCGAAATCTACAATGCTATGGCCGCCATGCTGGATGGTCAGGCTCTGCCGATCAATCACCCGTTTTCCGGCCAGCAGGGCTGCGAAGGTGAGACCGCATTCTGGTCTGCCCTGGCGGATGGGGTGATCAAGAAAAGCGCCAATACGGATGCCATTCAGCAGACCTTTTCCCGGCTGCCGGTTCATCTGCGTGTGAATCTCGGACCGCGGGTCAGCTCCCTGTTTGCCGAGGCCGGAAATCTGCATGTTGCCGAGGCGATCCTGCGCTCTGTCAGCCGTACCGGAATGGAGTACATCCCGGAAATCAACATGGCAGAGGCGGCAATTGCTGAATTGGAAGGTGACACCGATCTGGTTGCGGAAAAGCTGACCGACGAGGTTGCTGAACGTACCGAGAGTGCTCCGACTGCTTTGATCGACTTGATTGATCTCAGCTATCAGGAGCGCAAGGCCCTGTCGCCGGATGTGCCCGAGCTTGCGGCCTCATACGAGTTGGAAAGCCGGGATGGGGAATTGGGTACGCGGCTTCGTAACGCCGAAGTTGTTGCTCTGGCCCTTACTGGAAATTTCAACCTTGCCTTTGAAGAATTGCAGGAAGTAACCCGTCACGATGGCCCCGCTGCGCGTGCAGATGTGATGGAACCCTTGATGACACTGCTGACAGAACGGGCTGATGACGTCACCTTTTTGCAGCATAGTCTGGTTTTTGCGCGCCAATCCACCGCAACCGAAGCTGGACCAGTGGCAGAAATCATGGCGCGCCGTCTTTTGAACCTTGGCTTTGCAGAGCAGGCTCAGTCGCTGTTGCAGAAACTCGTTCTGGAGCCAGAAAACCAAGAACGCCGCCTGATGATGGCCGAAGCGGCCCTGGCCATGGACAAGCCGCACAATGCTCTGGTTGAACTGATGGGGCTTGAAGGATCGGAGGCAAACCGTTTGCGGGCTGAAGCTCTCTGGCGCAATGGCGAGTTTGGCCGGGCAGGTGAATACATGTTGGCTGAAGAAGACATGAACGCGGCGGCACGTGGGTTCTGGCATTCAGAAGATATGGAAGCGATTGAAACCATGATCCCGTCGGATGAAGAACCATTTGGCCAAGTGGCGACTGTCACCAATCAGATCTCGGAGACCAGCAAGGATCCTGAAGGGCTGACGCCGCTGGCCCATGCCCGTGCTCTGGTTGAAAGCAGCATCGGCACGCGAGACAGTATTGCCGACCTGCTGGGCCGCGTTGGATCACAAGCCGACGAATAGCAGATCTGCGGTACAACGGCTGCGGTGCAGTCGTCGATACCAAAGAGTGGACAAATGCCATCATAAATCATTGAAAACCGACCACAAAGGCCACCCTGAAGAGGGCGGCCTTTGGCAATGGTGCTAACACTTTGTCAACCATCTCTGTCTACCTTGGGGCTTGGAAAAATCCGCAAGTGGACAGGCAGAATGCCGATGACTTTTAAACACCAAAGCCCGCATATGCGGTGGCTGACGCAATGCTGTCTGCGGCCCGGTTCGGCACGGAACGCTGTGATACTGCACGCTTTGGCTGGCCTTGCTATCTCTCCAAAGAGGCAGAGCCCTGTTTCGAGCGATATTCCATGCGCGCCCTCTGTGGCGAAGCCCTCCCCTGACAAGATCCCCCCTGAGAATTTGGCATCAACCGGTCATGACACCGGTGGCCCGTTTTGCATTTTCCAGAGGTTTGCGACCCTTTTGCCTGTTTCCTGGCGTCTTTCGGTAACCCGCAGCCTGATTGCGCCCAATGAAGAGAAATATTGTGCCTAAACTGACAGCCCAACAGCTTTTCAGCCCGACCGTGCTTTTGGCCCTGGCTTTGATGGCAATCATCGTGATGATGATTCTGCCCATGCCGGCCTGGGTACTGGATGTCGGGCTTGCCGCCTCCTTTGGCCTGGCGATCCTGATTTTCACCATCACGCTGTTCATCGAACGGCCACTGGATTTCTCATCCTTTCCGACCATTCTGCTGGCCTCGCTGATGTTGCGCCTGTCGCTGAATATTTCGTCGACAAAACTGATCATCGGGCAGGGGCACACCGGCACCGATGCTGCGGGGGATGTGATTCAGGGTTTTGCCCAGTTCGTGATGGGCGGCAGCGTCTTTCTCGGTCTGGTGACCTTTGGGGTTTTGCTGATCGTGAACTTCATGGTGATTACCAAAGGCGCGGCACGGATGGCCGAAGTTGGCGCCCGGTTTGCGCTTGATGGGATGCCCGGCAAACAGATGGCGATCGATGCCGACATGTCTGCCGGTGCCATTGATCACGCCACCGCCAAGGAACGGCGCGAGAACGATCAGAAAGAGACTACGTTTTTTGGCTCTCTGGATGGTGCGTCGAAATTCGTTAAAGGTGATGCGGTTGCGGGGCTGCTCATTACCCTGTTGAACTTGGTGATGGGCCTAGCAATGGGCGTTCTGGTGCATGGGATGCCAGTGGGTTTGGCCTTTGAAACCTACACAATCCTGACAGTCGGCGATGGCCTGGTGTCGCAAATCCCGTCGGTGATCATTTCTATCGCGGCTGCTTTGCTGCTGGCTCGTGGCGGAGCAACCGGAGCGACTGATATTGCGCTGATCGATCAGTTCGGCAAACACCCTGCGGCTCTCGTCACTGTGGCAGTCCTGATGGTTCTGTTTGCTTTGGTTCCGGGTCTGCCTTTTTTGCCTTTCATCATCGGCGGCGGGGTTCTGGGCTATGCGGCCTATCGTGTACAGACCAACCTCAAGGCCGCCGAAGAGGCCGAGGTCGAAGAGCAGATGGAGGAAACCGCCAACCCAACGCCGACCAAGGCGCTTGGCGATATTCTTGATCTGGACGATCTGCACCTGGAGTTTTCACCAGATCTGGTCAGCATGGTGCTGGACGCGGGCACGGGTCTCGATGCCCGGATTGCCAATATGCGAACCCATATCGCCACCAGTTTCGGGCTGATTCTGCCGGAAATTCGCCTGACCGATCAGGCGGATCTGGAGCGCGGCACCTATGTGGTCAAGGTACAGGGCGTGGAGCAAGTCCGTGGTACGCTGCATCCTGATATGGTTCTGGCCCTGATGCCGGACAATCATTCCGCGCTGCCACCGGGTACCGATGTGACAGAACCGGTCTATGGCGCTCCTGCCCGTTGGATCAACGCGGCGCAGCAGCAGGATGCAGCCCTTGCCGGGGCAACTGTGGTCACACCTCCGGAAATTTTGGCGACCCATCTGCTGGAAGTCATCAAACAGAACTTTGGGCGCCTGCTGACTTTCAAATCCTTGCGTCGTTTGCTCAACGAGATGACAGAACTGTCTGACCCCTTCCGGGCCGAAGCCAACCGCAAGCTGTTGGACGATCTGGTGCCGGACAAGGTGCCAATGGATACGCTGCATTCCGTATTGCGCCTGCTGTTGGAAGAACGTGTCTCGATCCGGAATATCCCGCTCATTCTGGAAGCTATTGCCGAAGCACGCATCCACACCACGCAACCAGAAGCTATTTGTGAGCATGTTCGACAACGTCTCGGCTTCCAATTGGTCGCGGAAATGAAACGGGCCGATGGGACCATTCCTCTGATCCAGCTTGCTCCGGAATGGGAGGATACGTTCTCGACCTATCAGGTTGATGTGAATGGCGGAAATCTTGATGTGGCGCTGCCACCGGATATGTTCAACCGTCTGGCCGAAGGGCTGAGCGAGCGTCTGAATACCGTGACCGAACAGGGCGTGTTTGCAGCGGTTGTCACCTCGACCCGTCGTCGCCGCTACTTGCGCACGATTCTGAAATCGCGTGGCATCACCAATCCGGTTCTCTCCTTTGAGGAAATCGGCCTTGAGGCCCGTCCGGCCCTGGTGGGTATGGTCGCGGCATGACATTGCTGCCTCTCCCTCCTGAGCTTTTGGCGCTTCTGGGAGCCAGTTTCTGGCATTTCGCCATCGTCTTTTTGCGGGTCGCCGCCATGAGCGCCCTGCTGCCGGCCTTTGGTGAGCAATACGTTCCGATGCATGTAAAACTGGGCATTGCGGTGGCTTTCACCTTTATTGTGGCACCGGCGCTGCCGCAGATCCCCAGCCCGTCGAACGCGATGCATTTCGCCAGCTATGCAGCGAGCGAGGCTATTATCGGTGCGGCACTGGGGGTGACTGTTCGAATGTTCATCATGGGGTTGCAGACCGCAGGCACTATCGCCGCGCAAAGTACCTCGCTGTCGCAGGTTCTTGGTGGCATCGGGGCCGAAACCCTGCCGGCCATCGGGGCCGTTCTGATGCTGGCGGGGCTGGCACTGGCGGTGATGATGGGGCTGCACGTCCGCGTGGCAGAACTGCTGATCTATTCCTATCAAATTTTCCCGGTGGGTGAATTTCCCGAGGCCGCAGGGTTTTCCAAATGGGGGGTCCATCGGTTTTCGCAGATCTTCTATATGGCCTTTACCCTTGCTGCGCCTTTCCTGATTACTGCTCTGATCTACAACATGACCCTGGGCGTGATTAACCGCGCCATGCCGCAGTTGATGGTCTTCTTTGTCGGTGCTCCTGTGATCACCTTTGGTGGTTTGTTCATCTTGATGGTCGCCAGCCCGATGATTCTGGATGTCTGGTTGCGCGCAATGATGAGCTTTTTTGCGGATCCCGGAGCTGGTCTGCGATGAGCCAGGACGACGATTCAGACAAGTCATTCGAGCCAACAGCAGAGAAACTGCGAAAGGCCCGAGAGAAGGGCGAAGTTGCAAAATCAACCGATCTTTCGGTTGCGGCGGCCTATCTCGGGCTGGTGCTTGCGATCTACGGAGTTGGCGCCAGCGCGGTTGGCGGCACCGGCACGGTTTTGATGTCCTTCATTGATCAGGCAGACCGTTTGTCAGTGCAGCTGTTTTCTGGCAACGGAACACCGGTTGTTGGCGGCATGATTGGCGCAATCGTGCGACCCTTGATTCCGTTCTTTATGATTCCGGCGGCGCTGGTCCTGTTGTCTATTCTGGGACAAAAGGCGTTGGTCTTTGCCCCGACCAAGCTGGAACCAAAGCTGTCGCGCCTGTCGATCATTTCCAATGCAAAGAACAAGTTTGGGCGGGCCGGGATTTTTGAGTTCCTGAAAAGTACGTTCAAGCTGATCCTCTATTCCATCTGTCTTGGGGTGTACCTCAACTTGCGGTTGCCAATGCTGGTGTCTTCGGCCGGATCCGATGCGTTTTCGGTGATCAAGATGATGTCAGTACTGGGGATGGAATTTCTGGTGCTTGCTGTGCTGATCTCGGTGCCCATCGGGGTGGTGGATGCACTGTTTCAACATGCTGAACACAACCGCAAGAACATGATGTCGCGCAAGGAGATCCAGGATGAATCCAAGGATGCCGAGGGCGACCCGCATATGAAAGCAAAGCGGCGCCAGAAGGCGCAGATGATTGCGCTGGGGCAGATGATGGGGGCTGTGCCCGAGGCCAGCGTCGTGATCGTCAACCCAACCCACTATGCGGTGGCGTTGAAATGGGAAGGCGGTGCAGGCACCGCGCCAATCTGTGTCGCCAAGGGTGTCGATGAAGTGGCCGCGCGCATCCGCGAAGTGGCCAATGAAAATGCCGTTCCAATTCACAGCGATCCTCCCACGGCCAGGGCGCTTTATGCCGCAATCGGTATCGGGGATGAGGTCGAGGAAGAATATTATGCACCGGTCGCCGCGGCGATCCGGTTTGCAGAAGAAATGCGTCAACGCGCCAAGGGAGGAATTCGATGAAACAGAAGATGGCGATGCTGCAGCAGATGGCTGCCGTGACCGAGGCGCAGTATCTGAAAGAACACGCCAAAATTAAACCGGTTCTGGACCAAGAGGCCCGCCTGCGGGGGCAATTGTCGAAACTGGATGATCAGGTGAAAACGGCCCGTGCCGACATCGATCAGGATCACGCCATGAAGGCGCTGGGGGCGGATCTTCTTTGGCAAGGTTGGCACGTGCGGACCCGTCGTACGCTCAATGTCGAACTGGCGCAGGTCACCGCCAAGAAACTGATGGCGATGGACCGGCTGCGCAAGACCTTTGGTCGCAAGACCGCTGTGTCAGATATGGCGGATGCAGAACAAAAACGTCTGAAGGTGGCGCGGGCCAAAGCGCTTGAAACCCGCCTGCTGGGGTTGTGAGCGGATTACCTGTAGGCGCGACCGCACACTTTAGATAGCTATACTCACTTGGGGCGGTTTATCCGCCCCTTTTTTGGCTTCTTTGTTCCGGTTCGCGGTCAAGATCCAAGGAACTCTTTCTAGACCGGGCGGAATGCCCTGCGCGCGGATGCCGGGCAGGATCCTCCAGACAAGTCAAAGGGGCCTGATTGCATCAGACCCCTTCATTGTTCGGGTAGTTTTGATCTGGTCAATCAGACATCCTGGCGCGAAATCTCGATGATCAAGACGTCATAGACCCCTTTGCCAAGCTCTTTTTGTGCCGCTTCACGCAGCGCTGTACGCAGTGGGTCGAGCACATCAGACCGGGTAAAGGCCCCACGAAAGCCGCCCATATTGGCGTGATCAAAAAGAACCTGCAGGAAGGCGTCGCGCAGTTTTGGCTCGTAGAGGTGGATCTTCTCGCTCATGCCTTTCTTGGCCTCAAGGCTAAGCGCAATCACCACCAGGGAAGACAGGTTGTCGCGTTCCACCACGGGGACCACAAACTGGTTGGCGATCTTGACGTATTCACGTTCCTGATCAGGGCCCAGCTCATCGAGCGGAATATCTTCCTCTGCATGGTCCATATCATCAGCAGACGCCATTTCGTCGTCATTCATGGCATGTTCGGTTTCAGCTTTGGGTTCGGGGGCTGGCGCCAGCATGATACCCGCACCAATACCGGCAGCGGTGCCGACGATCAGCAGAATGACAGGGAGGAGTTTAGCGATCATAATTTACCTCAGAATGGCAGGATCGCGTCCAGCACCTGCTGGCCGTATCGCGGTTGTTGCATGTCAGTGATCTGTCCACGGCCACCGTAGGAAACTCGGGCCGAGGCGATCTTGTCATAGGTGATTTCATTTTTCCGGCTGATGTCTTCGGCGCGCACATAACCCGAAACCAGCAATTCGCGCAGCTCGAAATTCACCCGCAATTCCTGCGAGCCGCTGATGGCAAGAACGCCGTTGGGCAATACGTCAACAATGGTGGCCGCAACCCGAAGTTCCAGTTTTTCGCTGCGTTTGACCGAACCATTCCCGTTGGATTTGCTGGCGCCGCCCAGTTCCACCGCATTGGCAGAGCTGGCACCTTCTGGCAGGTGTTCATCCAGGCGCTGGGGCAGGCCCAGCAACTGTGGAACCTCAAGGCTTTCGGAGCTGGAGCGCGACCGGCTGGTGTCGTTGGAGATTTCGGCTTCTTCGTCGATCTCGATAACGACGGTCAAAATATCACCCTTGTTCATCGCGCGCCGGTCACCCAGCAAGGAATTCTGCGACCCGCTCCACAACGAAGAGCCATCGACTGCGCGCTGATTCTGAACTTCGGTGGGCAGACCCTGCCACAGCATGGCAACGTGTTCCGAGGTTTCATTGGCCGGGGTAAAGCTGGGTGGTTTGCCCATATGGTCCATGCGGCCACAGGCGCCAAGAAGGATCAGACCTGTAAGGGCGATTTTGGTGTGAAGAGATTTTTTGTTCATTACCTTACCTCTATTGACCCGTCGGCGTTGATGCGCCCGGTCACGGTGGTGCGTGATGCCAAGTTCATCACTTTGATCATTTCGCCTTCGGATCCACGTCCAAGGGCCCGGCCTTCTGCGCTGATTGTCAGCCCACCCCGGTGGTATGACAGCGTGACAAGCTCGTTGCGGTCGACGATGGCTGGGGGGCCAACATCGCCAGGTCGCAGGGGACGTCCTGGATACAGTGCGACACGGGCTTCCATCCCGACCACCTCGTTTGCATCCACCAAGGCACCCGCGATATCGACCGGTTTGAAGGTCAGATCGGTTGCAAGAATGATTTCCTTGGCACGAATTGTGCGCAGGGGAACCAGAATATCGGCCACGGCGGATTGCGCGGTCAGCGCAACGAGAAGAGCGAGAAGGTATTTCATCAGCGAATCTGTGTGGTTGCAGACATCATCTGGTCGACAGCAGAGATGACTTTGGAGTTCATTTCATAGCCACGCTGGGCTTCGATCAGTTCAGTGACTTCGAGAACAGCATCGACGGAACTGCCTTCGAGATAGCCCTGGCGGAAGGAGCCGAGCCCGTCCTCACCTGGCGTAGA
Organism: Phaeobacter sp. CECT 5382; assembly: GCF_001457775.1. GTDB lineage: Bacteria > Pseudomonadota > Alphaproteobacteria > Rhodobacterales > Rhodobacteraceae > Pseudophaeobacter. The sequence continues at coordinate 138,369 of NZ_CYSG01000002.1, forward strand.
CAAGTTAGGTGCGCCGGAGGCTTCGGTTTCTGTAAAGAGATTACCACCAATCGCTTCTAGTCCCTTGGGGTTGGTAAAGCCGGCCAGATTGAATTGGCCCAACAGCTGGCCTTCAGCCCCTTCGGTGAAATAGGCGTAGATTTCGCCGTCAGGGTTGATCGAGATGCTCAGCGCGTCGTCGGGAATGGTCACATCCGGCGACACGGCATACCCATCTGAGGTCACGATGAGACCTTCGGCAGAACGTTTTAGCGAGCCATCTCGGGTAAAGGCACTTTGGCCCGAAGGCAGCGTGACTTCGAGATAGCCTTTGCCCTCGATTGCGACATCAAGGTCGCTGTTTGTCTGCTCCAAGGCGCCTTGTGCAAGGTGCACGGAAATCGCCGCAGGGCGCACACCAAGGCCGACCTGAACACCGGTTGGCAACACAGTCCCGTCCGAGGCATTGACGGTGCCGGCGCGGGTGACCTGCTGATAGTGCAGATCGGCAAATTCGGCGCGCCGCGGGTTGTAGGCCGTGGTGTTCATATTGGCGAGGTTGTTGGAAATGGTTTCAACACGCAGTTGCTGTGCGCTCATACCGGTGGCTGCAATTTTCAGGGCACGCATTTCAATACTCCTACGTTTTGATCAGGTTGCTGATGGCGCTGCGAATCCGCTGATCTTCTGTTTCCAGAAAACTCTGGCCCATTTCATAGGCACGCTGGATTTCGATCATGCGCGAGACTTCGAGGATGGCATTGACGTTGGAGCCTTCCTTGTAGCCCTGCACCATGGTGGCGGTCTCAGAATCTTCGATATCCCCGTCGACCCGGAACATGACGCCGTCTTCGCGGTTCATGGTGTGGGCTTCGACAGGTTTAAACAGGCCGATCTGGCCGATGGTATTGCCATCGGCGGTAATGGTCCCGTCGGCACCGACATTGATGATTTCGGCGGTGCCGGGCACAAAGACGGGCGCGCGACCTGCATCCAGAACCCGGTATCCATCCATGGTCACCAGATCACCAGCGGCATTGGGAGAAAACACCCCTGCGCGTGTCAGGCGTTCGCCCTGAGGGGTTTCGATCATGAAATAGCCATCACCTTCGATAGCGAAATCAAAGGTGCCACCGGTCTTGGTGAGCTGGCCTTGCTCCATCGAGGTGTTGAAGATGTTGGCCCGCGACATCGAAATCGATTCCTGCCCCGGCATAGTCTGCACGTATTCCGAAAAGATCAGCCCTTCGGAGCGATATCCCGAGGTTGCGGAGTTGGCGATATTGTTTGCCACCATACGCATTTCACGCATCAAACCGGTTTGACGGGACAGCGTTGCATACCCTGCGTTTTCCATTACGGACCTCCTGCAATCATAGGAATGATATGGCCATCAAAAAAGGCCACCAGTGTTTGGGTCATGAACCCCATGGTCATCCAGAAAACGACGATAATGGCCGATAGCTTTGGCACAAAAGTCAGCGTCATTTCCTGAACCGAAGTCAGCGCCTGAAACAATCCGATCACCAGACCGACGGCCAGGGCAACAACTAGAATGGGCGTCGACATGGTGACGGCGGCCCACAGAGCCTGGCGCAGCGTGTCGTAGAATTGACCCTCAGTCATCATGGCTTAGACAGGCATCCTGAGGATTTCCTGATAGGCTTCGACGACCTTGTTGCGCACGGTTACAGCTGTCTCGACAGCCAGTTCCGTCTGGGCTAGCGCCTGAACCAGCGCATGCGGGTCACCACCCTGGGTCATCGACTGCACCGCAGTCTGTTCACCAACCTGCATGGTATTGGTGAATTCGGCAAAGCTGGCTTTCAGCTTTTCGGTGGCGCTGGCACCAGTGAACTCGGGGTCTACCTGAGTGGCAGGCCGGGCGGCGGAATAGCCACTGGCGGCGGAAGCGATTGAGCGAATATCCATTCTGGATCTCCTGGAAGGTAAGCGTGTGAATATGTGTAGTGTGGGGCGGTTATCGTCTCAGCAGATCCATCAGCGAAGCTGACATCCCGCGGGTTTGTTCGAACATTTTCAGGTTGGCGTCGTAGCTGCGCTGGGCTTCGCGGGCGTCGGCGATCTCGATCATCAGGTCGACGTTGGAGCCCTCGTAGTGGCCGCTCTCGTCCGCCAATGGGTGCGAGGGGTCATAGATGCTGGCAAGATCGCTGCGGTCCAGTGTGACCCGGCCTGTGCGTACGCTTTCGACATCTGTTTCCAGATTACGCGTTGCCTCAAACGGAACCGACTTACGGCGATAGCCGGGGGTGTCGGCGTTGGAGATGTTTTCCGAGACATGGCGCAGGCGGGTGGACTGTGCCTTTAGGCCGCTCGAGATTACGCTTAGGGAGTTTGCAAATTCACTCATGGGTCAGACTCTCTTTTACTAGCTGCCGAGGCTGGCGCGCAGGATTTTCATGGAAGACTTATAGATTGCCAGTGCCCGGTCGTGCTGGCGCTTGACCTCAACCCCGTTGAGCATCTCTGTCTCGATCGAAACCGAGTTGTCATTGGGATCGGCACCGGCCGCAGAAGTGGTGACGGCCCAATCCATGTTGGAGCCGGACACACCATTCAGATGCGACCCTCGTGAGGCCACCATGTCGCCAGGCCTTGCACCAGCGGCAAAGACCTCTTTGAAAGGTTTGATGTCCTTGGCGTGATAGCCAGGGGTATCCGCATTCGCCATGTTCTCAGACACGAGCGCCTGGCGCTTCCCTGCATGGGTGGCCATGGAATATGCGATTTTAAAAACGTTCAGTTCCGTAAACACCGGGGCTTCTCCCTCGATCAATTTCAATCAAGGCTTAACCCTGATTCCTTTAGAAATTGTTTCAGGAACTAATTGGAGGCCTCAGGTCATGAAGGCAGAGCTGAAAGCTTTGACGGAACAAATCGCCGGGAAGAAACTGGCAACACAGATGGGCCGTGTAACCGGAATTTCAGGTGGCGAGATAGAGATATCGGGCCTGGACCGAGAGGCGCGCATCGGTGACCGTCTGGTTTTGAAACGTGGACCAGGAGATGAGCTTCATGGCGAGGTTCTAAAGATAGGGTCTAATAAAATCAGTATGTTGCCGGATCGTGCGCCAGACCGTGTGGCGATGGAGGATCGGGTTTTTCTGCATCCTGCACCAGATTTTGCACCTGGCGACAACTGGGTTGGCCGGGTTATTGATCCGTTTGGAGAGCCCCTGGACGGCAAGCCAATGCTGCGGGGCGCAGAGGCGCGCGACTTGATGGCGCCGCCGCCGAAAGCGGCCGGCAGGCGCCATATGGGCGCGCGTCTTGGCACCGGGCTTTCGGTGCTCAACACGATTCTCCCCATCGTTCAGGGCCAGCGTATCGGTCTTTTTGCGGGCTCGGGCGTTGGTAAATCGACATTGTTGGCAAAATTGGCGCAACACATGGAGGCTGATGTGGTGGTCATGGCGCTGATTGGTGAACGGGGCCGCGAAGTGAATCACTTTGTCGAAGAGGTTCTGGGCCCGGAAGGCATGAGCCGTGCCATCGTTGTTGCTGCGACATCGGATCAGTCTGCACTGGTGCGACGGCGCTGCGCCTGGTCAGCCATGACCATTGCCGAACATTTCCGCGACCAGGGCAAAAATGTGCTGTTCATGGCCGATTCGGTGACACGATTTGCCGAAGCGCATCGTGAAATTTCTGCGGCCTCAGGGGAGGCCCCGGCACTGCGCGGTTTTCCACCCTCTGTAACGCCATTGATCACCGGGTTGTGCGAACGGGCGGGGCCAGGTTCTGACGGGCAGGGTGACATCACTGCGGTCTTCAGCGTTCTTGTTGCGGGCTCTGACATGGACGAGCCGATTGCCGACATTCTGCGCGGGGTTCTGGATGGGCATATCGTGCTCAACCGTGAAATCGCCGAACGCGGCCGGTTCCCGGCGATTGATGTCTCGAGATCCGTTTCGCGAAGCCTGCCCGCAGCGGCTACAGCCGAGGAAAATGCGATGATTCTCGAGGTGCGCAAATTCCTCGGGTCATATGAGCAGTCCGAAGTGATGATCCGTGCAGGTCTTTATTCCGAAGGAAATGACGCTGTTCTGGACCAGGCCGTGAAGCTCTGGCCTGAGCTGGACAAGTTTTTTGGGAAAGAAGATCCGCAGGGTGTGGAGAACAGTTTCAGCCGCTTGCAGCTGATGCTGCGCCGCGCCACCAAGGGCAGATAGGGCGGAATTTTTGCCAACTTTTGACCACTGGGTTTCCCAACCGCGCGCTGGTTGCCGACAGGAGTGACCAGCGTGCCAAAACAATCGTGTCAACGTAAACGTGCCCAGACAAATGCGTCTGGGCAAATATCCGAAGCCGCGAAAGAAAAAAGGCGCTTGCCGGGGAAACCGGCAGCGCCTCATTTTTTGGATGGCAAAGGGATGCTACGCGCGCAGCAATGACAGCGCAGTTGCATTCGACGAATAGCTATTGCCGATTGCTGCGACTTCGGCGCGCGCCAGATAGGTGATCGCCAGCTTGTCCATCTGTTCGGGGGTGTTCAGCGAGGTGAGATCCGCTGTTCCCAAATAGCGCTGTGCCGCTTCCTTGTAGACTTCGACCTGTTGATCAACGTCGATCAGGTTGAGATCTTCAGGCAGATTGAGCGTTACCTGCATCATGCTGGCAAGCTGAGGCTGGCCGATAATGTTGTACCACTGCGCATTGAGTGTTGGCCCTTCTTCATCGGCGTCTTCCGGCAGGATCACCTCTTGAAGTTCACGAAGCGCGTAGAGCGCGATCCGCATGTTTTCGTCCTGGTTGCCGACGGCAACCTCAAAGGACTGCAGCTGATTGTCGGTCACGATCTGCGCCATGGCGACAGGATCAGAAACAGTTTTTGTTTCACCAGCGCCAAAACCAAAGGCCTTGGCAAAATCGACCCAACGACTGTCATCCAGGCGCGAAGCCAGATTGTCGTCGGCAGTGGTGCCGTCTTCAAGAACCTTTTGGATCAGGGCCTTGTTGTCGATCTGATCTTCCAGGCCAAAGGCCCCCAAAGCGACCTCCAGCAGGCGGCGATCCTTGACGAGATCTTCGGCGGTTTCCACCGACCCAATATTTTCCGCGAAATAGTCGTTTTCACGTTTCAGCTGAGGGTCCTTTTTGAAGACATCCAGCTGTTCATCATAGGTCGACTGCAGAAAGGTCCAGCCCGTGATGCCCGAGGAAAGGAGGATCGGTTCAAAGCTCATGACGGACGAATCGCCATAAGGCGCTCCTCTCTGGGCAGCAAGGTGCGCAGAGCCTTGAGACAACGATAATGATTGTCAGCGAGCAGCGCCTCGGTGGCCTCGGCCAGGCTGGCGCGGCTGTCAGGATCGACAAAGACCTGGCTCAGCTCTTCGATGCGACGCAGCATCGGCAGGCGGTCTTCGTCGGGATTGCTGTCACCGGTCAGGATAAGCTGCGCGGCATAGCAGACACGGCGTACGGGTGTATTTGCATCTTCGGGATGGATTGCATCACGAAGACGCAGGATATTGGCATCTGGGGTCACGATGGACAGTCGGCTGCGACGATCCCCGTTTTCAATGACGGCGCCATTGACCAGGACACGCTCTTTTGGGGCAAGTTTCAGAACCAGTCCACTCATATTCACGATGCTCCGCTGCGAAGGCCACGCATGATGGCCGTGTTGATTTCGACCAGAGGTCTGATGTTTGCTTTGCGCGACATCACCTTGCTGGTGTGTTCTTTCGTGAATGCGGCGAGTGAAATGATGCTTTCTTTCAGATCCATCGGCAGCTCATTGCTTTCGTTGGCAGCATCTGTAGCAAAGAGGATCCAGAGTTTTCGATTGTCGCTCAGGGCTTTGACCATCGTCTTAAAGTCATAGGGGCGCTGTTTAGCTGCAGCCAACATCTGGTGTGTAATACGGGCGACCGCTTCAAATTCCAGATCTTTATGGGTGCGTGTCGGGGCCTTTGCCGCCGAATAGGCGCTCTTCGCCTTCAGAAGGGCATTCACGTGTTTTCCTAACGTATTATTATTCTTCAGATTCTCTGAGGAGGCGATGCTGGGGCGCTACGAGAGCGCCCCAGATCAAAGGTCTTAACGGAACAGCTGCTGCAGAGTTTCCGGCGCCGAGTTGGCGATGGAGAGCGACTGAACAGCAAGCTGCTGCTGAGTCTGCAGGGCTTTCAGTCGAGCAGATGCTTCTTCCATGTTGGCGTCGGTCATCGCAGAAACACCCAGTTTCATCGCATCGGTCAGTTTCGATACGAATTCACCCTGGTCTTCCAGACGCGAGGCGTCCGCACCCAGCTGAGCAGCACCGGCGATCGCGGTGGTCAGGAAGGCTTCGATGTCAGCCAGCGCGGAAGTCGCAGTTGCGGCGTCCGTGATGGTGGTCAGCGATGTGGCCAGGTCGATGTTGTCTTTGAAGTTGACAGTTGCGACGGTGATTTCGGACGCAGTTGGCGTGCCGGAAGGACCAACACGGTCAAGCGATGCAAGAACACCCAGGCTGGTCGCACCAGCGCCATCGACGTCATCTGTCAGCAGGTTCGCACCGTTAAACTGCGACGCAGAGATGATGCTTTCGATCTGTTCTGCCTTCTTGGCCATATCGGCTTCGATGGTGTCGTGATCAACGTTTTCCGACTGAGCGGAAACCGCCAGCTGCTTCATTTCTTTCAGAACGTCAACGATTTGTTCCGCACCAGCAGAAGCAACAGCAACGGTCGCTTCACCAACGTCCAGGGCTTCCTGAATGGCGGTGAAACCGGCGATGTCGGATTCCATGGTTTTGGAAATCGCCCAAACAGCGGCGTTGTCTTTGGCGTTGCCGACTTTTTTACCGGTCGACACTTCGTTCTGGGTCATTTCCAGGTCGTTGTTCACCGAAGACAGAGTCTGGAGAGCAACCATTGCACCACTGTTAGTCAGAATACTGGTCATAGCGTTTATTCCTTTAGCGTATGAGACACTTTGGTCTCTAGATTTTCCCTGCCCCGAAGGGCGATCCGTGGCGTCTTTCTGACAGTGCGTTCCACCTGTTGGCTTTCGCGCCACCTCATTGATGAGATGCAAGGAGACATTGCGGCTAAAGTTGCTAAGGGAATGCTAATGGTGGAGATTACATTCCTTAGAATTTTCGCTAAATCCTGATGGGCTTAGCGGTCAGCAAGCCAGGAGGCCTAGCTGCGCTTTTCCAGACGTTGACCCATGACGGTACCATAGCGGGATTTGCGACCGGACCGGTCATAGACATCAAGGCCCTTTTTTACGCGGCGCAGCTCGGCCATACGATTGGCGACACTGCGAATGCCTTCCATCGCACTGTTCAGCAGTTCCTGATTGCGTGAAACTTTGCTCTGCACCTGGTTGAGCGCATCGCGTTCCAGTTCACCGATCGCGTTGAGCTTCTCCATGACGGCTTCTTTTCTGCCAAGGAGGGCGTCGATCTGTTTCAACTCTCCGCGTACCAGAGCGCTGCGTTCCAGGTCGAGGATCTCATCCAGTTCATCAATGAGGTGTTGTGGGGTCTGATTAGTCATTTGGGGACTCCTTCAGGGCTTGATAGATTGATTCGGCGAGGCCAATGCCGCCTGCTTCGGTCATTTCTTCGGCCTGGGCGCGAATGAGAAAACTGCTGAATTGCTCTTCTCCGGCACCGCCGCCGCCAAGGCCTTCGCGGCTTTTGCCAAGGCCAGCAGATTTCAGCATTTCCGTTAGAAACGAGGCTTCTAATTGCTTTGCAGCATCGCGCAACGGATCAACCTCCACCGCCCGCAGGGGCGTCGTCGCGGAGAATGTCGCTGGTGAAACTGTCGTTAGATTGGGCATCCTGCACCTCTCTTCAGTTACATCTTCGATTTGCTTCTATTTTTTGGAGATTGCATCAGGATCGGTTAAAATTACCGTAACCGCTTTGCGCTAGAGCTGAGGGTATCGAGATAGAACGTCTGGAAACCTAATGCTTACAAATGTACTTTTTGGTCAGGTGCTTTCCGTCACAAATGACCCGGCACCGTCAAAGGCTGCTGACAGCTCTACACGGCAGCATGGCAAAAGCTTTTCCGATCATTTGGATGGGCAAAGAGACAGGGCCGATACCAGGGACAGGACCGATACAAAGGTCACAAGTCCAGAGTCGGCCAGTCAAAACACCAGTGATTCCAAGGCGTCCGAAGCGTCAGAAACTGATTCTCCTCAGGCTGCGGCCAAGGATAGTGAGTTGCACGAAAGTGGGTCCGCCGGGGGCCAGGAACGCGCCACCGATTCCAATCCAGCTGACGCGGGCAGCGAGGATGCCAATCCTGACCAGTCTGATGCATTGGCCGGAGATGTTGCAGATGATTCGGATACGCATGCAGACGATCTGACAGCAGATACCGTTGATTTGGCGGAACAGCCCGAAGCTACAGCAGTACAAGCACCTGATGCGAAGGTCGCGGAGAGTCGGCAGCGCGATGTCACCACGGTTTCTTCGATCACTCCAAAAGCCTCCTCGTCTGTGGCTGCAGCGGGTGGCGGCACGGGTGATTCCGCAGCAAATGGAAATTCAATTGCCATCGACGCTGACACAAACAGCACGGTAGCCTCGTCAGAGACCAGTGGTGGGAGCCAGGCAGAACTGCCAAAGGGAACTGCTGGTGAAACGGCTGTCGTCGAGGCGCTGCGTCGTCAGGCCGAGACAGCCAAGGCAACGGTACCCCCACAGACGTCAGAGGTGAAAACCACAGGTCAGACCGCTGTTCCGCTGATGCAGCAGACTGAAACACAAAAACTAGCCGATGCACAAGAAACCGGCACACGTTTTGCCGGGCTACAGGACGGCGCAACACAGTCGGCGCCTGCCTCAGATACTCCTAAAACTGCCAGTACGCGCCCTTCGGGTGATATGCCCCCGCAGAAGCCGACCGGAGCTTTCTCCGCAGCATCGGCTGAGGTGGCAGAGACCGATCCTACGGCTCTGGGCGAAGGCGGAGCCGCAGTTGAAGAGGGTGAAATCACTCGCCTTGTCGGTGACGCCAGCCGGGGTGCCGGATCAGCATCCCAGGCCGCCGCGACCGTCGCGGGGCAAGCTGCTGGTGCCGCCGTGACCAATAGCAATGAGCCTGGACGACGTGCGCAAGCGCGCGCGGCTGAAAGCCGTGAGGCTTCTCTGACGGGTACTGCTGAGACTGAAAATGCAACAACACGCACCACGACGCCCACGACGCCTCAGGTGAGTGCGGTACAGCAGGCATTTGCCGCTCAGGCGCTGGCTGGTGAACAGGCAGGATCGGGCGCCCAGAGTGATGCTTCTGTCCTGTCAGGAGAACCAGGCCCGGACATGCCAGGTCTGTCGCAATTGCTGACCGAGGCCGTTCTGCAGCCTGGCACAACGCATCGTCCTGAAACGCCGCGCATGGTGGCCGTACAACTGGCCGGGGCCTTTGCGGCCAAAGGAGAGCGCAACGTGGATGTTGCCCTGAACCCCGAAGAACTGGGCCGGGTAAAAATGCGGGTGACAACCAGTGAGGCGGGAATCACCGTGGTCATCCAAACGGAACGCCCGGAAACGGGAGATCTGATGCGGCGTCATATCAATGAATTGGCGGATGAATTCCGCAAGATGGGTTTTGAAGATATCTCGTTTGAATTCAGCGGTGGTCAGACTTCTGGCGGCCAGAGTGAAGGCGACGGCGAGGCTGGATCCGGAAAGGATCGGGGTCTGTCCGGAAAATCAGATGACATGGCGGCCGCCGAGGTCGCAGATACGGCAATTCAGCATCTCCGGCTTGGCGCCTCGGGTGTGGACATGAGGGTTTAAAACATGACGACCGAAGTATCCCAATTCAGCAATGCTGGTGCCGCGTCGAGTTCCGGCTCCTCGGGGAGTACCAACCTGACCTCGGACTTTGATACCTTTATCCAGCTACTGACAGCCCAGGCAAAGTATCAAGACCCGACCGAGCCGATGGACAACACGGAATACGCCTCTCAGCTGGCGGAATTCTCGATGGTGGAACAGCAGGTGCTGACCAATGACAACCTGAGTGTCGTGCATCAGCAACTGGGGCTGGGTAACATGGCATCGCTCACAGGCTGGGTCGGTATGGAAGTCCGCGCGGCAGCTGCAGCGCAGTTTGATGGCACCAATCCTGTTAATGTGGCACCTAACCCTGCGGCAGCGGCGGATGATGTCACGCTTGTTGTCAAAGATGACGACGGAAAAGAGGTGAACCGCATCACGCTGCCTGTTTCTGCAGAACCCTATGATTGGGATGGCACCGATTTCTCTGGTGATACTGTAGCGGCCGGGGCGTATAGTTTTGTGGTTGAAAGCAAGAAAGACGGAGAGGTCATTCTGTCTGAAACCGCTGAAGTCTACACCGAGGTTCGCGAAACTCAGATGCAGGGTAGCGATGTGGTCTTGATCACCGAGACCGGCACTGCGATCTTGGCGACCAGCGTGACGGCGCTGCGCGATCCCAACGAAGAGGTGGTTTGATCGCAGCAGGGCCTGTCGCGTGTTTTGACCGGGTCTCTTTTCGGGGGCCCGTGATCCAAACCGGAGGACGTGCCCTGCAAGGCCAGACTGCAGAATTTGATCAGCGGTTTTTCAAATCGCTTGCGGCGCAGGGACTGGATGTCTCTGCGCCATTGCCATTGCAGGGCGGGCGCTCCAACCGGGTCTGGCGAACGGGTTACCTGGCTGATGGCCCGATGTCAGAGGGGTTGGTGGTAAAGCTCTATCTGGCGCGCGGGAAAAATCCCTTGTTTGCCAATGATCCCCAGCGCGAGAGTGCAGCGCTGGAGGCTTTGTCTGGAACAGGGATGGTGCCGCCACTTGTGGCCTCGGGTCAGTTCGAAGGGCAGCATTGGCTGGCCTATGCCCATATCACAGGGGCACCCTGGCAGCGCGATACCGCGCATGTCGCCCAGCTTTTGGGGCGGCTGCATGATCAGCCGGAATTCTCAGGACTGCCCAAAGGGGTCAACGGCAGCGTCGATTTGGAGCGTCAGACCCGGCGTATTCTGGGCTGTTGTTCCGGGGATCTGAATGCGGTGACCGAAGTTCTGTCTTTGCGCCCCATCGGCCAGGTCCCGCCTTTGGAGTCTTTGGCATTGATTCACGGTGATCCGGTGCCCGGGAATTTGCTGGCTCATGATGGCACTTTAACCCTGATTGATTGGCAATGTCCGCAGATGGGCGACCCGAGCGAGGATCTGGCCCTGTTTCTGTCACCGGCGATGCAGGCGCTTTATCGGGGCAAGCCGCTGTCAGTGGGTGAAGAAGATGGATTTCTTGCGGCCTATCCCGATCCCCGCATGGTGGGGCGCTATCTTGCACTGAAGCCCTGGTTTCACTGGCGTATGGCGGCATACTGCCTGTGGCGCAGCGCAGCCGGAGAGCCGCGCGACCGCGCCGCACTGGGTCTTGAACTTGCGGCTTTGCGTCAGTCCATCAATCCCAAAAGAGCATAGGCGGGTGGCATCACCATCCGGCGCGCTGGGCCAAAGGGAAAGCGGCGCAGGCGTTGCAGAACGGGTGAATAGGGCAGATCAGGCGTTTTTCCTTGCGCCAAATCCGCCAGCAGTCGACCCGCATAGCTGCCCATGGCGACACCATTGCCGTGGTAGCACAGTCCGGCAAATAGCCCGGGATGTTTGGGAACCTCGCCGACAAAGGGTACAAGGTCGCGTGAAAGGCAGACCATGCCAGACCAGGTATGGGTGGCCTCGACATTGCGCCACTGCGGAAACAGTGTGTCAAAATTCGCCCGTAGCTTCTTGCGAATCCCGGCCTCGACCCGAGGGGAAGCCATGAGCCCGCCGCGCATGCCGAAAAGGAAGCGCCGATCCGGCATCAGGCGGAAATAGTGCAGCATATTGCGGCTGTCATAGGCCATCTGGTCGCTGAACCAGCCCTGCGCCTGCAGCTCTTCATCGCGCAAGGGGCGTGTCACCATGGCGGTCGATTGCGTCGGCATATAGCGCGCTGCCAGCCATTTGGGCAGATCGTCGGAAGAATACCCATTGGTGGCGATCACCACCTGAGAGCTGCGCACCGTTCCCTTTGGCGTGGTGACAAGATGTCCCTTGCCGGTTGCGGTGATCTTGGTGGCAGGGCTTTGCTGAAACAGTTGCGTGCCAGCCTGTTTTGCGGCACGGGCCAGTCCAAACAGATATTTCCGCGGGTTGAGGCCAAAACCCACTGGCGTGGTAAGCGCGCCATAGAATGCGCCGTTCAATCCGACAGAGGCAAGCTGGCCTTTGGTTTGAAAGTTCGGAACCCCGCCGCTGGCAGCGATCTCTTCTGCCTCGCGCATCATTTTATCCAGCGCGCGCGGGCTGTGGGCCAGACGGGTTTCGCCCTGGGAGTGGGTATCGGCCTCGATCCCATGTTTGCGCAGTAGATCCGCCACCAGAGCCACAGCCGCCTCTTCGCCGGCCTCATAGGTCTCGGTGGCTTTTGCGCCGTAGCGCCGCTGCATTGCCTTGGTCGACAGTTTTGATCCACCCAGACAACAAAAGCCGCCATTGCGCCCTGATGCGCCCCAGCCGGGGCTTTCGGCCTCTAGGACCACGACCGAGGCACCAGCCTCTGCCAGATGCAAAGCGGCTGACAGTCCGGTAAAACCGCCGCCGATAACCGTTACATCTGCGCTTATGTCACCTGTCTGGCAGGGCCAGTCAGGCGCATCTATGGTCTCGTCCCACCAACAATTGTCGCGCGGGCCGGGACCATAGGCGTAGCTGGAAAAGATCCTGCGCATCAGCTGCGCTCTGCCGCCTGTTCGTCACGCTTCTGGCGCACCATCTGGCGTTTGTTCACCAGCGAAGCCGTGATCACGCCCACCGTTACAATGGCGATCATGATGGTCGATAGCGCGTTGATTTCAGGCGAGACCCCCAGTCGCACCGCCGAATAGATCTTGATCGGTAGGGTGGTGGCCGCCGGCCCCGAGGTGAAAGAGGCAATCACCAGATCGTCCAGCGATAGGGTAAAGGCCAAGAGCCAGCCAGAGATCACCGCAGGGGCAATGATCGGCAGTGTCACCAGACGAAAGGCCTCGGACGGAGAACAGCCTAGATCAAGGGCCGCCTCTTCCAGAGAGCGATCAAATGTGACCAGTCGGGAAGAGACCACCACCGAGACATAGCACATGGAAAACGTAGTATGCGCCAGCACGATGGTCATGACACCACGATCCAGGCCAAGACCGATGAACAGCAGCAGCAGCGACAGGCCAGTGATGACTTCGGGCATCACCAAAGGCGCGTAGATCATGCCGGAGAACAGTGTTCGCCCCATGAAACGCCCGCCGCGCACCAGAACATAGGCTGCCATGGTGCCCAGAACGGTCGCGATGGTCGATGAAATCACCGCCACCTTGATGGTCACCCAGGCCGCGTTAAGAAAGGCCTCGTTCTGGATCAGCTCACCATACCATTTGGTCGAAAACCCGGCCCAAACGGTGACCAGTTTGCTTTCATTGAAGCTGTAGATCACCAGGATCAGCATCGGCACATAGAGGAAGGCAAAGCCAAGGGTCAGCGATACGGTATTGAACCAACTCATACGTCTCATTGTTCTGCCTCCTGCTGTTTTTGCTGATTGCGCTGAAACAGCACGATGGGAATGATCAGGATCAGCAAGAGAACAACCGCCACTGCTGACGCCACGGGCCAGTCGCGGTTAGAGAAGAACTCTTCCCACAGGACCTTGCCGATCATCAGCGTGTCGGACCCGCCCAGCAGCGACGGAATGACGAATTCGCCCAATACCGGAATGAAGACAAGGAACGACCCGGCAACGATGCCGGTTTTCGACAGCGGAATTGTCACCAGCCAAAAGGCGGTAAAGCGCGAACAGCCCAGATCCTCGGCGGCCTCGATCAGCGATTCATCCAGCCGTTCAAGCGCCGCATAGATCGGCAGGATCATGAAGGGCAGATAGGTATAGACGATGCCGATATAGACAGCAGCGTTGGTGTTGAGGATGGTGAGTGGTTCGGAAATCATCCCGGTCCACATCAGGAACTGGTTCAAGAAACCCTCGTTCGACAGGATGCCCATCCAAGCATAGACTCGGATCAGGAAGCTGGTCCAGAAGGGCAAAATAACCAGCATCATCAGGGTTGCGCGCCATTCTTGCGGTGCGCGCGCCATGGCATAGGCCATCGGATAGCCCACCAGCAATGTCAGCACGGTGGACACAAAAGCGATCTTCAAAGAGCTGAGATAGGCCTTCCAGTACAGGTCATCCTCGGTGAGCCAGGTGAAGTTTTCAAAATCCAGCTCAGACAGGAAGGCCCAGATGCCGGTGGCCCAGTCAAAATGCGGGGCATAGGGCGGCCGGGCCACGGCGACGTCCGACAGCGAGATTTTCAAGACGATGACAAAAGGCACCAGAAACAACGCCAGGAGCCACAGATAAGGGACAGCGATCAGGGTAAAGCGGCGCATCAGTCTGCCAAGAGAACGCCTGCCGTGGCGGTCCAGGACAGCCAGACAGTGTCTTCCCAAGTGAAAGCACGACGTGAGATACGGCGGGTATTGGCGGCCTGCGCCTTGATCACCACACCTGAAGGCAGCTCAACGTGATAGGTAGAAATATTGCCGAGATAGGCAATGTCGAGGATCTTGCCCTCGACGACATTATCAACGCCTGTTGGTTTTTCAGCATTGATGGTGACTTTTTCGGGCCGGATCGCCAGATGGCATTTCTGCCCATCTGAAAATTTATTGGGGGATTTCACATTGAGCGGTGCCTGTCCGTCTTTCCAGGCGATGGCATAGCTGTCTTCGCCATTGGGGGTGGCCAAACCATCGATGATGTTCACCTCACCGATAAAGTCGGCGACATAGACTGAATTTGGCGTCTCATAGATGCGATCCGGGGTGGCGACCTGGATGATCTTGCCATGGTCCATCACTGCGACGCGGCTGGCGACGGTCATGGCCTCTTCCTGATCGTGGGTCACGATGACAAAGGTGGTTCCGGTCTTTTCCTGAATATCCATCAGTTCGAACTGGGTGTCCTGACGCAGCTTTTTATCAAGTGCGCCAAGAGGTTCATCCAGCAGCAGCAGTTTGGGATGTTTGGCGAGAGAGCGCGCCAGCGCAACCCGCTGACGCTGGCCACCGGAAATCTGATGCGGTTTGCGGCGGGCAAATTTGTCCAGCCGGGTCAGGCGTAGCATCTCTTCAACGCGGTCGTTGATTTCGTTCTTGGGCATGCCCTCGCGTTTCAACCCAAATGCGATGTTTTCCCAGATGCTGAGGTGCGGAAACAGCGCGTAAGACTGAAACATCATATTGGTGGCACGTTTGTTTGGCGGCACCGGTGCCATGTCTTGTCCGGCAAGGTAGATGCTGCCTTTGGTGGGGGTTTCAAACCCGGCCAGCATCCGCATCATGGTGGTCTTGCCGCAGCCTGACGGACCCAGCAGCGCAAAGAACTCTTTCTCGTAGATACCGATGGTCAGATCGTCGATCGCCGTGAACTCACCAAATCGTTTGGTGACGTTCTGGAATTGGATCAGAGGCTTGGCCTCGGGATCGTTCCAGGGTTCGAATACAGGAATGGTCAAGCTGCTTCCCCCGCAGGTTCTGAAGACGCAGGCCGCAGGGGCCGCGCGCGATCAGAGAGTTTGGTGCAAATAGGCAATGGGCAGGGCGTCGGTTACGCCCTGCCGGATCAGGTCCCGACGATCAGGTGCCCGATTTGATTTTGGTCCACATACGGGTGGCTTTGCGTTGAACTTTGATCGGATAACCTTCTTTGATATAGAGGTTTTTGACCGTTTCCGCATTGGGGTAGATGGCGGGATCGCCAATCACATCCTCTTCCAGGAACTCCTGGCTCGCCTCGTTACCATTGGCATAGTAGACGTAGTTGGAGGCGGCTGCCATGTTGTTGGCATCCATGATGAAGTTCAGGAACTTATGCGCACCTTCAGGGTTGGGCGCATCCACCGGAATGGTCATCTGGTCAAACCACATCAGCGCACCTTCCTTGGGTGCGTTGTATTCGATTTCAACGCCGTTTTCGGCCTCGGCGGCACGGTCACGGGCCTGCAGGATGTCGCCGGACCAGCCAAAGGCCACGCAGATGTCGCCATTGGCAAGTGCGTTGATATATTCAGAACTGTGGAATTTCTTGATGTAGGGGCGCACGGCGGCCAGCACCGGTTCCGCCTTGGCAACCACATCCGCGTCCATGCTGTTGGGGTCTTCACCGATGTACTTCAGCGCCGCCGGGATCATCTCGTCGGGGGCATCCAGGAAATAAACGCCACAGGCGGCAAGTTTTTCCATATTGGCAGGGTTGAAGACGAGATCGAGCGAGTCAACGGGGGCATCTTCGCCGAGGGCCTCGGTGACTTTGGCAACATTGATGCCAAGGCCGGTGGTGCCCCACATGTAGTTGATCGAGTATTCGTTGCCGGGATCATACAGGCTGGTGCGCGCCTCAATGGCATCCCACATGTTGGAAAGATTGGGCAGCGCGTCCTTGTTCAGCTTCTGGAACGAACCCGCCTGGATCTGGCGCGCCATGAAGGAGCCGGTCGGAACAACAACATCATAGCCCGAGCCACCAGCCAGCATTTTGGTTTCCAAAACCTCGTTGCTGTCAAAGACATCGTAGATCAGTTTGATGCCTGTTTCCGTTTCGAACTTTGCCAAAAGCTCTTCATCGATATAGTCGGACCAGTTGTAGACGCGCACTTCTTCTGCCATGGCAGCGGTGCCGAGCAAGGCGACAATGGCTGTCGTTGTCATCATTTTGAGTGTCATGAATATCTCCCTGTGGGTACCGGTGTTGGCCCGGCTGTCCTGGATTTGATCAAGTTTTGCCTCGTTCGGCAATACTGTTTATGTTTCCACCGGGCAGAACTTCGTGCAAGCTGCCCAAAATTTAGGAGGAAAAACCCAAGTGTCGGTGACCAATTCAGCAGTTCAGGCAGCCCCCGCAGAGGGGGTAAAATTGCCGGCCCACGAGACCGTCTATCAAAAGCTGCGCGCGCAGATTCTCTTTGGAGAACTGGCACCGGGGCAGGCGGTCACCATCCAGGGGCTGACCGAGTCTTTGGGGGCGGGCATGACACCTGTACGCGAGGCCATTCGTCGCTTGATTTCGGATGGCGCCCTGATGTTTCAGGGCAATCGCCGGGTGTCGGTGCCACTGCTGCGTTCCGAAGACATTGATGAGCTGAGTTATGTAAGAAAATCAATAGAGTCAGAGCTGGCAAGGCGTGCAGCGCTACGGATCAATCCAGATCAGATAGCCCGTTTAGAGGCCATTGATGTCGCCCTGGATCAGGCCATCAATACAGGCGATGTGGCCGGCTATTTGGTGCAGAACTATAGCTTCCATTCTGAGCTCTACGGCTATGCAGACGCGCCCATCATGGCGGATCTCGCGGATCGGCTTTGGTTGCGCTTTGGCCCCTCTCTCCGCGTGGTCTGTGGTCGCTTTGGAACCCAGAGCTTTCCGGACCGCCACAAAGACATCATCGATGCTATGCGACGCAATGAACCAGAAAAAGTGGCCCATGCGATGGAAAAAGATGTCGAACAGGGCATGGAGCAGGTCAGCCAGGGGCTGGGGGCCTCCAACTGATTCGATTGACAAGGTGAAATTTGATCATATTCTGGGGGCAATCTCTTACCACTGGAGTCAGCCCTATGAATGCGATCACCAATCACATGCCCACGGCCGAATTGCAGGCCCTGGATGCCGCCCACCATATGCACCCTTTCACCGCCAACGGTGAGTTGAGCGAAAAGGGAGCCCGGATTATCACCCGCGCCACTGGCGTCACCCTGACCGATAGCGAAGGCAACGAGATTCTCGATGCCATGGCCGGGTTGTGGTGTGTCAATATCGGCTACGGCCGGGATGAGCTGGCAGATGTTGCCGCGCGCCAGATGCGCGAACTGCCCTATTACAACACCTTCTTTCAGACCACGCATGTTCCGGCCATCGCGCTGGCCGCCAAAATTGCCGAACTGGCACCGGGGGACTTGAACCATGTGTTCTTTGCCGGGTCAGGTTCCGAGGCGAACGACACCAATATCCGTATGGTGCGTCACTACTGGGCCCTGAAGGGAAAGCCGACGAAATCCATTATTATCAGTCGTAAAAACGCCTATCACGGCTCTTCAGTGGGCAGTGGTTCGCTGGGCGGTATGAGCGCAATGCACGAACAGGGCGGCCTGCCGATTCCCGATGTGCATCATATCAACCAGCCGCACTGGTGGGCCGAAGGCGGGGATACCCCCGAAGACGACTTTGGTCTGGCCCGTGCGCAAGAGCTCGAAGCGGCCATTCTGGAGCTGGGTGAAGACCGGGTTGCCGCCTTTATCGCTGAACCCGTGCAGGGCGCTGGCGGTGTCATCGTGCCACCGGCGACCTACTGGCCGGAAATCCAGCGCATCTGTGACAAATACGAGATCCTGTTGATCGCCGACGAGGTGATCTGTGGCTTTGGTCGTACCGGCAACTGGTTTGGCAGTGAAACAATGGGCATTCGCCCTGATATCATGACTATCGCCAAGGGGCTCAGCTCTGGCTATGCGCCGATTGGCGGCTCGATCGTGACCGATGAAATCGCCGCGGTGATTGGCTCGGATGAGTTCAACCACGGCTATACCTATTCGGGGCATCCCGTGGCCTCGGCTGTGGCGTTGGAAAACCTGCGTATCCTTGAAGAGGAAGACGTTATTGGGCATGTCCAGAATACTGCGGGGCCCTACCTAAAAGAGAAGTGGGAATCGCTGGCCGATCATCCTCTGGTCGGTGAGGCCAGAATTATCGGCATGATGGGCTCAATCGCTTTGACGCCAAACAAGGCCACCCGTGCGGAATTCAAGGCAGCCGGAGGCACTGTTGGCTATATCTGCCGCGAGCGCTGTTTTGCCAACAACCTGATCATGCGCCACGTTGGTGATCGGATGATTATTTCGCCGCCTCTGGTGCTGTCGACAGATGATATTGATGTTCTGATCGAGCGAGCCCGTAAATCGCTGGATGAATGCTATGCGATCCTTCAGGAGCAGGACCTGTTGCACAGCGCTTGAGCGGGGCGATCAGCGCCCTCTGTTTGAGTTGTGTTGAAATTGGGCCTCGCATCGATAGGATGCGGGGTCCTTTGACATTTGCATTTGCCTAATGTGCCCGGTTCCTGACCGCCCTGCCCCTAGGGAAGGAAATTCAGCGTAAACATGTCGCAAATTTAATCAGGGGAGTCGCAGGCAGTCTAAACTGCTGGCAACATGCCCCTAAGCTGATTTAACATCTCTAATCAGATGATGCGGTTGCATCCCCTACCTTGGGTATGCTTACATCGCGACAGAAGCGCAGAACCAATCTGCCGATTATACAAACGGGGAGCCTGCTTTGGCTGATGCGTCAAATAACGACGCGTTCGTGGAATTCGAACGCGTGCAGAAGAGTTACGACGGCGAAAACCTAGTCGTAAAAGATTTGAACCTCATTATGCCCAAGGGTGAATTTCTCACCATGTTGGGCCCCTCAGGTTCCGGTAAAACCACCTGTCTGATGATGTTGGCCGGTTTTGAGACGGCAACCCATGGCGATATTCGCCTTGGTGGCACCTCGATCAACAACATCCCGCCGCACAAACGCGGCATCGGCATGGTGTTTCAGAACTACGCACTGTTTCCGCACATGACCATTGCTGAAAACCTCTCCTTCCCGCTGGAAGTCCGCAAGATGGGCAAGTCCGAGCGTGAGGCAAAGGTCAAACGCGCCCTGGATATGGTAGAGATGGGGGCCTTTGGTGGCCGTCGCCCGTCGCAACTGTCCGGTGGTCAACAGCAGCGGATCGCCTTGGCCCGCGCGCTGGTGTTTGAACCCGAGCTGGTTTTGATGGATGAGCCTCTTGGCGCGCTGGACAAGCAGTTGCGCGAAAAGATGCAGTTCGAGATCACCCACCTGGCGCACCGTCTGGGCATCACCGTGGTCTATGTGACCCATGACCAGACCGAAGCCCTGACCATGTCAGACCGGGTTGCCGTGTTCGAAGATGGCCGCATTCAGCAATTGGCACCACCAGACAAGCTGTATGAAGAGCCTCAAAACAGCTTCGTGGCGCAGTTCATTGGTGAGAACAACACCCTCGAAGGTGTGGTCAAAGAGATCAACAACGGTGTTGCCCTGGTCCAGCTGGATGATGGTGAGCTGATCGACTGTAAGCCAGTCAATGTCAGTAAACCCGGCGAACGCACGCGCGTATCGATTCGCCCGGAGCGCGTCGAATACAACAAGGACCGCCTCAGCGAGGGGGCGCATACCCTCAAGGCTGAAGTGCTCGAATTCATTTACATGGGCGACATTTTCCGCACCCGTTTGCGGGTGGCTGGGAATGATGAATTCGTCATCAAGACCCGGAACGCGCCCGATCAGGTGCGTCTGAAGCCCGGCCAGCAGATCGAAATCGGCTGGCTCCCTGAAGATTGCCGCGCGCTGGATGCCTGATCTATTCGGGCGTTTCTAGCAGAGGGCCCGGTCATTTGATCTGGGCGCGCTCAACCCCCGGCACTGATGACCGGGGGAGCAAAGTGAACAAAAGAATTTCAACAAGGAGAGATATCTCATGAAGATGACAAAACTGTCAGCACTGGCGATGACCACAGCGCTTATTGCGCCTGCGGCCTTTGCCGAAGACATGGCAAACGAACTGACCCTGGTTTCCTGGGGCGGCTCCTATCAAGCCAGCCAGACCAAAGCCTACACTGAGCCCTATATGGCGGCAAACCCAGGCGTCAAAATCATCTGGGACGAAAGCTCGGCCGAAGCGGTTGCAAAACTGCGCGCCATGAACGAAGCCGGCAACGTGACCTGGGATCTGGTTGACGCGGTTGCCTCCGACTCCATGCGCCTGTGCGACGAAGGCCTGGCCGAAGAGCTGGACCACGACGCTGATCTGGCCGCGGCTCCCGATGGCACCCCTGCTTCCGAAGACTTTGGCGACCTGCTGGTTTCTGACTGCTTCGTGCCACAGATCGTTTACTCGACCACATTTGGCTACCGCACCGACCTGGTTGGCGCAGAAGCACCAACCACCGTCTGCGACGTGTTTGATCTGGCGAAATTCCCAGGCAAACGTGCGCTTCAAAAGCGCCCAATCGATAACATGGAGTGGGCTCTGTATTGCGACGGCGTTGCCAAGGACGACATCTATGACGTTCTGGGCACCGACGAAGGTGTTGCACGTGGTCTGGCCAAACTCGACACCATCAAAGACAGCGTTGTCTGGTGGTCTGCTGGCGCAGAAACACCTCAGCTGCTCGCCGATGGCGAAGTTGTGATGGGTTCGACCTTCAACGGACGTCTGTTCTCGGCCATTGCCGAGCAGAACCAGCCGATTGGCATGCTCTGGGACATGCAGTCCTTTGACCTGGATGGCAGGATCGTTCCTGCCGGCTTGCCTGCGGACCGTAAAGCCCGCGTCATGCACTTCCTGAAGTTCGCAACTGACACCCAGCGTCTGGCTGATCAGGCTGCCTATATCTCTTATGGTCCTGCACGTGCCTCTTCGGCACCGCTGGTTGGTAAGCACGCTGAGCTGGGCATCGACATGGCGCCTCACATGCCAACCGATCCTGCAAACGCCGGTAACGTGCACACCTATGACTACGAATGGTGGGCAGACAACCGCGACGATCTGGATGCGAAATTCCAGGCGTGGCTGGTCAAGTAATCTGACCTCGTTGTGAGAACGGGAAAGGGCCCACCCGCGATGCTGGGCCCTTTCTCCACCAACAAAAGACCCGACGGGGACCCCCACCATGAGTGATACCACCCAAAACGGCCCAGTGCTGGCCGCTGATGGCACGCCTCTGAAGCGTAGCCTCGCAAAGGCACTGCGGATGCAGAAAATCCGGGCCTTGATGCTGATTGCACCACTGCTCCTGTTTATCCTTGTGACCTTCATCCTGCCAGTTGGCGACATGCTGTTCCGGTCGGTGGACAACCGTATCGTTCAGGAGGTGCTGCCTACAACGGTTAGCGCACTTGAAACTTGGGATCCCGCGTCATCGGAGCTGCCTGGCGAAGCGGTCTTTGCCGCGCTGGCAGTCGACATGAAGGCTGCCGCCGAGGCCAAGGTCCACACAAAAGTAGCTAAACGCCTGAACTACGAAAACCCCGGCCTTTCTTCGGTGTTTCGTAAATCGGGTCGTAAGATCAAAAAATGGGATGTCGAAAACGAAGGTCCCTACAAAGAACGCCTGATCGAACTGAATGATGGCTGGGCCGATATCGAACTTTGGCGCACCCTCAAGACCTATTCCGGCAAGCGTACCATGGGCTATTTCCTGAATGCCGTGGACATGAAGCTGGGTGCAGAGGGTGTCACGGTGCGCCCCGAGGATGAGCGCATTTACAACACGATGCTGATCCGAACCATGCGTATGTCGCTGATCATCACGTTCAGCTGTATTATGCTTGGCTATCCGGTGGCTTGGCTGCTGGCCAACCTGTCGACGCGCTCAGCCAATATGTTGATGATCCTGGTTCTTCTGCCGTTCTGGACGTCACTGCTGGTCCGAACATCTTCGTGGAAAATCCTCCTGCAGCAACAGGGCGTGATCAACGATGTACTGGTCTGGATAGGCATCGTTGGCGATGACAACCGACTGGTCCTGATCAACAACGAGCTGGGTACGATCATTGCAATGACCCATATCCTGCTGCCCTTTATGATCCTGCCGATGTATTCGGTGATGCAGACGATCCAGCCGACCTATCTGCGCGCGGCCAAATCACTGGGCGCGACCAACTGGACAGCCTTCTGGCGGGTCTACTTCCCGCAGTCGGTTCCGGGTATTGGCGCGGGGTCGATCCTCGTCTTCATCCTGGCGGTTGGCTACTACATCACACCTGCCCTGGTGGGCGGTACCAAGGGGACATTCATCTCCAACCTGATCGCCTATCATATCTCGACATCGGGTAACTGGGGTCTGGGTGCGGCACTGGGTGCAATCCTTCTCGCAGTGGTGCTGGTGCTCTACTGGGTCTATGACAAGATTGTCGGCATCGACAACGTGAAGCTGGGGTAACCGACAATGAGTGCACTTCCTCCATATGCGACAACGGGCCAACGGGTTTGGTTCTACTCCTTCCGGGTGATCTGTGGGTTGATCTTCTTCTTCCTGATCGCGCCGATTGTAGTGATCATCCCTTTGAGCTTTAATGCGCAGGATTTCTTCACCTTCACGCCAGAGATGCTGCGGCTAGATCCCGAAGGCTTCTCGTTGAAGCACTATCGAGACTTCTTCAACAACGACTCCTGGCAGAGCTCGATGTGGAACTCACTGAAGATTGCCCCGATGGCGACGATTGTCTCTGTGACTTTCGGGACCTTGGCTGCGATTGGCCTCAGTCAGCCACATGTGCCCTTCCGTCGGGCGATCATGGCGATCCTGATTTCACCAATGATCGTTCCGCTGATCATCTCGGCGGCCGGTATGTATTTCTTCTACAGCCGGATTGGCCTGCAGGGGACGTATTTTGGTGTGGTTCTGGCCCACGCGGCCCTGGGTATTCCTTTTGTGATCATCACCGTGACGGCAACGCTTGTGGGCTTTGATCGCTCACTGACCCGCGCGGCGGCCAATATGGGCGCTGATCCTGTCACCACCTTCTTCCGCATCCAGATGCCTCTGATCCTGCCTGGCGTGATCTCTGGCGGCCTGTTTGCCTTCATCACGTCGTTTGATGAAGTTGTGGTGGTGCTGTTTGTGGGTTCGGCTGGCCAGAAGACGCTGCCCTGGCAGATGTTCATTGGTTTGCGTGAACAGATCTCCCCGACCATTCTGGCGGTGGCAACGCTTCTGGTTGCGATTTCGATCATGCTGCTGGCAACCGTTGAGATGCTGCGTCGTCGCTCTGAACGCCTGCGCGGTATGAGCCCGAGCTAAGGCTAAGGCTGACCACAAACAGTTCCCAATGATTGAGAGGCCTCGGAATTTCCGAGGCCTCTTTTTGTGTCTGCCGATCTATTTAGTCAGGGTGTTTAGTGCCCGGAAATATGGGCGAGGGCTTCGCGTAGGAGCGGCACTCTGTTGGGACGAAAACTTGTGTCAGTGACTTCCAGCTCCGTCATTCTATCAAGCCGAAAGACCCTGAAATCCGCCCGTGTCAGACACCAGGCGACCAGCACATTTGACTGTTCAAAGTAGACGACACCAAGGGGTTTGGCCTGTCTGTTGGTTGTCGCACCTTTGGCGTCAACATAGGCAAAACGCACCTCGACCTCATCCCAAGTGGCCTGTCTGAGCTGAGGCATTTCGATAGCGAGGATCTGTGGTCGCTCAAAACGATGAGCGCTCAACACGGCGTGCCGCAGGCGGTGTGACTGGCGTGGCGGCAGCCGTCCCTGCAGTTTGCGCAAAGCCTCTCCGGCGGCAGCGGCGAGCTGAGGGTCGCCAATCTGTTCAACCTCGCGCAGCCCCAGAACCAAGGCCTCCAATTCGGTGTCGCCAAACCCCATTGGTGGCAGGGCATTGTCTTCAATGAGGGTGAAGCCATAGCCAGCCGCACCATCGATGATGGCCCCCATCTCGCGCAAAGTCGCGATGTCGCGGTGAATGCTGCGGGCAGACACGTCAAATTCAGCCCCCAGATCGGCAGCTGTCTTGGGGCCGGTGCCCTGTCGCAGGGCCTGCATCAGTTGGAAAAGCCTGTGTGTTCTGGACATGATCAGCAAGAGCTACCACTCATGACAGAAACTGTCATTGGGCTTTTGTAGTCTGTGTAGACTTCAGAACACAGGATACTCCGATGCTGACTCTTATGACCTATCCCCGAAACGGCGCTGTTTTCAGTCTGAGCCCCTTTTGCGTCAAGGCGGCCTTGTTGCTGTCCTTTGCAAAAGTACCCTGGCAGCGCGAGGATCTGAATGATCCGCGAAAGATGCCGCACCGCAAATTGCCGGTTCTGCGCACAGCCAACCGACTGATTGCCGACAGTTCTGAAATCCGCCGCTATCTGGAAGAACAGGGAACGGATTTCGACCCCGAACTATCGGCGCGTGAAAAAGCCCAGGCCCAGGCACTGACCAGTATGGCCGAAGACTCGCTGTATTTTTACGTGGTGCGCGACAGATGGGACAATGACCAAGTCTGGCCTACTATCCGGGACAATTACTTCAGTGAGATACCCGCGCTGATCCGTCGGCCCATCACCGGTGCTATCCGTCGGTCGGTCCATCAGGGGTTGCAGTTTCAGGGGCTGGGACGGTTCAGCGACAGCGACCGGATGCAACGGCTGGACACCCAGCTTCTGGCTATTTCGAGCCTGCTTAAAGAGCATCCGTTCCTGATGGGGAATCACCTCACCAGTGCAGATCTCAGTGTTGCTGCCATGCTGCAGGCGCTGCGCTCAACAATGGTGCAGACCCCGACGGTGGATCGTATCAGCGGGGACGTGGTGTTGAGCGGCTATGTCGACCGCATTTTTCACGAGGCTGTCCCACTCCCCTAGGTCGGAACAGTCCGTGCAAGGCAGCGGTCACAAAACTACGATCTTTGCGGTTTTTACAAAATGCGGCGGGCCAATCTTAGGTCCGCCGTTTGCGTTCCACCTTGCGTTTGACCTTGGCCGCCTTGTGCTTGGATTTGCCTGCCTTACGTTTAACATTGCGCCCAGCTGGGCTGCGTCGGTTGCCACCGCGGCCTGGTCCACCACCGCCCTTGGGGAGTTGTTCGTCCTCTATCGTCAGCAGCTCCAGCTCCAGCCCGCCGGTCACTGGGGCCGCCTGTGTCAGGCGCACAGTGACCCGTTGCCCAATAGAGATCATCAACCCGGTGTCAGCCCCCATCAGGGTACCGGCCTCGGCATCGAAGTGAAAGAATTCGCGTCCAATGGTGCGCACCGGAACCAGCCCGTCTGCGCCGGTTTCGTCCATCTTCACAAAGGCCCCGAACCGGGCGATGCCGCTGATGCGACCGGAAAATTCATTGCCGACGCGTTCCGAAAGATAGGCCGCCAGATAGCGGTCCGTGGTGTCGCGTTCTGCGATCATCGACCGGCGTTCTGTATCCGAGATATGCGTGGCCGTTTCGTCCAGACCTTCGATTTCCTGCGCGGATAGGCCGTCGTCGCCCCAGCCATGGGCCGAGATCAGCGAGCGGTGCACGATCAGGTCCGCATAGCGACGGATGGGCGAGGTGAAATGTGCATAGTTGCGCAGGGCAAGACCAAAATGACCAAAGTTTTCAGGCGAGTAATAGGCCTGCTGCATGGACCGCAGAGTGGAGATATTGATCAGCTCAGCGTCATCGGTTCCTGCAGCGCCATTCAACAGCGCATTGAGGTGCCGGGTCTGCAGGACTTGGCCTTTGGCCAGCGGAAAGCCAGCTGCCATGGCGGTTTCGCGCAGGGATTCGAGTTTCTCCGGCGCGGGTTCTTCGTGCACACGAAACAGCAGCGGTGAGCGTTTCTTGATCAGGGTTTCAGCCGCGGCGACATTGGCCAGGATCATGAACTCTTCAATCAGACGATGCGCATCCAGCCGGTCACGGAAGGCCACGGAGGTGACTTCGCCAGTGTCGCTGAGGATAATCTTGCGTTCCGGCAGGTCCAGATCCAGCGGCTCACGCACAGCGCGCGCTTTCTTGAGGGCCTCATAGGCGGCATAAAGCGGTTTGATGACCGGCTCGACAAAGCTTTCGGTACGCTCTGTCACGCGCCCTTCCATGGCATCCTGTACTTCGACGTAGTTGAGCGAGGCAGCCGAGCGCATCAACCCGCGCACAAAGCGATGGCTGATCTTGTTGCCAGTTGCGTCAACCTGCATGCGCACCGCCAGACAGGCGCGGGCAACGCCCTCGTGCAGCGAGCAAAGATCACCCGACAAGCGATCTGGCAGCATCGGGACCACGCGGTCCGGAAAATAGGAGGAGTTGCCGCGTTTGCGGGCCTCACGGTCCAGCGCGCTGCCGGTTTTCACATAGGCGGCGACATCGGCAATAGCGACCCAGACGATATGGCCGCCGGGGTTTTTGGGGTCTGTGTCGGCTTCGGCGTAGCAGGCATCATCGTGGTCGCGGGCATCCGCCGGATCAATGGTGATCAAAGGCAACTCGCGCAGGTCTTCGCGCCCGGACAGGCCCATGGGTTTGGCGGCATCGGCTTCGGCTACGACCTTGTCGGGGAATTCATCTGGGATGCCATGCTGGTGTATGGCGATCAGTGACACGGCTTTGGGCGCCGAAGGATCGCCCAGACGAGTGATGATACGGGCGCGGGGCAGACCCATGCGGCCTTTGGGTCCGGCCTGTTCGGCTTCGACCAGTTCCCCATCGCGAGCACCCTGCATGGCGTCATCCATGACGATCCACTCGTTGGATGATGACTTTTCAATTGGCACGATGCGACCGCCTTCGGTGCCCTTGCGGAAAATGCCGATGACGCGTTTGGGATTGATCCCGATGCGGCGGATCAGGCGGGCCTCGTAATGGTGGGCGCCGCCCTCGACTTTGCTGAGCCGGGCCAGAATGCGATCCCCCTGACCCAGGGCCGGACCGGAGGCGCTGGTCACCATCAGAACGATGGGCTCCACCCCTTCGCCGTGCCACTCCAGCGGCTGGGCGTAAAGATCGCCATTGTCATCTGGCGCCTTGACCAGCAGCACCGTCACCGGCGGCAGTTGGTCGGGGTCGCGATAGGTCTTGTTGCGTTTCTGCAGATGACCCTCAGCCTCCAGCTCCTTGAGCATGCGCTTGAGATCGATGCGGTCAGCCCCCTTGATGCCAAAAGCTTTGGCAATGTCACGTTTCGAGGTCTGGGTCGGGTGGGCGCTGATCCAATCGAGAATCTCTGCCTTTGAGGGAATACGGGTCATATACCCCGCCTAGCATGGCAGCGACGAGAGGTCATTGCGAAAAACACCGAGATCCGGTCAGAGCTTTTTCAGATCGGCTCCGGTATCCACGTCTTGCAATGTGTCAGTCAAAGCGACGCGATGATCTGGTAACCCGTGCAAGGTATCGGCTAGGGCGTGTTCGCTGGACCAGCGGACATCTTCGAATACCGCAGTCGGCAGACGTTTGGGATGTTTAGCGCCGACCAGCCAGTAGCCACCATCCAGTGCTGGGCCAAACACCGCGTCATGATTGCCTAGGGCGGCAAAGGCGCGGGCGATATGGGCGCGGGTGATGCCGGGGATATCGGCCCCGATCAGGCAGGCGGGGCGGTGCTGGACCGATTTCAGCATGCGTAGCATCCGTTGCCCCAGATCGCCGCCGCCCTGTGCCAGTCGTGGCAGATCAGCGGGCCAGACGCGCGAGGTTAGTGCCCGATCCGGGGCCACCGCCAACAGGATTTGCCAGCGCGGATCGCGCAGGCGATGGATCAGGCGCTTGCTTTGCTGGCGAAACCACCAGGTGGCTGGGATCTGGCCAATGTCGCGCCCCAATCGGGTTTTGACACGGCCCGGGCGGGGCTCTTTGATCAAGATGATCAGAACCGGCTTCATTGCAGGTTCAGCACCATGTCGCGATGGTCGATACCGGCATCGTCGTAGACAGGGCCAAAGGCTTGAAAGCCGAGTTTTTCGTAAAAGCCAATGGCATGGAGCTGTGATCCTAGTTTGGCCCTGGTGATGCCGGGTGTTTCGCGTGCGATGGAAACAGCGGCCTCGATCAAATCAGCCCCTAGCCCGGTGCCACGGGCAGGTTTCAGCACGCAGACGCGGCCAATTTTGGCGGTATCATCAAGAAAGACGATACGTGCCGCACCAACTGGCTGTTCTGCATCGGTTGCCAAAAGATGGGTGGCCTGCGCGTCCAGCGCATCGCGTTCCTCGGCAAGTGGCACGCCCTGTTCCAGCACAAAAACCTCATGGCGCAGGGCAAAGCAGGCGTCATGATCCTGCGTGACAGTGATCATTCGGTTCATGCGAAATAGTCTTTCAGGATGCGGACATAGATCGATTTAAGCTGGTGGATTTGCGCAACTGGCACGTTTTCATCAACCTGATGCATGGTCTTGCCGACCAACCCGAATTCCACCACGGGGCAATGGTTTTTGACAAACCGCGCGTCCGAGGTGCCGCCGGTGGTCGACAGCTCGGGCTTTAGGCCGGTTTCAGCCTCTACTGCGGTTGAGACTAGATCCGAAAGCGCGCCGGGTGGGGTGATGAAGCTTTCGCCAGAGATTTTGATTTTCATCTCAATGCCAACGCTGAACTCCTCGACCACCTTGTCGACCTCTGCCTGCAGCCAACCCGACAGGCTGGCACCAGTATGGCTGTCGTTGAAGCGAATGTTCACCGTGGCGCGTGACTGGGCCGGAATCACATTGGTTGCCGGATTGCCGGTATCGATGGTGACCACGGCCAAAGTGGAGGCATCAAAATGGGCGGTGCCCTGATCCAGCTCGTGGCTCGCCAGGCGGTCCATCAGCCGTGCCATGGCGTTCAGCGGATTGTTGGCGCGATGCGGATAGGCAGAATGCCCCTGTTTGCCGGTCACGGTAAACCAGGCAGTCATGGATCCGCGCCGCCCGATCTTGATCATCTCGCCCATGGTATTGGGGCAGGTGGGCTCTCCAACCAGACAGACGTCCATTTTTTCGCCGCTTTGATCCATGTAGTCCAGCAGGGCGGTGGTGCCATCAACAGCATCGCCTTCTTCGTCGCCTGTAATGGTCAGAATGACAGCGCCGTCGGGTGGTGTTTCGGTGACGAAATCAATCGCGGCGGCGGCAAAGGCGGCAACGCCGGACTTCATATCCGTGGCGCCGCGCCCATACATGATTCCGTCTTTCACTTCGGCGCCAAAGGGCGGCATGGTCCAGGCGACCTCGTCCCCTAATGGGACCACATCGGTATGACCGTTGAAACCAAAGCTGCGGGCATGGCCCTTGTCACCCCAACGGGCAAAGAGATTACAGATGCCGTTGCGATCCACGCGAGTGCAGCTGAACCCCGCCTTGCTCAGCAGGCTGTCCAGCAATTGCAGCGCGCCGCCCTCTGCCGGGGTGACTGACGGGCAGCGGATAAGATCGGCGGTCAGGCGGGCGGGATCGATAGGGGACATAAAAGCTCCGGTTTTGCGTGCTGCTCTTGGGTTCTGTGACAGCACCTTTGCTGTGTGATCGCTACTGACTTAACGGCCTTTGCAGGCTGACGCAAACTTCTGTCGGGGGGTGTTTCAACCTGCTGCCTTGTGGCGGAAATGCTGCGCAGAGCGCAGCTGCTAACTTCACAGATGACTCTGGGCAAAATCTCATGTTAAGAAATTATTAATAAATAAGACCAGAGGCAGGTCACCCAACGAGCAGAACCACCAAAGCGTGGATTTTGTCATGTATAAAAAGGACCGCAAAGGTCCAGGCGGCGCATTCGGTTTTCCGGGGGCGTGGCTTTGCGGGTGAGCCGTCTCTCCAATTGAGGCCAATTGAGGATTGGGGCGAGGCAAATGGCGACAGGTTCAGAGCTGGGTTATGATACCGGTGCATCCGCAACCGAGATGGCGCAGGAAATCTTTGGAGATGGGGTCACGGTGGTTGGCGCCAGCTACAATGGTGACAGCCGGTCGTCCGCGATCTATTCGGACGGGGACAATACCTCGCCTGGGACGACACCCGGAGATACCGGCGTCATTCTGTCAACCGGCCGGGCAACGCGCTATACCAATTCCAGTGGCGACCCCAACCGCAGCACCGGCACCACGACCAACACTTCGGGGCAGAACAACAACTCCGATTTCAACGAGGCCGCCGGTGCCCGGACCTATGATGCTTCCTTTCTGGATGTGAGCTTCATTCCCGATAGCGACGTTCTGACGATGCAGTTCACCTTCGCTTCGGAGGAGTTCCCGGAATACCAGAATTCGGTCTATCAGGATGTGGTCTCGGTCTGGGTAAACGGATCTCTTGTCGAGATGGAGGTCGGCGGTGCCGCCAATCCGGGCAATATCAGCGCCTCGTTGAACGAGAACCTTTATGTCGACAACGCTGGGGACGACTACAATACCGAAATGGACGGCTTTACTGTCACCATGACGCTGACCATGTATGTCAATCCCGGTGAGGTGAACGATATCCGCATCGGGATCGCGGATGTCGGCGACAGCAGCTACGACAGTAACGTGCTGATCGCCGGGGATTCGGTGCAGACCGATCTGGTTGCGATGACGGACAGCGCCCGGGTGGCTCCGGATGGCAGCAAGACCATCGATGTGCTGGCCAATGATGTGAACACCTCGGGCGGGGTGATGACCATCACCCATGTCAACGGCGTTGCCGTCAGCGCCGGTTCGGTGGTGACGCTGAATACCGGCCAGCAGATTCAGGTGAACGGCGATGGCACGCTGACGCTGAATGGTGATGGCGATGTCGAGGATTTCAACTTTACCTATTCGGTGTCCAACGGGACCAACACCGACACCGGATTTGTCAACGCCAGCTCCATTCCCTGTTTCGTTGCAGGTACCTTGATTGAAACCCCCACTGGCGAAGTCCCGGTCGAGGCGCTGATGCCCGGAGATCTGGTGCTGACGCGCGATGACGGGCCACAGCCGCTGCGCTGGATTGGGGCGCGTACTGTGGTGGCTCAGGGCGATTTTGCTCCGATTCTGATTCACGCGGGCAGCTATGGCAGTCACCGCGATCTGATGGTGTCGCCGCAACATCGCATTTTGCTGCGCGATGCCTATGCCGAGCTGCTGTTCGGTGAGGGCGAAGTGCTGGTGGCGGCTAAGGATCTGGTCAACGACACGTCGGTCCAGCGCCATCCTGGCGGCGATGTCACCTATGTGCATCTGCTGTTTGATCGCCATCAGGTGATCTATTCCGAAGGCCTCGCGACCGAAAGTTTCCTGCCCGGCCCGCAGACGACTCATCTGTTTGAACAACCTGTCATGCAGGAGATCTGCGCCTTGTTCCCGGAACTCGACCCGGAAACCGGGCTCGGCTATGGCCCGGCGGCGCGCCCCAGTCTCAAGGCCTTTGAGGGGCAGCTTCTGGCCGCCGTTCAGGCTGCTTGACCAGATGGGCTGGCTGGCCATTGTTGATCCCGGACAAGATGGGGGCAGAAAACCGGATCTGCGCGAGCTCGAGGCGGCTCAAATGCAGGCCGGTGGCGGCGATGCGCTGTTGCTGTGCGGGACTTTGGTGGTCGAGATGTCGATCCCCGATAGTGCCCGCCCGGAACCTTTGCTGTTGTTTGCCCAGGATGGTGACTGGCCGCTGCAACTGGGGCTTCAATCGGTGCCCGGCGGCGGCATAAATCTGGTGCTGGCACAGTCCGAAGCACTGTCCCATGCCACGCTGAACGCAACAGGGCAGGGTCGCACCGGGCAGCTGCGGCTGACCTATGTCTGGGACTGTCGGGCAGGCCGTTCGCTAGTCACACTGGAACAAGCGGACACGGACCGGGTCCAGATCACCGAATTTCAAACCGCGCGCCCCTGGAGATATCAGGATCTGCGCATGCTGCTGGCGCCGGGCCCTCTGCGGGTTCTGTCGCCGTCGGTGTCTTATCTTGCTCTGTCCGATCAGGCTGAACCTGTTGGTCTGGTGCCGGGTTTTGATCCTGACACACCCGTTGCAACGCCACAGGGCTATCGTCACATCAAAGACTTGCAGCGGGGCGATCTGGTGATCAGCGAGGAGGGCAATCTGCTGCCGGTCCTGCATGTGCTGCATCGAGAGGTCCCGGCCCGGGGGCTGTTTCGCCCGGTGCGGCTACGCGCGCCTTTCTTTGATTTGCAGCAGGATATCCAAGTGGCTGCTTCGCAGCGTCTGGTTCTGCGCGGCAGCGAGGTGGAATACATGTTTGGCAAACCCGCAGTTCTGGTCCCGGCCCGCCACCTGCTGGGGACTTCGGTGGCGCTGCCGGGCAAGGAGGTGGACCGCCGTGCCAGCTACACGCAGGTCGTCTTGCCGGAACATGCGCCGCTTATGGTGGCCGGTGCGGCCCTGGAAAGCCTCTATCTGGGCAGCCTGCGCCGTGACCCTATACGGCTGCGTGCCAGCCAGTTGGCGACAGCCGAGCGCGGCCTGCTGCCAGAGCATGGCGCACCGCGTTATCCGGCCCTGGGTGCTTTTGACGCCGCAGTTCTTGCGGAACGCCGGGTCGCCTGAGGTGATCACACTTGCGTGCGCATCTTGAACCTCCTAAGACGGATGCTGAAATCATGTATTTGGGCCTGAGCATACCGGTGCGAATTCTTCAGCTCTCACTCTCGATTCTCTACCTCTTTTGGGGGGCTGCGCTTGCGGCTGAGACGCTGACGGTCAACACGGTGACACGCCCACCATTTTCAATGATTGAAAACGGCAAGGAGAGCGGTTTTTCCCTCGACCTGCTGGGCGAGATTGCCCGACGTCTGGATTGGTCGCTTGAAATCAACCGCACCGATAGCTTTGCAGCGATGCTGGATGGGGTGCGTCTGGGCGAGGCCGATCTGGCGGCTGCCAATATCTCGATCACCGCATCGCGCGAGGCTGCGATGGATTTCAGCCAACCGGTTTTCGAGAGCGGTCTGCAGATCATGGTGCAGGCAGATGATATCCGTGAACCCTCGCTGCTGCGCGCCATCATGTCCTGGGATTTGGCAGCAGCCATTGGCTTGGCTTTTTTGCTTTTGCTGGTCGGTGGCATGTTCATGTGGACACTTGAACGGCGCGCACAGCCGTATTTTGATCGCCCGTTGAAAGAGGCCTGGTTTCCCTCCTTCTGGTGGGCGCTGAATCTGGTGGTCAATGGCGGCTTTGAGGAACGGGTGCCGCGCACACCGATCGGTCGGATGTTTGGCGTGGTTCTGGTGCTCTCGTCGCTCTTTATTGTTTCGATTTTCGTGGCCAAGATTACCGCCGTAATGACGGTCGAAGCCATCAGCGGATCGGTCAGTTCGGTGAATGATCTCTATGGCAGGCGCACTGGCACCATCGAAGGCTCAACCGCGGCCGGTTTTTTGCAGCGCCGGGATATCGACTACTACGGATATCATGACCTGGACGAAATGCTTGCCGCATTTGAAGCTGGGAGCATACGGGCCGTTGTTTTTGACGCACCGGTGTTGAACTATTATGTGCAACATGGTGGTCAGACATACGGGCGCACCATCGGGTCGATCTTTTTGCGTGAATACTACGGCTTTGTCTTTCCCGAGGATTCACCCCGGGTTGAAATGCTCAACCGGACCCTGCTGGAGCTGCAGGAAGACGGAACCTACGAGGAAATATACCGCACCTGGTTTGGTCGCCTGAACTGAGCACTGACGTGCGCGCCGACCTGTGAGGTGACGCAAGGCGCTTAACCGGGAGCGGATCCCTCAAAGCGCCCGCTCCCTCTGCCATCAAAGAATGGCCAGATGAATCTCGGCCTTTAGTGAATAGTTGGTTCTTCGCCGTCAAAGAACGGGGTCATCTGCGCGACGATCACGGAGTTCTCCTCCAGTGCACGCTGCATCAGACCACGCTCTTCGTCACCAATTTCATGACCTTCTTCTTCGCGTTCCTGCAGGGTGCCATAGCCGGTGACATCCAGCGGGGCGGTGTCAGCCTGCTTGAGGATCGCAACGGTCTCGCGCACCGCTTCGGCCTCATCCACACCGGAGGCATAGATCATCAGCGCCGCACCTGTGGCGCCCTCGGGCAGGCCATCGCCATCCTTGCGTCCGATCTGGACCAAAAGGGTGTAGACCTGCTGGCGGGATATCTTCTTTTTTTCCATATCGTGCCCATAGCGCTGTGGCCGCTATGGGGTCAATCGAATTTGAGGTCGATTTGGGCTGGATTAACCCAGTTGCAGACATCATTTTGACGTCATTATCTTTCAATACTACGCTCGGCCTGTTGAAGTCTCAGCGCGCGCCAGCGAGATTCGTTAACATGATCTTGCAATTTCCGGTGGCACCATAGGGTGTGGCCGCCCAAATGTTTTGAATGATCCTTTGCGAGGAAACCCCGATGCCTACCGCCTCTGAACTCCCAATTGATACCTCTGCAACCGCAGATCAAATGGCTGAGGCCATGTTCGGCAATGGCATCCAGATCCAGAGCGCCAGCTATACCGGGGCGCAGGTTGCCTCGGGGATCTATACCAATGGTGATACGGTTGCGCCTGGTGTGACCCCATCCGACACTGGCGTCATCCTGTCGACCGGTCAGGCGCAGAGCATCACCAATAGCAGCGGTGATGTGAATGTCTCGAACAGTACCAGCACCAATCTGGGCACCAGTGGAGATGTCGATCTCAGTGCGATCTCGGGCGGGCAGACCTTTGACGCCGCCGTTTTTGAGGCCGAGTTCATTCCGGACGGCTCGACCCTGACGATGCAGTTTACCTTCTCCTCCGAAGAATACCTGGAATATGTCAATCAGGGCTTCAATGATGCGGTTGGGGTTTGGGTCAATGGCGTCAAGGCAGAGCTAACCGTTGGTGATGGTGATATCTCCATCGACAACATCAACACCGGATCAAACGAAAATCTCTACGTAGACAATGCGCGTAGCGACGACACCTATAATACCGAAATGGACGGTTTTACCGTCACTCTGACCCTGACCGCGCCGGTCAATCCAGGGGTGGTGAACTCGATCAAGATCGGCATCGCGGATTCCGGTGACAGCTCCCTCGATTCCAACCTGTTGATTGCGGGTGATTCCATTCAGACCGCTCTGGTGGCCGAAGATGACGAATTGACGGTCACCGAAGGTACTAGCGACACCCTTGATGTGCTTGCCAATGACAGCCACGGTGCCGGCACTACCCTGACAATTACCCATATCAACAACCAACCGGTTGTTGCGGGATCAACCGTGATATTGGCCAGCGGCGAAGAAATCACTCTGAACGCGGATGGCACCATGACCATCGCAGGTCAGGATGATGTCGACACCGATGAGGAATCGACCTTCTCCTATACCGTGGAAGATGATGCCGGAAATACCGACACTGCTTTTGTCGAGGTCACCACAGTTCCCTGCTTTGTGGCCGGGACATTGATCGACACAGGGGAAGGCCCAGTCGCGGTTGAGGACCTAGAGGTCGGCGCGATGGTGCAGACCCGTGATCACGGCGCGCAACCACTGCGCTGGATCGGCTCCAGCCTGCGCCGGGCCGAAGGAGCAGAGGCGCCGGTGCATTTTGCAGCTGACGCACTTGGCACCCATGCCGATCTGGAACTGTCGCCGTGTCACCGTGTCTTGCTGACCAATGAGTGGGCCGAGGTGCTGTTTGGCGCCAACGAGGTGCTGGTCAAGGCCCGGGATCTGGTCAACGGGCACAGCATTCGCCGCCGCGAAGATGGTGCCGAGGTGCGTTATTTCCATCTGCTGTTTGATCAGCACGAAATCATCCGTGGCAATGGCCTGGAAAGTGAAAGCTACCATCCCGGGGCGGAAACGCTGGATAGTTTTGATGCCGAAACCCGTGCAGAACTGCTCG
This sequence comes from Phaeobacter sp. CECT 5382, assembly GCF_001457775.1. Lineage (GTDB taxonomy): Bacteria > Pseudomonadota > Alphaproteobacteria > Rhodobacterales > Rhodobacteraceae > Pseudophaeobacter. The sequence goes on from NZ_CYSG01000002.1 coordinate 174,737, forward strand.
AGTTGATGGGGGGGGATCCATCCCAGTATGGTGCCAGCGTCCGCCGGTCGTTGAAACCTTTTGAGGCACGTGCGTTGCTTACTGGGGTGACTTTGCAAGGTGCTGCGCTGTAATCCCCGACTGCGGATAAAACGATCCGGTTGCCTTTACAGTGATAGCCCCTTTTTGACGGGGGCTTCGCCAGCCTTGAGATCCGGCTGAAACCCATTCATTCATGTCTGCACAAAACAGATATGGAGTTTCGGATGCGGTTTTCTTTGGCGGATATCCCGCAGCAGGCCTGGAAAAATGGCGGCGGCTCCACGCAGGAGTTGGCCATGAAGACAGACGCACAGGGTGCGATGCTCTGGCGGGTCAGTCTGGCTGAAATTTCCAGCGATGGGGCTTTTTCCACGTTTCCTGGGTTTGCGTGCATTCACTGTATCGTTTCCGGCGCTGGGCTGACCCTGTCGGGTGCGAAACGGCTGGAAGGCAAACCTTTGCAGCCGCTTCACTTTGACGGCGGGCTGGAGCTCTTTGCTCGGCTGAATGGCGGGGCCAGTACAGCCTTCAATCTGATTTATGATCCAACCGCTGTCAGTGCCGAAATGCAGATCTGGACTGCAGGATCTCATGTCGTTCCACAGGGCTGCATTTTGCTTTTCGTGCTCTCTGGCTCAGCGATTCTGCAAACTGAGGGCCGAACAGAGCAACTAGAGGCGGGGCAAGGTTTTCACGGCGAAGCGGAGGCCAGGGTCACCCTATCAGATGGGGGACAAATGGTTCTTTTGACGCTGGACCCTTTGCTAGCAGACATCGACGGGGCTGAATGATAAACGCGCGCCCCTCAAGCAGAGAAGCGCGCGCGATAGCTTTCAGCAATGCGGGGTGCGCTTAGTCGCGCAGCAGCTCGTTGATGCCGGTCTTGGAGCGGGTCTGCGCATCAACGCGTTTGACGATCACCGCACAATACAGGCTGACGTTGTTCTTTGAGGGCATGGAGCCCGAAACAACAACCGAATAGGGCGGTACTTCGCCATACATGACTTCGCCGGTTTCACGGTCGACGATCTTGGTGGACTTGCCGATATAGACGCCCATGCCCAGAACCGAACCTTCACGTACGATGCAGCCTTCGACCACCTCGGAGCGCGCGCCGATAAAGCAGTTGTCTTCGATGATGGTCGGGCCGGCCTGCATGGGCTCCAGCACGCCGCCGATGCCAACGCCGCCTGAAAGGTGCACGTTTTTGCCGATCTGCGCACAGGAACCGACGGTGGCCCAGGTATCAACCATGGTGCCTTCGTCGACATAGGCGCCGAGGTTCACAAAAGAGGGCATCAGCACAACGCCAGGGGCGACATAGGCGCTTTTGCGTACGATGCAGTTTGGCACGGCGCGGAAACCGGCCTCTTTCCAGTCTGCTTCGCCCCAGCCCATGAATTTGCTGTCGACCTTGTCCCACCAGCTGGAGCCTTGCGGGCCACCGGACTGCATTTCCATATCCTTGATACGGAACCCCAGCAGAACGGCCTTTTTGGCCCACTGGTTCACGTGCCAATCGCCGCTGTTCATTTTTTCTGCAACGCGCAGGCTGCCAGAATCGAGCGCCTGCAGGGTGGCTTCGATGGCATCGCGCTGTTCACCTTTGGTGGCGGGGGTGATGCTGTCACGGGCCTCCCAGGCGGCTTCGATCGCGGTTTCCAGCTGTGCGTTGGACATGGGGTGTACTCCGGCGTGATAAATTAGGATTCGCAGCTTTCTAACGGCAATCTGCGCGCAGGTCATGCCCGGATTGCGGCCAAAATGACGCCCCACCCGTCGTTTTGCATGTCGTTATGCCGATCCTAGCGAACCCGGCGCAGGTGGCGGCGCAGAATTTCGCAGGCTGCCGCGGCATCGCGGCGGGTCATGGCCTGCACAATTGCGGCGTGATCCTGGTCGATCCGGGGGCGCCACTGGTGCTGCCAATTGGCAAACAGATGCCGTGCCGAGGCAATGTGGAGGTCGTCAATGGCAGCCAGCAGGCGCGGCATGTCGCAAGGCGTCAGGATAACCCGATGAAACGCGCGGTTGAGCTGTTCCCACTGGACCATATCTTGCGCCTCGTCGCAGGCAATCCGAGCCTCTTCGGCTGCTTTCAGATGCGCAGGTTCATACCGGGCAAAAGCATGGGTGAGCGCCAGAACCTCAAGCGAGACCCGCATTTCGATCACTTCGCGGATTTCGGCCGGGTCCAGCGCGCTGACGCGAGTGCCGCGCCTGGGTTCGGAAATCGCCAGCCCATGCGCCTCTAGCCGCAGCAAGGCTTCGCGTACGGGCACATGGCTGGTGTCGAATTCGCGGGCAATATGATCCTGGCGCAGCTTTTCACCGGCCTGCAAGGTGCCGGCAACGATCTGCTCGCTCAGGGCTCGGTAGATGCTATCTGCAATGGTTACGCTCATATCAGGTCGATAGGGGGCGGCTGCCATTGGCGCAAGTGTCAGGCCAGCGGGTCGGGGGCGATATTGCCGCCGCATAGCAGAACGGCCACTTTTTCGCCCGGTGCCGGGCGATATGCGCCCGACATCAGGGCCGCAAGGGCAGTAGCGCCGGCGGGTTCAACCAGCAGGCGGCGTTCGCGCCAGAGCGCTGTCTGGGCGGCGGTGATGGCAGCATCTGTGACGGTGACCGATGCCACATCCTGCTGGCGGGCCAAATCAAAACATATCGAGCCGATACGCCGTGCACCCAGCGCATTGGCGGCAACGCCGGAAACCTCGACATCCACTGGGGCGTCTGCTTTCAGGGCGGCATGTAGCGCACAGGAGGTTTCCGGCTCTACCGCGACGACCTTGCGACTGCCGCCGAACCAGGCCAATGCCCCCGCGACGAGACCGCCGCCTCCGACGGCAATGATCACTGTGTCGGCCGCGAGCCCCTGATCTTGCCATTCGGCGAAGCAGCTGCCCTGCCCGGCAACGGTGCCCGGGGCATCATAGGCATGCACCTGCATCGCGCCGGTCTCACGCTCATAGGTCTGGGCCTGTTCCAGGGCATTGGCATAGGCACCGGGCACTACCTGAAGATCGGCCCCTGCATCACGGATCAAGGCGATTTTGGCAGGGCCTGCCATTTCAGGCACATAGATTCGCGCCTTGTGGCCTAGGCAATGTGCGGCATAGGCCACCGCTGCGCCATGATTGCCGCCTGAGGCTGCAACCAGACCGGCGGTGGGAACATCCTGGCTCAGCAAGGTGTTGAAAGCCCCGCGGGCCTTGAAGCTGCCGGTGTGTTGCAGCTGTTCCAGCTTCATCTCGATAGGATAGCTGAGGCCAAAACCCCGACTTTGCATCACCGGAGTGCGTTGCACATGGTCTGATGTGCGCGCAGTAGCAGCTTTGATTTCAGTGGTCCAATCCATGTGTCGCGCGCCCCTGGTGTTGTAGCGGGTTGTAGCGGCCAAACATGGTCGATTGGCGCGGATGGCACAAGTGCCTTCGAGGTGCTTCAAAACTGTTCAAAGCATGGTCAGCGGGGCTGGTGTGTTCTGGCCTAAGCGGTCTAAGCTGAGCCTCCTGAAATACAGATAGGACTGTCAGAGACGCCATGATTGATGATCGCCACAGCCGCTTTACGGATGCTCATGCCGACAAGAGCCGCGCCGAACATGTGCCGCAGACCCCGCAATCTGCGTCTCCGGCTTATCGGCTGGCTTTTGCGGATGATGAGTTCCTTATCCGTGACGAACTCCGCCCGGTCCGGCTGCAGCTGGAGCTGCTGAAGGCAGAACTGATGCTGAACGAAAACGGGATCGACAGCACCATTGTGATGTTTGGCGGTGCCCGCATTCCGAGCCCGGCCGACAAGGACAATGCGCGGACCCAGACCCTAGCCGATCTGTCCCATTTCTATGAAGAAGCGCGCAGTTTTGCCCGTGTGATGACGGAACAATCCAAAGCCAAAGGTGGACGAGACAATGTGATTGTCACCGGCGGCGGGCCGGGCGTGATGGAGGCGGGCAATCGCGGTGCTGCGGATGCAGGCGGACATTCTGTCGGGCTCAGCATTGTGTTGCCGCATGAGCAGGCGCCCAATGGCTATGTCACACCCGAGCTGAGCTTCAACTTCCACTACTTTGCCATCCGCAAGATGCATTTCCTGATGCGCGCGGCGGCGATCTGCGTCTTTCCTGGTGGCTTTGGCACGTTGGATGAGATGTTCGAGAGTCTTACTCTGATCCAGACGGGCCGCATGCAGCGGGTGCCCTTTATCCTGTTCGGGCGTGCCTTTTGGGAAAAGATCATCAACTGGGAGGCGCTGGCCGATGCCGGCACCATTTCAGATCAGGATCTGGATCTGTTCAGATTTGTCGAGACCGCTGAAGAAGCGGCAGAAATCATCAATAACTGGTCTCCTGCACCGGCCCGCGATACCCTGCCGGGCCGCGAGCGATAGACCGCAAGAGGCATAAGGTGATGATGACGACGTCCCCTGAATAAAGGGGGCGTCAGATCACACAAATTCCGGGGGTAGGATACCAATTTCGGTGCCCTTAGGCAGGCGGGTCAGGATCTGCGCGCCTTCGACGTTTTTGATCGCATAGCCATAGCCACGCAGGCGGAACTGCCATTCACGTGGGCTCAGGGCTTTTTCACGCTCATCGCGGATCAGATCCAGAACGCTGGGCTCTACCTGGTTGATTGCTTCGGGGAGGTCGTGGGTTTGCGTTGTCATGGTCTTTCCTTTCAGATTCGCTTTATTGTCCATGAGATCGAAACTGTTGGCGCCCTGTGGCGGGATTATATCTGCTTTGAGGAAAGAATGTGGCAGCCGGGACGTGATGCGATGATTTGGGACGGGGGCTGCTCACCGCAGCTGGGGGCGAATGTTAACAAATTTATCGAGAGGTCACTTTTTGGCCATAGTCCTTTGGACCGCCTTTTCGGGTATTAATGAGCTCGAAATGGAAGGAAAATATTGTTCTAACGCCTTGTGTATAAACATATAAATTGAAAGATTCTACTGGAGCTTTGTTCTTTTTAATTGTTGGCGCTCTCGAACCAATCCGTTTCCAAAACGGGGGCGATTTTCCGTCATCAAGCCACAATCCTTTAGGAAAGTTACCGAGTGGTGATTGGAGTGGTGAAACATGGAAGTTGCAGATTATACGGCCTTGCTGGGCTATTTGGAATCAGATGCCTATCGTTGGAATGCGATTGCAGATCTCGGCACGCAAACGGTTGTGACCTATTCTTTCTATGAACCAGACACTCTGCCGATGGTCTCGGGCAGTGATGCTGGTCGGACAAGTTACTGGTCCTTCGATCAGGCGCAGCGCGAAAGCTTTCGTACAGCACTGGAGGAGTTCGAAGAGGCCGCAGGTCTGGTTTTTGTAGAGGTCGAAGGCCCAGCAATGATCAATGCCTATGGCTATGACATGTACAATTCAACTGTGGGATATGCTTATTATCCCTATGTAACTGATACTTATACCTCCTCCAGTGACCTGGCGATCGCAGCTGGTAATTTCAGTGTCGGTGGATACCAATACGACACCATCCTGCATGAAATCGGTCATGCGCTTGGGTTGGAACACCCCCATGAAGGTGAGCACGTCCTGGCCGATAGTGTCGATACCCGCGACAATACGGTGATGACCTATTCGCCGGGTCTGGGCACCGAACTGGGTGTGTTTGACCTGCAGGCGCTAGAGCATATTTACGGCAGTGCAGATGCTTTTGATGGCTGGAACATCTCTGGTGGCGGTGAAAATGCCGTGCGCATTAGGGCCACCAGCAGTGCGGATACAATCTTGGCTGCTGATGTCGACACAATCATTCTCAGCCGGGGTGGCGCAGACACGGCTCAGGGGCGGAACGGCGATGATCGGATCTTTGGCGGCGGCGGCAAGGACGTGCTGAGTGGCGGCGGCGGCAACGATTTGATCAAGGGTGGCAGAGGTGCTGATCAGCTGTTTGGAGAAGCTGGCAACGACCGAATCTTTGGTGACCGTGGTAGGGACATTCTGGATGGCGGCGACGGCAACGACAAGGTTATTGGCGGCGGCGGTAAGGATGTTCTGAAAGGTGGCGGCGGTGACGACAAGATCAAGGGCGGCAAGGGCGCAGATCAGTTGTTTGGAGGCGATGGTGACGACCGTCTGATCGGCAACCGGGGCCGTGATGTTTTGACTGGCGGTGACGGAGACGACGTGATGACCGGCGGTGGCGGCGCGGACGTTTTTGTCTTTACCACAGAGGACTACTACGACAGCAACACCATTACCGATTTCAAATCTGGTGTTGATCATATCGATGTTTCAGAAATCGGCCTGAACAATATTGGCGATTTGCAGATCACCACGACCGATAGTGGCACTACCGTAAACTACTACAGCTGGTTCGAGATTGAACTGACAGGTTTTACCGGCACGTTGACGACGGATGACATTCTGTTCAGCTAAGACCTGGTGCGAGTTGGGCAGATTGGGTACGTGCAGTGAAAAAACCTCCGACTCATATGAGGCGGAGGTTTTTTGTTTTCACAGGGCGAGGTTTGACAATCAGGATTTAACGCCAGCCTCGGCTTCGATCTGTTTGCGGCTTTTGCGCGCCCGCTCGGTTGCGGATTTGAGCTGACCACAGGCGGCCATGATGTCTTCGCCGCGCGGCTTGCGGATGGGCGAGGCATAGCCAGCATCATGGATGATATCTGAGAAAGCATGGATCCGGTTGCCAGAAGACCGTTTGTACGGTGCGCCGGGCCATTCATTGAAAGGGATCAGGTTGATCTTGGCCGGGATGCCCTCGATCAGCTTGACCAGACGATGAGCGTCTTCCTTGCTGTCGTTCACATGATCCAGCATCACATATTCAAAGGTGATTCGTTCAGAATTGGCCAAGCGTGGATAGGCACGTAGGGCCTCCAGCAGGGCTTCGATGTTCCAACGCTTGTTGATCGGCACCAGCTTGTCACGTACCTCGTCAGTGGTGGCGTGGAACGACACCGCCAGCAGGCAGCCGATCTCCTCGGCGGTGCGGGCAATTTCCGGCACCACGCCGGATGTCGACAGGGTGATGCGGCGACGGCTCAGCTGGATGCCCTCGGGATCCATTGCGATTTTCATCGCGTCGCGGACATTGTCGAAATTATACAGCGGCTCGCCCATGCCCATCAGCACGATGTTGGACAGCAGGCGCGCCTCATCCGTATTGCGTGTGCCGGGAACGGGCCATTCGTCGAGATCATCGCGGGCCATCATCACCTGACCGATGATTTCAGCCGCCGTCAGGTTGCGTACCAGTTTCTGGGTGCCTGTGTGGCAGAAAGAACAGGTCAACGTGCAGCCGACCTGACTGGAAATGCAAAGCGTGCCGCGGTTTTCTTCGGGGATATAGACCACCTCGACCTCGTGACCGCCGGCGATGCGCACCAGATACTTGCGGGTGCCATCCTCGGAGATCTGCCGGGTGATCACCTCGGGAATGGTGATCTCAAAGCTCTCTTCCAATTGGGTGCGCAGCGCTTTGGAGAGGTTGGTCATCTCAGCAAAGTCGCGTTTGCCCCATTGGTAGATCCACTGCCAGATCTGGCCGACCCGCATTTTGGCTTGCTTCTCCGGCGTGCCAATATCGATCAGCGCCTGGCGCATCTTCTCGCGGGTCATACCCACAAGGTTTGTCTTACCGCCCTCTGGCAGCTTGCGGGGCAGGGTCAGAACGTCTTGGGTGATCGGCGCGTTGGCGGTCATGGCAGCTCGACTCGAATTTTGGAGGGTGGATGCAGCTCTATATAGGAGATTGCACAAAGATCAAAAGAATTCCTCGTCAGGTTTTCCGCCAAGGGCGGCCACAGGAAGGGGTGCAGCAGTGGGAGGTAGCGGCTGATGTTGCGAAGAGGCATAGCAAAAAGCAAAACCCCGACCGATTGGCCGGGGTAAATAATCGCTCTCAGGTGCTGCAAACTGTTGGGTGATCAACCGCCGCAGCGTTTTTCGGCGTCTTCGATGGCGGCAGTGAAGCCAAGCAGTGAAAAGGCATCTTTGGTCTGGGTGCCCCGTGCTGAGCGTGCTGTCAGCACAGCACTTGATCCACGCTTCATCGCGGTGATGATCTTGGCATCGTCAGCAGCCGTGGCAGGCCAGGCCCATTCGCCCTCGGTGAAGAGTTCGAATTCTGCCTCACCGATGGTCATATTGACGGTGGATCCGGGTGCAAAGGGATAGCCCCCGGTAAAGGTCACCTGACCTTTGGCGCCATTGTCCGGGCGATAAAATACAAAGAGCTGAATCTCGCTGCGGCGCACGGCGACGACGCGGCCATCCCGCGTGTTGACGCTTTCCTTGGGTGCAGAAACGCCCCAACATTCTTTCGGGCTTTCACCCTGAAAGACGCTCCAATCCACATTGGCACCGACGCGGTTGTCGGTTGTGGTTTGTTGCGCGGTTGCAGATGTGGCCATAGCGGCCAGACACAGGCCCGCGACCATGCGGACAAGTTTCGATGCCATTTGTCCCGACTCCAAGACTGTCTTTACCTCAATTTCCAGAGAGCGGGCGGCGTTTAGACCGCCGTCTGTGCCTGATGCTCTCGCTTGCCTTACACAAGCACACTAACGTATCAAGCGCTACGGGCGAAAGTGCGTTTTGGCAGGATTTCGCCACTAAAAGAGGCTGAAACTATGACGAAACCGGTTCCAATGGCTGAGATCTGGCGTGGCGCCCTGCTGGAAAGCCTGCATCTGGGGCATGCTGTCATCTGTGATGACACAGGTCAGATCATCCGAAGCTGGGGTGATCCGGAGGCCCTGATCTATCCGCGCAGCTCTGCCAAAATGATCCAGGCCTTGCCGCTTTTGACCTCTGGTGCGGCGGCCAAATACGGTCTCACATCCGAACAGCTGGCACTGGCCTGTGCATCGCATAACGGTGCGCATATCCACACGGATCGCGTCAACGACTGGCTGGGGCAACTGGGGCTGGCGGACGATGATTTCCGCTGTGGCCCGCAGGAGCCTGCGGATATTCCGGCGCGCAATGAGCTGATCAAGACCGATGCGAGCCCCTGTCAGGTGCATAACAATTGCTCTGGTAAACACGCAGGGTTTCTAACTCTGGCGCAGCATCTGGGTGCCGGGCCGGAATATGTCGAGATGGACCATCCGGTGCAGCAGGCCTGCCTTACGGCTTTTGAGGAGGTCACGGGCATGGATAGCCCGGGCTACGGTATTGATGGTTGTTCGGCGCCGAATTTTTCCACCACAGTGCACGGGTTGGCGCGGGCGATGGCCTGGTTTGCCTCGGCCGGGGATCGCGCGGATCGGGCATCGGATGCGGCTGCACAGCTGGTCTCAGCGATGGCGACACATCCTGAACTGGTGGCGGGCGAAACCCGTGCCTGTACAAATCTGATGCGTGCCATGGGCGGCAAGGTCGCGGTGAAAACCGGGGCCGAAGCAGTCTTTATCGCCATTATCCCAGAGAAAAAGCTGGGTGTGGCGCTGAAAATCACCGATGGGGCCACCCGCGCCAGCGAATGTGCCATCGCGGCAATTCTGGTGGGCTTGGGCGTTTTGGATGCGGACCACCCTGAGACACGTAAGTATTTTAACGCGCCTCTGATCAATCGCCGGGGCATTGATTGCGGATCCCTGCGTCCAAGCGCCGAGATGCTGTTCTGATCGGTTCCGATCAATGTAGGATCAAAACGCCCGCGCTCTGAACAGAGGCAGGCGTTTTTTCGTTCTGGATTGCGTCGCGCTGCTACATTGCGACCAGTTCTGCGACCTCGACGGTGCCATGGCCGCTGACCACCATGGGGCAGCCCGTGGCCATCTTGCAGGCTGCGGCCTGATCGCTGGCCTCTACCACCGAATATCCCGACAGCGGGTTGGCGCCGCCATCATCCGTGATGCCGCCTGTGCTGACCGTTTTGGACAGGCCAACGGGGTTGCCTGGCACTACTAGCGCGTCTCCCATGGAGCCCAGCCAGGATTTCCAGGCTTCCATGACGGCCGCGCCGTCTTCGGCGTTCTCGGGGGTCTTGCCGCCATGATAGGCAAAAATGAACTGTGGCATCTCGATCTCCTTGCTGGTGGTTGGGTTTTCAGTCGATCTTGCTGGCTAGTTTGTTGAGCGTGGAGGTCCAGCCTTTAGCGTGGCTTTCGGCCAGTTCTGGCGTCGGCAGATCCTGGTGATTGATCCGCAGCCTGGCCCCGGTCCCGTCGGGTTCGATGGTAAAGTTGACATGGCTTTCTGGGCCGCGAGCGCCGCTTTCGTCGTGCCAGGCCCAGGTGAAGCCGACCGAGCGCGGCGGGGTCACATGGGTGACATGACCAGACACATGGTATTGTTGCCCTTCTGCGCCGCGCATCTTGGCGAAATAGGCGCCGGTGCGGGTAAGATCGAGCGCATGGTCATAGACATCGATGCCTTCGGGGCCCCACCATTGCAGCAGCTTGTCAGCCTGGGTGATCCAGGCGAACAGACGTTCGGGGCTGACTGGAAAGACGCGGTCCAATTGCACAGCAGTCAAAACATCGCTCATTTAAAATCCTCCGGGTTCATATCTTCACGTAGCGCGACCTCAAGCCGATCCAAGCTGCTGTCCCAGAAGGCGCGCCGCGACTGGGTCCAGTCGGCAATCAGTTGCAGGCTCTCGGGGCGGGCAGAATAAAGGCGTTTGGTGCCCTCGGCCCGCTGAGTAATGAGCCCGGCCTCGCGCAGGACTTTGAGGTGACGTGAAATCGCCGGGGCGGTGATGCTGGCCCCAGGCACCAGATCCCCAGCGGCAAGTTCGCCGTGGTCTATCAGTTGTTCAACGATGGCCATTCGGGTGCCGTCAGCGAGTGCGGAAAGCGTTTTTAACAGGGGTTTCATGGGCTAATAATTAACTCATGGGTTAATTAATGAAAGTGTTAAATTGGGAAATGTGCAAATTATCTAGTTAAGGCATTGGATTGGCAGCAAATTGTTATGGATTTCACGTACGTGTCAAAGCAATCAGAGGTACCTCTCTTCCCGCGTTGATCTTCCCGAGCTGAGCCGACACTGCGCTGATGTCCCCGCACAAGGTCCAGCACTGGACCGGCGATTCGGAAGTGGGGGGGGGCTAAAAAGGGTCTGGCCAAATAGCCTAGACCAGATCCCAGATCAGCTTTAGCGCCAGAATGAGCGAGGTCAGCACCAGCAGAGGCTTGATCAGGCGTGCGCCTTTGTTCAGGGCGAGCGTTGCCCCAACACGTGCGCCGGCAATCTGCGCTACACCCATCGCGAGCCCAGTGAACCACCAGGGGGTGGCGACCAGGGCAAAGGCACAGAGGGCTCCGGCATTGGAGGCAAAGTTTAGCAGTTTGGTATGGGCGGTGGCCCTGAGCACGCCGTATCCGGCAAGCGAAACGAAGGCGAGCATGTAAAAGCTGCCCGCTCCCGGCCCCAGTAGGCCATCATAGACGCCGCAAAGTGGCACCATGGTGGCGGCAAACAGTGCTGGTGACAGCCTGCGTGCCCGATCCAGATCCCCCAACCCTTTTTTGGTGGCAAAAAAGATCGCGATGCCGATCAGCAGCACCGGGAGGAATACCCGGATCCAATCGGTCGGCAACACGGTGATCAGCAGCGCACCAACAATCGAGGCAGCAAAGGCGATCAAAGCAGACCCCGCCTGCGCACGCAGATCGACATGGCCGCCTTTGGCATAGGCATGGGCCGCAGTGGCAGCACCAAACAGGCCCTGGATCTTGTTAGTGGCCAGTGCTGTGACCGGATTGGCCCCAGCCAGTAATAGAACCGGCACGGTGATCAAGCCACCGCCACCGGCCAGGGCATCGATGAACCCGGCGGCAAACCCTGCTGCCATCAACAGCAGCAGAGTCTCGATACCCACTTCGAGCATGCGGATTAATCCTTGGAATTGTTTTGAGAGAAATCGTCCTGGGCATAGCCCTGAATATAGAGCAGCGCAGTCAGGTCGCCGTGATTGATACGGATCTCGCATTGTGCTGCGACCGCAGGTTTTGCATGTAGCGCCACGCCTGCCCCCGCCCGCAGCAGCATGCCAAGATCATTTGCACCATCACCCACGGCAATCACGTCCGCCTCAGAGATGCCGAGACGGGCGCTGATCTGTTCCAGTGCTTCGACCTTGGCCTCGCGGCCCAGAATTGGGCGGGCGGCTTCGCCCGTCAGCTTGCCATCTGCCACCAGAAGCGTGTTGGCCCGGTTTTCGTCAAAGCCAAGCGTTGCGGCAACGCGGGCGGTAAAGGCGGTGAAGCCACCAGAAACCAGCGCCGCATAGGCGCCATCTGCCTTCATTGTGGAAAGCAGTGCAGGGCCACCAGGCATCAGGGTGATACGGTTGTCCAACACATCGCCGATGACAGTTTCCGGCAGGCCCTTCAACAGGCTCACGCGTTCGGTCAGGGCGCCGTTGAAGTCCAGCTCACCATTCATGGCGCGCGCAGTAATATCCTTGACCCGGGCGCCGACTCCAGCTTCTTCGGCCAGCTCGTCGATACATTCCTGCTGGATCATGGTGCTGTCCATATCAGCCAGAAGCATCTTTTTGCGCCGGTTGGCAGCGGGCTGCAGGACCAGATCCACGCCCAGCCCCTGCAGATCCTCCCAGACCTGCCACTGGTTTTCTGGCATGGCTGTCACCGAAAATTCTGCCGCCACATCCGGGGCCAACCAAAGGGCCTCGCTGCCACCCCAGGCATTGCGCAGGGATTCGACCAGAGCAGGTTCGACACAGGGTTTGGCAGGGTTGCAAAGCAGCGTGGCAATATACATCGGGGCAGGTCCATCTGGTGCTTGAGTTGCGCCCTCTTAGCGTTCTGACGGCGCAGGAGCCAGCCCCGATGGGCAGGTTGGTCCCGGATTGCGACTAGAGGTCGCCTTTTTCCGACATAAGCACCGCGATCCAGCGGGTGTTGGGAATTTCCGCCAAGATGATCATCACCATCGCAGTCAGCGGAACCGCCAGGATGGCACCGGTCATGCCCCAAAGCGTGCTCCAGACTGCAAGAGCAAGAAGGACGGTAAAGGGGCTGAGGTTGACGGAGCGGCCAAGGAATTTTGGTTCGATATAGTAGCCGACCGCCAGTTGCGGGATCATTAGCAATACCAGTGCCAATCCGGCCTGCAGAAAGGAGGTGAACTGAATGAGGCTCATGGTGACGGGAAAGATCACCGCAATGATTGAGCCGATATAGGGAATGTAGTTCAGCAGCCCGATGATGATGGCCCAGAACGCTGGGTGAGCAATGCCGAGGATCTTCAGAATGGCAAAGGAGACCAGCGCCAGGATCACATTGACCAGCGTTTTGGCGGCGAGATAGCTGCCGATCTTTTCGTTGATCTCGCGGGCCAGTTCCAGGGTGTGTTCAGCCTGTGCGTTGTCCTGAAAGGCACGGCGTGTCTTGTCTGGCAGGCTGTCGAGCTCGGCCAGAATGAAGACCGCATAAAGCGCAGCGGCCAGGATCACCGACCCCCCATTGCTGATGGTGGCCAGCGCTGTCGGCATAAGCGTCGTGGCGTCTATCATATCCAGCAAGCGTTCGCCAAGGTTGCCCCAGTTGGGTTCTTCTTTGATACCAATCCCGGTCAGAAACTTGCTTTGCAAGGCGTCGAAGTTTTCCGCATATGTTGGCAAGGCTGCCGAAAGGGTTGTGGCGCTGCTGGTAATAAAGGATCCAAGGATCAGAAACCCAAAGGTGCAGAGCACAAGCACCAACAGCCGACGCCAGTGCCGTGGCAGACGGCCAACGACCGGCACGGGCACTAGGGCTTCGGCGGCGGTGGTAAGGATATAGACGGCGATAACCCCAACCAACACTGGCAGAAGAATTGACTGTCCGGCCACCAGAAGCCAGCCCAACATCAGCATCAGGGCGAAGGAATAGGTCACCAGGGCCAGTCTGCCAGTCATAATACGCTCCGAATCAAACCTGCTGCGGACCAGAAACCACAGGAGCGGTGACGCGGCAATGGTTCGGCCGGATCTGGAAGTCCTTCAGGCAATGGTAAGGAAGTTTCCTTTAGGCGACGGTGCGTGTCGCAAAATTCGCCCAAAGCGGCGCTGGATGGCAATTTTGCAGCTTGTATACCCAGGCTGGTCACCCTAGCTCTAGCGGCGGGACACCCTTCCCCAACGAAGGGCAGATATCTGTAAGGATAGCATCTATGGCTACTCAGCAACCGGCTACGCGGCCGGCCAACCCGCGTTTTTCCTCTGGCCCCTGTGCCAAACCCCCTACATTCGAATTGTCCAAACTGGCCGACGCCCCCCTGGGTCGCAGCCACCGCGCAGCTGTTGGCAAAGCCAAGCTGAAGGATGCCATCGAAGGCACCCGCGAGATTTTGGGCATCCCCGCTGACTATCGTATTGGCATTGTTCCCGCGTCCGACACTGGCGCGGTTGAGATGGCCCTGTGGTCGCTGCTGGGTCAGCGCAAGGTCGAGATGCTGGCCTGGGAAAGCTTTGGCGCCGGCTGGGTTACCGATGTTGTCAAACAGCTGAAAATCGACGCCGAAGTGAAAACCGAGGATTACGGTAAGATCGTCGATCTGGCCTCGGTCGACTGCAACAACGATGTGGTCTTTACCTGGAACGGCACCACCGCGGGCGTTCGTGTTCCCAATGCCGACTGGATCGCCGATGACCGCGAGGGTCTGACCATTTGTGATGCCACCAGCGCTGCATTTGCGATGGACCTGCCCTGGGACAAGTTGGATGTGACAACATTCTCTTGGCAAAAGGTTCTGGGTGGCGAAGCGGCCCATGGTGTGATCGTGTTGTCACCCCGTGCGGTTGAGCGTCTGGAAAGCTACACCCCCGCCTGGCCCCTGCCAAAAATCTTCCGCATGACCAAAGGCGGCAAGCTGATTGAGGGTATCTTTACCGGTGCCACCATCAACACGCCTTCGATGCTGGCGGTTGAAGACTATCTGTTTGCGCTGGACTGGGCCCGCTCGGTTGGCGGCCTGAAAGGTCTGATCGCCCGAGCTGATGCCAATGCGCAGGCCGTGTTTGATTTCTGCGAGGCTAACGAGTGGATCGCGAACCTGGCGGAAGATGACGCGACGCGCTCCAACACTTCGGTCTGCCTGAAGTTCACAGATGCGCGCATTCAGGATGGCGCAGCCTTTGCCAAGGCCGTGGCCAAACGACTGGAAGCCGAGAACATCGCGTTGGACATCGGCGCCTATCGTGACGCGCCTGCCGGTCTGCGGATCTGGTGTGGTGGCACAGTGGAAACCGCTGACATCACAGCAATGCTGCCCTGGCTCGCCTGGGCCTTTGAGGCCGAGATCGCCGCACAGGCCTGATCTAAGAGCTGATCCAATTGCCCGGCTGACAGGCCGGGCAGCGCCCGACCCTCCCCACGGGAGGGCGCTTCGCACCCACCCAGGGTCGAGCGCTCCCCTACTTCGATTTCGGCCCCAAGAGGCCCCCGATTAAAAGGACCACAAACATGGCTCCCAAGGTACTCATCTCCGACAAACTCTCCGAAGCCGCCGTGCAGATCTTTCGCGATCGCGGCATTGATGTCGATTTCCAGCCTGACCTGGGCAAAGACAAAGACAAGCTGGCCGAAGTGATCGGCCAGTATGATGGTCTGGCGATCCGCTCGGCGACCAAGGTGACAGACAAGATCCTCGCCAATGCGACCAATCTCAAAGTTATCGCCCGCGCCGGCATCGGCACTGACAACATCGACAAGGAAGCCGCGTCGAAAAAAGGTGTGATCGTGATGAACACACCCTTTGGCAACATGATCACCACCGCTGAACACGCAATTGCGATGATGTTCGCTGTGGCGCGGCAGGTTCCTGAGGCCTCGGCTTCGACCCATGCGGGCAAATGGGAAAAGTCCAAATTCATGGGCACCGAGCTGACCAACAAAACGCTGGGTGTCATTGGTGCCGGCAATATCGGTGGCATCGTTTGCGACCGTGCCCGTGGCCTTAAGATGAAGGTTGTGGCCTATGACCCCTTCCTTAGCGAAGAGCGGGCTGCCAAAATGGGCGTGGAAAAGGTTGAGCTGGACGAGCTTCTGGCTCGCGCTGATTTCATCACCCTGCACGTGCCGCTGACCGACCAGACCCGCAACATCCTGTCGCGCGAAAACCTCGCTAAGACCAAAAAGGGCGTGCGCATCATCAACTGTGCCCGTGGTGGTCTGGTGGATGAAGTAGCCCTGGCCGAAGCCCTGAAATCTGGCCATGTTGCCGGTGCGGCCTTTGACGTGTTCAGCGAAGAGCCCGCCAAGGAAAACGCCCTGTTCAACCTGCCCAACGTGGTCTGTACGCCTCACCTGGGCGCTGCCACCACTGAAGCACAGGAAAACGTTGCCCTGCAGGTGGCCGAGCAGATGTCGAACTATCTGCTGACCGGCGCCGTTGAAAACGCGTTGAACATGCCAAGCGTCACTGCCGAAGAAGCCAAGGTCATGGGCCCCTGGATCAAACTGGCCGAGCACCTGGGTGCTTTTGTCGGCCAGATGACGGATGAGCCGATCAAGGCGATCAACATCCTCTATGATGGTGTCGCAGCGGACATGAACCTGGACGCGCTGAACTGCGCCGTGGTTGCCGGCATCATGAAAAAGGTGAACCCGGATGTGAACATGGTGTCCGCACCGGTGGTCGCCAAGGAACGCGGCATTCAGATCTCGACGACCAATCAGGACAAGACCGGCACATTTGATGGCTACATCAAGGTGACCGCCGTGACTGAAAAGCGCGAGCGTTCGGTTGCGGGCACTGTGTTCTCGGATGGCAAGCCGCGGTTCATCCAGATCAAGGGCATTAATATCGACGCCGAAGTGGGCGCGCATATGCTTTACACCACCAACAATGACGTTCCGGGCATTATTGGTTCGCTGGGTCAGACCATGGGTGAGCACGGCGTCAACATCGCCAACTTTACTCTGGGCCGGGCCGCTGCCGGTGGTGAAGCCATCGCGCTCTTGTATGTGGATGAGCCAGTGCCTGCGGATGCCCGCGCCAAGCTGGCCGAGACCGATCTGTTCAATCAGATCAAGCCACTGGAATTCGACGTCGTCTGATCCGGTTGCTGAACTAAATAAAGCTGAGGGGAGTTGCCATTGGCGGCTCCCTTTTTGTTTGCATCCCTTCGTGTGCGTCATGATGATGCGGGCGTGATGGTGCTTCCCAGACCTACGGCGATCAGGCACAAGGTTTGGGTAGAACGCAGGAGATTTCTCATGACCCAACCGATTTATGCCATTGGCGACATTCACGGCCAGTTGGAAAAGCTGCAAGCCGCGCTGGAGCTGATTGAGGCGGATGGCGGCCCGGATGCCCGCGTGGTTTTCTTGGGGGATTATACCGATCGCGGCCCGAATTCGTGCGGGGTGATCGATTTGCTTGCAGAGGGGCTGGCTGGGGGGCGTAATTGGGTCTGCTTGCGCGGTAACCACGACCGGATGTTTTCAATGTTCATCGAAGACTACCCACGCAATGACGATCGCCTGCTGGTAGGCTATCACTGGCTGCACGACCGTATCGGGGGGATCGAGACGCTCGAATCCTATGGTGTGGCGGTCCCTGAGGGCGCCCGCATTCATGACGTGCACGCAGAGGCCCGGTTGGCGGTCCCGCAGAATCACAGCACTTTTCTGGACGGTCTCGTGGATCATTACGAAGAGTCCGGCCTGCTATTTGTCCACGCAGGTATTCGCCCAGGGCTGTCGCTGGCAGAGCAGAGCCAAAACGACAAGCTGTGGATCCGACAGGAGTTCCTTCGGGATCAGACAGAGCACCCCTGGCTGGTGGTGCATGGCCACACCCAGATTCCGACGCCGGAACATCATGGCAATCGCGTCAACCTTGATTCGGGGGCAGGTTTTGGACGAGAGCTAACTGCGGCAGTGTTCGAAGAACGCAGCTGCTGGACCCTGCACCCAGAGGGTCGCAAGGCGCTCATTTCGAGCTAGCACACTGTGAAAAGATCATAAAAACAACTCATTGCCAATATTTGAATGTGTTCGTTTTACGAATTTCGCCTAAACTACACTTTAGGCGAGCAGTTTGGTGACGAGTTGCCTTGGTAGCAGAGAGCTGTTTTTCCCTCTGTCGTACTGTTGGTCTGTGTAACGAGTGGGCCTTGCTTTCTTCGTTGGCAGCAGGGCGTTTAGCAGAGTACTTGGTGCTGGGCTAAGTCCAGTCCAGCACCACCTTGCCGCTGTTTCCAGATTTCATTGCGGCGAAACCCTCAGCAAAATTTTCGATGTCAAAGCGGTGCGTGATCACAGGCGCGACGTTCAGACCGTTTTGCAGCATGGCAATCATCTTGTACCAGGTTTCAAAGATTTCACGCCCGTAGACCCCCTTGATGGTGAGCGCCTTGAACACGATGCGGCTCCAGTCTACCGGCGATTTTCCGGGGGGAATGCCCAGCAGGGCGATACGCCCCCCCATCACAAGCGCCTCGATCATCTGGTCCATTGCGGCCTGATTGCCGGACATCTCGAGCCCGACATCAAAGCCCTGGGTCATGCCGAGTTCGGCGATCACATCTTTCAGATCTTCTTGGGTGACATTGACGGGGCGCACATCGGCAACCTGTGCGGCCAACGCCAGACGTCCAGGGTTTACATCGGTGATCGCCACATGGCGCGCGCCCACATGCCGGGCCACTGCCGCCGCCATGATGCCAATGGGACCGGCGCCGGTAATCAATACGTCTTCGCCCACCAGATCAAAGCTGAGTGCGGTATGCACAGCATTGCCAAGCGGATCGAGTATTGCACCGATATCGTCGGAAATATCATCCGGCAGTGGCACCACGTTGAAAGCGGGAAGGCGCAGGTACTGTGCAAAAGCCCCCTGTTCGTTGACGCCAATGCCACGAGTTTCAGGGTCCAGATGGAACTTTCCGGCGCGGCTTTGGCGCGAATGATGGCCAATCAGATGCCCCTCTCCCGAACACCGCTGGCCGATTGCAAGGTCTGTCACATTCCGGCCCAGCTCGACAATCTCACCGGCAAACTCATGCCCGGTGATCAGTGGCACTGGCACTGTTTTCTGGGCCCAGGCATCCCAGTTCCAGATATGCACGTCGGTACCGCAGATGCCGGTCTTGTTCACTTTGATCAGAACATCATCTGGTCCGATCTCTGGTACCGGAGCCTGCACTTTCCAAAGGCCTTCGCGGGCGTGGCTTTTTTCCAGCGCGGTCATGGTGTTTGGTTTGGCAAAGGAGGTGGCGGTCATGAGATGACCCCCAGATCACGCCCAACCTTGCCAAAGGCCTGCAGGGCGCGCTCCAGTTCGGCCCGTGTCAGGGCGGCATTCATCTGGGTGCGGATGCGCGCCTGTCCGCGTGGCACCACGGGAAAGAAAAAGCCCGAGACATAGACGCCTTCGTCAAACAGCCGTGTGGCCATGTCTTGTGCGAGTTGCGCCTCTCCCAGCATCACGGGCACGATCGGATGTTCACCGGGCAACAGATCAAACCCGAGCGCTTCGAGCCCCGCGCGCCAGAAACGGGTGTTCTCAAACAGTTGGGCGCGCAGGTCTGCGCCTTCTTCGACCAGACGAATGGCCTCGATCCCGGCAGCAACGATTGAAGGCGGCAGCGAATTGGAGAACAAATAGGGCCGCGCCCGCTGCCGCAGCAGGTCGATCACTGGCTGCGGCCCGGCGATATAACCGCCGATGGCCCCCCCCAGTGCTTTGCCCAATGTTCCGGTGAGGATATCAACATCCACCCCAAAGTGATCCGGCGTCCCCGCCCCGTTTGGCCCCATAAATCCGGTGGCGTGGCAGTCATCCACCATCACCACGGCGTCGTATTTATCGGCCAGAGCGCGGATCTCCGGCAGTTTCGCCAGATAGCCGTCCATCGAGAACACCCCGTCGGTGGCGATCATGATATGGCGGGCGCCATCTTCGCGCGCCTGTTTCAACCAGGCCTCGAGGTCGTTCATATCGCTGTTGAGGTAGCGATAGCGCTTCGCCTTGCACAGGCGGACCCCGTCGATAATCGACGCATGGTTCAGGCTGTCGGATATGATCGCATCCTGTGGCCCCAAAAGCGGCTCAAACAGCCCACCATTGGCGTCAAAACAGGCCGCAAATAGAATGGCGTCGTCCTTGCCCAGAAACTTGGCCAGACGTTGCTCCAGCTCGCGGTGGATATCCTGGGTGCCACAGATGAAGCGGACCGAAGCCATGCCAAAGCCCTTGTCGTCCATGACGCTGCGCGCCGCTTTGATCAGATCGGGGTGATCTGCCAGACCAAGGTAGTTATTGGCACAGAGGTTGATGACCTCGCGGTCGCCAACAGTGATCTCGCCCCCTTGAGGGGAGGTGATCATTCGTTCCCGCTTGTACAGGCCATCGGCCTCAATCTGGGCCAGCGTCTCAGAGATGTCGTTCAGAAATGCAGTGCTCATGGCGGGAAACTCCTTATCCGTGGGATCGCATCTATCATAACGGATGTAATTCCCAAATAGGGGATTTCACTATCTCGGAAAAAAATCCGTGAAGATGGATTTTAGATGTCGATGCCCACCAAGGCGCGTTTTTCAGACCCCGGTCGAAAGGAACCTTACTTTTGCATGGGGACCTTTGGGGTCGAGCTCATACTTTCGTGGGTTTTGGCTCAAGTAACCCCGCCAGTTCTTGCTCTCCAGTGAGCTGATTTTAAAGCCATGTTGTTTAAACATGATCTGGCCCAGTGTCGTGATTTCTATACCGCTGCTGTTCTTGCTGTGGCTCTGGACAGCAGCACGGATCTTGAGATCGAGTGTTTTGGGGACAGGTGCTGTTGCCCCGTCACATGAGCTAGCCGAATTGTCGCCGAGCTCCCGGAACATGCTGCAGGCTTCGCGAAACATTTCTGGTGCCCTATGATCGCCTAACCCAAGGACAAATTTGCCTTGTTCCCGTAGTTTGAGTGCAAGATGAGTGAAATCGCTGTCTGAACTTACAAGTACGAAACTTCCAAAACCGTGCTGGTAAGACAGCTCTAGCGCTTCGATGGTCAGACACATGTCGGCGGAGTTCTTCCCGGTCCCAGAATGCACAAGCTTGAAGCCAGCAGCCTGCGCCCAGGCAGGCAGCCGGGTTGCGTTTCCATAGACACGCTGCACGCAGGAGGGGCCAATGCGCCGCGAATGGTCCAGAATTTCAGGCAGGGTGTCGAAGCTGATGTTTTCTCCGTCGATGAGGATAGCCATTTTTTCGGTCATGAATACACCTTGGTGGATTTTGCAATCCGTCGATGGTGCAGAAGGAATGCGGACTGAAAATGGCGATGATCAGCCTTGGGTTGATTTATTCAGGCATTTTTAACAATTAGAAACACCCGCGCCACGCCGGAGGGCGCGGTGATCGCGTGGCTGACATCGGCGGCATAGCGGGCGGTGTCACCGGCTTGCAGGACATCTTTTGCACTGCCGGATGTGACCTCGATCTCGCCTTCCAGCACCGTCAGCTGTTCCATGGCACCCCGGGTGTGGGGCTGGCTGGTCAGCGCACCCCCCTTGTCAAAGCGGATGTCATACACCTCGTGGCCGCCGGCCTCTTCTGGTGGCGACAGGATGCGGATGCGACAGCCTTCGCCGATGTTTTCGATCTTGGGCACGTCCACGGCGCGCAGCACTTCGATCCGGTCCTGCATGTCTCCTGCTTCCAGCAGCCCAGCAAAATCCACCTGCAGCGCGCGGGTGAGGTTCCAGAGTGTCGCAATGGTCGGAGAGCTCTCGCCGCGCTCGATCTGGCTCACCATTGAGCGGGAAACACCCGAGAGATTGGCGACCGCTTCAAGGGACAGTCCTTGGGCGCGGCGGGCCTCTTTCAGGCGGGCGGGGAGGAGTGTCAGGATATCATCTGGGTTTTCCGTCATAGCAGAAGTCCTGCGCGGCTTGAGACAAATTGTCAATGACGGGACGTCCACAGGCCCAGGGGCCAGACAGGGGCAGACAGGGCCATGCTGCGACTGCATAATGCGCGCAACTGACCCATGAGGAGAGAGATCATGACCGATATCGTCATTCTGGACGGCGCCCGCACTGCAATTGGCACCTTTGGCGGCGCACTTGCCAACACAGCCCCCATTGATCTGGCCACCACGGTCTCGAAGGCCGCGATGGAACGGTCTGGCGTGGCACCTGAACAGATCGGTCATGTGGTCTTTGGTCATGTGATCAACACTGAGCCGCGCGATATGTATCTGTCCCGCGTGGCAGCGATGCAGGCGGGTGTGCCCCATGGCACCCCGGCGATGAATGTGAACCGGCTGTGTGGTTCTGGCGCGCAGGCGCTGGTCTCGGGCATTCAGTCGCTGATGCTGAATGACGCGGATTTTGCCCTGACCGGTGGCGCCGAGAACATGTCGCGCAGCCCCTTTATCATGCAGCAGCAGCGCTGGGGCGCCAAGATGGGCGATGTCAAATCGCTCGATATGATGCTGGGCGCGCTGAACTGCCCATTCGGCACTGGCCATATGGGGGTGACGGCGGAAAACGTAGCGGACGAGCACGAGATCACCCGCGAACAGATGGATGAATTTTCCCTCGCCAGCCAGACCCGTGCGGCCGCGGCGATCGAGGCAGGCTATTTCCAAAGCCAGATCACCCCGGTTGAGGTCAAAGTAAAACGCGACATGGTGGCCTTTGAAGTGGATGAGCACCCCAAGGGCACCTCGATGGAGGCGCTGGGCGGTCTGCGGGCGGTGTTCCAGAAAGACGGGCGTGTCACGGCTGGCAATGCGTCTGGCATTAACGATGGGGCTGCCGCTCTGGTCATGGCGCGGGCTGACGCTGCCGAGAAGGCTGGGCTGAAACCAAAGGCGCGGGTTCTGGGCTATGCTCATGCCGGCGTGCGCCCCGAAGTCATGGGTATCGGCCCGGTGCCTGCGGTGCAGAACCTGCTGGCAAAAACCGGCCTCAAAGCCAGCGACTTTGATGTGATCGAAAGCAACGAGGCCTTTGCTTCGCAGGCTCTGGCGGTGAACAAGGAACTGGGGCTGGATCCGGCCAAGGTAAACCCCAATGGCGGTGCCATCGCGCTGGGCCATCCCGTTGGGGCCACGGGCGCCATCATCACCCTGAAGGCGCTGTATGAACTGGAGCGCACAGGCGGATCAAAAGCACTGATCACAATGTGCATTGGCGGCGGTCAGGGTATTGCGCTGGCGATCGAGCGTCTCTGAGCTTGTGACAGGAGGGGCTTTGCCCCTCTGACCCTATGGGTCACTCACCCCAAGGTATTGGCAACAAGATGAAAGGGCGTAGCGGGATGCTGCGCCCTTTTGCATGTTCAGATCCGGTTTAGAACAGATAGGTAAGAAGCACCGTGACGAGCGCGCCTGCTGCGGCCCCAAGGGCGGCGGCCCCTGTCCAGGCGCGCGCGCCGGGATCAGACGTGGGTTCCTGGGACTGGGCGACGAGAGCCTGTTCCATAAGGGCTGGCAGGCGTGGGCCGAACCGTGCCATGACCTTGGCGGTTTTCATCAGATCCGAAGCTATGGCGCGCGGGCCAATGCTTTTCTTGATGTAGTCCTCGACCACCGGGTGGGCCACTTCCCAGATATTGATATGCGGATCCAGAGAGCGGGCGACACCTTCGACAACCACCATGGTGCGTTGCAGTAGGATCAGCTCGGTCCGGGTTTCCATGCCAAAGCGCTCTGTCACCTCAAAGAGATAGTTCAGCAGGCTGCCCATGGAGATATGGCTGGCATCCATGCCAAAGATTGGTTCTCCGACGGCGCGAATGGCGCGGGCAAACTCATCGACGTCCCGGTCGGCAGGTACATAGCCAGCTTCGAAATGCACCTCGGCGACGCGTTTGTAATCGCGTTTGATAAAACCAAACAGTATCTCGGCGTAGACCCGGCGGGTGTATTCATCAATGTGCCCCATGATGCCAAAATCATAGGCGATGATATCGCCATTGGCGGCCACCTTCAGATTGCCCTGGTGCATGTCGGCGTGGAAATAGCCGTCGCGCAGCGCATGGCGCAAGAACAGCGACAGGACCTGTTCGCCCAAGGCCCGCCGGTCATGGCCCGCAGCATCCAGTGCCGCATTATCGCCCAGTGCCACGCCATCTGCCCAATCCAGCGTCATCACCCGGCGGGCGGAGGCCTCCCAGCGGATCCTTGGCAGCTGAAAGCCTTCGTCATCGACGGTGTTGGCGGCAAATTCCGAAGCAGCAGAGCTTTCAAGCCGTAGGTCGAGTTCGCCCTGCACCACACCGTCAAAATGTTCGATCACCTCCATGGGGCGCAGGCGGCGCGCACCGGGGGCAAAGAGATCAACGATGCGGGCGGCAAAATAGAACGCGTCCACGTCCTTGTTAAAGGCGCGTTCAATGCCGGGACGCAGAACCTTGACGGCCACATCGTCACCGGATTCCGTCAAACGAGCGCGATGCACCTGCGCAATCGAGGCGGCGGCGATGGGTTCGCTGAACTCAGAAAAAACAACGTTTAGCGGGCGACCCAGTTCTTTTTCGACCTGAAGCATCGCCTCGGCGCGTGAAAAGGGCGGCAGCTGATCCTGCAACACGCGTAGCTGCTGCGCTAGTTCTTCGCCAACCACATCGGGGCGGGTCGATAGTACCTGGCCGAATTTGATATAGGCAGGCCCCAGCGCCGTCAGCGCACGGGTGGCGGGCGGCATGGCGGGGTCGCCCTTGTAGCCTAGCCATTTGAAGGGCCAGCCCATTGTATGAGCGAGGATACGCAGCGGTTTGGGGGCCTCAAAGGCATCCAGAACCAGGTTCATCGCGCCAGTGCGCTCAAACGTGGCGCCAGTGCGGATCAAACGGATGATGTTATGTGGGCCGCGCATTCTCTAGATTTTCCAGCCAGAGTGCAGTGCTGCGATGCCAAGTGACAGGTTGCGGTACTTGGCATTGGCAAAGCCCGCGGTTTTGACCATCTGCAAAAAGGTTTCCTGATCGGGGAAGTTGCGGATCGATTCCACCAGATACTGATAGCTGTCGTAGTCATTGGCAATGAGCTTGCCCATACGGGGGATCACGTTGAAGCTATAGAGATCATAGAGCTTCTGCATGCCATCATTGGGAAGTTGCGAGAACTCCAGTACCATTAGGCGGCCGCCGGGTTTCAGCACGCGATAGGCCTCGTTCAGGGCTTCTTGTGGGCGGGTGACGTTCCGGATGCCAAAGGAGATGGTATAGACGTCAAAGGTATTATCCTTGAAGGGCAGGGCCATAGCGTCACCGGTGACCCAGTCGAGGCTGTCTGCCATCTGTTCGGCCTCAGCGCGTTTGCGCCCTTCGATCAACATCGGCGCAGTTAGATCCAATACTGTGGAATGGCCATGTCCGGCGCGTTTCAGAAAGCGGAAGGAAATATCGCCGGTGCCGCCTGCCACATCCAGAAGGCGCTGGCCGGGGCGGGGTGCGAGCCAATCCATCATCGCGTCTTTCCAGACCCGGTGGATACCCATGCTCATGACATCATTCATGACGTCATATTTTGAGGCCACCGAATTGAAGACACCCTGTACCCGACCCGCCTTTTCGTGTTCGGGGACGGTTTCAAAGCCAAAATGGGTGGTGCTGTCTGATCTATCGCTCATGTGGCTTGCCGTTTTCTAAGGATCGCCCCACTTATAGGACGTTGGAGGGCAGGTACAATGTGGCCCTTATGTCATAAACCGTTAGGAGCGATGTAATGCCTGAATTGCCTGAGGTCGAGACCGTGATGCAGGGATTGCGCCCGTCGATGGAGGGTGCGGTGATCGCCAGGGCCAACGTCAATCGTCCCGATCTGCGCTGGCCTTTCCCAGAGCGCATGGCCGAGCGGTTGACCGGCGCGCAGGTGGTAGCACTGCGGCGGCGGTCAAAATACATCCTGGCAGAGCTGGACCGGGGCGAGACCCTGCTGATCCATCTGGGCATGTCCGGGCGAATGACGGTTTCGGGCGACCCCCTTGGACAATTCGTGCATGATCACCCGCAGGCGGAAAAACACGACCACGTGGTCTTTGATATGAAGAACGGCGCGCGGGTCACCTTCAATGATCCGCGCCGCTTTGGGGCGATGGATCTGATCGACACTTCTGGGCTGGCGGAGCACAAATTGCTCAAGGTGCTGGGGCCGGAACCTTTGGGCAATGATTTTCACGAAGATCACCTGATCGCCGCCTTCAAGGGCAAGAACTCTCCGGTGAAATCGGCGCTGCTGGATCAGGGAATCATTGCTGGTCTTGGCAATATCTACGTTTGCGAAGCTCTGTTTCGGGCGGGAATTTCACCAAAACGAAAAGCAGGGCAACTCTCTGCCGCGCGGGTTTCTGCCCTGGTTCCGATCATTCGACAGGTGCTCCGCGATGCCATTTCAGCGGGTGGATCATCCCTAAAAGATTTCCGCCAAGCTAATGGAGAACTTGGATATTTTCAGCACAGCTTTGACGTTTATGGCCGCGAGGGGGAACCCTGTCGGCGCACGGGCTGTGCAGGCTCTATTGCCAGAATCACCCAGTCGGGGCGATCCTCCTTCTATTGTGGCAAGTGCCAAAGATAGCTTGAATGCGATATTTCTCGTGGTAATGACTCGTTTCTGAATGGAACAATGAAAGCAAGAAATCATGGCCTATGAGACGATCAACGTCGAAGTGCAGGACCACGTTTGCCTTATCAAACTGCATCGCCCCGAGGCGTTGAACGCGCTCAATGCAGAGCTTGTGAATGAACTGTGCACGGCCCTGGAAGAAGCCGATAGCAGCGACAAGGTGCGCTGCATTGTGCTGACCGGTTCGGAAAAGGCCTTTGCGGCTGGCGCCGACATCAAAGAAATGTCCGAGATGAGCTTCACGGACGTCTACACAACCGATCTTTTTGCCCAGGTGAATGACCGTATCGGGGCAATCCGCAAGCCGATCGTTGCCGCTGTGGCAGGCTATGCGCTGGGCGGCGGTTGCGAGCTGGCGATGCTTTGTGATTTCGTCATAGCAGCCGAGACCGCCAAGTTCGGTCAGCCCGAGATCAATCTGGGCGTGGTTGCCGGTATCGGTGGCACTCAGCGTTTGACACGCTTTGTGGGTAAGTCGAAATCCATGGACATGAACCTCACCGGTCGTTTCATGGGCGCCGAAGAGGCCGAGCGCGCCGGGCTGGTGTCCCGCGTGGTTCCCGCCAAAAAGCTGATCGAAGAAGCCATGGGCGCGGCGCAGAAGATCGCCGAGAAATCCCTGCTGACTGCTATGGCCGTCAAAGAATCGGTGAACCGCAGCTATGAGCTGCCTTTGAACGAAGGCCTGCTGTTTGAGCGCCGGGTCTTTCATTCGATGTTTGCCACCGAGGATCAGAAAGAGGGCATGGCTGCCTTTCTGGAAAAGCGCGAAGCACAGTTCCGCGATAAATAAGACGACGAGGGCGTACTTAAGTCAGGGCCCTTGGATAGGTGGTCCTGACGTCTTCACTGAGGTTTGGCAACTTTTGTGAGGATCACAAACGGTCCTTTGGTAATTCCCTTGCATATTTCAGGGAGCCGCTATAAAGACCGCTGCCATACATGCGCGTGCAGCCCGCTTGGCTAGAATCACTCCGTTGATCCGATCCGGGTTTGGCTGGCTTGCGCCGACATCGACATATTGAACCCGAATAAAAGGTCACAGAGACATGGCAAATACGCCTCAGGCAAAAAAACGCGCCCGTCAGAACGAAAAGCGCTTTGAAGTTAACAAAGCCCGCCGTTCGCGCATCCGCACCTACCTGCGTAAAGTTGAAGAAGCGATCGAGTCCGGCGACAAAGCAGCCGCGACTGCCGCTCTGCGCGCTGCTCAGCCTGAACTGATGCGTGGCGTGACCAAGGGCGTCTACCACAAGAACACCGCGTCGCGGAAAGTTTCGCGTCTGGCCTCACGGGTCAAGTCGCTGGGTTGATTCTCCTGTGGGGATTTCCTGAAAACGGGAATTCACGCAAGTCAGATTTTCAAAAAAATGAAGGCGTCGCATTTTTGCGGCGCCTTTTGCGTTTCCTGCTTTTAGATCAGGCTGTGCTGCAGCTGCGAGAGATTCTTTGTCGGCAAAGCAGGAGTCAACATCAGAGTTTCATTGCCGCTGCCCTGTGCAAATTGCTACCACTGTTACAGCGATTCACTCGCTGGGGGGACAGGCTGCTCGCGGTGACCTTGACGGGCATCAAGGTTATTGACGGCGCATGATGTTAGTGGAAACCAGGTTGGTTTCTGCCGCTCATGCACCCTGCTGTATTGGTATTCCGATCAGCGGCCTTGTCCCATTTGTGTGCAGAAACGGTTTTTTGTATCGAGTTGAAACCTCCCTAATTCGGGCGGTTTTTTAATTGGACAACCCGTTAACCCGTCAGGGGATGTGGCCAGGTTTTGCCTGTCCGCAAATGCATGTGCTGTGGGTGATGACGGCTCCGGTTTCGGAGTAGGATGAAACGATAGGCCAAAGAAGAACGGGCCGTGCTTTTGGGGACGCATGAGGCGCAGCATGACGGAAGATAAATGGGGACAGCTCAGAACACGCCTTCTGAAGACTGTTGGGCAAAACAACTTTACCACTTGGATTGAACCGCTTGAGTTCAATTCAGTTGACGATGGCGTGGCCGTGTTTCACGTGCCAACCAATTTCATGGGCAACTATGTCAGTCAGAACTTCGCGGATC
Source organism: Phaeobacter sp. CECT 5382 (assembly GCF_001457775.1). Classification (GTDB taxonomy): domain Bacteria; phylum Pseudomonadota; class Alphaproteobacteria; order Rhodobacterales; family Rhodobacteraceae; genus Pseudophaeobacter. The sequence continues at coordinate 203,344 of NZ_CYSG01000002.1, forward strand.
TGATTTTGCATGAATTTAATCTCTCTGGTGAGCCGGTTCAGCGGCTTGCCTTTCGGGTTGCTGCCAATTCGCCTGCGCGCCCTGTGCGCCAGTCGGAACAGCCGGCGGAACCCTTTGCTGAAATGCAGGGCCACAATGGGGCTGCCAGCAGTGCTGCAACTGCTGACGAGTCCCAGAACGAGGTCCGGTGGGAGGCGGCGTCTGCGCGTGGCAACTCAGCGGGCAATAGTCTTTCGAGCAAGGCCGCTGCACGCGAGCCTATGGAGACTCTGCAGGCAGCGCCTCTGGATCCTCGATTTACCTTTGACAGCTTTGTCGTGGGTAAACCGAACGAATTGGCGCATGCCGCAGCACGTCGCGTGGGCGAGGGTGGGCCGGTGACCTTCAATCCGCTGGTGCTTTATGGCGGTGTCGGTCTGGGTAAAACCCACCTGATGCATGCCATCGCCTGGGAGCTGACGGAGCAGAACCCTGATCTGAACGTGCTGTATCTTTCGGCAGAGCAGTTCATGTACCGGTTTGTGCAGGCTCTGCGCGAGCGCAAGATGATGGATTTCAAACATCTATTCCGCTCGGTTGATGTGCTGATGGTGGATGATGTGCAATTCATCGCGGGCAAGGATTCAACTCAGGAAGAATTCTTCCACACATTCAACGCGCTGGTGGATCAGAACAAACAGATCATCATCTCTGCTGATCGCGCCCCCGGCGAGATCAAGGATCTCGAAGATCGGGTGAAGTCCCGCCTGCAATGTGGTCTGGTGGTGGATCTGCACCCTACCGACTATGAGCTGCGTCTCGGGATTTTGCAGACCAAGGTTCAGCATCAGCAGCTGACCTATCCTGGCCTGCAGATCGCTGATGGGGTTCTTGAATTCCTGGCGCATCGCATTTCGACCAATGTGCGGGTGCTCGAGGGCGCTCTGACCCGGCTTTTCGCTTTTGCGTCGCTGGTGGGGCGTGAGATCGACATGGATCTGACACAGGATTGTCTGGCGGATGTATTGCGGGCTTCGGAACGCAAAATCACCGTTGAAGAAATCCAGCGCAAGGTCTCGGAGTATTACAACATCCGCATGTCCGATATCATTGGTCCTAAGCGGTTGCGGTCTTATGCGCGTCCGCGTCAGGTGGCGATGTATCTGTGCAAGCAGTTGACCAGCCGCAGCTTGCCCGAGATCGGCCGCCGTTTCGGCGGACGCGACCATACCACAGTCATGCATGGTGTGCGTCGCATCGAAGAGTTGAAATCCACAGACGGCCAGATCGCCGAAGATGTGGAAATGCTGCGCCGCGCGCTGGAATCGTAGCCCCTGCAGTCCGGCATTCTCATAAGCCAGCGGCTCCGGTAATTCCGGGGCCGTTTCCATTTTAAACGGAGCTTTTGTCGTGCGGTCGGGCAACGATTGCCCCTGTTTCCGACCCCGAGACCCTGCAGGGCCTTGACGCTGCTGAATTTCCCTTGGAAAACTCCATAAAAGGCCTTGTGCAAGAGGGGCAAACCGCTACTTTGCCTGTCCCGACTATTGCTTTGCCACCATTGCTTTGCCATGGCCTGGCGGCTGCGAACAGGCGCGACGAAGAGGATAAGCGACATGAAGATCAGCATTGAACGCGGCACACTCCTGAAGGCCGTTGCGCAGGCCCAGTCGGTGGTGGAGCGCCGCAATACCATACCGATTCTGGCCAATGTTCTGATCGAGGCCGAAGGCGACACCGCCCAGTTCCGCGCCACCGATCTGGATATCGAAGTGGTCGACAAAGCGCCTGCACAGGTCGAACGGGCCGGGGCCACGACCGTGGCAGCCACGACCCTGCACGAGATCGTGCGCAAATTGCCGGATGGTGCTTTGGTCACTCTGACGGCGGATGCGGCGACAGGCCGTCTGACGGTTGAAGCCGGGCGTTCGAACTTTTCGCTGGCCACACTGCCGCGCGAAGACTTCCCGGTAATGGCCTCGTCAGAGTACCACTCAAATTTTACCGCCAATGCGGCAATGCTGCGTCGTCTCTTTGACAAATCGAAATTTGCGATCTCGACGGAAGAGACCCGCTATTACCTGAACGGCGTCTACATGCACGTCTCTGATGCTGCCGAAGGCGGCAAGGTGCTGCGTTGTGTGGCCACCGATGGTCACCGTCTGGCGCGCATTGATGCGCCACTGCCCATGGGTGCCGAAGACATGCCCGGTGTCATCGTGCCGCGTAAAACCGTGGGCGAGATGCGCAAGCTGCTTGATGATGACGAGATGGATATCGCAGTTTCGGTCTCTGAAACCAAGGTGCGTTTCGCAACACCAAATATCACTTTGACCTCCAAGGTCATCGATGGCACCTTTCCCGACTACACCCGTGTTATTCCGGTCGGCAACACTCGTCGGCTTGAAGTGGATGCTTCGGAATTTGCCCGCGCAGTTGACCGTGTGGCGACCGTATCGTCTGAACGCTCCCGTGCGGTGAAGCTGCAGTTGGACGAAGACCGCCTGACGCTGTCAGTCAACGCACCAGACAGCGGCGCTGCCGAAGAAGAGCTGGCAGTTGCCTATGGGGATGAGCGACTGGAAATTGGTTTTAACGCCAAATATCTGCTGGAGATAGCCAATCAAGTCGATCGTGAGAACGCAGTTTTCCTGTTCAACTCTTCTGGTGATCCGACCCTGATGCGCGAAGGCAATGACGAAAGCGCTGTCTATGTCGTCATGCCGATGCGCGTTTGACGCATCAGAGCTGCGTTGCCGTGAATAGAAAGGCGCGTCTTTCGTGCTGGCCCTGACCAAATTGACATTGTCCCACTTCCGCTCGCATCTGCGGGCGGAAATGCATTTGGACGGACGCCCAGTGGCCATCTGCGGCGACAATGGCGCCGGCAAAACCAATATCCTTGAGGCGGTTTCGCTGTTTTCACCGGGGCGGGGGTTGCGTCGTGCCAGTGCTGCCGACATGGCGCGCCGACCCGAAAGTCTGGGCTGGAAGCTGAAAGGCGTGTTGCAAGCGCCAGATCAGACCTATGAGGTGGAAACCTGGTCAGATGAAGGCGCGGCCCGGCAGGTGCGGATCGACAACAAGGCCTCCAATCAGATTGCACTGGGGCAGATTTGCCGGGTGGTCTGGTTGGTGCCGGTGATGGACCGCCTTTGGGTCGAGGCCGCCGAAGGGCGTCGCCGTTTTCTTGATCGTATCGCGCTGAGTTTTGACCCCACCCATGCCGAGGCGACGCTGGCCTATGAAAAAGCCATGCGTGAACGCAACCGGTTGCTGAAAGAGCAGATCACCGATCCGGCCTGGTATCGGGTTTTGGAGGCGCAGATGGCTGCTGCCGGGCATCGCATTCACCAGGCCCGAACCCAGGCTGTGCAGCGGCTGATCACAGCACAGGAGACCTCCAAAACCCAGTTCCCAACGGCCAGTCTGGAGCTGGTGCAATCCGATGGCGACATGCCCCTGAGCGAAGCGGATTTTGCAACGGCGCTGAACGCGGGACGTGGTCGGGATATGGCCGCAGGCAGGTCGCTGACAGGGCCGCATCGGAGTGATCTGATTGGCAGCTATGCTGCCAAGGGTATTGCCGCCAGGGATTGCTCAACCGGTGAACAAAAGGCGCTTTTGGTGTCGCTGATCCTGGCCAATGCACGCGCTCTGGCCGCCAGCGAGGGCGCGCCGCCGATCCTGCTGCTGGATGAGGTGGCAGCGCATCTGGACGCGGGACGCCGTGCGGCGCTTTATGATGAGATCTGCGCTTTGGGAGCGCAGGCTTGGATGACCGGCACCGGTCCTGAACTTTTTGCCGAACTTGGTGCTCGGGCGCAAATTCTTGAAGTGACAGACCACAGCGGTGCGTCGGAAATTTCAGTCACATGACGCTGACGCCCTGGGATCTGCTGCTCTATGCTGGGGCGCTGTTTGTTCTGTTTCTCACACCTGGGCCGGTCTGGCTTGCACTTTTGGCACGGTCGATGTCGGGTGGGTTTCAGGCCGCCTGGCCGTTGGCGCTGGGGGTTGCCTGTGGCGATCTTTTCTGGCCGCTGCTGGCAATCGGTGGCATGTCTTGGCTAGCGAGTAGCCTGGGCGAAGTGATGATCCTTATGCGCTGGCTGGCCTGTTTGATGTTTATCACCATGGGCATTCTGGTCATCCGCAGTGCTGACCGCCGCCTTCAGGAAAACAGTGCTCTTACCCGGCCCGGCACCTGGGCGGGTTTTGTTGCAGGGCTGGCTGTGATCTTGGGAAACCCGAAGGCGATCCTGTTCTACATGGGGCTTTTGCCCGGCTTTTTTGATCTGTCCGGTGTCACGCGTTGGGACGTTCTGGCGATCGTGTCGTTGTCGTTTGTTGTGCCTCTGCTGGGTAATCTGATCATGGCGGGGCTGGTGCATCAGCTGCGCGCGCTGCTCTCCTCTGCGCAGGCAATGCGGCGGCTCAATCTTGCGTCTGGGGCACTTTTGATCGGGGTCGGTCTGTTGTTACCCTTTACCTGAATCAGCAAGCGGTTCGAGGCGCATAAAACTGGCTGGCGGATATTGGCAAACTCCCTTTGAATAATCGATAAAATGAATGCTCTGTGGGTGACATTCGGGGGTAAACTGCGTATAAAATCACAAAGTAAAAACAGGAAGTTGCGAATGTCCGAGAACGAGCAAGCCCCAGCCGAATATGGTGCCGATTCCATCAAGGTTCTCAAAGGGTTGGAAGCAGTTCGAAAGCGGCCCGGCATGTACATTGGTGACACCGATGATGGCTCTGGCCTGCACCACATGGTTTATGAGGTGGTGGACAACGGCATCGACGAAGCACTGGCGGGCCATGCTGATGCGGTAACCGTGAAAATTCACGCTGATTCCAGCGTTTCGGTCAGCGACAACGGGCGCGGCATTCCGGTTGGCATCCACGAAGAAGAAGGCGTTTCCGCAGCCGAGGTCATCATGACTCAGCTGCACGCGGGCGGCAAATTCGACAGCAATTCCTACAAGGTGTCCGGCGGTCTGCACGGCGTGGGTGTTTCGGTTGTGAACGCCCTGTCTGACTGGCTGGAGCTACGGATCTGGCGCGAGGGCAAAGAGCACGTCGCGCGCTTTGAGCGGGGTGACACGGCCGAACATCTGAAGGTTGTCGGTGACTGTGGCGACCGTACCGGTACCGAGGTCCGGTTCATGGCTTCGACAGATACTTTCTCGAATCTGGAATACTCGTTTGAGACCTTGGAAAAGCGCCTGCGGGAATTGGCTTTCCTGAACTCCGGCGTGCGCATCATCCTGATCGATGAGCGTCCGGCAGAACGGCTCCAGACTGAATTGTTCTACGAGGGCGGCGTCAAGGAATTCGTGAAATACCTGGACCGCTCAAAAACCCCAGTGATGGAAAGCCCAGTCTACATCATCGGCGAAAAAGACGATATCGTCGTCGAAGTGGCGATGTGGTGGAACGACAGCTACCATGAGTCGGTTCTGCCTTTTACCAATAACATCCCACAGCGCGATGGCGGTACCCATGTGGCGGGCTTTCGTGGCGCGCTTACCCGTACCATCAACAATTATGCCCAGACCAGTGGGATCGCCAAAAAAGAGAAGATCTCCTTTACTGGTGATGATGCCCGCGAAGGCCTGACCTGCGTGTTGTCGGTCAAAGTTCCGGATCCGAAGTTCTCCAGCCAGACCAAGGACAAACTGGTCTCTTCCGAGGTGCGCCCGGTGGTGGAAAGTCTGGTGAATGAAAAACTCGCGGAATGGTTTGAAGAAAACCCCAATGAGGCCAAGCAGATTGTCGGCAAAGTCGTCGAAGCGGCGCTGGCCCGCGAAGCCGCCCGCAAAGCGCGCGAGCTTACCCGTCGGAAAAACCCGATGGATCTCAACTTCCTTAGCTCCAAGCTGAAGGACTGCTCGGACAAGGATCCGGTCAACACCGAAATCTTCCTCGTGGAGGGTGATTCCGCTGGTGGCTCTGCCCAAACAGGACGAGACCGGAAAACGCAGGCGATTTTGCCACTGAAAGGTAAAATCCTGAACGTTGAGCGGGCGCGGTTTGACCGTATGCTGGGGAGCCAGGAAATTGGCAACATGGTGATGGCGCTGGGAACCGGTATTGGCCGCGAAGAGTTCAATATCGAAAAGCTGCGCTACCACAAGATCGTCATCATGACCGATGCGGATGTCGATGGCGCCCATATCCGCACCCTGCTTTTGACCTTCTTCTTCCGCCAGATGCCGGAATTGATCGAGGGCGGGTATCTCTATATTGCCCAGCCACCACTGTACAAAGTGGCCCGCGGAAAGTCCGAAGTCTATCTGAAAGATCAGGCAGAAATGGATGACTATCTGGTCAATCAAGGTGTCGAAGGTGCCACACTGAAACTGGGCAGTGGTGAAGAACTTGTTGGCAAAGATCTCACCCGTGTGGTTGATGAGGCGCGTCAGCTGAAGCGGGTTCTGGACGCTTTCCCGACCCATTACCCACGTCACATTCTGGAACAGGCGGCTGTTGCCGGTGCCTTTGTGCCCGGTGCGGTGGATGCGGATCTACAGGGTGTCGCGGATAAGGTTGCAGCACGGCTCGACCTGATTGCGCTGGAGTATGAAAAAGGCTGGCAGGGCCGGATCACTCAGGACCATGGCATTCGACTGGCCCGCATTCTGCGCGGCGTCGAAGAGGTCCGCACTCTGGATGGCCCCATGTTGCGGTCCGGAGAGGCGCGCAAAACTGGAAGCTTTACTAAGAGCTTGCAGGAAATCTACAGCACATCTGGCCAACTGTTGCGTCGGGATCGTTCGCAGGCCATTCATGGCCCGCTTGATCTGTTGAAGGCAATTCTGGACGAGGGCGAAAAAGGTCTGTCCCTGCAGCGCTACAAAGGCCTGGGCGAGATGAACCCGGATCAGCTGTGGGAGACCACACTGGATCCGGATGCCCGCACGCTTTTGCAGGTCCGGGTTGAGGACATGATCGAGGCGGATGATCTGTTCACGAAACTGATGGGCGATGTGGTCGAACCACGGCGCGAGTTCATTCAGAAGAACGCGCTGAGCGTAGAAAACTTAGACTTCTGATCGGGTACCCCTCCATCTGTGACCTAGCTCTTGTCGCGCAACGTCCGATCACCTTTGAGTGTGAGAGCTGGCCGCACCTGAAAGCCGAGATCGGGAAGCAGATCAGGTTTGGAGATCCGCCCAGTCCCTGACAAAAGGCGCTGTCGAGAACATCAACCGTCGCGCGTGACGTTGGCTACCCCTCAAGCGCGACATCGGGGCGGCGGGTTTAGAACCGCAGGCGCAACTGGGCTTTTCGGGTCGTCTGACTAATCTGGTCAAAGCTTTGATCAAGCCGGGTTTCGGCCTGTAGCACGACCTCTGCCGCTGCACGGGCATCTTCACCTGCATCATGGTGCTGGAACACTAGGCCCAGGCGCTTTTTTAGATGTGCCAGCCCATGGCCGCCATTGCCCTTGAATTCGGGCCAGGCAGCACGGGCGATCTTGACGCTGTCGCTCCAACTCAGATCCGGGTTGGACAAACGGTAGGCGCGGCAGGCCGCAGCAATAGCCTTGCTGTCAAAGCTGCTGTGTTGCACCAGGTGATGCAATTCCAGAAAGGGAAACAGCCATTCCCAGGCTTCGGGAAAAGTCGGCGCAGCTGTGACGGCTGCGGCCGAGATGCCGTGCAAATCGGTGTTGAAGGCATCAAAGCGTTGTTCCGGATTGATGTAGGTGGCAAAGTGGACGATCCGGTTGTCAGGGCGGACACAGGCGAGGCCGATTTGGCAGATGCTGGCACTGTCCCGACACGAGGTTTCCACATCCAGCGCAATGAACCGGAAAGGGCCGACTGGCAAAGCTGGGGAATCTGTGAAGGGAGCGGTCCTGGCGCGCATGGGCTTACCTTGCCTGTGCTTGTGGGCTGTGCAAGCGCGTCTGCAACAGATCGAGAAAGATCTCGCAATATTGGCGTAACAGTGTGACATCCGCTGTGGTGCGGGAAAAGCTCCAAAGCCCATGTATTGAGATCAGCGTGAATTCTGTCAGCGCCTGTAATTCGTTCTCGTCCAACCCACCTGCGGTCGCCGCTTCGTTGGTGAGGGCGTTGCGAAAGCCTGTGGCGAGGCGCGTAATATGCTGGTCCAGCAGGGCGCGGGTTTGCTGATCCTCTGGGGCAATCTGCGCTAGCGTGTTCAGAACAAGGCAGCCGATGCCAAAACCCTGATTGGCCTCAAACCGGGCGAGCAGGCGGTCTAGATAGCCGCGAATGGCCTCCAGCCCGGCGCCCTCGGCCTCGACCTGGGCAAAAACCGGGGTGACGACACGGTCTTGATAGCGGTGCAGACAGGCGTGAAATAAAGCTTCTTTGCCCGCGAAATCGCTATAAATCCCTCCCCGGCTGACACCGGTTTCACGCACCAGATCACCCATGGAAACAACATGGTACCCCGTAGTCCAAAACGTTTTCAGGGCATTATCCACCAGTTCGGTACGAGACGAGGATTTGGCGCGGGGCATTTTGATCCTTGTTTTGGAATGATCGTTCTTTTAGCATCATTGAGAGCCAGTCTCAAGACCCAGAAGGATACAGGATGTCTACGAGTTTTCGCGACAAAAAGAAATTTGCCACGGTCCATGGCAAGCAGATGGCCTATATCGACGAAGGAGAGGGCGACCCTATCGTGTTTTTACATGGCAATCCGACTTCGTCTTATCTGTGGCGCAACGTGATGCCGCATTTGGCCGGACAGGGGCGGGTGATTGCGCCGGATCTAATCGGTATGGGGGATTCAGATAAGCTCGAAAACTCTGGCCCGGATCGCTACACCTATGTGGAACACCGCAAGTATTTGTTTGCGTTGTTGGAACAGCTAGGCGTCACCCAAAACGTGACCTTCGTCATTCACGACTGGGGCTCCGGCCTTGGCTTTCATTGGGCGCATATGAATTCGGACGCGGTCAAGGGCATCGCCTTTATGGAGGGGATCGTCGCTCCCGTGCCAACTTGGGAAAGCTTCCCGGAAGGGCCGCGTGCCATGTTCCAGGGCTTGCGTTCCGAGGCGGGCGAAGAAATGGTTTTGCAAAAGAACCTATTTGTCGAAGCGATCCTGCCCGGATCCATCCTGCGCGAGCTAAGCGCCGAGGAAATGGCCGAATATCGTCGGCCCTTCTCAGAACCAGGCGAAGATCGGCGACCGACCCTGACCTGGCCACGCCAGATCCCGATCGCAGGAGATCCCGCAGATGTGACAGAGGTCGTCACGGCCTATTCCGCTTGGCTGCGCGAAACCCCGGTGCCCAAGCTGTTTGTTAATGCAGAGCCGGGTGCATTGATTGCGGGACCGGTGCGGGATTATGTGCGCAGCTTTCCCAATCTGACAGAGGTGACCGTGGCAGGGGCGCATTTCATCCAAGAAGATTCCCCGGATGAGATCGGACAGGCCGTCAGCGCTTGGCTTTCCACCCTGTAGAGCCTTGGTGCAGGCGCAATTCATATCGAAATGTCATGAATTGCGCCTGCATACTCATTGGAACTCATGAGTGTTCTGTCCGATAAGGCTCGATTATGAAGGTCAGAACAGTGATGAGGAAAGCCAATGGACCGCGCCCAGATCGTGCATCAAAATCTCCTGGACCGGATCGGCTCTGGTGATCTGCCCACAGGGGCGGCACCCCGCCTCGGTCTGGCTCCGGAAACAGCCGTTGCGATCTATCGCGCCCAGGTGTTGAGTCGGGCGCTGGATATCACCAGCCGTGCGATGCAAAAGGCAGGTCAGGGGTTCTACACGATTGGCTCGTCTGGGCACGAAGGCATGGCGGCGGTTGCTCGCGCCCTGCGTCCGGATGATATGGCGTTTTTGCACTACCGCGATGCGGCCTTTCAGATTGCCCGCGCCGATCAGGTGCCGGGGCAGCGCATTGCCTGGGACATGCTGTTGTCCTTTGCCTGCTCGTCAGAGGATCCGACCTCTGGTGGGCGGCACAAGGTGCTGGGGTCAAAGTCGCTGATGATCCCGCCGCAGACCTCCACCATTGCCAGTCACCTGCCCAAGGCGGTTGGTGCGGCCTATTCCATAGGTGCCGCCAAACGACATGCGCCGGAACACCAGATTCTGGCCGATGATGGCATTGTTATGTGTTCCTTTGGCGACGCCTCAGCAAACCATTCTACTGCGCAGGGGGCGATCAACACGGCGGGCTGGACCTCGGTGCAATCGACACCGCTGCCGCTGCTGTTTGTCTGCGAAGATAACGGCATCGGGATTTCGACCAAAACGCCGAAGGGTTGGATCGAGACCTCGATGCGCGCGCGTCCCGGGATCAAGTATTTCAAGACCGACGGCCTCGATATTTATGAAGCCTTTGCTGTGGCCCAGGAGGCCGCCGACTATGTACGCCGCCGCAAGAAACCCGCCTTTCTGCATCTGCGCACGGTGCGCCTGTATGGTCACGCAGGCGCTGATGTGCCCACCACCTATCTCAGCAAGGCCGAGGTCGAGGCGGATGAAGCCAATGATCCGCTGCTGCATTCTGTGCGCTTGTTGCAAGAGGCCGGTGCGCTGTCGCGGGACGCGGCGTTGAAGATCTATGATGAGACCTGCGCCCGGGTGGAACGGATCCGCGCTGAGGTGGTGACGCGTCCGCATCTGAAAACAGGCGCGGATGTTGTCGCCAGCCTGATCCCGCCCGCACGGACTTGCAAACCCAGCAATGGCCCCAGTGAAGAGGCCCGCGCCAAGGTCTTTGGCGGCGATATGCGCGCGATGGCAGACCCACAGCCGATGTCGCGCCTGATTAACTGGGCGCTGACGGACCTGATGCTGCAGCACGGTGAAATCGTGATGATGGGCGAAGACGTTGGCCGCAAGGGCGGTGTCTATGGTGTGACGCAGAAACTGCACCAGCGGTTTGGGTCGGATCGAATGATCGACACCTTGTTGGATGAACAATCCATTCTGGGGCTGGCCATTGGCATGGGGCAAAACGGGTTTGTGCCAATGCCGGAAATCCAGTTCCTGGCCTATCTGCACAACGCCGAGGACCAGCTGCGCGGCGAGGCGGCGACCCTGCCGTTTTTCTCCAACGGGCAATTTACCAATCCGATGGTGCTGCGCATCGCAGGCCTGGGCTATCAAAAGGGATTTGGCGGACATTTCCACAATGACAACTCGCTGGCAGTGCTGCGCGATATCCCAGGGATTGTGATTGCCTGTCCCTCCGATGGCGCCGAGGCGGCAATGATGATGCGCGAAGCGGTACGTCTGGCGCGCGAAGAACAGCGCGTCGTGGTCTTTGTCGAACCTATCGCGCTTTATCCGATGCGCGATCTGCATGTGGCTAAGGATGGCGGCTGGATGCGTCTTTATCCAGCGCCCGATCAAAGTATCGCGCTGGGAGAGGTCGGCCAGCATGGAGACGGGACAGACCTTGCCATCGTCACCTATGGCAATGGGCGCTATCTTTCGACTCAGGCGCAGGCAGAGCTGGAGGCACGTGGCATCAAGACTCGGGTTGTTGATTTGCGCTGGCTGGCACCACTGCCCGCTGATGCGCTGATAGAGGCCACAAGGGGCTGCAAAAACGTATTGATCGTCGATGAATGTCGCACCACTGGCAGCCAGTCGGAGGCGCTAATGGCGCTTTTTGCCGAACGCAGCGACATTCCTGCAGCACGCATAGCAGCTGGGGATTGCTTTATCGCAACGGGCCCGGCCTATGCCGCCACACTGCCCTCGAAAGACAGCATTCTGGCCGCAGCGCTTGATCTGGTAGGAGCAAAGGCATGACGCGTACAGCCGTTCTGATTTGCCCCGGCCGGGGCACCTATAACAAGCCGGAACTGGGCTATCTGCACCGTCACCATGCTGACAAAGCTGCACTGTTTGCGAGCTTTGATGCAGCCCGGGCGACGCTGGGACAGGAAGAAGTGACAGCGCTGGATGGGGCAACGCGCTTTTCCGTTTCGAAATACTCTCGCGGCGATATAGCCTCGCCGCTGATCTACGCCAGTGCTGTGGCCGACGCCCAGTCGCTGGCCGAGGATATCGAGGTTGTCGCTGTGACCGGCAATTCCATGGGCTGGTATATTGCGCTGGCGGCTGCGGGCGCGCTGACGCCACAGCATGGGTTTGATCTGGTCAACACGATGGGCAGCCTGATGCAGGAGCATCTGATCGGCGGCCAGCTGGTCTATCCCTTTACCGGGAGCGATTGGCGGAATGACCCGCACCGCAAAGCTGATCTGCTGCAAAAGGTAGCCGAAATCAATGCCCGCGAAGGCCATGTTCTGTCGCTGTCGATTGATCTGGGTGGCTTGCTGGTACTTGCGGGAGATGAGGCGGGGCTTTCGGCCTTTGAGGCTGCCGTGCCCGTGGTCGAGGACCGTTTTCCGATGCGGCTGGCCAATCACGCGGGCTTTCATACGCGGCTGCAAGAACCGGTTGCGGCGGCGGGGCGCGCGCGCCTGAACGCGGCGATGCTGCAGCAGCCAGAGGTGGCGCTGATTGATGGGCGTGGGGCGATCTGGCGACCCGGGGCCACGGATCTGGCTGCGCTGTGGGACTACACCCTCGGCCATCAAGTGGTTGAACCCTATGACTTCACCCGGGCGGTGCAGAATGCGGCACTGGAATTTGCCCCTGATCTGTTCATTGTCACGGGTCCAGGTACCACTTTGGGCGGTGCCGTGGCGCAGTCTCTGGTGCATCAGAACTGGCAGGGTTTGAGCGACAAGGCTGCCTTTAAGACGCGACAGCAAAAGGATCCGCTGCTGATTTCAATGGGCGACGACGGCCAAAGAAAGCTTGTTGTGCGCTGACATAGAGTGCTCAAATGGCGTGCTGCGCTGAAAGCACCAAGGGGGAGCTCCCGCGCGCAGCACCAGTTTTGCTCTGCAAAACAGCCACAGCCCTTGGGCCCGGCGCCGCCCTACCGGGCGGCGCGCCTGCGTCTGCAACAGGCCAAAGCGGTTATTTGACAATAGTGACAGGCACAGGAGGCGGGCCATCGGCGATCTCGGGCACCCTGGGCAGCGGCGCGGTTTCAAAAGGGCGCACGGCGAAACTTTCGACCGGGGTTGTGACATTGTGCAATTTAAGCGCCCCCAGCGATAACGAATCCCGGTTGCCTTCGGGCAGGCTGTTTTTGCTGACCACGATCTGATGCCCCAGAGTCTTGCCATAATCACCCAGACGGGCGGCTATATTGGCGGCCTGACCGATGACAGTGAAATCCAGCCGCTCGCGCGAGCCGACATTTCCATAGGTGACGGTGCCGTAGGAAATGCCGCTGGCGCAGTGCAGATCCTCCAGTTGATGCGCGGTCGCAATCGCTTCCAGCGCGGGTACGATGCTGCGGGCGGATTTCAGCGCCTGAGCGCGGGCGAGATCGGCATCCGCGCCAGCTGGAAACACCGCCAACACCGCGTCACCGATGAATTTCAGCACCTCGCCGCCATTGTCATGCACGATGGTCGATGCGGTCTCGAAGAACCCATTGAGCAGCTTGATATAGTCACGCCGTCCCAGACGTTCTTCGAGCAGGGTGGAGCCGCGCAGATCGCAGAACATGATGGCGGCATCGATCTCATCGCCTTCGCCGCGGCGGATCTTGCCCCCCAGAACCCGCGCGCCGGTGCGTTTGCCGACATAGGTTTCCAGCAGTGACTGGGCGTTTTCGCGCTGCATGAAGACCTCGTAGTAGCGGGCAATGACGGCGGAGCATTCAAAGATCAGACCGAGGTTGGCCGTGGAAAACCCGTCCGGATGGTCTGAGGCCACGGTGAGCACATTGATTCGCCCGTCGGAAAAGGGCAGCGGCATGGCGACATAATCGGTGGCACCAGCTGCGCGCAGGTCACTGAGGATCGGGAAGGTGTCGTCGGACTGGTCCTGATCTATGCGGTGGCGCACCCCGCCAAGCCCCTTGGAGACATGGCGCAGTGGGCTGGCGTTATAGGCGGGGTGTTCGTAGATTTCATAGCTGGGGGCATAGGTATTCACCTCACCGGTGGCGCGTTCCCAGATGAAATTCTTGCCGGCGATCTGCGGATGCAGCGACCAGGCCAGCACTGAAAGTCGCGACAGATACACCCCCTGTTCCAGTAGCTTGTCCGATAGCGCTTTGGTGAATTCTGCCGGGGTCGGGATGAAAGCTGCCTGGCGCAACAGCCAATCGATGAGTGGACCCGAGATATTACCATATTCCGGCGGTGCGACGCGGTTGTCACCAAGGTCAAATTCAGTCACTTCATCTGGGACAAAACCGACGTGTCCGGCAATCTGCGCCGCCTCTGGCAGGGTGTTCTCATAGACCCAAACCGCATTGTCCAGACGTTCATCCTTGAGCTTCAGATCATGGTAGCAGGCGGTCCCCTTGAAGGGGCAAAAGGTCTGCAGGCCTACCTTGTTCGACAGATCAACCATAAGGTCGGACTTGGGGAAATAGATCGTTGGTGGCAGGCGGGTTTCATACATCACCCGCGCACGACTGCTTTTGGCCAACAGCAGACCATTGCGCCGGACCTGCACTTCGCCGCGCAGGGGTTCGACCAGAATGCCATAGCCACGATTTTGCGGGTCGGACCGATTTGGCCCCGAGTGTCCTGATGGAACATGCACATTCATGAGAGTGTCCTTCGCGTCACCCAGATGCGGGCGCTACCTGTTGGGCGTTGACCTCCCGGAGCCCCTGATGACGTGGTGCGACAGTGACAAGGTTTCTGCAGCACCCGGCCGAAGGATCCAGGTTCGGCCTATATGTGGGGCGGCGACTGGAAATATCCAGTGGCTGGAAGGATCATCTGTGCACAGTCTATGTGTTTAGGCGAGCGTTTCGCCTCAGATCGGAGATTGTCACACAGATGTGTGCAGCCAAAGCCGCTCAGACACGTCAGATCTTGCGCCTTAGATATTTCTGCCCGCGCGTGGTATGCCTTTGTCAGGCGAGGGTCAAACCATGCGGATGACATCCTTGCTGATCGCCAGCACATAGCCGCGTTTGGCAATGTTTTTCACCAATAGCTCGCTGACCATCTGGTTGCCCAGGGTATCGCGCAGCCGTTTGATCCGGGTGGCGCCTGCGGCTTCGTCGCAATCACTGCTGTGTCGGCCAGAGATCACCGATTCGATTTCGGCGCCAGACAGCACGTCATCATCCATGCGAGCTTCGGCCAGGGCTGACAATGTTTCCATCGCAGCCGGGGTCAGCTTGAACCCCATGTTGTTGAGATAAACCGTATGCTCTTCGCGGCTGATCAGGAGTTCGGTGACCTGAATACCAACCCGTTCGATCTGCGCCATGCGTCGGTTGAGGATCACCAGCATGGCCAGTACCACAAGGGCGGCGATCATCATGGCAGTGGCAAAGACCAGCAGCACAAAGATCACAACCCGGTAGCTGGCCAATGTGTCGGCAAACGCAGTGCCTGACTGGGCGAGAATTTCCAGCAGCTTGATCTCGGCTTGGGATGTCAGGTCGTTTTCGACAAAAAGCTGCTCGACCCGGGCGTTAAAGGCATTGGCGTCCGGCAGTGCCAGCAGCAGCACGGTGCCGGCAATGGCCAGCAGTGCTGCGATAAGGGCAATGCCCAAGGCAATGACGCGGCTGCCTGCGGTGCGGGCCTCAGAAACGGAGATAATAGGATCCGGCATTTGCCTTCCTTTGCTGCAAGCCTTCGGGGCCAAAAACCGACATGACATTCAGCAGCGTCCAGCCAGCAGGTGCAATCCGTGCCTGTATTTCATCCTTGGCGGCAGGCTTGGAGCAGCCGCCGCGCAGCTGGATGACACCGTAGTGCAGTTTCAGAGGATTGTTCTGCTTGGCCTTGTAATCAGCATAGCAGTCGGCGGCCCGGGCCGACGCGGCAAACGTCAGAAGCCCCAGGCAGATCAGCGGTATGGCAAGCATGTGTTTCATCAACATACCCTGCGCCGAAGTGGCGCGATATTCAATAACAACAGGGGTTTGATCAGGACGATATTCGATAACAAGGCGATGATATTGCCTGTCTGAGGGAGGCGGGGCGAAGATCAGGGCATAGATTTTGACGCGGCTTTTAAACACCGCACATCGCCAACTGGATAACACCGAAAACTTGGAAAGGTTTCGTCATGACACAGGATATTCGCCCAAAGCAGCACCGCAAATTCATTGCTCTTGTCCTCGCAGCGGCCATGGCTGTGACCGGGGCATCTGCTGTGCCTGCAAAGGCCGGAAATGATGCGGGAAAGGTAATCGCCGGGTTGGCGGTTCTGGGCATTCTTGGTGCGGTTCTTCACGATCATAATACGCGAGACCGCCGGGAAACGGTGACACGACCGCACCATCCACAGCGTCCGCACCGTCCACATGGCGGACACCGGCCGCATCACCCGACGCCAAAGCCGCTGCCGCCGCGTTTCGGGCGCTATGATCTGCCGGCCAAATGCGTCAAGACCTTTCCCCGTTACAGCCGGAACCGCGATCTGGTGGCACGCGGGTGTCTGAAGCGTAACTACCAGTTCGAGCACAAGCTGCCACAGGCCTGTAAAGTGACCTTTTGGAATGGCCAAAAGAACCGCACCGGCTACAAGCCACGCTGCCTGAACAAGCATGGCTACCGCTTGGTCCATCGCTAAGACCGCACTTGTTTGTTGCCAGCCTGTTGTTGACCCGGGCCGGGATCAAGCGTGGCTGTGGTGCAACAATGCGAGCAGAATACGAGCAGACTCACGGGGGCTTCGGCCCCCATTTTTTGCTCTAATTCGCTGCCTTGTCCGTGCCCATCCCTACGCACCCTTGCGAATCCCACCGGTTTTGGCTCTGACAGGGGGATGGAACAGCCAGATACCAGCCTAGAGACCGCCGCCCAAGCCAAGGGTCATTTGAAAATTGCCGGAGTGGACGAGGTCGGACGTGGCCCGCTGGCTGGCCCCGTGACTGCGGCCGCTGTTGTACTCGATATGACGCGCCTGCCAGAAGGGCTGAACGATTCAAAAAAACTCACGGCAAAGAAGCGCGCCAGTCTTGCCCAGCAGATCTGGGCAACGGCAGAAGTGTCAGTCGCCGAGGCCAGCGTCGAAGAGATTGATTCCATTAATATACTCAAGGCTTCGCATCTGGCGATGGAGCGCGCCGTGGCCGCCCTCGATCCGCCCCCGGATTACCTGTTGATCGATGGCAATCTGATCCCAGCCGGCCTCGAAATCCCGTCCGAAGCAGTGGTCAAAGGCGACGGCAAATCAGTCTCGATTGCAGCCGCATCAATCGTGGCAAAAGAGGTGCGCGACAGCCTCATGGTGGATTTGGCGCAACAGTTTCCAGGTTATGGATGGGAGAAGAACGCCGGATATCCTTCAAAGCAACACCGAGAGGCGCTGGTCGAATTGGGGGTGACACCACATCATCGCCGATCCTTCAAGCCGGTACACAAGATATTGTATCAAGAGTGAACCGCAGGCCTCTGATCTAAAAAACAAATTGACCTCGAATCCCGGATGACTCATCCTGTGGATAACCAAAATGAGCGCAAAAATGCGCCGAGTGGTTTTGAGGCAGAGCAAATGACAAAAACAATGACGAAGGGCGCTGAGGCGCTCCCTTTAAACACGATTCTTGACGGCGATTGTATCGACGTGATGGCGGGGTTACCGGACAATTCCGTTGATCTGATTTTTGCGGATCCGCCCTATAATCTACAATTGAAGAACCAGCTGCACCGCCCTGACAACAGCAAGGTCGATGCAGTTGATGATCACTGGGACCAGTTTTCCAGTTTTGCGGCCTATGATGAT
The DNA here is from genome assembly GCF_001457775.1 of Phaeobacter sp. CECT 5382. Taxonomy (GTDB): domain Bacteria; phylum Pseudomonadota; class Alphaproteobacteria; order Rhodobacterales; family Rhodobacteraceae; genus Pseudophaeobacter. The sequence goes on from NZ_CYSG01000002.1 coordinate 221,077, forward strand.
TTCACCAGTCGCTGGCTGCACCAGGCCCGCCGGATCCTAAAGCCAAATGGCTCGATCTGGGTAATTGGATCTTACCACAACATCTTCCGTGTCGGCACTGCGATGCAGGACGAAGGGTTCTGGATCCTCAATGATGTGGTCTGGCGCAAATCCAACCCGATGCCGAATTTCCGTGGCAAGCGCTACACCAACGCCCATGAGACGATGATCTGGGCGTCTAAATCCGAAGGTGGAAAATATACCTTCAACTACGAAGCCCTGAAGGCGCTAAACGAGGGCATTCAGATGCGCTCGGACTGGGTGCTGCCGATCTGCACCGGCCATGAGCGTCTGAAAGACGAAAACGGTGACAAGGCGCATCCGACGCAGAAACCGGAATCGCTGCTGCATCGTATCCTCGTGGGCTCGACCAATCCTGGCGATGTGGTGCTTGATCCCTTCTTTGGCACTGGCACAACTGGCGCAGTTGCCAAGATGCTGGGCCGTGAATTCATCGGCATCGAGCAGGAAGAAAGCTATCGCAAGGTGGCGACCCAGCGCATAAAATCTGTGCGCAAATTCGACCGCGAAGCCCTGCAGGTTTCCGCCAGCAAACGTGCCGAACCCCGGGTGCCCTTTGGCCAGCTGGTCGAGCGCGGCATGTTGCGCCCCGGAGATGAGCTCTATTCGATGAACCAGCGCCATAAGGCCAAGGTCCGCGCCGATGGAACCCTGATCGGGGACAATATCAAAGGTTCGATCCATCAGGTTGGAGCCCACTTGGAAAATGCGCCCTCTTGCAATGGCTGGACCTATTGGTGCTTTAAACGGGATGGAAAAACCGTGCCAATCGATGTGCTGCGTCAGCAAATCAGGGCTGAAATGCAGAACTGATCTTAGCTGCCCTTTCCAAAAACCTATGAGAGTAAACCACCGTCACTTGTGCTTGGTCACAAGTGACGCACCTTGCCCCGCCCTATGGCGGGGCTTTTTTCGTACAGGTGTTTGCTTTGGGGATGTATGCTGCCCTGTGACGACCTATCTACGGGTCAGCTAAAAGGACCGCTTTATGACCGAAACTGCTGTGCCCGCATCCAAACCCAAGATCGGTGGTTTTGTTCAAGAGCTCGATCTGAGCCGCGACCGGGAAAATCCGCCGGAGACCCAATACGTGATTGCGGCGCTGGAGAACCACAAAAGAGAAGGGCTGGAATTGGCGGTCAGAGCCCGCTGGATCGCCATGTCGATCTTTGCGGTTTTCGTGGCCTTGGTTCATCCACAGTTCGAGGTCATCTATCATATCGGTATCATGGCGCTGCTTTGCCTGAACGGCTGGTTCATGCAGCGGGTCGGGCGTGTTGGGCGGTCGCGGATGGAACTGCTGCTGATCTTTGTCGACCTTCTTTTGATGACCGTGGGCATGGTGGGACCAAACCCGCTAAGCGTTGATGCCATGCCACTGGCGATGCAATACCGGCTTGAAAACTTTATCTATTTCTTTGTCATTCTTTCTGTTGCCACCATGGCCTATTCGTGGCGGACGGTGATTGCTATCGGGGTCTGGACACTGGTCATGTGGATGACGGCCCTGGCGCTCTTGTGGTGGTTTACGACGCCGACACCGGGCCTGACGGAGGCCGCAGCAGACGCCTTTGGTGCGAGCTCAGATCTTTTCAAGTTTCTGGATCCCAATGACTTTATGGTTCAGCTGCGGGTGCAGGAGGTCATAGTCTTTCTCATCGTTGCCATCACGCTTGGTGTTTCCGTGCGCCGGACCAGCCGGTTGTTGTTGGACAATGCGGGGCTGGAGCGTGAGCGTGCCAATCTGTCACGATACTTTTCGCCAAATGTGGTGGCGCAGCTGTCGCAAAATGATGAGCCTCTGAAACAGGTGCGGATCGAAAATGTTGCAATCCTGTTTATCGATATCGTTGGCTTTACCCGCATGGCTGCAGGACGCGACCCTCATGAGGTGATTGCTCTGCTGCGGGAGTTCCATGGCCGCATGGAGCGCGAAGTCTTTCGCCACAATGGCACGCTGGACAAATATCTTGGCGACGGGTTGATGGCGACTTTTGGCACACCCACAGCCGGTGAGCGTGATGCCAGCAACGCATTGGACTGTGCTCGGGCAATGCAGCAATCACTGAACAACTGGAACCGGGACCGTCGGCGCCTAGGCGAGGCGGAGATCAAGGTCGGCATCGGCATACACTATGGCGAAACCCTGCTGGGTGATATCGGGGCCAACCGGTTGGAGTATGCCGTGATCGGGACAGCCGTGAATGTTGCTGCCCGCCTTGAGGAAATGACGCGTGAGCTTCAAGCCGCAATTGTCATGAGCGATGATCTGCGCCTGCAAGCCCTGCGGGAAGAGGCAGATGGCGATCTGACAAAAGGGTTTGAGTGCCATCCGGACCAGGCAGTGCGTGGCCTGGACGATCCAATGAAAGTTTGGGCCAAACACTGAAATTCTTGGGTTGCCAAGCTTTGTTCGATATGCAACCTAAAGAGGGTCTCATTTTGAGATCACCTTGCGTCCTTTCGGGATGCCGGGTTATCCCCCGAAGCACGGCTATCTTGGCGCAAACCAACCAGCCGGTGGGAGATGATCATGACCACCTGACGGGCCATTTCGGCATCCCGGGTGGCCAAGATCAGGCGTATAGGGGCGACGCCATGGTAAGGCGTTTTAAAATCATGACAGGCCGTGTTTCTGGTCAGCTGACGTAATATGGTGTGCTGAGACGGGGTAGGGTCCGTCCAAGACATTACCACGTACAGCCCATCATTGGGTCGCCTTAGGGCTGGCCCGAAAAGAACCCTGGCTCTGTTCTTGAGGGGGCATCCAGGGTTCTTTTCACTTTTGCCTTTCCCTCTGTTGTGCCTTTTGCCGCAGTCTTTGACTGGGGTGTGCAGGGTTATCCAGTTGGCGGGTTTCGCGCCTTGTTGTAGGCGCTCCAATCGGAGATTTCCGGATAGTACATCTGCCGCCATCGCCGAACCTTCGGATTCATGATCCGGCGCCACAACGGTGGAAACATCGCAGCCACCGTCATCACCGGATAGCCATAGGGCAGTTGCGGCGCTTCCGTTGCAGTATAAGTCTGCAGCAAGGGAAAACGCCGGTCGGGGCGATAGTGGTGGTCCGAGTGACGCTGCAGGTTGATGAGCAACCAGTTTGATGCCTTGTGCGATGCATTCCAGGAATGATGGGGTCGCACATGTTCGTATTTGCCCCCACCCAGATGTTTGCGTGTCAGCCCGTAGTGTTCGACATAGTTCACCAGCTCCAGCTGCCAGATAGCGACCCCGGCCTGCACCAAAAACAGCAGGACCCCGGAAAACCCACCCAGCAGCAGCGCGAGCAACAGCATGGTGGCTTGTAGGATCCAGTAGCGAAAGAAGGGGTTCGTCCTATCCGTCCAGATCAGGTTCCTTTTGGCCAGTTTTTCCTGTTCGGCGCGAAAGGCAGAGTGCCAGCACTGCCGTAACACGCGGGGATAGAACCGGTGAAAGCCTTCGTTGTAGCGGGCCGTGACCGGATCACGGGGGGTGCCGACATAGCGGTGATGCACCAGCAGATGCTCGGACCGGAAATGTGAATAAAGCACCATGGCCAGCAGAATATCCGCGAGCCATCGCTCCAGTCGGCTCTTTTGATGCATCAGCTCGTGGCTGTAATTGATGCCGACAGTTCCGGTGACAACACCAACCCCAAAGAAGACCCCGAATTTCTCCCAGCCGTTCAAATGCTCTGCGGGGCTGACATAGGCGAGCAGGCCAAACAGGGTCAGAAATTGCAAGGGCACCCAGGCAGAGGTCAGCCAGCGATACCAGAACAGATCTTCGTCAGGTGTTTGCGTGTCCGCGTTTTCCAGATTCAGACCAAAGACACCATCAAGAACGGCAAAGAGATACCAGGTCACCGAAGGCGGCAGCAGAATCGTCCAGCCGCCCCAAATGGCCGCGATCCACACCAGTGGCAGCAGCAGAAAGGACATCCAGAACGGCAGCGCAGATTGCCAGCGCGACAGAGTTTCAGAAGCAATCATAATGCACCTCCAAAAGGTGAGGCAGCAGAGGTGGGCCTCGATAGGATTCCCAAGTTAGGATAGGCCCGTTGAATGCGAAACCCAAGTGCCGCAAACAGCTATTGCTGTGACGCAGTGAGCAGATCCGTCTGCCCCTTCCACAGATCAAAGGCCTTGCGCATGACGGTGGGCAGATCCGTTGGGCGAAAGTCATGCCGTGGCAGAATTTCCTGGCCCTCCTGTGCAGTGAATTCAGGGGGTAGCTCTGCCAGCATGACACGCAGAATCAGGTGGAAATGGGTAAAGGTGTGGCGCACCTCAGCGCCCAAGTCCTGCCAGTCGGCTTCAAACGGGGCTTTGGGGCTTGGGGCTTCGTTCCAGTCGGATCCGGGCCAGCCGAGCATGCCACCCAATAGCCCTTTGTCGGGGCGGCGCTCCAGCAGCCAGTCGCCACTGGCGCTGCGGGCAAGATAGACAATGCCCAGCCGGGTTGGTTTTGGCTGCTTCGGGGTTTTCTTTGGCAGCTCCGTGGCGGTGCCCGCAACACGGGCCAGACAGGGCGCGCGCCAGGGGCAGATGCCACAGGCTGGGTTCTTGGGGGTGCAAAGCGTGGCTCCCAGATCCATCACCGCCTGGGCATAGTCGCCCGGGCGCTGCGTCGGGGTCAGGGCGGCGGCATGGGCTTTGAGTTCCGATTTGACACCAGGAAGCGGTGCGTGAACGTCATGTAGCCTTGCCATCACCCGTTCGACATTGCCATCCAGCACGGTCTCGACCTGATCAAAGGCGATCGAGGCCACGGCGGCCGCGGTATAGGGGCCGATACCGGGAAGTTTGAGCAGCGCCTCGTAGCTGCCAGGAAACACGCCCTCGAGATCGTTGGCCACCACGCGGGCGCATTTCAGCAGGTTACGGGCGCGGGCGTAATAGCCAAGCCCGGCCCATTCCCCCATCACATCGGCATCTTCGGCGGCGGCAAGGTCTGCCACAGTGGGCCAGCGGCGGGTGAAACGCTGGAAATAGTCGGTCACGGCGGCAACGGTGGTCTGTTGCAGCATCACTTCGCTCAGCCAGATCCGATAAGGATCGGGCACCACGCCTGCGGCGCGATCTGCGGGGGAAACCCGCCAGGGCATGGCGCGGGCATTGTGATCATACCAGGCCAAAAGCTGCTGGTTCAAATCCGCGTCGTCGCTGTTCAGGTCACGCATTCTTTACCCCTCTGACGTGGTGGTTTTGCTGGCCAAGGTATTCCGGCTCTTTACAATAGGGCGGGTAGTCACGCAAAACCACAGTCATGGCATTCAGACGCAGCACCACACGCGGGTTCGCACGAACCTCCCGTCTGCTCAATGAGCAAATTCGCAAGGCCGGTGAAAGCCGTGGCTTTGCGGTGTCGCGTCTGCTGACCCATTGGGAGGAAATCGCCGGTACTGATATTGCTGCTATCGCGCGGCCGGTAAAGGTCGGCTATGGGCGCAGCGCCTTTGGGGCCACGTTGACGGTGCTGACGACCGGCGCTCATGCCCCGATGCTGGAGATGCAAAAGGAACAGCTGCGCGCCAAGGTGAATGCGGTCTATGGCTATAATGCCATTTCCAAAGTTTGGATCACCCAGACTGCTCCGACGGGATTTTCCGACGGCCAGGTAGAATTCAAATACGCCCCCAAGGTGCAAAAGCCACTGCAGGCTGATCCCAAAGATCAGGCCGAGGCGGCGCAGGCCGCCGAAGGGGTTGAAAACGAAGATCTGCGCGCCGCGCTTGAGCGGTTGGGGCGCAATGTGCTGACAAAACAAAAAACTCAACGAAAGGGGTATGAATGACCCGTCTCATGTCTGGTGTTTTTGCTGCGGTGGCGCTTGCTGCCGGGGCCTATGCCGTCACTGGCTATAACAGCCAAAGCCGTCTGCCCGAAAATCCGCTGATCGGTGCTGCCTTCGCCCAAGAGGCCGAAGTGGACACCTCGACCATCACCGAAATGGTCATGGGCGCCGAGGATGCGCCGGTCACAATGATCGAATACGCATCCTATACCTGCCCGCATTGCGCCACGTTCCATAACGGTGTCTTCAAGCAGTTGAAAGAAGACTACATCGATACCGGCAAGGTGAAATTCATCTACCGTGAGGTCTATTTTGACCGCTACGGCCTTTGGGCTTCGATGATTGCACGTTGTGCAGGCCCGGAGAAATTTTTTGGAATCAATGATTTGATCTTCAAGGGGCAATCCGAATGGGCCCGTGCCGGTGGTGCCTCCGAGATCACCGATGAGTTGCGCAAAATTGGCCGTCTCGCTGGACTGGAGAACGACACGCTCGAGGCCTGTCTGCAAGACGGCACCAAGGCGCAAACTCTGGTCAGCTGGTATCAGGAAAACGCCGAAGAGCACGGGATCGAATCGACGCCTTCCTTTATTTTGAACGGCACCAAGATCGAAAATCAGTCCTACGCAGAGTTCAAAGCACTGATCGACGCCGAGCTGGACAGCTAAGCCGGTCTGTCGGCTGTCAAAACGCATTCAAGGATGAAAAAGGCCCGGGGGAAACCTCGGGCTTTTTTGTGTCGTTATGCTGTGTAGCGCACAACAGAATTTATGGCGGTGGGGGTGCAATGGCACGCAGGCGTGCGCTCAGCGCATCTTCGCCTTCGATCTGCAGGCGCACGGGCAGGGTGACTACCTTATGGCGAAAACTCTGGGGCAGGCGCACCGCATCTTTTTCGGTGGTGACCAATTGTGCACCGCGCAGCCGTGCTTCGGTTTCGAGCCGGGTCAGCAAGGTGGTGGATAGCCGTTGGTGATCTTCTAGGGCTTCGGCATGGATGATATTGGCGCCGAGCCGACGCAGCGTATCAAAGAATTTCTGCGGATAGCCAATGCCGGCAAAGGCCAAAACTGGCGTATCCTGCCAGGGCATGCCGGTCTGCAAAGGCTCCAGCGCTGCGGTGACATGCGGTTTACCCAGCAGGGCGCCGCTCCAGATCCGGACGAACTCCGCCTGCGCCGCCGCGTTCCCGATCGATAGCACCAGATCTGCGCGGGCAAGGCCCACTGGCACGGGTTCGCGCAAGGGGCCGGAGGGCAGGCAGCGCCCATTGCCAAAACCACGCTTGGCGTCCACCACGACAATCGACAGGTCCTTTGTCACGCCCGGGTTTTGAAACCCGTCATCCAGCAAGATGACCGTGGCGCCTGCCGATTCGGCGGCCTGAACCCCGAGGGCGCGATCCCTGGAAACCCAGACCTCACCAAAGGCGGCCAGCAGCAAAGGTTCATCGCCGCAATCGGCGGCGCTGTGGCGACCGGGGTCCACGGCCACTGGCCCTTCGAGCCGCCCACCGTAGCCACGACTGACCACATGCGGGTCGTGCCCCATGTTGCGTAGGTGCTCCACCAGCCAGATCACCGTCGGGGTCTTGCCAGTGCCCCCGGCATTCAGGTTGCCGACGCAGATCACCGGAACCGAGGATGTGTAGCCGGTCCCTGCCCGTAGGCGACGTGCGGTGGCCTGCGCATAGATCCAGCCCAATGGGGCCAGCAGGCTGGCGCGCAGATCAAAGTCTTTGGGAGGCTTATTCCAAAATTCAGGGGGCCGCATTTTGCTCCTCGCGTAGGTCCAGAATATCCTGGACCCTATCTATCAGTTGATCGGTCATGGCGGCCCCTTCGGTCACGGCATTCCAGCCGGTCAGTGCCATTTCCGCTGCCATGTCTGGTGCGGACAGGTGGATGACCATTTCGGCCAGCTCCTGTGGGCTCTTGATCCGCTCGGACGCGCCAATTGCGCCAAGCCGGGCGTAAATGTCCCGATGCTGGCCCGTGCCCGGTCCATGCAGCACTACAGAGCCAAGCGCCAGCGCATCCAGTGGGCTTTGGCCGGGCATTTGCGGCATCATGCTGTTGGCCAGAAATGAAACCGGAGCAACCCGGTACCACAGGCCCAGTTCTTCACAATCGACCAACAGGACCTGGGTATAGTCATCCGGCTCTTCTCCTGCGGTCCAATCGGCGCATTGCAGGCCGCTGGCCCGCAGCAGGCTGCGCGCCCGGGCATGACAGTCGGGACTGTCGATGGCGACCACCAGCAACAATCGGTGCAGCAGTCTGAGTGCAATGCGATGCGCATCCAGCAGGGTGGGGATCTCTTTCAGCTGTGCATGGGCCGCCAGCCAGACCGGGCGGCTGGCCAGGCTCTGTTGCAGGGCATTCAGGTCTTCTTGCAGACATCCGGGGGGCAGGGTCGAAATCCGCAGGGGCGGCGCCAGCAGCAGGCGGTCTTCGGCCAGATCACCGCGCAGCAACTGATTGCGCACCGCCACCGAAGGCGTCAGCACAGTTTCAAAAGTGCTGAACATGCGGTGGCGCTGATCCGGCAGCCAGCGCAGCTTGCGGGTTGGCAGCTCATCTTCGCGGATATCGATCAGCAGGGCAGAAACGCGTTGATCGCGCATCTGTCGCAACACGCCTCGGCGCAGATTTCCCCCGGCCCAGAGGCAGAGATCCGGCCGCCAATGGCTGAGAAATGATTTTGCTTCAACAGTTTGGTCCTCCGGCAGTGTACCAAGGGCAAAATCGCAGCCGTCGGCCAGAGGGATATCGCCCATCTCCGCTTCCCAGGTGGCGATCACAACTAGGTCCGGGCGCATGGCCTTCAAACGGTGCCCGATATCGCAGAGCGCCAGATAGCGCTCGATATTGGTCGCATGCAGCCAAAGCACTTCGCCCTCGGGGCGGGGAGGCAGCGCGGGCTCAGCCATGAGAAAACGACTGGCGCAAACGCAGGCCAAAAGACTGGGCCTGTGACTGGGCCTGTGACTGGGGCTGTGACTGGGCCTGTGACGGGGGACACATCCGGTCAGTACCGCCCGGGAATGCCGGGGCCTTGTGGTTCCAGCCCGGCCAGCAGTACCTGATGCACGTCGGGGGCGGCTGCAAGTACACCATCCAGCAACGGGGTCGCATTGTTGAAACGCAGACCCGTGCCGTGGCGATCCGTGGTGACGCCGCCAGCTTCGCGCAGCAGCAGATCCCCGGCGGCAATATCCCATTCCCAGCTGCGGCGCAGCGTCAGCATGGCGCCGTAGCCGCCATCGGCCACCCGCGCCAAACGATAGGCCAGAGAAGGGCGGTAGCTGCGCAAGAATTCCGGCGCGCTGCCACCGCGCCAATGTTTACTGTCGAGATTTGGTTTGGCTGTCAGGACCTTGGTCTGAGGCAGCTCTGTCGGTGGGGTAACTGACACAGGCTGGCCATTGCAAAAGGCACCCTGTCCCTTGGCGGCGGAATACAACAACTCACGTTTTGGCAGGTAGATGACTGCGGCGATGACCTCGCCGCGTTCTGCCACGGCCAGCGAATGGGCCCAGGTTCGCGACCCTTCGGCAAAGCTGCGGGTGCCATCAATCGGGTCGATAATAAAGACGCGATCCCGGCCTAGGCGCTCCTGGCTGTCTTCGCTCTCTTCTGACAGCCAGCCATAGTTGGGCCGCGCCTGGGGCAGCATGTCTTCTAGCATGGCATTCACGGCCAGATCGGCCTCGGTAACGGGCCCCTGATCATCCGGTTTGTCCCAGCGTTTTGCATCCGGGCCAGAGTATTTCAGGGCGATGTCACCGGCGGCCTCGGCCGCCTGGATTAACAGGGCGAGGTCTTCAGCTGCCGGCAAGGGTCATTCCTTCGACCAGAAGCGAGGGCACCACGCGCGACAGGTAATCACGTGCGTCATTGGCGGGGATGATCCCCTTGAGCATATCGAGCAGGTTACCCGCAATGGTGCATTCGTTGACCGGATAGGCGATTTCGCCATTCTCGATCCAATAGCCGGAGGCACCGCGTGAATAGTCCCCGGTGTTGGGGTTGATGGTGGACCCGATGAGCGATGTCACCAGCAAGCCTGTGCCCATGCCCGAGATGAGATCATCGCGGCTTTGCTCACCCGGTGTCAGGGCAATGTTCCAGTTCGAGGGCGACGGAACCGATCCAATGCCGCGCGCTGCATTGCCGGTGCTTTGTAGGCCAAGTTTCTTGGCAGAGGCCAGATCCAGGGTCCAGCCGGTCAGCACACCGTCCTGAATAATGGCGCGGCGGCGGGTGGCCAGACCTTCGCCATCAAAGGGACGCGAGCCCGAAATACGGGGGCGATGCGGGTCTTCGATCACTGATAGGGCTTCTGGCAGGATCTGCTGCCCCAGACTGTCTTTCAACCAGGAGGAGCCACGCGCAATGGCGGCCCCATTTGCGGCGGCCAGAAGGTGCCCAATCAAAGACGAGGAAATGCGTTCGTCAAACAGCACCGGATAGCTGCCGGTCTGTGGGCGCCGCGCATCCAGCCGGGCCACTGCGCGCTCACCTGCAATGCGACCGATGTCGCCGGGACTGCGCAGATCGGCCTGAAAGGTGCGGGAATCGCCGTCGTAATCGCGCTCCATCCCGGCGCCGGTGCCGGCGATCCCGGTGCAGGAAATTGACCGGCCGGTGCGCTGATAGCCGCCAGAAAACCCGTTGGTGGTTGCCAGATAGATGGCGTGATGGCCGTATCCGGCTGCGGCGGCTTGCACCTGGCTGATGCCGTCGATGGCCTGACAGGCGGCTTCGGCCTCCAAGGCGTCGCGTTGCAAAGCATCGGGGGCGGGCTCGTCGCTGGGGTCACACAGCTCAAGTGCGTCAAGATCCCAGTCTTGTGCCAGCTGATCAGCCGAGGCCAGCCCGGTATAGGGATCTTCTGGGGCTTCGCGGGCCATGGCCACGGCGCGTTCGGCCATGGCAGCCAGGGTTTCGGGGCGACTGTCCGATGAGGAGACCTGCGCCTGACGCTGACCGATGAAGACCCGCAGACCCAGATCGGTGCCCTCGGAGCGTTCCGCATGTTCCAGCTTGCCTTCGCGCACTTCGATGCTGAGAGAGCGACCCTCGGCGGCCATGGCATCGGCAGCATCAGCCCCGGCACGTTTGGCGGCGTCAATCAGGGCTTGGCATAGCGTTTGCGGAGACTGGGTCATGGGCACCTACTCTATTTGGATTGCTACAAGAGCTAGCCAGAGCGGCGCGCTGCTGCAAGGGCACGGCACGAAAAAGGGCCGCAGATTGCGGCCCTCAGGGATGATTTCACAGGAAACCAGCTCTTATTTGATGCGCTGGCCATTGGCGTGGATCTGGCCGTCCTCGGAGACCTTGATTTCCGAGGTCAGGGTATCTTCGCCCTCACCGGGCACGCCGAACATGCCCATCATCATCCGTGCGCCCATGGCATCGCTGTCGCTGACCAAGCCCATTTTGATAAGATTGTCGATCAGACCATTGGCCCCTTCGAGTTTGAGATTGGCCACACCATCCGGGGCAGGCATGCCGTCATAGGTGTCAAGATCGGCATTGTTGAAGGTGAAGTCACCGGTGCCTGTCAGTTTGGCACCCGCTGCAGAAACCAGCAGCTGCTTAATGCTGACGGCGTTCAGCTCTCCGGGTTCCTGATCGCCGCGCTCAAGGCCTTCGAGGGCCTTTGCGTCAAACAGGTCAAGTAGCAGTTTGCCCTTGCCAGCGAGATCCAGGACAATTGTTGCCGGGTCATGTGGCAGGGTGCCGGTGGGATCAACCATACCCCAGAGCATTTCAGGAACTGCAAAGTCACGCAGTGTCACGCCCAAGGCAAAATCCTGTTCAGTGTCGGACTGGCTAACTGGCATCAAGAGCTTGAAGCCGGTTTCGGCCATGGTCAGCGCCAGCGGAAAGGGGATTTCTGATCCAGAAACGTTTAGGCTGATACCCTGTTGTTTTACATCGTAAGACAGGCCGTCTTGGCTCATGGCCATAGCAATATCACCACCGGTGGAGCTGCTTTGAAGATCGAAACTGTCGCTGCCAGTGACGCTGACGTTCGTGTTGCCGCCTGCATGGGCAAAAGTGCCGTCAAAGCCAAAGCCAGCTTTGATCAGATCCGACATCTGAGGGTTCTTCAGGCCATTTGGCACAACGCTGGTGCCGGCAAAGGTCAATTTGGACATTGCCCCAGTTACGGTGCCGCTGTCTGCCGATTCCGGATCCTTGAAGCTAAAGTCATATTTGACGTCGGCAATGGTCATGGTCTGATCATAGCTGCGCAGATCCGCGATTTGCATGTTGGTTCTGGTGGCGACGTCGCTAAACACCACGCTGGCCTTTACCAGATCATCTGGGACGTCTTCGCCGGTGGCTTCGATCTTGTTCAGCGTCATGGTGACCTTGCTCGAGGCATAGTCATAGGCCATGGCTGAGGTATCGCCGGACACCACCATTGGCGCACCGTCATGCGAAAAAAGGATCTCTACCGAGAATTTTTCTTTGTCATCTGAACCAACAAAGGACATCGGAAATTCTTTTGGCAGCAGCATATTGACGGTGCCGTCGCCGTTTTCGACAAACTTGATTTCGGGCATCATAAACCCGCCGGTCGCATCCTCTTCGGGGATCGGCATGGTCATGGTGATATCGCTGACGGTGAGGGTATTGCCCGACATGCTTTCGGTGCCGGTGACTGTGTAGCCGGTGCCGGTCATATAGGCTTTCCAGTCAGACCAGACATCCTGGGCGCTGACATCTGCAAATGCACCTTGGGCGGAAATAATCAGGATTGCAGCAGCGCTACTGCTGCGTGCGAGGAAAACTGACATAGGATAACCTTTCTGCATATCTGCAAATTCAATGGCCCGTATGGTCGACTGCGTGCTTCCCAGCGTCAAGGGTGCCTGGGACTGGACCGTTCCCCCTAAGCAGTTTACCACATTCTGGAGGGCGGATTTGGAGATTAATATGATCGATATCAAGGGTAAAACTGTTGTCATCACCGGTGCAAGCCGGGGTATCGGGGCGGATGCAGCACGTGTCTTTGCGGCAGCCGGGGCCAATCTGGCCTTGCTGGCAAGGAGCACCGACAGTCTGGCGACCCTCGCCGAAGAGATCGGCGAAAACACGCTGGCTTTTGCCTGCGATGTGTCAGACCCGGCCGCAGTCGCGGCTGCCCTGCAAAAGATCCATGCGGATTTTGGCAGTCTGGATGTGCTGATCAACAATGCCGGCGTCATCGACCCGATTGCCCGCATCGAGGAGGCCAGCCCAGCCGATTGGGGCAAGCTCATTGATATCAATATCAAAGGCGTCTTCAACGGGGTGCACGCCGCTTTGCCGCTGATGAAATCGGGCGGGGGCGGCACCATCATCAATATTGGGTCTGGTGCGGCCTATAACGCGCTCGAAGGCTGGAGCGCCTATTGCACCTCTAAGGCGGGGGTTCTGATGCTGACGCGGGCGCTGCATCTCGAAGAAGGCAGCAACGGCATTCGGGTGCTGAGCCTGTCGCCAGGCACCGTCGCAACTGAGATGCAACGCAAGATCAAATCCAGCGGTATTAACCCGGTAAGCCAGCTTGCCTGGAAGGATCACGTGCCTGCCGAATGGCCAGCCAAGACTCTGTTGTGGATGTGCAGCCCGGATGCGGATGAGTTCCTCGGTGACGAGGTCTCGCTGCGGCTTGATCTCATTCGTCGTCGGGTGGGCCTGATATGATCGATCTGGAGATATCCGAAACCGGGCTCTGGACCGTCACAATCAACCGTCCGGAAAAGGCCAATTCCCTGACCGAAGCCATGCTGGAAGATCTGGTGGATATCATCACCCGTGCCACCGATGCGCGCGGTTTTATCCTGACTGGCACAGGCAAGGTCTTCAGCGCTGGGGCCGATCTGGATGAGGCACGCGCAGGTCTTGCGACCTCTACCGTCTGGGAGCGGCTGTCCAAGGCGATGGCAGCGCTGCCTTGCCTGAAGGTAGCAGCGCTCAACGGGACGTTGGCAGGAGGCGCCAATGGCATGGTGCTGGCCTGTGATATCCGTCTGGCGGTGCCAACGGCGAGGTTCTTTTATCCGGTGATGAAACTTGGCTATTTGCCGCAGCCTTCGGATGCCATGCGAATGAGCGCCCTGATCGGCCCGGCTCGTACCAAGATGATCCTGGCAGCGGGGCAAAAGATCGAAGCAGAAGAGGCCTGCGCCTGGGGCTTGGTCGATCGTCTGATTGCGCCCGAAGATCTGATGGCACAGGCCCGTTTGCTGATGGTGGATGCGCTGGCTGCCAAGCCCGAGATTGCAAGCGGTATCCTTGCAATGTGCCGGGGCTAGTCCTTTGAAACGCCTGTCTGGCCTGCATCTTCGTGTCCCCGATCCGGCCGCGCTGGCCGCGTTTTATACCGATGTGATGGGCATGCAGGCGCAGCATCTGGGCGATACTTGGCGGGTTGGATACGTTGGTGCCGATGCCGATCTGATCTTGATGCCCAGCCTTGTCGAGGCCGGTGCTCAGGATTATGTGTCTGCCCGCACAGATCGCTACTGGAAAATTGGCATCTGCCAGCCGGATCTGGATATGGCCTATGACCAGCTTTGTCGTCGCGGGGTTGCGGTCTCTGCGCCGCGACAATTCCTTGATATTGGCTATATGGCACATCTGACGGACCCGGCGGGCTGTGTCATTGAATTGCTACAGCATGATTTTGATGGCACGCGACAGCAGCAGGGGAATACCGATCTGCCGTTGGGTGGTGACGGCCATATTGGCCAGATCACGCTGCGCACAGGCAATATCACCGCAGAGTTGGCAGCGCATGAGGACATGACCCTTTTGTCTGTGCAGGATGTCGCGGACTATGGGTTTGATCTGTATTTTCTGGCCTACACGGCAGAGCAGCCGCCAAACCAGGACTTGCGGGCGGTGGAAAATCGCCCCTGGCTCTGGCGGCGGCCCTATACCACTTTGGAATTCCAGCACCTTGCTGGGGCCACGTTTGAAAAGACGGATGTCTTTGACGGCCTGGAGATCACAGAGAACAGTGCAACGGGCACATAGGGGCCTCGTCTTTCTCAATGGGCTCCAGTAAAGGCCCTGCCAAGAGCCCGTGTCACGGGCATTCGTTAAAAGGGTGACATCATGGACCAGACTTGGGATGCAGTGGTGATTGGTGCAGGCCCTGCAGGGCTAATGGCTGCCGGTGAGATCGCGCGGGCCGGACATCGTGTTCTGGTCGTCGAAGCCAAGCCGTCGCTGGCGCGCAAGTTTCTGATGGCTGGTAAATCCGGTCTGAACCTCACCAAGGACGAGCCTCTGGCGCAGATGATGCCACAGTATGGCAGTGCTGCAGGGGCATTGTTACCGATGATCGAAGCCTTTGATCCGGCAGCCATTCAGGACTGGGCCCGTGCGCAGGGCCGCGTGTTGTTCACTGGCTCTACCGGGCGGGTTTTCCCGTCCGAGATGAAGGCATCACCGCTGCTCAGGGCCTGGCTTCTTGAACTCGAAAACCTGGGCGTGAGCTGGCAACGCCGCTGGCGCTGGACTGGCTGGGATAATGACGCACTCTGCTTTGACACCCCTGAAGGGGTGCAAACCCTCAACACCCGCGCCACAGTTTTGGCGCTGGGCGGGGCCAGCTGGGCTCGGCTGGGCTCTGATGGGGGCTGGGCAGATATTTTGGCGAGCCGAGGCGTGGATCTTGCGCCATTCCAGCCTGCTAACGCGGGACTTCTGGTCAATTGGTCAGATCATATGGCGGCGCAGTTCGGCCAACCTGTCAAAGGGGTGCGCTGGCAGGCAGGTGAGAGCGCGTCGCGCGGGGAAGCAGTGATCTCCAAACGCGGATTGGAAGGCGGCGGTATTTATTCCATTTGCGCCGCTGTACGCGGTGGGGCGCCGCTGACAGTGGATCTGCTGCCGGATCTGACCGTTGACGTGGTGGCTAAACGCCTGTCTGTGGCGCGCGGCAAGGCAAGCCTTGCAAACCATATGCGCCGCACGCTGAAACTCGGAGCAGCTCGCACGGCGTTGTTGCAGGAATTTGGCCGACCACTGCCGCAGGACCCAAAGCACCTTGCCGATCTGATCAAGGGCCTGCCGGTGAAATACGCAGACCTGCGCCCGATGGATGAGGCGATTTCGACCGCGGGCGGGGTGATGTGGAGCGCTTTGGATGAGGATCTGATGCTGATGCGAATCCCCGGCATGTTCTGCGCCGGTGAGATGCTGGACTGGGAATCGCCAACAGGCGGTTACCTGTTGACGGGCTGTTTTGCCACCGGGCGCTGGGCTGGCCGTGCAGCGGTGCGCTACCTAGCCTAGACTGCACTTTGGCTAGGTTTTTATTTGGCCAGCGTCTTTATTTGGCTTGCGCTGCGGTCCGTTTGTAAGCCTCGCGTGCTCGCATGGCTTTACTGTAGTCCAGAACGGCTTGGCTTTCGATCGGGAATTTGGCGCTGAAAGCCCAGTTCAGGCAGTGCGTGAAGACGATATCGGCAATGCTAAAGTCCTCTCCCATCAGATAGGGGCCTTTGATGCGGCTCTCGATCCGGGCCAGGTTGCGGGCAAACTCCCACTTCAGGCTGTCTTTTACCTCTGGCACGCGCTTGTCTTCGGGCAGGGCAAAGCTGTGACGCGCAGCCGTCCAAAGCAGGGCGTCCAGCTCATCCAGGCAGAGCTGGGTCATGGCATCCTGACGGGCGCGGGCCAGAGTGCCGGCCGGGGCGGTCAGTTGACCGTGTTTATCTGCCAGATAGGTAATGATGGCGGTCGAATCGGTGATCGTCTCCCCATCGTCCTGAAACACTGGCACCTTGCCGGATGCATTCAGTGCCACGACCTCGGGGCTCTGCGGCATCGCCGGGTTCAGTTCATAGGGCTGGCCCAGTTCTTCGAGTGTCCAGAGCACGCGAAAGGTGCGCGTCATTGGTTTGCCGATAACAGTATACATGAGGTTTTTCTCCCTGATCTTTGTTGCCCGCCAAGATGCCGGGGCAGCGGCGCAGGTCAAGAGAGGATCGTCGCGAAACAACACGTCGAGACCGCATCGCCAGACCGCAAAGGCGCTGCGTCAGCGTGCGCGGCCCAACATGGCCAGACGGATCAGGGCGCGTTCCATCAGCGCCAGTGCAGGCGCTGTCTGCCCGGCCGAGCGCAGCAAAAGGTCGGTATCGGTCAGAATTGTCAGGGCGCGTTGTAGACGATCCGCCCCCCAGTTTTGCGCCTGACGCTGCACCCGGTCGCGACGTTTGCCATAAAGCGGCGGGCGCAGACGGCCAATGCCCTGCGCTGCCCCGCCGGGATCTGCCGCAACCGTGTAAAGCGTGCGAAAATGCCGGGTGGCGCCAATACACAGTGTCACCGCATTGGTGCCCTGCGCTTGCAGGCGGCTGATCAGCGGGCCAATTTCGGGAGTGCGCCCCTCGGCCACCACATTGAGCACATCATCCAGCGCAGCTTCGGTGGATTGTGGGGCAACGGCCTGAATATCCTCGAGACTGAGCGGTTCGTTATCGCCGTATTTATACAGCGACAGCTTTTCGATCATGCGGGAAAAATCGCCGGGGCCAATGTCATTGGCAATATCCGTCAGCGCCGACATGCTGTCACCCGGTACATCGCGAATCTTTGCTTCGCCAAGGATCCGTTCGATTTCGGCGCGCGATGGCGGATCATCGTAGATCCCGGTCGCATAGGCATTAGAGTGGGCCTCAAAGCCTTTGCGCAGCTTAGATGTTGCCTTCAGCTGGCCTGCGGTGACCACGATCTGCGCGTCCCCTGGCTGCCATTCTTCAAGTGCTGCCAGAATCGCCGGGGCGGCGGTGTCATTAGCCTCTTCGACAAAGACGGCGCGCGGGCCGGGAAAAAAACCGACGGCTTTTACAGCGTCCAACAGCTGAGCGGGATCTTTGCGCAGCTCTGATCCGGGCATGCGCGACAGGCGCATTTCCTCGTCCGCTTCGGGGCCCAGCAGCGCGGCCAGCATCTGCTGGCGCTTCAGGGCAACGCGCATGGCATCGCCGCCATAGATCAACAATCCGGTTTTTTTCGGATCTGGCCGGGCGCAATAGCCTTCGGCGTCGCGTGGTGACAGCTTCATTCGACAGGTGCAGTTGTGACGGGTGCGACAGCAAGATCCGCCGTGGCCAGGATGCGCGACGTGATCTGGTCCGCAAGAATTCCCATCAGCCTTTCATAGGCATCGCGTTCACCTGCCAATGTCTCAACAGTAGATCCGGTGGCAGAATAGCCAGTAAAATTGGTCTCGGTGCCGCTAGAGACAATCACACCATCAGAGAGACGCGTCAGGCTATAGCCAGCTTTGCCAATGATCGAATAGCGGGTGATATCGTTGCCTGCAGTGATCGCCTGCCCTTCTTGGCGGGTGGCCAGTGTCAGCCCAAGATCGTAGTCGCCAGAACTGTTGCGGCCCAGCCGCTCTTCGAGATCGCGGACCAGGAAATAGGCGTTGGACTCTCCGGTCGAATCCACCTGCTCAGGCACCTGAATGCTGACCTGACCATAAAGTGCCGTGCCGCCGCCCCCCGGTGCGTAGACCGGGGTGAAGCCACAGCCGCTGATCACGCCAAGCGTGAAGGTGCCGACCACCACGGAGGCAGTCAGGCACAGACGCCGCAGAGAGCGGTTAAGCAACGACATTGACGATTCGACCGGGCACCACGATCACCTTTTTCGGGGCGCCGCCATTCAGCGCCTTTTGCACAGCTTCGTGTGCCAGGGCGATTTTTTCAACCTCTGCCTTGTCGAGATCGGCAGCGACGCTGATCTCTCCACGGCGTTTGCCGTTGATCTGGATCGGCAGGGTGATCGTATCCTCGACCAGCATCGCCTCGTCCGCGACCGGCCAGGGAGCGGTTGCGATCAGGCCTTCGCCGCCCTGATATGCCCAAATGTCCTCGGCCAGATGCGGTGTCATTGGTGACATGAGTTGTGCGAGGGTCATGATTGCCTGCTTTTGTGCTGCCTGACCTGCCTTGGATTTCGCCAGTATGCTGGTGAACCCGTAAAGCCGCGCGATTGAGGCGTTGAAGCCAAAGCTTTCCACACCCAGTGTCACATCGCGAATGGCTTTGTGCATTTCGCGCAGCAGTTCTTCGTCGCCTTCACCTGCGGCACCCGGTTCCATCGCGCCGATCTTGTCGCAGAGGTTCCAGACCCGGTTGAGGTGCTTATAGGCGGCCTCGGCACCCGAGGCGGTCCATTCCACATCCCGTTCGGGAGGCGAATCAGACAGGACAAACCAACGCGCGGTATCGGCCCCAAAGGCAGAAATGATCGACAGCGGATCCACTACATTGTTCTTCGATTTCGACATCTTGGCCGAAGGCACCACAGTCACCTCGGCGCCGCCCTCCTTGAGGAAGGCCTTGCCGTCGCGCAGCTCGACCTCTTCGGGGTAGTGGTAGACCGGGCGGCCATTGTCGCCTGTGGTTTGATAGATTGCATGGGTCACCATGCCCTGGGTGAACAGCGCGTCAAAGGGCTCTTCGCAGCCATCGGGCAGGTGGCCGCAGATCTTCATCGCACGCGAGAAGAAACGGGCATAAAGCAGGTGCAGAATCGCATGTTCCACGCCGCCAATATATTGATCCACATTCATCCAGTATTCTGCCTCAGCCAGGATGGTGGGGGTTTTGGCATGTGGCGCGGTAAAACGGGTGAAATACCAGGAGGAATCCACAAAGGTATCCATCGTGTCGGTCTCGCGCTGGGCAGGTTTGCCACAGGCGGGGCAGGCGCAGTTGCGCCAGCTGGGGTGACGGTCCAGCGGGTTGCCGGGCACCGAGAAATCAATCGCTGTGCCGTCTTCGTCATAGGGCAGGGCGATGGGCAGGTTCTCTTTCTTTTCTGGAACCACGCCGCAGTCCTCGCAGTGAACAACCGGGATGGGGCAGCCCCAATAGCGCTGACGGGACAGACCCCAGTCGCGCAGGCGGTACTTGGTGACGCCTTCGCCCCACCCAGCATTTTCAGCATAATCAACGGTGGCGTTGATCGCCTCTTCACCGGTGGCCTCGGTGAGGCCAGCAAAATGGTCAACCCAGCGCACTTTTTCTGATTTGGCAGGCACCAGGGCCTCACCGGCGACGGGAGTGCCGTCCTCAGGCATGTAAAATGCGTTAAGGACCGGCAGGTCGTATTTGCGGCAGAAATCGAGATCGCGCTGATCATGCGCGGGGCAGGCAAAGACCGCGCCGGTGCCATAATCCATCAGGATAAAATTAGCGATCCAGACGGGCAGCTCCCAATCGGGGTTGAGCGGGTGTTTGACCTTAATTCCAGTGTCATAGCCGAGCTTTTCAGCCGTCTCGATGGCCTCTTCGGTGGTGCCACCCTTGCGGCACTCGGCGACAAACTCTGCCACTTCAGGCGAGTTGGCCTCGAGTTCTTTGGCGATGGGGTGATCCGGTGAGATGCCAACAAAAGATGCGCCATTCAGCGTGTCGGGGCGGGTGGTGTAAACATCGATTGCCGCGCCACCATCGGTGCGTTCAAAGCCAAATTGTAGGCCGCGAGATTTCCCGATCCAGTTTTCCTGCATCAGGCGCACCTTGGCAGGCCAGTTGTGCAACCCGTCCAGCCCCGAGAGCAGCTCTTCGGAATAGTCAGAGATCTTGAAGAACCACTGCGTCAGCTCGCGCCGTTCAACCAGAGCGCCAGAGCGCCAGCCACGTCCGCCTTCGACCTGTTCATTGGCAAGAACGGTCATATCGACCGGATCCCAGTTCACCACGGCGTTTTTGCGATAGACCAGCCCCTTGTCGAGAAAGTCGAGGAACAGCGCCTGCTGCTGGCCATAGTAGTCTTCGTCGCAGGTGGCGAATTCGCGCGACCAGTCCAGCGAGAGCCCCAGCGGCTTCATCTGCTCTTTCATCGCGTCGATATTGGCGTAGGTCCAGTCTTTTGGGTGCCCACCCGATGCCATGGCGGCGTTTTCTGCTGGCATCCCAAAGGCATCCCAGCCCATCGGGTGCAGCACGTTGTGGTCAGTCGACATTTTGTAGCGTGCCACCACGTCACCCATGGTGTAGTTGCGCACATGGCCCATGTGCAGCTTCCCCGATGGATAGGGGAACATCTCGAGCACATAGTATTTTTCTTTGCCAGGCGTGCGCTTGGCTTCAAAAATACCGGCCTCGTTCCAGGCCTTTTGCCATTTTGCTTCGATTTCGGTGGCAGCGTAGCGCGACATCACGACTGGTCCTTTAAGAATGAAAACGCCGGGTGGTGACCCGGCGCATGTATTATTGTTGTTTTTATCTCTGTGCCAGAGCCGGGTGTCAGAGGTTCTTGTCGGCGATGCGCAGCTGGCGCGCGCGCGACAGGATCGCGTCTTCGACTGCGCGGGTGGTCGAAGCACTGACCGCGCGGCCACCCTTGGTCTGCAAAGAAACATTGAGCGAGCGGGCATCCAGTGCCGGATCCTTGATATGGACCGTCGCGCGATAGGCACGATTACTGCCGGGAGGGGTTCCGTAACCGGTGGAGATCACACCGGTGAAAGGGTCAACCGACTGCACCGGCAGAAACTCCAGCACATCCAAGCTGGCGTTCCACAGATAACGGTTCACCTGAACCTTTTGATCGGGTGTGCCGCCAAACAGATCCCAGAACGAAGACTTGTCGCTTTTTGCGCTGTCGATATCATTGTTGAACTCACGCGGCGCCTGTCCTGTCGGTGAAACCCGGCCTTCCTGATTGCCACAGGCCGTTACGCCAAAGCACAAAGCGCCTAACAAGGTTGCTTGAAAGAATTTTTGCAGTTCCATAGCCGCTCCCGAACCCAAAGTCTTGCCGCACTCCTACCGTATCGGCGGGCAGCGGGGCAAGGGCTTTAGCTGCAAGAGGCGGCATCCTGCGAATCGAGGTGCTCCCACAGTTATATATGGGTCACAGCCGATTGAAGGGATTCTTGGCGGGACCTTTCCGGGCCGGGGGCGTCATTTTGCGCTGCCTTAAAGTAGCGGCAGGTTAAGGAATTGAGGGTATTGGGCGGCCTTTAGCCGGTTGGGGCCGGGTTGGGGCATAAGACTGTGGCAAAGCTGCACCATCCCGAAGTGCAATGCTGCGCGCTCTGTGGGGCGCTCTTGCCAAAATGGGGGGGAAAAAGCGAAACCCCTTGTCATACCCACACCGGATTCCCCGGTTTGGGCATCAGAATTGAAAACCGAGGGAAAAACGATGAAAAAGGTTCTCTTCGCGACCACCGCGCTGATCGCAACCGCTGGTATGGCCGCAGCCGAAGTCAGCATGTCCGGTTATGGCCGCTTCGGTCTGGACTACAACTCCGCAAACGGCGACGCCATCAATGCCGATGGTTCTGCCAATGCAGGTGGTGTTTCGGAAACCAACATCACCAGCCGTCTGCGTCTGCAGTTCGACATGTCCACCGAAGCAGACAACGGTGTTGGCTTCAACGCACGTTACCGTGCCCAGGCTGAAAGCCGTGACGGCGTTGCCGGCACCGGCGCATTCAACGGCGCACGTTTTGGCGTGACCTATGGCGGTCTTGCTGTCAACGTTGGCAACATCATCGGTGCAGTTGAAAACACACCTGGTCTGTACGTGACTGGCGCCCGTTCGGCTGGTACTGGCATCGACGGCATGGGCTTCCACTCCCTGGCCATCAAATCTTCCAGCGCACTTGGCGTTGTTGGCACTCGCTTCAACTGGGATGCATATTCCTCCGCAGGTGCTGGTTCCAACGGTATCGAAGCTCTGTACTCCACAGGCGGCTTCACCGGTCACATCTCCTACAGCCAGCGTAACGGTGGTGCCGTTGTTGGTGACGCAGGTGGCGAACAGCGCACCGCAGTCATGGTGACCTACTCGTTCTCCGATTACTATGTGGCTGCCTCTTACCAGGCGACTGACAACTCGGCGACCATCACCACCACGAACGGTACCGTACTTGACCCCAACGACGGCCTGTACCTGCTGACCGCTGGCGGTGACTTCGGTGCATTCGGTGCAAAACTGGCCTACGGTTCCACCGATGTTGCTGACTCGGTTACTCTCGAAGGTAACATGGACATCGGCGCAGCTTCGAACATCGTTGTTTGGGTCAACAGCACCGACGTTGACGCAAACCTGATGGCAGATACTACTGTTACTGGTGCAACCACTATTGGTGCAAACGCGACTGCAAGCGACGGCACCTCCTTCGGCATCAACTACCAGTACGACCTGGGTGGCGGCGCTACCTTCGTTGCTGGCTATGTTGACGAAGCCGACGACGACAACCAGTTCCAGGCTGGTGTATACTTCAGCTTCTAAGCTGAAATACGCTTAGCGTGAATTGGGGGCGGGCTCTGCAAAGAGCTCGCCCTTTTCTTTTGTCTCTTAACATCTGTGCGCAAACAGTGTTTTTCTGACCTCGAAATCAAAGAGGCCTGATATGTCGCTGCAAGATATCAAAACCCGCATTGCCACCGCCGAAGCCAAAGCCGGGCGCTCGGCTGGTTCCGTACAGCTGATTGCGGTGTCGAAGGTGCAACCCAACGCGCGTGTCGCCGCGATTCTGGACGAAGGGCAGCGCTGCTTTGGCGAGAATCGTGTTCAGGAAGCCCTGGGCAAATGGCCGGATTTTGCCAAACACTATGATGGTCTGGATCTGCATTTGATTGGCCCCTTGCAAAGCAACAAGGCGCGCCAGGCGATGGAGCTGTTCAACGCCATTCACACGCTGGACCGTTTGAAACTCGCCAAAAGCATCGCAAGGCTGGCACAGGAGCTGGGCAAATGCCCGGATCTGTTCATTCAGGTCAATACTGGGGCCGAGCCGCAAAAGGCAGGTGTCCTGCCCGGCGAGGCGGATGATTTCATCGCCGAGTGTCGCGCGCTGGACTTGCCGATCAAGGGCCTGATGTGCATCCCGCCGGTTGAAGGATCCGCCGCCGATCATTTCACCCAATTGGCCGCGATTGCAGAGCGCAACGACCTGACTGGTCTGTCGATGGGGATGAGCGGTGATTTTGAGGTGGCGATTGCCCATGGTGCTACTCATGTACGCGTAGGGTCTGCCATTTTTGGTGCACGCGCCTATGCCGAAACCTAATCAGATCCGCTTGTAAGCAAATGAATTGGGCCACAGATCGATCTGGCTTGGCCCAGCTCGGTACTAGGTCAGGTTGGGCACAATGACCCGGCTGCCTGGGCATACGCGTTGCGTTATCCAGGCGAGGTTAGCCCGCGAAAAGGCAATACAGCCTTCGGTGCCATAGCCGGGCCGACGCCATTGGTGGATGAATATCGCCGAACCTTTTCCTGCCGTCGCATTTGGCCAGTTCCAATCCAACACCAGCACCAGATCATAAAGCGGATCTGCACGGCGCAGATGCTCGTGGCTGAAGCCATAGGGCGCGGTTACATGGCTGTTGTAGTGACTGTCGCGGCTGTCATCGGACCACAGATCCGTCGGCCCGATGGGTTCGGCCCAGTGCGCAGGCCGGGCCATGCGATCAGGGCGATAGAGCATGCCGACAATTCTGTGCTCTCCAATTGGCGTAGCCCCATCCCCTTCGCGCTTATCGGCGGTAAAGCCCCCCTTGCCGATGGAGCAGGGCAGCAGGCGGCCACAGAATCGCACGCCCTGTCGGGTCAGGACCAGATCGCCGGGGCGCTGTGCAGCCGCTGAGGCCGCTTTCATAGCATATGACCGGATTTGGCCGCTTTGGTCGCCAGATACTGGCTGTTATGAGCGTTCTCGCCCACTTTCAGAGCCACCCGTTCTGTAACCTTGATGCCGGTTTTTTCCATCATCGCGATCTTTTTGGGATTGTTGGTCAGCAGTCGCACCTGCGAAAATCCTAGCTCTTTGAGGATGGCAGAGCCAAGGCGAAAGTCGCGCTCGTCGTCCTCAAAGCCAAGCCGGTGATTTGCCTCTACAGTGTCAAATCCTTGATCTTGCAATGAATATGCACGCATTTTGTTGGCCAGACCAATGCCGCGCCCTTCTTGGTTGAGGTACAGCAGAACGCCTGCGCCCTCTGCTCCCATCTGGGCCAATGCACCGTGCAGTTGCGGGCCACAGTCGCATTTCAGTGATCCTAAGACATCGCCGGTAAAGCAGGCGGAATGTAGGCGGGCCAACACTGGCTTGCTGCGATCCGGGCGGCCGATTTCAACGGCGTAATGTTCTTCGGCACCGTCTTCGGGGCGGAATATATGTAGCCGACCAGCCTCTGCGGCAGCCATGGGCAGGCGGGCGGCGGCCACCGGATGCAGTGGCGAGCTTTGACTCATCAGCGGCTCAGCGGCGGCCTGTGGCAACAGGGTGAGGCCGTGGCTTGCAGTAAATTGCGCTGCCTGATCAATGGTCACCAGTAGGGCTGCAGGCAGCAGGCGGGCAGATTTCACCAGCGCGATGGCCAGACGGTGCAGTGCGGCTGATCCCTGTCTTTCGCTGTTGAGCGGGCCTTTCATTGGGATGCTCAGATCATCAGCCGGATCCGCCAGCGCCTGTACCCAGTTCAATTTGGCCTCTCTCGGCACAGCAATGCGGGCGGTATCGCCGTCATAGGCCGGTGTCTTCAGGGTTTCGGCCCGGCGCGCGGTCAACGCCAGGGTCACAGCCCCCTTGTCCTGCAGATCTTGCAGACGCTCTTGCGACAGGCATTCGGCTGCGATTGCCAAGGCTGCGCTGTTGCCGTTGGTCAGTACAACCGGCAGGCCCATGCGCAGATCCACCCGCGCGCGGGCCAGGAGTTCGATCATGGTTGGCATCAGGCTCATCGGGGCCATCCAGTGCTTGGTGACATAATATCGGCTCTTTCCTAGGGCTTCTTCTTGCAGAAGTGAAACAATTCCTGTCTGTCGGACACGTCGCCGTGAGAGTTTTGCAGCATATCTTGTCGTTTGCGAGAGGGAGGCGCATCTGTCAGTCACGGAAACAGGAGGGTAGCCAGATGGCACAACTGAAAAAGATTCTGCTGGTCGACGATGATGAAGACCTGCGTGAGGCCCTGAGCGAGCAATTGGTGATGACCGAAGACTTTGATGTCTTTGAGGCCGACAGCGGCCAGACCGCCATGGAGCGCGCCAAGGAAGCCCTCTATGATCTGGTGATCCTTGATGTAGGCCTGCCCGATACCGACGGCCGCGAGCTGTGCCGCCTGATGCGCAAGCAGGGGGTCAAGGCACCTATCCTGATGCTGACCGGCCATGACAGTGACGCTGATACAATTCTGGGTCTGGATGCCGGTGCCAATGACTATGTCTCCAAACCTTTCAAATTCCCTGTGCTTCTGGCCCGCATCCGCGCCCAGCTGCGTCAGCATGAACAATCCGAAGACGCGGTTTTTGTGCTTGGACCTTATACCTTTAAGCCAGCGATGAAGATGCTGATGACCGAGGATGATCGCAAGATCCGCCTCACCGAGAAAGAGACCAATATCCTGAAGTTTCTCTATCGTTCCAGTGATGGCGTGGTGGCGCGCGATGTGCTGCTGCATGAGGTCTGGGGCTACAATGCCGGTGTTACCACCCATACGCTGGAAACCCATATTTACCGTCTACGCCAGAAGATCGAGCCGGATCCCTCGAATGCGCGCATTCTGGTGACCGAATCCGGTGGATATCGCCTGATTAACTAGCGTCAAACCCCTTGATGCAGATCAAAGACGTGTTTTCCACTCACCTTTATTCTGTTCTTATCCCGCACATATCCGGGTCATGATATGTACCTCCCTGTTGGACTTGGCCGGGCTTCGCGCCCGGCCCTTTTTTATGCTCGCAGCAGGCGCAGTCGGCTTTCGAATTCACCGCGATCCACGTAGCATCCATGCAGGTGACGGAACCCGGTTTGCGGATCAAAGGCCTCACGGCCATGCAAAACGCGGCGATTGTCAAAGACCACCATTTCCCCGGCTTTGAGTTTCAACGTGACAAGATACTCATCGCTTTTTGTCATGATCATGAACTGGCGATAGGCGCGGTAGTAGCGCGACATCAGGTCAGGTGCGAGATCCAGGATATCCGCCAGATGAGCGTTAAAGCAGATCTCGATGATCTCGCCGTCTTCGTTGAGGTTGATCACCTTCTTTCGACTGCGGATATCCGTGTTTGCATCGTGAAACCGGAAAGGGATCGACTGCGTTGCCAGCAGATCAAACGCTTCTGGATCCTGGGCGCGCAGATCAGCGGCAATGGCGTATCCGTCACAGAACAGCGATCCGCCCCCGTCGGCCTCGTTCGCAAGGCAGTGCAGGAACTGGAACCCGGGCGGCAGTTCCTGATTGGTCAGATCCGTGTGTAGGGGCAGGGCAACCGGGGTATAGGCCAGATTGTTCGGGTTTGGTTTGGACTGCACCTCGAAGGTGACGCCAAAATTTGTCTCGCGCAGAAATCCGATGCGTTGCGCAACCTCCATGCCGGCCTTTGTGCTGTCAGCCAGACCCTCGACGATGGATAGGCCGAAAACCTGCGTTTCAACCATCCAGTCGCTCAGGGACTGGTCGGAGGCCAGTACCTTATCGGCATTGGCGCGCGGAATGCCTGCCGCGCCAAGATCGCGCCGCCAGAACTCAAACCCGGTGCGGGCGGGATCCTGCGCAGGCCGACCGGGGCAATGGGCCTGGAGCCATGACAGATCAAAGGTAGAAACTGTGTCATCGCCCTGCCACCAAATCGTGAGTGCTTGTGCGGCGACCTCGACCTTGCGGGCGGCAACATCAAGCGGAATGGTAGTCAGGTCGGTCATCCGCTCCTGGGTCTGTGGGTGAAACCCGGCCGGGTCATTGTCGCGCAGCCAGATATAGGGGTAGTTGGCAGATGTACCGTCGGGAAAAACGACGTGAACAAAGGCATCTGCAGCACGCAGAGATGCATTGGCCATGGGAAAGCCTCCATGAAATCATGCCTTAGGCATGTGGTAGATTGAATGTGATATGGTTTGGGGCGCGCGCTCAGCGCCGCGACACCCGCCCGGGGGGCGGCCACCAATCATAGGCTTTCTTGTAGGGGTGCCCGGGGCGTTGTCCCAGAACGGAGGCAAGTGGCACGGGCGGCAGGCCTTTTATTCGTCGAATGATCTGGAGCATTTGAGAAGATTTGGCAAAAATGACAAGGGAATTTTCGTTCCGACGAGTGTCGGTTGCCAAGAAATGAATTTCTCATAGATATTCTTGCTAGTGGTTCTCCTTCTGTTCATGCAGTATCTGGCCAAACTTACCCTGCAAAAGAGACATGTCATGGCCTTTACCCTTGCCACCTGGAACATCAATTCAGTCCGCCTGCGCGAAGGGCTGGTGCAAAAGCTGTTGCAGGAAGAAGCGCCGGATGTGCTGTGCCTGCAGGAGTGCAAAAGCCCGGTCGACAAGATCCCGATGGAAGGGTTCGCAGCCCTTGGCTACAGCCACATGGTGGCACGCGGTCAGAAGGGCTACAACGGCGTCGCGATCCTGTCCCGGCTGCCGATCAAGGAAGTCGGTGCCGAAGATTTTGCCAGCCTGGGCCATGCCCGCCACGTGGCAGGGCAGCTGGAAAACGGCGTCACCATTCATAATTTCTATGTCCCTGCTGGCGGCGATAAGCCTGACCGCGAGGTGAACGAAAAGTTCGGCCAGAAACTCGACTATCTGACCGAGATGCGCGATTTTTTCCACAGTGCCCGTCCGGAGAAGGCGATCCTGGTGGGGGATCTTAATATTGCCCCGCGCGAAGATGATGTCTGGGATCACAAGAAGATGCTCAAGATCGTCAGCCATACGCCGATCGAGATTGATCACCTTGCGGCGGTTCAGGAGGCTGGCGGCTGGGCCGATGTGACACGAGCCGATATACCCGAAGGTTTGCTCTATAGCTGGTGGAGCTATCGCGCCAAGGATTGGGATGCCGCAGACAAGGGGCGCCGTCTGGACCATGTTTGGGCAACTAGGGATATTTCGCAGGCGGCGCATTCCAGCCGGGTTCTGCGGGCCGCACGCGGTTGGGAAAAGCCCAGCGACCACGCACCGGTTTTTGCAAGCTTTGATCTGTAAGCCGGTCAGTCGGCAATGAGGTGGCGGGGGCTCCCGCCCGTCTTGTTGCCTTTGAAAAAGGCAACGCGCCCGTTGGGCCGGGCGCCGCGCTGACGCGCGGCGCAGTTCCGCTATACTGCAGTGATACCGTGCTGAAGGCCCCTTGGCACAGACTGACCTTTTGGCACAGGCTGGCTTTGATTTTGCGCTTTCGCGAAGTCCTCTCTTGGTTTCTGGTCTGCGAGAATCCATATAGGGGCCAAGCTTCAAACGGAGAACATTGAGATGATGGATATTCTTGGCGGTGCGGGCACAGCTGCCCCCGCAGGTGATCTGATCAAGGACGTCGATGAGGCGACCTTTATGCAGGATGTGGTCGAGGCCTCGATGCAGGCGCCAGTGATTGTTGATTTCTGGGCACCTTGGTGTGGCCCCTGTAAAACACTGGGCCCGGCGCTGGAGGCTGCGGTGACCAAGGCCAAAGGTGCTGTCACCATGGCAAAGGTCAATGTTGATGAAAACCAGCGGCTTGCACAGGCTCTGGCGCAACAAGGCTTGCCGTTGCAGTCGATCCCGACCGTGGTTGCCTTTGTCGAAGGCCGTCCTGTCGACATGTTCCAGGGCGCACTGCCCCCCAGCGAAATCGACGCCTTTGTGAAGAAGACAGTCGAAGCTGCAGGTGGCACCGCCGATGGTGGCCTGGCTGAGGCGCTGGAAGTCGCAGAACAGATGCTGACCGATGGCGATGTAGCTGATGCGGCGCAGACTTTTGCCGCCATTCTGGGCGAAGACGACAAGAGTGCGGCTGCCTATGGTGGCCTGGCGCGGGCACATATTGCGCTTGGCGACCTGGAGCAAGCCGAAGCCGTTCTGAACGGTGCTCCGGCCGAGATTTCCGACGCCGCCGAGATCGAAGCGGCGCGGGCACAGATCGAACTGGCCCGTCAGGCGGAAAATGCCGGACCAGTTGCCGAGCTGGCGGCAAAGGTCGAGGCCAACCCGGAAGACCTGGACGCACGGTTCGAGCTGGCGCAGGCCCTGCATGCCGCCGACGATGCCGAGGCTGCGGTGAGTGAACTGCTGGAACTGTTCCGGCGTGATCGTGAATGGAACGACGGCGCGGCCAAGGCGCAGCTCTTTACGATTTTTGATGCACTGGCGGCCAATGATCCGATTGTTCTGAACGGGCGCCGTAAATTGAGCTCGATGATATTTGCCTAATCGGGCTGGCGCTCTACAGTCATAAACATGTTCCAGTTTGCCAATTTGCCGGACACGATTGCTGTATTTCCATTGCCCGGGGCAGTTTTGCTGCCCCGGTCGCGGCTGCCGCTGCATATTTTCGAGCCGCGTTACCTGCAGATGCTTGAAGATGCCCTGAAAACCCCACAGCGCCTGATCGGTATGGTGCAGCCCTGTCCGGGTCATGATAGCGAGCTGCTTCATAGCATTGGCTGTGCGGGTCGGGTGACACAGTTTTCGGAAACCGAAGATGGGCGCTATCTGGTCACCCTGTCAGGGATCTCGCGGTTTCGCATACTTGGTGAGATTTCCGGGTTCAGCCCTTATCGGCGCTGCGAAGTGAACTGGCAGGGGTTTGAACGTGATCTGGGGCGCGGCGAAGCCGACAACAATTTCGATCGCGCCGCTTTTCTGGACCTGCTGGGGCGATTCTTTGCCGCGCGCAGCCTGTCTACCGATTGGGAAGCCCTGCAGGAGGCCGATGACGAGTTGCTGATCAACTCGCTGTCGATGTTGTTGGAGTTTGAACCCGAGGACAAACAGGCCTTGCTAGAGGCGCCCTGTCTTGTCACAAGACGCGAAACCCTGGTTACATTGATCGAGTTCGCTCTGCGGGGCGGATCACATGAGGAAATCCTGCAATGACTGAGGCCACAACCGAGACCAAAACAGTCGCCTTTGACCGGCGCATGCTGGAGGCGCTGGTGTGCCCAAAGACGCAGACTGTTCTGGAATATGACGCCGACGCTCAGGAGCTGATTTCCAAGGCTGCCAATCTGGCCTTTCCGATCCGCAATGGCATTCCTGTCATGCTGGTTGATGAGGCCCGCGTACTTGAGTGATCGAATCGCTTACTGATCTTGTGTCAGAGCGGGGAGCCTAGAGTGCTTCGCCTTTCAACAGGCGCGGCATATCACCGGTAAGGCCCGCTGCTTCGCGCATGAAGCTGCGTCTGAGCCCCGGAAGACCGTTTACCACCCCCATACCTATGTCACGCCCAAGGCGGAGCAATGGGTTGTCGTTGGAAAACAGCTTGTTGACCATGTCGGTCGTCGCGGCCAGCGTTGCTGTGTCAAACCTGCGCCACTGCTGGTAGCGCTCCAGCACCAGCTGGGATCCGATGTCCTCGCCCCGTCGCGTCGCGTGGGTCACCACCTCGGCCAGTGCGCCGACATCGCGCAGCCCGGCGTTAAGGCCTTGGCCCGCAATGGGGTGCATGCCATGTGCTGCGTCCCCAACCAGTGCCAGACGATCTGCGACGAAACTATTGGCGATGGTCAGGTTCAACGGATAGGTGAAGCGCTTGCCGACGAGGGAGATCTCACCCAGAAAATCGCCAAATCGCGGCTTGAGGGCAGCAATATAGTCGGCATCATTCAATGCATGGATCGCAGTCGCCATTTTGGTCTTCTCACTCCAGACGATCGAGGAGCGGTTGCCGGGCAGCGGCAGGATCGCCAGCGGTCCCGCCGACATAAAGAACTGATGTGCGATGCCATGGTGGGGTTTTTCATGATCGATGGCGCAGACCAGTGCGGTCTGCCCGTAGTCCCAGCCGCTGCGCTTGATCCCGGCGCGTTCTGCGGTGCCGCTTTTGCGCCCGTCAGATCCGACCAGCATGCGGCCACGCAGTTCTTCACCAGTGTCCAGCGTCAGGGTGACGCCAGTCTGATCCGGGGCTTGTGCCACAACACGGCGCTGATTGATCATTGTGATAAGTGGTTCGTCTTCCATGGCCTGCAAAAAGGCGCGGCGCAGATAACGATCCTCGAGCATATAGCCCATTGGGCCTTCTTCGATCTCGCGGTGGTCAAAATGCACAAAGAAGGGGGCAGCCCCTTCGCCGACATGGCCATCACTCGCCTTGATCTCCAGCATCGGTTGCGCGTGATCCGCGACCCGTGCCCAGACTCCGATCTGCGACAACAGCCGTTTCGAGGCCAGCGCCAAGGCGTAGCCACGTCCGTCAAAGGCATCATCCTCGAAATCTCCCTTGGGCAAGGCGTCAACCACGGTGACGCTGTGGCCGGTCTGTGCAAGGGCCAAGGCCAGGGCAGGGCCATTGAGGCCGCCGCCGACGATCAGGATATCGGATGTGTTTTTCATACCCCGCAATATGCGCTGATTGCTGGAATTGTCCATGGCTGGGCTACTCACTTTCGTCCGCAGGTTCTCAGGCAATGAGGTTCCGTGCGCTTCGGGATTGTGCCCTCGCAGCGGGGGCGCTACCGTCGCTTGAAAATCCACAAGAAATTCCACAAGAAAATCCATGGGAGTGATGGCATATGCAGGCTTGGCTGAAGATGAGCGCCGCAGATCTGGGACGCGGCATTGGGGCAGGTGAGATCGATCCGGTTGCTCTGACGCGCTGTTATCTCGCGGCGATCGACGCTCATCCGCACCGAGACCGGATCTATACGGTTGTGACCCATGACCGTGCCCTGGCCGAGGCCGAGGCGGCATCCGAACGCGCCCGTCTTGGTCTGCGGCGCTCGCTCCTGGACGGGGTGCCGATCAGCTGGAAAGACCTGTTTGATTCTGCGGGCACCCTAACCGAATCGGGATCAGACCTACTCAAAGGCCGGGTGCCGGATCAGGATGCGCTGGTGTTGGAGACGGCCACGGCCATGGGTACGGTGTGCCTTGGTAAAACTCATATGAGCGAGCTGGCATTTTCCGGGTTGGGCCTGAACCCGGTGAAGGAAACCCCGCCTTGTATCAACGACGAGTCGGCCGTGCCGGGCGGATCTTCGTCCGGAGCCGCGACCTCTGTGGCCTTTGGTCTGGCGGCCTGTGGTATCGGCTCTGATACAGGGGGGTCGGTGCGTATTCCGTCTGCCTGGAACGATCTGGTGGGGCTGAAAACCACCGCTGGACGCATCAGTCTCGAAGGGGCGGTGCCGCTCTGTCTGAAGTTCGACACTGTCGGCCCCTTGGCACGTACGGTTGAAGATGCAGCGCTGTTTTTAGGCCTGCTGGAGGGCACCGAAGGCCCAGACCTGCGCAATCCCGGTCCCCTTGCAGGGCGGCGTTTTGCTGATCTGCGTGGCATCGCACAGGAGGATCTGGACCCCGAAGTGGCGAAGTCTTACGCCGGTGCACTGGAGAAAATGCGCGCCGATGGTGCCGAAATTATTCCTCTGGAAGTGCCCGAGCTGGCAGAGGCCATGGCGCTGAGCGCCATTCTCTTCACCACCGAGGCCTATGGGCTGTGGAAGGATGTCATCGAGGCGAGCCCGGAGGTCATGTTCGCTGAAATTCTTGAACGGTTCCGGTCCGGCGCGCAGTTCTCCGGGTCCGACTATGTTGCGGCCTGGGCCAAGCTGGAGCAGGTCCGTATGGCTTGGGATCAGGCGGTGGCAGGGTTTGATGGTGTTTTGTTGCCCACCAGCCCGATCGTGCCGCCGAATCTGGCCCGCCTTCAGAGCGACCATGACTACTACGTCAAATCCAACCTTCTGGCTCTGCGCAACACCCGGATCGGCAATTTGATGGGGCTGTGCGCCCTGTCGCTTCCGACTGGCGTGCCGAGTTGTGGTCTGCAAGTCCTGGGTCAGCCGGATTGCGAGGAAGCCTTGCTGCGGGTCGGAGCCTCTGCCGAGGTGGCGCTCGCCAGCTGAGCGGCAAGGTGAGCAGAACACGCGGTGCGTAGTCTGACCTGAAAGCCACAAATTCCCGTCGGCCCTGTGCGAGCGACTGGACGCATGGGGCCCGGCTCTGTAATTTGTCACTAAACGGGGCGCCAATGATCCCGAACTTGAGGCCACATTATGAACTTCCCTGAGCGGTTTGCGAATCTGCCAGCCTATGCGTTCCCGCGTTTGCGGGCTCTATTGGATCATCACAAGCCCGGTGGCGATGTGGTGCATATGACCATTGGTGAGCCGAAACAGAAGTTTCCTCAGTGGGTGACCGATGTGATCGTGGAAAATGCCGCAGGGTTTAACAGCTATCCACCCAATGATGGATCGGATGAGTTGCGCGCAGCAATCAGCGGATGGATTTCCCGCCGCTATGGCGTTGAAATGGATCCCGCCACCCAGATCATGGCGCTGAACGGCACCCGCGAGGGGCTGTATAATGCAGCCATGGCGCTCTGTCCTGAGCAGAAGAATGGCCAAAAACCGGCGATCCTGATCCCGAATCCCTTTTATCAGGTCTATATGGTTGCCAGCCTGTCGGTTGGCGCAGAACCGGTGTTTGTGTCGGCTACGGCTGAGACGGGGCATTTGCCGGATTATGAGAATCTGCCGCCAGATGTGCTGGACCGCACGTCGATTGCCTATATCTGCTCTCCTGCCAACCCGCAGGGCGCGGTCGCGAGCCGGGACTATTGGCAGCGCCTGATCCGGTTGGCTGAAAAGCACGATTTCCGGATCTTTGCTGACGAATGTTACAGCGAGATCTACCGCGAGACTGCCCCGGTCGGGGCCCTCACCGTGGCACAGGAGATGGGCGCGAACCCAGAGCGGGTGGTGCTGTTCAATTCGCTGTCGAAACGTTCGAACCTGCCCGGTCTGCGCTCTGGCCTGATTGCAACGGGGCCGGAGAACATGAAACGACTCAAACAGCTGCGGGCCTATTCCGGCGCGCCCTTGCCGGGGCCCTTGCAGGCGGCCGCCGCGCGGGTCTGGGCGGATGAGGCGCATGTGGTAGAGAACCGTGCGCTGTATCAGGAAAAATACCAGGTGGCCGATGCGGTGTTTGCGGGGCTGGAAGGCTATATGCCGCCCGAAGCTGGCTTCTTTTTGTGGCTGCCCGTCGCCGATGGCGAAGCGGCCGCGTTGAAGCTGTGGCAGGAGACCGGCGTGCGCGTGTTGCCCGGGGCCTATCTGGCGCAGGGCGCGGCAGGCGAAAACCCCGGAACAGGCTACATTCGGGTGGCGCTTGTGACCTCGGCCGAGGAAACCCGCGTGGCCCTGACGGCGCTGCGGCGCTGTCTGTATGACTAAGTAAGAAGACTTGGCTGTGCGTTGGCACTGTCTGGACGATGACAAAATGACTGCGCTGCGGCACTGGAAACGGGGTTGCAGCGCCAAGACTAAAAACGGTGGATGAGCAGAACCTGCGGCAACAGCAGGACAAATCCGCAAAAAGGAACTGAGGTAGGCATGGCATTTCAAACCCGCGGCAGGGATCCCCTGCTTGACAGCTCGATGCAGGCGGCGATCGAAAAGCGTGGCAAAGAGCTGATCGGGATCTTCCTGATTGGCCTCGCCGTGATCATGGGTGCCATGGTCGGCTCCTATACGCCGGATGACCCCAATTGGATGGTCTCGACCGATGCGCCGGTGCAGAACTGGCTGGGCCGTCCCGGTGCCTCGATCGCGGCTCCGCTGTTCATGATTGTGGGTTGGGCTGCCTGGAGTCTGGTGTTGACACCGCTGGCCTGGGGTATTCGTTTTCTCAGCCACAATGGCGAAGATCGGGTGCTTGGCCGTATGATTTTTGCGCCAGTTCTGTTGGCAGTGGCCTCGATCTATGCGGCGACCTTGGTGCCGGGTGGTGAATGGAAAGAAACCCATAGCTTTGGTTTGGGCGGGCTGTTTGGCGATACCGTAATGGGGGCTTTGCTGACGCTGCTGCCGGTGAGTTCGCATTTCGCGGTCAAGCTGATGTCGCTGCTGATGGCGGCAGGCATGCTGACCCTTGGGGTCTTTGTAGCCGGCTTTAGCCGCGTGGAAATGGCGCGTGCTGGACGTTATCTGATGCTGGGCTTTGTGTTGATCTATGGCGCGATTGCCAGCCTGTTGGGCCGCGGGGCCGCAAGTGGTTTTCAGGCTGCACTGACCTATCGCAGCGATCGCCGGGCGGCAAAACTGCAGGCCGAACAGGATGCCTGGGCCAGCCAAGACGATGGCGCACAGGTGTTTGAAAGCTATAGCGAAGATCAGGATCTGGACGCGCACGCCGATACAGACGAGGTCGCCAAACCGGAAAAACCGGGG
This sequence comes from Phaeobacter sp. CECT 5382, assembly GCF_001457775.1. Taxonomy (GTDB): domain Bacteria; phylum Pseudomonadota; class Alphaproteobacteria; order Rhodobacterales; family Rhodobacteraceae; genus Pseudophaeobacter. The sequence goes on from NZ_CYSG01000002.1 coordinate 257,071, forward strand.
CTGTTCTCCCGCGTGCCGGGCCTTATGCGGCGCGCCGAAAATGAACCGATGCCGGAACCGGAACTGGTAGACATCGACGCAGGCGCAGAGTCGAATTTGACTGGTGACGAGCGGATATCGGAAAAGATCGCCAGTGCCGTGCGCATTCGGCGTGCGGCTGAAAACGCGCCGGACCATGACCCGGCCCTGCCGTTGACCAAAGGCCGTGGGCGTCGCCCGGAGCCACTGCTGTTCACGCCCAATGTTTCCCAAGCGGAACTGGCACCAGAGCCACCTCTGACGGCTGCGCAAGCCATGCCCACGGCACCAGCTGTGGGCGCTGTCACTTCGTTTGTGCCTGCTGCACCTTCGGATGTTATCCCGACCATCCAGCCCGCCGCCATTTCGGTTGGCGAAGAGTTTGGCGGGCCCGATCAAGAGGCGCGTGCCGCTGAGTATGGTCAGAACTTTGAAGCAGATCCTGCCCCCATGGCGGATCCTCATTCTGATCCTGAAACGGGGCAGTCTGCCGGACTTACGCCAGACCGCGTGGCCTCTGAAGACCTGCCAGGCCAACGGATTGCACGGCGAGACATGGATCCGCGCCCAGTTTCGGCGTCGCCTGTTACTGCCGCCAGATCTGCGGCCCCAGCACCGGTTTCTCCATCGGCTCCTGCAGCGGCAAGCATGGCGCTGCCCGTGGCGGAACCGCGCAAAGCCGTTGTGGAACAGCCACCGCGCAAACCCCTGCAGCCTTCGACACGTGCCAAAGCCGAGGCTCAGCCGAATCTGGTGTTTGAAGAAAGTGACAGCGATTTTGAACTGCCCCCCCTGTCGCTGCTGAGCCATCCAAACGGCGTGGAACGCCATCATCTGAGCGATGAGGCTCTGGAAGAAAACGCCCGGATGCTAGAAGCGGTCCTGGATGACTATGGCGTCAAGGGTGAGATCGTCTCTGTGCGTCCCGGCCCGGTTGTCACCATGTACGAGCTGGAGCCTGCGCCGGGTCTTAAGGCGTCGCGCGTTATTGGCTTGTCGGATGATATTGCCCGCTCGATGTCGGCGCTGTCTGCGCGGGTTTCTACCGTGCCGGGCCGTACCGTCATCGGCATCGAGCTGCCAAATGAAAAACGCGAGATGGTTAGCTTCCGCGAGATCCTGTCGTCGCGCGATTATGGAGATGGCACCCAGAACCTGCCGCTGGCATTGGGCAAGGACATTGGCGGATCATCGATGGTTGCCGATCTGGCCAAGATGCCTCACCTTTTGATTGCGGGTACCACCGGGTCCGGTAAATCGGTGGCGATCAACACCATGATCCTGTCGCTGCTTTACAAGCTGTCGCCGGATGAATGCCGACTGATCATGATCGACCCCAAGATGCTGGAGCTTTCTGTCTATGACGGCATCCCGCATCTGCTGTCGCCTGTTGTGACCGATCCGAAAAAGGCGGTTGTCGCCCTGAAATGGGTCGTCGGTGAGATGGAAGACCGCTATCGCAAGATGTCCAAGATGGGCGTGCGCAACATTGCCGGCTACAATGGCCGAGTCAAAGAAGCACTGGCCAAGGGCGAGATGTTCAGTCGCACGGTGCAGACCGGTTTTGACGATGACACTGGTGAGCCGGTGTTTGAGAGCGAAGAGTTCGCCCCAGAGGTGCTGCCCTATATCGTGGTGATCGTGGATGAGATGGCCGACCTGATGATGGTGGCAGGCAAGGAAATCGAGGCCTGCATCCAGCGTCTGGCGCAGATGGCGCGGGCCTCTGGCATTCACCTCATCATGGCCACGCAGCGTCCCTCGGTTGACGTGATCACCGGTACCATCAAGGCCAACTTCCCAACCCGGATTTCCTTCCAGGTGACCTCGAAAATCGACAGCCGGACGATCTTGGGGGAAATGGGGGCGGAGCAGCTTTTGGGCATGGGCGACATGCTTTATATGGCGGGTGGCGCCAAAATCACCCGCTGCCACGGACCCTTTGTGTCGGATGAAGAGGTCGAGGAGGTGGTGAACCACCTGAAACAGTTCGGCCCACCTGAATACATGGGCGGTGTGGTCGAAGGTCCAGATGATGAGAAAGCGGACAATATCGACGCTGTTTTGGGGCTCTCGACCGGCGGCAATACCAATGGCGAAGACGCGCTCTATGATTCAGCGGTGCAGATCGTGATCAAGGACCGCAAGTGCTCGACTTCTTATATCCAGCGCAAACTGGCGATCGGCTATAACAAGGCCGCGCGTTTGGTGGAGCAGATGGAGGACGAAGGTCTGGTGTCGCCTGCAAACCATGTTGGTAAGCGGGAAATTCTGGTGCCAGAGCAATAGCAAGATCTGAGCAAAAAATCGCAGAGGCCGGTCGCTACGCGTCCCGGCCTCTTTTCTTTTGGGCAGCAAGGTTTATCTAAACCTCATGAAAAAACTGATCGTTATCCTGGCGCTGTCGCTCTGCGCCCCTGGTGCCTGGGCCGCTGAAAAGCTGAGCCTGGGAGAGATATCCGGCTATCTGAACGGGATGAAGACGGCGACTGCCAGCTTTACCCAAATCAACGATGATGGCAGCCTGTCGACGGGAACGCTATTCTTGCATCGTCCTGGACGGATGCGGTTTGAATATGACGGGCGGGATGGCGGAACCGTGGTGGCCGGGGCGGGGGCTGTGCGTATCCATGACCCCAAATCGAACCAGCCCCCCGAGACCTTTCCGCTGCGCCGCACGCCGCTGTCGATCATCCTGGCCAAGACGGTTAATCTAGGTCAGGCCAATATGGTCATGGGCCACGGCTTTGACGGCACCTCAACCGTGGTGCAGGCCCAGGACCCCAAGAATCCGGATTATGGCAGCCTGGAGCTGATGTTCACCGGGGAGCCAGTCGCCCTGCGTAAATGGGTGGTGCATGACGGGGCTGGGGGCAAGACCACCGTGATCCTCGGAGCCTTGGAAACAGGCATGCGCCTGCCTTCGACCCTGTTCAGCGCAGGCGGTGGGGGCAGTTCGCCATAGCGGCCAAGGTTTGCTTTGCGGACCTTGCTATCATCCATGGTCAGGGCACCGACAACTGTAACCTGTGCAATGCCTCCTTTGGGCCGCCCGTGTGGATTCGCGGGTACATTATGAACTCAGCGGAGCGCCTGCCCCGTGACCGGATGTTGGAACAGACTGCTCGAATGCCGGTTGCGAGTTTGAGGCAACTATCATTTAACACTCGTCATTTCATAAGAATACTGTGAGATTGAAAGCGGGGCATAGTTCAGCCCCGATGATGTTCAAAGGCAGGCAAAAACATTCACAAATGACCTTTTCATTAGTTGAAGCGTACAACGAGGGTCTCAGTGACCTTGCAGGGACTTTACCCATCGGGCGTATGCAGCGCTTGTTTCTAAAGCACAGGCTTGGCGTTTCAACGACAAAACCCTGGGCGTTGTTACCCCTGTCCGTCATTGCGGCCCGCGCGAGAACCCAGAGCCCTGAACAAGTCGTCGGTGTCCCCTACGACATGCTTTATTCTGGTGAACAAACGGCAATGAAGTTCTTATACGATGTGCTCGAGAAGGGATCCGACTATCTATTTAGTATCGTTGACAGAAACGACACGAACATTGGTCTGTTTGAAGTGAGTATCGTTTTCCTTACGTATTCGAACACCAAGCTTCGTCGCGATAAGTTGCCGTCGTTGACAACGACAATGGCAGAAGATCGTTCAAACGCGATTCCGGCGGGCGCGGATATTGTCACCCGATTCATGCGAGCCAGCCCCAATTCACCGATAAAGCCAATCCGCCCATAACGACGTCGTCGGTGTTCCGAGACCTGTTTGAAGAGGCCATAGTACCCCGCTATCTGACCTCGGAAGAATGCACGACAAATGCTTGGTCGCCTTCCTTACAGTCGAATTCTTGGCCTTTCGCGCAGGCGATGTCGCATTCGCGGCCAAGGCCCGGAAAGTCGGCAAACTACCTGTGCGTCCCAACCGCAGCATTCTGTAGTTTGGGCTCAAAGTCGCCATTTTCCGCAGTGTGGAAAACGGCAGCTTCACTGTGTTTGCTGGATCAACGGGCGCGACGGCAGGTAGCGAGCTGCGCTTGATACATCTGCGAACGGGCTTCGACCTTGCTGGCGACCCGGAGTAGCCAGGACTTGGACTTGTAGGTGCCGCGGGCATAGCCAGTGTGACCGTCGTGATAGGCCAGATATTGGTTGCGCGCATCATAGAGCGGGATGCCATTCTTTTCCAAACTGGTGGTCATGTACCAGCCCATGAAATCGGTGGCGTCCTCGATCCGGTCTCGCTTGGCGCGCCGCCGTCCGGTGTCACGCTTGTAGTCCTCCCATGTGCCGTCCAGAGCCTGGCCATAGCCGTAGGCGCTGGATTGCCGTCCCATGGGGATCACGCCCAGCAGGTATTTATGTGGCGTGCGGGCATTGCCGCGAAATTTGCTTTCCTGATGGATGGTCGCCATCTGTACATGGATGGGCACGCCCCAGCGTCGCTCGGTGGCGCGAAAGGCTTTCAGATATTTGGGCCGCTCCTTGATGATGCTGCATGCATTGTCCAAATTGCGCGGCGGCGTATTGGTGCCACCGCCGCAGGACGCAACGACCAGAAGGAGGGTCAGTACGGCGATTAGTCTGCTCATTGCCTGTGCCTAAGCCTGAATTTGTTCTAATTTGCTCTGCTTTTTTGGCATCCTAGCGAATTTCGCCGAAAGTGAAAATCACAATTCAATCAAAACTGACAACAGCAGTGGCAGCGCGCCGATCGCCATCAGGGTCGAGATCATCACAAAGCCGGCAACGGCTTCGGAATCGGCGCCAAATTTCTCAGCCAGAAGGTAAGACGTAACTGCGACCGGCGTGGCCAGTTGCAGCACAAGAACGCCAAAGGCGATCTCATCCAGACCAAAGGCAAGCCCGAGCCCCCAGCCGATTGCCACGCTAATGCAGAGCTTTGTCAAAGACAGCAGCACCGCTAGCCCGGTTTTACCCGGTGTCAGCCGCGCAATGGCAACGCCTAGGGTGATCAGCATGATAGGAATCGCCATCTGTCCAACCAGATCCAGCGCATTGGTCAAAAACACAGGCGTTTGCCAATCCTGCCACAAAAACAATGCGCCCAGCAGTGTGGCCCAGACCATGGGTTCACGCAGCGCCTTGGCACCGCCGCCCTTGCCGGCCACCAGAGTCAGGCCAAGGGTGAAGGACAAGACCGCAGAAACCGCCAACATCACCACCGCATAGCCAAGACCGGCCTCTCCAAAGGCAAACAGTGCAAGCGGAATACCCAGATTGCCGGTATTGCCAAAAATGAAGGGGGCAAGATAGGTCTGCCGGTTCAGCCGCCCAGCCTTGATCAACAGGGCTCCGGCCAGGGCAAGCAGGATATGTCCTAGCAGGGCGGCAATTACAAAGACGCCCAAAGCTGTTTTGTCGAGGTCGGTTTTCATCAGCGCCGTAAAGATCAGCGCTGGCACGGCAAGGGTCATTGCCAGGCGGGTGACAAATTCGATTCTGTACTCAAAGCCAAGTTTGACCCAAGTGAAACCAATGCCTGCAAGGAGGAACACGGGGGCGGTAATTTCAAGCACTGTTAAGGCTAGGTTCACAGTCTGTTTCCTCGAAAATTTGCCTCAAGAGTTGGACATTTGACAGTGTTTCACGCTAGTAACAAGGCACGGGAGCGGACTGAAAATGCTAAGAACACGTGCGAAATACAATTTGGGACAGGTTGTCCGGCACCGGAAACACCCCTTTCGTGGCGTGGTTTTTGATGTCGATCCCAAATTCGACAATACCGACGAGTGGTACGAGGCGATTCCGGAAGAAAGCCGCCCGGTAAAGAACCAGCCATTTTATCATCTGCTGGCTGAAAATGATCAGACCTACTATGTGGCCTATGTCTCGGAGCAGAATTTGGTTGCAGACTATTCTGGCGAACCGATCAGCCATCCGGACCTGCCGGAGATGTTCGACCAGTTCGATGGCGCCGCCTACTCGCTGCAGTATCAGCTGAACTAATTCTGCGCAGCGTAGCTGTCCCGATCTGATAGATGCCTTACTTTAAAACGAAGACGTGCAGAGTATCCTGAAACTTCTTGGTGATGTGACCAGGCAAGGAGAGAGGGAGCGCTCCCGCCCCCTATTGCAGATCTGGCGAAGCCAGCCTGACAGGCGTTGGGCCGGGCGCCGAACCTGGCGGTTCGGCGCGGTTGTGCTTTGGAGCGCAGGTTTGGGATCCCAACTTTGGTTTAGTACCCCGGACTAGTAGCCAAGGGCACAGCCGTCCTTGCGCGGATCACTCGCACCTTCAAGGATGCCACTGGCATGCAGCTTGATGGATTGGGCGCCGCCGATTGCGGTCTCCGGAACCTCAACCTGGTGTCCCATGTCGCTGAGCGTTTGCCGGACGGTGTCACTATAGCCGCGCTCAACCTTTAGGATGCCCGCGTCGGAAAAGCAGCGTGGCGCATCAATGGCCGATTGTGGATCCATGCCGAAATCCTGCAGATTAGAGACAAAGCGAGCATGACCAGCAGGTTGATACGCGCCTCCCATAACCCCAAAGGGCATCAGCACGCGCCCCTCTTGGCGCAGCATGCCGGGAATAATGGTGTGCATTGGGCGTTTGCCACCGGCCAGTTCGTTTGCGTGACCTTCTTGGAGGGTGAAACCAGCGCCGCGGTTCTGCATCAGAATGCCGAATTTTTCAGAGGCAATGCCGGATCCAAAACCGTGAAAGATCGAATAGATCAGTGAAACTGCCATGCGGTCCTTATCTACCACGGTGATATAGATCGTATCTTTGTGCACGGCTTCGCTGAGAGGCGCTGCCGCAGGCATGGCGCGCGTAGGATCGATCAGAGACGCCAATTGCGTTGCGGTCTCGGGGGCCAGCATATGGTCCAGACGTGTCATGTGATCGGGATCGGCAAGGAAGCGATTGCGCGCATCATAGGCCAGTTTGCTGGCCTCGGCCTCGATATGGGCGCGTTCAGCGCCAAGAGGGTCCATGGCAGCGATGTCGAAATGTTTGAGGATATTCAACATCAGCAATGCGGTTGCGCCCTGACCGTTGGGCGGATGCTCCACCAGATCCACCCCTTTGTAGGACGCGGCAACGGGCGTTGTTCGGTCGCAGGCAGCGGCGGCAAAATCGGCGCTGTCATGGGTGCCGCCTGCGGTCACGAGTGCAGCGATCATATCATCGGCAATTTCGCCTTTGTAAAAGGCATCCCTGCCGTCTTTGGCGATGCGCCGCAGGACTTCGGCCTGACCGGGCGCGCGAAAGATCTCACCAACACGAGGGGCCTGGCCGTCAAAGAGATAGGCCTTGCGCGCTGATCCCTGCAGGGTGGCCGCGTCATTTTTCCAATCAAAGGCCACGCGAGGGGCAACGGGAACCCCTGTCTCGGCATAGTGGATAGCAGGGGCAAGCAACGCGTCCAGCCCCAGCTTCCCTTCAGTTTCAGAGAGATGGCAAAAAGCATCGATCGCACCAGGAATGGTCACGGCATGGGCGCTACCCAGCGGGATGGATGTCAGCCCTTGATCCCGCAAAAGACCGGAAGTCAGGGCGGCGGGCGCGCGACCGGATCCGTTCAAAGCATGGATGTCATCACTGCCGGGGCGGGAAAAAAGGACAAAGCAATCGCCACCAATTCCGGTCATCTGCGGCTCGCATATTCCTAGCAGAACGGCGCCGGCGATGGCAGCATCCATGGCATTGCCACCTCGTTTCAGCACGTCAATCGCAGCATTGGCAGCCAGGGGGTGTGATGTTGCGCAAACGCCGTTTTGTGCAAAGACGGCTGAGCGTCCGGGGTGTTGAAAATCGCGCATTGGTCCCTCCTGTTTTGACCTTTTGCAGGTTAGGGCTTTGGCAGGCAAAGACAATGCAAAACCATGCGTAACGGACGGCAGGAGTGGGTATCCCGGATCTGCCGTCGAAGGCATATTGTGAGGGAGGGCTATAGTGACACCAGCGTACAGCCTAGCAGGGCCTGAAAGGCTGGATATCCCTGGCGATGCACAATCGGTGGGGGCTTGGATGTCCAGCGCCAGGGGAAGCTATATTAGCTACGCCTTAATTCATTGCAGAGATTTTTGGCGTATTTGGGTCTCTATTGTGGCGTTTGTGTGGCGCGGCTTTGTGCAGGTGCGTCTCAGGCCAACGCTTTTTATATTTATGAGCTAACTGCCCTTGAGGGTGGAGAGTTCAAAACAGAGGGACAACTGATTGTTGCCATTCTGCCGCTCGTAGTGGATCCGGTTGGTCAATTCACGAATGAGGAACCAGCCAAAACCGCCTTCGGGTAGATCCTCCAGTGGGCCGCTCACGTCAGCACGTTCCCCTGCGGGCAATTGATCGTCAGGAAAGGGAGGGCCGGCGTCGCTGATTCTAATCCACAGCTGTTCCCGTTCCAGGTCGCAACGAATGCGAACATCGCCTGTTGCCTGACCGGAATAGGCATGTTCCACAACATTGTTGACCGCCTCAGCCAAGGCGATCTGCACGTCTCCGACGCGTTCTTCGGGTAGATTGAAGTCTCGCAGTCGCTTCACAACCAACGAGATGCCTGAACGGGCATCCAGTTCGGTAGCTGTGAACGAACATGCAAAAGTATCAGCCATTCAGGTCTCGCTTCCCGCTGGCAGCGGTTCGTGGGGCAAGGTCACGTCTTGGTCGCGGCGACCGCTTCATTGAGCGAGCCATAAAGGTTGAAAATCGTATCCATCCGGGTCAGGCGGAAAACCTTTTCGACCATTGGTGTCGGCCCTGCCAGGTCCAGGCGGCGACCGCCGCCCAATTGTTTCATCGCGGCGACGATGGCACCAAGGCCACTCGAATCAATGAATTGCACAGCAGATAGGTCGAGGATGACACGATGGGGACCGCTTTCGGTCTCGGAGCGCATGTCTTCCTTGAATTGAATTGCAATGGCGGCATCAATGCGTTCCGCATTTACCGTCACAATCTGTGCGCCATCTGCCTTGGTACTTGTCAGGCTCATAGGGATCCCCCGGGGTCAGTCTCAACGTATTTATACCAGTCTAGACCTTAAACCTTAGCATTCTGTATGCATATTGGCGACGATTGGAGGAAAACCTGATGAAAAATGTTGTGATTGCTGGTGCTGCGCGCACCCCGATGGGTGGATTTCAGGGGGTTTTTGACAGCCTGCCTGCGGCCGAACTGGGGGGCGTTGCCATCAAGGCAGCACTCGAAGGCGCAGGCGCCAAGACGGTGGATGAAGTTCTGATGGGCTGCGTGCTGCCCGCCGGCCAAGGCCAGGCCCCGGCGCGCCAGGCTGGTTTTGCCGCTGGCTTGGGCGAAGAAGTCCCGGCGACGACCCTCAACAAGATGTGCGGCTCTGGCATGAAGGCGGCTATGATTGCCTATGATCAGATTGCCCTCGGCCAAACCGATACCGTGGTGGCGGGTGGGATGGAGAGCATGACCAATGCCCCTTACCTGTTGCCCAATCAGCGCAGCGGGGCGCGTATCGGTCATGGTCAGGTTATCGATCACATGTTCCTCGACGGGCTGGAAGACGCCTATGACAAGGGGCGCCTGATGGGCACCTTTGCCGAGGACTGCGCCGAGCATTACCAGTTCACGCGCGAAGCGCAGGATGAATACGCGTTGAAATCGCTGTCCAACGCGCTGGCCGCTCAGGAAAGTGGTGCCTTTAAAGGTGAGATCGCTTCGGTCACCATCAAGACCCGCAAAGGCGAAAGTGTTAGTTCCGCAGATGAGCAGCCAGGCAATGCCCGTCCCGAAAAAATCCCGACGCTAAAACCCGCCTTCCGCAAGGATGGCACCGTGACTGCGGCCAATGCCTCGTCGATCTCGGATGGGGCAGCGGCCCTGGTTCTGGCTTCGGAAGAGGCCGCAAAGGCGCAAGGTTTGACGATGCGGGCGCGCATTTTGGGCCATGCCAGTCACGCCCAAGCGCCGGGTTGGTTCACCACAGCGCCAGTCCCTGCCGCGAAAAAGCTGCTGGATCAGATCGGCTGGAGCGTCGAGGACGTGGATCTCTGGGAGGTAAATGAGGCCTTTGCCGTGGTGCCCATGGCCTTCATGCACGAGATGGGAATTTCGCGCGACAAGGTGAATGTGAATGGCGGTGCCTGTGCTCTGGGTCACCCCATTGGTGCCTCGGGTGCCCGGATCATGGTGACACTGCTCAACGCGCTGGAAAAACGTGGCCTCAAACGGGGTGTGGCGGCGATCTGCATTGGCGGCGGCGAAGGCACTGCCATCGCGATCGAGCGGGTTTGATCTTCATCTTGCCGTGACTATCTTCGGCGGTGAATTGACCTCCGGGTCAAGAGGGGGCAGACAGCCCCCTCGCTCCGCCAACCGGCAGAAGGAAGACAAACATGCGCGCAGACTACGAAACACTGGCCAAGACCATCCTTGCCTTGACCGAAGGTGAAGACGACCAGGTGGCCCTGATGGCGACCGTAACCTGCGAGCTGCATCACAGTGATGATCGATTTGACTGGACCGGGTTTTACCGCGTGGTCGCGCCTGAACTGTTGAAAATCGGCCCCTACCAGGGCGGCCATGGCTGCCTGCAAATCCCGTTCTCCCGTGGCGTCTGTGGGGCCGCCGCGCGTACCGGCGAGGTTCAGCTGGTGGCAGATGTCGATGCCTTCCCCGGTCATATCGCCTGTGCGTCTTCCACACGATCCGAAGTGGTCTTGCCGGTCTGGGACAAGGCCGGGGATTTGATCGCTGTGCTGGATATCGACAGCGACCAGCCGGATGCTTTTACCCAGGATGACGCGGATCAGCTGGCAGCTATTCTGGCACAGGTATTTTCTGCCTAGGTAAAGCCAAGCATCCAAACAATGGGCAGCAAGATTTGTGCCACTGCAATTTTATGTAGGCGGCTGCAAAAGGGCTGTTTGCGCGTTTTGTGCCGAAACAGTCGGCGTGCCAGATAGATCGCAGGGGTGCCGCCCAGAGCTGCAAGCAGCAGCAACCGCGCTTCGGGTACCCGCCAGTCACCCCGAATGGCCGCAAGTTTATCCAAGCCGAAACTGACAAACCCCAGCAGGTTCACCGCAATCAGATAGGGCTGAACCCAGGTCCAGATTTCGGTCGGCATCATGTGTTCCTCTTTGGATTGCATCTGTTCACGTAGGGGCGGGGTTTCGGCAAGAGAAAAGTTTGGTGAAAAAATGCTTGGAAATTTCACCGACTCAGGGCAACGTGAAAAAATAGGTGAATTTTTCACGAACTCTTTTCCTAATGGAGACATCAGGCGTGACCAGTCAGGCCCCTCAAACCGCGACACTCGGCGCAGACATACGCGCCCTGCGCAAAACACGCGGCCTCACTCTGACAGATATTGCTGGCATGCTGGACAAGTCAGTTGGCTGGCTCAGTCAGGTGGAGCGGGACCTGTCGGAGCCGTCGATTTCTGATCTGCGACAACTGGCAAATTGTCTGGGGGTGCCGATGTCGATGCTGTTTGCCCATTCAGGTGCGCCAGCAGACGAACATGGCTATATCGTGCGGGCGGGATCGCGCCGTCCTATGGGGTCGGGCGAAGAGGGGCTGATCGAAGAGCTGCTCTCGCCGGATCTGACTGATGATTTTGAGATGGTGCACTCCACCTTTCGGCCGCAGTCCAAAATGCAAGACCCCGCGGACCGGCCAACACAGGAGGTCGGCTACATGATCTCCGGTCGTCTGGACCTGCTGATAGACGGGCGGGCCTTTACCGTGGGCCCGGGCGACAGTTTCCGCATCAAGCACCAACCCTATCAATGGGCCAACCCCTATGATGAACCTGCCGTTGCGGTCTGGGTCATCGCACCACCGGTGTACTGAGCCGTGTCGTTCGAGGCCTGGACCATATTTGCCCTGTTTTGGGTGGTCTTTGTCACCACGCCGGGGCCCAATGCGGTGAACTGCATCAGCAATGGCATGTCGCTGAGTTTTCCCAAGGCGATGTTGGGCGTGCTGGCGATCCTGACCCAGGCGAGCCTGTTTTTGCTGCTGTCGGCGCTGGGGGTTACGGCGCTGATTGCCGCCTCCCCGACTGGGTTCTTCATTGCAAAACTGGCCGGTGCCGGGTTTTTGATCTTTCTCGGGTTGCGGGCCTGGCGCAACGCAACGCGGCCTGCCCCGGCGGCGGAACGCCCGGCGCGACATGTCTATCTGCACGCGCTTGCGGTGGCTGTGATCAACCCCAAAAGCGTCGCGGGCTACCTCGCGGCCTTTTCGCAGTTCGTGCAGCCTGACGTGCCGATTTGGCAGCAGATGGGGGTGATCATGCCCACGGCGTTGGTTCTGACTACCCTCAGCTATACCGGCTTTACCCTGCTGGGCGCGCTGATGGGCAAGGCGGCACTTAAGGCGGTGTTCAATGTCTGGATCCGCCGAGTGCTGGCAATCTGTTTCATTGTCTATGGCGTCTTGCTTGGCACCAGCAGCACGCCGCAACTGGAGGGCGTGAAATGATCACTGGATCCTGTCTCTGTGGCGATATCCGCTTTGAAACCGATGCCGAACCACTGGGGCCGTCGATGTGCCATTGCGGCCAGTGCCGCAAGCAATCGGGTGGCATCTGGTCCTCGGCTTATGTGCGTGATGCGGATCTCAGCATCACGGGCCCGGTCAGCTGGTTTGAGGCAAGCCCCCAGGCCAAACGCGGCTTTTGTGCCCGCTGCGGATCCTACCTGTTCTGGAAGGCTCACGACGAAGACACCACAAGTTTTGCCCTCGGCGCTGTCACAGCACCCACAGGGCTGAAAGTCGAAAAACACATCTTTGTACGCGACAAGGGCGATTTCTACGAGATCGCCGATGGCGTGCCGCAAAAGGACTAAGACTAGGGAGCAAACATGTCTGATTTTCCAACCAAGGCCCGCGTGGTCATCATCGGCGGCGGTGTTATCGGTGCCTCGTCGCTATATCATCTGGCAAAGAAGGGCTGGACCGATTGTGTGCTCTTGGAGAAGAACGAGCTGACAGCTGGTTCGACCTGGCATGCGGCGGGCAATGTGCCGACCTTCTCCACCTCCTGGTCGATCATGAACATGCAGCGCTATTCGACCGAACTCTATGCCCGCCTTGGTGAAGAGGTCGACTACCCGATGAACTATCACCAGACCGGCTCGATCCGACTGGCCCATACCAAAGAGCGAATGCAGGAGTTCGAGCGCGCCTGCTCTATGGGGCGCTACCAAGGTATCGAGATGGAGATCTGGACGCCGGAACAGGCCAAGGAGCACTATCCGTTCTTGGAGACCCATGATCTAGAGGGTGTACTGTGGGATCCATCAGACGGCGACATTGATCCGGCGCAGGTAACCCAGGCGCTGGCCAAGGGGGCCCGCGATATGGGGGCAAAGATCATTCGCTTTTGCCCTGCGACTGGTGTCACCCAAAAGGAAGATAAAACCTGGATCGTGCATACTGAAAAAGGCGATATCGCATGTGATTATGTGGTCAACGCGGCTGGTTACTACGCCCAGCGCGTCGGTGAGTACTTCAAACCCTATGGTGGTCGTACCGTTCCCATGATGGTGATGAGCCACCAGTATCTGCTGACCGAGCAAATCGATGAGATCGAGGCCCATGTCAAAGAGAGTGGTAAAAAACTGCCGCTGATCCGCGACGTGGATGTGTCCTACTACCTGCGACAGGAAAAGAACGGCTACAACCTAGGCCCCTACGAGCCCAACTGCCGCGGTCACTGGATGAGTGAAGACGACCAGATGCCAGATGATTTCTCCTTCCAGCTTTGGCAGGATGATCTGGACCGGATCGAGGATATTGTTACCGATGCGATGGAGCGTGTGCCGCTGATGGCGACATCTGGAGTGTCCAGCGTATTCAACGGGCCGTGAAAATAGGAGAAGGAGGGAAGGAAGAGGAGAGGAAAGAGGCCGGGTGTCGACAATGCCTTCGAGGCCTGCGTCTTTACCTTTGGCATCGCCCAAGGTGGCGGTGCGGGCAAGGTGTTGGCGGAATGGATCGTTGATGGCCAAACCGAGTGGGACATGTGGTCGGTCGATCCGCGTCGCTACACCGATTACACCGATCAGGACTATTGCGACCAGAAAGGCATGGAAGTCTATGGCAATGAATATGCCATGCATTTCCCCCATCATGAATGGCCCGCCGCGCGCGACAAGAAGGTCAGTCAGGTCCATGCTCAGATCAAGGAAATGGGCGGTCAGATGGGGGCCTACAACGGCTGGGAACGGGCCAACTGGTTCGCCAAAGACGGCGATGACACCTCCGAGGAAGCCACCCATACTTGGGGGCGTTCAGGTCCTTGGCAGCAGCGCATCCAGGAAGAGTGCGAAGCGGTGCGCGATGGGGTAGGCATCCTTGATTTGCCCGGCTTCTCGCGCTTTAACCTGACAGGTGAGGGCGCTGCCGAGTTCCTGCGCGGCATTGTCACTGGCGGTTTGCCCAAAGTGGGCCGGATGAATCTGGTCTATTTCTCGGACACTCGCGGCCGCATCCTGACCGAGATGTCCTGCGTGCGTCACGGCGAAGACCACTTCACCATGATCACCGCAGGCTCGGCTCAGTGGCATGATTTTGAGATCCTGAAAAAGGCGCTGCCCGCAGGTCTTTCCCTGACCGATCACACCACCGAGTTCGCAACCATGATCGTCAGCGGTCCCAAATCGCGCGAGCTCTTTGTCGGCCTGTCCGACGCTGATCTCTCCCTTGGCTGGCTGACCCATCAAAGCGCCACAGTGGCGGGCAAGCCCGCCTTCCTCGCGCGGGTGTCTTACGCCGGTGAGCTAGGCTGGGAAGTCCATTGTGCCAACGCCGATCAGGCCGAGATCTACGCGGCCCTGATCCAAGGTGGCGCCAAACCCTTTGGCATGTATGCGCTGAATTCTCTGCGGATCGAGAAGGGGTATCGCACCTGGAAGGGCGACCTTTCGACCGATTTCACCATGCTCGAAGGTGGTCTTGGCCGTTTCATCAAACTCGACAAGCCACAGGATTTTCCCGGCAAAGCCGCGATTCAGAATGAGTTGCAGCAGGGGTCAAGGAAAACCTTCGCCACGATGATCGTTGACGCCGGTGATGCGGATGCGCCCTATATGTCCTGTATCTGGAAAGATGGTGAAATCGTCGGTGAGACCACATCGGGCGACTGGGGGTATCGGGTTAATGCTTCGATCGCGCTGGGCACCCTGCGCACAGATTTGGCGGTGTCGGGTACCGAGGTTGAAATCGAGATCTACGGCAAAAAATGTCGCGCTGTGGTACAAGAAAACAAACCACTGTGGGATCCTGCCAACGAGCGTCTGCGCGCCTAATCTAGCGATGATGGCCTGCCACTGAACTGAGAGGAGAGACCAATGAAAGACCATATGCAGGGTGTTTACCTCACGGGACATGGCGGGCCTGAAAAGCTGGAGTTTCGCACAGACATTCCTGTTCCGTCTCCTGGGCCGGGACAGGTACTGGTTCGGGTGAAGGCGGCCGGGATCAACAATACCGATATCAATACCCGTGTGGGTTGGTACTCTTCTGAGGTGACAGGCGGCACAGACGCGGTGGATCAGGAAGTCGAGGCGGGTGGCTGGGGTGGCGCGCTGCACTTTCCGCGTATTCAGGGCGCTGATCTGTGCGGTGTGGTCGAAACTCTTGGCGCTGGCGTGAGCAGTTTCAAGGTAGGCAGTCGGGTGACCTGCCCGGTGAACCTGCCCCGTGTGCGCCCCGGAGCGCCGATGGGTTTCATCGTCATAGGCTCTGAAATCGACGGCGCCTTTGCGCAATACTGCGTAGTGGATGCAGATGATCTCTATGATGTGACGGCCTCGCCGCTGACAGATGTCGAGGTTGCGGCCATCCCCTGCGCCTTTGGCACTGCCGAAGGCTTGCTGACGCGGGCCGGTGTCACGGCAGGACAGGAGGTTCTGATCACCGGGGCTTCGGGCGGTGTCGGGTTGGCGGCGGTCGAGCTTGCAGCCCTTCGGGGGGCTAGGGTGACTGCGCTCACCAGCGCGGCCAAGGCTAAGGCTGTGCATGGGCAAGGGGCTGCGGTCACGCTGGATCGCAATGCAAGCCTGCCAAAGGATCAGTTCGATGTGGTGATCGATGTTGTCGGTGGATCAGGCTGGGGTGATTTGATCCTGGCGCTGAAATCCGGCGGGCACTATGCGATGGCTGGCGCCATCGCAGGCCCCATGGTGCAGGCCGATCTGCGCGACATTTATCTGCGCGACATCACCATCCATGGCTGCACCTATCAGTCGCCCGAGATCTTTGGCCGTCTTGTGGCGTTGATGAATGCGGGGCGCATCAAACCATTGGTTTCAAAAACCTACCCACTTCAGGATATCGCCAAGGCGCAGGAGGAATTTCAGTCGAAATCCCTGCCCGGTAAGCTGGTCCTGATCCCTGAATGAGAAAACGCAGATGCAGATAACCCTGTTGGACGGCTCGATTGGCCAGGAAATCGTCAAACGCTCCGGAGACCGGCCGACGCCGCTCTGGTCGACCTCGGTGATGATGGATCAGCCGGATGTGGTCGGTGCTGTGCATGCAGAGTATTTTTCCGCCGGCGCGACCGTTGCCAGCACCAATACCTACGCGGTGCATCGTGACCGTCTGGTTCGCGCGGGACTGGAAGACCAGTTCGAAGACTTGTTGAGCATCGCGATGGCACAGGCCGAAGCAGCACGAGATGCCCATGGCGCGGGGCGCATTGCGGCAGTTCTGGGCCCGCTTGGTGCCTCTTATCGCCCGGATCTGCAGATCCCCCTGGACGAGGCGCAGCGGTTGTTTTCCGAGCTGGTGCATTTGATGGAGCCCAAAGCAGATCTGTTTTTGATCGAGACAGCTTCTTCGCTGGATCACGCGCGCGGTGCACTTAAAGGCTGTGCCGCGACCAGCAAACCAGTGTGGCTTGCTGTGACGGTCATGGATGAGGATGGCACCCGATTGCGCTCTGGTGAAGCTTTGCGGGACCTTGCTCCGCTGATCGACGAGTTCCAGCCCGAGGCCGTTCTGATCAACTGTTCACGCCCCGAGGTGATCGCCGAAGGGTTGGAGATTGTCAGGACATTCGGCAAGCCTTTTGGTGCTTTTGCCAATGGCTTCACCGGTATCACCGAAGGTTTTTTGCAGGATGCGCCCACCGTGGACGCGCTGGAACAGCGTCGCGATCTGGGGCCAGTGGAATACGCCAAGTTTGCCATGGGTTGGGTGGCGCAGGGTGCCACAATTGTTGGCGGCTGCTGCGAAATCGGCCCCGCCCATATCGCCGAACTGGCACGGCAATTACGCGCGGCGGGGCATCAAATCATCTGACAAACCTACCTGACCGGGGAGTGCAGGACATGACCAAAGACAAGAACAGCCATTTGCAGGGCACTCCTCCCCGGGTCTGGACGGTCGACATCATTGCGACCGAGGGGTTCGTGTTGACGGAAATGGCGGCGGTGACGGATACGTTGCGCATCGCCAACCGGGTGCTGGCGCAACCGCCGTTTCGTGTTGTTATGCGTTCGGCCAAGGGCGGCCAAGTGGGCTGTCGCGCGGGGTTGTCGGTTGACACTGAACCTCTGACGGATCGCCCGGAGGCGGATTTTGCCTTTGTTCTAGGTAATACCGACCCCGACCATCCGGGGCTGAGCCTGGGGCGAGCGGTGAAGCAATATACCAGTCGTGGCGCGCGAGTCTATTTGCTGGCCGAAGCCGCTGCGCGCTATCTCAAAGATCAGGGCACGCCGGGGGCAACCCATTGGGAAAATTCCGCCCTGTTGCGCGAACGCCTCGGCATGTTTGAGGCAAGCCATGCGCTGGCCAGTGAAAACGGCCCCGTGGTGACCTGTGCGGGCATGGGAGCCACCACCGATATCGTGTTGGCGCTGATCGGGCGGCTGACCTCGGCGGCGGCGCAGATGAGTGTTGCCAATATCCTATTGCACGAACAGGTGCGCGATTATTCCTCGCTGCAGCCCTTTTCCGGCGCCAAGCCGACCATCACGGGAGACCGCGATCTAGACCACAGCATTCGACTGATGCAGGCCAATATCGAAGAGCCACTGCCGATTGGTGATATCGTGGCGGAACTGGGCATCTCGACCCGGTCGCTGGAACGCAAATTCAAGAATTTTCTGGCCACCACTCCCAACGGGTTTTACCGCGAAATGCGCCTGAACAAGGCAAATAACCTTCTGCTGAACACAACGATGAGCGTGCGTGAAATCGGTTTCGCCTGTGGCTTTCAGAACGGGTTTTCCTCGCTCTATAAATCGGTCTTTGGAATCACACCTTTTGCCCTGCGCAAACGCCGCCGCCTGGGCGAAGATGTCCCTACGGATTTCTTGAAAGCCGGAGAATAGCCGAGGCTTTCTGACGCTTTTCATGCATTTTGTGCCGCCTTGCAGTGATAATCAGGGGCAGCAAAGGTTCTTTCGGAGTGATGACATGAGCGAACTTCCTACACAGGCCCGCGTGGTCATTATCGGTGGCGGCGTTATCGGCTGCTCAGTTGCCTATCATCTGACCAAGCTGGGTTGGAAAGATGTGGTGCTGTTGGAGCGCAAGCAACTGACCTCTGGCACCACTTGGCATGCGGCTGGTCTGATTGCGCAGCTGCGCGCCACCGCCAACATGACCAAACTGGCGAAATACTCGCAGGAGCTTTATGGCGCGCTGGAGGAAGAGACCGGCGTGGCGACGGGCTTCAAACGCTGTGGATCGATCACTGTGGCCCTCACCGAAGAACGCCGTGAAGAGATCTTCCGTCAGGCCGCCATGGCGCGCGCTTTTGGCGTTGATGTCGAAGAGATCTCGCCCGAGGAAGTCAAAGCCCGCTACGAGCATCTGAACATCGGTGACGTCACTGGCGGCGTCTGGCTACCCAAGGATGGGCAGGGGGATCCGGCAAATATCGCACTGGCCCTGGCCAAGGGCGCGCGTCAGCGTGGCGCACTGGTCAAGGAGCGCATCAAGGTCACTGGCCTGTCAAAAGATGGCCGTCGGGTGAGTGGTGTCGACTGGGTCAGTGATGATGGCACGGCACAGGGCCATATCAAAGCCGACATGGTGGTGAATTGCGCCGGTATGTGGGGCCACGAGGTAGGCCGCATGGCGGGCGTCAATGTTCCGCTACATGCTTGTGAACACTTCTATATCGTGACCGAGGCAATCAAGGGTCTCACCCAGATGCCGGTGCTGCGGGTGCCGGATGAATGCGCCTATTACAAAGAAGACGCCGGCAAAATGCTGCTGGGCGCCTTTGAGCCCAACGCAAAACCCTGGGCGATGAAGGGCATTCCCGACACTTTCGAATTCGACCAGCTACCCGAAGATTTCGACCACTTCGAGCCGATTCTGGAAAACGCCTGCAACCGGATGCCAATGCTGGCCGAGGCCGGTATCCATACCTTCTTCAACGGGCCTGAAAGCTTTACGCCGGATGATGCCTATCATCTGGGTCTAGCGCCTGAGATGGACAATTTCTGGGTCGCGGCGGGTTTCAACTCCATCGGTATCCAGTCTGCGGGCGGCGCAGGCATGGCGCTGGCGCAGTGGATGGATGAGGGGCAGAAACCCTTTGATCTGGGCGACGTGGACATCTCGCGGATGCAGCCGTTTCAGGGCAACAAACATTACCTGTTTGAACGTTCCAAGGAAACGCTGGGGCTGCTCTATGCCGACCATTTCCCCTACCGGCAAAAGGCCACCGCGCGCGGCGTGCGTCGTACGCCGTTTCATCATCACCTTCTGGAGCAGGGCGCGGTTATGGGGGAGCTGGGGGGCTGGGAACGTGCCAACTGGTTTGCCAATGAGGGCCAGGAGCGTGAATACCAGTACAGCTGGAAGCGTCAGAACTGGTTTGAAAACTCAGCTGCCGAACACCGTGCAGTGCGCGAAAATGTCGGCATGTATGACATGTCCTCCTTTGGCAAGCTGCGGGTCGAAGGGCCAGATGCAGAGGCCTTTTTGAACTATGTCTGCGGTGCCAACCTGTCGGTGCCTGCGGGCAAGATCGTCTATACTCAGTTCCTGAATGCGCGTGGCGGCATCGAAGCGGATGTGACAGTAACCCGCCTGACGGAAACTGCCTATCTGGTGGTGACCCCGGCGATTACCCGTCTTGCGGATGAAACCTGGATGCGGCGTCATCTGGGAGATCATCGTGTGGTGATCACCGATGTGACCGCGGGAGAAGGTGTTCTGGCCGTCATGGGCCCCAATGCGCGCAAACTGCTGGAAAAGGTCTCCCCCAATGACTTCTCCAACGCGGTGAACCCCTTTGGTACTGCGCAGGAGATCGAACTGGGCATGGGGCTGGCAAGGGTGCACCGGGTGACCTACGTGGGCGAGCTTGGCTGGGAAATCTACGTTGGCGCGGATATGGCGGGGCACGCCTTTGAAACCCTGCACGCGGCAGGTCAGGACATGGGGCTGAAGCTCTGCGGTATGCATATGATGGACAGCTGCCGGATCGAAAAAGGGTTCCGCCATTTTGGCCATGACATCACCTGCGAAGATCACGTGATAGATGCGGGTCTTGGCTTTGCGGTCAAAACCGACAAACCCTCCTTCATTGGCCGCGACGCCGTGCTTGAGCGCAGGGAGACCGGCCCCAAAGCCCGGATGCTGCAATTCAAGCTTACCGATCCGGAACCGCTGCTTTATCACAATGAACCGCTCATTCGGGATGGTGAGATCGTCGGCTACATCAGTTCGGGCAGCTACGGCCACACGCTGGGAGCGGCCGTGGGCATGGGCTATGTGCCTTGCGAGGGGGAAAAGGCAGCAGATGTTCTGGCCTCGACCTATGAGATCGACGTTATGGGCACCAAGGTGCGCGCCGAGGCCTCATTGAAGCCGATGTATGATCCTAAATCTGAACGGGTGAAGGTCTGACTTTAGGCCTTTCGACCGACCTGTAACGACATGCCGGAACAGGGCGGGGTGCGATGCGCTATCCCGTCCTGTTCTGGTCTATGACAGTTTGACGAGGCTGCCGCAGGCAGGCTTGCCTCCGCTGCAAATGACCTGTTTGACTGCAAAAAAACAGATGCCACAGGACACCCGATCATGAGCAACCCCGAATACATCTTTGCAGCCAGCTCCAAACCTTCACTGCCTTGGCACGAGGTGCCGCTGATCCGGGCGACGGATGAAACGGTCAAAGGTTATGGCCAGTTGGTGGATGACCCGGAAGGGTTTGAGATCGAAATCGCGCGTTGGCCGCAACAGGGCTGGCGCCCCATTGATCAGGGCCCCGGGGACGAGGGCGGCTGGGTTGAAGGCATCTTTCCTGTGCAGGACA
Source organism: Phaeobacter sp. CECT 5382 (assembly GCF_001457775.1). Taxonomy (GTDB): domain Bacteria; phylum Pseudomonadota; class Alphaproteobacteria; order Rhodobacterales; family Rhodobacteraceae; genus Pseudophaeobacter. The sequence continues at coordinate 278,338 of NZ_CYSG01000002.1, forward strand.
ACCAGCGCTTTCTTGATCGGCAGGGGGCAGTGCACGCACGGGTCAGCGCCGATATCGGGCAGGAGTTCGGAGTCTATCTGTCCTGCCCGCTGGATGAGCCCAAAATCAAGGACCTCTGAACGGGATAGCTTTAGCGTTCATGTGGCGGGATATCTTTGATCCGGGCCACATGGGCGGCGATATCTTCGGCGCTGAATTTGGAGGCGCGGCGTTTGGTGCTAGGGGGGTGATGGGCAAGGCCCAGGTTCAGCGCAGGGCGAAAGGCGGTCTGAGGCCGGATTGGACGAGGGGCAAAGCCACCACCACATGTGGGACAGACATTCATCAGCCGGGTCTCGACGCAACCCGCGCAATAGGTGCATTCATAGGAACAGATTCGGGCATCGGTAGCCGCAGGTGGCAGATCCCGGTCGCAGAGTTCACAGTTTGGGCGGAGTTCCAGCATCAGCGGATCCTGTCGTTCTGAGGTTTCGTGTTCATACAGGCTCTCTGAATTGGTGCAGGCTGTCACCTGTGGAAATTGAACAGGCTGCGATGCTGTCGCAGGTCACTTCAGACATTCATCAGTGTTGGTGATGTCCATGGTCACAGAAACTGTGCTTTTTCTTTGAACCTGAGCTGCGATAAAGGGGAGTTCTGCGTGCTATACGGAAGCCTGAAATTGGTCCTTTGGCTTTTTTTGAAAACCGGCGAAAAGACCCGACGAGATCCGAGGAGAGCAATCTTCTTGCTGCCAGGAGTGCACTATGAGCCAGCCGATCCGTGAAAACACAGATACGCCGCAGGGGCTGGCCTTTGCCGTCACGGCTTATGTTCTGTGGGGGTTTTTGCCGCTCTATATGAAATTGGTGGCGCATATTCCAGCCGCTGAGGTGGTGGCGCACCGGGTGCTTTGGTCGGTCCCAGTTGCGGGCCTTCTGCTTGTTGTCCTCAAACGGACCAAGGATTTGCGTCTGGCTCTGCAGAACCCCAAAACCCTGGCGATGGGCTGCGTTACAGCGGCGCTGATTTCGGTGAACTGGGGGATCTACGTCTGGTCAATCGCCAGCGGCCATGCGCTGGATGCAGCTCTTGGTTACTACATCAACCCGCTGTTCAGTATTGCGCTCGGGGCCATCCTTTTGCGCGAGCGGCTGATGCCCTCACAGTTTGCAGCCATTGCGCTGGCGGCGGCAGCGGTTCTTGTGCTGACATTAGAAGCCGGGCGTCTGCCTTGGGCGGCTGTTGGCCTGACATTGAGTTGGGGGTTCTACGCTTTCTTCAAGAAGATGCTGCCTGTTGGCCCCAATCAGGGGTTCATGCTTGAAGTCTTGATCCTCACGCCGCCGGCGCTTGGCTATTCGCTTTATCTGGCTGCGAACGGGGCTGCGAATTTTGCCGGGTTTGACATGGCCCTCCTGATGGGCTGTGGCGTGGTGACGGCGGTGCCGCTGATTATCTACGCCAATGGGGCCAAGCTGTTGCGGCTGTCGACCATTGGCATCCTGCAATATATTGCACCGACAATGATCTTTCTGGTGGCGGTCTTTGTCTTTGGCGAAGAATTCGGGCGCGCCCGGATGATTGCTTTCCCGATGATCTGGCTGGCGCTTGTGGTCTATTCGATCCCGCTGATCCGCCAGATGAGAACCCAGCCCAAACCCGCACCCTGACCTCTGAACCTGCCCCGTTTTCTGGCCTATCTGCTGGAGTGATAGCGGTCGCGGATCTTTTCGGCCAGAACCCCGGCCCATAGCGCATAGGCGCGCGCACTGGGATGGTAGCCATCTTCTGCTGCCAAATCCGGGTCCTGTGGCAATTGAAAGGGGATATGGGCGACATGATCATGGTCTTGATCAAGCCCAGCCAGAATCCCGTCTAGCCGCGCAGATTGCCGCCCTAACACCCAGGCAAGCGGCTGCGGTAGGGCCGGAAACAACTGCATCTGCGGCACGCCACAGGCGAGGATCAGGCCGGGGGCAAAGCGGGTGGACAGGAGGTGGATGAGTTCGGATTGCTGGTCAAAAAATGCCCTTCGTGAGGTGCCATGGGTGACGTCATTGACCCCCAGTGCCAGGACGACCACGTCAAAATGCTGCTTGGGCAGGGCGGCTAGCCGCGCAAGTGTGTCGCGGGTCTGATGGCCGGTTGTTGCTTCCAGCCGCCATATCAGATCGAAGTGCGGGCTGAGATGCGCGGCCAACTGACCGCTGAGGCCAACGCTTTGGTCGCTGACCCCCACGCCGGCGGCAGAGCTGTCACCGGCAATGAGAACCCGCAAGAGCCGCCCCCGACCCTGGCGTCCTTCACGTAGGCCATCAGGCTCTGGCAGGATCATGGCCCTGCGTCGCACGGCCATGCCCTGCGCCACCAGAAGCGGCAGAAGAGGCAGGCGTAGGATTTGGTCTACAGCTATCATCCGACGACTTTCATGCGGGGCGGTGCCTGCGAGCCGACGTTAGCTCAGGGCTTTGCGGAACTCTAGGAAACGGGCATCGGTCATCACTCGCGCATTGATCGCCTCACGCAGGGCGCCAACGGTTTTATAGGGGCGCATCACCACTTCAAACTGCTGGATCAACCCGTCGTCGTTCAAGGTGAGGAGATCGACCCCGACGGTGTCCAGATCGCCAACCTTGCACTGAAATTCAAGCGCCCAGTCGTTGCCGTCCCCCATGATGCGGCGATAGCGGAAGTCTTGGAAGATCTGCCCGACATGACCCAGAACCGCCGCGACCGGTGCCCGCCCGGTCCAGGTTTTCCAGTAGGTTGGCGGCATGAAGGTGACGTCTTCGGCCAGCAAGTCGGCAATCGCTGCCTCATCGCCTTTGGCGACAACCTCCTGAATTTTGGTAATGGTTGAGTGCATGATTTCTCTCCCTGGCATTTTGCGTTATTTTGTTGTGCCGGATCCTGCTTTTCGCGGGCCTTTGGGGCAAGCACGACGTTGCGGGAACTTGCCTCGCCTGTGCAGGCGCAGTAGGCAGGCCGACATGGCTGTTTCAAGTGATTATACCCCGCCGCAGGACCCGTTGGAGATTCTGCACCATGACGCCCAGATCCTGGTGGTGAACAAACCTGCCGGCCTTTTGAGCGTGCCGGGGCGTGGTGAACACCTGGCGGATTGCCTGCTGACGCGGGTGCAGGCCGTGTTCCCCGAGGCGCTGTTGGTGCATCGGCTGGATCGCGACACCTCAGGTATCTTGGTTTTTGCGCTGACGCCCCATGCGCAGCGGCACCTGTCGATGCAGTTTGAAAAACGCACCGCCAAAAAGGCCTATGTGGCCCGCCTTGACGGACGTCTTGAGCCACGATCCGGCGAGGTGGATCTGCCGCTGATTGTGGACTGGCCAAATCGGCCCCGTCAGATGGTCTGCCATGAAACCGGCAAGCCCGCCGTAACCGAATACCGGGTGATGAAGTATGGCGAGGGCGAAACCCGCGTTCGTCTGACGCCAAAGACCGGCCGCACCCATCAGTTGCGGGTGCATATGATGGCACTGGGACATGCCATTCTGGGCGATCCGCTTTATGCCACGGGGGTAGCACGGGAAGACCATGACCGCATGATGCTGCATTCAGAAGAGCTGCGTATCAAACACCCCGATAGTGCAGAATCGATGAAGTTTCGCGCTAAGGCGCCCTTCTAAGACCAAGCGCCCTGTGCAAGCGTCCTGTGCTGGTGCAAGGCGATCAGGTTGTAATCTTCAGCCAGTCTGGGGGCAGGATGTCGGGGTTAGTCAGTTTGGCATCGCCAAACCAGTTTGCGGGGCCAGCCACGCGTTTTTGTGAATTGGCATTCAGCCAGGCCGCCCACCAGGAAAACGAACTGTTGCCGATGATATTGTGCTCACACAGGCTCATTAGGCGCATGTCCTCAAAATCGGTCTCGGGACCGTTGAAATCCACAACGACCTTGGTGCAGGGCAGGGGCAGATTGGCCTTGGCCCAATCGGGATCATCGGAAAAAACATAGATGGTCGGATCCCGGGGCAGCCTCTGTAAAATTGGCGTCAGGGCGGCCTCGTAGTAGGTCTGATCACACAGCACATGGGCCGAAAGGGCGACGTAGTCTCCGCGTCGCACGTGCAGTGAAACCGCGTTGCCCTGCTGGATGCGGGCAGCCATATCGCGGTTCTGGCTGTTGCTGAAATCGGGAAAGGTGAAATCGGCGCGGATCAGGTCTGAGATCTGCGCAAAATAGCGCGCGCTTTGCCAATATCCATGCAGGTAGCTGCCATCCTGCCAGGTCTCAAACTCTGGATTGTAGCCCAACCCGCGTTCGCGTTGAAAACGCGGCGACAGGCCCATCGCAGGGCCCAGCCCACGCCAAAGCGCATAGCGCAACGGAGCGTCCTGTTTCAGCGGTGGCAGCTGCACGGGGTTGGTCAGGGGCAGATCAAAAACCCGTGTCAGCACGCCCTCGCCGCGCCGCTCCGCAAGGCGGCTGTCCACAGCGACGGGCACCTGCAAACGCTGCGCCAGAGCACGGGCCGCAGCATACTGGAACATTTGATTGCCAAGGCGGCCATGCAGGCGGGCGGTGATCATTATGGGCTCATCAGCTGTGAGAAGTCTGGCCCTGCATATAGGGCTTTGGCTTCAGTGACCAGTTGACCTGTTGCCGACAGTCTATCGCTACAGATCAGCTGTGTTGTGCCTGCCAATGGCTATAGGGTTGCTGACCAAACTCTAGGTCTGGCTGATCCGGAAGCTTGGCGATGAATTCAACCGAATGGCCATCGGGATCTCTGCAATAGAGCGATAGCGCTGGCATCCAGCCAATGACCAGCGGTTCTGTCACCGCTTCGCCGTTAAAGCCGAGCGGTTGCACGCCGAGACTGATCAGGCGGGCGGGCAGTTCCAGAAGGGCGGGGGCAGCCATGCGAAACGCAAAATGCAACTGCATCCCCAAGGGGGCGCTCCCGGTCTCCCATAGGCCCAGCATGGCGCTTTCGGGGGAGCCGACCCAAAGAAATGCGACCCGGCGTGCGGGCAGGTGGCGGGCGAGAGGCAGCCCCAGAATATCCTGATAAAAGGCCCGCGCCCGTGCAAGGTCCGTCACCGGAAGGTGGGTCTCATAAAGACCGGTTATCTGGCTGGCGATTAGGGGCGTTGCATCTGTTTCCGACATTGTAAAACCTTGTTTGAGAATCATCACATAGCACTGTGCTTTCTAAACCCAGGTTGAGGTCAAACCCGCTTTTCGCAATTGGGGCAGGCTTGACGGAGATGTCTTGTCTGGCGTAAGGGGGCGGCAGGTTTGGGTCTCCTGCCGTCCGCAGTCCTTATTTGGGGCCATGGTGAAACCCTGACAGTGACAGACATCTATCGCTCATTTTCTGGCGCGCTGGATGGCAATGCGGATCCCATCACTTATTGCGTGCCCTGAATGGGACGAAACAGATGACAGATCTTTCAAACTTACCTTCGACCGAAGCGTTGAAGGCGCAGGCAAAGCGTTTGCGAAAACAACTGCAAGACAGCGGCGTTGTGGTGAGCCACTCCAAATCACTGGAGCTGGTGGCGCAGCAACATGGTGCGCGCGACTGGAACACGGCGCAGGCCCACGCGAGCAACAAGTTGCAGCTAAAGGTCGGCGATCAGGTGCGTGGACGCTACCTGGGGCAGGCTTTTACCGGCGAAGTGCTTGGGCTCTTTACAATGGGAGACGGAGAAAATCGGCAAATCACCCTGCATTTCGATGCGCCGGTGGATGTTGTGCGGTTTGAAAGTTTTTCGTCCCTGCGTCAGCGGGTCAAAGGCGTGATCGGGTGGGACGGGTGTTCGGCGCGCAAGACCTCGGATGGGGTGCCGCAGCTCATCGTCGAGGGGCTTTGTACCGGCTGACCGTTGCAGGTTGGTGACCAAGCATGCCCGGCAAAGGGAGCGCTCCCGCGCGTCGTCCTGCTTTCTGGCGAAAGCCATCCTCCCCTTGGGCCCAGCGCCGCGCAAATGCGCGGCGCTGGGCCCAAGTCCCACAGGTGTTCTGGCATCGCCAGGGCATCTTTGGGGCGCGGGAGCATTTGGGGCCTGTTTGTATTTGCTGTGACAGCAGCAAATGGAATGTAAAAAGGGCCGCCCAAAGGCGACCCAAGATATCATGGTATAAGCCAGTTGGTTGAGGCGATTATTCTGTTGCCCAGCCGCCAACAGCTTTGACTTCGAGGAAATCCTCGATACCCCAGCTGCCGCCTTCGCGGCCATTGCCGGACTGCTTCATGCCGCCAAAGGGCGCACCGGCGCTGCGCGATTTGCCATTCATCTCCACCATGCCAGAGCGCAGGGCGCGTGCCATGCGGTTGGCGCGGGCTCCATCCTGCGTCTGCACATAGTTGGTCAGGCCGTATGGCGTGTCATTGGCGATCTCTATGGCTTCCTCTTCGGTTTCAAAAGGAATGATCGACAGCACGGGGCCAAAGATCTCTTCGCGCGCAACCACCATTTGGTTGTTCACATCGGCAAAGACCGTGGGTTTGACATAGAACCCTTTGTTCAGCCCATCGGGACGACCAGTGCCGCCCGCCACCAGCTTGGCGCCCTCATCGATACCTTTCTGGATCAGATCCTGGATCTTGTTCCACTGCAGCTCATTGACCACAGGACCGATGTGACGGCCTTCTTGCGAGGCCGGACCAACGGTGACCTTGTCAGCGACTTCGGCAGCAGTGGCGACGGCCTGATCGTAGATGCCCTTTTGAACCAGCATCCGGCTTGGTGCATTGCAGCTTTGGCCGGTGTTGTTCATCATGTGCAACACGCCGCGTTTGACGGCCTTGTCGTCAGCATCGTCAAAGATCACGTTGGCACCTTTGCCGCCGAGCTCCAAGTGCACTTTTTTCAGGGTTTCGGCTGCGGATTTGGAAATCGCGATGCCGGCGCGGGTCGAGCCGGTGAACGAGACCATATCGACATCAGGATGCGCTGTCAGTTGCGAGCCGACGCCAACACCGTCGCCATTGACCAGATTGAAGACACCGGCAGGGAAACCGGCCTCATCCATCATTTCGGCAAAGACCATCGCGTTGAGCGGGCTTTGCTCTGAAGGCTTCAGCACCATGGTGCAACCGGCGATTGCGGCGGCGCCGACCTTCAGGGTCACCTGGTTCATTGGCCAGTTCCAGGGGGTGATCAGGGCTGCGACGCCAACTGCCTCGTGAATGATGCGGTCGTTGGGTGCATGGTCGCCCAGGGGCGCGTCGAATTTGTAGGCCTTGGCGGCACGGATGAAGTTCTGCAGGTGATAGCTGCCGGCACCGACTTGTTGGCTGCGGGCCATATCGATGGGCGCGCCCATCTCAACTGACATCGCCTGCGCCATGTCTTCGCTGCGGCTGTTGTAAACTTCGATCAGCTTTTCGACCATTGCGATGCGGTCTTCGACCGGTGTGGCCATCCAGCCGGGCAGGGCTGTCTTGGCGGCGGCAACAGCAGCATCCGTATCGGCCTGATCACCGAGCGAAATGACCGCACAGGCCTCTTCGGTCGAGGGGTCAATGACCTCGAAATCATGTGCTTTTGAGGGGGCCACCCACTGGCCGTTGATGTAAAAGTCGCGTTTCTCAATCATGTCCGGGTCTCCCAATTCAGACGCAGAATCCAGCCCAGTGGCCGGATGTCAGGCGATAGTCTGTCACCCCGTTGCCGGAGGGGCAAGAGAGCAGATCGCATAATTTGATCAAATTATGCGATTGGGAACGGACACTGGCAGAGTTCCGCGACCTTGTGTCCAGTCAGGACTGGGATTGTCTTTTGGGCTGGCCATTCCTAAGTGGGACTGTAACGTTGCGGCATAGCAATGACGCCCCAATTGCGGGTGCGGATTTTGACAGGAAAAGGAGACCGTCATGGGTTTGCGTATTAATGATGTTGTTCCAAATTTCACCGCCGATACCGACCAGGGAGAGATCAGTTTCCACGACTGGATCGGCGACAGCTGGGCGATTCTGTTTTCTCACCCCAAGGATTTCACCCCGGTCTGCACCACCGAGTTTTCGGCTGTGGCGCAGCTGAATGACGAATGGGCTAAGCGCGGCACCAAGGTGATTGGTGTGTCTGTAGATGGCGTCGAAGACCACAAGAAATGGAAAGGTGACATCGAGACATACGGCAATGCTGCCGCCGGTTTCCCGATCATCGCTGATGAAGCTCTTGCGGTTTCCAAGGCCTTCGACATGCTGCCCGCTGAGGCCTATATGCCCGATGGCCGCACCCCTGCCGATAGCGCCACAGTGCGGTCTGTGTTTATCATTGGACCCGACAAACAGCTGAAACTGTCGATGACATATCCGATGTCCGTCGGCCGCAACTTTGCTGAAATCCTGCGTGCGCTGGATGGGCTACAGATGGCGACAGGCAATGGCGTGGCCACCCCGGCGAACTGGGTTCCCGGCGAAGACGTGATCATCCCGCCAACCGTGTCGAACGAAGACGCGACAGCCAAGTTTGGCGAGTTCGAGACCATCTTTCCTTATCTGCGCAAAACCAAAGCGCCCAGCTAAGCTGGTAGATCTTCGGTGATACGAGAAAAGGGGCCGGTGGCCCCTTTTTTATGTGCTCTGGTCAGATTTTGTTGGTCCGCTTTGAGCCCAAAGTAACCGATGCTGCAAGGTTCGCGAATGTCTGCTTGGGAAAAGGATGGAGCCTCTAGAGCCGAATTACATTCGCTTCAGCTGTCGCCAATTCAACAATGTCTTTCGGCGATGGTTTATAGTCTTCCATACTTCCAGTATACTGATCTGGTGGATGGAAGATCAGGTTGGATGCCCCCGCCATAGGGACGTTCTTGTCGAACAGTTCCATGTAGTATTCGGCGTCCAAACTTGTCACATCCATTGCCCGCCGGACTATGTCTTCCAACTCTTCCCGACTTAGATCATTAATTTGCTTCGCACGTGGCAAAGAAGCCATATTGGCAAATTCCTGGACGCTCGAATGTGAATGCAACGAACGAAAGTACTCTTCGTCCAAAGAATGAAGGCCGGTCAGATCAACGACCTTTTCCAATAACTCTGCGCAGCCCTTACCATGATCGATGTTACGAATTATCTCCTCTGCCAGTCTTTCTAGATTGGCAACGAACTCTTGATCTGGATGTTTTGCTATCAACTCTGGGCGTAGGCGTGTCATTTGGATTAACTCCTCCGAAGAGGATCTTACTTGGCAAGGTAAGAAACTACCACAGCAGCCGTTCGCGCAGCCGTAGCGAACGCTAACTTCGTCCGCAAAGCTGCCCATCATGGCTCTTATCACACCCTATGAAAGATCATGCTTTTTGCGGGCGGGAGAAAATCTGGGCGCGGTAAAACGCGCGTTTGAATTCGCGGGCCAGCTTGCCTTTCTTCGGCGTCTTTTGCTGGATGGTGGAGCCGCCGATCTCTGCGGCAACCTCCCGGTTGCCAGTGCCGAGTAGGGCATGCACGGGCTGCTGCGTGATCCAGTGCATCTGTAAAAAGGTATCAACCGGGCGGTCGATTTCTTGGGTTGCCTGTAGAAGGCGAGCGGCAGCGCGGCGGCCCACCACCTGGCAGATGCACTGCAGGCCGATGACCCGTGGCAGGATCAGTTGTAGGCCGTGTTGTTCTTCCAGCACCTTTGCCGGGGTTTCACGCTGTTTCACTGGCAGGCGGATGTAGTGGTCCGGCGTGGCATGACGTTTCAGCATCTCAAGCGCTTTGGGAAACAGGACCGGGTCGATCTGCAGATCGTCTTCGGTGATCAGGGCTAGATCGATCTCTTCATCGACCATCTTTTGCCAGATTCTGCGATGACTTTGAAAAACGCCGATTTCTGCCGGGCGCAGCGGAAATGGGTATCTGGGGGCATGCAGACCGCCGTTGTGCCATTTGACCTTGCTGATTTGCGCCGGGTCGCGTCCGTTTACAGCTTCGAACAACTCACCAGAGGGCAGATCGATACACAGGCGTTCGGCATTGGCCCGGCGCGCAGTGCTGGTCGGCATATGAATGATAAAGGAGCGCATGAGACTGGCTTAGCTCAGATCTGTTGGCGGGGAAAGATGCGGCTTTGTGGTCTTGAGCAGTGTCTTGTCCGGTGTTTGGCCAGACGCGCAGGCCGACAAAAGAAAAGGCCCCGATGTTGCCACCGGGACCTTCTAAATCTGTTCAGACCGAAGATCAGTCTTCTTTTGCTTCAGGAGCCATTTCTTCGCCGGTTTCCTGGTCGATCATTTTCATCGACAGACGCACCTTGCCGCGATCGTCAAAGCCCAGGAGCTTCACTTTCACTTCCTGACCTTCCTTCAGAACATCCGAAGGGTGGTTCAAGCGGCGGTTTTCGATCTGGGATACGTGCACCAGGCCGTCGCGCTTTCCAAAGAAGTTCACGAATGCACCGAAGTCGACGATTTTGACCACTTTCCCGGTGTAGACTTTGCCTTCTTCGGGCTCGGCCACGATGGAATAGATCATGTCGTAGGCTTTTTTGATCGAGTCACCGTTTGGCGACGCAATCTTGATGATGCCGTCGTCGTTGATGTCGACCTTGGCGCCGGAGACTTCGACGATCTCGCGGATGACCTTACCGCCGGATCCGATAACTTCACGGATCTTGTCGGTGGGCACCTGCATGGTCTCGATGCGTGGCGCGTGGATCGAGAAGTCCGCAGCGCCGGAGAGCGCTTTGTTCATCTCACCCAGGATGTGGATACGGCCAGCTTTGGCCTGCTCCAGGGCTTTTTCCATGATCTCGGGCGTGATGCCTGCGATCTTGATGTCCATCTGCAGCGAGGTGATCCCTGCTTCGGTGCCGGCCACTTTGAAATCCATGTCGCCCAGGTGATCTTCGTCGCCCAGAATGTCGGACAGGATCGCGTAGGAACCGTCGTCTTCCAGGATCAGACCCATGGCAACACCGGCAACCGGTGCTTTCAGCGGAACGCCCGCATCCATCATCGACAGCGAGCCACCACAGACCGAAGCCATCGAGGAGGAACCGTTCGATTCGGTGATCTCAGAGACCACGCGGATGGTGTAAGGGAAGTCGGTTGCCGCAGGCAGAACCGCCTGAAGCGCGCGCCATGCCAGCTTACCGTGACCGATTTCGCGACGGCCAGGGCCGCTCACACGGCCAACTTCACCAACCGAATAGGGAGGGAAGTTATAGTGCAGCAGGAAGTTGGATTTGAAGTTGCCGTGCAGCGCGTCGATGAACTGCTCGTCGTCTCCGGTGCCCAATGTGGTCACAACCAGACCCTGAGTTTCACCGCGGGTGAACAGGGCGGAACCGTGGGTCCGTGGCAGCAGGCCGGTCTCGGACACGATGTCACGGATCTCGTCTGTTTTACGGCCATCGATACGCTTGCCGGTTTTGACAACGTCGCCACGCAGAATGCCAGCTTCGAGCTTTTTCATGGCGGAGCCAAGGTTGGCGTCGTCCAGCTGCTCTTCGCTCAGGGCTGCTTTGATAGTATCGCGGGCGGCGGCAACAGCGGCGGTGCGCTCTTGCTTGTCGCTGATCGCGAAGGCTGCGCGCATCTCTGCATCGCCAGCGGCCTTAACGGCTTCGAACAGATCCGCGTAGTCAGGTGCAGCAAAGTCGAAGGGCTCTTTGGCAGCGTCTTCGGCCAGCGAGATGATCAGGTCGATCACAGGCTGGAAAGCGTCATGGGCGAATTTGACCGCGCCCAGCATTTCAGCTTCCGACAGCTCATAGGCTTCGGATTCAACCATCATCACAGCGTCTTTTGTACCGGCAACAACCAGATCCAGGCGCTGTTCGGGGTTCAGACGCAGGTCCTGCATGTCGTCTACGGTTGGGTTCAGAACGTATTCGCCACCCTCAAAGCCAACGCGGGCACAAGCGATTGGGCCCATGAACGGCGCGCCAGACAGAGTCAGCGCAGCAGAGGCGGCGATCATTGCAACCATATCAGGGTCATTGACCAGATCGTGGCTCAGCACGGTGCACATCACCAGAACTTCGTTTTTGAAGCCAGGTACAAACAGCGGGCGGATCGGGCGGTCGATCAGGCGCGCAGTCAGTGTTTCTTTTTCGGTTGGGCGCGCTTCGCGCTTGAAGAAGCCACCGGGTACTTTACCCGCAGCATAGTATTTTTCCTGATAGTGCACGGTCAGGGGAAAGAAGTCCTGGCCAGGCTTTTGCTTGCGGGCGAAGGTCACGTTGGCCATGACCGAAGTTTCACCCAGGGTGGCGATGACCGAGCCATCAGCCTGACGGGCAACTTTGCCCGTTTCCAGTGTCAGCGTTTCTTCGCCCCACTGCATCGATTTCGTCGTAACGTTGAACATGTCAGCATCCTAAATGGGAGCACTCCCAGGCGGATCCCGGGTCTCCCGTTGCATGTAGCGGCCCCATTGCCGCCGGCCCCTGCCATCTTTAATTTCGCGTGCCGGGGCCATCGCACGTGTCTCAGATAGGCCGCCCATACAGGAGATTGGCCCGAAAAGAAAGCAAAAGCGCGTGGCGAGCAGTCTTGCAGCCCCTTGAAGCCGAAAGGGCAGGCGATATAGTGCAAGCACGAGAGGACGACCTCCCCCGATTTCGCGGGACAGCATGCGGGACGGCCCGTTTTGAGCGCTCTGGGATCGGTCATGTGGCCGTTCACGGAGCTGTCAGGGGGGTGATATGCGCAGTACAGCGGATCGCATACGTCACGCAGTCAGTTTTGAAGTGATCGGTCTTTTGATCGTGACACCGCTCGGGGCCTGGATCTTTGACTTTGCGATGCATGCAATCGGCATAGTTGCTGTGGTCAGCGCGACGGTGGCGATGATCTGGAACTATCTGTTCAATCTGGGTTTTGACCGCGCCATGCTACGCTGGCTGGGACATGCCCGCAAATGGCCTGCGCTGCGTGTTGTTCATGCGGTGTTGTTCGAGCTGGGCTTGCTGGTTGTGCTGCTGCCCTTTATCGCCTGGTATCTGCAGATTGGCCTTTGGACCGCCTTGCTGATGGATCTCGGCTTTGCCGGATTTTTCCTGGTCTATGCTTTTGTCTACAACTGGGCCTATGATGTGATCTTTCCGATCCCGGAGCCTGCTAAACCCGCACAGACAGAATAAGACCGGGGGCCGAAGCAGAAGTTCCTAGCCGGCGGCGGAGCCAAAGCTCTCTGAAATCTGGCGCAAAGCCTCCCGGTCAGCCTTGTAGAACACCCAGTTCTTGATCTTTTTCGAGGTGACCAGCCCGGCGCTTTCGAGGGCCTTCATATGGCTGGTGACGGTGGGCTGGCTGAGGCCGGTTTTTTCGGTGATGAAACCGACGCAAACGCCATCCTGAACCAGATCACCATCCCGCTGCGGCGGGAAATGCGCCTCGGGATTCAGCAGCCACTCCATGATTTGCACCCGGTGTGGATTGGCCATGGCGCGCAGGGCAGGCAAAAGATCTGGTAGCGGCTTGTTCATATAGGGTATCTTCTATATAGATATTTCACGATATGGATTCGGGTTGGGAGAGATTGCCATGAATGAGATCGAGTTGCTACAGGATGCTGACAAACGGGCAGTTGGTTATGTCGCAGGTGTCGACAGTCGCCGGGTCTTTCCGGCCGCTGACGCCATTGCGGCGCTTACGGGTTTTGACGAACCGCTGCCTGCGCAGGGTCGGCCATCAGAGGAAACAGTTGCCCTGATGGATGACCTTGGCTCCCCTGCGACGGTGGTCAACAACGGGCCCAACTATTTTGGCTTTGTCATTGGTGCCTGTCTGCCGGTGGCTGCCGCAGCTGAACGGCTGTCGATTGCCTGGGATCAGTGTGCTTCGACCGAGGACGGCAGCCCGGCGGCCTATGCCATCGAACGTCAGGCAGGCAAATGGCTGCTTGAGGTTCTGGATCTCCCCAGAGAAAGCGCGGTGGCCTTTGGTACCTCAGCCACGGCATGCGGGCTCAGCGCGCTGGCGGCGGCGCGGGCCGAACTTCTGGCGCGGCAGGGCTGGGATGTTGTGGGGGACGGGCTGCATGGCGCGCCCGAGGTGCGGGTGGTGGTTCCGGCCAGCACCCATGTGACCGTGCGCAAGGCGCTGCAGGTGCTAGGATTTGGCTGGAATCGGGTGATCAAGGCTCCGGTGGATGACAAGGGTCGGATTCTGCCGGATCAACTGCCAGAGATGGATGCGAATACGCTGCTGATACTGCAGGCTGGCGAAGTGAACACCGGCGAGTTTGATAGTTTTGCCGAGATCATTCCGCGAGCCAAAGCGGCAGGGGCTTGGGTGCACGTGGATGGGGCTTTTGGCCTTTGGGCCCGCGCCGCACCTGATCTCAGGGGCCTGACTGCGGGGATCGAAGGCGCGGACAGCTGGACTACGGATGGCCACAAATGGCTCAACACGCCCTATGATGGGGCGATGGCGATATGTCGTGACCCACAGGCGCTGGCGCGGGTTATGAATAGTGATGCGGCCTATTCCAGTGCCTCGGCAGAGGCGCAAAAGAACCTGACGCTGGAGTTTTCCCGCCGCGCTCGTGGCATCCCGATCTGGGCGGCGTTGCGCAGTCTGGGCCGGGTTGGTGTGGCAGAAATGGTCACGCGCCACCACATCCAGGCAGAACGCATTGGCGATGCCCTGCGCGCGGCCGGGTTTGAGGTGCTCAATCGGGTGGTGCTCAATCAGGTTCTGGTGCGTGGCGCGAATGATACCGCAACGCAGTCGATCCTGAAACAAGTGCAAGAGAGCGGCACCTCATGGTTTGGCGGCACCGTTTGGCAGGATCGCCCGGCCTTCCGTATCAGCCTGTCGTCGTTTCGTACCGAAGACAGGCATGTGGACCAGCTGGTCGACCTGCTGCACCGCATCGGACCTATGGGCGATGGGGGCGAAGGCATGCGCTAGGCGGACATCAGCGTTTCCCCCGCTAGCCCCTTCACACCCTGAGCCTGCAGCTTGGTGATCACGGCATTGGTGTCCACCTGCTGCACCGTTGTTTCGTCGTGAATGACCTGGGCTGCCGCCACACCTGTCGCTTGCCCCATGGCCATGCATTGCGGCATGCCGCGCACCGAGGCAAAGGCGACGGGATCCGCTGATAGAATGCGGCCGGCAAACATCAGGTTTTCGATCTTTCTGGGCACCAGCGCGCGGAAGGGCAGGGTGTAGTAGCTACCCGATGCGACAATGGCGTCGTGGCTCATCTCGTCCGAGCTGCGCATGACGTCGTCGATCGGGTTGTCACAACAGACGATGCCATCCGGGAATTTGGTGCCCTTTGCCAGATCGGTGCCGCTGATTTGGATCATACCTTCCAGTTTGCGAGTTTCTCGCACCCCGACGGTGGGGCCGAGATTGCTCATCCGGGCTGCTTCGAACCCGGGCACATCGCGGCATAGGAACTGCGCCATCTGCAGGCAGCGTCGGCGGCCTTCCTGCGTGGCGCGACTGACGGCCTGTGGGTCTGTGCCGTCAATACCGCGGATCACGACCGAATTGCAAAAGACAGTGTCGCGGTGAAACCCCTTCATCAGGTAGAGCTTGGACAGATCCTGGTGCAGGCGACCCTCGCTGATACCCTTGGCAGCCTGGCGCTGGAAATAAGGGTCTTCCTCAGCAAAGACTTGGTCCCAATTGGCGTTTTCCATGGAAAAGGTGAGGCTTACCCCCATCATGTTGCCGCTGTCATCGCCGAGCCGGTAGGGCACTCCTGCCTTGGCAGAAATATCCCCATCGCCGGAACAGTCGATGACGATCTTTGGCGTGATCACCTGCAGGCCGTGGCGATCACAGAATTCGATTCCGGCAATGCGACGCCCTTCCATGCGGGGTTTCAATGCCGTGGCATTGAGGCGCAGATCAACATTGGCCTCTTCCAGCATCTCGAACATCGTCAGGGTGGCAATGTCATGATCATACTGGATTTCCGGACCAAAATTCTCAAGCGCGCAGCTGCGTTTCTCCGCCGCAGGGGGCGACATGGCAGCCAGCCGGTCCGAAAGTTCCTGCATCAAGCCACCAATGATGGTGTCACAGGGGAAGGCGCCGCCCCAGGGCATGCCGGGACAAAAAGCCATAACGCCGCCGATCTTGGGGCCGGCCTCCAGCAGGCAGACAGAGAGACCCTGGCGACCGGCAGCAACAGCCGCGCCAAAGCCGGCGGTGCCGCCGCCAATTACCACGACATCTGTTGCGACATTTGCTGCACTCATTGTCTGTTTCGTCATAGGTGCTCCGCCTGCATTGTGCCCACGCCAAAAGGTTGAATGAGCATACCATCTTGGTCTGGGCTTAAAGGCAAGCTGGTCGGAGTGCGACAGGCAAAAAGGTATACGCGACCTGCTCTCCTACGTCGTTACTGGTCGTTACTGGCGTTCGGTTCAGCTGTGTTTTGCGACCCGTGCGAGGGTCGCAGCCTCTGCTCTGTCCAGGCTTGCCAGTACCTTGTCCAAATTGTCGCCTCTGGTGCGGGCCTTACGCCAGACGGCACGGCAGGAGGCCGGGGACCAGGGCAGTTTTGCTGTCTGCATCCAATGACGCAATTCCTTTGGCAGGCTGTCATAGGCCGCCATCGGGTCCTGATTTCGTTTGCGCCGTCTGAGAGCTGTCGCGCCAAGATTGCCGTTTGCCATCTGAGTTAAGCCTGTGAGTGTCAATTTGAATGGAGTACGTAATAACATTACACATACTTTCAACAAGCAGATTGTCCTCTAGGAACGGCAAGCGGGCACAAAAAAACGTCCGCTCGGATGAGCGGACGTTTCTGGATCCTATTGGATCGAATGTCTTAGCGACGGATGCCAAGGCGTTTGATCAGGTCCTGGTAACGGGCCACATCTTTACCTTTGGTGTAGTCCAGCAGCTTACGACGCAGAGCAACCATTTTCAAAAGACCACGACGACCGTGGTTGTCTTTTTTGTGGGTTTTGAAGTGCTCGGTCAGGGTGTTGATGCGCGAGGTGAGGATAGCAACCTGTACTTCGGGCGAACCGGTGTCGCCTTCTTTGGTTGCGAATTCTTTCATCAAGCGTGCTTTTTCTTCAGCTGTAATCGACATCGGGGTCTCCTTTAAAAGGTTAAAGTGATGGCACAGGCCGGGATGTCGTCCAGCGCAGGCCCATGGAGTAGTCACTGCCGCGAATCCAAGGCGGATAAGAGGCAGATGCGGGCGTATAGGCGGTTTGGACAGGAAAGGCAAAGAAGATCTGACAAAGCCCGCCTCGAAAGTAGATTTCGCCTGGGGTCAGTTCGTCTCAGGGTTAGGTCCAGCACCAAGCGCAGAGTTGGATCCAGAGTTGGGTTTGGTACGGGTTAGCCAACGGGTAGTTTGGCCAAGGCGGCAGATGTCGTATCGATCAGGGCAATGTCGCCAATGCCAAGATCGGTCGCACCGGTCAGGCGCAATACTTCGCTGCCATTGACCCTGATAATCTGCTGGTCAGGGTCAATGGGGTCAGCCTCAATCGTGATTTCGGGTTCGTCCTCGTCTTCTGGTATCCAGAATACCACTAGCTGGTCTTCTTCGACGTCAAAATCTATCAGGGTTATCGCGTCTCCGCTCCCGGCCAGATCCTCGCTCCAGATCACATCAGCGCCTGCCCCAGCGGTAACAATATCACCTGCTCCGGCCACGAGGGTGTCGTCCCCGTCGCCACCATTGAGATAGTCGGTTTCGGCGCCACCATCACTTCCCCAGACCAGGTCATTGCCCTCGCCGCCAAACAGGCTGTCCTGCCCCGCGCCGCCTTCAAGAGTGTCACTCCCCTGGTTGCCATGTAGGGCATCCGCACCTTCTGCCCCGCTCAACCGGTCATTTCCCTGCCCGCCATGGCCGACATCCGCACCAGAGCCACCCTGCAGAGTGTCATCGCCAAAGTGGCCAAACAGACTGTCGCCTCCTGCCCCACCGTCCAGCCAGTCGTTGCCATCTTCGCCGTGCAGGAGGTCATTACCGGCACCGCCAAGCAGGGTGTCGTGACCAGCCCCTCCGAAAAGAGTGTCCTGGTCGCCACCGCCATCGAGCAGATCCTCACCACCATAGCCGTTCATCTGGTCATCGCCGCCTGCCGCGAGGATTTCCTCGCCAAGATCCTGCCCGACCAGAATGTCGGCGGCATCAGTGCCGATCAGACTCTCGCCCTCAAAGCTCGGAAGGGCGCCGGTCTGATCATCGACGCCTTCGGTGATGAAGTCGCAGATGCTCAGGCCATCCTCGTGGCCCTCGGCGGTTTCAGTCCTGTCAGAATCCAGGAATTCGTCTGCCGGAATGATGTCGGTTCCGGCCTGGGCTGAATCGTCCAAATTGTCCTGGTCGTCGGCCTCATCCGAATCCGTTGCATCGCTGTCGCCGAAATCCAGCAATGCAGCACCACCTATTCCCATGAGCCCCAGCAGGCCTGCAAACCACAACATGGCATACCCTCAAACAAACACAGAGCTAGCCTGCAGGGGCAGGCTAGCTGGTGCACAGTCTGCCATATGAACCTTTATTGTTTCCAAACAAACCGGGAACATCAGCGGTTGGGTTTTGTCGGGGTGGTTTCAATGGCTTGGGCAGCGCAAGCCGAGACTACGTCAGTCTGGCGAGCCGCAAACCCATTCTGCGGGGGCCTGGCTGTAGGCGATATAGAGCGGATGTTTCGGGTGGCCCGCCTTGCTCAGCCCGAGGTGATGCAAGGGTCTACCACTGCCCCGCAACAGTTTTTCGATCGCCGGACCTTGCTGGCGATGTTCTCCATGGGTGCCCCAGGCGCAGATCACCATATCGGCCCAGTCGAGACCGGCGAGGATGGCGGCGCGATTATCCGGGCCTTCCGGCTCAGCGGCCGCCCGCATTACCCGTGGGTCCGTTGCGCGGATGGCAAATATATTGGTTGCCTGAAAGCCGCCAAATCCCAAGGCCCGCGCGCGACGCTCACAGCGTTCGATGGTGGGATCGTTCTGTACCTCGGTTGCTTTGGAGGGGTTCAGCATCACAAACATCACCTTTTGCGCATCCGGCTCCCAGACCCGGGTGAGACTATAGCGATAGGTCTCGCAGTCGGAATAGACAGCGGTGGAGGGCGCGTCGCCCTTGGTATGGCTGCGGGTGATCATGGGCTAGTCCTGCCAGTCCCTGACTTTACTGGCAAGTCCCGCTCAACAGCGGATCTTGCCGAAAAGAGGCGGTATTATTGCACAAAAACCCGACTGGGGTGCAGCTCGCCAGCCTTATAGATGCCCACGGCAACCGCCTTGCCGTCATAGGAGGCCCAGGCCTCGTCGCCGTATTCTACCGTTGCGGCCAGCACCATGCCGGGGTTGCCATTGCGCAGGCGCACAGCTCCTTCGGCGGTGCATTTCAGCTCTGGCAGATCGGCCAGCCCTTCTTCGAGGGGGCGCAGATGGGTGTCCAGTTCGGGGGTGCGCTCCATGCGCAAGACTTCGTCCAGGGTCAGGCCATCGGCGGCATCAAAGGGGCCGGACCAGATCCGGCGCAGCTCTTTGACGTGGCCAAAGCAGCCAAGCGCCGCGCCGAGATCCCGGGCGATCGAGCGGACATAGCCGCCTTTGCCGCAGGTCATTTCCAGAACCACGTGATCTGCGTCGGGGCGATCCACCAGAACCAGCTCCTCGACCCACAAAGGCCGGGCTGCGATCTCGAAATCTTCGTCGCCATCGCGGGCCAGTTTATAGGCGCGCTGCCCGTCGATCTTCACCGCCGAGAATTTTGGCGGCACCTGCTGTATGTCGCCAACAAAAGCCGACAGCGCCTCTTTGATTTCGTCATCACTGGGGCGCGCATCGCTTTGCGCAATCACTTCGCCTTCGGCATCGTCGGTATTGGTCGCCTGTCCCAGCCGCACCGTAAAGGTATAAGCCTTCAATGCGTCGGTGATATAAGGAACGGTCTTGGTGGCTTCGCCCAGGGCGATGGCCAGAACGCCGGTCGCTTCGGGGTCAAGTGTGCCTGCATGGCCGGCTTTCTTGGCTTCAAGCGCCCAACGGACCTTGTTGACGACGGCCGTAGAGGTCAGCCCGGCGGGTTTGTCCACCACCAACCAGCCAGAAATATCGCGGCCTTTGCGTTTGCGTGCCATGTCGTTCCCCAAATTCAAGTGAGGCGCGCGGCCTAGCCCACGGGGGCAGCCCTGTCAATTCCGCTTGCAGGTTTTACCGCGACTGCGGTCGCGCGCCGAATTGGATCAGGGTTTGTCTGCGGTGACGCCGACAACCGGCCCCATCATGAAACCGGCATCACTACGACCCAGCTGTGGTGCGTGCAGGCGTGAAATATTGCCATCAAAATACAGCGCATTGGGCAGTTTCAGGTGGTCACGAAACAGGCTGCCGAACTGGTGAAAGGTCACCGCATTGCGCGAGATGGCAAAGACCACCCTGGTGCCATCGGTCGAGGTGCCGACGCCGTTGCGAATATAGTAGGAGGTCGAATCGGGCAAAAACCGAGGATGCAATTCGCCGTCGATTACCAACATCGGTCCGGACTGGGTGGCAGAGGTGCAGCGGGTGCCGCTGTCGCGAAAGGCCAGAGTTTCAATCACATCGGCGCGGCTATCCCGCAGGCAGAACACCCCATTGGGCAACAGGCCAAAGTTGCCGGGCCCCGCATTGGGGATCAGCCGCATCTCTTCCTGGCCGTCTTCGACATATAATCCGACGGGTGCGCGATTGGCGTGATACATGCCGGCATTGGTGGCAAAAACCAGCTCTTTGCCTTCAGCTGCAAGGGCGTCCTCGATGTTGAAAAAATGACCGAGGATCTCGCCATTGTCGTCACGCAAAAACAGGCGCAGCTGTTCTTGTTGGGCGTCCACTTCGCATAGGGTATAGCGATTGCCTTCATAGGCGATATTGCTGCACTCCACCGCCCCAACCGCTGGGGCCACCCAAAGGGTCGCCAGCAGGATCAGGGCGCTGCGGATCAATCCTCAAGATCGCGGCGCACCGCGTCCTGTTCCAGCATCGCTTTTGTGGCATCCATCTGGTCATAGGTGAGATCCAGCTGGAAGCGCAGGTCCGGCGCAAATTTCATGCCCAGCTTTTTGCCGGCCAGATGCCGCAGCTCGCCCTTATTGCGTGCCAGCAGCTTGAGCAGGTCCTCCTGGCCCTTGCCGCCCAGAGGCAGCACATAGGCGGTTGCGATACGCAAATCAGGAGTTACGCGAACCTCGCCGACGGTGATCGACATGCGGTTCAGCTCTGGATCGTGCAAATCACCACGGGTGAGCACTTCGGACAGGGTCCGGCGGATCAGCTCGCCGACGCGCAGCTGCCGTTGGGAGGGGCCGCGCCCCTCAGAGGAATTGTTCTTTGCCATAACTTGGATCTATGCCGAAACCAGCCCTTTGCCAAGTCATCGCCAAGCAGGTAGGACAAATCCAGCAAAAACTTCATAAGCAGGCTTTGAACAGAGGTGAGGATCAGGCGATGAGCGAAACACCGGGTATCGTGATTACAGGGGCATCAGGCCGCATGGGGCAGATGCTGATCAAAACCGTTCTGGACAGCGACAAAGCACGACTTGTCGGTGCGGTGGAGCGCAGCGGTCATGCCTGGGTCGGGCAGGATCTCGGGGTTGTGATGGGCGGCAGCGCCATTGGGGTTGTGGTTACGGATGACCCGTTGGAGGCCTTTGCGAAAGCACAGGCGGTGATTGACTTTACCTCGCCCGAGGCGACGATCGCCTTTTCCAAACTCGCCGCGCAGGCCCGTGCTGTACATGTGATTGGCACCACCGGTATGACAGAGGAACAGATCGCTCAGCTGGAGCCCGCCGCGCGCCATGCGGTGATCGTGCGGGCCGGCAATATGAGCCTCGGCGTGAACCTCTTGGTGCAGCTGACCAAGAAGGTCGCGGCTGCGCTGGACGAAGATTTCGACATCGAGGTGATCGAGGCCCATCACAATAAGAAGGTCGATGCCCCCTCCGGCACTGCGCTGATGTTGGGAGAGGCCGCCGCCGAAGGACGTGGCGTGAAGCTGTCGGAGGTTTCCGATTCGGGGCGC
This sequence comes from Phaeobacter sp. CECT 5382, assembly GCF_001457775.1. Taxonomy (GTDB): domain Bacteria; phylum Pseudomonadota; class Alphaproteobacteria; order Rhodobacterales; family Rhodobacteraceae; genus Pseudophaeobacter. The sequence goes on from NZ_CYSG01000002.1 coordinate 300,236, forward strand.
GATGGCATCACAGGCGCGCGCAGGCGTGGTGATATCGGCTTTAGCGCCATTCGTGGCGGCGATATTGTTGGCGAACATGATGTGCTGTTTGCCGCCGCTGGAGAGCGTATCGTGCTGCGCCATATGGCGACGGATCGCGCCATCTTTGCCCGTGGGGCGCTCAAGGCAGCACTGTGGGGACAGGACAAGTCTCCCGGTGAATATGACATGATGGATGTTCTGGGGCTCTAGCGCGCCCACAGGAGCTAGTCTGGACCCAGTCGGGACCCTGCCATTTGATCTGCCTGCTGATCTGATAGGTTTGACTTACAGGTCAGCGGTCTCGTTAAACCCTTCGAAGCCTTGGGTGGTCTCGACCACCGAGGCTTCGAAATGCGCAATCAGTGGCATCACATGGGGTTCGACCTCTTTGGCCCAGACGGGTCCGCTATAAAAGGCCTCTTTGACGCTGTCGCGGTGCTCCAGGCTATCAAAGGCGCGCATCCAATGTACCTTGTCTGGGTCTTCCAGGTCGCGCATCGGGCCAAAGACCCGCATGCCAGCATCACGCAGGGCGGTGCGGTTGACCTCCTCAAAGAACCGGATAAAGGCCTCTCGCTGACCGGGGTGCAGGGTGTAGCGGCGAATTTCAAGAATCATGCGGTCTGGGGCTTTCGTCTGTTAGAAATCGACGGCGATGCCTTTTTTCTCCCAGTCGCCATAGCGGGCCGGATCCAACCCATCACGGCCACCCAACTCAACCGGTGGCTTTGCCTTGGTGGCAGCTTCCTTGCGGCGGGCTGCGGCTTCGGCCAGGGCGCGCTGGGCGGCGGGCGGCAGATCCTGACTATTCTCTGGTACCGTTTGTGGGCTTTGGCTGTCATCGCTCATGGCGGGTTCCTTTATGTTGCGGCCATGATATACGCCCTCCCTTGGTGGGGGCAAGCCACCCGGGTACCGCAGGTCTGACCAGCCGGGTGCACGTCATGTTAAGGAGAGCAGCAATGTCCGATGGACCCCAGGCCCGCCGCACCGTGATCTACCTGCTTGATCAGGTGCTCGGAGAGGGGCGGCTATTGGCGGAATGTTATGCGGCTGGCGCGCTGGAGCGGCTGGCGCCTGAAGATCGCGCCCGTACGCAGCGGCTGACATTGCAGACCTTGCGCAGCCTGGAACGGGCCGATCGTGTCCTGCAAAAACACCTGAAAAAATCGACACCGCTGACTGTGCAGAACGCATTGCGTCTGGGCACGGTAGAACTGTGTCACGGGGCGGCCGCCCACGGGGTGGTCAACGACATGGTGGCGATTATCTCGAAACACCGTCGTCACGCTCAACTCAAAGGTCTGGTCAATGCGGTGCTGCGCAAGGTGGCCGATCAGGGTCCGGCGGAATGGGCCAAGCTGCGCGTGCCGCGCCTGCCGAAATGGCTGCGCAGCCCGTTGGCGCAGGCTTGGGGCAACGAGGCGATGCTGTCCATCGAGGCGGCACATTATGCCGGAGCTCCGCTGGATATCACCGGCAAGCCTGGCGCCGATCTGACTGCACTGGGCGGCACCCTTCTGGAAACCGGATCGCGGCGTCTGGCAGAGGCCGGTCAGGTTTCTGCATTGCCAGGGTATGAGGTCGGCGACTGGTGGGTGCAGGATGCTGCAGCAGCCCTGCCTGCACAGCTTTTGCAGGCCAAGACAGGTGAGCGGGTGCTGGATCTATGCGCGGCCCCCGGTGGCAAGACCATGCAGATGGCCGCCAGCGGCGCCAATGTGACGGCCGTCGATACCTCGGCCACGCGATTGGAGCGCCTGCGCGAAAACCTTACCCGCACTGGCCTTGTGGCGGATTTGATTACAGGCGACGCGCTGGAGCAAACGGGTGAATTTGATGCGGTGCTGTTGGATGCGCCCTGTTCGGCCACCGGCACTATCCGTCGTCACCCGGATCTGCCCCATGCTAAGGACGGCAGCGCCTTTGGTGAGCTGATCGAATTGCAGGCGCGTATGCTGGCCCATGCCTGGAGCCTGGTTAAGCCCGGTGGTCGTATGGTGTTTTGCACCTGTTCGCTCCTACCAGACGAAGGCGAATGCCAGATCGAAGAGGCGCTGGAGATGTTCCCAGATATGTCGGTGGATCGCACGGTCTTGGATCGCCCCGGCATTGAGCCTGCCTGGATCACTGAAGAAGGCGGGCTGCGTCTGCGGCCGGATTACTGGCCGGAACAGGGCGGTATGGATGGCTTTTATATGGTGCTCTTGCGCAAAACCGCCTGAGCCTTTTGCAAAGCGCGCATTCTTCGGTGACTTGAGGCACCAAGGCGGCTATCCTTTTGCCAAAACTCCTGATTGGCCTCACGCCCTTGCGGTGTCGGGATCAGAGGGTATGAGGCAGAGAGCATGTCCAGATACGACCGAGTGGCGAGCCGTGGAACTCGTCTGATGAATAGGTATTACGCCTGGCGTGCCCGAAAGCAGCCAGCCGCGACCGGTTTCGTGTCGCAGCCTGAACCACGCACCATTGGCAGTTTTGCCCGCGGGCGCCAGCTGGTCGCGGGCAATCTGTTGTTTGCAGGCTATCTGGTCGAATCAGAAACCACGGGCCTGTGGGAGGTGAACGCGCCGGATGCCGCCTTTGACGCAGAGCGTCAGGGGTTTGCCTGGCTGGATGATCTGGCCGCCGTCGGCGATATCCGGGCCCGGGTGAAGGCGCAGAAATGGGTCTGGGGCTGGATCGAGGCGCATGGCACAGGTGTCAATCTCAGCTCGGCACTGGCCTGGTCGCCGGATCTGACCGGGCGTCGGGTGATCCGCTGGATCAACCATGCTCTGTTTCTGCTCAGCGGCAAAGATCGCGCCGAGACCGAAGTATTCTATCAATCCCTGTCGCAGCAGACCTGGTTTTTGTCACAGCGCTGGCAGGGGGCCTCGCCGGGGTTGCCGCGTTTTGAGGCGCTCACGGGGCTGATATACGCTGGTCTGACTCTGCAGGGACGCGAAGAGCTGGCGGATCCGGCCATTCGCGCCCTGGCCGCCGAATGCGAGAGCCAGATCGACGCCGAAGGTGGCATGCCGACCCGTAATCCCGAAGAGCTGCTGGAGGTCTTTACTCTGCTAACCTGGGCTGCCGCTGCCCTGCACGAGGCCGGGCGCACAGTGCCCGCGGCGCAAACGGCAGCCATCGAACGGATTGCGCCTGCCCTGCGGATCCTGCGTCATGCGGATGGCGGGCTGGCCCGATTCCATGGTGGCGGCCGGGGGCTCGAAGGCTGGCTTGACCACGCATTGGCAGCCAGCCATGTCGCCGCCAGTCAGAATGATGGGCTGGCCATGGGCTATGCCCGGCTGTCGGCCCGGCGCACGACAGTGGTGATCGATGCGGCCCTGCCGCCCAAGGGTGCGGCCTCCAGCAATGGTCATGCCTCTACTCTGGCGTTTGAACTTACTTCAGGGCGGCGGCCATTGATCGTCAATTGCGGCTCGGGAGAGACCTTTGGCGTGGAATGGCGCCGCGCGGGTCGGGCCACGCCCTCACATTCGACGCTCTGTCTCGAAGGGCACTCCAGTGCGCGCCTAGCCCCGGCAGATCGCGCTACCGGACAGGAGCTACTGATTGACGGCCCAAACGAGGTTCAGGTCGAGCTGAGCGAGATGGTGGACGGGCTGCGGTTTCAGGGCGGGCATGATGGCTATCTGCGTGACTTTGGCCTGACCCATGCGCGCACGCTGGAACTGTCGGATGATGGGCGCGGGCTGGCCGGAGAGGATTTGTTGGTCGCACTGGATGATCCCGCTCAACGCCGGTTTTCCAAAGTGTTGGACAAGGCCGGGGTCAAAGGCATTGGATTCGAATTGCGCCTGCATCTGCATCCGGAGGTGGATTCTGCCCTGGATCTTGGCGGCTCTGCCGTGTCGATGGCGCTCAAAAGTGGCGAAATCTGGGTGTTTCGCCATGATGGCAGCTGTGAATTGACGCTGGAACCCAGTGTTTATCTTGAAAAAACGCGATTAAAACCGCGTGCGGCAAAGCAGATCGTTTTAACTGGCCGCGCAATCGAGTATGCGACACGCGTCAGGTGGACGCTGAGCAAGGCACAAGAAACTGCCGTTGCCGTGCGTGACCTGAATCGGGATGAGCCCGAGATTTTTGACTGAGCCTGTACTGAGCCTGCAAAGGACCGCCCTGCCATGACCGTAATGACCCCCATCCGCCGCGCCCTGCTTTCTGTATCCGACAAGACCGGCCTGATCGCGCTGGGAAAGGCACTGTCCGAGCGTGGCGTTGAGCTGCTGTCCACCGGCGGCTCTGCCAAAGCCCTGCGCGAGGCTGGTCTCACGGTCAAAGACGTGGCCGATATCACTGGCTTTCCTGAAATGATGGATGGCCGGGTCAAGACCCTGCACCCGATGGTGCATGGTGGTCTTTTGGCATTGCGCGACAATGCCGATCACGTCAAGGCGATGGAAGAGCACGGCATCGGCCCGATCGATTTGCTGGTGGTTAACCTCTACCCGTTTGAGGAAACTGTGGCCAAGGGTGCGGACTATGACACCTGCATCGAGAACATCGACATTGGTGGCCCGGCGATGATCCGTGCGGCGGCCAAGAATCATGGCGATGTGACCGTGGTTGTTGATGTGGCCGACTATGACAAATTGCTGGGCGACATGGATCAGCACAGCGGTGCCACCTGCCCCAAATTCCGCCGCAAGCTGGCGCAGATCGCCTATGCCCGCACCGCTGCCTATGACGCGGCTGTGTCGACCTGGCTGGCAGGCGCGCTGGAGCTGGAAGCGCCCCGTCGCCGTGCCTTTGCCGGTGAGCTGAAGCAAACCCTGCGCTATGGTGAGAACAGCCACCAGAAGGCGGCCTTTTATACCGATGGCACGGATCGCCCTGGTGTCGCCACCGCAGTGCAGCTGCAGGGCAAAGAGCTGTCCTATAACAACATCAACGACACCGACGCAGCCTATGAGCTGGTGGCAGAGTTTGATCCGGCTGAAACGGCTGCCGTGGCGATCATCAAACACGCCAACCCCTGCGGTGTCGCCAAGGGTGCCACGCTGGTCGAGGCCTATCAGAAAGCATTCGATTGCGACCGTACCTCGGCCTTTGGCGGCATTGTTGCGCTGAACCAGCCGCTGGACGCTGAAACCGCCAGCAAGATCGTCGAGATCTTCACCGAGGTGGTGATTGCCCCCGGCGCATCAGATGAGGCCAAGGCGATCTTTGCCGCCAAAAAGAACCTGCGCCTGCTGCTGACCGATGGCCTGCCCGACACTCGCGCTGCCATTACCGCCTACAAACAGGTTGGTGGCGGTCTTCTGGTGCAGGACAAAGACGTAGGCTACGTCGGCATGGATGATTTGAAAGTGGTCACCAAGGTCGCACCAACAGATGAACAGATGCAGGATCTGCTGTTTGCCTGGAAAGTCGCCAAACACGTGAAATCCAACGCCATTGTCTATGTCAAAGGCAGCGCAACCGTCGGTGTTGGTGCCGGCCAGATGAGCCGTCTGGATAGTGCCAATGTGGCGGCGTCAAAAGCGCAGCGCATGGCGGATGAGCTGGGGCTGGACGCGAGCCTTGCGAAAGGCTCTGCTGTGGCCTCGGATGCGTTTTTCCCCTTTGCCGATGGCTTGCTAGAAGCGGCTGCCGCTGGGGCGACCTGCGTCATCCAGCCTGGCGGATCAATGCGCGACAACGAGGTAATCGCGGCAGCTGATGAAAAGGGCATCGCCATGGTCTTTACCGGCATGCGCCACTTCCGTCACTAGTCGCGCGAGACAGGGAAACACGAGACAGGGAAAATACATGGCTGCAGCACGTTTAATATTCTGGGGCGCCTTCTGGGCCTTTCTGTTGGATCAGGCCAGCAAATACCTGGTCATCCACTGGATGGGCCTGTCGCGCCGTCTCAGCATTGACGTGCTGCCGCCCTTGCTGAACTTTCGCTATGGCGAAAACACCGGCATCAATTTCGGCCTGTTTGGCGGTGGCGATGATGTGGCGCGCTGGGCTTTAATCGGCCTGTCGCTGGTGATTTGTCTGGCGCTGGTGATCTGGGTTGGCCGGGGCAGCGACAAGGGTGTCGCAATGCAGATCTCGGCCGGGCTGGTGATCGGCGGTGCTTTGGGGAATGTCGCGGATCGGCTGCTTTATGGCTATGTGCTTGATTTTCTCAATATGTCCTGTTGCGGCATCAATAATCCCTTTGTGTTCAACGTGGCTGATGTGTTCATCTTTGCCGGAGCGGCGGGTTTGATCCTGTTCGAAGGTCGTGTGAAAAAGCCTGCGTGACCTCGTGCAGCAAATAGGCTAAAACCGCGTGGAAACTGGCAGGAGTATTGGGGAAATGAGACTTCCTCTGGTGATTTTAGGTCTGATTGGCGCGGTGGCCGTTTCTGGCTGTGTGCAAAAAGAGCTGCGTGATATTCGCGCCACCGGGACGGGTCCGGACGAATTTCTGGTCTTGCCACCCAAGCCATTGACCGAACCTGCGGATTATTCTGCGCTTCCTGCGCCGACTCCGGGCGGTAGCAATCTCACGGATGCCAACCCGCAGGCCGAGGCTATTGCCGCGCTTGGTGGCAAGCCTGCAGCTGCGGAGCCGACGGGGGCAATCCCGTCTGGAGATGCCGGTCTTGTGACTGCCTCCAGCCGTTATGGTGTTGCGGCCAATGTGCGCCAGACCCTTGCGGCCGAGGACGCCAAGTTCCTGAAACGCAAACGGCGCGGTGGCAAGATCAAGATCGCGCCTGTTGACCGCTATGAGCAGATCTATTCCAAACAGACCCTGGACCCCTTTGCCGTCAATGCGGCTTTCCGCCGGGCCGGTGTCGCGACACCTTCTGCGCCGCCGCGCAACGAGGATTAGACACCTGGTTTGAAACACAGCTCGTTTGTGGATTTGCACCTGTGTGAAGATTTGCAAGAGACGTCCCACGCGGGCGTCTCTTTTGCTTTTAACGTCTGATCTTTCACTTTTGCGCCAGCGCCGCTTGCACACTGAGAGCAAGAGCGTAGGTTGATCCCAGCCACACCGACCACAAATACAAGTGTCGGATGCAATGACCCCGGGGCGCGACCCTAGGATGCTCCAGATCGCAGGAGCAACCAGGCGACGTCAATGAACCGGGAAGATGACAGGTAATCGAGCAGTATTCGCGTCAGACCTCGACACAGGGGCACGCGACAGAAAAAGGAGAAAGCCACATGATCCGAAGGATCGCCTTGGCGACGGCCGTACTGGCCATCAGTCTGACGGCTGTCAGTCTGACAGGGGCCATGGCCAAGACGCAGCATGGCGCTGCGGGGCCGGATGACCTGGTGACGACATTCACGCTGGACAATGGCATGGAGGTGGTCGTGGTCGAAGATCACCGGGTGCCAGTGGTGCAGCATATGGTCTGGTATCGTGCCGGATCGGCAGATGAGCCTATCGGGCAGTCCGGCGTGGCGCATTTCCTGGAACACCTGCTGTTCAAAGGGACCGATACCCTGGCCCCGGGAGAGCTGTCAGCAACCGTGGCGGCCAACGGCGGCCGTGACAATGCCTTTACCAGCTATGACTACACCGCCTATTTTCAGCGCATCGCTTCGGATCGGCTGGAGCTGATGATGCGGATGGAAAGCGACCGCATGGTCAATCTGCGTCTCGCCGAAGAAGACATCGTCACCGAACGCGAAGTGATCCTGGAGGAGCGCAACCAGCGCACCGATAACAATCCGCGCGCCCTTTTCGGGGAGCAATTGAACGCGGCGCAGTACCTCAACCATCGCTACGGGCAGCCAATCATCGGCTGGCGCCACGAGATGGAAGAGCTGGACATGGCGGATGCCTTGTCCTTTTACGGCACCTTTTATGCGCCCAATAATGCCATTCTGGTGGTGTCGGGCGATGTGGACCCGGTCGAGGTCAAGGCATTGGCCGAGACCTATTACGGGGTGATCCCTGCCAATCCGGACCTGCCCAAGATCCGCCAGCGCAGCAAAGAGCCACCACAAACCGCCGAACGCCGGGTGATCTACAAAGATCCACGCGTGGCACAGCCCTATGTGCAGCGATCCTACCTGGCACCGGAGCGGGACGCGGGCGCGCAGGAAAAAGCCGCAGCGCTGTATCTGCTGTCAGAGCTCCTGGGCGGCGGTACAACATCCTACCTGGCCAATGCGCTGCAATTTGACCAGCAGGTCGCTGTCTATACTGGGGCCTTTTATTCCGGCACCTCGCTGGATGATACCAGCTTTGATTTCCTGATCGTGCCGGCCGATGGTGTGACCATGGAAGAGGCCGAGGCGGCGCTGGATGCAAGTGTGACGCGGTTCCTCGACGAGGGGGTGAACCCCGATCAGCTCGACCGGATCAAGCTGCAGCTGCGCGCCTCAGAGATCTACGCCCGTGACAATGTGGACGGGATCGCCAATCGTTATGGCCGGGCACTGACCACCGGGCTGACGGTGGCGGATGTGCAGGCCTGGCCGCAGGTGCTGCAATCGGTCACGGCGGATGAAATCATTGCCGCCGCCCATGAGGTACTGCGGCCCGAGGTCTCGGTCACCGGGTGGATGATGCGACAGGAGGCAGCGGAATGAAACGTCTGACACTGATGATTATTGCGGCGCTGAGCACCTGGGTTTCTCTGTTGGTGCTGCCAGCCCATGCTGAGATCAAGATCGAGGAAATCACCTCTCCTGGCGGCATCAAGGCCTGGCTGGTCGCGGATCATTCGATCCCTTTCACTGCGCTGGAGTTGCGCTTTCGCGGTGGCACGTCGTTGGATGTTGCAGAAAAACGTGGTGCTATCAATCTAATGTCTGGCCTTCTCGAAGAAGGTTCAGGCGAGATGCGGGCGCAAGAATATGCCCGGACCTTGGAAAACCTGGCGGCTTCGTTCAGCTATGATGCGGATCGCGACAGCCTGTCTATTTCGGCGCGCTTCCTCACGGAAAACCGGGATGAAGCCATGGCGCTGCTACATCAGACCATTCACGCACCGCGTTTTGATCAAGATGCGCTGGATCGGGTACGGGCGCAGGTGCTGGCCGGGTTGCGGTCGGATCTTAAAGACCCCAACAAGATCGCCGGTCAGGCTTTTGCTGAGATGGCCTACAGCGACCATCCCTATGGATCTGCAGGCAAAGGCAGCATAGAGACGGTTTCCGAACTGACCCGTCAGGACATCTTTGCCGCGCATGAGGCGGTTTTTGCCCGTGATAGGCTCTATGTAAGTGCGGTTGGGGACATCACACCCGAGGACCTTGGCCTGTTGCTAGACAACCTGTTGGGCGAACTTGCCCCCACCGGAGTGCCACTGCCGGGCCCGGCAGTGGTCACCATCGAGGGCGGTGTCAGCATCGTTGATTATGACACACCACAGTCCGTGGCCTTGTTTGGTCATCAGGGGATCGAGCGGGATGATCCGCGCTTCTTTGCTGCCTATATCATGAACCAGATCCTGGGTGGGGGTTCCTTTGACAGCCGCCTCATGGAAGAGGTGCGCGAAAAACGGGGCCTCACCTATGGGGTCTATTCCTTTATGCTGCCGCAGGATCTGGCGGCGGTCTACATGGGGCAACTCGGATCCGCCAACGCCAAGATGGCCGAGGCGGTTGAGGTCATACAGGGCGAGTGGCACCGTATGGCCAGCGAGGGCGTGACACAAAAGGAGCTGACGGACGCCAAGACCTATCTGACCGGCGCCTACCCGCTGCGTTTTGATGGCAATGGCCGGATCGCGTCCATTCTGGTGGGCATGCAGATGGATGATCTTCCGATCGACTATGTGAAAACCCGCAATGACAAGATCAACGCGGTCACGTTGGAGGAAATCAACCAAGTGGCCAGCGAGGTTCTGTTGCCCGAACAGCTACATTTTGTGGTGGTTGGCCGCCCAGAGGGGCTGATCGCTAGCAATTGATATGCAGCGGATCTGTGATTGAGCTACGAACAAAAAGGCCGGGGAAATCCCCCGGCCTTTTTTGTTGCGCGTCGCTAGACCAGCCTAGCCTTTTTTCTGGGCCGAGGCCGCGCGCAGCATATGCCCCATCATCTCGCCGGTGCTGCCAGAACCACGCTGATACAACGCGCCATCCACCGCCAGCACCGTGCCGCTGATATAGCTGGCCATGTCGGAGCCCAGAAACAGGCAGGCATTGGCGACATCATCGCAGTCGCCCAGACGGCCCAGCGGTATGCTGCGGGTCAGGCCCTTTAGCACCTCGGGGCTTGGGGCCAGACGTTTGGCACCTTCGGTTCCATCGATAAAGCCGGGCACGACGGAATTGATGCGGATGCCTTCAAGGCCCCATTCCAGGCTGAGCGTACGGGTGATCTGATCAACACCTGCCTTGGCGGCGCAGACATGCGACTGCCCCTCATAGGGCAGATAGGACTGCGGTGCCGAGATACTGATGATGCTGGCCCCGGGACGGGTCAGATAGGGATAGGCCGCCTTCATCACGTGGATGGTACCCATGAGATCAATATCAATGACCGTCTTGAAGGCATTGACCGACATATCGGCAGCCAGCGCGGGGAAATTGCCGGCCGCCCCCGAGACCAGTATATCCAAATCGCCAAAACTCTCATGAATTTTGGCAAAGCCTTCCGCCACGGCCTCGGGGTCACGCACGTCAAAGGCGATACCCAGTGCCGCGGCCGCACCGCGTGCCTTCAGGGAAGCTACTGTGTCGTCGACCTTGTCCTGCGAGCGCGAGGCGACGGCAACCTGGGCGCCAGCGGCGGCAAAGCGTTCGGCAATGCCGCGATTGATGCCGCTGGTGCCGCCAATGACGGCCACCGTTTTATTGTTGAAATCAAACGTGGTGGCCATCATTTTCTCCTGTCATTGTCGGGCTGTGTTGATCTGGTTATTCGCCGTAGGGCACCCAGATGTTCTTCACCTCTGTGGACTCTTGCAGGAACTTTCGGCTGTGATCGACGTTCCAGTCGAGCGACGTGGCATGAGCCACCCAGCTCCGTTTGAGGTTGAGCGCCGAGGCTTTTTCGATGGTTTCGGCAAGATCGGTCGAAGAAAAGCTCCAGACCGCATCCACATTCATGTGGGACGCCAGCGGCTGCGCCAGATCGCTTGCATCGCCGGTGAGGATATTGACCACACCTGCCGGCACATCTGAGGTTTCCAGCACCTGATAAAAATCGGTCGCCGCCAGCGGGAAGGCTTCTGACGCTGCCAGAACCAGACGGTTGCCCATCGCCAGGGCCGGTGCCATCACCGATATCAGCCCCAGAAGGGGGGCCTCGTCGGCACAGAGCGCGCCAATGACGCCAACCGGTTCTTTCATCGCCAGTGCCACGGCCCGCATCGGTACGCCGTGGGCTTGGCCGTCAAATTTGTCGGCCCAGGCCGCCGCCGTGAACAGGCGCTGGATCGAGGTTTCGACCTCTTTCGCGCCGCCCTTCTTTCCGGTCATGGCATTGATCCGATGGGCGAACTCATCCGCCCGTGCCGACAGGTTTTCGCCGATGTAATAGAGGATCTGTGCACGCAGATGGCCTGTGGTTTTGGACCAGGCCTTGGCCCCGGCTGCGGCCTCGACTGCGTTGCGCACGTCTTTGCGACTGCCTTGGCCGACATGACCCAACAAGGCGCCGTGAGTGTTGTAAACTGGTTTGGAATAGCCACTGTCGGGGCGGGTCTGTTTGCCGCCGATATACATCTTGGCCGTGCGATCTACCGCGTCGCTGGTATGGCTACCGGTTTTGCCCTCAAAGGCTCTGACCTGCGCCAGCGGCTTGGCCTTACCCTTGGGACGGGTATAGCCGCTTAGGCCCTCCCACCCGCCTTCGCGGCCAAAACCGCTTTCGCGTACCCCGCCAAAACCGGCTGCGGCGTCGAACATATTGGTGCCGTTGATCCAAACCACCCCGGCCACCAGTTTCGGCGCAAGATCGAGCGCCAGATTGATGTTTTCGCTCCAAACAGTCGCGGCCAATCCATAGCGGCTGTTATTGGCCAGATCTACCGCCTCAGCCGGGGTGCGGAAGGTGCAGGAGACGAGAACGGGGCCAAAGATCTCTTCCTGCATCAGCGGATCAGAGGGCGCGAGGCCCTGGATCAGCGTTGGCGGGAAATAGCAGCCCTGTTGCGGCAGGCGCAGGCTGGGTTGATAGGTCTCTCCGGCCTCATTGGCTGCCACCATGGCAGACACGGTGTCCAGCTGCACCGGATCCACCATGGCTCCGATGTCGATGGATTTATCCAGCGGGTTGCCAAGCCGCAGCTTGTCCATGCGCGCCTTGAGCTTGGCATAGAAGCGATCGGCAATGCCTTCCTGCACCAAAAGGCGTGACCCGGCGCAGCAGACCTGACCCTGGTTGAACCAGATCGCATCCACCAGGCCTTCGACGGCAGAATCGAGATCAGCATCGTCAAACACGATATAGGGGGATTTGCCCCCCAGCTCGAGCGCCAGCGCCTTGCCGGTCCCGGCAGTGGCTTCGCGGATGCGCCGCCCGACAGAGGTGGAGCCGGTAAAGGCGATCTTGTCCACGTCAGAGGCCACGATCATCTCACCCACGGTGCCATCGCCGGTGACGATATTGACCACGCCCTTGGGCAGACCGGCCTGTTGGCAGATATCGGCAAACAGCAGCGCTGTCAGCGAGGTATATTCCGCCGGTTTCAACACCACTGTGTTGCCCATGGCAATCGCAGGCGCGATCTTCCAGGCCAGCATCAAGAGGGGAAAGTTCCAGGGAATGATCTGGCCACAAACACCCAGCGCCTCGGCGTCAGGCAGCTCGCTCTCCATCAGCTGCGCCATGCCCGCGTGATAATAGAAATGGCGCTGTGCCAGTGGGATGTCGATATCGCGGCTTTCGCGGATCGGTTTGCCATTGTCGAGCGTTTCCAACACCGCGAACAGGCGAGAGTGTTTTTGCAACAGGCGCGCGATGGCATAAATATAGCGTGCGCGCCCCGGCCCGCCCAGTTTCTCCCATTTGGGCTGGGCTTTGCGGGCTGCTTCAACTGCGGCATCAACATCGGCCTGGCTGGCCTGGCTCAGCGTTGCCAGAACCTCGCCGCTGGCCGGATTGCGGCTTTCGAACCCATCGTGAGGCTGAGTGAATGTACCATTGATATATTGGCCAAACCGATCACCTTGATCGACCAGCCAGGCCAGCGCCTCGGCGGCGCTTTCAGGGGCAGGACCGTAGTTCATGGATTTAAAGATCTCTTTGATTGACATGTCTGATCGTCCTTAGGCCGACGCGTGGCGGTAGCTTGCGGAGTAGGCTCCGGTGACGTGGTGTTCCAGCTGACGCTCGATGTCGTTCAGCAAGGATGAGGCACCAAAGCGGAACAGATCCGGCTGCAGCCAACGGTCGCCCAGCTCTTCCTTGATCAGCGACAGATACACCAGCGCATCCTTGGCCTTGGAGATGCCACCCGCTGGTTTGTAGCCGACCCGGAACCCGGTGCGGTCATAATAGTTGCGAATGGCGCGGATCATCACCAGACTGACGGGCAGGGTGGCGTTGACGCTTTCCTTGCCGGTGGAGGTCTTGATGAAATCGGCCCCCGCCATCATGCAGATCAGCGAGGCACGAGCGACATTGCGCAGGCTGCCCAGCTCCCCGGTGGCGAGGATCGCTTTGATATGGGCCTCACCGCAGGCGGCGCGAAAGGTTTTCATCTCATCATAAAGTGCCTGCCAGTTGCCAGACAGCACATGGCGGCGGGAAATAACGATGTCGATCTCTTTGGCACCGGCCTTGACGCTTTCTTCGATCTCGGCGACCCGCAGATGAAACGGCGAAAGACCCGCTGGGAACCCGGTCGATACAGCCGCAACAGGAATGCCGGTTCCTTCGAGCGCTTTGACGGCCGCCGGGATCATCTCGTGATAGACGCAGACCGCGCCAGTGGTGATCGGATCCATGTCCAGCGCCTGCATGATATCGGCGCGTACCGGCTGGCGCGCCTTGGCACACAGGCGGCGCACGCGTTCTTCGGTGTCATCGCCGGACAGGGTGGTCAGATCGATACAGGTCACGGCCTTGAGCAACCAGGCGGCTTGATAATCCTTTTTGACCGAGCGCCGGGCGGGCAGCGTTGCACAGCGGCGTTCAATCGCCGAAGTATTTGCCTGCACTGAGGCGACCCAATCCAAGTCAAGCGGCATACCGGGATTGCGGGGCTCATCATGTGTAGGAGCCAAGGGCGTTGTTTGTTCCAAAGTCTGGCTTTCCATTCCGGAGATCCTCAACAGAGTTCTGCGCGAAAGTCGCACGGGTGCGGCATCTTGGCAAGCAAACCGGGCGCTGAGTGGCTTTGTTTTGACCTCTTGGACAAAAATCACGATCTTTCTTGCGAATAATTCTCAATTTCATTGACTAACTTGCGAATCATTCTCATATTCACGCCAACAGAACACAACGCACAAAGCCTACGATACCGACCAACCGACTGGAGACTTTACCCGATGCGACTTGGAAATATTGCTCTAATGGGGCTGATGATGTTGCTTGCTTTACCACTGACTGTGGCGCGCGCACTGGCTGAAGCCCCACTGAAAGTGGTTGCGACCACGGGTATGATCGCGGATGCGGTGCGTCAGGTTGGCGGTGACGCGGTCACGGTCAAGGCTTTGATGGGGCCCGGTGTGGATCCTCATGCTTATCGTCAGACCCGTACCGATATCGTCGCCATGACCCGCGCCGATCTGGTGCTGTGGCACGGTCTGTATCTTGAGGCGCAGATGCAGGAGTTCTTTCACGATCTGGAGCGCAAGCGGGCGGTCGTCGCGGTTGCCGAAGGTCTGCCAAAAGAGCTGCTGCGCGGGCATGATGACTATGCCGACAAGTTCGATCCGCATGTCTGGATGACGCCCGCGATGTGGAAACTTGTGGTGGTCGAGGTACAAAATGCCCTGACCAATGCGCGTCCCGAAGTCGCAGACCTGTTCGCCGCAAATGCCACCGCGCATCTGGCAGAGCTGGATCGCCTGATCGCCTATGGCGACGAGACCCTGGCCAAGGTCCCTGGCAGCAACCGTGTTCTGCTGACCGCCCATGATGCATTCGGCTACTTTGGTCGCGACTACGGTTTCGAGGTGCTCGGCATTCAGGGAATTTCCACCCAGTCCGAGGCGGGTCTGAACCGGATCGGCACCCTAGTGGATATGCTGGTGAACCGCGGCATCAAGGCGGTTTTTGTCGAAAGCTCTGTCTCGGATCGTTCGATCCGCGCGCTGATCGAAGGGGCGGCCGCCCGGGGGCATGAGGTCTCTATCGGTGGCGAGTTGTTCTCGGATGCGATGGGATCTGAGGGCACCTATGAGGGCACCTATTTGGGGATGCTCGACCACAATATCACCACCATTGCAAATGCTCTGGGCGCCGATGTGCCCGCGCGTGGCATGGATGGCAAACTCTCAGCGGGTCTTTGATCATGACAGTGACGCTTGCAAATATCAGCGCAGAAGAGGAGGCGTGCATCGCAAAGAGCCCGCTTTCCATTCGCGGCCTCACCGTGACCTACGGCGAAAAACCTGCGGTCTTTTCCGTTGATATGACCGTGCAGCCGGGGCAGATGACCGCGATTATCGGCCCTAATGGCGCCGGTAAGTCCACTATGCTGAAGGCCGCGCTCGGGATCGTGCCGCCAGTTTCTGGCCGGGTGCAGGTTTTTGGCCGCCCTTTGGAGGAACAGCGCGCCCGCATCGCCTATGTGCCGCAGCGCGCCAGTGTCGACTGGGATTTCCCGACCCGGGTGATCGATGTGGTCCTGATGGGGCTTTACCGCGAGTTGGGCCTGCTGGGCCGGATCGGGCGCAGCCACCGTGCCAAGGCGATGGACTGTCTTGAACGCGTCGGCATGGGTGATTTTGCCGAACGTCAGATCGGACAACTTTCGGGGGGGCAGCAGCAGCGCGTGTTTCTGGCCCGTGCGCTGGCGCAGGGGGCCGATCTCTACCTGCTGGATGAACCCTTTGCGGGGGTAGATGCTGCGACGGAAAAGGCCATCATTTCGGTACTGAAATCTCTGCGCGAAGCAGGCAAGACAGTTGTGGTGGTGCATCATGATCTGGCGACCGTGGTCGAATATTTCGACAATGTCTTTTTGATCAACACCCGTCGCGTTGCCGAAGGCACGGTGGCAGAAGCCTTTACCGAGGCGACCCTGCAGGCGGCCTATGGCGGGCGTTTGGCGACCACGCAGATCGACAAACTGGCCCGGGTGTAAGGACGAGATCAATGCTATTGGACGCGCTTCTTCTTCAACTCGGCTACAATGCCACGTTGGTCGCCATTGGCGCGGCCCTCTTGGGCACTGCCGCCGGCATCACGGGCACGTTTCTGTTCCTGCGTAAACGCGCCCTGGTCTCGGACGCTGTGAGTCATGCGACCTTGCCGGGCGTCTGCATCGCCTTTCTGGTGATGGTTTTCTTAGGCGGTGACGGTCGCAACCTGGCGGGGCTGTTGCTTGGATCGGCTGTGACGGCCGGGATCGGCCTTCTGTGCATGAACTGGCTGACCCGCAACACGCGGTTGGCCGAAGACGCCGCTATTGGCGCGGTGCTTTCAGTCTTTTTTGGCCTGGGCATTGTGCTGCTGACGGTGATCCAGACGCTTGGCGTCGGGCGTCAGGCGGGCCTCGAAGGGTTCCTGCTCGGCTCGACCGCAGGGATGCTGTACAGCGATGCACTGGTGATCGCCGGGGGCGGTGCAGCGGCGCTGGTGATGATCCTGCTGACTCGTCGCCCGATGACGCTGGTGGCTTTTGATCCCGAATATGCTACAGCGCGCGGCTTGCCGGTGGAACGGATCGACATGCTGATGATGGGGCTGGTGATGGCGGTGACCGTGGTGGGCCTGAAGATTGTCGGGTTGATCCTGATCGTGGCACTTCTGATTATTCCGGCTGTCACCGCACGGTTCTGGACCGAACGCTCTGAACATGTGGTGCTGCTGGCAGGACTGTTTGGCGGGCTTTCGGCCTACGTCGGAGCGGCGCTTTCGGCTTCTGCTCCCAATCTGCCAACTGGGCCGATCATTGTGCTGGTCAGCTTTGCCTTCTTTGCGTTGTCATTGTTTTTGGCACCAAATCGCGGCGTGCTGGCAGCAGTGCTGCGCCATTTGAAATTCCAGCGCCGGGTGCATCTGCGCCAGGGGCTGCTGGCGCTGGCGCAGGGACACGCCATTTACGAAAGTCTGACATTGCGGCTGTTGCGCCGGGCGGGCCTTGTGCGCGCCGACGGCGTGGCTACAGAACGGGGCCGCGCGCGGGCCTCCAAGGCGCTGCGCGATGAACGACGCTGGGAAGTGGTACGCTCTGATATGGCGCATGAGGCCGCAGCGGCGCTCTATGATGGGCTGCGCGATATCGAAACGGTGCTGACACAGGACCAGATCCAGGAAATCGACCGCCAGATCGGTGGCCCACACGAGGTGCTGTCATGAGCGGCGAAGAGTTTGTCCCCCTGTCCCTGACACCGATGCTGATCGGCATCTTTGCGGCCGTGGCCTGCGCCTTGCCGGGGAATTTCCTGCTACTGCGCCGACAAGCGTTGATTGGCGATGCCATCAGCCATGTGGTGCTGCCGGGGATTGTCGTTGCCTTTCTGATGACTGGCATGATTGCCGCCTGGCCGATGATGCTGGGCGCTGCTGGTGCAGCAATTGTTGCGGTCATCCTGATCGAAGCGATCCGCCGTCTGGGCCGGATAGAGCCGGGGGCAGCCATGGGGGTAGTCTTTACCACTATGTTCGCCGGCGGCGTTTTGCTGCTGGAGCAATCCGACACCTCGACCGTGCACCTGGATGTTGAACATGCGCTCTATGGCAATCTCGAAAGCCTGATCTGGCTGGATGCCATTGGCTGGTCATCGCTGTTTGATGCGACAGCACTGGCCCAGTTGCCGGTTGAGCTACCGCGCATGGCGCTGACGCTCGTCGGGGTCTGCCTGTTTATCGCCCTGTTCTGGCGGGCGCTGAAGATTTCTACCTTTGATGAAGGCTTTGCCCGCACCATGGGCATTCGCACCAATCTGCTGGGGCTTGGCCTGGTGATCACTGCCGCTGTGGCAGCTGTTGCGGCCTTTGATGCGGTGGGTTCTATCATCGTGATCGCTATGTTCATCTGCCCACCAGCCGCAGCGCGGATGATGACCAACCGGCTGGAAGACCAGATCGGCTGGAGTGTCTTGTTCGCGGTGCTTTCGGCGGTGCTGGGATACGTTCTCGCCGGCTATGGCCCCCTGTGGCTGGGAGCTTCTGATGCGGTCAGCGCAGCGGGTATGATTGCCACGGTGTCTGGTGTGATCCTGGGCGTCGCGGCCAGATTTGGCCCTTGTCGTAGCCGCGCAGGTGCACCTGCAGGGATCTGATACCTGAACATCCGCAAAGCGGGGGCGAGTAGCAGCTTGGCTCCTGTTTTGCGCTTTTGGTTTTGTTCCCCTCTTGTTCAGATTGCCGTGGCAGAATCGGGCGAAGCTGCTAAATTTAGCGGTATGAGCAACCAAGACCCCAATATCAGCGACCCGCATCGCCCGACTATTCGCCAGCTGGATGACAGCGCAATCAACCGGATTGCCGCTGGTGAAGTGGTGGAACGCCCCGCGTCCGCGGTGAAGGAACTGGTGGAAAACGCCATTGATGCGGGGGCAAACCGTATCACTATCGAGATTGCCGATGGTGGCAAGACTTTGATCCGGGTCACCGACGATGGCTGCGGCATGACGCCTGAGGATCTGCCGCTGGCGCTGTCGCGCCATGCCACCTCCAAGATTGATGGCTCAGACCTTTTGAACATCCACACCTTTGGATTTCGGGGGGAGGCCCTCCCGTCGCTCGGGGCGGTGGGGCGGCTGACTATCACCAGCCGGGCCGCAGGCCATGACGCTGCCCAGATCCGCGTGGCGGGCGGCAAGATGGATCCGGTGAAACCTGCAGCTCTGCGCACTGGCACAATTGTAGAGCTGCGCGATCTGTTTTACGCAACGCCGGCCCGGTTGAAATTCATGCGCACGGATCGCGCAGAATCCCAGGCCATCAGTGATGTGATCAAGCGTCTTGCCATGGCAGAACCCTCTGTTGGGTTTACCCTGCGCGATGTGTCGGGCGGCGGTGAGGGGCGCGTGACCTTCCGCGCCGATCCCGCAACTGGTGATCTGTTTGATGCGCTGCACGGGCGGCTGGCTTCGGTTCTGGGGCGTGAATTTGCTGAAAACGCCCTGCGCATCGATGCGACACGCGACGGCATTCGCCTTTTTGGCTATGCCGCGCTGCCGACCTATTCGCGCGGCGCTGCGGTGGCGCAGTTTCTGTTTGTGAACTCACGGCCCGTTAAGGACAAGATGCTGACAGGCGCGCTGCGGGGGGCCTATTTTGATTTCCTCAGTCGGGATCGCCATCCGGCGGCAGCGCTGTTCATTGACTGTGATCCGACGCTGGTCGATGTGAACGTGCATCCCGCCAAATCCGAGGTCCGTTTTCGCGATCCGGGCCTTGCACGTGGGTTGATTGTATCGGCGCTGCGTCATGCGCTGGCCGAGGCCGGACATCGTGCTTCAACCACCGTGGCGGGGGCGACCCTGGGGGCAATGCGACCCGAGGAGCCCACTGCAACGGGTGCTGCGCGCATCTATCAGATGGATCGCCCGTCGATGGGCGCACGCAGTTTTTCCTATGCGGCGCAATCCCCGGAACAGCCGCAGGCGGGATCGTCTCATGCGCCGCTACCGCCCTCAGCAGGCTTTGCTGAACTGCAGGGCGAATACAGTGGTCGCGTGACCGAGGTGGCCCCGGGGCCACTGTCGGATGCGCCTGAACCTGCCGCGCCCGGGGCTGAGCATCTGCCGTTGGGTGCGGCACGCGGGCAGGTGCATGAAAACTACATCATCGCCCAGACCGAAGACGGGATGGTCATCGTAGATCAGCACGCGGCGCATGAGCGTCTGGTCTATGAAAAGCTGAAGCACCAGATGGCTGAAAATGGCGTCGCGGCTCAGGCGCTGTTGATCCCCGAGATCGTCGAGCTGGGCAGCAATGACTGTGCGCGCATTCTGGCCCATGCGGAGGCATTGAAGAAATTCGGTCTCGGTATCGAAGCCTTCGGCGGAAATGCTCTGGCGGTGCGTGAAACCCCTGCAATCCTCGGAGAGGTCAATGCGGAGGCGATGGTGAAAGACATTCTGGATGAGCTGGACGATCAGGGCGAAAGCCAGCTGGTACAGGCGCGGCTTGAGGCGATCTTATCGCGTGTGGCCTGTCATGGCTCGATCCGGTCTGGCCGACGGATGCGCGGCGAAGAGATGAACGCATTGCTGCGCGAAATGGAGGCCACGCCGCATTCCGGCCAGTGCAACCATGGCCGCCCGACCTATGTGGAGCTGAAGCTCGCCGATATCGAACGGTTGTTCGGGCGCAGCTGATGGAAGGCATGGAACAGGCAGTGCAGGCGATGGACCAGATCGGGGTGATGATCCTGTTGGCTGTTGGATTTGCCGGGCTTCTGATCCTGTTGTTGGTGTTGTCTCTGCGGGCCTCGGGACGGACTGCGCGCGCTATGGTGCCGCTGGCGCAACAAATCTCGCAGCTGGGTCAATCCGTGCATCAGCTGCGCGGCGGCTTGCAGCATGTGTCAGACACGCAGGCGACGGCGCAGGTGCAGATGGTGCAAACCGTCGAGGCGCGCCTCACCGATGTGCAGCAGCATATGAATGATCGCCTAGCGGACAATGCACAGCGCCAGTCTCGCGCCATGGCTGAAATGCAGGAAGGTATGCAGGAAAGCCTGCACGGCAGCGCCAAACGCACGGTGACCTCTCTGACGCAGCTGCAGGAACGGCTGGCGACCATCGACAAGGCGCAGGATAATATCACCAAACTGTCCGGGGACGTGCTATCACTGCAGGACATTCTGTCAAACAAGCAGACTCGTGGCGCTTTTGGGGAAATCCAGCTCAACGATATCGTCTCAAAGGCCTTGCCCGCAGGCAGCTATACGATGCAGGCGACATTGAGCAATGGCAAACGGGCCGACTGTCTGGTGCATCTGCCCAACCCGCCTGGGCCCATTGTGATCGACAGCAAATTCCCGCTGGAGCCCTATGAGGCGCTGCGCCGGGCCGAAACCCGCGATGAGCAGGCCTATGCCATTCGCCAGATGAAAACTGCGCTGCGGGCACATATCAGGGCCATTTCCGAGAAATACATTCTTGAGGGCGAAACCGCCGAGGGCGCGCTGATGTTTCTGCCCTCCGAGGCGGTCTATGCTGAGCTGCATGCCAATTTCACTGCGGTGGTTCGTGAGGGGTTCGCAGCCCGTGTCTGGATTGTCTCGCCCACCACCTGCATGGCGACACTGAACACCATGCGCGCCATTTTGAAAGACGCCCGCATGCGCGAACAGGCAGGCGCCATCCGGGCCGAACTTGGCCATCTGCACCGGGATGTGGAACGGCTGGGCGATCGGGTCGGTAATCTGGATCGCCATTTTGGCCAGGCAGCCAAAGATATCGCCGAGATCAAGATCAGCGCCGAAAAAGCCGGGCGCCGCGCGCAACGGCTGGATCATTTCGATTTTGAAGATCTGGCAGAAGAGCCTGTGACCAATGTGGTCCCACTGGAACAGAAAGACCCATGATAGGACAATCTCTGGACAAAACTCTGCTTCACAAAGCAGAGGTCGAAGTCGAACGCATTGTGGCGGTGCTGCGTATTGGTGTGGCCCTTTGCCTGTTGATCGCCTTTTTGCTTTTGGTGAAAGGGGAGGGGGCCGACCAGGACTATCTGAGGGTTCAGTGGCTCTTGGCCTTGTTGACACTGCTCTCATACTTCCTGCTCGGGGGGCTTTCATATTGGTTGGCCACTTCGGGACGGTTTCGTCGCTGGATGGTTTGGCCGACGGTGACGCTCGACTGTGTCTTCATGTTGGTGAACACAGGGGCGGGCTTGGCCAATACTGGGTTTCCGGGAGAGTTGACCTTTCTGCTGCCGCCGACATGGTTGGTGCCAGTTATCCTTGCTTTTGCAGTTTTGCGCTTCAATCCATATTTGCAGGCCTATTGCGTGGCTCTGACTGTCGGGGGGCTGTCCTATCTCACCCTTTGGCAGCCAGAGGAAATAACGCCATTTGTTGCTGAACGCGCTGAATTCATGCTGCTTTTACCACCCAATATGGTGCGTGTGGTCATGATCTCTCTGGGTGGGTTGGTGCTGGTCGTGGCGGCCTACAGAACACGCAAGCTGTTGCACAACTCGATCATAGATGCGCAAGCCCGCGCCAATCTCACACGCTATCTGCCAGCCAAGATGGCGGACCGGCTGGCGGATGGTGCTCTGAGTGAGCTGCGCCGGGGCAAACAGGAAGACATGGTGGTGATGTTCGTCGATATTCGCGGCTTTACCAATTGGTCAGAAGGGCGTGATCCCGAAGAAGTTGGAGCCTATATCAGTGAATTCCGTCGCCGGGTGCAACTGGCTGTCAATGCATCAGAAGGGATGATCGACAAGTTCATTGGCGATGGCGCCATGATCCTCTTCGAAGGTGATGACGCCGCGAGGCAGGCGCTACGCTGTGTGGAGCTTCTGCTTAAGCAGATGGACGACTGGGCGGAGGAGCGCCAAGCAATGGGACGTAACCCTGTTCGAACAGGCGTCGGCTTGCACTATGGTATGGTGTTCTCTGGTGTTGTCGGTGCCGCTGAGCGTTTGGAGTATTCGGTGTTTGGGGATACGGTGAACACTGCGGCACGCCTGGAAGAGCTGACCAAGACGACAGGTGCCGGGGTCATCGCCTCTGCTGCGGTGCTAAAAGCAGCGGGCACAGAGCCCGCGCGCGAGGGATGGTCTGCTCTGCCACCGGTGCAGCTGCGCGGGCGCAGCAGCGGGTTGGAGATCTTCGGACGGAAGACCTGCGCTGCAGAAACGGACTGAGCTCTTGGCCGAGGCTGCATTCCTTGCCTCAGATCAAAGACCCCCGCGCTGGGGTACTGTCAGATGGGGCAAGCGGCGAACAGAAGGAGACGGACAATGCTGGAGATTTCCACACGCAAGGTTGCACAGGTGGCGCTGATGGCGCGCGAGTTGGGCCGGGCCGAAGGTGAATTGCGCGCCTTCATCGAACGGCTGGGCGTTGATGAACAGGCCGAGCTGGTTGCGATCATGTGGATTGGTCGCGGCAGTTTTGAAGCCGAAGAACTGTCTGAAGCGGTTGAGACAGCCAAATCCGAGGCCTCAGTCCCGACAGCGGATTATCTGATCGGAACACCGCATCTGGCCGACAATATCGAGGCCGGGCTAGATGCCTTAGGGGTAGATGTGCAGGATGTTGAGGATGATGTGATCGGCCGCTAGGCCGATCCATGTTTCCTGCTTTCAGGCCCATCAGATCACTAGAAACGGGCGTTTAAAGCTGCGGTACGGCCTGTTTCAACACCGTGGCTTCGGCCCGGCTGAGCTGTTGACCCTGTTTGCGTTTGAGCAGGACCTCACGGGCGCGCGCGTATTGGTCATCCTGCCAGAAAATCATGCAGCCATTGCAGCCTTTGCCACAGCAACCTTCGACCCCGACACGGTTGGTTTTGAAACGGCGCTCATTGCTGTCGTCATCAACGCTTTTTGCCAGGGCATCGCGGCGTTTTGCATAGGCCTCGGGGTTTTCCTTGCCGCCAATCTCCAGCCCCTGCGTGAGTTTGTCGAAGCGCACACGGTTCCATTGCTCCTCTGTCAAGGCGCGTTCCTTGCGCATCACTGAATACTGCGGGAAACGCGCCTTCAGATCATCAAGGTCTTCATGATCGAACAGGGCAAAAGGCAAACGGATCAGGGTTTTGGTGCTGCCGTGAACCACATCCGTGCGTTTGC
The DNA here is from genome assembly GCF_001457775.1 of Phaeobacter sp. CECT 5382. Classification (GTDB taxonomy): domain Bacteria; phylum Pseudomonadota; class Alphaproteobacteria; order Rhodobacterales; family Rhodobacteraceae; genus Pseudophaeobacter. The sequence continues at coordinate 324,045 of NZ_CYSG01000002.1, forward strand.
CATTGGCGGCATTTTCAAAGTCATACACGCGTAGCAACACGGTTTCGCGCGCGATGGGAGAGACAAATTCCAGCACCTCGCCCGCGACCAGCTTGTTCTTCACTTCTACCAGAAAAGCGTCATTTGTCACCTCATTGACAACCCCGGCATATTCCCACTGCGCCAGGGAAGCGGTGTGCTCATAATTATGGGCATAGTTGGTCAGGCGCCCATCATGAAAGGCCAGTGTGTAGCCACGGTTCCCCACGGACTCCAACTCGCGCATATAGGGCTTGGGGTCCCAGTTCTCCGGATCGGCATAGTAGTCATCAATCGCCATGCGATAGGCGCGGGCCACGATGGCGCAGTAATATTCCGACTTGCCGCGCCCCTCGACCTTGAGACTGTCAACACCAATAGCAAGGTATTGATCCAGCTTGGGCATGATGCAGAGATCTTTGGAGTTGAGGATATATGAGCCGCGCGCATCTTCTTCGATCGGCATCAGCTCGCCGGGGCGGCAGCCCTCTTCGAGCAGGAATTCAAACATGTCGGCATTGTCGTCGGTGATCTGCAGGTCCTGCACGGTGCCGTCTTTCAGGCGCATGCGGAAGGTGTAGTTCCAGCGGCAGGCATTGGCGCAATTGCCCTGATTTGCACCGCGTTCGGCCATGAAATTCGACAGCAGGCAGCGCCCCGAATAGGTCATGCACATGGCGCCATGTACAAAGGCCTCCAGTTTGATATCCGGGCATTTCTCGCGGATCTCTTTCAGCTCAGAAAACGAAACTTCGCGCGCCAGTACACAAAGCTCGGCGCCTTGGTCTTGCCAGAATTTCACCGACAGCCAGGAGCAGATATTGCTCTGCGTCGAGATATGCAGCGGTAGCTCGGGAGCGCGGTCCTTCACGTATTGAAACACGCCAGGGTCAGCGATGATCAACCCGTCGGGGCGCACTTTGCGGACGGTGTCGATATATTCATCCAGCTTGTCGATATCTTTATTATGCGAAAACAGGTTCAGCGTCAGATAGGCCCGCCGCCCATGCGCATGGCAGAACTCGACGCCTTCGATCACCTCTTCTAGCGAGAACTCGGACTTGGTGCGCAAAGACATATCCGGCGTGCCAAGATAGACAACATCCGCGCCATACAGGATTGCGAGCTTGAGCTTGCGCAGGTTTCCGGCGGGCATCAGGAGTTCGGAGCGTGACATGATCTGGATCTCATCTGGAGCAAAACAGGGAAGCCGGCCTATAGGACATCAGTTGGCAAATTGGAATGACATAGCGCAAAGAAGCCGCTGGCCTCTGTCTTGGTCGCGCAGTTTGGGTTCTTCCTCCAAATGCGCTATCATTGGGTATCAACTGGGGGCTCCAAAGCGAGATGCCTTTCAGATGGAAGTTGGGTCTCGCCTATCTTGAACAGGGCAAAAAGGGGACGTTGATGCCAAGGCGGGGCAGCGCAACTGGGATTGATTCCAGCGCCATATTGGGGGCAGCTGCCGAAAGCATCTTGGTCACTTCAACAAACCTTGACCCGCCGGGCCCGGAGGTCATTTACGCCAATCCTGCTTTTGAAAAAATGACCGGATGGCGCATTGGACAGATCCTGGGCCAGTCGCCTCGCTTGTTGCAGGGACCAAAGACCGACCTCAAGGTTTTTGCCAATATGCGTGAGGTTCTGCGCAGGGGCGGTGTTTGGGAAGGGCTGGCAATCAATTACCGGCGGGATGGAACGGAATTCTGGATGGAATGGTCGATCGCCGGGCTGCGAGATGAGCAGGGCGAAATCTATCAGTACATGGCGATTCAGCGTGATGTGACGGCCCGTATCGAGATGCAGCAAAGCTTACGACGCGCGCAGTTGGCCGCAAGTGCGGCCGAACGGGCGCGCGTAAATCTGGCGCGGTATTTTCCGCCCAAGCTGGTGGCGACACTGGCGGCCAAGGATCAGCCGCTTGGGCCGGTCAAACAACAGGATTTAGCAGTTCTTTTTGCTGATATCGTGGGCTTCACCAAACTTTCAGAAGGGTTGGAGCCCGCCGATGTCATGCAGCTGCTGCGCGACATTCACGCTTGGATGCAAAAGGTTATCTTCAAATGGAACGGCACCATAGAGGGGTATATCGGTGATGAGGTGCTCGCGATTTTTGGTTTTCCGGAGAATGGTGGAAGTGGCGCCAGCAATGCCTTGGCCTGTGCCTACGAGTTGCTCAGTTCAGCGCAAGATTGGAACCAGGAGCGGGCCCGGATGGGGCAGCCACCGGTCCGGATTGGCATTGGGCTGCACTACGGTCCAGTGGTTCTTGGCGATGTCGGTACAGCAGATTTTGTCGAATTCACCGTCATTGGCGATACGGTGAACACCGCCAGTCGGTTGCAAGAAGCAACTCGCAGGCTTGTGTGTGATCTGGTTGTGGGACAGCCGCTGCTTGATGCTGTCCGGGCAGAGCAGTATGATCCGACGCAGGCAGGGCGCTTTGCCAACCTAAAGAGGTTTGGCCCACTCGACATCCGGGGGCGGCAAGAGCGCGTAGAAGTCTGGACCCTGTCCAAAGGCGAGGATTAGGAAGACGAAAGAGCCGCGCATCGCATTGGCCATGGCCAAGTCTGGACTAGGGTTCAACGCACCTGATCGTTCGCGCTGTCGGACATCAGATGTATTCCTAATTATGGCGCGCCATTCCGCCAAATAGCGCGCCTGCTGCCTCTAGCTTTTCAGCGGGCAGGTGTTGATACCCAAGATAGAGTAGAGTGGGCAGTTGCCGAGCAGGCCGGTCGCCAATGGCACAATCCCGATCAGTCCCCATAGGGTTTGCGGTCCGATAAACACAAGCGAGAGCAGAACGATACCGGCGATAACGCGCAGAACGCGGTCAATGGTGCCTTCGTTTTTGGTCATGAGGAGATCTCCTTTTGGCGTTGCTGCAAGAAGCATAGCAAAAAGAAGATGTAAGGGGCGGTGACAGAGTCACCGTATGTGCGAAGAATGTGCGAAGCTTCCTGTATTTACACTGAAATCTGCAGCAGCTCGTGATTTTTGCAGATCCGAATGCCATCGCTCAGCTGTTCAACCAAGCCCCGGCGGGCAAATTCAGCCAGACGGCGCGACACATAGGCCCGCCCTGATGCGGTCTCCGCTGCCAGGGCAGAATGGGTCGCATGCACAACACCCGCCTGATCCGCAAGCCGCAACAGCACCTTGGCGAGGCGGGCGTCAAACCCGGTCAGGGCGATGTCTTCGATCAGCTGCTGGTATTCGGTAAACCGCAGGGCGACCGAGTTCAGCACATCATTGCGAAACTCTGCGTCTAGGTCCAATTGTTGGCGGAACTGGCCTGCCGGGATCAGGTCGCCTTCCAGATCCTCTTCGACAATGCCTTCGGCGGCATAGCTCTGATCTTCGATCAGGCAGGAAAAGGTCTGTAGGCAGACCTCGCCGGGGTGTACCCGGTACAACACCACTTCGCGGCCACTGCTGCCTGTCAGGGTGACTTTGATACAGCCCTTTGTCAGGATCAAAAATCCGGGGCAGTCCTGCCCGGGGCTGAATAGTGTTGTCCCCTGTGGCGCGGAAAATTTTCTGACGACACTCATTCAAAGCGTTCCCATCACAACTGTAGCCAACTCACACCAGCACAGCGTCAGTTTCAAGCGAGAACTGGTGTGACGGTCCCTGCTTGAAATGTAAAAGGCCCGCAGAAGCGGGCCTTTTACCTGTCTGTTTGCTCAAGCGGTCAGGCAAGGCGGTTGTTGACTTCCAGATGCTGGGCCAGCTTGCTGATCTCCCCCATCCAGTTTTCCACCAATGCAGCATCACTTGGGGCGGCGCTGACGCCAGGCTTGATCTTGCCGTTCATCACCGCCTCGATGGCAAAGGACACCGGGAAGGACACCAGACGCGCCATGGCGGTGCCGCGCTCATCCCCCCAGGCATCCATCACATAGGTCTTGTGCCAGACGGTTTTGCCTGCCTTTTCGGCCTTCAGATCCACACAGAGCACAACCCGGTCGGGCTCTCCCTCATCATAAGAATTTTCGTCCCAGAACTGGTCGGACATTTCTTTCAGGCGGGCGTCACCGGCTTCTCCTTCGAGGGTTTCGACCTCTTTGAAAACCGCGTCCCAGGCTTCGGTCCAGCCATTCAGACGCAGGGTGCCGCGCACGAACTCCTTCACGTTCCAGTCGGAGCCGAACTCATATTGCCCCATAAAGGGGAGGGAATCGCGGTTGGGATAGACCTCGAAGCTTTCGGGTGTCGGCAGGGGCGCGTCAAAGGAGGAGATCGCATCCCAGGGGCGCGAGACATCCAGTTCTTTGAAGTCGCGAATGGATTTCGACGGCGAACGCAGCGCTTTCAGAACCCCCAGAGGTGACCAGCTGAATTTGTAGCGGAACGGGTTGGGGATCTTTGGGATGCCGCCGCAATAGGACAGAAAGCTGACCTCGTTGGCAGGGTCAAAGGCATCAGAGGCCTTGTAGTCATCCACCAGAGCATGGGCCATCAGGTGGTCGATGCCGGGGTCCAGACCGACCTCATTGACCAGCGCCACACCGGCCTCTTTGGCCTTGGCATCCAGCGCACGCATTTCGGGCGCGATATAGGAGGAGGATACAAAATGCGCCCCTTTGGAAATCGCCAGTTCTGCCAGCGGCACGTGCCAGTCACCGGGCAGCATCGAGACGACAACATCCGCCGGGCTGAGCATTTCACCGAGATTGTTGATGTCAAAGACATGAATGTTGGAGGTGAGATCGCCTACCGCCTCACGGGCTTTGTCGGCTGTCCGGTTCCAAACGGCCACATCGTGACCAGCCTCCAACAGGCGGCGCAGGCCGGGGATGGCGGATAGGCCAGTGCCGCACCAGTGAATAGTCATGAGAGTTCTCCCTTATTTATAGCGCAATATGGCCGCCACAATGCTGAGCACAATGAGGATGGCACAGATATTGGCAATGATGATCGGCCAGTCACCCACCATCAGCCCGTATAAAAACCATAGCGTGACGGTGAGCAAAAACATCAGGTTGGCCGCCAGTGACAGGCCAGAGGTATCACGGCTGGCCCAGGCCTTCCAAGCCTGAGGCAGCCAGCAGATAGTGCCCATGAAGGCGGCAGAATATCCGAGATAGAGTTCCATCAGGCGGGTACGAATTCACGGAACTTAGCCTCAGCCCGCCCCCAAACACCGGCTTTCAAGTCTGTGAGCGTCACCAGTGACGGCAGCAGTTGTGCGGCATAGTCCTGTGAGCTTTCAACGGGCAACATGGAAGGCAGGTTGTCAATCGCCATAACGTCCAGCACCGGATCAGTAGCGACGCGCAGGGCAGGTTCCTGCCAGCTGGTGGCGCGATCATAGACCGGCACCGGGTTGTAGTCACTGTCGGGATCGCAAGCGACATCACCAATGGCGCTGAGCTTGCGATCGGCTGTCAGGGCCTCAGGTGGCACAAAGACCGGGGTGCCGGGGCGGGCAAAGATGCAGTTGAGAAACAGATCATGGTCCAGGATTTCCGGGAAAGGGCCACCGCTGGCGGTCTCGGCCATGTCCCATTTGGTCACAGCGACACCCATGGCTTCGCATAGATCCGCAGCGCCGGCACCGACGCGCCCCAGCGCACCAATGACGATGGCAGTCGGGCGCTGTGTCGTTGCAGCGTCCAGCTCGGCGCTCAGTTCCGCCAGCAGCGCATCCTTGCCAGAATAGACACCCACGGGGCCACAAATCTCGCCACGTTGCTGGGCGCACCAGGTTTTCAGGGTCACGGCAGCACCAGCATAGCCGGCCCAATAGCCAAAGGCGGCAACCCGGCGGCCAGTCTCGTCGACCAGATATTCCAGATCATACAGCGTGCCACCACCGGCGGCGAACCGATCCAGCAGTGCTTTGCCGGAATGCTGCCCCTTGAAGGCATGGCCAAACATGATGTGGCGATGCGGCAGCGCTGTGCCGTCTTCGGGCAGCTCTTTCAGGCCAAATATAATGGCATCCGCTGGGGCTGTGGGCCATGAATTCTCAGGTGCGATCTCGCAGCCTGCATCGATATAGCCCTGCAAGGGGATCGCCCGCACTGTGCTCTCCTCGACCGTGACCTTGATGCCGCCTGACAGCAGCGCCTTGGCGCCTTCGGGCGTCAGGCCAACGCGGTCTTCATTGGGGCGCTGTTCGGCCCGTACCCAGAGATGTGTCATCATCGCGTCCTTTAGAGCATTCCTTTAGCATAGATCGCACGCACCGGTGCGCGCTGTTCCATTGCCGTCATGAAAGATTGGATTTTGGGAAATTCTGCAAGGTCTACGCCGTCGCCGTCAAGCCAGGTGCAGACAACATAGAGGTAGCAATCTGCCAGGCTGATTTCTTCGCCCAGCACAAAGGGGCCGCGCAGCCCGTATTGGCTGAGATGCGCGCAGGAGGCGGCCATGGTTTCCGGCACCTTGGCCTGCATGTCCTTGTAGCTGGAGGTCTTGTCAGCCCAGCGGCTGCCGCGCATTTTATGGGCGTGGTTCACATGCATGGTGGAGGCCAGATAATACATCACCTCGCGCATGCGGGCCGCCAGTATTGGATCACTGGGGCGCAGCGCTGCCTCAGGGGCGAGATCGGCAATATAGTCCAGCAGGGCACCGGTTTCGGTCAGAATGCCGCCGTCAATCGCCAGCGCTGGTACGCGGGCCTTGGGATTGATCTGGGCATAGGCCGGGCTGAGGTGCTCTTTGTCTGCAAAACTGATCTTGATGGCCTCATAGTCGAGACCTGCCTCTTCAAGCGCGATAGCGACAGCGACTGAAATGGTGCCGGGGGCATAGTAGAGCTGCATGTCTGTTCTCCTTGTGGACATAGGTCGCGGTCAATGACGGGCCCGTTTGAAGCTGGGCGGGATCAAGGACGGATCAATTTAAAGATGAGTTTGCGCATGTTGCCGTTCACTATTGTCGAGGTGCGGAACCGCATTGAACAGCACCGGGCTGAGATGGCCGCCGATGGGAAACAACCGGTGCATCGAGGTGTTCATGATGGCCAGCGCCATGCGGGCCATGCCATCGGTATTCAGCCCCATCGCCTGGCGCATGGCCATTGAAATGAAGCCTCCGGATGTCACCACCAAAGCCGGGCCTTCACCGGCGGCGATCTCGGCCAGAACAGACTGGGTGCGGTGTTCGAAATCACACCAGCTTTCGGGAGGGTTGTCGATTTCTCCGGCAGCCCAGGCTTTGAAGACCTTTGGCAGGTGGGCGATGAAGCCCTCGCGCTCTTCGGGGATCGCTAATCCATGCTGTTCCTGCATGGCCTGGGCCATGGTGAAATATTCCATCTCGTTGAGCCGCGCATCCTGCGTGACCTCTGTGCATCCCATGCCGGACGCGGTTTCTATATGGCGGGTCAGTGTGCCACTATAAACACGGGGATGGTGTGCGTTGCTGCTGGCCAGATATTGCCCCAGCCAATCGGCCTGTTGATGGCCAAGGGGGCTCAGCCGGTCATAACTGACTTCGTCACGCGCTTCGGTATTGGCCTGGCCGTGGCGGATCAGCGTAATATGTGTCATCTGGCGCATCCCATATCTTTGTACCAAATCTCATAAGCAAGCCTCTTCGGACATGGAAGAGAGGGTTTGACCAGGGCGCGAAGATTTCACCATCTCGTTTCAATTTGAGGTTTAGAGGGGCGCGTTAAACGCACTTTTGACTGGAGGGTATTAGACTGATTTGTGACATTTGGAGCGTCAAAAAGTATATGTTTTTAGAAATTTTTGTCTGAAATACGACAAAAGAAGCCGAGTTTCCGTCTTGACCATTGCGTGGACTGATTTGGCGTGGAACATAAAGGTTAACGCAGAATGCATGAATATTGACACTGGTAATACTGGTAATACTGAGACTAGCCAGGCAGGTGTCCAATGATAGAGGTAATCACATGGCCCTAAACCCAGCCCGCTTTCTTGAGGACTTGCACCAGTTGCGATCATTCGGAGCCTCGGGGGTAGACAAAGGGGTTGTCCGGCCGGCGTTTACGGTTGTGGATATCGCAGCGCGCCGGTGGCTTGCTTCACGCATGCAGGAGGCTGGCCTCACCGTGCATCTGGACCCAATCGGCAATCTCTTTGGCCTCAATGGTGAAAAGTCCCTGTTGATCGGATCGCATAGCGACAGCCAGCCCGAGGGTGGCTGGCTGGATGGGGCGCTGGGAGTTGTTGCAGGGCTGGAAATTGCGCGGGCCTCAAAGGAAGACGGAGGCCCACCGATTTCAGTCGCGAACTTTCAGGACGAAGAAGGCCGGTTCGGCATTCTCACCGGATCGGATGTCTGGACCGGGAACGCCACCCTAGCCGAAGCGGATAGGTTCACGGATACCGATGGTTTGACATTGGGAGCAGCACGCGCCCGGATGTCGGGCCGGGCGAAAGAGTTTCTGCCGCATGAAATGTTCAGCGGTTTCATAGAGATGCACATCGAACAGGGACCAGGCATGGATGTGTCGGGCAATCAGATTGGGGTCGTGAGCGACATTGTCGGCATTCGCGAAATCCGTATCAAGATATGCGGTCGCCAAAACCATGCAGGCACCACGCCGATGGCGCTGCGCCAGGATGCCTTTCAGGCCTTGTCCGATTTCAATCAGCGGATCAACGTAGCATTTGGCGCTCTGGCGACACCAGCAACGGTCTGGACGCTGGGACACGCTGAGATTAGCCCAAATGCCTCTTCGGTGGTGCCGGGAACCGCGCGGTTTTCGCTGCAATGGCGCGACGGTGACCCTGGGCGTCTGTCCCGGATGGGAAAGGCCGTGCAGGAGATCGCCGAGGCGATTTCACAGGAGCGTGGTGTCACGGTCGAACTGGGAGACATCGGGGGCATTGAGCCGGCTGCCATGGATGCTCGGCTGAAAGGCGCGCTGCAGGATGCGGCTCAGGATCTCGCGCCGGGCAAATGGCTTGATCTGCCGTCGGGCGCGTTGCATGACGCAGCCAATGTGTCACGGGTGATGCCGTCGGCCATGCTGTTCGTACCGTCAATCGGCGGCATCAGCCACGCTTTTGATGAAGACACCCACGAAGACGATCTGGTTCTGGGGCTACAGGTTCTGAACCAGGCGGCGCTTTCTCTCTAGTGCTCTTGGCAGGGCCTGCTGCGTCAGGGACGGTGCATTGTTTGCGGGCTGCGTGCCCTCTGCGGTCAGTCGCGGGCATAGCCCCGTTTCAGCATGCGGTTGCGGTGACGGTCAGCAGCCAGCGAGGCTTCGCGCAGATTATCGTAGATATTGATCGCACTTTGCCCGTTGCCACCGGCAATGCCCCATTCCCTGAGGACTGAAACCTCGGAAAACAGGTTCAGGGCAAGTTCGATCCGGTAGAACCGGGAGCGACTTCTTTGCGCTTGGCGATAGAGTAGACAGGTGGCCATGGGCTGATTCTACACTAGAGCGAATCGCCTCGGCAAGAGTGGGAATCAGCTCCAGGTGACATCGCCGAGGAAAATATAGCCGGCGCCATATATCGTCTTGATCAGGCGTGGGTTTTTTGGATCTTCGCGCAGCTTGGTGCGCAGACGGGACACTCGAACATCCATGGCACGGTCAAAACTGTCTCCGGCCCCACCACCTAGGGCCTCTTGCATTTGAGCGCGCGAAATCAGCCGCTTGGGACTGTCAAGGAACAGGCGCAGCACTTCGCCTTCGGCATGGGAAAACGGCGTTTCGACGCCGCTGTCGTCTTCAAGAACGTAGCGGTCGAAATGGGCGGTCCAGCCTGAAAAGGTGGCGGAATTACCGCTCACGGGTTGATTGCGCGGCCCTGACCGCAGGCGGGCACGAATGCGTGCCACCACCTCGGCTGGATCAAAGGGTTTGGTGATGTAGTCATCTGCCCCCAGCTCCAACCCGGTGACCCGGTCCTGCACCTGTGCGCGCCCGGATATGATGATGACAGCCGCACCCTGTTCCAGCGCCAGACGGTGCACCAGCGTCAGCCCATCCACGTCCGGCAGAGAAAGGTCAACCAGGCAGACATCCGGCGTCACCCGCTTCAGCGAGGCCTCGAATTCGCGAGCACGGGCAAAGCTCTGGGTGCGAAAGCCAGCTTCCTCTAGGGTTTCCGTGAGGATCTGACGGATTTCAGGTTCATCGTCCAGAATGGTGACAAGAGGCGCGGTCATGCTGGTGTCTCCGGTTTGATGAGGGCGGACAGTTGTTGGGTGGTAAAGGGTTTTTGCAACACAGGTCCAGCCTTAAGGGCCATGCGGAACTGCGGATCACTGGGCGGCAAAGAGGTCATTAGAATGATAGGCAGCCCGGAGCCTTTGAGGCGTTGCGCCAGATCAATGCCGGTGGCTTCGCCTTCCAGCCGCACATCTGACAGCACCAGAGCGATATCGGGGATATCCGCTGTCAGCGCTGAGGCCTCATCAACGCTGGTGGCCTCGATCACCGAATAGCCAAGATCGATCAGCATGTCGCGAAAGGCGGCGCGCAACTCTTCGCTGTCTTCGACCAGCAACGCAATGCCGCCTTTGGCGTCAGGGGCCTGTCGGTAAGGCAGGCGCAGCGTGACACTTGCGCCCGAAACCGTATTGCCGACCCGCATGTCGCCACCGGCGGATTTGGCCATGTCATAGACCATTGGCAGACCAAGGCCGGACCCTTCGCTGCCTTTGGTGGTGAAAAACGGGTTGAGCGCATTCTTGAGCGCCTCCGAGGAAAAACCGGGGCCAGTGTCTGTTACGCTGATCTCCAGCCAGATCTGCCCCACAACATGGGCGCTGACGGTGATCTGCCCGTTGACGCCACAGGCATCGCGGGCATTTAGAATCAGGTTTAGCAGCGCATCCTGCAGCTTGCCGGCATCCAGTAGCAACAGCACATCCGGGGTGTTGTCCAGCACGCTGAGCCCTATGCCCTGGGGCAGAGAAGGGGTCGCAAGGATCTGCAATTCAGACAGCAGCGCATGCATGTTGGTGGCCTGTGGTCGCAGGCTGCGCTGGCCGGTCATCTCGCCAATCCGGTTCAGCAATCGCCCGCCGCGTCGGGCAGCCGACAGGGTGCCCTGGACCAACTCAGCCGCGCTGTCGGACAGGTCCATCTTGTCAAGTTTGCCCTGCATGCCCAGTATGATGGTCAACAGGTTTGAAAAATCATGCGCCAAACCCGAGGTCATCTGCGCTGCCATCTCGCGGCGGCGGGCTTGTTGCAGAGCGACGCGGGCCTGGGTTTCCTCGGTCACATCCATCGACAGGATAAACACGCCGCCGGTCTGATCTGGGGTGAAGGCAACGCGAATGCGGCGGCTGTCGTGTTCTTCGGTGAACTCGAAAACCGGGCTGCCGCCTTTGTAGGCGGCCATCAGATGCGGCTCGATCCGGCCAAAGGCAGATGGGCCAAGGGCGTCGGAAATATGCATCCCCAGAATATCCGAAGGTCGGCTGGGAAAGACCGAGCTCAGCCGTCGGTTGGTATAGGTATAGTGCCCATCCACATCGACATGGGCGATATGGGCTGGCATCATTTCAGTGGTGAGCCGGGTGCGGCCCTCGATCTCGGTCAACTGGCGCTTGGCTTCTTCAAGGGCGGTGATGGTGGCGGCCAGTTTACGGTTGGTGGCTGAAAGTTCCTCAGCATGCGACAGCAGCCGATCCGACATTTCCTCGGAGCGGGCCCGCAACAATTGTTCGACCCGCTTGGTGCGGCTGATGTCGGTATAAACGGCAACCCAGCCCCCCTGTGGCAAGGGCGCGCCTTCGATTGAGATCACCTGTCCGTTGGCGCGGGTGCGCTCAAGGTAGTGCGGCTCGAAGGCGAGCGCCTGATCAACACGGGCGGTGACAAAGCCTTCGATATCATCAACGGGACCATATTCACCGCTGGTGGCAATATGGCGAATGGTGTCATCAAACCGCGCGCCGGGGGTGACCAGGGCATCGGGCAGGTTGAACATCTCCTGGAAGCGGATGTTGCAGACTGCGAGGCGCAGATCACTATCATAGATGGAAATGGCCTGGGCAATCAGGTTGAGCCCGGCCGTGGTCATTGCGGCGCGTGTCTTGTCTGATCTGTTCATTGAATTTTTGCGCCCGTTCCCACCCGTTCAAGCCCATGGCTACCACCGTGACGGGGAATGGCAAAGAGGGCAGGTTGGCTCCTTGCGGATATGCTGAAAAGAAATTCTCACCTGTTACAATTCGTTAGATTTGAGAAAACTTCACGAAAAAGTTGACGCACTAGCATGAACACGTCCCTAATCGGGACCAGAATCGCGCCATAGCGATCATCCGGTCGAGGAGGCCGGAACGGGAGGAGAAAGAACATTGGCTCAGATGCAGTCAGGCGCTGCAGGGAAACTCTCCCTGCCGGCGCTGCTTGAACGCAACGTCTCGGAATTCGGCAATCAGCCGGCCTACCGGGAAAAGGAATTTGGCATTTGGCAGTGCTGGACCTGGGCGGAGACCGCCAAGGAGATCGAAGCACTGGCGCTTGGTCTTATCAATCTTGGCGTGAATGAAGGTGACTTCATTGCCATTATTGGCCGTAACCGTCCCTATATGTATTGGTCGATGGTTGCCGCACAGTCGGTTGGTGCGATCCCTGTACCGCTGTATCAGGACGCCAACGCCGAAGAGATGGCCTATGTGCTGCAGCACTGTGGGGCACGTTTCGTCATTGCCGCCGATCAGGAACAGGTCGACAAGGTGATCGAGGTGCAGGATCAGCTGCATCAGTTCGAACATCTGATCTATCTGGATCCACGCGGTCTGCGCAAATACGACCATCATACGCTGCACCAGTATTCCCATATCCAGGATCAGGGCCGCGCTGCCTATGATGAGTGGATCACCGATCTCAATGCGCGCCGCGCCGCGCTGACCTACGACAGCACCTGCGTGATGCTGTACACCTCGGGCACCACCGGCAAGCCCAAGGGCGTGGTTCTGTCCAACCGCAATATCATCGAGAGCGCCAAGAATGCCTGCGAGTTCGACAAGCTGAAGCAGACGGATGAGATTCTCGCCTATCTGCCGATGGCCTGGGTTGGCGATTTCATCTTCTCGATTGGTCAGGCCTACTGGGCCGGGTTCTGTGTGAACTGCCCGGAAAGCCCAGAGACCATGATGACCGATTTGCGTGAAATCGGTCCGAGCTACTATTTCGCCCCACCGCGAGTGTTTGAAACTCAGCTGACCAATGTGATGATCCGCATGGAAGACGCGGGCAATTTCAAGCGTAAGATGTTCCACCACTTCATGGCGCATGCCAAGAAGGTTGGCCCCAGCATTCTCGATGGCAAGCCCGTTGGTCTGATGGACCGACTGAAATATGCACTGGGTGACAAGCTGGTCTACGGGCCGCTGAAAGATACGCTTGGCTTTGGTAATGTGCGCGTTGGCTATACTGCTGGTGAGGCGATTGGCCCGGAAATCTTTGAATTCTATCGCTCGCTCGGTATCAACCTGAAACAGCTTTATGGCCAGACCGAAGCAACCGTGTTCATCACCGTGCAGCCGGATGGTGAAGTGCGGGCCGACACTGTCGGTGTGCCTGCACCGGATGTGGAAATCCGCATCGCCGACAATGGTGAGATCTTCTACCGTTCGCCCGGCACCTTTGTAGAGTACTACAAGAACCCCGAAAGCACCGCCGACACCAAAGATCCCGAAGGCTGGGTCGCAACAGGCGATGCTGGCTTCTTTGAAGAGGGCTCTGGCCATCTGCGCATCATCGACCGGGCCAAAGACGTTGGCAAAATGGCCGATGGCAGCATGTTTGCGCCGAAATATGTCGAAAACAAACTGAAGTTCTACCCCGACATTCTCGAAGCCGTGCTCTTTGGGAACGAAAAAGATCGCTGTGTTGCCTTTATCAACATCGACCTTTCGGCGGTGGGCAACTGGGCGGAACGCAACAATATCGCCTATGCATCTTACCAGGAACTGGCCGGCCACCCCAAGGTTCTGGCCTCGATCCAGGAACATGTCTCGGAGGTGAACAAATCAGTCGCCGCAGATCCGATGCTGTCGGGCTGTCAGGTGCACCGCTTTGTCGTGCTGCACAAGGAACTGGATGCCGATGACGGTGAGATGACCCGGACCCGCAAGGTGCGTCGTCGTATCGTCGAAGAAAAGTTTGCCGATATCATTGGCGCGCTCTACGACGGTTCCGGTGAAATTTCGACAACAACCGAAGTGACTTATGAAGATGGTCGCAAAGGTGCCATCAGCGCGACGCTGACCATCATCGATGCGGATCTGGCATCGGGTGCAGCGCATAAGGTGGCTGCAGAATGACATCAGTCGTTTCAAATTGCAGCCCTGCCGACAGTCGGCAGGCGGACAGGTTGTCAGATCAGGTCGGGGCACAATTCGGGATGAAAGGCAGTGTGTACCACTTGCCGGATCCTGAACTGAGCGCTGAAACCGCTGGTGCGGGATCTGATACTGGCCCGGCTTTCGGACTGAGACAGGCCCTTGCGCTTGCACTCAAGTGCCATTTCCAGAAGGCATCCGTGTTCGAACTCGCTAAACATTGCAGAGATCTCCTTTCTGCTTTTCTTTCTCAAGTGTCACACAGAGGTCTTAACACTTCTATGTGGCAGCAAAATGGAGACGTCAGTCATGCTTGACCAATCCGATAGCTACGTCACCGACGACGGCCGCACCATTGGCGCCGTGGTGATGGAAATGAAGAACATCACTCTGCGATTTGGCGGCGTTGTCGCGATCCAGGATATCTCTTTTGATATCCGCGAGGGGGAAATTCGCGCCATCATCGGCCCCAACGGCGCCGGTAAATCCTCGATGTTGAACGTGATCTCCGGGTTCTACGTGCCACAAGAGGGCACGGTCGAATATCACGGCAAGCCGCGCCCGCAGATGCGCCCCTATCAGGTTGCACAGCAGGGTATCGCACGGACCTTTCAGAACATCGCCCTGTTTGAAGGCATGAGTGTTCTGGACAACGTGATGACGGGTCGTCTGAACCACATGAAATCGGGCCTGTTCCAACAGGCACTGTGGAAAGGCAAAGCCGAGAAAGAAGAGACTGCGAACCGTGAAGTGGTTGAAAAGGTTATCGACTTTCTGGAAATTCAGCACATTCGCAAAACTCCGGTAGGGCGTCTGCCTTATGGTTTGAAAAAGCGAGTGGAACTGGCGCGTGCTTTGGCAGCTGAGCCCAAGCTTTTGCTGCTGGATGAGCCGATGGCGGGCATGAACGTCGAAGAAAAAGAGGACATGTCCCGCTTCATTCTCGACGTGAATGATGAATTTGGCACCACCATCGCCCTGATCGAACACGACATGGGCGTTGTGATGGATCTGTCTGATCGCGTTGTGGTGATGGATTACGGCAAAAAGATCGGCGATGGCACACCTGATGAGGTGCGTAACAACCAAGATGTGATCGACGCCTATCTCGGTGTGGCACATGACTAAAGTTCTGACAGATATGAGGAGAGCGACTGATGTCTGACCAGTTTCTTTTTGCAACCGAAGTCTTCATCAACGGCCTGATGTCCGGCGTGCTCTATGCGCTGGTGGCACTGGGTTTTGTGTTGATCTACAAGGCTTCCGGTATTTTCAACTACGCTCAGGGCGTGATGGCGCTGTTTGCGGCCATGACTCTGGTGGGCATCATGGAAGGGCAGGTGCCCTTTAGCCATATCATCAACGCAGTGTTTGGCACTGAGGTGCATCATTTTGGCTGGCATGTGCCCGCCCTGCTGGCGATCCTGCTGACCGTTGGCGTGATGGTGATCTTTGCCTGGCTGGTGCAGCGTATCGTCATGCGCCATCTGGTAGGGCAAGAGCCGATCATTCTGTTCATGGCGACCATCGGCTTGGCCTATTTCCTCGAAGGGTTTTCCGACCTGATGTGGGGCTCTGAGATCAAGACGCTGGACGTGGGCCTGCCCCAGGGTGGCTCCTTCTGGATCGAAGACATGAGCGCAGGTTTGGGCTCTGACAATTTCTACGGCTTCTTCATCGACAATCTCGATATCGTTGCTACGGGGATCGCAGCCTTGCTGGTGACCGGACTGGTGCTGTTTGCTCAGTACACCAAACAGGGTCGTGCGATGCGGGCTGTGGCAGATGATCACCAGGCGGCACTGTCGGTTGGCATCTCGCTGAACTTCATCTGGGTTCTGGTCTGGTCGGTTGCGGGCTTTGTCGCCCTGGTGGCTGGTATTGTCTGGGGCACCAAGTCCGGCGTGCAGTTCTCGTTGTCGCTGATCGCGCTGAAGGCCCTGCCGGTTCTGATGCTGGGTGGCTTCACCTCGATCCCGGGCGCCATCGTTGGCGGTCTGATCATCGGTGTCGGCGAGAAACTCTTTGAATTTGCCATCGGCCCAATGGTCGGCGGCGCCACCGAGAACTGGTTCGCCTATGTATTGGCTCTGCTCTTCCTGGTGTTCCGCCCACAAGGCCTCTTTGGCGAAAAGATCATCGAGAGGGTCTGACCCCTACGCAAACAGGCGCCCCCGCACCAACGATTGGGGGCGCACAGAGACACCCCGCAGCCCGCGCCATCAGTGCGCATCGTGAAAAGGAGAGCACTCCCGATGAAGCTAGTTGCCATCATCAACGTGATTGCCTGGTCCGGCTTCTGGGCTTTTGGATACCTAGCGCTGACGGCGCGCGGTTTTTCCGAACCTCAGATCGTGACAGCTGCTCTGCTGGCGGCGGCGGGTCTCTTTACCGGCATCATTGCCTATCTGCGCCTGGCTCAGTCGGCTGAGCAGAGCGGATACGCACGCAAATCCAATCAATTGAGCGCCGTGGATCGTAACCGCGCGCAGCAACAGGGGAGCATCTAACGCATGTTCTATCGTGAAGCCGGAGACTTCAAAGTCTCTTATGAAGAGGACAGCCAGACCTTCCCGATCAAGTTTGATCGCTATCGGTATTACTTTGTGCTGGCCTTCGCCTTTCTGGTCATTCCCTTCACCATCAATGACTACTGGGCCAATGCAATTCTGCTGCCCTTCCTGATCTATTCGATCGCTGCAATCGGCCTGAATATCTTGGTCGGCTATGCGGGGCAGGTCTCGCTCGGGACTGGTGGTTTCATGGCTGTGGGTGCTTATGCATGCTACAAGCTGATGACGGCCTTTCCCGAAGTGAGCATGTTCGTTCACGTCCTTTTGGCGGGCGGTGTCACGGCTTTGGTCTGCGTGTTGTTTGGCCTACCAAGCCTGCGCATCAAAGGCTTCTACTTGGCGGTGGCGACACTGGCGGCGCAGTTCTTCCTGGTCTGGTTGTTCAACCGGGTGCCATGGTTCTACAACTACTCCGCATCGGGTCAGATCAACGCGCCGGAACGCGACGTTCTGGGCATCGTGATCACTGGTCCGAATGCTCCGGCCTGGGCGACCTATCTGTTCTGCCTGATTTTCCTGACAATCTGCGCTCTGGTTGCCCGCAACCTGACCCGCGGAACCGTCGGCCGCAGCTGGATGGCCATTCGCGATATGGATATTGCCGCTGAAATCATCGGGGTGAACCCGCTGAAAGCCAAGCTGACCGCCTTTGCGGTCTCCGGCTTCTTCATTGGCGTGTCGGGTGCTTTGTTCTTTGCCATCTATCTGGGTGCGGTTGAGGTGGGTGAAGCCTTTGGTATCACCAAGTCCTTCCTGGTCCTGTTCATGGTGATCATTGGCGGTCTGGGATCCATCTTCGGCTCCTTTGCCGGGGCAGCCTTCCTGGTGCTCCTGCCGGTGGTTCTCAAGGTTGTTGGCGTGGATGTGCTTGGTTGGCCCACTGATATCGTGGCGCATTTCCAGCTGGTGATCGTGGGTGCCCTGATCGTGCTGTTCCTGATCGTGGAACCGCATGGGCTGGCGCAGCTCTGGCGGGTTGCCAAAGAGAAACTGAGACTGTGGCCCTTCCCGCACTAAGCGGGCAGGCACCAGAACGACTGCGGGGAGAATAACAATACCCAAACCCCGCAGAAAGACGACTATCGGATGAGACCAAGGGAGGATGAAAGCCGATGAAACTGAAACTGACCACTCTGGCGCTGGGCGCCGTGATGGCCGCGGGCCCCGTAATGGCGGACCTGGTGTTCCCATCGCTGAGCTACCGTACTGGACCTTATGCTGCGGGCGGCATTCCGTTTGCTGATGGCTATGCTGACTATTTCACACTCGTCAACGAGCGTGATGGCGGCATCGGCGGCGTGAAGGCCAAGCTGATCGAATGCGAGACCGGCTATAACACCGAAAAAGGTGTGGAATGCTACGAGTCGACCAAAGGTCAAGGCGCCCTGGTCTATCAACCGCTGTCGACCGGGATCACCTACCAGCTGATCCCAAAAACCGCGGCTGACGGCATCCCACTTCACACAATGGGTTACGGCCGCACCTCGGCTGCGAACGGAAAAGTTTTCGGCAACGTATTCAACTATCCAGCAAACTATTGGGATGGCGCTTCCGGCATCATCAACTACCTGCTGGACGAAAACGGTGGCGACCTCAAAGGCAAGAAGATTGCTCTGGTTTACCACAACTCTGCCTACGGCAAAGAGCCTATCCGTACCCTGGAAGAGCTGTCTGCAAAGCACGGTTTTGAACTGACCGCCCTGCCTGTTGACCACCCTGGTCAGGAGCAGAAATCCCAGTGGCTGCAGATTCGCCGCGAGCGTCCTGACTTTGTCATGATGTGGGGCTGGGGCGTGATGAACCAGGTTGCCATTCAGGAAGCCGCGAACATCCGTTTCCCAATGGAAAACTTCATTGGTGTTTGGTGGTCCGGTGCGGAGCATGACGTGATGTCTGCTGGTGCCAAGGCTGACGGCTACAAGGCTGTGACCTTCCACAATGTTGGCCGTGACTTCCCCGTGTTTGACGACATGCAGAAATATGTTGTTGACGCAGGTAAGGCTGCTGGTGCTGGCGATCAGATCGGCAACGTTCTGTATAACCGTGGCATGTACGCGGCGATGCTGGCTGTTGAAGCTGCAAAAACCGCCCAGGAGATGCACGGTACTGCCGACATCACCCCTGCGATGATGCGCGATGGTATGGAAGCTCTGGAAATGCCCGAAGCCCGTATGGCCTCGCTTGGCATGCCTTACTTTGGTCCTTCCTTCAACGTGTCCTGTGAAAACCACGGTGGCCCTGGCCTCGTTGGCGTGACCCAGTGGGACGCTGACTCCAAAACCTGGAGCCTGATTGCTGACTTCCAGAAAACCGACGGTGATGTGATCAAGCCGCTGATCGAGGCTGACTCTGCCTCCTACGCGTCTGAAAACAACATCGAGCCTCGTTGTAAGTAAAGACTTTTCCGATCCCACAGGCTTGTGGGATCGGGACTTAATCCGGCGCGGCGGCCTCGGCTTGCCGCGCCACACCGAACAGACCCGGATGCGTTAAAAAATTGCGCCCTGGACCGCATGAGGACAAGCTTTGATGCTGGATGCAGCCAACACCACTGATGTGCAGGCCGAGACCCTGCTAGAGGTCAACAATATCGAGGTGATCTACAATCACGTGATCCTGGTGTTGAAAGGCGTCAGCCTGAACGTGCCAAAAGGCGGCATCACTGCCCTTTTGGGCGGCAATGGCGCTGGCAAGACCACGACGCTCAAGGCGATCTCCAACCTACTGCGCTCCGAGCGCGGCGAGGTGACCAAGGGATCGGTGAAATACCGTGGCAAGGATGTACATGATGCTGACCCCGCCGAACTGGTACGCAATGGCGTGATCCAGGTCATGGAGGGACGGCACTGCTTTGAACACCTCACTGTCGAGGAAAACCTGCTGACCGGTGCCTATACCCGCTCTGATAGCGGCGCCAATATTCAGCAGGACCTGGAAATGGTTTACAACTATTTCCCCCGGCTGAAAGAACGCCGCAAAAGTCAGGCTGGCTATACCTCAGGTGGTGAGCAGCAGATGGTTGCCATGGGTCGTGCCCTGATGAGCCGTCCTGAAACTATTCTGCTGGACGAGCCTTCGATGGGTCTGGCGCCACAGCTGGTGGAGCAGATCTTTGAGATCGTGAAATCGATCAATGAAAACGAAGGCGTGACCTTCCTTCTGGCCGAACAGAACACCAATGTGGCGCTGCGCTATGCCCACTACGGTTATATTCTGGAATCCGGCCGCGTCGTGATGGATGGCCCCGCAGCTGAGCTGCGTGAAAACCCTGATGTTAAAGAATTCTACCTCGGCATGTCAGACGAGGGCCGAAAGAGCTTTCGTGACGTGCGCTCGTATCGCCGCCGTAAGCGGTGGTTGAGCTAAGGGGGATTGGTGAGCATATGACCTTTTTTGATACACTAGAAACCCGTTCTGACGACCAGCGTACCAGTGATCTGGCCAAGGCCCTGCCAAAGCAGATCGCCCGCGCCCAAAGCGCATCAGGCTATGCTGAAACTCTGGCTGGTGTTGATGCCAGCGCGATCACCTCGGCAGAAGCGCTGCGCGCCCTGCCAGTGTTGCGCAAATCGGACTTGAGCAAGGCACAGGGCGGCAATGCGCCCTTTGGCGGCTTCACTGTGAAACCCGCCTCGGGTTTTGCACATATCTTTCAGTCTCCTGGCCCAATCTATGAGCCGGGTGGGGTGGACCACGACTGGTGGCGTATGGGTCGTTTCCTGCATGCTGTAGGCATTGGTCAGGGCGATGTGGTGCAAAACTGCTTTGGCTATCATCTGACCCCGGCTGGCATGATCTTTGAAAATGGAGCCCGCGCTGTTGGCGCAGCCGTTTTGCCGGCTGGCACTGGCCAGACAGAACTGCAGGTCACAGCTGCGCGCGATGTCGGTGCCACCGCCTATGCCGGAACCCCGGATTACCTCAAGGTGATCCTCGACAAGGCCGACAGCATGGGAGTGAAGCTGGGCTTTACCAAAGCGGCTGTTGGTGGCGGCGCACTGTTCCCGTCGCTGCGTCAGGAATATGCGGATCGCGGCATCACCTGCCTGCAAAGCTACGCCACTGCGGATCTGGGCAATATCGCCTATGAGACTCCCGCAATGGAAGGCATGATCGTCGATGAAAATGTCATTGTTGAGATCGTAACACCTGGCACCGGCACACCAGTTGCACCGGGTGAGGTTGGCGAAGTCGTCGTGACCACGCTGAACCCTGATTATCCGCTGATCCGTTTTGCAACGGGTGATTTGTCGGCAGTCTTGCCGGGGGTCTCTCCTTGTGGTCGGACCAACATGCGGATCAAGGGCTGGATGGGCCGAGCGGACCAAACCACCAAGATCAAAGGCATGTTTGTCCGCCCCGAGCAGGTTGCAGCTCTGGTCGACAAACATGACGAGATCGTCAAGGCGCGGGTTATCGCCGCGCGCGATGGCGAGATGGACACCATGACGGTGCAGATCGAAGCCAGTGCCGGTGACGAGGTCAGCTTTGGCAAGTCGGTGATCGAAGTGCTCAAGCTGAAGGGCAAGATCGAAGTGGTCTCTCCCGGTGCCCTGCCCAAAGATGGCTTGGTGATCGAGGATCAGCGCAGCTACGACTAGTACCGCAGCGCCAGCGCGCGTTACTGAGGCACATCAAATCCCCGCGCCGCTTGTCGGCGTCGTCTCTCCCCCGGGCTGCCTTTTCGGCGCTCGGGGGTTTCTTTTTGAGCGATGGCGCGTGATCTTGATGGCCTGTTCGGCCGCGCTTCAGGGGCTGCAACAGGTTTCCTGCTGGAGTTTCTGACCAAAATGATCGAAATAGGGTGAAACAGCCAAGAGCAGAACCGATGACAACCGCCTGCGATACTAAAGTTACCGCTCCGAATGGAAGCCGCCGTGGGCGTCATTCCAACTCTCGGGCCTTTGCCATGCTGGCCTGGGCCGTGGCCCTCGCCTGCATCCTGCCCATGGTGGCGGTGGCTCTGGCAGCTCTGACCGGCGGGTTTGAAACCATCACACATCTGACTGAGACGGTGCTTCCCCGCTATGCGCTGACCACCGCAGGCCTGGTGGCGCTGGTTTCGGTCGGGACGTTTTCCATTGGGGTGGGGGCGGCCTGGCTGGTTACCATGACACGGTTTCCCGGGGTGCGTTTCTTTGAGATCGCCCTGATTCTGCCGCTGGCCTTTCCGGCCTATGTTCTGGCCTATGCCTATACCTTTGTATTGGATCATCCTGGTATCGTGCAAAGCACCCTGCGTGATGTCACCGGCTGGGGGCCAAGGGACTACTGGTTTCCGGAAATTCGCTCCATGGGTGGTGCTTCAGTGATGCTGGTGCTGGTGCTTTATCCCTATGTCTATCTTCTGGCGCGTGCAGCATTTCTGCAGCAAAGCGGTGGTGCCTTTCTGGCGGCGCGGGCCCTGGGCAAAAGTGCCTTTGCCGCGTTTTGGCGGGTGAGTCTGCCGATGGCGCGACCGGCCATTGCCTCAGGGGTGTTGCTGGCCGTGATGGAAACCATCGCTGACTTCGGCACCGTTTCCTATTTTGGGGTGCAGACCTTTGCGACAGGCATCTACACCAGCTGGTTCTCCCTGGCAGACCGGGCTGGAGCGGCGCAGCTGGCCCTGTGTCTGTTGTCTTTTGCCCTGATGCTGGCCGTGGTCGAACGCTCCACCCGCGGCAAGGCACGCTATCATCAGGCAGGCAAACAGCATATGGCAATGCCGCCTGCGGACCTGAAAGGGATGCATGCGGTAGGGGCCTGGGTACTATGTGCCTTGCCGGTCTGTTTTGGCTTTTTGCTGCCGGTCTTCATTCTGTTCAACATGGGGCTGCAATCCGAACAGGATCTGCTGAGCCGCCGGTATATTGGCTTTTTGCAGAACTCTCTGGTACTGGCGACTTCGGCGGCAATCATCACGGTGATGGCCGCGATCTGTCTGGGTTTTTATCAGCGACTACGACCTGGGGCGCCTTCGGCGACGGCGGCCTATATGTCCCGTTTGGGCTATGCGGTGCCTGGCGGGGTGATTGCGGTAGGGCTGATGGTGCCCTTTGCAGCACTGGACAATGCCTTTGACGCCTGGATGCGTGCCAATTTTGAGATTCGCACGGGGCTGCTGATTACTGGTTCGATCTGGCTGCTGGTGGCAGCCTATATGGTGCGCTTTCTGGCGGCGGCCCTCGGCGCCTATGAGAGCGGGCAGTCCACGGTACATGCCAATATGGATGCTGCTGCGCGCTCGTTGGGGCAGGGGCCTTTGGGGATGCTGCGCCGGGTGCATCTGCCGATGTTGACACCCAGTCTGCTGACGGCCCTGTTGATCGTTTTTGTCGATGTCATGAAAGAGCTTCCGGCCACTCTGATCATGCGCCCTTTCAACTATGACACCCTTGCGGTTCAGGCTTATCGGCTTGCCTCGGACGAACGGCTAGAGGGCGCGGCTGTGCCCTCGCTGGTGATAATGGCAGTGGGCCTTTTGCCAGTTATCCTGATTTGTCGTCAGGTGGGACGCCGCAGCTGACGGAACTGAATCACTGAACCGGGACGACTGGGTCAGCTTTCCCACCAGGCCTCGATCTCTGCGCGGCTGATCTGATCCGCCGGTCCCAGCGCCACAAGCTGCGTTTCGGTGGCATCGCAGCGTTTGGCCTCGACGTGCTGCCCGACGATGTGCAGCTCATAGCCGCCGCCGCTGGTCAGAACAAATCCCTTCATCCGGTATAGCCCCGTAGGCCGTGCTGATAGCTTGTCTCCCAGGGCCCGCCGATCAACAGGTATCGAACTCTGGCATTGCCAGGTGGAAAAGGCGGGATGGGCAACCGCCCTGTGCCCCTGAGGGAGCGGCATCACATCAAACAACAGATCGGCCAGTGGCTCCTTACCCAGCAGGCGCAGTCCACGTGCGCCGATCTCGCCGAGTTGGCTGCGCAGGGCCGACGAAATGTCGTCTGCCTTGGTGACGAGTACCAGATCGGCACAGGAGATCTGCTGGCGTATCAGATCCGCCACGGCTGCGTCGGCCAGCAGGTCCGGGGTATTCTGCGCATCCACCAGCGAGACGATACCGCCATAGCTGAGCTCGGGGATGCTTTGGACGGTTTTGGCGATGGCAGCCGGGTCAGACACCCCACTGGCTTCGATCAGCAGATGATCCGGCCGATCCGCCGCAATCACAATGCGACGGAGGGCCATTTGCAGGTCCTGATCCATGCTACAACAGACGCAGCCGTTGGTGAGCGCCAAGGTGTCGCCGTCTTCGGCTTTGATCAGGGCGTCATCTATATTCACTGCGCCGAAATCATTGACGATCACCATCAGGCGAAGCCCGTGACCCTCGGCCAGAAGTCGGTTGATCAGGGTAGTTTTTCCAGCCCCAAGATAGCCGCTGAGAATGGTGACGGGGAGGCGGCTCATTGCGGCCTGCCCAATAGCCACGCGGTGTCCTTTTCGCGCATTTTGTTCTCCTGCCGATGATGCCTAACTGGAGTGAGCTATAGGGGCAGAGGTTACGGCGGTCCAGTCGGCTAAGGGAGGGTTTTGTTAGGGCAGGGTCTTGTAGAGATAGGTCGTTGACTCAAACGCCTCGCCATTGGGGTGCAGGCAGAAACCGGGAACGGATCCGGCAACCCTATAGTCAAGGCTTTCGTACAGATGCTGTGACGGATCCCCGGACCGGGTGTCGAGCAGCAAAAGTCGCTTTTGCAGGCGGCAGGCCTCGGCTTCCAGTGCAGTCATCAGGGCGCGACCGATGCCTGCTCGGCGGGCTTGTGGGTGCACCAGCAGCTTGCCCACATCCGCGCGGTGCGGCTGATTTGCGGGCATCGCTGGCCGTAGTTGCACCGTGCCGACAAGGGTACCTCTCTGAAAGGCGCCAAAGAGCAAGGCCTCGCCCCGCTGGACGGCAGGAAAGACCTGGCCCTGCCAAAAACTGGCGGCTGCGTCCTGATCAAAGGGCAGGATGAAACCGACACTGGCACCGGCCTGCACGCAGCAGGTCAGAATATCGCTCAGCGCCAACAGATGGTGGCCCAGATCATCAGCCGCCAGAAGGCGGATCGCCGGAGTAGAAGTCATGTTGGGGACCTGCCAATAAAGATGAGAGAGATTGGATCAGAAGCACTGTACTCAAGCTTCTGGGGTGAGGATTTCGTGCCCGGCTGCATTTGGCAAGATTGCAACGCGAAAAGGCGCGGGAAACCCCGCGCCTTGCCTGAAATTTCAGCATGTCAGTGGGTGTGGAGTTATTCCCAGCCCGCCTCGTTGAAGATTTTCTGTGCCACGGGGATGTTCTTTGCCACGTCCGACAGGTTTACATCATCGGGCTTGAAGTGACCCAGAGCGGCGATGCTTGGGGCCAGGCCAACGCCGGGAACGGCTGGGAATTCATCATTGCCGGCCGAGAAATACTGCTGGGCCTGCTCGGAGGCGAGGTACTCTAGGAATTTCACCGCATTGTCACGGTTTGGCGCATGGGCGGCAATGCCCGCACCCGACAGATTCATATGGGCGCCTTCGGCGTCCTGCGAGGGGAAGATCCAGCCAATCATGTCACGCTCTGCCGACAGACCTTTGACCTCTTTGCGGATTGAACGGGCAAAATAGTAGCTGTTGGCGACCGAGATTTCGCATTCGCCGGAAATGATGCCGCGCAGTTGGTCGGTGTCGCCACCCTGTGGCGCGCGGGCCATGTTGGCAACTACGCCATCGGCCCAGTCCTTGGCGACGTCGGCGCCATGGTGGGTCACGATCGAGGCCAGCAGTGTCTGGTTGTAGGTATTGCTCGAGGAGCGGATGCAGATCATGCCTTTGTAGGCGGGATCAGCGAGGTCCAGATATGTGCGGGGTGGGTTTGCCACCTCTGCCTTGTCAAAAAAGATGATGCGAGCACGCTGGGAAAATCCGAACCACTGGTTGTCTGCATCTTGCAGGTAGCCAGGAATGCTGGCTTCGAGAACAGCGCTGTCGGTGCTTTGCAGGATGCCTGCGTCTTTAGCGCGGGCCAAGCGAGAGGTGTCGACAGTCAGCAGGATATCGGCGGGCGAGTTGGCGCCCTCGGCGGACATGCGGGCGATCAGCTCATCCGCTTTGCCTTCGATGCGATTGATGGTGATGCCAGTGGCCTCTTCGAAATCCGAATAGAGACGCTCGTCGGTGTCATAGTGGCGTGACGAATAGAGGTTCAGCTCACCCTCGGCAGCAGCAGAGGTTGCGACTGTGGCGACAAGCGCGCCGGCGAGGATGGTGGTGGCTTTCAACATATCGATTCCGATCTAGAATGTGACGTGCGGAGTGTCCGACTGATTTAGTCAATTATAGAAAGAATCACCGGATGGGAATAGTAACTGACAAAAATAATCAGAAAAAACCATCTACCCAATGCGCACTGTCTGATCGGACAGATCCTGTGTAGATCAGGTCAGGACAGGACAGGTCAGGATGGAAGGGGGAGCCAGAACCACGTAGAGAGCCAGACTGAGAGCCAGATTGGGGGCCGGACTGAAGGCTAGGTAAGGCCGCAGGGCACAGGCCGTCTGAGGGAACGGGGCTGGTGCAGTGGAATACTGTTCTGTCAAACATGGAGATCAAACACAAAAAAACCGCATCCTAGGATGCGGTTCTTCCGATTAGAGCGAGATCTTAGTCTCAGCCCTGGCGCGCTTTAAAGCGAGGCTGTGTCTTGTTGATAACATAGACGCGGCCCTTGCGACGCACAACGCGGCAATCACGGTGCCGGTTCTTGAGCGAGCGGAGCGAGTTCTTGACTTTCATAGCCATTCTCCTGTTCTGCGGCGCGAACCAGCGCCTGGGTTTGCGGGTGCTCCAGTCTGACGACCAGAGCGAGTGAATTCATGGTGGGCACTACAAGGTTCGAACTTGTGACCCCTTCGATGTCAACGAAGTGCTCTACCGCTGAGCTAAGCGCCCATGAAACCCTTGCGACCTCTTGCCCCAGAAACGAATGGGGCGCGGAGAGCCGCGCCGGTGAAGGGGTCTATAATCAGAGTCGCGAAGGGGTGCAAGAGCTTTTGACCAGAGAATTTTCGCTCTATGGTGATTTCAGGAAACCAAGGGCAAAACTACCCATGTCACAGCGTGCATTTTCCATCGTTTCACCACAAGAGCTGACATCGGCCGTGGTTTTTGCCTCGCCACATAGCGGATCTGACTATGATTCCGCCTTTCTGCAAGCTTCGATTCTGGACGGGCAGCAGATTCGCAGTTCCGAAGACGCCTTTGTCGATCAATTGTTTGCCGAGGCTCCGAAATTTGGTGCCCCTTTGCTGGCGGCGGTAAAGCCACGTGCCTATCTTGATCTCAACCGCGCGCCCGAGGAGCTTGACCCGGCCCTGATTGAAGGGGTCGCACGTCGGGGAGTAAATCCACGGGTTGCTTCTGGGCTCGGGGTGATTCCAAGGGTTGTGGCTAACGCGCGGGCAATCTATCGGGGGAAGTTGTCCCAAAGTGAGGTGGATCACCGGATCACGCGGTACTGGCACCCCTATCATCAAGCCTTGCAGGAGCTGTTGCAGCAGGCGCAGGTCCGCTTTGGCCAATCGGTGCTGATTGATTGCCATTCGATGCCGCACGAAGCGGTGGCGTCCATGCCCGCCCGTCCGGGGCTGCCGCCCGAGGTGGTTCTTGGCGATCGTTTCGGATCTTCGGCCAGCGCCGGGGTAATGGATCGGGTCGAGGCGGCGTTTGTCCGATCCGGGTTGCGGGTGGTGCGCAACGCTCCCTTTGCGGGGGCCTATATCACCCAGTCCTATGGTCGTCCCTCGCGCCGCCAACATGCCATCCAGGTCGAAATCGACCGCGCACTGTATATGGATGAGAAGACCGTGCGCCCAAATGCCGATTTTGACAGGGTCAAAGCGCTGCTGAGCGGGGTGGCCGCGGAAATATCCAGAATCAGACAGGACGAACTGCCAGTTGCCGCAGAATAAGGGATAACCTGCTTGGCGGTAGCTAACGCAGGGCGCGACCTTTCAGGATAGCCCCATCACCGAACTTTTTGCGGATCGCATCGGTGGCGCGTTCCGCCTGTGCCCGTTGCCCCGCTTGTGGGTCGAGCAGATCACCGCTGGTATCGGCCTGGTCTTCCGGCACCAGATCAGAGATCCCGCAGCCCAGCAGCCGATAGGCTCCCTGATCTCCGACCTGATCCAGCAGGGCGCGCGCCTGACGGTAGATTGTATCGGCAAGCTGGGTAGGGCTATAAAGCGAGATCCGCCGGGTGAGAGCCGAATGATTGGCCCGTTTCAATTTCAGCGTGACCACCCGCCCGGCCATGGATTTTGCCTTGGCGCGATCAGAGACCTGTTCTGCCAGCCGCCATAGGTGACCGTCCAATACCGCAAGATTTGCGGTGTCTTCCATGAAAGTGGTTTCTTTCGAGATGGATTTGACCGGTGCATTGGCCGAAACGCGGCGGCGGTCCTGGCCCCGGGCCAGATGCCACAGGCGGTCCCCCATGCCACCGAAGCGCTGATTGAGATCGCGGCGATCCCAGCGTAGCAGGTCGGCAAAGGTGCGGATCCCGGCCTTTTCTAGCGAGGCCTGCGCGGCAGGGCCAATACCCCAGATCAGCCGCACCGGTTTTTCGCGCAGAAAATCATCCGTTTCGGCCTTGCCGATGACCGAAAAACCGCGCGGCTTGTCCAGATCCGAGGCGACCTTGGCCAGAAACTTGTTGTGCGACAGTCCGATGGAGCCGGTGATGCCGTGCTCATCCTTCATGCGCTTTACCAGTCGGGCCAGCATCACCGCCGGCGGTCGACCATGCAGTTTTTCGGTGCCTGACAGATCCATGAAGGCTTCATCCAGCGACAGGGGTTCAACCTCGGGGGTGAGTTCATCCATCAGAGCCCGCACCGCCCGACTGACTTCGACATAGACCGACATACGCGGTTTTATCACCACCGCATCAGGGCAGAGTTTCAGCGCCTGAAACATGGGCATGGCGGAACGCACGCCGCGAATGCGCGCAATATAACAGGCGGTTGAGACCACACCGCGTTTGCCGCCCCCGATGATCACGGGCTTGCTGGCGAGTTCGGGATTGTCTCGTTTTTCAACGCTGGCATAAAAGGCATCGCAGTCCATATGGGCAATCGTCAGCGAGAAAAGTTCGGCATGCTGCTTGATCCGCGGGCTGCCACAATGGGGGCAGCGCCGTTGCGGCGGGATTTGGGACAGGCATTCTCGACAAAGGGCTTGGCAAAGGGCTTGCATGGGGCGCTGGGGGCTATATCTGTTTGCGAAGGGTGAGCCGCATTTTATCGGCCTCCCCGACGATTGTCTCTAGAGGAAGCCCGTTTCGGGGTGCTGAATATGGAATTTTCCGGCGCAAAGCTCGCTCTGTTTCTGGGCCCTGACCTGCTGGTCATCAAACGCGATAACAAGCCGGATATTCCCTACCCTGGATATTGGGATCTACCGGGTGGGGGCCGTGAGGGCTGCGAAAGCCCGCAGGATTGTGCGCTGCGCGAAACCTTTGAAGAGGTCGGGCTGGATCTGTCTGAAACGGATCTGAGCTGGTCGGAGAGCTACCAGCGTGCGCGCGGAACTGTCTGGTTCTTTGTCAGCCATCAACCGGCGGATCTGGTGCGTAGGGTTGCGTTGGGATCCGAAGGCCAATGTTGGCGCCTGATGGACCCGCATGCCTATTGCCGCGATGCACTGGCTGTGCCGCATTTTGCAGAGCATCTGCGCGGGTATCTGCGGCATGCAGGCCTATAGCTGGCCGGATGATGGGCCTGCCTCTTATAGGCGCGGGTGTTCTCGGCGGGTGTTCTCGCAGGGGAATGACTGGAAAAGCAGGTCTTGGGGAAAAAAAAACCCCCGCATTTCATCGGGGGCCAGGAGACGAACCTCAGGAAGAGGAGTTCGTCAGGGGAGGGTCTCTGTTGTAGAATCCCCTACTGAGAGCCTATTGGCAAAGAACCCCGCAGCAGAATGTGTCGCCATGCGCCGATCTGTGGCTTTCCTACCACGGGACAATTTGGCACAGAAAAGCAGCCCCCACCGAGATTTATGCCTGAATTCATGACGTTGACGTTAGGGAAGCTTCGGGCGCAGCGAATCGTTTGCGTATACGAACGTATTCAACCCAAGTTTTTATTGTGATGAAAATTTGTGCAAATAGCCCTGAAGGCTGGTCTGATTTGCCCGCAGACCCGGCAAATGGCCAATTTCAGCGGCCATCGCTGGGTTGTTTGTATCCTGTTTCGCCGGTTTGGTTCGGCATAGGAAATGAAACGGGGGGCTAGATGGATTTCAGTTCATCCAGAATGGCAAGGGCTGCGGCGCGGGGGGTTTCCGCCTGCCAGATCGGGCGACCGACAACAATATGGTCTGCCCCATCCGCAATCGCCGATCCGGGTGTCGCCACGCGTTTCTGATCACCCAAGGCTGCACCGGCGGGACGCACGCCAGGGGTCACAATCAGTTTTCCAGCCGCTTCGGGCAGGGCGCGGATCAAGGCGGCCTCCTGTGGGCTGGCGATGACACCATCAGCCCCAGCGGCAAAGGCATTGCCTGCACGTTCCTGCACCAAATCAGGGATCTCGCCGGGTTTGATCAGCGCGCCATCCAGATCTGCCCGATCCAGCGAGGTGAGGATGGTGACCGCGAGGATCTTCATGTCCTTACCGGCAGCACCTTCCTTGGCGGCCTGCACCACATAGGGGTCGCCGTGTACGGTGAGAAAATCGAGATCGAACTGCGCCAGACCGCGCACGGCGGCCTCAACAGTGGCGCCAATGTCAAAGAGCTTCATGTCCAGAAAGATGCGTTTGCCCTGTTCCTGCTTCAGCTCATTGGCCAGCGCCAACCCGCCCCCGGTCAGCATGCCGAGACCGATCTTGTAAAAAGACACCGCATCGCCCAGCTGTTCGGCCAGTTTCAAACCCGCAAGGGCGTCTGGGACATCCATGGCAACAATCAGGCGGTCGTCGGCTGTGGTCTGGGACATGGGATATCTCCGGAATCTGGGCTGTGAGGGATGGCGCTTTCCTACTGCGCTCCAGAATGCGGGGAAAGCCCAAAAAATAATTTCTACAGTCCGGAATTTGACAAAAATCAGGGAATTGGCAGCAATTTGGCGGCACAAACACCTTGAAGAGGCAGAAAGACCTCCCAAATTGGATGTGAGGCCCGAGCCGGGGCGTGCCGCAAAGCGGGCGCCATCCAAGATTTTGGGCGCTTGTAAAAGGAGATAGATATGGACTTGAACAAGTTCACCGAGCGGGCACGTGGTTTTGTGCAAGCAGCGCAGACTATTGCCATGCGCGAAGAGCATCAGCGGATGATGCCGGAACACCTTCTCAAAGCATTGATGGACGACGATCAGGGGCTGGCCAGCAATCTGATTGGAAAATCTGGCGGCGATGCAGCCCGCGTGGTTGAGGCCGTGGAGGCCTCTGTCGCCAAATTGCCAAAGGTCAGTGGTGACACCGGGCAGGTCTACCTGGATGGTCAGACCGCCAAGGTGCTGGATGAGGCCACCAAAATTGCCGAAAAAGCAGGTGACAGCTTTGTCCCGGTAGAGCGGGTGCTGATGGCGCTGTGCATGGTGAAATCCAAGGCCAAGGACGCACTGGATGCAGGCGATGTCTCAGCGCAGAAACTGAATGAAGCGATCAATGACATTCGCAAGGGCCGCACCGCTGATACAGCGACCGCCGAAGAAGGCTATGATGCGCTGAAGAAATACGCCCGCGACCTCACCGAGGCTGCGCGCGAAGGTAAGATCGACCCTATTATTGGCCGCGACGAGGAAATCCGTCGCGCCATGCAGGTTCTGTCGCGCCGTACCAAGAATAACCCGGTTCTGATTGGTGAGCCTGGCGTGGGTAAAACTGCGATTGCCGAGGGCATGGCCCTGCGCATTGTCAATGGTGATGTGCCTGAGAGCCTGCGCGACAAGCAGCTTCTGTCGCTGGACATGGGTGCGCTGATCGCCGGTGCCAAATATCGCGGCGAATTCGAAGAGCGCCTGAAAGCGGTTCTGACCGAAGTCACGGAGGCCGCTGGTGAGATCATCCTCTTTATTGATGAGATGCACACGCTGGTGGGCGCGGGTAAATCAGACGGTGCTATGGATGCGGCCAATCTGATCAAGCCTGCTCTGGCGCGGGGTGAATTGCACTGTATTGGTGCGACCACGCTGGATGAATATCGCAAGTATGTCGAAAAAGACGCGGCCTTGGCCCGGCGTTTCCAGCCCGTTGTGGTGCAGGAGCCCACGGTCGAGGACACCATCTCGATCCTGCGCGGCATCAAGGAAAAGTACGAGCTGCACCACGGTGTGCGTATCGCGGATGCCGCTTTGGTTTCTGCGGCGACACTATCCAACCGCTATATCACCGACCGCTTTTTGCCGGATAAGGCCATTGATCTGATGGACGAGGCGGCCAGCCGTCTGCGCATGCAGGTGGACAGCAAACCCGAAGAGCTGGACGCGCTGGACCGCCAGATTCTGCAGATGCAGATCGAAGAGGAAGCGCTTAAGGTCGAGGATGATGCGGCGTCGCGGGATCGTCTGGATGTGTTGCAAAAAGAATTGTCTGATCTGCAGGAGCAATCCTCGGAAATGACGGCGCAGTGGCAGGCCGAGCGTGACAAGCTGGCGGGGGCCCGTGATCTGAAGGAGCAGTTGGACAAGGCTCGCGCCGAGCTGGAGATCGCCAAGCGCGAAGCCAATCTGGCCCGCGCCGGTGAGCTGTCCTATGGCGTTATTCCGGATCTTGAAAAGCAGCTGGGCGAAGCCGAGGCGCGCGAAGAGCAGGGCGTGATGGTCGAAGAGGCCGTCCGTCCTGAGCAGATCGCCGGAGTAGTGGAACGCTGGACCGGTATTCCGACCTCTCGTATGCTGGAAGGCGAGCGCGAAAAACTGCTGCGCATGGAGGATGAGCTGCATTCCCGTGTGATTGGCCAGGACGCGCCGGTGACGGCAGTGGCCAATGCGGTGCGGCGTGCCCGGGCAGGTCTCAACGATGAAAACCGCCCGCTTGGGTCTTTCTTGTTCCTCGGGCCAACCGGTGTTGGTAAAACCGAACTGACCAAGGCCGTGGCGAATTTCCTCTTTGATGATGACAACGCCATGGTGCGTATCGATATGTCGGAGTTCATGGAGAAACACGCAGTAGCCCGTCTGATCGGTGCGCCTCCGGGCTATGTCGGCTATGAAGAAGGCGGTGTGCTGACCGAAGCCGTGCGGCGCCGTCCCTATCAGGTGGTCCTGTTCGACGAAGTCGAAAAGGCGCACCCGGATGTCTTCAACGTGCTGTTGCAGGTGCTGGATGACGGTATGCTGACCGATGGACAGGGCCGTACTGTGGACTTCAAACAGACGCTGATCATTCTGACCTCAAATCTCGGTGCGCAGGCGCTCAGCCAGCTGCCCGAAGGGGCGGATGCTGCAGATGCCAAACGCGACGTGATGGATGCGGTGCGGGCGCACTTCCGCCCGGAATTTCTTAACCGTCTGGATGAGACCATCATCTTTGATCGTCTGGCGCGCCAGGATATGGATGGTATCGTCGATATCCAGCTGGCACGTCTGGCCAAGCGTTTGTCTGATCGCAAGATCACGCTGATCCTGGATGAGGGGGCCAAAACTTGGCTGGCCGATGAAGGCTACGACCCAGTCTTTGGTGCGCGGCCTCTGAAACGAGTGATCCAGCGTGCACTGCAGAACCCCTTGGCGGAACTGCTGCTCAGTGGTGATATCAAGGATGGCGATACGGTGCCGGTTTCTGCAGGCAGTGATGGGTTGATCATTGGCGATCGTCTTGGCACTACCGAGCGTCCAAAACCGGATGATGCCGTGGTGCACTGATGTTCACAGCCAGTTATTGCTGAGTTGGACAAAGCTAAGGCCTGCCCCAGTGGCGGGCCTTTTCCTTTGGGCAGGACCGTGCTTTGAGCTTTTATTGCCAATTGAATTGGCCGTATTCATGTTGGCGTTGCGTTCATATTGACAGGCTGTCTCGCTCAGCTTTAGGGGATTATCCAGAATGGACTAATCTTTAAGGATTTTTGAGTGAAGACTTTTGTATTGGCTGCAGCAACGGCAGCGGCACTCTCTGGTTGCGCAACAGTGACCAAAGGCACCAGCGAAGATGTGCAATTCACATCAACACCAAGCGGCCTGAAAGTGGAAACCAGCAACGGCATGCATTGCACGACGCCCTGTATCCTACGTATAGAGCGCAAGCAGAAATTTGTTGCCACGTTCAGGCAAGGCAACGCCACGCGCACCATCAATGTCTCGACACAGGTTCGCGAGACAGGCGGTGCAGCACTGGCAGGCAATATTCTGGCAGGTGGGGTGATCGGCATCGGTATCGATGCGGCAACCGGATCATCACTGGACCACATTCCGAACCCGGTTCATGCGGATTTCTCCAAGCCGCAGTCAGCGCAGATCAATGCGGCTGAATTTGTGCGCCTTGAAAATGAAAAGCGTTCAAAATCAGGAAGCTGACGTCAAAAAAAGATCCCTGGCAAAAGATCCTTGGAAAAATGTCCCTGAGACGACAAACGCTGATCGCGTCCAACTTAACAGGGATCATTTTTTCACGGCCACCTAAGGAAAAGCCCGCCGGCCCTGGCGGGCTTTCTCTGTGTTTAAGGGTCGTGTTGGCATCGCGACATGCCCAAATTCTATTCTTCGATGGCTTCTTGCACGATGCTGTCCAACAGCTCTTGAATGATTTGCATCTCACCAGCAGGGAAGCTGCGAAAACCGATGGTGACCTTGTCTTCGCTGGGGCGCTGGGCGACAAAGATGTCATAGGGACAAAAGGCGATATTCATCGGGTTTGCTTCCATCACCTGGCGCGACAGTTTGGCCGAGCAGAAGGAATAGACATCGGCTTTGTCAAACAACACCACGTCGGAGCCGATATCGCCACGGGTCCGTTCCAGCATGTCGCCCACATGGCTGACATGGTCGACCACCAAGCCGCGGTCTGTGATGGCGCTTTCCAGTCCAAAGGTCACGTCGTCATAGGCAAGTTCGCTCTGATACGAAACCATATCCTGAGCCTGTGCAGGGGCGGTGAACCCCACCATGAGGCAAAGACCCAGTGTGGCGGCGGCAATATGTTTCATCTGACTTCTCCCAATGTGATCGTCTGTGGCTTGCTCAATCCGGATATCCCCCGCAGTTTGAGGGCAAGAGACAGGCAGCGCTGGGCCACCTGTCGTATAAATATATAGGAGTTTTTGCATGGGTTTTGCGGCAAAGGCTATAGAATTCCTCGCAATCGGCTTTGTTTTTCTGCTCGGAGCCCTGGCAATGGTGGCCTTGGTGCTCTTTGTGACGGACCGGTTACAGACTCATGATGCTATTCGGCGCAACTATCCGATCCTGGGTCGGTTCCGGCACCTGTTCAGCGCGCTGGGGGAATTCTTCCGTCAGTACTTCTTTGCCATGGATCGCGAAGAGCTGCCATTCAACCGCGCGCAGCGTGAATGGGTTGGGCGCGCTGCCGAAGGTGTGGGCAACACAGTAGCTTTTGGGTCAACCAGAAACACCAGCGTTCCCGGCACGCCGATTTTCGTCAACGCGCCCTTTCCACCGCTGGACGACCAATATGCCAGCAGCGAGCCACTGGTGATTGGGGCTGGGGCGCGGGTGCCTTATCATGCGCCCTCCTTTTTCAACATCTCTGGTATGAGCTATGGTGCGCTGTCCAAGCCCGCGGTGCGCGCCCTCAGCCGCGGCGCGCGTGAGGCAGGTGTCTGGCTCAATACCGGCGAGGGTGGTCTCAGCCCCTTTCACCTTGAGGGGGGCTGTGACGTCGTGTTTCAGATTGGCACCGCCAAATATGGGGTGCGCAATCCTGAAGGTGGCATAAGTGACAAGAAGCTCTGCGAGGTGGCAGAGAACCCAACCGTGCGAATGTTTGAACTGAAGCTGTCGCAGGGTGCCAAGCCGGGCAAGGGGGGCATCCTTCCGTCAGAAAAGGTCAGCGCCGAAATCGCAGCCATTCGCGGCATCCCGGAAGGGGAGGCCAGTATTTCACCTAATCGCCATCCTGAGATCGCCAGCTTTGATGATCTGCTCGACATGATTGCCCATGTCCGGGAGGTGACGGGCAAGCCAGTGGGGATCAAAACCGTTGTCGGATCTGAGGTGGTGATGCGCGAGATGTTCATGAATATCGCGGCACGTCCTGACGATGCGCCGGATTTCATCACCATCGATGGCGGCGAAGGTGGCACCGGTGCGGCACCGATGCCGCTGATCGATCTGGTCGGCATGTCGGTGCGCGAAGCGCTGCCGCTGGTCTGCAACCTGCGCGATGAATATGGCATGCGGGATCGCATTCGCCTGATCGCCAGCGGCAAGCTGGTCAATCCCGGCGATGTCGCTTGGGCGCTGGCTGCGGGGGCGGATTTCGTCACCTCGGCGCGCGGTTTCATGTTCTCGCTCGGCTGTATTCAGGCGCTGAAATGCAATAAGAACACCTGTCCCACCGGTATCACCACGCATGATCCGCGATTCCAAAAAGGGCTGGTGGTTGAGGACAAGTACAAGCGCGTGGCGCGCTATGCCAGCGAGATCATTCACGAGGTCGAAACCATCGCGCATTCCGTCGGCGTCACGGAGCCGCGCAAGCTGCGGCGCCGCCATGTGCGTATCATGCAGGAAAACGGTCACTCGCGCCCGATGAATGAAATCATGCCAAGTTACAGTGCCGTCGCGCAGACGTGACAGGATATGTTTTGGCCTGACGCAATCGCTGGGTTAGGCCAAAGGATAACTGTTTGTATTTAGGAGACCGCCATGGCCCGCCGTTGGACCAATACCCTCACCCCTGCCGATGTGACTCCCAAGGCCACATTCATGAACCGTCGTCAGATCATGGCGGGGCTGGGGGGCATGGCCGGGCTGGCGGGAATGGGGGCGCTGCCGGGACAGGCTCAGGCCGAAACGCTTGAACCGAACTCCTGGGAAGATGTGACCACCTATTGCAACTATTATGAGTTCGGCACCGGCAAGGGCGATCCTGCGAAATATGCGGGCTCCCTCACCACCTCCCCCTGGAGCGTCAAGATCGACGGATTGGTGGATCGCCCCGGTGACTATGGTTTTCAGCAGATCCTCGGTGAGATGACCCTCGAGGAACGCATCTACCGGTTCCGCTGTGTCGAAGCCTGGTCGATGGTGGTGCCCTGGACCGGTTTCGAGTTGGCAGACCTGCTGGCGCTGGCGGGTGTGCAGACCGGGGCGAAATACGTGGCCTTTGAGACCCTGTACCGCCCTTCGGAGATGCCCGGCACTGCCTATCAAGTGCTTGACTGGCCCTACCGCGAGGGCCTGCGTCTGGATGAGGCAATGCATCCACTGACCATGATGGCCACCGGCATTTTTGGCAAAGATCTGCCCAATCAGAACGGCGCGCCGCTGCGTTTGGTGGTGCCGTGGAAATACGGTTTCAAATCGATCAAATCCGTGGTGCGCATCACCCTCACGGATGAAGAGCCGCCCACCAGCTGGAATATGGCGAATGCCCGTGAATATGGCTTCTATAGTAATGTGAATCCTGAAGTCTCGCATCCGCGCTGGAGCCAGGCCAGCGAGCGGCGTCTCGGAGGCGGGTTGTTTGCCAGCCGTCAGGATACGCTGAAGTTCAACGGCTACGAGGCTGAGGTTGCCGCCCTTTATGATGGCATGGATTTGTCGGAACACTTCTGACCCCTTGCTCTTTGGCGCAGGGATCGACGCATACCAAAGGGTCGGGGGAAACCCCGGCCCTTTGGTATTTCTACCGGGCCGCAACTATGACTGTCTTGTAGGGCAAACCTGTCAGGGGTGCCAAAGGGGCGGGGGCCAAACTGTAACACCGCTGAACTCTCGGTGATCTTGGCGCTATCGATTTGGGCGCGCACCGGTTGTGACCTATCTAAAGAGGGCACCTGTGGCCGTTCGCAATACATCCGCCCGGCAACACATGCGCAGGTGAGCACTGCCTTTGGTATGAGGACCAGACCCGCAATGATCGACTTTGTAAACCAGACGCTGCGCAGGTTCCCCGTATGGGGGATTTATCTCCTTGGCGGGATCTATCCGACCTGGTTGCTCTATAATGGTGTCACAGGTGGGTTGGGGCCAGATCCGGTCAAGGCGCTGGAACATGCCATGGGAGAGCGTGCCTTGCAGCTGATGATCCTCGGGCTTGCGGTGACGCCCTTGCGCAGGCTCCTTAGGGTGAATCTGATGAAGTTCCGCCGGGCAATCGGTGTTGTGACCTTTTCCTATGTGGTGCTGCACCTGTTGGTCTGGCTGGTGCTGGATGTTCAGATTGTCAGCCAGATCCTCG
Organism: Phaeobacter sp. CECT 5382; assembly: GCF_001457775.1. Classification (GTDB taxonomy): domain Bacteria; phylum Pseudomonadota; class Alphaproteobacteria; order Rhodobacterales; family Rhodobacteraceae; genus Pseudophaeobacter. The sequence goes on from NZ_CYSG01000002.1 coordinate 362,212, forward strand.
CAGATATTGCCAAACGTCCCTATATCACCATCGGCATGGCGGCCTTTATCCTGATGTTGCCCCTCGCGCTGACGTCAAACAATTGGTCGGTGCGCCGTCTTGGGCGCCGCTGGAAGCAGATACACCTTTTGGCGTACCCGGCGGTTTTGCTGGGCGGACTGCACTATGTGATGCTGGTAAAAGGCTTTCAGATAGAGCCGCTGATCTACTTGACTGTGATCTTGGCGCTGCTGTGTACGCGGCTTTCCTTTGCCCCAAAACGGGCAGCTGTCTGAGTCTGGATCGCGGTTTCCCGTTTTGGGTGTCCCAGCAGCCGTTCGATGTGAAAAGCCGTTGTACGGTCATTTTAATTTTCCATTAAGATCATGAAAATATGGGAAAAAGAGAGTATCTTCAAAAAAAGTGGCTTTTTGTGAAATTAGGTGTTGCGGCTTCTGTGAGTTAACACTAGAACCCCCTCTACCGGCAGCGACGATACGCAGCTGGGGCGCGGCGGAGACGCTGCTGACACACTGGAAAGACAGTGGAGACGCACCGGAGAGGCGGTGGGACTGGCCGGAGAGACGGTTGAGACGCTCAGGATAGACTGGGGCATTTGGAAGATTAGGCAGGCGGGCGCGCTGGGGAATTTCAGCGCACTGGTCTTGTTTTTGGCCTCTGGGTGGCACGCTCTTTGACATTGATAGATAACTGAAGAGATATGTGGGCGGTTTGGTTCATTTCGATGGATCAACGTCTGTATATCAACGCTCTTAGTAATGCCGTTGCGCTCAAGTAGCAACGCGGTAGTGCGATTATAGAGTGTCAGCTTCACTGTTTGAACGGACTTTTGTTTACTTTGGTAAACTGAAGCACAATCAAACAGATGACTTTCAGTACGTGTTCAATCCTTAGCCGGGTGAACATAGGGACCTGCCCCCAAAGGTGGTCCTGAGTATTGAAGATGTGCAGAGGTTCGAACGTCAAGGACAGCATGGCAACATGCTTTCAACTTGAGAGTTTGATCCTGGCTCAGAACGAACGCTGGCGGCAGGCTTAACACATGCAAGTCGAGCGCACTCTTCGGAGTGAGCGGCGGACGGGTTAGTAACGCGTGGGAACGTGCCCTTCTCTAAGGAATAGCCACTGGAAACGGTGAGTAATACCTTATACGCCCTTCGGGGGAAAGATTTATCGGAGAAGGATCGGCCCGCGTTAGATTAGATAGTTGGTGGGGTAACGGCCTACCAAGTCTACGATCTATAGCTGGTTTTAGAGGATGATCAGCAACACTGGGACTGAGACACGGCCCAGACTCCTACGGGAGGCAGCAGTGGGGAATCTTGGACAATGGGCGCAAGCCTGATCCAGCCATGCCGCGTGAGTGATGAAGGCCTTAGGGTCGTAAAGCTCTTTCGCCAGAGATGATAATGACAGTATCTGGTAAAGAAACCCCGGCTAACTCCGTGCCAGCAGCCGCGGTAATACGGAGGGGGTTAGCGTTGTTCGGAATTACTGGGCGTAAAGCGCACGTAGGCGGATCAGAAAGTATAGGGTGAAATCCCAGGGCTCAACCCTGGAACTGCCTTATAAACTCCTGGTCTTGAGTTCGAGAGAGGTGAGTGGAATTCCGAGTGTAGAGGTGAAATTCGTAGATATTCGGAGGAACACCAGTGGCGAAGGCGGCTCACTGGCTCGATACTGACGCTGAGGTGCGAAAGTGTGGGGAGCAAACAGGATTAGATACCCTGGTAGTCCACACCGTAAACGATGAATGCCAGACGTCAGCAAGCATGCTTGTTGGTGTCACACCTAACGGATTAAGCATTCCGCCTGGGGAGTACGGTCGCAAGATTAAAACTCAAAGGAATTGACGGGGGCCCGCACAAGCGGTGGAGCATGTGGTTTAATTCGAAGCAACGCGCAGAACCTTACCAACCCTTGACATCCTAGGACCGCCAGAGAGATTTGGCTTTCTCGCAAGAGACCTAGTGACAGGTGCTGCATGGCTGTCGTCAGCTCGTGTCGTGAGATGTTCGGTTAAGTCCGGCAACGAGCGCAACCCACATCCTTAGTTGCCAGCAGTTCGGCTGGGCACTCTAGGGAAACTGCCCGTGATAAGCGGGAGGAAGGTGTGGATGACGTCAAGTCCTCATGGCCCTTACGGGTTGGGCTACACACGTGCTACAATGGCATCTACAGTGAGTTAATCTCCAAAAGATGTCTCAGTTCGGATTGGGGTCTGCAACTCGACCCCATGAAGTCGGAATCGCTAGTAATCGCGTAACAGCATGACGCGGTGAATACGTTCCCGGGCCTTGTACACACCGCCCGTCACACCATGGGAGTTGGGTTTACCCGAAGGCCGTGCGCCAACCAGCAATGGAGGCAGCGGACCACGGTGAGCTCAGCGACTGGGGTGAAGTCGTAACAAGGTAGCCGTAGGGGAACCTGCGGCTGGATCACCTCCTTTCTAAGGATGTTCCTAGTCAGCATGAACTTGTTCATACTCGTGGAACACTTAGCAATGATCAGTAATCAAAACTGATCAACATCGGGGCATCGCAAGATGTCCTTCGGACCGAGCCGTCCTCATATCTCTTCAGACAATCGAGCCCCTAAAGATCAGGGGTTCAGCAAGGGGCCTTAGCTCAGCTGGGAGAGCGCCTGATTTGCATTCAGGAGGTCAGGAGTTCGATCCTCCTAGGCTCCACCAAGCATCGGTCACCTTGAACAACCACATTCTGATTTTTGTTTTGCCGCAGGCAAAATCAAAAACGGGTCGGTAGCTCAGGTGGTTAGAGCGCACGCCTGATAAGCGTGAGGTCGGAGGTTCAAGTCCTCCTCGACCCACCATATACAATTAGATCGTTAAGCACTGTGCGCAGTTCTTAACCGTCCAATTGGACGCATTGATATCGTAAAGAGAGAAACAATCAACAACACTGTTGATCGCCCCGAGTGTGGGGATGATCTCAGTTTGGTGCTGATCATGGGTTTTGATCTATCGTGCTTCGGCAGGGTTGATCGGAACACTTCTTGTCCTCAAGTAGCCGAATAGGCGGTAGGACATTAAGCATGTGATGCGAGCTTGTGAACACGTCTGTTTCCTCGGACGTCCATGAGTATGCCGGATTGAAACGACAGAGTTGTCCAAGTCAAGTACACTAACCCGGTTCTTATTCCGCGAGGTTTAAGAACCAATTGTATTTATGATGTTTGTTTTGCGAAGGGGCTGCGACCGACATCACAGTCTTAGTAGTGAAACGACTTTCGCATCATAAATGCGGGAAAGTAACTTTTTGGTTCAGAGATTGTGGCATCGGTTTCTTACCAGCTTCCGATGTCCTGACAGCTTAGGCTGTTTATTTCTGGATCAGATCAAGCGCGAGAAGGGCGTTTGGTGAATGCCTTGGCAGTAAGAGGCGATGAAAGACGTGATACTCTGCGATAAGTCATGGGGAGCTGAGAATAAGCTTTGATCCATGAATTTCTGAATGGGGCAACCCACCTGAAAGTTTGTTATTGTTACTTCGGTAATCAATAATGGGCTTAACCAGGTACTTTTAGACTGAATACATAGGTTTAAAAGAGCAAACCCGGGGAACTGAAACATCTAAGTACCCGGAGGAAAGGAAATCAATTGATACTCCCCTAGTAGCGGCGAGCGAACGGGGACCAGCCGAGCCTTGAGTGCGAGAAGAACATGTTGGGAAGCATGGCCATAGCGGGTGATAGCCCCGTATTCGAAGCATGATAGGACGTATTAAGTAGGGCGGAACACGTGAAATTCTGTCTGAAGATCGGAGGACCACCTTCGAAGGCTAAGTACTCCTTACTGACCGATAGTGAACCAGTACCGTGAGGGAAAGGTGAAAAGCACCCCGACGAGGGGAGTGAAACAGTACCTGAAACCGAACGCCTACAATCAGTTGGAGGGCCCTTGCGGCCTGACAGCGTACCTTTTGTATAATGGGTCATCGACTTGGTCTCACGAGCAAGCTTAAACCGTTAGGTGTAGGCGCAGCGAAAGCGAGTCTTAATAGGGCGCATGAGTTCGTGGGATCAGACCCGAAACCGAGTGATCTAGGCATGGCCAGGTTGAAGGTGCAGTAACATGCACTGGAGGACCGAACCCACATCTGTTGAAAAAGATCGGGATGAGCTGTGCCTAGGGGTGAAAGGCCAATCAAACTCGGAGATAGCTGGTTCTCTGCGAAATCTATTTAGGTAGAGCGTCATCCGAATACCCCGGGGGGTAGAGCACTGGATGGGTAATGGGGCCCCACAGGCTTACTGATCCTAACCAAACTCCGAATACCCGGGAGTACTAGATGGCAGACACACTGCGGATGCTAACGTCCGTAGTGGAGAGGGAAACAACCCTGACCTCCAGCTAAGGCCCCTAATTCATGGCTAAGTGGGAAAGCAGGTGGGATGTCCAAAACAACCAGGAAGTTGGCTTAGAAGCAGCCATCTTTTAAAGATAGCGTAACAGCTCACTGGTCTAATTAAGACGTCCTGCGGCGAAGATGTAACGGGGCTCAAGCCATGAGCCGAAGCTGAGGATGCACATAGTGCATGGTAGCAGAGCGTAGTGTGACATAGTTCCATGTCTCCTTACCTACTTCGGTAGGATTGGAGACACGGAGCTTTCGATGAAGCCGGGGCGTGAGCCATCCGGTGGAGAGATCACTAGCGAGAATGATGACATGAGTAGCGACAAAGAGTGGGAGAGACACTCTCGCCGCAAGTCCAAGGGTTAATGCTTAAAGCTAATCTGAGCAGGGGAAGCCGACCCATAAGGCGAGGCCGAAAGGAGTAGTCGATGGGAACCAGGTCAATATTCCTGGGCCATGAGGTGGCGACGGATCTCGAAGGTAGTTCATCCTTATTGGTTTGAATGGGCTGCTGAGAGGTCCCTGGAAATAGCCCCTCTATAAGATCGTACCCTAAACCGACACAGGTGGACTGGTAGAGAATACCAAGGCGCTTGAGAGAACGATGTTGAAGGAACTCGGCAAAATACCTCCGTAAGTTCGCGAGAAGGAGGCCCGGTTTCTACGCAAGTGGAAGCTGGGGGCACAAACCAGGGGGTGGCGACTGTTTATTAAAAACACAGGGCTCTGCGAAGTCGCAAGACGACGTATAGGGTCTGACGCCTGCCCGGTGCCTGAAGGTTAAAAGGAGGGGTGAGAGCTCTGAATTGAAGCCCAGGTAAACGGCGGCCGTAACTATAACGGTCCTAAGGTAGCGAAATTCCTTGTCGGGTAAGTTCCGACCTGCA
>NZ_CYSG01000003.1 GCF_001457775.1 Phaeobacter sp. CECT 5382
CGATGGTGCCGATGTTGACGTGCGGCTTATTACGTTCAAACTTTTCCTTAGCCATTCTGTTAGGCGCCCTTTTGAAATAGAGGGTCGACAGCCGACCCAAGTTACCTCTGCGCGCGCGGCGTACTTGGTTTAAAGGTAAAAATCAAGCCGTTCCTGCTTGGCCAGAGTGGTTTTGGCCAAACTAGGCCTGCGACCTGCTGTTCCGTCGCGGCACAGCAGGTCAGGTTTCCCCAATTGCTCCGGCGCAATCAGCTTTCTTCAGGGGCTGCAGACGATTGCGCAGTGGCAGGATCCTTCGGGGCAAACCAGCCATGTTCTGCGTGCTGTTCAGCCATATATTCTTCGAGCGCATCAATGATGCGCAGCGACAGCCCGTCGATTTGCTCTTCCTTGGTGCGACTGTAGCCGGACCCGATGATGGCGCTTTCGCCGGTGGTGTCTTCAAAGATCTTCATCTGGTGCTCTTTGGCGAGATAGGTCTTTGTCTTCACATCATAGACAAAGACATTCACCACAGCGGCGCTTTTGGGATTGACCAGAACCGGGATGCCGCCGGTCGCCAGAAGGAACCCTTCGAGGGTGACGGCGACGTCATATTTGCCGGTACCATTGTAGCGGCCCAGGCGTGCCTCCATGGCCCGCTCAATCGGCGCGTTCCATTCCGAAGGCTCGGCGGCGCGCGACAGCGGCCATTGCAGCGCCTTGTCCGTGTAAACAAAGGAGACCCGCATATTGAAATCGCCAAGATCCTCCGGCGCTTCGTTCAGGGTCGTCTCGCCACAGGCGGTCAGCAGGACCAGCATCGCGGCCAGGAAAGCAAAAATTCGGAACATCAGGGCCTCATGCAGGTCGAAGGAATGGATCTGCCTTTGGGATAGACCAGAGCACACTCTCTGGCAAACCAGAGAGTGTCGCTGCCCGCACCAAGGTGGCGCGAGAGTCACAGATCACTTGCGGCTTTCTGCTCAAATCACTTGAACTTGTAGTTCCGCGGGAAGCCATAAGGTGGACGTTTGCCCACGCCGGCACGTTTGCCCAGCCACTGGCTGAGATCAGTTTCATGGCGGGTCTTGCCGCCACCCATTTCCCAGGAGATGCCATCATCCCAGTTGAAGGTGGTGACATCACTGAGCCCACCATCCAGCTCCAGCGAGCCCTGCTTGCCGCGCGCCATATTGTATTTCTGTAGTCGCACGCCCTTGCCACGGGTCAGCTCCGGCATTTCTTCGACCGAGAAAACCAGGAACTTGCCGTTTTCCGAGACAATCGCCACGTGATCGCCGGTAACCGGAATACAGATCTGTGCGCGGTCGTCATCCTTGACGTTCAACACCTGTTTGCCACTGCGGGTCTGCGCCACGATTTCCTTTTCGGCGCAGATAAAGCCATTCCCCGCCGAGGATGCCACCAGCAGACGGCCCTCAGGATTGTAAATGAGGATATCGACGATTTCGACCTCATTGGGCAGATCCACCATCAGGCGTAGGGGTTCGCCCATGCCACGGCCACCGGGCAGATTCGCGGCGCTGACGGTGTAGAACCGGCCATTGCTGCCAAAGACCAACAACCGGTCGGTGGTTTCAGCGTGAAAGATGAAGCGTGGCCCGTCGCCATCCTTGAACTTTAACTCACGCGCCAGATCGATATGGCCAGTCATTGCCCGGATCCAGCCCATCTGCGAGCAGACAACCGTGATCGGCTCGCGGTCGATCATCGCCTCCAGCGGCACCTCTTCGACTTCGCCAGCCTCAGCAAAGAGCGTGCGGCGCGCGCCGCCCTCGTAATCCTTGCCGAACTGCTTTTTGGTGTCGCGCAACTGATCGGTGATTTTGTTCCATTGCAGATCGTCCGACCCCAGCAGCTCCACCAGTCCCGCGCGCTCATCGCGTAGCGCATCACGTTCGCGGGTCAGCTCCATTTCCTCAAGGCGGCGCAACGATCGCAGCCGCATGTTGAGAATCGCTTCGGCCTGCACCTCGCTCAGCTCACCCGGACCCTTGGCCGGGCTGGTATAGTCCGCATCGCTAAGGGCACGCGGATGATCGAGATCCCAGTTTTCCCGCATCAGAGCGGCTTTGGGATCGTCATCGTAGCGGATGATATCGATCACCCGGTCCAGATTTAGGAAGGCGATGATGAAACCATCCAGCACCTCAAGCCGGTGGTCGATCTTAGCCATGCGGTGGCGCGAGCGGCGCTGCAACACGTCACGGCGGTGATCGAGGAAGGCGCGCAGCACTTCCTTCATCGAGCAGACCTTGGGCGTGACCCCATCGATCAGCACATTCATGTTGAGGCTGAAACGCACTTCCAGATCGGAATTGCGGAACATCATGTTCATCAGCACATCCGGGTCGACGTTCTTCGACTTCGGCTCCAGCACGATGCGGACATCTTCGGCCGATTCGTCACGGATATCCGCAAGGATCGGCACCTTCTTGGTCTGGATCAGCTCAGCGATCTTCTCGATGAGCTTGGATTTTTGCACCTGATAAGGGATCTCGGTGACCACGATCTGCCACTGGCCACGACCCAGGTCTTCGACTTCATGGGTGCTGCGCAGACGGAAAGATCCGCGCCCGGTGCGATAGGCCTTGGCGATGTTTTCGCGTGGCTCGACAATGATGCCCCCCGTCGGAAAATCCGGTCCCGGCACATATTTCAGCAGGGTGTCATCATCCGCACCCGGCGCTTTGATCAAGTGGATACAGGCATCGATCAGTTCAGCTATGTTATGCGGCGGAATATTGGTCGCCATACCAACCGCAATCCCCGTCGAGCCATTGGCAAGAATATTGGGAAAAGTCGCAGGCAGAACCGCAGGTTCCGTCAAACGGCCGTCATAGTTATCCCTGAAATCAACGGCGTCCTCAGATAGGCCGTCCAGCATCGCCTCGGCGATGAAGGTCATGCGCGCTTCTGTATAGCGCGAGGCCGCCGGGTTATCGCCGTCGATATTGCCAAAGTTGCCCTGACCATCGACCAGCGGGTAGCGCACGTTGAAATCCTGCGCCAGACGCGCCATCGCGTCATAGATCGCCGCATCACCATGGGGGTGGAAGTCACCCATGGTGTCGCCGGAAATCTTGGCAGATTTCAAAAACCCACCCGAAGAGCTGAGCCGCAGGCGACTCATGGCGTAGAGAATGCGCCGGTGCACCGGTTTCAGACCGTCGCGCGCATCGGGCAGCGCCCGGTGCATGATCGTGCTCAGCGCATAGGTCAGGTACCGCTCACCAATGGCGCGGCGCAGGGGTTCCATGATCTCGCCGTTTTGCGGCAGCGGGGCGTCGGGGTCATCTACCAAGTCGTTCATGCTTTGGTGATACTTCCCCCGCCTGCCGCGGTAAAGCGATGGTTCCGATTTATCCACCGCCATCCCTGAATTCTCCAGTATTCGGAGAAGATCGCTGCCAGACGAACGCAGCCGGAAACAGTCTGTTGCGCCCCAAAGGGGGAGAAGGCGCAGGACTCTCCCCTGTGCTTCGTGCTAATTTGAAATGTATTAACGTAACTTATCTACTATGGCGGCTCGAATTCTGCCGCAGTGGTTCAGGCCGGTGTTCCAACCTTTTAGGGTCTGCCACCACTCATTGCCGCTATTGATTTTGTTGTGGGGGGATGCGCTATGTCGCGTTTTGTAATGGTGTCCTTTGCCTTTTTGGGCTGGGGCTTTTTTGAGCTGAGTGGCGGTCTCGATTTCACACCGCTTAACCGTCCAACAGATGAGCCCCGCCAGATTGCGCAGCAAACCGCAGCTGTGCCGACAGCAGGAGCTACAAAATTCCGTCAGTCCGCGAAACAGCGTGCCGCTGCCCTGGTCGGATCCAAGGTCTTGCAAGAAGCCCCCACACCCGCTGTCATTTCGCAGCGCCCTGCCGCTGACCCCAACCACCGCCAGACCATTGCACTGGCAAAAATCGTCTCGGCGGGTGCCACATTGCAGGACAGCCGAAACGCCTTTGCCACTGGGGATGCAGTCGGCACGACAGCGCGCCCCTTGCAGCTGGACGTCATTCAAGGCGGGCTCGTCGCCCTGACCGCCAACTATGATCGTGAAACAAATACCAGCACGCAAAACACGGGGGCACAAACCGCGAGCCTCGCCGGGCTCGACACGACCGGAAACACCAATACCGGTAGCGAAGACTACCTAGATCTGCGCCAAATTCGGGCCTCCCGGGTCAATATGCGCCAGGGACCAGGCACCATCTACCCTGTGCTCGCCCGCCTGCTGGCCGGAGACGAGGTTCTGGTAATCGAGGACAGCGGCACCGGCTGGCTGCAGCTGCGCACCAAGAAAGGCAACAAGGTAGGCTGGGTTGCCGCTTCCCTCGTGGGCAAGAAACGCTCATAAACACCTGACGTGGATCCCCTATCGATCCAGTCAGGTAAGAGACATTGATGCAAAAATCCATTCTGATCACTGGCTGCTCCTCCGGGATCGGCCTGGACGCTGCACGCAGTATGCGCAATCGCGGCTGGCGGGTCTTTGCCTCCTGCCGCCAACAGCGCGATTGCGACCGGATGCGCACCGAAGGCTTTGACGCCCCGCGCATCGACTATTGCGACGCCGATAGCATCACCACGGGCCTTGCTGAAGTGCTCGCCGCGACCGGCGGCACGCTGGACGCACTTTTTAACAATGGCGCGCATGGCTTGCCTGGTGCGATTGAAGATCTTGCCACAGACGGGCTGCGCGAAATCTTTGAAACCAATGTCTTTGGCTGGCATGAACTCACCAGGCAGGTGCTGCCGGTGATGCGCGCGCAGGGACATGGCCGCATTGTGCAGAACTCGTCCATATTGGGCCTTGTCTCCTTTCCTTGGCGTGGCGCCTATGTAGCGACAAAATATGCCCTCGAAGGGCTATCGGACACACTGCGAGTCGAGTTGAGCGATACCGACATCAAGGTGGTGTTGATCGAGCCTGGGCCTGTGACCTCGAAATTTCGCGAAAATGCGATTCCCCACTTTGAACGCCATATTGACTGGGAGAATTCTGCCCTGCGCCAACGCTATGAAAACAGCCTGCTGAAGCGGCTCTATGAAAGCGCCGGGCCAGACCGGTTTGAGCTTCCCGCATCGGCGGTAACTACCAAGCTGATCCATGCCTGCGAATCGCGCCACCCCCGGCCGCGTTACTATGTGACGACCCCCACATATATCGCCGGTTTTCTGCGCCGCATCCTCACAACCCGGGCAATTGACCGCATCCTTGCACGGCTGAAATAACCAATTCCCTGTCGCCAATCAGGTCGCCAAAGGCTAGACCTGCAGCAGCAAAACGCAAAGGAAATGCGCAATGGGTGATCCGCTTTATATTCTTGCCGTTATGGCCATGGCGGCTGTCGTGGTGGTTCTGGTGCTCGGCCTTGGCGGCTTTGGCAAAGGCGGTGCCTTCAACCACAAATACGCCAACAAACTGATGCGGCTGCGGCTGCTGCTCCAGTTTCTCGCGGTGGTTCTGCTGGTCGCCTATGTCTATTTCCGCGGTCAGGGAGGTCAGTAATCCATGGTGGTCCTGAACAAGATTTACACCCGCACCGGTGACAAAGGCGATACAGCGCTTGGCAATGGCACACGGGTTGCCAAACATGATGCCCGCGTCAACGCCTATGGCCCCTCGGATGAGCTCAACGCCTTTATCGGGGTCGCCCGCTTGCAGGCCGCGGATAAAAGGGACGCCGCCCTGTCGCGCATCCAGAACGATCTTTTTGATCTGGGCGCCGACCTGTGCCGCCCCGACATGGCGCAGGACGCTGAGGCCGAATCCCCGCCACTGCGCGTGGTGCAGGCCCAGGTAGACCGGCTCGAAGCTGAAATCGATGCGATGAACAAGGACCTGTCAGCGCTGCGCAGTTTTGTCCTGCCCGGCGGCAGTGCACTGGCGGCGCATCTGCATGTCTGTCGCACTGTGGCACGGCGCGGTGAACGCCTTGCGACCGAACTAGCCAGTGTCGAAGCCATCAACCCTATTGCGGTGACCTACCTCAACCGGCTGTCCGACTGGTTCTTCGTGGCCTCGAGGGCGGCTAATGACAACGGCGCCAAAGACGTGCTCTGGGTGCCAGGCGCCAATCGCTGATAGCGCGACACGCAAGCGGGCGGCTCGCAGGCCGCTTATTGGCCGCGCACAGGCTGCAGTCACGTCACATGCTGCGTCGCAGCGTCACCCGCAGGCAAACCCCATCGACAGAGGGCCGATTCGCCCCTACCACTAACCTGCGCAGGTTTGGTCACAGCCCGCGCAGGCAGCCAGCATGGTTTCGGGTCTTTTGCAAAGGGACACCAAAGGAAATGCGAGCAGCCCTCACGAAACATTCTTGCAAGATTGTCGTGGCAAACAGCCAAACGCGACGTCTGCGAACTACAACGTGACGATTTTTCCCTGTTGTGACCCGGGCTGAGCCGGTATCAACAGCGCGAGAGCATAGAGGGCAGCCGTTCCGGCGGTGTGCCGTTTGTTAAGGAGAGAACGTAAAATGAAGGTACTTGTGCCTGTCAAACGCGTGATTGACTATAACGTGAAGGTCCGCGTCAAAGCGGACGGAAGCGGTGTCGATCTCGCCAACGTCAAAATGTCGATGAACCCCTTCGACGAAATCGCCGTGGAAGAGGCCATCCGCCTCAAGGAAGCGGGCAAGGCTGACGAAGTCGTTGCCGTTTCAATCGGCGTAAAGCAGGCCCAGGAAACGCTGCGCACCGCGCTGGCCATGGGCGCTGACCGCGCCATCCTGGTGGTTGCTGCTGATGACGTTCACACCGACATCGAACCGCTTGCCGTTGCCAAGATCCTCAAAGGCATCGTCGATGAAGAGCAGCCTGGCATCGTTCTGGCTGGCAAACAGGCGATCGACAACGACATGAACGCAACTGGTCAGATGCTGTCCGCCCTTCTGGGCTGGTCGCAGGGTACCTTTGCCTCTGAGCTGGACATCGATGGCGACACCGCCAAAGTGACCCGCGAAGTTGACGGCGGTCTGCAGACTATCAGCGTGAAGATGCCTGCCATCGTCACCGTTGATCTGCGCCTGAACGAGCCACGCTATGCGTCGCTGCCGAACATCATGAAAGCCAAGAAAAAGCCGCTGGCCGAAAAGACCGCTGCTGACTACGGCGTCGATGTCACCCCGCGTCTCGAAGTGGTGTCCACCACCGAGCCTGCGGCCCGTGCCGCCGGCATCATGGTTGGCTCTGTTGATGAGCTGGTCGAGAAACTCAAAGAAGCGGGGGCTGTGTAATGGCTGTTCTTCTCCTTGCTGAAGTCACCGACGGCGCCCTGGCGCTGGACGCAACTGCAAAGGCCGTGACCGCTGCTGGCGCTCTGGGTGACGTGACTGTTCTGGCCGCTGGTGCCTCTGCTGCTGCAGCCGGTGCCGAAGCCGCCAAGATCGCTGGCGTTGCCAAGGTCCTGGTTGCCGAAGATGCATCGCTTGGCCACCGCCTGGCGGAACCCACAGCGGCGCTGATCGCCTCGCTGGCGGGTGACTACGAGCACATCGTCGCCCCTGCGACCACCGACGCCAAGAACGTGCTGCCCCGCGTGGCCGCTCTGCTTGATGTCATGGTGATCTCGGATGTAACCGGCGTGATCGACGGCTCTACCTTTGAGCGTCCAATCTATGCGGGTAACGCAATCCAGACCGTCAAATCCTCGGACGCAAAGAAAGTCATTTCTTTCCGCACCGCGACATTTGACGCCGCTGGCGACGGTGGCTCTGCCTCAGTTGACACCATTGGTGCCGCTGAAAACCCGGGTCTGTCGGAATGGGTCGAAGACAAGGTTGCCGCATCGGATCGTCCCGAGCTGACCTCGGCTGGTGTCGTGGTTTCCGGTGGTCGTGGCGTTGGCTCCGAAGAAGACTTCAAACTGATCGAAGGCCTCGCCGACAAGCTGGGTGCCGCTGTTGGCGCCTCGCGCGCAGCGGTCGATTCGGGCTATGCCCCGAACGATTGGCAGGTTGGTCAGACCGGCAAGGTCGTGGCACCGGATCTTTATGTTGCCATCGGCATCTCGGGCGCCATTCAGCACCTGGCTGGCATGAAAGACTCCAAAGTGATCGTCGCGATCAACAAAGACGAAGAAGCACCGATCTTCCAGGTTGCTGACTTTGGTCTGGTTGCCGATCTCTTTGCCGCCGTACCTGAACTGACCGAAAAACTCGGCTAAGCAGACGGAACATCAGGGTGCAGGTCTGACCTGCGGCCTGATAAATCAAAAGTAGAAAACGGGGCGCGCTGTTTCAGCGGGCCCCGTTTTTCTTACATGGATCGCTTTCTTGGTTTGACAGCTTTCTTGATTTGGCAGCGCGCCTTGGTGGCAACAGATCGCCCAGTCTAAAAGCCGACTCCTTGGCGATACAGTCAGCTGCGTTTGGCAAACCGATGCAACGTTTCTGCCAACAGACAGCCAATGCGCTCATGCTCCCGCGGGCCCAGCATGTGCTGCGCCGCCGGGAAATCCAGCTCTCCCATGGCCATGCCTTCGAAGTCATCGACCTGCCCTGCCGTGGCGACATCGACTTCAAGCAGGCCCATGGTCTGCGATTCGAGCGATTTGACCATAGCGCGATCCACCAGAACCGGCTCATGCCCAAAGACGGCGTTCCCGACCAGATCATAGGTAATCCAGAGCATGACCACATGGCCCTGCAGGGCCTCTATCACCTGCTGCATGCGCGACAGCCAGGTTTCTTGCAGATGGTCCTGTAGGATCGCGAAACGCTCCTCTGACAGCGCCTGCAACGTAGTCAGAAGGTGCTTGTTGAAATGGAATTCGGTATAGTCCACCTCAGGGTAGAGCTGCATGAGCGCCGGATGCGCCTGCAGGAAACGGTCATTGCGCCGCGGATGTACCCGGTAATAGCGGTTGGAAATATTCTGCGCCCCCAGAAGCTGAACCACCGCCACCTCTGCCTCGCCCGCAACCTTCAGCAAGGCCTCGTCGGTCATAAAGGCATCAAGGCCCGCATTGACCCCCGCCAGGTTGACACAGGGAAACTGCAGCAAGGATTCGGTCACATCCGAAAAGGGCGTTTTGACAAAACGGCCAAACACCTCGGTACCACCAAGGAACGCGATATATGGAGTCGTTAAGTCTCGTCTGGGGCCTCGTACTGGCAGCCGTGATCCGGCATAACAGCACGTACCCCCCGAAAGCGCGCCCGCGCTTTTGAGTTCGTAGCTCATAGCTCCCACCAATTTATTCACCCAAGGATCACTTTGCGCGCCAAAGATTGCAAATTTCCTAAAGTTAAATTTCACCTAAAATTCCAAAGGCACAGCCTTGTGCCCGCCCCGAAGCAGTCGCTAAGGTCACGGCGCAGGCAAACCAGGAGCCATCGGCATGGATATCAAGAAAATTGGCGTAATTGGCGCAGGTCAGATGGGCAATGGTATCGCCCACGTCATGGCCCTTGCAGGCTATGAGGTTGTTTTAAATGACGTAAATCAGCAGGCACTTGATGCCGCCGTCAGCGCCGTTCACAAAAATCTAGCCCGTCAGGCCAGCCGCGGCAAGATCAGCGAAATCGAAGTGACAGAGGCGGTTGCCCGCATCACGCCAACGCTATCGCTGGCTGATATTGGCGCTACTGATCTGGTGATCGAGGCCGCGACTGAGCGTGAAACCGTCAAGCAGGCGATCTTTGAAGACCTGCAACCGCATCTGCAGCCACATACGATTCTCACCTCGAACACCTCTTCGATCTCGATCACCCGTCTGGCCAGCCGCACGGATCGCCCTGAACGCTTCATGGGATTTCACTTCATGAACCCGGTGCCGGTGATGCAGCTGGTCGAGTTGATCCGCGGCATTGCCACCGATGAAGAGACATTCGCCAGCTGCCGCACCGTGGTGGAACGCCTGGGCAAGACCGCCGCCAGCGCCGAAGATTTTCCTGCCTTCATCGTCAACCGGATCCTGATGCCGATGATCAACGAGGCGGTTTATACCCTGTATGAAGGGGTCGGATCGGTCAAATCCATCGACGAATCGATGAAGCTGGGCGCCAATCATCCCATGGGCCCGTTGGAACTGGCAGATTTCATCGGCCTCGACACCTGCCTTGCGATTATGAACGTGCTGCATGACGGGTTGGCTGACACCAAATACCGCCCCTGCCCGCTGCTGACCAAATATGTCGAGGCTGGCTGGCTGGGTCGCAAGACACAGCGCGGCTTCTATGACTACCGCGGTGAAGAGCCTGTACCGACCCGGTAGGCCATTCGCCACCTTGTGCCGGATCACAAATGCAAAAAGCGCCCTCTGACAGGGCGCTTTTTTTTTGCAAACCCTGGTAACTTACAGCGACTGCTCAGCTCAGTCTTTGTTCCCCAGCTTCAACGTATGTTCCCGCAACCAGGCCATGAAACCGCGTGGATCGCTGTGCAGCTGCTCCATCTGGGCCTCGCTCAGCGGCTCTCCGACCACTGGCGCCTGAGGTTTATTGCAGGACCGCACGATTTCATGCAGCAAAAGCCCCTGACGCAGGATCGGGGAGATCTTGTTGGCGATCTGATAGCTGCGAGAGTTGTTGCCGGGAAAGAAGATCGGCACCACCCGCGCGCCGGAGCGGCGGATCAGCTGGGCCGTAAAAACATTCCACTCCTGCTCGATGGCGGGGCCAAACCAGGTCTCGGATGACATCACCACGCCCGAGGGAAACAATGCCACAACGCCTCCCGCCTTCAGGTGGGTCATGGTCTTGGCGCGCATTTCAACCATCTTCTTTTGCGCATCCGGGTCATGCGGAAACGGCACCGGAATCATGAAAGAGGTCGCGGCCTCATCCAGGCCAGTCAGGACCGAGCGGGTCAGGATCCGGTAGTCCTGCCGCACCCGGCCGATCAGATCGGCAAAGATCATCCCATCCACCATCCCGTGCGGATGGTTGGCGACAATCACCACCGGGCCGTCACCAGGAATGCGTTTGATCTGCTCTTCGGGGGTCATCAGATTGATGCCCATGATATTCAGCGCCCCACGCCAGAATTTTTGGCCGCGGTATTCTGCGTTTTGGCTTTCGAATTTCTTGACCATGCGCAGGATGGTCAGCTTGCCTGTCATCCATTCGATGGCCTTGATGGTCAGCGAGGTCCAGCGATCATCAAAGGAATTGGCATAGGTCAACGTGCGTCGGTCATAGACCTCGCCATTTGCGTCCTCAGCCTCCGGCGTCAGGCCGGTATTTTGCTCATGTGCGGTATCCGCCACTGTGCCATTCCCGTCATTTCGAGGGGCCATGCGATTTAGAAACCTTCGCCGAATTTATCTGCCACCAGGGCTTCCACTGCATCAGCAAGGGCACCAGCATCCGGCCCCGAAGTCTCGACGTCAATAGTCGTTCCTTTCGAGGCTGCCAACATTAAAAGACCCATAATACTATCGCCAGAAGCCGACATCCCGTCCTTTGAGACCTCTGCCGTGGCGTCGAACCCTTCGACGACCTCCACCAATTTAGCCGAGGCTCGAGCATGAAGCCCTTTTTCATTCACGATTTTCAGTGTCTTCAAAGTCATTTAGCGCGCCTGTTCCCCTTCGGGATTAACATTTTGAGAGTTGATATACTTGCGCCCAGCTTCCATCGCCTGACGGACCGCCTCGCCAACGGCAAGATGACGGGATTTGGCCAGCTTGATCAAAAGGGGCAAATTCGCTCCGTATAAAATGCGTCGATTGACCGGAGCGCAGGCTCTGAGGCTCAGGTTCGAGGGGGAACCACCAAACAGATCCGTGACAACCACAACACCATCCCCGCTGTCGACGATGTCGGCGGCAGCGCAGATTTCGCCTTGCTTGTCTTCGCGGTCATCCTCTGGCCCGATGGCAATCGCCATCAGATTGGGCTGCGGACCCACAACATGCTCAACAGCCGCCAGATACTCTCTGGCCAGCCCGCCATGCGCCACGATCACAATACCGATCAACCCTGCCTACTCCGTGTTTTTGCTAGCTTTGCAGCTCGCGATGTCTAATTGACACCTGCTGCCCCTCTTCCGCAAGGGCTTTCGCCAGAGTTTCTGCCAGGGTGACGGATCGATGCTGCCCGCCGGTACAGCCAAAGGCGATGGAGAGATGCGATTTGCCTTCTTCGCGGTAGGCTGGCAGCAAGAACCGTGTGAGATCCAGCACCCGGTCAAAAAAGCCCTGATAACGAGGGTCGGCCTGAACATGGGTCTGCACCGCCTCGTCCCGTCCATTCAGGGGGCGCAGGGCCTCTTTCCAGTAGGGATTGGATAAAAACCGACAGTCAAACACCATATCAATACTGCGCGGCACCCCGCGCTTGTAAGAGAAGCTCTGCACGGAAAGCGCCAGCTTGCGGCCCTGTGGCGCAAACAGGTGTTCGATCTCGGCCTTCAGCTGATGCACATTCATGTCTGATGTGTCGAGCAGCAAACTAGCCCGCTCACGGATTGGGGCCATCAGGTTGAGTTCACGCTGCACCCCGACCTCGGGCGTCTCTGCCGGCGCTAGCGGATGACGACGGCGCGTTTCGGAATAGCGCCGCAACAACACATCGGGGCGCGATTCAAGATAGAGCACCGACAGGTCCGTGTTTGCTTGTGCCTCCAGCATATCAATGACATCCAGCAGTGCCGCCGGTGAAAAATCCCGGTTGCGACTGTCCAGTCCCAGCGCCATGGGGCGCGACGCACCTGCGGCCTCCACAAGCCCCGGCAAAAGTCGCAAGGGCAGGTTATCAATGGCTTCAAAACCAAGATCTTCGAGCACATTGATCGCCGTAGTGCGCCCGGCACCGGAAGGGCCGGTAACCAGAACAGTTGGTGTTATCTTCAGGTCAGGTTCAGACATCGGCGTCCAGAGCTCCGGCTTTGAGATATTGCATCAGGGCAGCTGCGAAATGAGGACTGTCCACACGGTGAAACAGCGCAAATTCATGGTCCAGAACGGTTGTGTGCATTTGAACCGGAAGCCGTTCGGTTTCAACCCTGTCCATATCCGCAACAGCACAGAGCGGCACAGGCGGCTGCAAATCAGCCCGGAGCAGACCAACATGACGCGCCTCGATCAGCGCTGGTAGCCCATCCGGTGCCCCGGCCATCACCTGCGCCTCTCGGCGCGCGTGATCCGCCTGCACCCATAGTTCCACCCGGTCATCCGCGACCAACCCGGCGCCATAGCCCATCAACTGCAAGGCAAGTCCAGATTTCCCGCTGCCAGACCGTCCGCAGATCAGCAGCCCACGCCCCGCGACCACCACACAAGAGGCATGCAGAATAACACGGGGCAAGGAATGTGTCATAAGCTCAGACGGGCAGACCCACGACAAAACGCGCACCCAGCGGTTCAGAGGTCACATCGGCCTCGGTGGGGCGAATGTTTTCGGCCCAGACCACCCCGCCATGGGCCTCTACGATCTGCTTCGAGATCGCCAGACCAAGGCCTGAGTTGTTGCCGAAGTGTTCAACCGGACGCTGGGAATAGAACCGCTTAAAGATCTTGGCCAGGGCCTGTTCGGGAATGCCGGGGCCGGTGTCTTCGACCACGATCAAGACCCGATTGTCACGTCTGCGCGCCCAGACCCGGATGGCATCGCCTTCATCGCAGAACGAAATCGCATTGGTGATCAGGTTGACAAAAACCTGCGCCAGACGGGCCTCAAGCCCTTGAATCATCACAGGTCGTTGCGGCAGGTCTGTGATGTAGTCGATATGCTTGGCGCGGGCGTCCTCACCAAGGTATTGATTGAGATTGCCCAGCATATTGAGGAGGTCGAATTCCTCTTCTTCCTCTTTGACCAATTCCGCATCCAGCCGCGAGGCATTGGAAATATCACTGACGAGCCGATCAAGACGGCGCACGTCGTGCTCGATCACCTCCATGAGTTTTTCGCGCTGATCATCGCGTTTGACCATGCGCAGGGTGCCGACGGCAGATTGCAGACTGGCCAAAGGATTTTTGATTTCATGCGCCACATCGGCGGCAAATTGTTCGTTGCTGTCAATCCGGCTATAGAGCGCCTTGACCATGCCACGCAGGGCTCGGCTCAACCGGCCGATTTCATCCGGGCGCGCCGACAGGTCCGGA
Organism: Phaeobacter sp. CECT 5382; assembly: GCF_001457775.1. Classification (GTDB taxonomy): domain Bacteria; phylum Pseudomonadota; class Alphaproteobacteria; order Rhodobacterales; family Rhodobacteraceae; genus Pseudophaeobacter. Next base: position 14,057 of record NZ_CYSG01000003.1, read on the forward strand.
ATGCGAATGCGCCCGGATTGCGCCTTACGCGCATCCCTGTCACGCCCCAGTTCAGCCGCTTCGGCAAGGTCCGCCAGAGGATTAGCAATCGTCGAGGCCAGCACCAGGCTCAATCCAACAGAGACCAGAAGTGCCACGATGAACATCTGCAGCACCCGCTCGCGTTCGCTGCGGACTAAAGCATCAATTTCACCAATCGGGGAGGCTAGAGCAACGACACCAATAGCCGTTCCATTGCTCAGAATCGGTGCCACCGCCGAAAACACGGTGCCACCGCTGGTATCCGCCACCACTTCGATCTGGGCAGCATCAGTCAGGGATTTCTGCGCCAAGGCGCGCAGCTGTTCTTCAAGGGGCAGAATCTGAGCGCTGCCCGAATCCGCTGATTTGAACACCCCGCCAACCGTGGACCACAGGCTCGACAGAGCATCCGTGATCAGAGTTCGGCTTTTGGTGCCTTCATTCAACGCATTCAGCAGGTCAGAACGACCCACGCCGGTCACCTTTGCGACCAGGACACCAGAGGTATCAAAAACAAAGGCCTCTACCCCGCCGCGCAGGGTCAGCTGCGACAGTGTTTCCTCAACATCAATGCCATCCCCAGTGGTGAGACTGACCGCCCCAGCCGAGGGCAGCACCGCCTCAAAAACATCCGCAATCAGCGCAACCTCGGAAACCAGGGCACCGGCGCGCTGTTTGGTCAGGCTCTGACGGGAGGAATTGAGATAGAGAATCCCGGCAACCATGATGATCAGAGCGATCAGGTTGAAAGTGATGATTTTGCGGGTGAGGGGCGAGCCTTTCAACGAGAAGAAGCCGCGCCGCGCCCGTTTCACCTGCATTTCAGCCGCAACAGTGCGGTCTGGCGCGACCCAATCGTCACCCAGAACCACATCTCCATCACGCTGGTTTTGTCCTAGACCAGTGTCACGCATCTTTTGCAGCCCCCCTGGACCCGAATGCAGACCTTATTCCTCATTGTAGCGATAGCCGATCCCGTAAAGGGTCTCGATCGCAGCAAAATCCCCATCCGCCGAGCGCATCTTTTTGCGCAGGCGTTTGATGTGGCTGTCGATGGTCCGGTCATCCACATAGACCTGATCATCATAGGCCACATCCATCAGCTGATCGCGGCTTTTGACAAACCCGGGACGCTGCGCCAGTGCCTGCAACAGCAGGAATTCTGTCACCGTGAGCGAGACATCATTGCCCTTCCAGCTGACCGCATGACGCAGCGGATCCATGCGCAGATTGCCCCGGTCCATGACCTTGGTCTCTGGGCTGGGGGTGCCCGCCTCGTCACTGCTGATGGCTTCCTGGCGCCGCAACAACGAGCGAATCCGTTCGACCAAAAGGCGCTGTGAAAATGGCTTTTTGACATAGTCATCCGCGCCCATGCGCAGGCCCAGAACCTCGTCGATCTCATCATCCTTGGAGGTGAGAAAGATCACCGGCATCTGGGTTTTCTGACGCAGTCGCTGCAACAGATCCATCCCGTCCATGCGCGGCATTTTAATGTCGAGCACAGCCATGTCTGGCAGTTTCTTGTTAAAGGCATCCAGCGCGGCCTGCCCATCGTTGTAGGTTTCCACCTCAAACCCTTCGGCCTCGAGCGTCATTGCCACGGAGGTCAAAATGTTGCGGTCATCATCCACCAAAGCAATCTTCGACATTGGATTTGCCCCTAAATCTGCTCGGTTATAGCCTGTATTTTTTTTACCTTAATCGCTGTTTTCAACCATCGAATCAATCCCCATTGGCGAATCACGGCATTCTTTGGGCCCAATTAGGGCAAAAATGTCTTATCATTGGTTGAAGAACCGCTACCGCTGCACGGTTCCAAACAATGGTTGCGCTAAACTCCGCCTTGATGGCGCTAACTGCGCCAAACCGTCCTGTTCAGTCATGGAAACGTCATGTTAAGACCCGCCTAACCGGTGTCGCTACCGGCACTTCTGCCCCGATTTGCCTTGGGGCGCAGCTTTTAATGTATGCGGCGCGCATCGCCGCCACAGGAGAGAGAACACATGGCATCTGGACGGGTTAACCCGAATTTCCGCCTCGAGGATCAAGGTATCGAGGGTCTGGGCAATGTCCATTACAACCTCATGGAGCCTGCTCTTGTTGAGGCAGCTCTGAAGCGCGACGAAGGCACCCTGGGCAATGGCGGCGCTTTCCTCGTCACCACCGGCAAGTTCACCGGCCGCTCCCCCAAAGATAAACACGTGGTCAAATCCGACAGCGTGAAAGACACCATCTGGTGGGAAAACAACGCCGAGATGTCGCCCGAGGGTTTCGACAATCTTTATGTCGATATGCTGGAGCACATGAAGGGTGGCGACTACCACGTACAGGATCTGGTTGGTGGCGCTGACCCCAAGCATTCGATCAACGTACGCATGGTCACCGAACTTGCTTGGCACGGGCTGTTCATCCGCACCATGTTGCGTCGCCCCGAACGCGAAGATCTGAATGATTTTGTGGCTGACTTCACTGTCATCAACTGCCCCAGCTTCCAGGCCGATCCCAAGCGTCATGATTGCCGGTCGGAAACCGTCATCGCGATGAACTTTGATCGCAAGATGATCCTGATCGGTGGCACCGAATATGCTGGTGAGAACAAGAAATCGGTCTTTACCCTGCTGAACTACTTGCTGCCCGAAAAAGGCATCATGCCGATGCACTGCTCGGCCAACCACGCCAAGGGCAATCCCGTCGACACCGCCGTGTTCTTTGGCCTCTCTGGCACCGGTAAAACCACCCTGTCGGCTGATCCCGACCGTGTGCTGATCGGCGACGATGAACACGGCTGGGCCGACAACGGCACCTTCAACTTTGAAGGCGGCTGCTACGCCAAGACCATCAGCCTCAACCCCGAGGCAGAGCCTGAAATCTACGCAACCACCTCGAAATTCGGCACCGTGATCGAAAACATGGTCTTTGACGAAGAGACCAAAGAGCTGGATTTCGAGGACGACAGCCTGACGGCCAACATGCGTTGCGCCTATCCGCTGCACTATATCTCCAACGCCTCTGACACCGCGATTGGTGGCCACCCCAAGAACATCATCATGCTGACATGTGATGCCTTTGGTGTGCTGCCTCCCATCGCCCGTCTGACCCCGGCGCAGGCGATGTACCACTTCCTGTCTGGTTTCACCTCCAAGGTGGCCGGCACAGAGCGTGGCGTGACCGAGCCCGAGCCGACATTTTCGACCTGCTTTGGCGCGCCTTTCATGCCACGTCGCCCCGAAGTCTACGGCAACCTGCTGCGCGACAAGATCGCCCAGCATGGCGCAACCTGCTGGTTGGTCAACACCGGCTGGACCGGTGGGGCCTACGGCGTTGGCTCGCGCATGCCGATCCGCGCCACCCGCGCCCTGCTGACGGCAGCGCTCGAAGGCTCGCTGGCTGAGGCAGAGTTCCGCAAGGACAGCAACTTTGGCTTTGATGTGCCCGTCTCGGTTCCTGGCGTTGCCGAAGTGCTGCTGGACCCGCGCCGCACCTGGGACGACCAAGCCGCCTATGACAAGCAGGCCGCCAAACTGGTCGAGATGTTCTCCAACAACTTCCAGCAGTATCTGCCCTACATCGACGAAGACGTAAAAGCCGCCGCAATCGGCTAAGGCTTCCACTTTGTCAGAAACAGAAAACCCGGCCACTGGCCGGGTTTTTTATTGGGCAGCGGTCGGTGATTTGTGCCTTCAGATCCGTCCAGCCACCATATCACGCACCTTGACGGCATAACGGTCTGTCATACCTGAAACAAAATCCGCAAGGCTGTGCATTGCAGTGTATTCATCGGTAATGCCGCGCAGATCCAGATCCACCGCCCGCACCAGTTTAGCCCAATAGCCATGCTGCTCCAGGAAGGTTTCGACCTCCCAGTCACAGGCCCGCAGATCCCGATACAGCCCGTGAAAATGGTCCAGCACCGCAAAGATCACCTGACGCCCGGCGATCTCCAGTTCTGTCTTGCGCTGCGCCGTGAAAATCCGCGCGTTGGAGATCTCCTTCATCTGGTCAAAGGCAGCAGCCTTCGAGGACACCTCCATTAACCCGTCGTTAAAATCACCTGCCATGATCGCATCATAATTTTCCATGAAGGCCCCGACTGCGGCCTCAATCGCCTGATGAATGGCACCAGCGCGACGCATCGACACGATTTCACGGACCGTCATCATGGGATCATCGGCTCGGTTGGGCTTGCCTGCGATCTCTTCCAGGCAGTCGATCACCTGCTGGCTGCTGAGATCGCCCACCGTGGCGGCATCCTCCAGATCCAGGATCCGGTAGCAAATGTCATCCGCAGCCTCGACCAGAAAGGCTAGCGGGTGGCGGCGCCAGCATTTTGCTGCACCCGCCCCGACAGCCCGCAGCCCCAGCGCCTCGGCTACTTCGGCAAACAGGGTCGCCTCAGAGCCGAACACGCCGAATTTCTTCAGCCCCACATAGCCCGGCTCAGCCAGCTGACGCGCCTCGGCGGTACAGGGGTATTTCATAAAGGCTCCCAGCGTGGCGTAGGACAGCCGCATGCCGCCTTCGCGTCGCGCCATCTCCAGTCGGGCAGCAATGCGAAAGCCTTGGGCGTTACCTTCGAATTCTTCAAACTCGGCCTGTTGCGCCTTGGGGATCGCGCCAGCCACACCGGTACTGCTTTGAAACTGCGCGGCAAACCACTGGCCGATGCTGTCTTCGCCGGAATGGCCAAAGGGTGGGTTGCCGATATCATGCACAAGGCACGCGGCCTGAATGGTGCCGGCCACCACATCTCGTTGCGCCTGCGTGATATATCCGGCATCCAGCATCGCCTGCCCTGCCAATACCCCCAATGACCGCCCCGCGCTGGCGGTTTCAAGGCTGTGGATCATCCGGTGATGCACATGGTCGTGTTCATAAAGCGGATGCACCTGGGTTTTCTGCGCCAGACGGCGGAAGGGTTCAGAAAACAGAATCCGGTCATAGTCCTGCAGATAGGCGGGCCGCCCTGGAGCCTCAGGAAAGTCTGGCCGACACAGCCGCCCCGGGTTCAACAACCTGTCCCATTGCATCACCATCATCTGTGCTCCTGTGCCTGTGCTTTGTGGTTCGACCTGTCGAATTCAGCTGCGCTTTAACGGGAGCCAGCGACGAAATGCAAATACTTCGCCACGCGTCTCACCGATGCGTCACCAATACGTCAGCCCGGCGCAATCCCCGAAGGTTCCAACTTGTGCTCAGGTTCCACATGGATATTCACCTGCGCCTCTGGCAGCTCTGCCTGGATCGCGTCTTCGATATGGTCGCAGATCGCATGCGAAGCCTGCACCGTCATCGTCCCCTCCACCACCATGTGGAATTCGACAAACAGCGCCACCCCGGCACGACGGGTCTTGAGCCCATGCACCTGCAGTGCCCCTTCGGCCGCTCGGTGCAAAATCTCTTCAATCTTGGCGCGCTCTTCCGGCGGAGCAGCGGAATCCATCAGCCCATTCACCGATGAAACCACAACAGCGTAGCCTTCGCGCAGGATATTCAGGGCCACCAGCAGCGCCAAAAGCGGGTCCAGGATAACCCACCCGGTTATCAGCGCCAGGATCAGCCCACCCAGCACCCCGACCGAAGTCCAGACATCGCTCATCAAATGACGCCCACCCGCAGTCAAAGCCGGAGAATTGAGCGCACCACCGCGCTTGATCAACACCCGCGCCCACAACAGGTTCAACGCCAAAGCAAGGGCATTCACCCAGAGCCCCGCCTGCCCCCAATCGGCGGTCGAGCGGAGGTTCGCAAGCGCATGAATGGATTGTTCGACGATCAACAGCGCGGCGATGATGATCATGATACCTTCGACCACCGCCGAGAAATACTCCGCCTTGTGGTGCCCGAAGGGGTGTCCCGCATCCGCTGGTCGTTTGGCATAGTGCACGGCCATCCAGGCCATCACCGCGCCACCCACATTGACCAGGGATTCCAGCGCATCCGACAGCAAGGCGACCGAACTTGTCAGCCACCAGGCCGCCAGTTTCAGCCCCAGCACCACCAGCGCAATCAGGATCGATCCGAGGGCAAGTCGCTCTGCATTCATTCCGCTTGTCTCCCCACACCAATGGCCCATCCCAATATCCTGATCCAGGCCTCACCTGTACTCAATTCGCGCGCTTTGCCCCGGATTAGAGCCCGCTTAGTGCCAGGCTACCCCCCAAAACTGACCTATAGCATCAAGCCGCGGCGCAGCAGATTCACTCCGGCCAGCAAAAGCACAATAAGCGTTGCGCGCTTAAAAACCGATTGATCAATTCGGTCGTGCAATTTGCCGCCAATCCACATCCCAATCACCGCAGGCAGAACCAGAGCGATCGAAAACGGCAGTGTCTCTGCTCGCACCACACCTGATCCCACATGTGCCACCAGCAAAGCGACCGCTCCCATGCCGTAGATTACGCCTTGCACTCGGATCTGTTCGCTCTTTTCCGTGCCGAGCGCGGTCAGATAGGCCACCGTTGGCGGCCCCCACACACCTGACACTCCACCAATCAGCCCGGCAAAAGCCCCGACCAGTATCTCTGTGCGGGGGGTCGGTTTGGCAAGCGTCAGTGCCACTCCGAATAGCTGCAACAGCACGAACACCGTCACCGGAATTCCGATCACCAGGAACATCACCTGCTGCGGCAGCACCCGGACCATCTGGGCACTGGCCAACAAAAACACCAATCCAGCCAGCAGAAAGATCCTGAACCGTTTCAACGAGGCAAAGGCGGCCCCCGCCCCTTGCCGCAGGGCCTGCATCCAATTGGTTACCAGCGTGGGCAGAATCAGTCCCGCCAGCGCCAGTTCGGGTGAAATGAACAGGCTCAACCCTGACACAAGGATCATCGGCAGCGCAAAACCGACCATGCCCTTGACCGTGCCGGCAAGCAGCGCAACCGCAAAGGCAATGGATAGATCAGTGGGGGAGATCAGGCTGAAAAACTGGCTCATACCCCTGCTCTATCACTGCAGTCAGGCAGATTGAACCGACCGCATCAGAAGAATTCCGTCACGCAACATTTTATCACATTGCCGCAGTGCGGCGTATTTTTGTTGCGCTGCACCTGCAAAGTGATTTACCACCAAGCGACGGAATAAGGACGTGATTCATGGCTCATGACGGACAGGACCTGCAAATGAAACCGATTGTGCTCCCCGAACTGCTGACGCTGACTGCCGCAGCACTTGCCCCGCTGGACGCCACGCTGGAGGCCGCCCGTGATGCGGTACGCACGCTGGTTAGCCAAGAGGGCCGGGTGTCGGGTCAGCTGATCGAAGCAAACCAGACGGCGGCCCATGGGCTGTCCTGGCTGGCAACCTATGTCTACAGCCTGCGCCAGATGCAGCAATGGGCCGATAAACTGAGCAGTGACGGCGGCTTCAACGAGATGGAGCAATTGATTCACCAGATCGCCTTTGGCGAATATCTGGCTCAGGTGCAGGGCGGCATTCAGATGAACCAAGGTGAAATCCTGCGCCTGCAGGATCTTGGCCTTGGACAGGACACTGTCGATGCGCTGCGCACCCCGGCCGTGACCACTCTGATGGCCGAGGGCAACACACAGGCCGCGCGCAGCCGACTGGCCGAGCTGATGCAGGAACAGGCAGGCGCCACCATGTTCGGTGCCTCCGGTCTAGAGGATGAGCTGGAAATGATTCGCGACCAGTTCCGCCGCTACGCGGTTGAGAAGGTCGAACCCCACGCCCATGACTGGCACCTGAAGGATGAGCTGATCCCGATGGAGGTCATCGAGGAGCTGGCAGAGTTGGGCGTCTTTGGCCTGACCATTCCAGAAGAGTTCGGCGGCTTTGGCCTGTCCAAAGCCTCGATGGTTGTGGTCTCCGAAGAACTGTCACGCGGCTATATCGGTGTTGGCTCGCTGGCTACACGGTCCGAGATCGCCGCCGAGCTGATCCTTTGCGGAGGCACCGACGACCAGAAGGCGCAGTGGTTGCCCAAAATTTCCAGCGCCGAAATCCTGCCAACGGCCGTCTTTACCGAGCCGAATACCGGATCTGACCTGGGATCCCTGCGCACTCGTGCAGTCAAAGACGACAATGGCGACTACGCGGTGACCGGCAATAAGACCTGGATCACCCACGCGGCGCGCACCCATGTCATGACCCTGCTGGCACGAACCGACCCCGAAACCAGCGACCATCGTGGTCTGTCGATGTTCCTGGCGGAAAAGACCCCCGGCACCGATGCCGAGCCTTTCCCGACGCCCGGCATGACCGGCGGCGAGATCGAAGTTCTGGGCTATCGCGGCATGAAGGAATACGAGCTGGGTTTTGACGGCTTTGCCGTGAAGAAAGAAAACCTGCTGGGCGGCGAAGAAGGCAAGGGCTTTAAACAGCTGATGGAGACCTTCGAGAGCGCGCGTATCCAAACTGCAGCGCGTGCCATTGGTGTGGCGCAATCGGCCCTGGATATTGCCATGCAATACGCTCAGGACCGCAAGCAGTTCGGCAAAAGCCTGATCAATTTCCCCCGTGTGTCGGGCAAGCTGGCAATGATGGCGGTTGAGATCATGGTGGCGCGTCAGCTCACCTATTTCTCGGCCTGGGAAAAGGACCACGGACACCGTTGCGATCTTGAAGCCGGTATGGCCAAGCTGCTGGGCGCACGCGTTGCCTGGGCCGCTGCCGACAACGGCTTGCAGATCCACGGTGGCAACGGCTTTGCGCTGGAATACAAGATCAGCCGTGTGCTTTGCGATGCGCGAATCCTCAATATCTTTGAAGGTGCCGCCGAGATCCAGGCGCAGGTGATCGCCCGTCGTCTGCTGGCCTGATGTCAATCTGATCCGAAAGGTCCGATTGTAAAAAACCGAAAAAACTCGAACAGCCCGGCCTTCTGGTCGGGCTTTTGCTTTTAGGGCCGACTAAGGTTTGACGGCCGCGGCGCCTTGGTCGCCAAATAGCCACTTGATCGCCATCTTCTCTCCGCCTGTCTTGTTAAAATTCGAAGGGTTCCAGATCCGGTATTTCTTCCGCCCTCTAGCCCCGATAGATTTGTCCCATGTTTCAGCTTATTTCCAGAACTCTGCTCACCTGTATCGCCCTGCTATCGCTGGCCGGATGCGGTGAAACCGTCACCCGCGGCAGCAGCTCGCCGGTGCTGGTGATGGGTGATTCCCTGATGGCCTGGAATGGTGGCTCCAACCGGGCCATTTCCGACGTGATGGAGCGCGAGCTGAAGCAGGAGGTGGTGGACCGTTCGGTCTCTTCGGCCCGCATCGTTTACAACCTGCCCCTGACCGGCGCGGCAGGGTTGAGCATTCCCAAACAATACCGCGCAGGCGACTGGGACTGGGTTGTCGTCAATGGCGGCGGCAACGACCTTTGGCTCGGTTGCGGCTGCTTTGCCTGCAAACGCAAGATGAACCGTTTGGTCGCGCAGGATGGCAGCTACGGGGCAATCCCCGATCTAGTGGCAAAGCTGCGTTCCACTGGTGCCCGTGTGATCTATACCGGCTATCTGCGCAGCCCCGGCACAGGATCACCAATTGAATACTGCAAAGACGAAGGTCAGGAGCTGGACCGCCGCATCGCCCGCATGGCGAAGCAGGACGATGGCGTCTTTTTCCTGTCTCTGGCGGATCTGGTGCCCAATGGTGACCGGTCCTACCATGCGCTGGATATGATCCACCCCTCGGTCAAGGGCAGTGCTGCCATCGCCAGCCGCATCACCGGTCTGATGCGCCAGAACAGCGCCAAGCCGCACGCGACGAATTAGCCTCGCATGCGTCTTTTGCTGCCTCTTTTCCTTGCTGTTCCTCTGATGTCGGGCTGCAGCGGTGATGAAAGCCTTAGCGCCTATGGCGGCGCCGGAGAAAGCTGGACCTTGAAAGAGCTGAACCAGACAGCCTTTGAGACACCGGCAACACTGAACCTGACCACCCCCGGAGAGATCAGCGGTCAGGCCCCGTGCAACAGTTACCGCGCTCAGCAAACTGCGCCTTATCCCTGGTTCGAGGTCAAAGCCCTCGTCACCACCCGCAAGGCCTGCCCGGTGCTGGAGCAGGAAAGGGCCTATCTCAGCGCGCTTCAGTCCATGTCAGAGGCCGAGATCGCCGGGGATGTACTGATCCTGCGTAATGACAGCGGTCAGGAAATGATCTTTACCAGATAGCCCCGTCTATGCGCTGGGATTGTCATTTCCGCCGGGATCAAAGCCTGCGCGCAAAGGCATCCAAGAACCGACCACGCGCTTCGGGCAATGGGCGGTTGCCAAGGCTTGGTGCCAATCTCGCCTCCAGAAAATGCCCGGTAGTCCGCAGCCCCGCAGCAACCTCATGATCAGGTGCGTCGCCCTGCCCCAGCATAACTGGTGGCAAGGGCAACAAGCGTGCGACCCATTGCCCGGCCTCTTGCCTAGATACCGCCCGTCCGGTCTTTGGCGAGACATAGGCAAGTTCCTCGTTGCGACCCGACACGGCACAGGCGCTGAGGTCGAGGCCAAAGCCCAGCTCCTCTAGCAGTGCCATTTCCCAGCGCAGATAGGCCAACGGCCAGACTTCCTCTTCTGCAAGCAGATCCAGCAATTGTTCGGAGCGTTTATAAAGCGCGGGGTGAGGCTCGCGCTCTGGCAGGCAAAACCCCAAAAGGGCTGTCACCGCATTCAGCCCTGCCAGCGCCAGACGCCCTGAGAGCGCTGCGGCGGCACGACTGCGCAACGGCTCTGCCTTATAGCTGCCCAAATGATCTTCGAGCCGGGCACGCCACAGCAAATCCAACTGGGCTCCGGGTTGCAGCACCGGGGCTTTCTTGCGACTGGCACCACCATGCACGATGCCCGCGTGGCGCCCGTGGCCTTCGGTGAAGACATCAATAATCGCAGCGCCTTCGCCATGGCGCCGCCGTGTCAGCAGGATGCCGTGATCACGCCACTCCAAAGCTTCGCTCTCCTGATCGCATGGGTTCCCGTTGCAAATACCAGACCTCAAGCGGGTCAAAACAGCAAGCGCGCGGTTCGCGCAGGACGGACCCAAGCGCGCGGGCTTGTCAGACTATTCCAGGCCCGGTTCATCCAGCAAGTGACGGCCTTCACGGTCCTCGACCTCAATCACCCAGAGATCGGGGTCAAACTCCTGTTGGCGTCGGATAGCCGCATCAACATCGGCCTCAACACCGCTGGCATGCTCAACCCATTTGCGCGCGCCACTCATCAGATCATACGAACGGTGAAAGCTCTGCGCCTGTCCGTTCAGAGTGTTGAGCTTGACCAGAACCGCACCGGCCGTGTCATCGCCATGGGCAGTGACAAAGGCCGGGATGTCCTGAAAGCGCAGACGGGCAAGATAGGCATCAACCCAGAACCGGGCGGTAAGTCGGGTCATTCAGGCCTCTGTCGTGATCTGGTCCGTAGGTTACGGATTTGTGGGATACCGAAGGAGCCTCCGGCAGCAATATTTCTGGAAAGATGAAACGGCGTTACGTGCCTGCTGGAAAGGCCGGAGAACCAGGCAAGCATCAGTTTCCGTCTTTGAAGTCCAAGCCCATTTCGGAGTAGCGCTCGGACTCTTCGAGCCAGTTGGGGCGGACTTTGACCTGCAAAAACAGATGCACCTTACGACCCAAAAATTCGCTAAGCTCTTCGCGTGCTGCCTGCGAAACGGCTTTGATAGTTTCGCCCCGTTTGCCCAGAACAATGCCCTTGTGACCGTCCCGCACCACATAGATGACCTGGTCGATCTTAGCTGAACCGTCCTTGCGCTCTTCCCAGTTTTCGGTTTCCACCGTCATCTGGTAGGGCAGTTCCTGATGCAGCCGCAGGGTCAGCTTTTCGCGGGTCATTTCAGCCGCGATCATCCGCATTGGCAGATCAGAGATCTGGTCTTCGGGGTAGAACCACGGACCTTCGGGCAGCTCGGTCGCCAGCCAGAGGCGCAGCGCATCCACCCCATGCCCCCGTTCAGCCGAGATCAGGAAGGTCTCAGCAAAATCATAGCGGTCATTCAGGTCTTTGGTCAGACCAAGCAAGGTCTCGGATTGGACCCGGTCGATCTTATTGATCACCAGCGCCACTTTACGCCCCTTGCCGAGCTCAGCGAGCCCTTCAAGGATACGTTCAACACCTTCAGTGACGCCACGGGTGGCCTCGATCAGCAGCATCACCACATCCGCATCGGCTGCACCACCCCAGGCGGCCGCGACCATGGCGCGATCCAGCCTGCGACGAGGTTGAAACAGGCCTGGCGTGTCGACAAAAACGATCTGGCTCTCGCCCTCCATCACGATCCCGCGCACACGGGTGCGCGTGGTCTGAACCTTGTGGGTGACGATCGAGACCTTGGCCCCAACCATACGGTTCAACAGAGTGGATTTACCCGCGTTGGGCTCTCCGATCAGGGCGACGAAGCCGGCGCGTGTTGTCATGTTTCTTGCTCCAAACGTGCCAAGAGCGCCTTGGCTGCGGCCTGTTCTGCGAGGCGTTTTGAGCCTGCAGCGGCGCGTTCTTCAGTGCCGTCTTCCAGCCGTACGGCAATGGTAAAGACGGGTTGATGGTCAGGGCCCTCGCGGGCGACCTGTACATAATCAGGCGGGGTCTGGCGGCGGGCTTGTACGTATTCCTGCAGGGCCGTTTTGGGATCGCGGGCGTCGTCTTCGACCTGAAAGATCCGTTGCCCCCAAAGTCGCAGGATCATCGCCTGAGCAACCTCAAAGCCCGCATCTTTATAGACCGCAGCAATCACCGCTTCCATTCCATCGCCCAGCAGGGCCAACTTGCGCCGCCCGCCTGACATCATTTCGGAACGGCCCAGTTTGAGTACCCCCCCAAGATCAATCTCGCGGGCGACGTCGGCGCAGGCCTCTTTGCGCACCAGCGCATTGAAGCGCGGCGCCAGCTGGCCTTCGCTCGCGATCTTGTCATGTTCCAGCAGGGCAGTTGCCATGACCAATCCTAGCACACGATCGCCCAGAAACTCCAAACGCTGGTTGTCTTTGCGATTGGGGGACGAGACCGATGGGTGGGTCAAAGCGCGCACCAATAGTTCAGGCCGGGTAAATCTATGCCCGATCCGCTCTTCAAAAATGCGCATTTCCTTAGAGAGTTTCACTCGATCCCCTTGAAGTAACGATCAGAACGCCAGGTCCAGAAGAACAGCATCGACCGGCCCGCAGAGGAGAACATGATGCGGTCAGCCCGACCGATCAGGTTCTCCAGCGGCACAAAGCCAACCCCACCGGCAGATTGCGGCAGGCGGCTGTCGCTGGAGTTGTCACGGTTGTCACCCATGAAAAAGAAATGACCCGCAGGGACCTGGTAGACACCCGTGTGATCCATGCTTTGGTTAGCGATATTGAGGATCACGTGCTCATTGCCACCGGGAAGCGTTTCGATCTGGCGGGATTTCAGGCAAGAGCCGCCCTGGCCGACTGGCGCGTTTTCGCAGCGCGGGTAAGACCCCTGTGGCCCTTGACGGTCCATCAGCTCTTCGAAATTACCTGCATCTTTCAGGCCAACAGCCGCGCCATTGATGAACAACACACCATTTTTCACCTGGATTTTGTCACCCGGCAGACCGATCAGCCGCTTGATGAAATCGGTGCCCGTGACAGGATGTCGAAAAACCACGACATCACCGCGCTCCGGGTCAGATCCCAGCAGCCGTGTGTTGTCGCCATCAAGGAAGCCGCAGATGTCTTTTGAATCGATATCAACCCCCACGGATGCGATGCGCACGCTGGGACAGGAGGCATAGGAATAGCCATAGGCCATCTTGTTCACAAAGAGGAAATCACCAATCAATAGTGTTTCCTTCATGGACCCAGACGGGATCCAGAAGGGTTGAAAAAACAGGGTCCGGAAGACCCCTGCGATCAGCAAGGCATAAACAATGGTTTTTACCGTTTCGAGGATCGATTGTCCGGCGGTGGCTTTTGCCGTCATCAGGCTCTCCGGGTTTTAAAAATAAAGGGACCGGCGCTACATGAGGGCGCAAGGGGCGCGAGTCAAGCTATCCTGCCGGTTTCCCCCTCTTCAGGCGAAATTGGGCGTGCTTCGATCATGACAAAAGCCTGCGCCCAGGGGTGATCATCCGTCAAAGTTACGTGAATGATGGCTTCATGGCCCGGCGGCGTCATCTTGGCCAGCCGGTCCGCCGCCCAGCCAGTGACATGCATCACGGGTTGGCCCGTTCGCAGATTGCTGACGGCCATGTCTTTCCAGGCGATACCCATGCGCAGGCCTGTTCCCAGGGCTTTGGAGCAGGCTTCCTTGGCGGCCCAGCGTTTGGCATAGGTCCCCGCCACATCGCGACGCCGCTCCGCCTTGCGCTGTTCGGTTTTGGTGAAAACACGGTTGCGGAAGCGATCTCCGAACCGGTCCAGGGTGCCCTGGATGCGCTCGATATTGGCGAGATCGGTTCCGATGCCAAGGATCATTTACCAGCAGCCGCTTTGGCGCGTGCTTTGAGTTGACTGTTGAGGCCAAGACGGAGAAAGGCCGCATTGCAGACATAGGTCACCAGCGCGATCAGGGAGAGAACCAAGGCCCAACCAGATAAGCCAATTGTGGTGATAATTCGTATCTCTGTCTCACCGCCGAAAACGACTACGAACAGAACACTTGCCGCAAAGGCCACAGCGACACCACAAACAGTCATCGGAATGGCCGCCTTCCAGGCAGCCCCCCAGCCCAACGGTTGCTGTTGAGTACCTGCTTGCCGCTGTCCCTCGACCATTGCAGCCATCATTGCCGGTAGCAGCGTTGAGAGGCTGGCAGGTATGGTAATCCCCGCAAGAGCCAGTAGCGTCGTGACCAGCATCAACACAACAACCGTCGTCACATAGATCAAGGCATAGCGTTTTAGATTGATAGTCATGGGCGCGCGGCGTCCATCAGGCGGCGCATTTCCTGGATCGCAGGTGTCAGGCCGCTAAAGATCGCTTCTCCAATCAGGAAATGCCCGATGTTCAACTCCTTGACCTCGGGCAGACCCGCGATGGGCTGGACACAATCAAAAGTCAGACCATGGCCTGCGTGCACCTCCAGCCCCAGGGAATGGGCAAACGTTGCCATCTCCCGCAGGGCTTCGAATTCGCGGTCGCGCTCTTCAAAACGGCCCTCGGCATGGAAATCGCAATAGGCACCGGTATGCAGCTCGATCACCTCGGCGCCGATCCGGTTCGCCGCCTCGATCTGGCGCTGGTCGGCGGCGATAAAAATCGACACCCGGCAGCCCGCATCGCGCAATGGTGCAATGTAATGCGCCAGCTTGTTTTCTTCGCGCGCCACTTCCAGCCCGCCCTCAGTCGTGCGCTCTTCCCGCTTTTCCGGCACGATGCAAACCGCATGCGGCTTGTGACGCAGGGCGATTTTCTGCATCTCTTCGGTGGCGGCCATTTCAAAATTCAGCGGCACAGTCAAAGCATTCATCAGCCCTTCGATATCGGCGTCGACGATGTGACGGCGATCTTCGCGCAGATGCGCGGTGATGCCATCGGCGCCGGCCTCTTGCGCCAGAACGGCAGCGCGCACCGGATCCGGGTAGGCGCCCCCACGGGCATTGCGCACGGTGGCAACGTGATCGATATTTACACCCAACCGCAAAGCGTTCTGAGCCATGTCATCTGTCCTGGTATCTGAAACTGTTGGGCTGAGACTAGACAGCGCCACGCCAAGGGCAACCCCCTGCGGGGCTCTGCCGTGCTATTTTACCTTGCGCACCCGCGGCAGCGAGAGCTTCGGCTTAGCTTTCAGCTCAGGCGTGATCACCTGCACACCTGCAGCTTCCATCTCCGCACGTTTCCTGATCGCTTCAAACTTGGCCTTGATCCGGCTACGACGGTGCTGCTGATAGGCACGGATCACCGGGAGGCTGATCATATAGCAAATTGTCGCCGTGATGACGCCCGGCACGACACCACCAACCAGATAGGGAAAGAAAACCTCATCATAGAACAGGTGGAGCCCATCCCAATCGGCTGGCTGGTCGCGGAACAAAGCAAAAAGATTGTCTTTGAGGTCTTTGCCGGCATCGATGAACTTGCCGATCAATGACGTATCCACGTCTTCGTCAAATTCGGTGCCCAGCATCCAGTGACCCGTCTGCAGCGCCGCAACGCCAATCGGCACATAGGTCAGCGGATTGCCAAAGAATGTCCCGCTGAGGGCGGCCAGAATA
The DNA here is from genome assembly GCF_001457775.1 of Phaeobacter sp. CECT 5382. Classification (GTDB taxonomy): domain Bacteria; phylum Pseudomonadota; class Alphaproteobacteria; order Rhodobacterales; family Rhodobacteraceae; genus Pseudophaeobacter. The sequence continues at coordinate 30,199 of NZ_CYSG01000003.1, forward strand.
TTGCCGTTGATCAGCCGCGCGATCAGGGCGGCAACGACAAAATGCATGGCATAAAACGGCGTGAAGGTGGTGAAGACCCCCGCCCAAACCCCGCGCGCGATACGTTCAGGCGAATCAGGCAGGCGACGTACGCGGTGTTTTACGTAATGAAATGCGCGCGCCCAGCCCCCACGGGGCCAGACGAAATCCGCAACCGCTCTGTGGAGCGGGCGTCTATCCCGGCGCCTGAATACCAAAGCCCTGCGTCCTTCCTATTTCCAACCGAGCTATCCCGAAATCGAGCGTGTCTCCGGCTTCTCCCGGAACCGCGCAACCTCTGCCACATCACTCTCGGCTTCCAATGTCAGCATCAGCGAATGCAGCTGTTCCACATCCCTCAGCTCTACATTGACCATAAGCCGGTAAAAGTCTGGTTTCCGATCGACAAATTCCAGGTCCGAGATATTGGCCTTTTTCTCGCCAATCAATGTGCAAATACGTCCCAGTACACCTGCGTCATTGCCAATGGTCAGCCCCAGCGTCACGCCATAGGCCGCCTGATGCATGCCGCTGTGCCAATGCACATCCACCCAGCGCTCTGGCTGGCTTTCAAATTCGCTGAGGCGGTCGCAATCGGCGGCATGCACCACAACTCCGCGGCCACGGTAGGTGATACCAATGATGCGTTCTCCAGGCAGCGGCTGGCAGCAGGGCGCACGCTCAAAACTTTGCCCGGCCTCAAGGCCGATCACCGCGCGACGCGGAGAAATGACATCGCCTTCTTGCGAGGTGAGTTCAGGATAAACCGCCTGCACAACATCATGCGCAGTAATTTCAGCAGCGCCAAGACGCGCCAGAAGTTCATTCACAGTACCTACCCGCAGGGCGCGGGCAGCGGTTTCCAGAACCTTGTCGGTCGCCTTGCGGTCGACATGCTCAAAGGCGGAGCGCGCAAGTTCATGCCCCAGTTTGACAAAACGTTCGCGATCAACCGCCCGCAGCGCACGCCGAATAGCGGTGCGCGCCTTGCCGGTAGTGGCGATATCGAGCCAGCTCACCTGTGGCGTCTGACCCTCGGCGGTGATGACTTCGACCGACTGACCATTGCGGATCCGTGTCCACAGCGGCACCCGGATGCCGTCAATCTTGGCACCGACGCAAGCGTGACCGATTCGGGTGTGAATGGCATAGGCAAAATCAATTGGCGTCGCGCCCTTGGGCAGCTTGGTGACATCGCCCTTTGGTGTGAAGCAAAAGACCTGGTCAGAATACATCTCCAGTTTGACCGCCTCGAGGAATTCATCGTGGTCCTCCTCGGCGTCAAACTGTTCCGTCAGCGAGGCGATCCATTTCGCCGGATCCACCGCAAAGGGGTTTTCGCTGCGTACACCATCGCGGTAGGACCAATGCGCCGCAACGCCGGTTTCGGCAACATCGTGCATTTGACGGGTACGGATCTGCACCTCGACCCTCTTGCCATCGCGTCCCGACACCGTGGTGTGGATCGACCGGTAGCCGTTGGATTTTGGCTGGCTGATGTAGTCCTTGAACCGCCCCGGAACCGCGCGCCAGCGCTGATGGATGGCGCCGAGTGCGCGGTAGCTATCTTCTTCGCACTGGGTAATGACGCGAAAGCCGTAGATGTCTGAGAGCCGCGAAAACCCCTGATCCTTGGCCTGCATTTTGCGCCAGATCGAATAGGGCTTTTTTGCCCGACCAAAGACCTCGGCCTCGATACCGGCTTTTTCCAGCTCAATGCGCATATCACCAGTGATGCGATGGATCACATCGCCGGTCTCGCGTTGCAGGGTGACAAAGCGGCGGATGATCGACTGGCGGCCTTCGGGGTTCAGCACCTTGAAGGCTAGGTCTTCCAGCTCTTCGCGCATCCATTGCATCCCCATGCGCCCGGCAAGTGGCGCATAGATATCCATGGTTTCGCGGGCTTTTTGCGCCTGTTTATCCGGGCGCATCGCCTTGATCGTGCGCATATTGTGCAGCCGGTCAGCGAGTTTGACCAGAATGACCCGCAGGTCCTTGGACATCGCCATGAACAGCTTGCGGAAATTCTCGGCCTGTTTGGTCTCACGGCTCGACAGCTGAAGATTGGTCAGCTTGGTGACGCCATCGACCAGCTCGGCCACTTCGACACCAAACCGCGTCGCAACCTCCTCGTAAGAGGCTTTGGTGTCTTCGATTGTGTCGTGCAAAAGGGCAGTGATGATGGTTGCATCATCCAACCGTTGCTCTGTCAGGATCGCGGCGACGGCAACGGGGTGGGTAAAATAGGGCTCGCCCGAGTGACGAAACTGCCCCTCGTGCATCGCTTCGCCATAGGCAAAGGCGTCGGCGATTTTATCGGCGTTGGTCTTTGGGTTGTAGTTGCGGACCAGAGCAATCAGGTCTTCTGGTGAAATCATATCCGGTCCGCAGCCTCAGAACGGGTAGTGCCGGTGTCAGCCCTGCCCCTGGGCCTCCATCAGTGCGCGCAGCAGTTTTTCTTCCGACATGTCGTCGTCTGCGGGCTTGTCGTTTTCGGCGCCCATCAGCAGAGCCATCGAATCTTCTTCGGGCTCATCGACTTCGATCTGGCTCTGATTGTTTTCGATCAGACGCTCACGCAGATCATCAGCGCTTTGGGTTTCTTCGGCGATCTCGCGCAGCGACACGACAGGGTTCTTGTCGTTGTCACGCTCAACGGTCAGCTCAGCTCCAGCGGCGATTTCGCGGGCGCGATGGGCGGCCAGCATCACCAGCTCAAAGCGGTTCGGAACTTTGTCTACGCAGTCTTCAACCGTCACGCGGGCCATAGGCGACTCTCCAAAATCAATGTGGGTCCGGAAGGGCGACTTTTACGCCCAAATCTTTTTATTGACAAGCGCAGAAAGCACCCCGTGGCAGTCATTCGACCGGCAATACCGCTTCCAGCTCGCTTTTTGGCAATGCATCGCGCAATTCCAAGATGGTTTTCCCCAAAACCGGGTGCCGCCAATCGGGGCAGATGTCACAAAGCGGAACCAGAACAAAAGCGCGGTCCTGCAGGCGCGGGTGCGGAAGAATCAGCTCTTTCGGCGCCTCCTTCATCTGCTGCTCCACTGCCAGGTCGTACCAATACATGTAGCCTGCGTTATCAGGCAGAACCTGATCACCGACAGCAATCAGGTCGAGATCAAGGGTCCGCATCCCCCAACGCTGCTCGCGCAGACGTGAAAACTGCTGCTCAATGCCATGCAGATGCTGCAATAAATCGGATGGAGAAAGCGTGGTTTCAACCGTCATGGCCGCATTCACATAGTCGGGCCCGGCTCCCACCGGAAAACAAGGGGTTTGAAAAAGTCGCGAAACTTGGCATAGTTCACCCAATAGGAGAGTGAGTTCTTTGATTGCAGCCAGAAGGATGTCGCGCGGCAACATTTCGCCCAGCGGCAGGTTAGCGCCCAGCGCTATAATCGCTTTTGTTCGTAAAATGGTCACTTTTGACCTCATTTAGGAAAACCCGTACACTTGAAGCAGGTGCCAAAGTACTTACAATATGTCCACCCGTTTCGCCGCACCACATTCACTCACGGATCATTTGGCGAATTCGGATTTACCGGAAGGACACTTTAGATGTTTTACAAAGACGAACGGCTTGCGCTGTTCATTGACGGTTCAAATCTCTATGCCGCTGCCAAGGCGCTGGGGTTTGATATCGACTACAAGCTTTTGCGGCAGGAATTTATGCGCCGCGGTAAGCTGCTGCGTGCCTTTTATTATACGGCCCTGCTGGAAAACGACGAATACTCCCCCATCCGCCCCCTGGTGGATTGGCTGAACTACAATGGTTTCACCATGGTAACCAAGCCCGCCAAGGAATACACCGACAGCATGGGCCGCCGTAAAGTCAAAGGCAATATGGATATCGAACTCGCAGTCGATGCTATGGAACTGGCCCCACGCGTGGATCATATTGTGCTGTTTTCAGGGGATGGCGATTTCCGCCCACTGATTGCCAGCCTGCAGCGTCAGGGTGTTCGGGTCTCTGTCGTCTCGACCATTAGCAGTCAACCGCCAATGATCTCAGATGAGTTGCGCCGTCAGGCCGATAACTTCATCGAACTGGAAGAGCTGAAGGATGTGATCGGACGTCCACCACGCGAACATCCCGTCGACACCCGCCCTGTCACGGCCGTTCAAGGCTGAGAACTCGGCAACTGCTAGACCATCAGGTTTTCGGTGCACACAGACTGAGCCTGCAACGTCAGCAGGTAAAGTCAGAACGAACCTGAAAAGGCTGTCAGTGATTTCTTGTGCGAGATTTTCTGTCAGGCTCTCGAGCGCCCACTCATACGCCCGAGGTCACCTGGCAGAGCTTGCCCGGCTGCGTTCACCGGCCCAAGTTCACTGGCCTAAGTTCACTGGCCCCGACCTTAGGGTCAACTTTTCCTGTACCTCTGATTCAGGCGCCTCTCACTCGGGGCGCCTGCTCTTCACTTAGTAGGTACGCCCCGGCTCACCTCCGAGACAACGCCTAACTAGCCTGCAGCCGAGGCCCCACGTTTTTGGACAAGATCCGGGATGTGCTGTCGCAACGCTTGCTCCAGGGCCGCGATGGTCACCGGCTTTGAGACATAGCCATCCATACCTTCGGCATGGCAGCGATCCGCTTCCCCCTCCAACGTTTTTTTTTTTCAAGCAGAAGACGGCATACGAGATAGTCCTTGGTCGGCTTCAGCCTGGCGAATGGCCCGGGTCAGTTCGAACCCATCCATGACCGGCATTTGGCAGTCCGTCAGGATCACTTCATAGTTGCCGCTCCGCCAGGCCTCGAGGCATTCGGCCCCATCGCGTACAATCGTCACTTCACAGCCCAATAGAGCCAGCTGACGCTCGATCACCGCGCGATTGATCTCGTTGTCTTCGGCCACCAAAACGCGTTTTGACACCTGATCAATCGCAGCGACCTCTTTCACGGCTTCTTGCCCAGACCCGATTTTCGCACCCCGCCCTCCCAAACTGGCCAGCGCTTCCCAGAACTCGCTGGGCAGGATGGGTACGGCCTGAACTGAGATGCACCTGTCAGTCACACAGCCGGACACACCCCGGGCACCAATATCATAGTCAAGTTCCAGAACATTGAGGTGGGGCGCTTCAGCTGCCAACTGTTCCCGGAACCAGATTTCGCGACGATCCCCGCGATCCATAGCCGAAAGAACAAAGACCACATCCCGGCCGGCCTGACGTGCCAGAGACATGAACTCATCCCGGTTAGAAACCCATTTAAGGTCGCAATCTGCCGCCATAACATAGCTTGGCCAGGTACAGCATTCCCCCGACTGGGGCATCAGTGCGACCACTTTAGTTCCCGCAAGTTTTGGCACCTTGATCGGCCCTGACGGATCCACAATGGGCAGACGCACAGAAAACAGCGAGCCCTCACCAACGGTGCTCTCGACAGAAATGTCACCACCCATTGTGGTCACCAGCTGCCGAACGATCGTCAACCCCAGCCCATTGCCCTGAATCATCCGCTTGGTCACCACGCCGGATCGTTCAAACGGCGAAAAAATGACTTCCTGCACGTCTTTTTCGATACCAATACCATTGTCCTGCACCAAAAACTCGACCCAGCCCGGCTCATTCATATGAACCCGAAGACTGACACGGCCAGGGTCTTCATTTGGCATCGGCTCGGAAAATTTGATGGCATTCCCCAGCAGATTTAGCAGAATTTGCCGCAACCGGCCCGCATCGCCAGTCATCGTATCAGGCAAATCGGGCTGCACTGACAGGGCAAGACTCACCTGAAGCTGGCTTGCATGTGGTCGCAGCGTGGCCAAGGCGCTCTCGATTACTGAAAGCGGCCGCATCGGGGCCTGTACTAGCTCCATCTTGCCCGCTTCGATCTTTGACACATCCAGAATATCGTCAATGATCCACAAAAGTGAGGTGGAAGATTCGCGGATTGTATGCAGGATACGGCGCTGCTCCGGCGTGAGCTCGGTGTTTTCCAGGATTTCGACCATGCCGATCACCCCATTCATCGGGGTCCGGATTTCATGGCTCATGGCGGCGAGGAATTCGCTTTTGGCTCGATTTGCCTTTTGTTCATCCTGATGCGCCCGAACCAGATCATCGCTGTAGTTGTCGGCCAGTTGGCCAAAGGCCATGGTTTCAAAGATGATAATCGCAAAGGTGGTCAAAAGCACACCACCGGACAGATAGGCCTGTCCGAATTCCATGCCCAGTATTGGTGGGCCAAAGAAGTCATGGCCCAGGTATCGATACATCAGCCAGCTCAGCAGAATGCTGGCAAGCAAGGCAAGAATCACTGACCTTTCTCGTCGCATGGAAAAGGTCATGAACGGCCCCCCGAGAAGGGCCGCAAACAGCAGTTCCACATTGCTGGCGGGATGGATCGTAAACACTGCGCCGATCACTGACATCAAGCCGGTACCGAACCATGTCAGCCGCGCCACCATTTTGTATTTGGTCCGGATCAGGAAACTGGCCGTGGTGGAACCAACGACAGCAATGGAGGCAATCGCCACCACCACAGGTTCTTGGAATGAAACACCAAAAATGATCCAGAAGATCCCAAGGAGAACCACAAGATTGGAGGTGGTGCGTACCGTTCGGAACCGCCGATCCATCAGGGCGGTATGTTGCTGCAACACGACGCGTTCCTGCTTTTCGGACGCGGCCTGTTCACTGTGAACCTTTGCTTCAGACACGTGACCTCCTAAAAAACTTTTGCGACCTCTAAATACGGGCCGCCGTGCCACTCAACGAAAACGAGATCCGCACAGCCTAACACCGTGCGAACCACGACCCTCTGCCATGACGCAAAACGCGCGCAACAACCTCAAGGTGTCGAGAGAATGCGCACAACGGGTTAACATTCCCTGTTTTGCCGACATATTTCAGCGGCCCGCTAGGAAATATTCGAAGTACCCGGAAACCTACTCTGCACTCGGGGCCATTCTGGCCTCAGATCCTGGGCAACCATGATCGTATTTGCAGTGCCGCCCTACGTCGCAGTCTGGACCTTGAACCAGGAAAGCCTTAGATCTTCACGCAAGGAGACGCCCGCTATGACCAAACCTGCCCTGACCCTATATCTGGCCGCACCGCGTGGCTTTTGCGCCGGTGTTGATCGCGCTATCAAGATCGTCGAGCTGGCGCTGGAGAAATGGGGGGCACCGGTCTATGTGCGCCACGAAATCGTGCACAATAAATATGTGGTGGACGGGCTGCGCGACAAAGGCGCCATCTTTGTCGAAGAGCTGGACGAATGCCCCGAAGACCGCCCGGTGATCTTTTCCGCCCATGGTGTGCCGAAATCGGTGCCTGCCGCCGCAGAGGCCCGTCAGATGGTCTATGTCGATGCCACCTGCCCGCTGGTCAGCAAGGTCCATATCGAAGCCCAGCGTCACGCGGAAAACGGCCTCCAGATGATCATGATCGGCCACAAGGGACATCCCGAAACCGTCGGCACCATGGGCCAACTACCCGAAGGCGAAGTCATCCTGGTGGAAACCCCCGAGGATGTCGCCCATGTCACCGTGCGCGACCCAGCCCAGCTGGCCTATGTCACCCAGACGACCCTGTCGGTGGATGACACCAAAGGGATAGTAGCAGCCCTCGAGGCCCGCTTTCCCGCCATAGTCGGCCCGCACAAGGAAGACATCTGCTATGCCACCACCAACCGCCAGGAAGCGGTCAAGGCAGTCGCCCCGAAATCGGATGCGATGCTGGTGGTGGGGGCACCCAACTCCTCCAACTCGCGTCGGCTGGTAGAGGTCGGCTCCAAAGCAGGCTGTAAATACGCGCAATTGGTGCAGCGTGCCGAAAACATCGACTGGCGCGCCCTCGACGGTATTTCGAGCATTGCCATTACCGCGGGGGCTTCGGCACCAGAACTGCTGGTGAACGAGGTGATCGACGCCTTTCGCGCCCGCTATGAAGTCACCGTCGAAGTGGTTGAAACCGCTGTCGAGCGGGTCGAGTTCAAAGTGCCGCGCGTGCTGCGTCAAGCAGCGCAATAGTCATCAATCCACTGTCCAGTCTCTCAGAGATCTGCACTGAAATTGGCTGGAAACTGACTGTTTACCGCCGCCCTCCTTCCCCCTAGGCTGAGCAAAATCAAGCTCTCGATCCATAGGCGGAAGGCGCGACCCATGATAACTCTGCAGTTCCTGATCACGGCTATCGTGGTGGTTTTAGCCCCCGGCACCGGGGTTCTTTACACTCTGGCGCTGGGTCTTGGTCAGGGCAGTCGCGCCGCTGTCTGGGCCGCCTTGGGCTGCACCTTCGGGATCCTGCCGCATCTGATGGCGGCCACCCTTGGGCTGGCCGCCCTGTTGCACAGTTCTGCATTGCTGTTTCAGATCGTCAAAACCCTCGGGGTTCTCTATCTGCTCTACCTCGCTTGGCAGGCGCTCCGGTCCGGTGGCGCTTTGGCGGTGTCTTCTCAGACTAGATCCCAGTCGCCGTGGCGCATTGCCCAACGAGGCGCGCTAATCAATATTCTCAATCCAAAACTATCCGTGTTTTTCCTGGCCCTGTTGCCGCCTTTCCTGTCAGGTAATCCGGAAACCGCAACGCTTGAGATGGCCTCCCTTGGCGGTGTCTTCATGGCGCTGACCTTTGGCGTCTTTGTGCTCTACGGTTTTTTTGCAGCGCAGGCCCGTCAGTTTGTGCTGGGCTCCGAGACGGTTTTGAAATGGCTCAATCGCGGCTTTGCCAGTATCTTTGCCGCCCTTGCTGCCCGACTGGCTGTTGAACGCGCCTAGCGTTTGCGCAGCTGTGCACCCCCTCTTTCCCCGACTTTCCCCCTGACGAGCAAGGCCCCCGAATGAGCGACGCCGAAACCCTTCGCATCTATGATGCCCATGCCGCAGATTATGCGCAAAAGAACCAAAGCTATCTCAGCAATGATCCCCGGCTGCTGGAATTCATCACCGCTTGTCCCGCAGGCGGGCGGGTTCTGGATCTTGGGTGCGGCCCCGGCACCTCGGCCGCAGTTATGGCCAAGGCAGGTCTTTTGGCGGAGGCGACCGATGCTTCTGCCGAAATGGTTGCTCTGGCAAATCAGCAGACAGGTGTCGCAGCACGGCTGGCGCAGTTCGAAGACCTGAAGGCGCGATTCATCTATGATGGCATCTGGGCCAATTTCTGCCTGCTGCACGCCCCGCGCAGCGCCTTTTCCAGCCATCTTGCCGCGATAAAACAGGCACTCAAACCCGGTGGTGCCTTTTACATTGCGCTCAAGACCGGTAAAGGCGAGGCCCGCGACACATTGGGGCGGCTGTATACCTACTACGAGGAAGATGAATTGAACGACCTGCTCGCGCGCGAAGGCTTTACCGTGCTGAACTCTACCCATGGTAGCAGCGAAGGCCTGGATGGCCAGATTGCCCCCTGGATCTCGGTGGCGACACATGCCTGATCTCTATGCCTACACCGATGGCGCCTGCTCCGGCAATCCCGGCCCCGGCGGCTGGGGTGCCCTGCTGCAGGCCATGGATGGCGACACCGTGGTCAAGGAAAAGGAGTTGCAGGGCGGCGAGGCCAATACCACCAACAACCGGATGGAACTGCTGGCGGCAATCAACGCACTGGAAAGCCTCGCCCGTCCCTCTGCCCTGACCGTCGTCACCGATAGCAACTACGTCAAGAACGGCATTACCGGCTGGATTCACGGCTGGAAAAAGAACGGCTGGAAAAACGCCGCGAAAAAGCCCGTCAAGAATGCCGAACTTTGGCAGCGCCTGGACGAAGCCCAGCGCCGCCATCAGGTCACCTGGGAATGGGTCAAGGGCCACGCAGGCCATCCTGAAAACGAACGCGCGGATGAGCTGGCCCGGGCCGGCATGGCCCCGTTCAAGAAAGGTCAGTCAAAGGCATGAGGGTCCGATACAGATCCGAGGGCATTCAGGCATGACCTTTCTCACCCTGCTCGACTATGCCTCGGTTCTGGTCTTTGCGCTGACAGGTGCATTGGTCGCCAGTCGGGCTCAGCTGGATATCGTCGGCTTTGCCTTCGTGTCCTGCCTCACGGCAGTTGGCGGTGGCACGGTGCGCGATCTTCTGCTCAATCGGGACGAGGTCTTTTGGGTCGCTGACCCCAATTCGGTCCTGCTGGCCGCAGGGGCTGCCGTTGTGGTGTTCTTCACCGCACATCTAGTTGAAAGTCGGCTGCGCTGGGTGATCTGGCTCGATAGTTTTGCACTGGCGATTGCGGTTTCAGCGGGCACAGGCGCTGCCATGGCGCTCGATAAACCGGCGGTTATTGTGGTGCTGATGGGGATGGCGACCGGCAGTCTTGGCGGATTGATGCGTGACGTGGTGGTCGGTGAAGTGCCTCTGGTGTTGAAACAAGGTGAGCTCTACATCACCTGCGCTATGAGTGGCGCGATCTCGGCTGTTGCCGCCGTCTCTATTGGTGTGCCTACAGGGTTAGCACTGATCCTTTGTGCCGGGGTCTGCTGGGTATTGCGGGCAGGCTCCATCGCATTTGGCTGGCATCTGCCAGTCTACAAAAGTCGCCCGCCACGCAGTTGACCGCCGCTGGCCTGCGGCCTTGCCCCCCTACTGAACAGAAGTCGTGGTCAGCGTTTGATATAGGTCTGCCACAGCCAGATCAGCGCCAGCGCGCCAAGAACCGCACCGACCAGCCCCGCCATCATGCCCATCACCGCAAGCAACGTGCGCAAGACCAGCCCGCCAATCAGCGCGCCTGCGATGCCGATCACCACAGTGGTGATGATATCCGCCTCGATGCGCATCAGACGCGTCGCCAGAAACCCTGCGGCTGCACCAATAATGATCAGAAATACAATGTTCATGAAGATCTCCGCTAACGTCGCCAATGAAACGGCACGATGACCAGCGCGCCGATTGACGACACGATAGCATTCAGCCCCGGCGCGCCAAAGCCCACCCCAAACATGATGCGGACAAAATAAAACAGAAAGGCACCGCCAACACAGATAATGATCGAAGGCAGATAGCCATTATGGGTGAAGCCGCTCTTTTCAGAGGCGTAGCCAGTTATCCCGGCGATCACCACGGTGCCCATCAGGGTCAGAAACATCCCGGCTCTCCTGCTACAGCTGTTGCCCAGTCGCGAGCGGGAACCCCCGCACAAAGATCTCACGATCCTGCGCGCCTTTGCCTGCGCGTTGCAAGCGCAACAGCTCCACCGCCCCCGTGCCGCAGGCAACAACCAGGCGGTCGCCATCCAGCACCTGCCCCGGATTGCCCTGCCCAGAGTCCCCGCCGGTGGCCAGACGTGAGGCCAGTAGTTTCACCCGCTGACCGTCAATTTCGACCCAGGCACCGGGAAAGGGTGACAGGCCCCGGATCTTGCGATCCACCTCCTCGGCCGTCTTGGCCCAGTCGATCTGCGCCTCGCCCTTGTCAATTTTGGCGGCATAGGTCACCCCCTCTTCGGGCTGCGGACCCGGCGCCAGCCCGTCGAGATGGCGCAGGGCGGTGACAATCAGCGAGGCACCCATTTCTGACAGGCGGTCATGCAGCGCACTGGTGGTTTCTTCCTCGCCAATGGGCGTGGCTTCGCGCAGCAGTACCGGGCCGGTGTCCAGCCCTGCCTCCATCTGCATGATGCAAATGCCAGTCTGCTCATCGCCCGCCATGATGGCGCGATGGATCGGGGCGGCCCCACGCCAGCGCGGCAGAAGGCTTGCGTGAATATTCAAACAGCCTTTGGCAGGGGCATCCAGAACTGCCTGCGGCAGGATCAGCCCATAGGCGACAACCACGGCGACATCTGCACCAAGTGCTGCAAACTCCACCTGTTCCGCCGCGCCTTTCAGCGACACCGGGTGACGCACCTCCAACCCCAGTTCCAACGCTCGGGCGTGTACGGGTGTCGGGCGATCTTTCTTGCCGCGGCCTGCCGGACGCGGCGGCTGGCAATAGACCGCTGCAATCTCGTGGCCCGCTGTCACCAGCGCATCCAGTACCGGCACCGAGAAGTCCGGCGTTCCCATGAAGATGACGCGCATAGTGTGTCTCCCAGCCTTAGCCGTTCAGTTTCTTGGATTTCTTGATCAGCATATCGCGCTTCACCTTGCTCAAGTGGTCAAAATAGAGCTTGCCGTTCAAGTGGTCGATCTGGTGCTGTACGCTTGTGGCCTCGATACCAACAAAATCACGCTCGGTGATCTCCCCGGTCTCATCCATGTAGCGCACGGTGACCGCACGCGGGCGTTTGATCTTGGCCGAAACACCAGGCAGGTTCGGGCTGGCCTCTTCGTGTTCGCGCAGCTGAGTCGAGGCATGCAGCACTTCGGGGTTGGCCATGCGCACAGCGCGACCGCGCTCTTTGGAGCCATCCACCACCGCGAGACGGAGCATCACGCCAATCTGATTGGCGCCAAGGCCCACACCGGGCATTGCCTCCATCGTATCGATCATATCGGTCCAGATCTGGCGAATCTCGTCGGTGATTTCGCTCACCTCAGCGGCAGCAGTGCGCAGGCGTTTGTCGGGCCAGGGCAGACAGATACGTGCAGTCATGGGGCAGTCTCCTGAAAACGGGCGAATTCGGCCTCGGCGCGGGCGCGGTCTGCCGCTGCCAGCCGGTCAAAGGTCACAAGGCCTTCGAGATGGTCATATTCATGCTGGATACAGCGGGCGGCAAAACCGTCAAACTCCCCCTGCTGTTGTGCGCCATGCTGGTCTTGCCAGCGCAGCTCCACAGTCGAAGGGCGCAGCACCGGGGTCACAACGCCGGGGATCGAAAGACAACCCTCGTCGCCGAGTTCTTCTACCGGGCCAAAGGACAGTATTTCGGGATTGATCATCGCCAGAGGCTTTCCCGCCCCCTCCTTCCAGGTGGCGTCCATCACGAAAAGGCGTTTCAACACCCCAACCTGCGGCGCCGCCAGCCCCCGTCCGGGGGCGGCATACATGGTTTCAAACATATCGGCGATCAGCGCACTCAGGTCCTCCTCCCCGACCGGGGCACAGGGTGTGGACAGCGCGGCCTCGGGCCAGTGCAGGATCGGCAGCAGCGCCATACCCGTCAGCCCCGCGCCCGCTCACGTTTGAGCTTTTGCATCTTGCGGGTGATCATCTGACGTTTCAGTGGCTTGAGGTAGTCGATAAACAGCTTGCCATCGAGATGGTCTATCTCGTGCTGAACACAGGTGGCCCAAAGCCCATCAAAGGTCTCGCGCTGCGGGTTGCCATCGCGATCCATCCATTCGACCTCGACATCCCTTGGGCGGGTGACTTCGGCGTATTGGTCCGGGATCGACAGGCAGCCTTCCTCGTAGACGTTGGTTTCGTCCGAGGTGGCGATGATTTCGGGGTTGAACATAACCAGCGGCCTGCCAGCTGTGCCTTCTTCCTTTTCGCAATCCAGCACGATCAGACGGTCCAGAATACCGATCTGGGGTGCCGCCAGGCCAATACCGGGCGCCGTATACATGGTTTCCAGCATGTCATCGGCCAATACGCGCAGCTCATCAGAGACATCGGCAAGCGGCGCACAGGCCTTTTTCAGGCGGGGATCGGGATGGATCAGGATCGGGTGTTTCATGGGCCTGATTTAGGACATTGCCCCTGCCACTGCAACGCCCCCGTGACATCGCGTCCCGCGCGTGGCTTTCCGGTCTGTTTTCGCCCAGGAACTCCGCGACCTCACGCGCAGTTGAACACCCCGTTACGGATCCTCTTGCACATGGCGCAATTCCCGCTAGCTTCGCTGGCAAACAAGCGGAGTTTTCCTTATGGATTTTGACAGCATCATCGACCGTCGCGGCACCCACAGCGTGAAATGGGACAATATGGAGGGCCTCTATGGCGTCTCGCCGGATGATGGGTTGTCAATGTGGGTGGCCGACATGGATTTCGCCGTGCCCCCGGCTGTCAGCAACAAAATGCGCGAGATGGCGGATCATGGCATCTATGGCTATGTCAATTGTGACACGCCCTACAAGGATGCGATCCGCTGGTGGATGCAGAACCGCCATGGCTGGCAGGTCGAGGCGGATGCGATTTTCACCACCACAGGCCTCGTGAATGGTGTCGGCATGTGTCTCGACACCTTTACCCAGCCCGGCGATGGCATTGTGCTGTTCACACCAGTCTATCATGCCTTTGCTAAGGTCATTAACAATGCCGGGCGCGATGTCGTCGAATGCGAGATGATCAATCGTGACGGTCGTTACGAGATGGACATGGCGGCCTATGACGCGCAGATGACCGGCAAGGAAAAGATGGTCATCCTCTGTTCGCCGCATAACCCTGGTGGGCGGGTCTGGACCCAGGACGAATTGCAGGCGGTGGCCGATTTTGCTAGACGCCATGACCTGGTCCTGCTGTCGGATGAGATCCACCATGATCTGGTATTTGATGGAGCGACGCATATTGCGATGCAGAACGCCGTGCCTGAGATCACCGACCGGCTGTTGATGCTCACCGCGCCGTCCAAGACCTTCAACTTTGCAGGGCTGCACACAGGTCAGGTGATCATTCCTGACCCGCATCTGCGCGAGCAGTTCCGCCGCCGCATGCTGGCGCTGGCACTGTCACCCAACTCAGCGGGGCAGCTGGCTACTGCAGCGGCCTATTCCCCGGAAGGGGCCGAATGGGCCGACGCGCTGGTCAGCTATATTGACGGCAACCGTCAGGCTTTTGACGCGGCGATCGCCGATATTCCCGGTCTAAATTCGATGAAACTGCAGGCGACCTACCTGTCTTGGGTCGATTTCTCCGGCACCGGTATGAGCCGCGAGGAATTCACCAACCGTGTGGAACAGGGCGCAGGTATTGCGGCCAACCACGGCACCACCTTTGGCACCGGCGGCGAAAGCTTTTTGCGGTTCAACATGGGCACTCAGCGCAGTCGTATCATCGAAGCAGGCGAGCGTCTGGCCAAGGCATTTGAAGATCTGCAATAGCGCATGCTCAAGCGCCTTTTCAAACTGGTTGCACTCTGTCTAATTGCAGCCCTTGGCTGGGGAATATGGCAGAGCTACGGCCCCCAGCCCGCCCCACCTGATCTGGCGGCTGCCGCGGATCGGGTGGATCGCATCCTGATCGAGAAATCCGCCCGCCGCCTGACCGCAAGCCGACAAGGGGAAACGGTATTGGAGTACAATATCGCGCTTGGCTTTGAACCACGCGGGGACAAATTTCAGGAGGGCGACGGCAAAACCCCGGAAGGGCTGTTCAAAGTCAACCGGCGCAATGAGCAAAGCAGCTACCACCTGTCGCTTGGCCTGGACTACCCTCATGCAGAGCACAAAACACTTGCCGCCGCGGCCGGTGTCAGTCCAGGCGGCGATATCTTCATCCATGGGCAGCCCAATACCCTGGGCGGGGTTCTCATCCTGCCCGGCGACTGGACCGCAGGCTGCATCGCCATCAGCGATGCAGAGATGGACGTGCTCTGGGAATTGGTCGAGCTGGGAACCGTGGTGGAAATCAGACCCTAAAGCTGGGCATCTGGTGCAAAAGGCCAGGCATCAAAGACGACCCTCGGCACCGTCATTACCCAGCAGGCCAACCGGCGCATCCGGCGCGCGGTAGAAATCAAGCGGGGCCGTTTCGGCGGCAGGTGTGGCGCGCTTGAACTCATAGCGCATCTCGCCGCCTTCGGCCTCGGAGGCGACGATCAGACACTGCGACAGGTGCCGCGCCCCATCGTAAAGATCTACCAGACCACGCAGTTGCGGCGCAGTCTCCTCTTCGACAGAAAACCCGGTTTTCCAAGTCCGCAGAACCCGGAAAAACTCCCCATCCGCAGCCACCCGCAGGCGGCTTTTCTTTTTCAGGCCGGAAACACGCGCGGCATCCAGGGCCTCTTGAACAGCTTTTGGCACATAGGTGGTCATGGCAGTGGCCTTTTTTGGCAAACGAGTGCGCGAAGAGATTCGCATCCAGGCATGACCTTGCGGCCACCTCCTAAAGGTGACCGACAAATAGATAAAATCAAGTGAACATTTTGAAACAGGCTGCGACCAAATGGAGAGGGCACCAGCTTGTGATGTGCACCCGCGCAGAGCGGCTGCGCGGCGGCGGGGGTAGGACCGGCGACCGGCGCCGCCTAGCTTGTTTTTCAGCCAAAACGACAGCGTAAGGAGCAAAGTGAGATGGGACTACTGGTTGATGGGATCTGGCAAGATCAGTGGTATGATACCAAATCCACCGGCGGCGCCTTCAAGCGCTCCGAAGCACAGTTTCGCAACTGGCTGACAGCAGACGGCAGCCCCGGCCCTACAGGGCGCGGTGGCTTTGCAGCCGAAAGTGGGCGCTACCATCTTTATGTTTCGCTGGCCTGTCCCTGGGCGCATCGCACGCTGATCTTTCGCAAGCTGAAGAATCTCGAAGATCATATCTCTGTCTCTGTGGTGCATCCCGATATGCTGGACCATGGTTGGACCTTTGAAAAAGACGACCATGGCGCTACCGGCGATCACCTTTTTGACAGCGTCTTTGCCCATCAGATCTATACCCGCGCCGACCCGAACTATACGGGCCGTGTCACCGTGCCTATTCTCTGGGACAAACAGGGCGAGACCATCGTCTCCAATGAAAGCGCCGATATTATCCGGATGTTCAACTCCGCTTTTGACGGGTTAACCGGCAACACCCTGGATTTTTGGCCGGAAGAGCTGCGTGAACCCATCGAGGCCGTCAATGCGCGCATCTATGACACCGTTAACAATGGCGTCTACAAATGCGGCTTTGCCACCAGCCAGGCCGCCTATGACGCAGCAGTTGCCCCACTTTTTGAATCCCTTGACTGGCTGGAAGATTTGCTGTCGCAGCATCGCTACCTGCTGGGCGACCGCCTAACCGAGGCCGACTGGCGGCTTTTCACCACGTTGGCCCGGTTTGATCCGGTCTATCACCTACACTTTAAATGCAACTTTAAGCGGATCGCGGACTACCCTAACCTCTGGGCCTATTGCCGTGAGCTGTACCAGCATCCCGGCGTTTCCGAGACCGTCGGCATGCAGCATATCGTCCGCCACTATCACTACAGCCACGCGACGATTAACCCCAACCGGATCATACCCGTGAACCCGGACATCAACTGGCAGGAGGCGCACCGGCGCGACTAGGTATCGCCCACAAACTGCCGCTGCGGCGCCTGTTAACAATTTGCCCCCATAGATTGTGAAGCATACTTGCCTTATACGCTCCACTGTTCCATACGCAAAGGATACAGGGCGCAACGCGCAGTAAGTGTCAGCAGGTCAGGGCCAGCTCATGTCGGCAAGAGTTTCAGATTACCCAGTCGAAACCGGGGCCACGGTGCGGGATCATGGCGGCAATCTGAGCGCCGCCATCCAGCGCTATGGCGGCAGTCGCTGCAATTGGATTGATCTGTCGACCGGGATCAACCCGCGGCCCTACCCACTGCCGGATTTCACGCCGAATGATTGGACTGCGCTGCCCGATAGTGCCGCCTTTGATGATCTGCAGATTGCCGCAAGGCAGTTCTGGAACATTCCCGATCAGGCGGCTGTGCTGCCAGCGCCGGGTGCTTCGGCGCTGATTGCCCAGGTGCCGGGCCTCGCCGCCCCGCGCTGGGTCAAGATCGAGACACCAACCTACAACGAACATGCCGCTGCCTTTGCCAACCACGGCTGGGCCATCGCCGAAGGAGAGCCCGCCGAAGCCCGCGTCGCCGTACACCCCAACAATCCGGATGGCCGCCTGTGGCGGGCAGAAGAGCTGGTCGCGCCGCTTACCGTGATCGACGAAAGCTTCTGCGATGTCTGCCCGGACCAAAGCCATATCAATCTGGCCACTCGTCCCGGCACCATCATCCTGAAGAGCTTTGGCAAATTCTGGGGTCTTGCTGGCCTGCGGCTGGGCTTTGCCATTGGCGATCCCGCATTGATACAACAGCTGGCCAATTTGCAGGGGCCCTGGGCCGTATCCGGCCCTGCCCTGAAGACCGGTATTCAGGCCTTGCAGGACCATGAATGGGCCGACGCAACCCGGCAGTCGCTGGCACAGGACACCAAACGCCTTGATCAACTGGCCGCTGCCCGTGGCGCCCGTCTGGTCGGCGGCAGTGATCTGTTCCGGCTCTATGAGGTTAGCGATGCCGCAGCCTGGCAGGACCGGCTGGCCCACGCCCATATCTGGAGCCGTATCTTCCCCTATTCCGAAAACTTTCTGCGTCTTGGCCTGCCACCGGAAAACGGCTGGGAGCGGCTGGAGGCAACGCTATGAATCTGGCCTGGGTCCTCGTCTTTGCACTGCTGCTCGATGCTCTTCTGGGTGAGCCGGACTGGCTATGGGCGCGCGTAACACACCCGGCAGTGCTCATGGGCAAAGTGGTGTCCTGGTTGGATAAACGGCTGAACCAAGGCACCGGCAAGCGTGTCAAAGGGTCTTTGGCTATTTTTGCGTTGGTTCTTGTAGGGCTGGCGGCCGGTTGGGTCTTGTCGCTCTTTGGCCCCATTGTCGAATGTCTGGTCGCGGCGGTGTTGCTGGCGCAACGTTCGCTGGTCGAGCATTTGCGCGCTGTCGCGACGGGTCTGGCGCGCGGCCTGCAGGACGGGCGACGTGCTGTGGCAATGATTGTCAGCCGTGACACCGAGACAATGACTGGTCCGCAGGTGGCACGATCGGCCATCGAAAGCGGCTCCGAGAATATGTCGGATGGGGTGATCGCACCTGCGTTTTGGTTTCTGGTCGCAGGGCTGCCGGGAATTATCGCCTACAAGCTGATCAATACCGGTGACAGTATGATCGGCTATCGCAATGATCGGTATGAGGATTTCGGCTGGGCCACTGCCCGGCTGGACGATCTGGTCAACCTGATCCCCGCCCGACTGACCGGCCTGCTGGTGGCGCTGGCCGGGGGCTGTCTGCGTGACTGGCCCGCCATTCGCCGCGATGCCCGCCTGCACCGCTCGCCGAATGCCGGTTGGCCAGAGGCTGCCATGGCGCGGGCGCTTGGCCTGTCACTGGCAGGGCCCCGATCCTACGATGGCGAGATGCGCGAGTTTCCCTGGGTCAATGCGGCTGGCACCAAAAGCATAACCGGCCCGGCAATTCTGCGCTGCACCGAGGTGCTCTGGCAGGCCTGGGCACTTGGGCTGGTGCTAGTGGTTGCTTTTGCACTCATCTTTTAGCACATACAGGGACAAGCCACCTGAATAGGACTGTCCCCATGCGCATATTGCCCCTTGCCCTCATTGCCTGTTTGATGCCGGTTGCCGGATTTTCTCAGTGCGGCGGCAAATTCACGAGCTTTGTGCAGTCTCTCAAACAGGAGGCGGTGACAGCGGGCTATGACACCGCCACCGTCAATGGATTTTTCAAAGGCGCGCGGCAGGACCCTAAGGTGCTGAAAGCAGACCGCGCCCAAGGCGTGTTCCAGAAACCCTTCATCGAGTTCTCCCGCCGCCTGATTTCGCAAAGCCGCATCGACCGTGGCCGCGCAATGGCCAAAAAATACGACAGCACCTTCCGCCGTATCGAGGCCACCTATGGCATCAATCGCGGCGTGCTTCTGGCCTTTTGGGCCTTTGAGACCGACTACGGCAGCTTTCAGGGGGATTTCAACACCCGCAACGCGCTGATCACCCTGGCCCATGATTGCCGCCGCCCCGAACTGTTCCGACCACAGATTTTTGCAGCACTTGAACTGTATAAGCGGGGCAATTTCGACCCTGCCCGCACCACCGGAGCCTGGGCCGGGGAAATCGGCATGGTGCAGATGTTGCCGCGCGATATTCTTGACAATGGCGTCGATGCTGATGGCGATGGCCATGTCAGCCTCAAGACCTCAGCCCCGGATGCGCTGATGTCAGGCGGCAAGATGCTGTCTCATCTGGGCTGGCAGGCGGGGCAACCCTGGCTGCAGGAAGTGACGATCCCCAAAGGTTTGGATCTGTCCCAAACCGGCACCGGCAGCAAGCTTGCGGCCAAGGAATGGCAGCGCCTTGGTGTGCGCGCCAAGGATGGCGCATTGGCGGCGCCTGGCTTGCAGGCATCCCTTCTGCTGCCGCAGGGACACAAGGGGCCGGCCTTTCTCGCCTACCCCAATTTCGACGTCTATTTCGAATGGAACCAAAGCTTTACCTACGTGCTGACCGCTGCCTATTTTGCCAACCGCCTGGAAAGCGGCGCAATCTATGACGCAGGATCGCCAGATCAGGGGCTGACCAGTTCACAGATGAAACAGCTGCAGAAAAAACTTCAAGCGCGCGGCCATGATGTTGGCAAGGTGGATGGTATTCTCGGGGCCAAGACCCGTCAGGCCATCCAGAGCGAACAGCAGCGTCTGGGTCTGCCGGCAGATGCCTGGCCGACCCCGGCCCTGCTAAAACGGCTCTGACCCCTGCCCTGCAATGCCCGGGACAAGCTGCTATCGGACCGGGTAGCGCTCTCCATCGGATGTAATCAAGACGATGCGTGCACCGCTGTGAACATAGAGATCACAGCGCGCCAGGCCATTGGCATAGTCCACACAGACCGATCCATCCGCTGCGATGTGGTAGCTCCCCCAGGCAGTGCCGCCACCATTGGCGACAGAATAGGTGTAGGCATAGGCCCCGCCCAGGGCGAAATGGGCCTCGCCATCGTCATAAAACACAAACGACTGTCCCGGCAGCTCCGCCAGTTCACTGTGATCGAACGGGACATCGCCGGGGCGAAGCGGCCAATTAGTGTCCCTGCCAGCGTCCCTGTCAGCTGCCAAAGCCGCCGACGACAGTATGAAATTGGCGAGACAACAAAAAAGGGGCATGAGAGATTTCATGCCCCGATCCTAGACCGAATTGACCAGCCTGGCTGTCACAACTGAGTGACCCAGGCCAAGTCCAGCCTGTCGTCTTATTTACCAGTCGATGAGGTCTTCAAATTCGCTCATCGAGCGTGACCAGAGGCTGACCATGGCTGCGAAATCATCCGCGCTCACCCCGTCATCTCCTAGGTAGATGTCCATTTCGATTCGCGCAGAGCCACTGTCAGAGACATAAGCCCGAGCGTAGCGGTTTTCAGCGTTCCAGGTGTTGATCTTGGACAGGCGCACGCTGCCATCGGTTTTGTAGCCAGAAAAGAACTGAACCGCGTCGCAGTTTCTGTTGTCATCGCAGCCATAGTAATAGACCGAGAATTCATTGCCGTAATAGGTGACGTCCAGTTTCGGATCCCCGACGTTGTCCACCGTCGCGTCAACTTCCGCACCTTCGTTCTGAAAATAGCGTTCCAGGCTGCTAGCACTTTTTGCCACGACATTCTGCGCCTGGGCCACTACCGGGCTGGTAACAAGCAAGGCTGCAACTGCAATGTGTTTTGTGAATTTCATATGTTCCTCCAATCAATTTTGGTATCGCGGGCCAAATTTTGGCTATCTCAGTACAGGCCTTCAGCCTCGTTGTGCAAGCGGCCGTTTTTTTCTTCATGCCCCCTGAAGTACGAGCCAAGGGGTGTGTTTCATTTGTAAATCTTGCGTGATTTTGGCCTAGGCGACAAGGGCCTCTGCCTTCTTCAGATCGACTGATACCAGCTGGCTAACCCCTTTTTCCTGCATCGTTACCCCAAAGAGGCGATCCATCCGCGCCATGGTCACCGCATGGTGAGTGATGATCAGGAAACGCGTGTCGGTCTGGCGGCACATCTCGTCCAGCAGATCGCAGAACCGGGTCACATTGGCATCATCCAGCGGCGCGTCCACCTCGTCGAGCACACAGATCGGCGCCGGGTTGGACAAAAACACAGCAAAGATCAGCGCCATGGCGGTCAGGGTCTGTTCGCCGCCTGAAAGCAACGACAGCGTCGAGAGTTTCTTCCCCGGAGGCTGACACATGATCTCTAGCCCCGCATCAAGCGGGTCGTCGCTTTCGACCATCACCAGATTGGCCTCGCCGCCGCCGAACAGATGGGTGAACAGATTGGCAAAGCTGGCGTTCACCTCCTCAAAGGCCGTCAACAGCCGCTCGCGCCCTTCGCGGTTGAGGCTGGCAATGCCACTGCGCAGGGTCTTGATCGCTTCTTCCAGATCGGATTTTTCCGAAACCAATTCATCATGCTCAGTCTGGATCTCGCGGGCATCTTCCTCGGCGCGCAGGTTCACTGCACCCAGGGCATCGCGCTGGCGTTTATGGCGGTTGACTTCGGCCTCCAGCTCTTCGGCACCGGGCATGTCTTCGGGCATCACATCAAGCTGCGCCAGCAGCGCCTGTGGCGTGCAGTCCTGGTCTTCGCTGATCCGTTCTGCCGCATGAGTCACAGTTTCGCGTGCCGCCTCGCACAGCGCTTCTGAACGCGCCCGCGCCTCGCGCCCTTCCGATGCCAGACGTTCAGCATCGCGCTCGGTCTGCACCATCTCACGCAGGGCGGTTTCAGCCGTGATCAAAGCCTCGGAGGCGCCCGTTTTACGCGCTTCGGATTCTTCGATCGCTTCGTTCAGTTCTTCGCGTTTTTCAGCGATCTCGGCTGGCACGGCATGGGCATCTTCCAGCTCCTCCTGCGAGGCTTCGCGCCGTTCGGCCAGCTCGGCGATGCGGCGTTCTGCCGTCTCCAACCGGTGCCGCCAGCCGGACAGTTCTTTGGTCACTTGCTGTGCGCGTTTGGTACGTGCTTCGCCCTCGCGGCGCAGCTCATCATGGCTGGAACGATGCGTCAGCATGGTGATGCGCGCCGCCTCGACGTTCTGTTTGATATCTTCGACAGCGGCACGCGCCGCATCCAGATCGCCAAGATCTGCCTGTGCAGTTTCCGCCTCTTTCAGCTGCAGGCGGGCATTCATCGCGTCTTCGCTGTGGCGGGCCACCGCAATGCCAAGTGTTTCCAACTTGCCCTCGGCAAGATTGCGCTCCGCCTCAGATCGGCTCAGCGCACGGGCGGCATCTGCAACGCGCTGGTCTGCGACCCGGCGCGCCTGACGCGCGTTCTGATCCGCCTGTGTCACCTCTTCGAGGCGACGCATCAGCAACTCATGCGCCGACCGCATCCCGTCGGCCTTGGCCGTCAGTCGCTCCAGCTCCTGCTTAAGAGCCTCCAACCGGTTCAACTGTTCCAGTCGCAAGGCGGCTGCACTCGGCGCGTCTTCAGCCCAGGCGCGGTAGCCATCCCAGCGCCAGATGTCCCCTTCGAGCGTGACCAAACGCTGCCCCGGCTGCAGATCCGCCTGTAGAGCGCGGGCCGTGTCGCTGTCGACCAAACCGATCTGCCCAATACGTCGCGCCAGCGCATCTGGTCCAGAAACATGTTTAGCCAGCGGCTCCACCCCATCAGGCAGCGGGACATCACGACTGTATGCAGGCAAGCTAACCCAGCCAGTCGGGCCATCCACCGCAGCCAGGGGCGCGCGCAGATCATCCGCCAGCGCCGCCCCAAGGGCCTTTTCATAACCCGGCGCCACGCTCAGCTCGTCAAGGATCTGTCCGCTTTCGGCAGTGTCGCGTTCCAGCAGTTTGGCCAGTGCCGTGGCCTCAGCCCGGATGGCACCCAGCTCGCCCTCAGCCTCTGAGCGATGCGCGCGGGCGGTGGATTCCAAAGACTGCGTTTCCGTGCGGACCTCATCTGCTGCAGCCAGAGCCTCTTCGGCCATCTCGACGGCTTCGCGGGCCTCTTCTTCGGCCACATAGGCGGTCTCATAGGTCTCACCTGCGACGTCCAGCGCTTCGGCAGCCTGATCCTGCGCGGCCTGCGCAGTGGCCCCTTCGGTTTCGGCGCGCGCCAGCGTCCGGCCACAATCCTCCACCAAACGCTGTGCCGACTGATAGCGTGCCGACAGCCGGGCGACATCTTCGTTCAGCTGGGTCAGGTGATCTTCGCGGCTTTCCAGGATCTTGGCGGCTTCTCGCGCCAGTTCCGCAGCCTCGGACAGGCGGTCCTCATGGCCATCGCTGGCCTTGGCCAGTTCCTTTTGCTCCCAGTCGAGCCGTTCAATCGTGTCGCCCGCGTCCCGGTTCAGGCCACCCTCACGGTCAATGTCATTGCCCAATTGCTGGATCCGGCTGACCAGACGTTCGATCGCCTGCCGTGCCTGCGCTTCCTGATCGCCAAGTGAATCGCGTTGCACCACAAGGCGCTGCAACACAGCCGCCGCGATAGCCTGCTCTTCGCGCAGGGGCGGCAGACCTTCTTCGGCTGCAGCGCGTTTGGCAGCAGCCGCACGCGACAGGGCCTCGCCCTTGGCAGCCTGTGTAACGCGGATGGTCAAATCCTGTTCGGCGCTAAGACGGGCATCATCCGCCTCGCGCCAGCGACGATATAGCAACATTCCTTCGGCCAGACGTAGCTTTTCGCCAATATCGCGATAGCGCTGCGCCTGCCGGGCCTGACGTGCCAGCTGCCCTAGCTGGCCGCCCAGCTGTTCCACCACATCATCAACCCGCAGCAGGTTCTGTTCGGTATTCTTCAGCTTCAGCTCAGCCTCGTGACGTCGCTGATACAGTCCTGAAATGCCAGCCGCTTCTTCGAGAATGCGGCGGCGGGCCTTGGGCTTGGCGTTGATCAGTTCCGAAATCTGCCCCTGCCGCACCAGGGCCGGCGAATGCGCCCCGGTTGACGCATCGGCAAACAGCATCTGCACATCGCGCGCACGCACGTCCTTGCCATTGGATTTATAGGCGCTGCCGGCATCCCGCGTGATGCGACGCACAATTTCAAGCTGATCCGCCTCGTTAAAACCAGAAGGCGCCAAGCGATCGGAATTATCGATCAGCAGGTTAACCTCTGCAAAGTTACGCGCTGAACGCGAGGAGGTACCGGCAAAGATCACATCCTCCATGCCGCCGCCGCGCATTGCCTTGGCACGGGTTTCTCCCATCACCCAGCGCAGTGCCTCCAGCAGGTTGGACTTGCCGCAGCCATTGGGCCCGACCACACCTGTCAGCCCGTCACCGATGATCAGATCGGTCGGGTCGACAAAGCTTTTGAAGCCATTGAGCCTGAGTTTGGAAAAGCGCAAGATCGTCCCTGAGTGATTCTTTTGAAGGAAGAGTGCAGCAGGTTCCGCGATCTGGAGTCAACGCTGCAACCTGCTAATGCCAGCGAGACGCCGCAAGAAGGCCACTATATCTTGTAGATACCCTGTGCATTCAATCGGTTTCGGAAGAACAGTCCAGAATTCCCGTCATCACCGCCTGATCGCCAAGTACCCCCATCACCTGGCAACCACTCGCCGCCTGCATTGCCCGCGCTGCCCTAGCCCGCAACAGACCAAGACGTGGGGCATATTGCGGATTGATGCGGGTCGCTTCGGCGAGGTTGCCACGCAGACGCACGTCAAAGCTACTGCCCTCAACCGTGACCCGCACTGCGGGCTGACCGCTGAAATGCGATATCTGGGCGCTGCAGCATCCCAGAAGCAGGGGCAGGCAGATCAAACAACGGTGCATGGTAGCACGAGCTTCGCGCAACCAAAGGGCGAATACCAGAAAAACCTACGATAATAAGTCGCGCCACTCTTAACCTTCGCGCAGCAAGATCCCCAACCTGCGGATGCCTTCCCGGATTTCTGCCTCCGGCAGCACCGAAAAGCTGAGCCGCAGAGTATTGGCATTTCCCCCTTCGGCATAAAACGCCTGCCCTGGCACAAAGGCGATGTTCTGACTTTCCAGCGCCCGTGCCAAAAGCTCCGCGCCATCCTGCCCATATGGAAGGGTGAGCCAAACAAACATGCCACCCTCTGGCCGGGTCCAGTTGACACCTGCTGGCATGAAATCCTGCAGGGCCTGCAACATGGCATCCCGCCGCGCGCCATACACGCGTCGTAGCTTAGCGACATGGCTATCAAAGCAGTGTTCCGCCACCTGATGCACTGCGATCTGGTTGATCGTCGCCGAATGCAGATCCGCTGCTTGCTTCATCAAAACCATCTGGGCGATCACCGGCTTGGCCGCCACCACCCAACCCACGCGCAGCCCCGGCGACAGAGTCTTTGAAAAGGACCCGCAGTATATCGTCCGGCAGCCCTCGATACTGCCGCGTCGCTGGATCTCCAGAGCCAGAATTGGCGCAACCGGTTCGCCGTCATATCGCAGCGCCTGATAGGCACCATCTTCGATCAGGGCACAGTCGAGATCCTCGACCAGATCCAACAGCCCTTGGCGCTGCGGCAACCCAAGGGTTTCGCCGGTGGGGTTGGCAAAATCTGCCGACAGATAGGCAAATTTCACTTGGCTATCCGCCGTTTGAGCCGCCTCCGCATAGCTGCCAGCCGTTCGATTGCCACCAGCGTTCAGCTGATCATAACGCGGCTCATAGGCGTTGAATGCCGCCAGTGCGCCCAGATAAGTCGGCCAGCCTACCAGTGCCGTGTCCCCGGGGGACAAAAACAGTTTGCCCAGATAGTCGAGCGCCTGCTGCGAGCCGGAGGTGATCAAGATATTGTCCACTTCGCAGGGCACACCGATGCGCGCCATCTCAACCTGGATCCACTCGCGTAGCGGCATGTAGCCTTCGCTGACGGAATATTGCAGGGCCTGTGCCTGATGCTCTGGCGTCAGCGCCTGCTGAAAGGCTTGCGCAAACTCCGCAGCCGGGAACAGTGCTGGATCAGGAATTCCGCCAGCAAAGGATAGCAGCCCCGGGCGATCCAACAGCTTGAGCAGTTCCCGAATTTCCGAAGCCTTCATCCGTAAGGACCGGCTGGCAAAGATCTGTTGCAGCGACATAGAGGCCTCCTTTGAACTGTTGAATGTGGCAGCGCGTATATTAACTTATGAAAATTCCAAATAGAGTCAACATTACTGACCTTTTATTTCTACGATCGTGAACTGTTTTTGCACTTATTGCGCGCGCCTTGCAGCCTTGCGCCGGGCGTGGTCATATGTTTTGACCAATTAGAGCGAGGCTCCCCAGCCTCTGTTTTCAAGCCCTGACAGCACAAAGGCGTCTAAATGCCGTTTCAGAAAGTCCAGCCCGAGAAACTCTCCGCCTCTGTGGTGCGCCAGATTGAGGAGTTGATTCTGCGCGGTATCCTGTCCCCCGGAGAGCGGCTGCCCTCCGAGAGAGAGCTGGCAGATCGTTTGGGGGTGTCACGCCCCTCACTGCGCGACGCCATCGCCGAACTGCAGGAAAGCGGGTTGCTAAGCGCCAAAGCCGGATCAGGGGTGTTTGTGGCCGATGTTCTGGGATCAGCCTTTTCGCCCGCTCTGATCCGGCTGTTTGCCAGCCATGATGAAGCAGTGTTCGACTACCTCAGCTTTCGCCGCGACATGGAAGGCCTGGCTGCCGAACGTGCCGCCAAGTTCGGATCCGACGCCGACCTGAAAGTGATCCAGAGGACATTTGACAAGATGGTGGCAGCAGGTGATCCGGCGCTATCGGATGCGGCCGCCAGTCTGGACGCACAGTTTCATTCGGCGATCATGGATGCCAGCCACAATGTGGTAATGCTGCATATGATGCGGTCGATGTTTGATCTGCTGCACGAAGGCGTCTTTTACAACCGTCGTATCATGTTCAGTCGTCACACCACCTATGAAGCCCTGCTCGCCCAGCACAGTGCCATCAACGCCGCCTTGCAGGCCCGCGACCCCGAAGGTGCCCGTGCCGCTGTCGAGGCGCATCTGGACTATGTGAAACAATCACTGATCGACCACCAACGCGCAGAGCGCAACGCCGAGATCGCCCAGCAAAGGTTGGAGCATGAGAGCGCCAAAAGGTAAATCAGTGTTCTTGCCAAAGCAGGCAGGCTTCAACGCTGCAGCGCAAGTCCGGTTTGAGCCCAGACTGCGTGATGCTGCGATGCGCACGAATGTCGGCTGCAAATTCAATGTGTCCAAAGGTGTTTCCGGTTCACCTTAGGTTTTACAAAAGGTTTTTGCGCGGAAATTCCTAAAGGTTTTGTCGGTCGAACGACCGATGACCAAGACGTCATTTGCCTTTGAGTGACAAAGCCCACAAGCGAGCGATCACGTATAAATTATGAATCATGATATCGCCAATGAAGCCAATGAAGCCAATGAAGCCAATTGTTGACTCAGCAACTACATTCACTAGTGTGAATATTTGAATAACCAACGATAGGTCAGTCGTGCCGATTGCAAAAGCCGAAAACGAACGGTGCTATTCTAATTGGGCGGGATCAATGGCCCTTGGCTTGATCCTCACATTTCCCGCCGCTGGAGCCTGTGCAGGCGAAATCGGCGACCCCGAAAACGGTGCCAAGGTCTTTCGCAAATGTTCGGCCTGCCACCAAATCGGTGATGGCGCGGTAAACAGGGTAGGCCCGCATTTGAACGGTGTCTTTGGTCGATTGGCTGGATCAGTAGAGGGGTTCAGGTATTCTGAATCGATGGATCGTGCCGGGTCTGACGGCGTCGTCTGGACCCGAGAGACGCTGGACGCGTTCTTGGAGAACCCAAAATCGCTGGTGTCCCGATCCCGAATGAATTTCAGAGGCTTGCCAGCCGCCGAAGACCGAGATGATCTCTTGGCTTATCTCAGAATTTTTTCCGATGACCCCGCCAATATTCCAGAGGCAGAGCCAACGGCTCAGGCAACGGATCACGGCCTTGATCCTGAAATTCTGGCGCTACAGGGCGACCCGGAATACGGTGAATACTTATCGACCGAATGCACCACCTGCCATCAAATTGATGGTAGCAACGATGGCATCCCGGCGATCACCCAATGGCCCCAAGAGGACTTTGTGATCGCAATGCATGCCTACAAACGCAAACTGCGTCCGCATCCTGTGATGCAAATGATGGCCGGACGCTTATCAGACGACGAAATCGCGGCCCTTGCGGAGTATTTCAGTGAACTAAAATAAAAAATCTTAGGGAGGAAGACCAAATGAAACTAGATAGACGTACCTTTTTGGGCACGGCCACTGCGGCGACTGCAGCTCTGTCGGCGCCAATGGCATTTGCGGCTGGTCACGGGAAACCAAACGTCGTGGTCGTAGGTGGCGGCGCAGGAGGCGCAACAGCCGCACGTTATATAGCCAAGGACAGCGCGGGTGAAATCAACGTCACACTGATCGAGCCGAGCCGGGCATATTACACCTGCTTTTTTTCCAACCTCTATATCGGCGGTTTCCGCAACATCGATGACATCGGCCACACTTATGGCACTTTGGCGTCCACTGGCGTGAACGTCCTGCATGACTGGGCCGTTGGCGTTGATCGCGACGCCAAGACCGTTTCTTTGGCTGGCGGCGGCTCTGTCCCTTATGACAAGCTGATCCTTAGCCCCGGCATCGACTTTGTTGATGGCGCAGTAGAAGGTTGGGACATGAGCGCCCAGAACGCTATGCCCCATGCGTATAAGGCGGGATCCCAGACCGAGCTTTTGAAATCTCAGATCATGGCCATGCCTGCGGGCGGCACCTTTGCAATGGTCGCGCCGCCCAACCCCTATCGCTGCCCTCCTGGTCCGTATGAGCGGGTCTCTATGGTGGCGCATCTGTTAAAGGCTCACAATCCGACGGCAAAGATTATCGTCGCTGATCCAAAAGAGAAATTCTCTAAGATGGCCTTGTTCCAAGAAGGTTGGGCAGACCACTACGGCGGCATGATCGACTGGATCGGGTCGGGCTTTGGGGGCGGCGAGGTTTCGGTAGACCCCAGCGCAATGACCCTTACAATCGATGGCGAAGTCACGAAGGTGGACGTCTGCAATGTTATCCCGGCAATGAAGGCGGGGCAGATTGCTCATTCGGCGGGTGTCACTGACGGAAATTGGGCGCCAGTCAATGCCGCGGACATGAGCAGCAAAGCGGACGCAGATATCTATGTCCTTGGCGATTCCAGCCAGCAAGGCGACATGCCCAAATCGGGCTTTTCGGCCAACAGCCAGGCCAAGGTCTGTGCAAACGCTGTTCGGGGTGCTCTGACCGGCTCAAAGGTCTTCCCGGCCAAATTCTCCAATACATGTTGGTCGCTGATCGACACCGACAATGGGGTCAAAGTTGGGGCAACCTATGAGGCAACTGAGGCCAAAATCGCCAAAGTTGACGGTTTCATTTCACAAACCGGAGAGAGCGCCGAAGTCCGAAAGGCGACCTACGAGGAATCCGAGGGCTGGTATGCGGGTATAACCGCAGACATGTTTGGCTGATAAATTGGCGGGGCTGGTCTCAGGACCGGCCCCGATCCAATTCGGGGAAATAGGCGCCAACAGATTTTGGTTTCGACCCGACGATTCAGGCGCTGAGATACCAATCAAATGGATACGACAATCAACAAGACGCGCTTTCGTAGTTTGCCAAAGCCGTCTTTGGTTCAGCTGTAGCGAATTGGCGCTTCGTCCGCTCAGCCGACCTTTAACCTCAGATACCAAAGCGCGCATTATGGAACGTCACGTTTCAGACCAAAACAAAAAACCCGGCCACGAAGGCCGGGTTTCTTAACAGTCAGATACAATGATCTGGTTGGATCAGTGCAGCTTATCGTTGACGTCGGTGATAGCCGCGTCGATCAGCTTGTTGGCTTCAGTTGCGGTCATCTGCTTGGCGATCACTTGATCGGCGGCAGCAACAGCAATCGAAATCGCTTGATCACGAACTTCCTTCACAGCCGAAGCTTCAGCAGAAGCAATCTGCTCTTCTGCGGCGGCCAGACGGCGGGCGATGGAAACTTCCAGCTCCGCCTTGGCGTCTTCGGCGGCAGCAGCAGCATCGTCACGGGCCGCAGCCACGATACGATCTGCCTGCGCCTGAACTTCCTGCTGCTTACGCTCGTAGGACGCCAGAATGGTCTGAGCTTCGTCACGCAGGGCGCGTGCCTCGTCCAGTTCTTTCTGGATACCTTCAGCGCGGGCGTCCAGCTGCCCACCCAACAGGCTGGGGACTTTGACGAAGAGCAGGATGCCGACAAACAAAAGGAAGCCGAGCAGAACAACAAAGTTGGTGTTGCTCATCGACAGGAACGGACCAGAGGCTGCGAAGGCCGGGCTGGTGGCCCCAAGGGTGAGGGCAATTGCCAGAACTGTGCGCATGTCCTTATCCTTTCATCCGGTCAGCAACCGCGGCAGCGACTGCTTTTGTATCTGCTTTGCCACCAAGTGCTGCAACCAGTGCTTCGGCGGTATCGGCGGCCACAACTTTTACGCTTTCCAGCGCACCAGCTTTGATCTCACCGATGGCTTTTTCAGATTCAGCCGCTTTGGCCGAAATCTGTACGTCTGCCTTGGCAATCGCTTCGTCCAGACCAACCTGGATTTCAGCGCGCGCCTCAGCCGCGATACGCTGTGCCTCGGCGCGGGCGTCTGCCAGGGCCTTGTTATAAGCGTCTTCGGCCTCAACTGCCTTGGCTTTCAGATCTTCAGCCGCGGCGAGGTCGTTTGTGATGGTCCCCTGACGCTCTGCCAGAACCGCAGCAATGCGGGGCAGCGCGACACGCGACAGAATGAGATAGATCGCGACGAGCGCGATTGCCAGCCAGAAAATCTGGTTCCCGAAGGTCGAGAAATCCAGCTGCGGCATGCCCGGAGCAGAGCCGTGCGCGGCCTCGGCGGCGCCGTGAGCTGCGTCTTGCGTATTAGATGCCATGTCGTCCTCCTAGGGAACTTGCCGTTACATCGGGCGGCAGGGTTTGGGCCTACCGCCCGACCGTAAGGATAAAGTGTCCTAAGGTCTTAGACTGCGAACATCAGCAGCAGAGCAACCAGGAACGAGAAGATGCCCAGGGCTTCTGCAAAGGCGATGCCGATGAAGAGAGTAGCTGTCTGGCCGGCTGCTGCCGAAGGGTTGCGCAGTGCGCCTGCCAGGAAGTTGCCGGCTACGTGGCCAACACCGATCGCGGCTGCGCCGGAACCGATTGCTGCGAGGCCTGCGCCGATGAACTGACCGAGTTGTGCGATATCGCCTTCCATGGGTATTCTCCTTACGATGGAATGTGGTGATTTGGGATCCGGATGACCCAGGAACGGGCCCTCCGGTAACTTGTTGGATCTAGACCTTAGTGGCTCGGATGCAGGGCATCTTTCAGATACACGCAGGTCAGGATGGTAAAGACATAGGCCTGGATAAAGGCCACCAGAACTTCGAGAGCGTAGACTGCGGTGATGGCAAAGATCGGCAGGAAGCTGAACAGGCCCAATGCGCCTGCGAAACCTGCGAACACCTTCAGAACCGCGTGGCCCGCCATGACGTTGCCAGCCAGACGAATGCTGTGGCTCACGGGGCGTACGAAGTAGGAAATGAGTTCAATGATGGCCAGGATGGGGCGCAGGGCCAGAGGCGCGCTGGAAACCCAGAATAGGCCAAGGAAGCCAACACCGTTTTTGACAAAGCCAACGATGGTAACGGTAAAGAACACCAGACCTGCAAGGATCGCGGTAACGGCGATATGCGAGGTGGTGGTGAAGGACATCGGGATCAGGCCGAGGAAGTTGGCCATCAGGATGAACATGAACAGGGTCATGATGTAGGGGAAGAACTTGACGCCATCTTTACCGGCGACGTCTTCGACCATTTTGTAGATGAAACCGTAGGTCAGTTCCGCGATCGACTGAGCCCGGCCAGGCACGATGGCGCGGCGTGAAGAACCGACGACCATCAACAGGAAGACACAGATCACGGCCAAGGCAAGCCACAGAGTGACATTGGTAATTGCGAAAGTGCTAACTGCGCCGCCAGTCAGGGAGGCCACGTTGAACTGATCCATCGGGTGGATCGCCAGAGCTGCGTGCTCAGGTGCAAAAAGCACGCCAGACACTACCACCAGCGCCAATGCTACGTAAAAGAACAGCTTGCCCATCGTTCCGCTTCTCCTGTCGTCGGGTGTTGATCCTGCGATCAGTCCCGAGCCTTTGCATTTTCATCGGCCTCTTCGGCCAGTTTCTTTTCCTGGATCTCCTGCGCGGTGCGAAGCATCACCTTCACGCCAGCGGCAAGTCCCAGCATTATAAACAGCACCATAAAGATAGGCAGGGTCCCAAAGAGCAGGTCCAACCCGTATCCGATGCCAAAGCCGATCCCTAGACCGACCACCAATTCTATCACCATCCGCCAAGCCTGATTGGCCAGAGAGTAGTGTTCATCCGCGCGCGGCTTGGGCGCTTGCGCCTTACGCGCCGCTGCCAGTTTGGCCTCCAGCTGCGCCATGCGCTGCTTTTGGTCGTCATCTGTCACCGGCGCCATCCTCACGCGAATTCTTGACAGTGTGCTAAGGCGCTGGGGCTTCAGAGTCAATTGTTCAAGCGTCGCAGGGAGAAATACCTCAAGCACATGAAATTAAACCACTATTTTTGATGCGAATATGGCAAAGTTCGTGTCCCGGCAGACGGCACTCCGGGTTTCAGGCGATTTTCACATATTCAACCGATTGGTTGATTTTGAAATTGGCCGACTATTCTGCTCACCATACGCCGAAAACGGCTACATCTGAGAAGACACCCCTTGCCCCGGGATATCTGCCCGGAAGGCCCTTTGGAGATAACGATGAACGAATACGCCTGCGCGCTCATTATAGACCATGGACGATTGCTGCTCGGCAGACGTGCGCCCTACCGTAAAAGCTATGCGTCAAAGTGGGACCTCATCGGAGGTCGCATTGAAACAGGGGAAACCCAGTTGGAAGCCCTGACAAGAGAGCTGCAGGAGGAGATTGCGATCATCCCGCAGACCCCAGCCTATTTCGACTCCCTGCCAGACCCGCATGTTGCGCCGCAGGAGCCACCGCTCTATCACTTTTTCCGCGTTGAGACATGGTCCGGCACGCCCTGCATCAACAACCATGAACACACGGAACTGGCCTGGGTCCCGCTGAGCCGAGCCGGGACTTGGCCCGATCTGGCGCTCCAAGAATACTCTGACCTCTTTCGTCGGCTTGCCGCCTTTTATTCAGTGCCATAGCAGGTTAGGATCTCTCCTGATGTCCAGCGAACTTGATACCGTCTTTGCCGCCCTGGCCGATCCAACCCGTCGGGCGATCCTGACGATGTTGCTGGAAGACGACATGGCCGTGACCGACGTGGCAGAGCCGTTTGAGATGTCATTGGCTGCAATTTCCAAACATCTAACCATCCTCACCCGCGCCGGCCTGATCGCGCAGGAAAAGCGCGGCCGGGTGAAATGGTGCAAGCTGCAACCCGATGCCCTGCGCGCGACCTCGGTCTGGATGCAGGGGTTTGGTCAGTTTGAGCCGGTGAACCTGGACGCTTTTGAACGCTTTCTGGAAAGCGAGCTCGGTGACAGCACTGCCCTGCCCACTCAGAAAGCTTAGGTCTTTCGGCTCAGGACTTGGCCCGCTGTGGTTTGGCAGCATCCTCCAGTAGCAGCACCAGCGCCACCACCGTGAGGCAGATACCTACCAGGATCAGCCCTGTTGGTGCTGGATTGCCCAGCGCCATTTGCCAAACGATCACCCAGCTGGGCGTCAGATAGGTATAGGCCATCACCTTGGCCGATGGCAGATGCAGCGTGGCAAACTGCAACAACACAAAGGTCATAGCACTGGCAAAAATGGCCACATAGAACAGACCGATCCATACCAGCGGCGACAGGTTGCTCCACTCGGTCGCCTGAATATCGCGCCACCCGACCACCAGCAGCACCAGCGCCCCAGCAACCAGCGTGCCAAAGGTAAAGGCAATCGCAGGCTCGCCCCGGTTCAGTTTGCGCACCACGGGCGTATAGATGGCATGGGCGACACAGCCCAAGAAATAGATCATCTCTCCGCGCCCGATATCAAAGGCGCGCAGAGCCGCCAGATCGGCGCGAAAAATCACCCACAGGGCCCCCGCTGCGCCGATCGCCAGCGCTAGCGCCATGCGCGGCGTCATGATCTGGCGCAGCAGCAGATAGCCAAAGATCGCGCTCAATACCGGCGTCAGGGTGAAAACAGCTGCCGCGCTAACGGGGGCGGCGGTCTGCAACCCGTAAAACATCAGGACGAAATAGCTGGAAAACAGCGCCCCCATCACCAGATAGCGCCAGGAAGCGGTGAAATAGCTGCGCCGCAGCTGGCCCTGCACTCCGGCAACCGCACCAATCAGCACGGCTGCAATGACAAAGCGCGCCGCATTCAGCGCCATCGGAGCTATGTCGTTGGCAATCAGTGAGCCCAAAGAGAACGAGCCCGCCACCAGCATGGAAAACAGCAACATCGCCGCATGGGCACGTTGTATCGCGCTCATGCGCTCCACTCTTTCGCGCGGTCTTTCAGAAAGCTGAGGAAGCTTTGCACCTTGTTGGTGCGATGCAGATCCACGTGAGTCACCAGCCAGATGCTGCCCTCCCACTCCACCTGCGAGTCCATCATCTTGACAAGGCCGGGGCGCCGTGCGGCCTCCCACATCGACATGAAACCAATGCCAGCCCCTGCCATGATCGCCTCTTGCATGGCCACCCCGTCAGAACAGCGAAAGACGATGGTCTCTTCGGTGGTATGTTCGCGCAGCCACTTGTTGAAGGGCGCCCGGCTGTTTTCATTATCGGTGCCGACGAACTGGTGGTTGGGCAAATCCTGCGTGCCCTTCAACATACCGTGCCGATCCACATAGCTTTGTGCCGCAAAAAGACCAATCCGCTGCTTCAGGAAGGGCTGCACCACATTGTCCGGCTGATCCGGCGCATTGCCGGCCCGCAGCGCCACATGGGCCTCGCCATATTCCAGCCGGAACAGGCGCTCGCCGGTCAGGTACCGGATGACCAGCCCCGGATGCATCTGCTGAAATTCAGTCAGCACCGGCACCAAAAGATGTGACATCGAGGACAGTGATGTCACCACCAGCTCGCCCGAGACCTCATCACCCTGGCCTTTGAGGCGTCCAACCAGCTGACTGAACTGGTCATCCGTGGCCTGCGCCACCCGCAGCAAGTCCTGCCCCGACTCTGTCGGTGTATAGCCGCGTGCATGGCGCTGAAACAGCTTCACTCCCAGACGAGCCTCTATCGCATCGATATGGCGGATCACGGTGGCATGGTGCACGCCCAGCACCTCGGCGGCGCCACTGACGGTTCCCATGCGGGCCACCTGATAGGCGGTACGAACCTCGTCCCAGTTTTCCATCTCAAATCTCCACTCAAAAAGCGACACAGATTTTGCGGCCCGACAAATATGCACAGAACCTGTGCCAAAACCACAATTGCGTTCATAATTGCAATAACCCAATTGTGAAGCAGACGAAACACACAAATGGGAATTTAGATCATGACCTCCACCGTCTTGCATATCGACTCTTCCGCCCGCAGCGAAAACTCTGTCACCCGCGGATTGAGTGCCGAAATCACGGCACGCCTGAATGCTGATCACGTTATCCGCCGCGATCTCGCAACACCTCTGCCACTGCTGGACGAGGCCTGGGTTGGCGCCAACTTCACCCCTGCTGATCAGCGCACCGATGATCAAAAGGCACTGCTGGCCCAGTCTGACGCACTCATTGCCGAGCTGAAACAGGCCGACACAATCGTCATCGGCACGCCAATTTACAACTTCTCGGTCCCCTCGACCCTGAAGGCCTGGATTGATCTGGTTGCCCGTGTCGGTGTCACCTTCAGCTACACTGACAACGGCCCCATTGGCCTGCTGGAGGGCAAGCGTGCCATTATCGCCGTAGCCTCCGGTGGCACCCAGGCCGGGTCGGACATTGATTTTGCCACCACCTACCTGCGCCACGTACTTGGCTTTATCGGTATCACCGAGGTCGAACTGGTTGCCGCCGACCAGCTGTCGATGGATGCTGATGGCTCCATGGCGCGGGCCAAATCTGCGATTGCCGCCCTCGCCGCCTAAGGCCCCGTTCAGAAACAACACTGCAAAACACCGTCCCGCCTGTCCGGCTGGCGGTGTTTTCAGTTCTATTTGACAGCTCGGAAGCAAGCAGGAGCGTCTGTTGTTAAATCCAGACGACAGCGCAGCCGATGCGCTCCAGGAACTTCAGAAAATCCTCCCGCGTTATCACCACGGTGCGGTCATTGACCAGCGGATGCATATTGATCACGTCAACCTCCTGAGCCGCAGCATCCATATAGAATGCCACCCCTTTGGGCACGCCGTTGATCATCGCCAATGGGCTGACAGATCCGGGCAGAATGCCAAGGTTCTGCATCAGGCGATCACTGGAGCCAAAGCTGAGCCCCGCAGCACCGATCTCCTTGCCCAGCGCTTTGAGATCCATCACCCTGTCCTGCTCAACCGAAATCAGATAGTTGCGCTTCTTGCGATCCCGCAGATAGAGGTTCTTGATCTTCAGGCTGGACACGCCGGGCTGCTGCATCTCTGCCTCGACCTTTTTGGCTTCTTCGACCGTGCGCAGAGGCACGTGTTCGTGCAACTGGTAAGGCAGCCCCCAGTCAGTCAGCTGCGCCAAAAGCGCATCCGAGCTGAGCGGCAGGCTGTCTTGCGAGCTGGGGGGCGAGCTGGGGGCAGCGTCCATCTGAAATCTCCGGGCCGGTCTGTTTGCGATCCTCCGTAATTCGCTCAGAAATCCCTATGGATGCAAGGGGCAAACCGCCCCCATCCCAACGGACCACCGCATAGCTTTCACATCATCAATCATGCCTCACGCTGGCTCAAAATCACCGCGCCGGGCCTCTTGATAGTGATCAAAACCCGTCTCGAACCAAGCCGTCCCCCGCGTGGCACTTGCCAGGGCATGACAAAGATCATCCTGCGCCGCCAACGGCAGCAGGGTTTCAAAGACATCCCAGCCCGAGGCGCCCTCTTCGGCGGCGAACCCCAGAATCTGCCCCTTCATGCCACTGACCACCGGCACCAGGCCGCCGGTAAAAACAGATGGCACATGAATTGCCACCTTCATGATGGGCTGCAAAAGCACCAGACCTGCCTCCTCGAGCGCCTTGCGCACGGCATTCTTGCCTGCTGTTCGAAAGGCGTAGTCTGAACTGTCCACCGCGTGATGTTTGCCATCCTTGAGAGTCACGGAAAGGTCAACCACCGGATGGCCATTGCTGCCCTGTGCTAGTGCTTCACGCACCCCGGCCTCGACTGAAGGGATATAGTTCTTGGGTACAGCCCCGCCCTTGACCGTGTCAGAAAACTGGAACCCTGCGGCGCGGGGCAATGGGGCAATCTCAATCACCACATCGGCGAACTGCCCGGCACCACCGGATTGCTTGCGATGACGATGCAGAACCTCCACCGGTTTGGTGATCGTCTCGCACAATGCCGGTGGCACTTGTTCGCCGATTGCGTCAACGCCAAATTCACTATCCAGCGTCGCAAGGACCCGGCGCAGGTGCAGCGGCCCCTGAAGATGCAGCAAAGCCCGCCCTGAAGCAGTGTCCTGTTCAATACCCAGCGCCGGATCAATTTCCGACAGACGTTCCAACGCTGTCGACAGCCTGGTTTCATCGCGTTCATGCACCGGGCTGACCACCCTGCGATAATTTGACGGATGCGGCTGCGCCCAGGCGGGCAATGCGACACTGCCATCCACCGAATAGCTGTA
Source organism: Phaeobacter sp. CECT 5382 (assembly GCF_001457775.1). Taxonomy (GTDB): domain Bacteria; phylum Pseudomonadota; class Alphaproteobacteria; order Rhodobacterales; family Rhodobacteraceae; genus Pseudophaeobacter. The sequence goes on from NZ_CYSG01000003.1 coordinate 68,485, forward strand.
GCCCAGCTTAAGGTGATCGGATTTCACCGCCTGCCCCAAGCCCCCGGCAGCAATCCCGCCGCCGTTTACCTCCGGTGCCAGGTCCGTCAGGTTGCCCAATGCCCTGCCTGCAATGGGTGCTCCATTGGCAAGCCCACCATCCAGCGCCCGCAACAGAACCGATTTCCCCAGATGTTTGACCTGATCTGCCATGCAGCCGACCGCAACAACATCCCGCGCAAGCGCGTCACTTGCGGCGCCCAATCGTGCCTGTGTGGCACCGACCTGAGGCACCTCGTGACGCAGGCTCTTCATCAATCGCAAAATCCCGTTGCTATGCTCTGCCGATCCCAGCAGCGCCGGAAACAGATCGGTGTGCTGCAGCACCCGGGTTGCGATCTCATAGGCTTCTTCGGGCAGCACCTTCTGATCCTCGATCAGCTCTTCCATCAGGTGGTCGTCATAATCCGCCAGCGCCTCGAGCATTTCGGTGCGGGCCTGCTGTTCGCGCCCCAGCATCGCATCCGGCAGCTCTATCAGGGCCGAGGGCTGGCCTTCGATGTATTTCCAGGCCCGTTCGGAAATCAGATCCACAGCCCCGACCACCTGACCCGCTTCGCGGATCGGCACCTGGCGCAGCACAATGCTGTGGTTGCAATAGGTCTGAAGCGCCGCCACGATATCAGCCACCCGACCTGCGGCCTGATCCATACGATTGATGAACAGGAATGCGGGGATGCCCGCCTCTTCGATTTTGCGCAGATAGGGCGCTGCCAGCACTGCGGCTTCCGCATCTGCGGGCACGCAAAGCACCGCCGCATCACTCGCCGCCAGAGCAGGGCCCGCCTGCGCCAGGTTTTCCGACCCACCGGCGAGATCAATGGCCGCCCAGTGCTCTGACATAAAAGAAAACGGCTGCATCGCTGCAACCGTAGCCGTTTCCTGCCGTTTACCTGTGACCCCTTCAAGGCCGACCAGCGCCTGTGTCAGCGTCGTTTTGCCAGAATGCGACGGCCCTAGAATGGTGAATACGCGCATGTCTCCTGTTCCTCCTTCAGCTGAGTGGCTGCCCGGAGAAGGAAGCGGCGCAAACATCGCACCGCATGACTTGCCAGAAGGGCCAGCCAGACCGGCCAGCCGGAGAACGCCCTGCCTCAAAAAGCGTCGGCGCCGACCGGTCCCACAGAAGGCAGAAGAAAAAGACTCACCTCATGAGGCGACCGGCCGATGTCTCCTGATCATCGCCATGCGCACCAAGATCTGTCAAGCAACCGGCCTCAAACGGGCCAATAGCCGCTGTATCCCGCGACAAGTCAGGGCTTTCCGGGGCTTTGCCCTATATAGCGTTGACTCGCGCGTTCAATCGTCGTAACGCAGGGCCATATCCGGAAGCTCTGTCATGTCTTCCGGTCCCTGACTTGTCAGGGATCGCCCTCCACCAGCGTGTTACGCCCGTGGGGGCAAAGCCGTTTGGCTTGCCCTCACGACTGACATCAGGACTGAGGGGGCAATTGTGCATGGGCGTCCCGCTCACTACATTGGGGCTGTCTGGTTTTGAAGTCGGCGAAGGAGGCCGTAAGCCATGTTTGAAAATCTATCCGAACGGCTTTCCGGGGTCTTTGACCGGCTGACGAAACAGGGCGCGCTCTCTGAAGAAGATGTAAAAACCGCCCTGCGCGAAGTGCGTGTTGCCCTGCTTGAGGCCGACGTCTCGCTGCCCGTGGCGCGTGACTTTGTCAAAAAGGTTCAGGAACAGGCCACTGGCCAATCGGTGACCAAATCGGTAACGCCTGGCCAGCAGGTCGTGAAGATCGTCCATGATGCGCTGGTTGACGTGCTCCGCGGTGACGAAGATCTCGGTGCGCTGAAAGTGGACAGCCCACCAGCCCCGATCCTGATGGTGGGTCTGCAGGGCTCTGGTAAGACCACCACAACCGGGAAATTGGCCAAGCGCCTGAAAGAAAAAGAGGGCAAACGCGTCCTCATGGCCTCGCTCGACATCTATCGCCCTGCGGCGATGGAACAGCTGGCCGTGCTTGGCACCCAGATCGGTGTCGACACGCTGCCGATCGTGCCCGGCCAGACCCCCGTCGATATTGCCAAACGCGCCAAACAGCAGGCCGCCCTGGGTGGCTATGATGTCTACATGCTGGATACAGCAGGCCGGTTGCATATCGACGAGACCCTCATGCAAGAGGTCGAAGACGTCCGCAACGTGGTCTCGCCGCGTGAGACCCTGCTGGTGGTCGATGGCCTGACCGGTCAGGTCGCGGTTGAGGTTGCCGAAGAATTCGACGCCAAGATCGGCATTTCCGGCGTGGTGCTCACCCGGATGGATGGCGACGGCCGCGGCGGTGCAGCCCTGTCGATGCGCGCTGTGACCGGCAAGCCAATCCGCTTTGTCGGTCTGGGCGAAAAGATGGACGCCATCGAGACCTTCGAGCCCGAGCGGGTCGCTGGTCGTATCCTTGGCATGGGCGACATTGTAGCCCTGGTTGAAAAGGCCCAGGAAACCATCGAGGCCGAACAGGCCGAGCGCATGATGAAGCGCATGATGAAGGGTCATTTCAATATGAATGACCTGAAGATGCAGCTGGAGCAGATGCTGCAGATGGGCGGCATGGAGGGCATGATGTCGATGATGCCCGGCATGGGCAAAATGGCCAAGCAGGTGCAGGACTCCGGCATGGACGACAAGGTGCTCAAACGCCAGATCGCCATGATCCAATCGATGACCAAAAAAGAACGCGCCAACCCAGCCCTGCTGCAGGCCAGCCGCAAAAAGCGCATCGCTGCAGGTGCCGGCCAGCAGGTTTCCGAGCTGAACAAGCTTCTGAAGATGCACCGTCAGATGTCGGACATGATGAAGAAGATGGGCAAGATGGGCAAAGGCAAGATGCTGAAGCAGGCCATGAAAGGCATGCTCGGCAAGGGCGGCGGCATGGGCGATATGGCGGGCATGGATCCTAGCCAGATGGACCCCAAAGCGCTGGAAGCCGCAGCCAAGGCGATGGGTCAGGCCAAAGGCATGCCTGGTGGTCTGCCAGGCCTAGGTGGCATGGGCGGCATGGGCCTGCCCGGCGGTCTCTCCGGTTTTGGCAAAAAGAAGTAGCATGTTCCAGGTTCCCACCATAGAAACCCAGCGCCTTGTGATGCGCATGCCTGCGTTGAGAGATTTCGAGCCGCTCTGCGCCTTCTATGCGTCACCACGTGCGGACTTTGTTGGTGGACAGATGGAGCGTGACAAGGTCTGGCGTCACTTGGCGCTGGAAATCGGCCATTGGCAGATGCTGGGCTATGGCCGCTGGACGCTTGTGGAAAAAGACACCGGCAAGCCCGCAGGCATCATCGGATTGTGGAACCCCGAAGGCTGGCCCGAGCCCGAAATCGGCTGGGACCTGTTTGAGGGCTTTGGCGGCAAGGGCTACGCCACCGAGGCCGCAACAGCAGCACGCTCTCATGCCTATGGCACCCTCGGCTGGACAACAGCAATCAGCCTGGTCGCACCAGAAAACCACGCATCACGCGCAGTTGCGCAGCGGCTTGGCGCACAGCGCGACGGTGATTTCACCCATGTGCGGATGGGCACTCTGGAAGTCTGGCGCCACATGAGCCCCGAGGATCTTTCCGCTGGCGGCATGGAGGCCTACGCATGACCACCATGACCCTGTCTATTCCAGTGATCGAGACCGCGCGTCTGACCCTGCGTGCGCCGCAGCTGGATGATCTGAAGCCCATGGCCGCATTTTTTGAGACAGAGCGCAGCCATATGGTTGGCGGTCCCCGCGACGCCATGGGCAGCTATACCTCGCTGGTCTCACGCCTTGGACATTGGGTGCTCAATGGCTATGGGCTGTGGCACATCGTTGAAAAAGCCAGCGGCGCCTTTATTGGCTGGACCGGCATGATCTTTGCCCCGGCATGGTCGGAGCCGGAACTGGGCTGGACCCTCTTTGAGATGGCCGAAGGCAAGGGCTATGGATTTGAAGCAGCAACAGCGGCGCGGCGCCATGCAGCACGGCATCAGAGCCTCAATGGGGTGATCAGCTATATCGCCCCTGCCAACATCCGTTCAATGGCACTGGCCGAACGTCTGGGTGCGCAGTTTGAAAGCGAGGCTGAACTGCTGGGCAAGCCCTGCCAGGTCTGGCGTCACCCCAAACTGGAGATCGCAGCATGAGCAGCCACAGCATCCCAGTGATCGAAACCAAACGCCTGATCCTGCGCGGCCCCGAAGCCGAGGACTATCCTGATTTTGAGGCGACGTTTTCGTCGTATCGCGCGCGCTTCATGGGTGGGCCTTTGAACACCTATGAAGCCTGGATGCTTTATGCTGCCGAAATCGGCCACTGGCAGATCCATGGCTTTGGCATGTGGATGATCCACGACAAAGTGACAGATGAAACCTACGGCATGGCCGGTGGCTGGATGCCCGCAGGCTGGCCCGAGCGCGAGATCGCCTGGATCATCTGGCCCGATGCGGCCGGGCACGGCTACGCGCTCGAGGCGACCAATGCAGCGCGCGCCTATTTCTACGAAACCCTGGGCTGGGACACTGCTGTCAGCTATATCGACCCAAAGAATTTGGATTCGATCCGCCTGGCGGAACGTCTGGGGGCCGTCAAGGACCACGACGCAGCCACAATCGACGGCAATGATGCGGTCTATCGCCATCCCAGCGCTGAGGGCCTAAAGGGCAGCCAGCTGGCACATGGCATCGAGATGGAAATCAGCCATTACGCCGACCCCCTGTTCAAACCAAAAGGATGGGCTCTTGACTGATACTGTGAACACACCCGAGGTTGATCAAAACGATGTGGCCCGCGCCGCAGAGATCCTTATGGGGCACCGCGAGAGCATCGACCGGCTAGATGCCATCCTCGTCTACACATTGGGCGAGCGGTTCAAACACACACAGGCCGTGGGCCAGCTAAAGGCTGAACACGACCTGCCGCCCTCCGATCCTGCCCGCGAGGCAAAACAGATCGCGCGGCTCGAAGATTTGGCGAAACGGGCCAACCTGGACCCCGATTTTGCCAAGGCTTTCCTGAATTTCATCATTCAGGAAGTCATCAGACACCACAAGAAACACCAGGAATAACAGGGACCTCCCTGTAAACGCCATCAAAGGAGACTTGACTCATGGCTATTAAACTTCGCTTGGCCCGTGGCGGCTCGAAAAAACGCCCCTTCTACCGCATCGTGGCTGCTGACAGCCGTATGCCCCGTGACGGCCGTTTCGTAGAAAAGCTCGGCACCTATAACCCGCTGCTGCCCAAAGACAGCGAAGAGCGCGTGAAAATGGACATGGAGCGCGTTCAGTACTGGCTGGGCCAGGGCGCACAGGTCACCGACCGTATCGCCCGTATGCTCGAAGCCGCTGGCGTTCGTGAAAAAGCAGAGCGCGCCAACCCTAAAAAGGGTACCCCTGGCAAGAAAGCCCAGGAACGCGCCGAAGAAAAAGCAGCCAAGGCTGCCGAAGCTGCTGACGCGGAATAAGCACATGGGATCGCGGGACCTGCCCCAAATGGGGCCGGAGGAAGACATCCTCTCAGGGGCTTTCCCCGATGGGTTCCGCACCCAGCTTGATCTTTTGATGCGTCTGCGCCGCGATGTGCGCCGCTTTCGCAGGGATCCGGTTGATGAGGCAGTGCTCACGCGCTGCCTCAACGCCATCCAGCACGCCCCGTCCGTGGGGCTGAGCGAACCCTGGCGCATTCTGCGTATCAACAGCGATGCCGCACGTGATGCCGCCCTGAAGAATTTTGAACAAGCCAATGCTGCCGCTCTTGCCGGATATTCCGGCGATCAGGCTGAACTCTACGCCAACCTGAAACTTTCAGGCATGCGCGAGGCCCCTGTGCAGCTGGCAATCTACTGCGATGATGAAACCACCCAGGGCCACGGCCTGGGTGCCGCCACCATGCCGGAAATGCGGCGCTATTCAGTGGTTGCCGCCATCACCCTGTTCTGGCTGTCTCTGCGCGCCGAAGGATTGGGGCTGGGCTGGGTATCGGTGCTGGATCCGGATCAGCTGAACCGGGATCTAGCCGCGCCTGATGGCTGGCAACTTATCGGCTATTTCTGCATCGGCACCCCCGAAGCAACCTCGGGCACGCCTGAGCTGGAAAGCAAAGGCTGGGAAAGTCGGCAGCACGCCCTGCTGATCGAAGCCCGGTGAAACAGGCATTGCAATCATGGGACGTCTGATCCGCCTTGTGTTTTTTGTCGGGATCGCCTTTACCTCAGGCATTCTATTCGAGCGCAGCCATCAAAAGGACCTATGCGCACAGTCTGGCGGCCAATGGATGCGCGCCGGATTCTGCGCCGGAGAGTGACCCCCATGAGTGCCACAAACGATAGTGCCCCTTTGAACGATCTGATCTGCCTAGGCGCCGTGTCCGGCTCTTACGGCGTGCGCGGCGAAATTCGCCTCAAAAGCTTTTGCGCCATCCCCGAAGAGATCGAGAGCTATTCTCCGCTGACCAATGAAGACGGCAGCCAGAGCTACACGCTGACCCTGACCCGCGCCATCAAAGGCGGCTTCACCGGTCATCTTGGCGGAGTTGAGACCAAGGAACAGGCGGATGCCGTCAAAGGATTGCGGCTCTTTGCACCGCGCGAACGCCTGCCAAGTCTTCCCAACGATGAATACTACTACACCGATCTTGTCGGGCTGGAGGTCTATGACACTGGTGGCGCATTGCTGGGCACGGTGAAGTCGGTGCAGAACCATGGTGCCAGCGATCTGCTGGAGTTGACGGGCGCAGAGCTGAAAGGCACGGTGTTTCTGCCCTTTACCCTCGCAGCGGTGCCCACGGTCGATCTGGAACAGGGTCGCATCATCGCAGATCCGCCAGAAGGGCTGTTGTAACCCTACAGGTCAGTCAGCTTCGTCTGCAAGCAATGCATCCAGAACTTGGACAACCGAAACCGCCACCAGTGAGCTTCGCTGCAGCTCCGGCAGTTTTCGACCCAGGCTGACCCAGAACCTGAACAGGCGCCAGGCAAACAGGAACCGAAAAACCGGGTCATCTGTCAGCTTGGCACCGTAGCCCTCTTCGAAAGCCGCCCAATCCGCCTGAGCGACCAACCCGAACCCGGGAATGTGGCCATCAGAGGCAAGGTGCTCTGGGCAGTTTGCCAGCCAGATATCGGCAATGTCGCGCTGTGGAAAAATGGCGTCATGATTCAGAAAATCAATAAACGAAACCTCCTTTTCCGACATGATGATATTGCGCAGATGCAAATCACCATGGGCCAAAGCACTGCGGAACTCGGTCCCGCGCGCAAACCGGGCAGCCCGGTGCAAATGCGCACACAATCCCAGAAACCTGTTAGGTTTGGGCAGCCAAAGCCGTCCTTCGCGCACCGCCAGTGCCCGGTCAGAGACCATGTTCAGAAACGGTTTTGGCCAAAACTGCCTGACCCCAGCATCCGATACCCGGTGCAGTTCCGCCACAGCCTGGCCAATCCGTCGCAAAACATCTTCTCTGACACCCAAGCCATAATCCGTCAGGGCTAATGTACGATAGGCCGTATCGCCCTGGACAAAGCCCATCAATGCATAGGGGTGCTGCGGATCCTGCCACAACAATTCCGGAGCCGACACCCCAGGCACTGGCTTCAGGCCTTCGGCGGCCTTCCTTTGCCGCTCAAGCTCCCGGATCAACGCCGCTGGCTTCGCCGTATCAAAATCAGCCCGCAACACAAAGCTCTGCCCATCTGCTGTCTTGACCTCCAGCACGCAGCGGCGATGCTCAAGCAAACGATTGGAGCGCAGCCTGCGAAAAACGGCCCCTTCTTGGGCCAGGCCGGCAGCAAATGCCGCACGGGGCCAAAGCGCCTGAGTGCGAGCCTGAACCTCTACAAGGGCCGCATCGGGATCGAGGCTTGCTGCATTGGGCCGCATTTCTGAATTCATCCAAACACCAATGCTTTCTATTGCGCAAAAACCTGATTGCACTAAACAGCAACTTTATGACTACACCAAACAAATCCCATGGCCGCAAGGCCATCCGCCAGACCCTGAAGCCGCGTGAGCTGATGACGCCCACGCCGGAACTGGTTGGTGTGTGGAAGGCCAAGATCCTGACGCTGTTCCCGACCGCCTTTCCCGGCGTGCTGGGCGAAAGCCTGACGGGCAAGGCCCTACAGGAAGGGCTATGGCAGTTGGAGACGGTGGATCTGCGCGAATTTGGCGTCGGCAAACACCGCAACGTCGATGACACCCCCGCGGGCGGCGGGGCCGGCATGGTATTGCGTCCCGATGTGCTGGGCAATGCGATTGAACACGCCATGGAGGGCACCACTGCTCCGCAGGGCGGCAACTGGCCGCTGATCTACCTCACACCGCGCGGGCGTCCCATGGATCAGGCGATGATGCAAAACCTGGCGCGCTGTGATGGCATAACCCTGCTGTGTGGCCGCTTTGAAGGCGTCGATGAACGGGTACTGGAACACTACAACATCCAGGAAGTCTCTTTGGGTGATTTTGTCATGACTGGCGGGGAGCTGGCCGCGCAGGCGTTGATCGATGCCACCGTGCGGCTAATCCCCGGTGTGCTGGGCAATCAGGCCTCGACTGAAGAAGAGAGCTTTTCCTCCGGCCTGCTGGAGCATCCGCAATATACCCGCCCCGCCGAATGGCAGGGCCGCAAGATCCCCGATGTGCTGATGTCCGGCCACCACGGCAAGGTGGCTGAATGGCGCCAGGAAATGTCAGAGGAAATAACCAAAGCCCGCCGCCCGGATCTGTGGCACGCCTATGAGGCCAGCCGCCCCGCACCAAAGCCCAAGCGCAAAAAGAAGTGACGCCTAGTCAACCACGACAGACGCCAACCTCCCGTGCATCATGCGCAGCAAAGCATAAGACACAAACGCTATAACAGGACCCGGTATGCGCACATGATCGCGACCGGTCCGCGGGGAGATATTTGATGAAACGCATTTTTCTGCGCATTCTGGCCGGGCTGGCCTTGCTGATCGGCGCCCTCGTTGCGGTGCTCGGCGTAAATACCCTGCGCTATGCGCCTGATCCCGTTCGCGAGGATACCGAGGTTTTCGACCTGGGCGCGGATACAGAACAGGCGACAGCAGATCTGTCACGTGCGGTGCAGTTCAAAACCATTTCCACCGACATGCAACATCCGGATTTCGAGGCTTTCCTCACCTTTTTGCAACAGACATATCCAGCCGTACATGACACCATGTCGCGCGAGGTTCTGGCCCGCAAAACACCGCTCTATAAATGGCAGGGCAGCGAGCCTGATCTGGCGCCAATCCTGCTGGCGGCCCATTACGACGTGGTGCCAATTGCTCCCGGCTCGCTCGATCTGTGGGACCATGAGCCCTTTGCGGGCACCATTGCCGATGGCTTTGTCTGGGGGCGAGGCACACTGGATGACAAAGGCGCAGCTATCGCCATGCTCACCGCTGCTGAACATATGATCACCCAGGGGTTCACCCCGAAACGCACGGTCTATTTCAGCTTTGGCGGCGACGAAGAGGTCGGCGGTCTCGGTGCTATCGCCGTGACCCTGCACCTGAACGAGCAGGGCGTCGAGCTGGACTGGATGCTGGACGAAGGCTCCTTTGTGCTCGACAAGATCATTCCGGGATTGGAGCAGCCCGTGGCCAGCATCAACCTGTCTGAGAAGGGCTATGTCACACTAGAGCTGGTAGCCAAGGCCGAGGGTGGCCATTCATCGATGCCGCCGCGCGTCACAGCCGTAGGCCGTATCGCCCGCGCGGTGGAACGTCTGCAGGCCAATCCGGTCCCCGGCGGGCTGAGCGGCATTTCGGAAGAGTTCTTTGACGCGCTTGGGCGCCATTTCCCGCTGGGGCAGCGCATTGTCTTTGCCAATCGCTGGCTGTTCAATCCGCTGATCGAAAACCTGCTGGCGGGCTCTCCCTCGACCGATGCGATGCTGCGCACCACCACTGCTCCCACCATGCTGACAGGATCAAGCAAGGACAATGTGCTGGCCGCAGAGGCGTCGGCCAAGATCAATTTCCGCATCCATCCACGCGACAGTATCGAAGACATCGTCGCCCATGTGCGCACCACCATTGACGACCCCAAGGTCGAGATCCGCTATGATGCTGCAGCCTCAAACCCGGCGTCGCCGGTGTCTTCTGCTGCGTCCGAGGGCTACGCCCAGATCAAAACGTCGATCCTGGATGCCTTTGGGCCCTTGGCCACCGTCCCCGGTCTGACAATCGCCGCAACGGATGCGCGCCACTATGGCAAAGCAGCCAAAGACGCCTATCGCATCAACCCCTTCAAGATTACCGGATCAGACCTGCCGCGGATCCATGGCACCAATGAACGCCTGTCGATCGAGAACCTGGAACGCGGCATCAATTTCTTTGGCGCCCTGCTGCAAAAGCAATAAACAAAGACTCCAGATGCGCGCCAGCTCTTGATCCGGGCGTGCATTTCCCCTACAGACCGCCTACTTGGATTCGCTTTTGCGTATCCGGGGCGTTTGGTATTGCGCAGCACATATCTGCCCGGTCTTCTTCGGCCACCGCAGAGCAGCGCAAACCAGCAACCAAGGAACGGACGATCTGATCTCTGGCGGGCTGCGCATGCAGGACCCGGTGAAGGCCAAGAGCTCTCGGGACGCGCAAATCTTCGTGGAACAAACCACGAGCACAATTTAGGAGACCTGCGATGGACCTGATCGCACAGCTCGAGGCGGAGCAAGTTGCCGCCCTGGCGAAAGACATTCCCGACTTTAAAGCCGGTGACACCATCCGTGTTGGCTACAAAGTGACCGAAGGCTCGCGTTCGCGGGTTCAGAACTACGAAGGCGTTTGCATCAGCCGTAAAAACGGCTCCGGCATTGCCGGGTCGTTCACTGTTCGCAAAATTTCCTTTGGCGAAGGCGTGGAACGTGTGTTCCCACTGCACTCGACCAATATCGACAGCATCACCGTCGTGCGTCGTGGCCGCGTTCGTCGCGCCAAACTGTACTATCTGCGCGCCCGTCGCGGTAAGTCCGCACGTATCGCTGAAGATACACACTACAAAGCCAAAAAAGCCTGAGGAGCGGTATCATGAAAAAAGATATTCACCCCGATTACCACTTCATCGACGTCAAAATGACCGATGGCACCATCCTGAAAATGCGTTCCACTTGGGGCAAAGAAGGCGACCAGCTGGCGCTGGACATCGACCCCACAGTGCACCCTGCCTGGACCGGTGGTAACACCCGTCTCATGGATGCCGGCGGTCGTGTTTCCAAGTTCAAAAAGAAATACGAAGGCCTGGGCTTCTAAGCTCTGCTCCTTTGCAGTTTCGAAAAGCCGCACCTTCGGGGGCGGCTTTTTTCGTTGGTGCCTCCGCGATCCCCTCCCCCGTCTTTGACCAGACTTTGACCCGAAGGAATGCTCGCCTGACTACCGGCCATACTACCGGCCTAAAGACCCGCCTGAATACCGGTGGCATTCTCCTCAATTCAGGCCCTAACACGGGCGGTTTACGCAATTTGCCCGCTTTTCATTGATTCGCGCCGGTCCTATAGTCACGCCAACACAAAGCCGCGCGGCGCGGCGAACCAAAGGGACCAATAGATGGCGCATATCATAGTCGTCGGCAACGAAAAGGGCGGCGCGGGGAAATCCACCGTCTCGATGCATGTGGCCACCACCCTGGCCCGGATGGGCCACAAGGTGGCAGCACTGGATCTGGACCTGCGGCAGCGCTCTCTCGGGCGCTATCTGGAAAACCGCAAAGAGTTCATGGCCAAGGCGGCACTGGATCTGCCCATCGTGGACTTGCACGAGCTGCCCGAAATCGATGCTGACAGCCTGCAGCCTGGTGAAAACATCTATGACCACCGGCTTTCGGCGGCGGTATCCAGCCTGGAACCTGACAATGATTTCATCCTGATCGACTGCCCCGGCTCCCATACCCGGCTCAGCCAGGTGGCGCATTCGCTCGCTGATACCCTAATCACGCCGCTGAACGACAGTTTTGTTGATTTCGACCTGCTGGCGCATACCGACCAGAAGGGTGAAAAGATCACCGGGCCGTCGGTCTATTCCGAAATGGTCTGGAACGCCCGCCAGCTGCGGGCGCAGGCGGGGCTGAAACCCATCGACTGGGTGGTAATCCGCAACCGCGTCGGCACCCAGCGCATGGTCAACAAGGAAAAGATGGAACGCGCCATCAACATGCTGTCCAAGCGTATCGGCTTTCGCGTCGCACCCGGTTTTTCCGAGCGGGTGATTTTCCGTGAATTGTTCCCGCGCGGCCTGACCCTGCTGGATCTCAAGGACATCGGCATCAAGCAGCTGAATATTTCGAATGTCGCCGCCCGCCAGGAGCTGCGCGACATGATGAAGGCAGTGAACCTGCCCGGCGTTGAGATCGACATCTAATCTCCAAGAGCATAGTCCACTGGGAAAACAAGTGGAGGCAGAGGATCACTCTGCCTCGTGGCAACAGATGCAGATTTTGTTGTTGTCCAGATCCCGAAAATACGCGCCGTAGTAATCTGGGTGGTAGTGCGGACGCAACCCCGGCTTGCCCTCATCGGTAGCCCCCATAGCAAGCGCAATCGCATGACATTGGTCGACCTGTTGGCGGTTCTGCGACTGCAACGCCAGCATTTGACCATTTCCTGAGGACTGTGTGCCACCATCCAGCGGCACCCCAACCAAAAACATAGGACGCGGGTTATCTCTGTGCTGCCATCCTGCCCAACCCTTCTCTGGTTGGAAAAATTTCTGCTCTATTCCAAGAGGCTTGAGGACGGCATCAAAAAACGCAACTGCCCGCGCAAGGTCTTCGGTTCCCAAATTCACGTGAGAAAACATCTGGCTCTCCTCTACCGCTGGTCATGTCGGTGTAAAGCTTAGAAAAGCAAGGGGAGCAGCGCTAGTCTTCCACATAAGGCACCAGCTCTGGCATCGTGCCTTGCGGACGGTAGATGGTATAAAGCTCCATCGGGGTGGCAACACCGCGTAGCATGTAACGCCCCAATGAAACCATGTCATGTTCGGCTTCTGGGACTGCCTGCTGCACTACCTGGGAAAAGATCAGGTTCTGCCCGACAGAGCGGTGCATCCCGGCAATGCGCGCCGTCTGGTTCACAGCCGGGCCGATCACGGTGAAATCCAGCCGGTTCTCGGCACCGATATTGCCATAAAGGATATGACCAGCGTGCAGCGCCAGGGTCCAGTCCGTTGTTGACAACCCCTCGGCAAGGCGCTCCTGATTTCTGGCACTGATCACGCGACACATCTCGGCGGCGGCATCAAGCGCGGCCCGGGCGTCTTTTTCGATCGAGCCCAGATTGAACATGATCAGCATGCCATCGCCGAGAAATTTCAGGATATTGCCACCGTGAGCCTGCGTCGCAGCTACCGCAATACCGAAGTAATCATTGATCATATTGATCAGCTCCGGGCCCGGCAAATCGCCGGCAAGGCTGGTAAATCCCTTGAGATCAAACATGCCGATCACCGCGTCGATCTCGGTGGATGAGCCGCGCTGGAACTCCCCGGACAAGACCCGCTGGCCGGGATCCCGCCCCAGATAGATCTGCAACAGATCGCTGGCCATCTGCCGGTTCGACATCGATTTCAGCGCCAACCCCAGCACCGGGTAGACCGCCCGCAACAGCGCAATATCGGCCTCCGAAAAACCGTCGGCACTGTCCGAAGTCCACGAGGCCAATACCCCTTCGGAGGGCGCGTTGGGATCAATCGGGACATCGTCCTCGGTGAAGCGCAGCGTGAGCGCAAAATAATCCGTCGCCCCGCGCGTCTTGAGTTCACCAAGCAAGGGAAAGCGGCTGCGATCATCAGCAGCCAGATCCGAGCGAAAGAACTCGAGCTCAGTTTCTAGCATCAGATAGAACGGGCTTTTGAGCCAGGCCTCTCGCGGGGTCTCACGACGTTCATAGTGTTCGTGCGAGATCCCATCCGACCGGGTCCAGCTATAGCCAATGCCACCGAATTTCGGATGAAAGGCCCGCTGCGCCAGATGAAACCGCCAAAGCGGCAGCCCCAGGTCAACCAGTTTTTCGCAGAAGGTATTCAGCAGATCCTGGCGGCCACTGCTACGCAGCCCCTGATCGATCATCCAGGGGATCAGCGACGACGCTCTTTCGTCCAAGCACTCCATTCCAGCCCTGCCTTTCCTACATCTGCGCCCCTACTTAAGCATCTGCGCCCCCGGAGCTTCATCAGGCCGACGCTGGCCTTAACCCTGCTCCCAACTCTGGGCAAAGGGTTCTTCGATCCCAGCCAGCTTCCGTAACATGCTCCGCAGCAGGGCAACTTCGTCCGGGGTAAAGCGCGCTGCCAGTTCCGCATCGTAGCTTTCAGCCTGCGATCGCAAATCACGATACGCCGCTTCGCCCGCTGGTGTAAGCCGCAAATGTTCCGACCGCCGGTCCTTTTCATCACGGCTGCGCGATACGAATCGCCGCTCTGCCAGTTTGGCCACTGCCCGGCTGATCTTGGTCTTGTGGATCTTGGCGCGCTGACCAATGTCCTTGGCCGTCATCTGTCCGTAGGTGCCCAGATGGAACAGCACCCGCCATTCATTGCGCAGCATACCATAGCGATTCTTGTAGTGGCTCTGAAATTCCAGCGAAGAATCCTCGGCGGCGCGGTTTAGTAAAAAGGGCAGAAAATCCTGCAGCGAGAAATCATCTTTTTGCGTCATGGCACTCTCCTTACCCTTGTTAGTTACAAAAACAACTATTAGGTCCGCAAGCAGAAAAGGAGCGCGCGATTATGAACAAAGCTGTTGATCCCCATGAGATGATCCAGGCCCCATCGCTTGCCGGCCCGCACGAAGGCTATATGCCGGGCTTTGGCAATGACTTTGAATCAGAGGTTCTGCCAGGTGCCATGCCGCAAGGCATGAACAGCCCGCAAAAATGCAACTACGGCCTCTATGGTGAACAGCTTTCGGGTACCGCTTTTACAGCCGATCCGCCCGAACGGACCTGGTGCTATCGCATCCGCCCCTCGGTGAAGCATTCGCATCGCTACACAAAGATCGACCTGCCCTATTGGAAATCGGCGCCTTGCGTTGATCCTGATGTGGCCAGCCTGGGCCAGTATCGCTGGGATCCCGTGGCGCATGACGGACAGTCCCTGACCTGGCTGACAGGCATGAAAACCATGACCACCGCCGGGGATGTGAACACTCAGGTCGGCATGGCAAGCCACGTCTATCTGGTCACCGAAAGCATGCAGGACGCCTATTTCTTTTCCGCCGACAGCGAGCTGCTGGTGGTGCCTCAAGAAGGACGCCTGCGTTTCGCGACCGAGCTGGGCATCATTGATCTTGAACCACAGGAAATCGCTATCATCCCGCGCGGCCTGGTCTACCGGGTTGAAGTTCTCGAAGGGCCTGCGCGCGGCTTTGTCTGTGAAAACTACGGTCAGAAGTTTGAGCTGCCGGGTCGTGGCCCCATCGGTGCCAACTGCATGGCCAATCCGCGTGATTTCAAAGCCCCGGTTGCGGCCTATGAGGACCGCGAAGTGCCCTCGACCGTTACCGTGAAATGGTGCGGGCAGTTCCATGAGACACAGATTGACCAGTCGCCACTGGATGTGGTCGCCTGGCATGGCAACTACGCGCCCTATAAATACGACCTGAAAACCTACTGCCCGGTTGGCGCTATTCTGTTTGACCACCCGGACCCGTCGATCTTTACCGTGCTGACCGCCCCGTCGGGCGTGCCCGGGACGGCCAATATCGACTTTGTGCTGTTCCGGGATCGCTGGATGGTGGCAGAAAACACCTTCCGCCCGCCATGGTATCACAAGAACATCATGTCCGAGCTGATGGGCAATATCTACGGCCAGTACGATGCCAAACCCAAAGGGTTCATTCCCGGCGGCATGTCGCTGCACAACATGATGATCCCACATGGTCCCGACAAAAACGCCTTTGAAGGGGCGTCAAACTCCAACCTCGGCCCCGAAAAGCTGGAGAACACCATGTCCTTCATGTTTGAGACTCGCTTTCCGCAGCATCTGACAGAGTTTGCTGCCAAGGAAGCGCCGTTGCAGGATGACTACATCGACTGCTGGAGTGATATCGAAAAGAAATTCGACGGCACGCCAGGCTTGAAGTAAGCCAATAGGTATCCCGTCCCCGCACCGGGGTTGCCCCGGTGCCTGACACTTTAGATACAGGAGACGACATGTCCCTTTTGAAATCCTGGGTGACTTCGGCAAATGACGCCAGCCACCCTTTCCCGCTGAACAACCTGCCCTATGGCGTCTTCTCCACTGCCGACAGTGATCCGCGTTGTGGTGTGGCCATTGGCGATATGATCTTCGACTGTCAGGCCGCCGAAGAAGCAGGCGTGTTGCAGCTGGCGGATTATCCGCTGTTCGAAGTTCCCTTCTGGAACGAGATGATGGAAGAGGGCCCCGCCGTTTGGGCCGCCCTGCGCGACCGGCTGACCGCGCTGCTGAGCGAAGGCTCAGCCGAACAAGCCAAGGTGGAACCGCTGCTGGTTGCCCAAGCTGAGGCCGAGCTGCACATGCCGATGGCTGTTGCCGAATACACCGATTTTTATGCCGGCATGCAGCACGCCAAAAACATGGGGGCTATTCTGCGTGGATCCCCTGATCTGCCCGCCAACTGGCTGCATATCCCGATCGGCTACAACGGTCGCGCGTCCTCTGTTGTGGTGTCCGGCACCGAAATCCACCGCCCCAATGGCCAGACCAAGGCACCGGACGCCGAAACCCCGTCGTTTGGTCCCACCAAACGTTTGGATATCGAGCTGGAAATGGGCGCCATCGTTGGCACCGGATCTGAATTCGGCCAGCCCATCACAGTAGACGAAGCCGATGCAATGATCTTTGGCTATGTGCTGCTGAACGACTGGTCTGCCCGCGACATTCAGGGCTGGGAATATCAGCCACTGGGGCCGTTTCAGGGCAAGGCCTTTGGCACCTCGATCTCTCCGTGGATCGTGACAGCCGCCGCGCTTGAGAGCTTCCGCGCGCCAACCCCTGCGCGTGAAAAGGAACTGCTGCCCTATCTGGATGGCAGCAAAGACGGCTTGTATAATATCGAGCTGGAAGTCCTGATGCAGCCCGAAGGAGCGGCAACGGCCACGTCGATCTCCAAGACCAACTACAACCGGATGTATTATTCTGCAGCCGAACAGCTGTGCCATCACGCCATTGGTGGCTGCGAGATGAACACCGGTGATTTGCTGGGCTCGGGTACCATTTCCGGCGCTGAGCGCTCCGAATATGGCTCCCTGATGGAGCTGAGCTGGGCCGGGCGCGAACCCTTCACGCTCGACACCGGCGAGAGCCGTGGTTTCATCGAGGACGGTGACACACTGACCCTCCGTGGCAATGCCCGTGGCAATGGTTTCACCATCGGATTTGGCGACTGTTCAGGCAAGATCCTGCCCGCCAAGAGCTGGCCCGCAGCCGACTGACGGAACAGCCTCACACAGACAGATTGGCAGCGGCGGATCTCTCCGCCCCTGCCCCCCGACAAAAGGATAAAGACATGGCCAAGGCATTTGCGTCCCAAGGGGACATGAGCGAAAAGAAAATCACCTTTAGCGAAGTGGGCAAAGACATCTATGCCTTCACCGCTGAGGGCGATCCCAACTCTGGCGTTATCATCGGCGACGATAGCGTGATGATCATCGAAGCCCAGGCCACCCCGCGTCTGGCCAACAAGGTGATCGAATGCGTGCGCTCGGTTACCGACAAGCCGATCTCCCACGTTGTTCTGACCCATTATCACGCGGTCCGCGTGCTGGGGGCCTCTGCCTTTGGCGCCAACCAGGTGATCATGGGCGACGCCGCCCGGGCTATGGTTGTCGAACGCGGTCAGGAAGATTGGGACAGCGAATTCCAGCGCTTTCCCCGTCTATTCGAAGGCTATGAGAGCATTCCAGGCCTGACCTACCCGACGACAACCTTCAACGAAGACATGACCGTTTATCTCGGCAACCGCCGTATTGACCTGATGCACCTCGGTCGCGCCCACACGGCGGGTGATATCGTGATCCATGTGCCGGATGAAAACGTGATGTTCACTGGCGATATCGTCGAGTACCACTCTGCCTGCTATTGCGGCGATGGTCACTTCTCTGACTGGGGTGATACGCTGGATGCAATCAAATCCTTTGACGTTGACGCCATTGCCCCCGGTCGCGGTGACGCGCTGGTTGGCAAGGAAATGGTCGAAGCGGCGATTGAAAACACCCGCGACTTCGTTGAGTCAACCTACCGCCCTGCCGCCCGCGTGGCTGCCCGCAACGGCACCCTGAAAGAAGCCTGGGACGCCGTGCGCGCAGAATGCGACCCCAAGTTCGCAGACTACGCTATCTACGAGCACTGCCTGCCCTTCAACGTCGCGCGCGCCTATGACGAAGCCCGCGGCATCGACACCCCACGCATCTGGACAGCCGAACGCGATCTGGAAATGTGGGCTGCCCTGCAAGGCTAAACGCCACTGAAAGCCTCCGAAACAATCGGGGGCTTTCGGACCTGGCAGGCTTGTCCGGCCAGATCACAGGATACCGGGGCGCTTTGATCCAGATCGTGCCGCCCCGGATGAACATATGACACGATATCGATACCCTCCCGGCATTGGCTTGCCGGGAAACAGAGAAGATGTGCCGTTCAGGACCCCCCGTTTGGCACCCCGATTTGGCCCGATATGGGAGGAGACCAGATGAACAAGATCTTTGAAGTCCCGATGTATCCTTATGCCCGCCACGCGGATGAGGACGCAGCGACCCCGGTGCGCCGCAAGGTGGTGATCATCGGCGCCGGCCCCATTGGCCTGGCTGCCGCCATTGAGCTGGCACAACAGGGCATCGAGGCCATCGTGCTGGATGAAAATGACAAGGTGAGCTTTGGATCCCGCGCCATCTGTTTTGCCAAACGCCCGCTGGAGATCCTCGACCGGCTTGGCTGTGGTCAGCCTATGGTCGACAAGGGCGTGTTGTGGAACGTTGGCAAAGTCTTCTTTGATGACCGGCAAGTCTATGACTTCAACCTGCTGCCCGAGGAGGGCCACGAGCGCCCCGCCTTTATCAATCTGCAGCAGTATTATTTCGAAGAATACCTAGTCAATCGCGTCCGCGAACTGCAGGACCAAGGCGCCCCGATCGAAATCCGTGGCCGCAACAAGGTGTCTGCCATTGGCACCCACCCCGATCATGTCACGCTCGAGGTAGACACGCCTGAGGGCTCGTATAACCTCGAAGCGGACTGGATGATCGCCTGCGATGGGGCGGGTTCGCCCACCCGCCGCATGCTGGGTCTGGATTTTGTCGGCCGCGTTTTTGAAGACAACTTCCTGATCGCCGATGTGGTGATGGAGGCAGATTTCCCGACCGAACGCTGGTTCTGGTTTGATCCGCCCTTTAACAAAGGCCAGTCGGCGCTGCTGCACAAGCAGCCCGATGGTGTCTGGCGCATTGATCTGCAACTGGGCTGGGACATCGACAAGGAGCGCGAAAAGCGCCCCGAAAATGTCATCCCGCGCCTGAAAGAGATGCTTGGCGATGATGTGGAGTTTGAGCTCGAATGGGTGTCGATCTACACCTTCCAGTGCCGCCGGATGGAAAAATTCCGCCATGGTCGCGTGCTGTTTGCAGGGGACGCCGCGCATCAGGTCTCGCCCTTTGGCGCACGCGGTGCCAACTCCGGCCTGCAGGACACAGACAACCTGTGCTGGAAGTTGAAACTGGTGATGGAGGGCAGTGCGCCCGAAAGCCTGCTCGACAGCTATGACATGGAACGGGTGCATGGCGCCGATGAGAATATCCTCAACTCCAGCCGCTCCACCGATTTCATCACGCCCAAATCAGAGATGTCGCGCGTGTTGCGGGATGCGGTTCTGGACCTCAGCGAACAGCATGAATTTGCCCGCCCGCTGGTGAATTCCGGTCGCCTCTCGGTGCCCTGCACCTATGATGGCTCGCCGCTGAACTCGGCGGATGCCCTGCTGGATGGCCCGGCGCGCACCCGTCCCGGCTCCTCTTGTCCTGATGCGCCACTGGGCGATGACTTCCTGCTGCGCAAGCTGGGTGACAAATTCATCCTGCTGACAATCGATGCCGAGGCCCCCGATGTTGTCGAGGAAGCAGGCATCACCGTCGAACGGCTGGCGCTGTCGGTCAAGGATGACAAATCCCTGGCCCTGAAAGAGCGCTATCTGGGTGATCACGACAGTGGCGTCTACCTGATCCGCCCCGATCAGCACGTCGCCGCGCGCCGCCCTTCTTATGACGAGACCCAGTTCCGCGCCGCCATCCGCCGCGCAGTGGGCAAGGAGTAAACCAGATGTCCAATCCCCATACAGAGACCCTGATCCTGACCCCGAACATCAACGGTGCCGATGATTTCTATGCAGATCTTCTGGCCGCCCATGACGGCCGCGACAAAGCCGACAGCGACGCGTTCAACGCCCGTCTGCTGCTGGTTCTGGCCAACCACATTGGAGACCGCGCGATCCTGAAACAGGCGCTGGCTGCCGCCGCGCTGACGCAAGAGGAGGACCTCACGTGAAAATCGAACAAATCCACCACGTCGCCTATCGCTGCAAGGACGCGAAGCAGACGGTTGAATGGTACAACAAGATGCTGAAGATGGATTTCGTGCTCGCCATCGCCGAAGACCACGTGCCATCAACCCATGAGCCCGACCCCTACATGCATGTCTTCATGGATGCGGGAAACGGCAATGTACTGGCGTTTTTTGAGCTGCCAACCAAGCCGGAAATGGGCCGCGATCCTAACACGCCGATCTGGGTGCAGCACATCGCCTTTAAGGTCAAAGACCGCGATACCCTGATCGAGTTCAAAGAGCATCTTGAAGCCAATGGCGTCGAAGTCCTGGGTGTGACCGATCACTCGATCTTCCACTCGATCTACTTCTTTGATCCCAACGGCCACCGGGTTGAACTGGCTTGCCCCGATCCAAAAGAAGAGGCGCTGCTGGAAAAACTCGACGCGGTGAAATGGCAGATGCTGGAAGAATGGTCCAAGACCAAGAAAGCCCCGAAACACGCCGACTGGCTGCACGCCAAAGAGCTGAACGACGTCTGAGCACTTGACCTGAATTGACATCAACAGGGCAACCGGAGACCCTTCGGTTGCCCTTCCATTTTGATAGGAAAGACCTGTGATGCACGACACCGTTCTTTTTGACTACTGGCGCTCTTCTGCCAGCTACCGCCTTCGCATTGCTCTCAATCTGGCAGGCATTGACTACCGCTCCGTCACCGTCGATCTGGTCAAGGGCGAGCACAAGACCCCTGAACACATGGCCCGCAACCCGCAGGGCTTTGTGCCGGTGCTGGAAATCGACGGGCTGCGTCTGACGCAATCGCTGGCCATTCTCGACTATCTCGACCAGACCCGTGACCTTGGCCTGTTGCCCAAGGACCCAGCCGAACGCGCCCAGGCGCAGGCACTGGCGCATTCCATTGCGGTGGACCTCCACCCGGTCTGCAATCTGCAGGTCGCCAAATATGCCACCCAGATTTCAGGCGGCGCCAAAGGCATGCCCGGTGACTGGATGGTGCATTTCATCCGCCCTGGCCTCGCGGCCTTTGAAAGACTGCTCACCGGGTTTGAGAAGGCCTCCTATTGCTGCGGAGAGAAGCCAGGATTGGCTGACATTTGCCTGATGCCGCAGCTCTATAATGCGCGGCGCTGGGGGGCGGATTTCTCCGACATGCCCCGTATCACCGCCATCGAAGAGGCCTGCGCCGCCCACCCGGCCTTTGCCGCAGCACACCCGGATGCAGTGAACGCTGCCAGCTGACCCGTCGCGCCTCAGCGCAACCCTTGCCGCTTGCCCAGAACGGCCCTGGGCAGGCGGCCATCCGTCACCACCAGTCCCAGACCGATGATCACAAAGCCCAGCATAGCCTCGCGTCCCAACTGTTCCCCCAGCAGGCCTGCGCCCAGCGCCACCGCCACCGGCGGGATCAACAGGGTGACCAGCATCAGGTTGGCTGACCCGGCCCGGCGCAGGATCTCAAAATACATCAGATAAGCCAGAGCTGTGGACAGTACCGCGATCCCCAGCAAGGCACCCCAGACTGGAAGCGACAGATCAAAACGCGGCATACCGTCGGAAAACAGCGCCACCGGCAGCATCAGCACCGTACTGCCTGCGACCATGCCCAGCGCATTCATCAGCGGCGGCTGTCCGGCAAGAAAACTTTTGCCCCAGACGCTGGCCAGTGCGTAGGAAAACGCCGCCGCCAGTACAGCGATCTGCGCCAGATTGCGCGGATCCAGACTGGTCAGCGCCGCAGGCCCCATGATCACCGCAACCCCAACAAACCCTAGAGCTGCGCCAATCAGTTTTTGCGGGGTGAGCGGTTCATCCTTCAGCAGCAGCCCCGCCACGACCGCGCCAAACATCGCTGTGGTCCCGTTCAGGATCGAGGCCAGTCCACTTTCGATCTGGGTTTGCCCCCAAAAGATCAACGAAAAGGGAATAGCGTTGTTCAAGGCCCCCATGCCAAGATAGGCGCCCCAAATCCGGAGGCCACGCGGGAGAGCAATTCCCTTCAGTCGTACCACCAGAAACAACACCGGCAAGGCCAGTGCGACGCGAAACAGGGTGATGGTCAGTGGCGGGACTTCTCGCAGGGCGATTTCGGCAAAAAAGAACGACCCACCCCAGACCAGGGCCAACGCTGTAAGCAACAGGCCCGCGCCAAGATCGATGGTGGTACCGGGGGTTTGTGACGACATGCGAGGCTCCTGTGAGTTTGCCCCTAGCTAACCGAGACCTGCATCCCAGTGCGACCCGTTTCCTGCGCATAGCCTCCGGATTTGACAAATCATCCCCCAAGGCGCCAGCATGAAGTTCTTCTTGCGGCTAGGCCGAAAGCGCAGACAGGGGCATCTCGACATCACGTCCTGCAATGCCGAACACGCCATCCTTCTCCAGCCGCCTGATCAATCGCGACATGGTTTCCGGTTGCACCCCGATGAGATCTGCCAGATCCATCCGCGACAAAGGCAGGCGCATCGTGATCATCTCCCTGTTTCGTCTCCCATGCAGAACCATCAAACGTCGCAGCAGTTCGGCAAGCCGCTCTTTGTTGGAACATGTAGCCGTTGAGATGATCCGCTGGTGGCTGCGGTCAATCTCGCGGATGCAGCGCTGTGCCAAGCGTTCCATTGCGCCCGAATTCTGCGCCACCACACCTGCCGCAACCCGATGAGTTACTGTGCAGATCCGCGATGGCAACAGAGCGCGGGCCTCGGTTTGATGGGGCTGTTTGCCTAGAAATGACCGATAGCCAATGATCTCGCCGGGGTAGGCCAGGCGCATCAACGTCGAGGCGCCATCGACATGATGACTGCGCAGGGCAACAAGCCCAGACGAGACGCAAAAGACACCGCGATTGTCCTCGCCCTGTTTGAACAGGACCTGTCCGGCCTCCAACTCCTTGCGGGAAAATCCACGCCTCAGCACCGGCAGGGCATCACCGGCGACCGGTTGCCAGACACTGCCCCCATAAAAGGCGCAATGGGCGCAGGGATGTGTCACATCTGCTGCGCGTGTCGCTTTACAATCCAGCATTTTGGCCTCGATCTATTTTCCCAAAGGCATCGTTAAAAGTTGCCAGCCAGGTCACATCTTCTCCTGAGTGTTGCTTGTGCATCGATTCCGACCCGGCCGACCTTGTTCCAAGACAACCTCGATGTTTTTTTTCGGGGATGCAGGCCTTTTCCCAACGAGAAAGAGCGAAACACCACCGGCTCCATTTTCAGAGCCTAACTATGGCAAAAACAGAGGGCCTGGCAGAGGTTCTGACCACTCATCAGGCAGCCAGAGACCCTCGCTTGATCGCAGCCTGACACCAGGTTAAAATCGCATCAGCCTCATCTGGCAAAGCTTCGGCAAGTTCCCCGGCAAAAGCATCAAAGCTGTCACTGGACGCCAGACCAACCCCAACCAGAACCGGGATATCCTGTTCAAGCGCCGCTGCGATAACTGAACAGAAGCCACGACCTGCGCTCTCTTCCGGACCAAACTTGTTGAGGATAAACAGATCCACCCCCTCCAGAGGGGCGCCTTCGACACAGCAAACTGCTTCGGTGAGGGCACCGGGGTCCAGGCGACAGGCATCCGATCCCGTACCAAGATCCTGCGTAATCTGGATGACGGGGCCCGTCGGCAGAACGCGTACCTTCATGTCGCAGCCATTGGCGGCCTGGCCAGCGTAACTCTGTTCCTTGATGATCCCGGCAAGCTGGTGCCCCCCGGTTTGCAGCTTGGCCGCAATATCCGACAGCAATCGATCCGTTTCCCCCCGCTTCGAAGAGCTGACCCGTGCTATTTTCATTTCACTATCCTTTGCTCAATTCGGCTCTAATCAAAGAGTTTTGACGCATTCTGATGCCGCTTACCGCTGAGAACCGGGCGGATGATTGGCCCCCGCAACGCAGGAAAGAACCCAACGACAAAAGCCAGCCAGCCCAAGCACCACACTCCTGCTGCCAGACTGATAAGCATCGCACCATGATCTGGAACAACTCCAACCATGAGCCGCAGCCACGTGCAGATCCATATCAGGCCAAAGCCTATTCTAAATCCCAGGGTTGCTCGCATTTCACCACTGTGGTGATGCGCTGCTGCACGCCCGGAAATGGCCATGATCATTCCGGCCATAGCGCCGATTGTTAGACTGTGCAGTGCATCTCCGGGCGGCATCCACAGCTCACCCGTCTGGGCACCCCACAGCCCGTTTGCTCCCAGCAGCATCAGCCCCAGCGGCAGCCATAGATAGCCAAGGTGTAAAGCCGCCAGCAGTGGATTGCGCAGGGCCAGGGTGCACTGCCAATGTCGCATCTGCCACAATAGAATGACCGACAAGATCAGGCAGGCTCCGTAGGCAAGACTGTCCCACCCGACCAGCGCTGACAGAACGGCCCCCACCAGCAGCCCTGCCGTCAGCAGCCCCAATGCCAGACCACCAACCTGCAGATGTACTGCGATCCTCTCAGCTCGCCCAGACTGCGCCAGCCAGTTGTTTGTAAAGGCGGGAACGGCACGACTGCCAACCACGAAAATCAAAAGGCAAAAACCGCAGAGCCCACCACGGAGCAGGGCATGGCTGACCGCGGTCGCCCCGGTTAGCGCTGAGATCAGGAATAGCTGGTTTCCCCCACCCAACGCCAGAACAAGGATCGCAAACCCCAGCTTGCGATAGGCTTTGGCGCGCAGAATTTCGCGCAGCAGCAACAGCGAAAGACACAGAAAATAGCCGCCACCCCCTAACAAAACCACCCCCAGAGGCAGGAGCTCTGCACAGGCGACCACTGCCCGCTCCCCAGCCCAGGCGACCACCAGAAGCTTCAACGGCCACCCCGCCAACAGGGCTCCGCCCGTCCAGCTCGGCAGTGCTGTCAAAAGGTAGCCACCAAGAGCGGCACCGGCAAAGCCGAACAGCAACTCATGCGCATGCCACAGCCCGTAGGAAACAAACAGAGGTGCGGGCAGAGACACGGGAAGGGATACAGACAGGTCAATCGCTTCAGCCAGCGTCCACCAGGCCACCGTGCACAAGGCACACAGGTAGCTCAGCAAGAACAGCGGCCGGTGCGGGGCCTGCCAAAATGTGGAATATCTCTGATTTAGAGACTGAAACTTGCCTACTTTGGCCATGGTATTCTCAGCCCCAATCCTTCCCAGCCCCAGTCTTTGCCTGTCCCCGGTCTTTGCCTGGCTTTCAACCGCCCTGACACTGTTGCGGCGCGGCAGCACTGATCTAGCGACTGGTTCCTGACCAATCCGCGCCGCTCTCTCCGGTCAGAAAACCATCGCTAAGACGCAATCCGGGGGCCTTGTGTTGCAGCCGCTGTGCCAGCTCACCCATGGCCAGGCGCCCCTCAATCCGGTCCCGGTAGAGGCCACATAGGTCAGGAAATCCGCTCGACTGAGGGGACAGTCGCAGGGCAGACACGCCTGCCCCCTGTAAGGTTTCGATCTGATAGTCGGCACAGGCGTAGCGATCAGACAGGGTCTGCACCCCATTCATGGTCAAAAACGGCTGGTCCTCCAGGGTGCGCACTTCGAGACCATCGGCATCCTCTTCGCAGGCAAACTGACAATTATCCTTGGTGCGCCCGTGCAGGCGTGCGTGATAGCAGCGCCCGGAAATCGCCAAAGGCACCCGCCCATGCCCCCAGACTTCCACTGCGACACCACAGTCAGCTCCCGCACGGGCCAACACCGCGACCGAAGCAAGCGGCAGCTCGGGGGGCAGGCTGATCCGGGTCGCACCGCGCGCGGCCAGCCAGCGCAGCGTGCTTTCGTTGTAGACATTGACCAAAGGTCCCACCGAAAAGGCCAAGTCCCGGGGCAGCTGTGCCAGCGCCGTCAGGTCATTGACCTCGACCTCCAGCCCCAGATCCGCCAGCTGCGCCGTGAGCTTTCGCTCCCGTTTGAGCGTCACAAGCGCCAGGCTGGTCAGGACAACCTGTTTGCCTGCGGCCTGAAGGCTCTCAATCACTTTTGGGATACGATCCTGATAAAACGGCAGGCGTTTGGAGCAGACCAGTTCCCCCAGTACGACCCGCTCTACCGGTGCCGCTGTCAGATCCTGATACAAGGCTTCCCAATCATCGGCGGCCCAGAAAAACGGGTTGGGGGCAACGGTCAGTTCCATGGGCTATCTCCAGGTTTTCTTGTAGGCACCGGTGGTTGTCGCCTGGCCTTCCGAGAGCCGCGCCAACATACCCACAGGCAGGGGCTGCCCCGCCTCCAGCGCATCCACCGCAGCGCGGAAGTTGCGCACCACCTGCGCCACATAAGAGCGCGACCGCTGGCGGCCCTCGATTTTCAAGGCCGTGACGCCGGCCCTTTGCAACTGTGGGATCAGCTGCTCAGCGTTGAGGCTGACAGGGTCCTCAAACAGATGGCCCTGCTTGCCAGACGCGCTGAAACAGCCCTTGCAGAGAGTCGGATAGGGGGCAGGTTCGTCCTTGCCAACCTGATGAATTGTATAGCCACCCAGGCGCGCATCCAAGACGCCACCAGTATCGCGATATTCCACATGGCTGGCCGGCGAACAGACCCCATTCATGTTTGGCGAAAGCCCGGTGGCATAAGACGACAGGGAACAGCGCCCCTCAGCCATCACACACAAACCGCCAAAGACGAAGACTTCGGTTTCAACCTCGGTCTCGGCATTGATGGCCGCGATCTCGGGCACCGACAGGACACGTGGCAGCACCACCCGCTTAACGCCAAAGGTCTCGGCATAGAAATTGATCACATCGGCATTGGCCGCAGCTGCCTGTACCGACAGGTGCCGCCGGATCTGTGGATGGTTTCGCGCGGCATAGTCCAACAGCCCCGGATCAGCCAGAATCACCGCATCCGCCCCGGCTGCGGCCGCATCCGCCACGGCACGCTGCCAAATGTCTTCGGCACCCGCGCGCGGAAAGGTATTGATCGCTACCAGCACCTTGGCGCCATGCGCATGGGCAAAGGCCACCCCTTCACGCATTTCGGCGCGATCAAAGTTCAGACCCGGAAAGTTGCGCGCGTTTGTGACATCATTAAACCCACAATAGACTGTATGTGCACCAGCTTTGACCGCCGCCCGCAGCGAGGCCGGCGTTCCCGCCGGGCAGACGATTTCCATTACCATGTCATGAGCTCCTCGGGGCGGCTGAGATGCACACCTGTGCGTGTCTCGGCAAATTTGAAAATCCGCTGGACATAGGGCGCCCATAGACCGGACAGCGTCGACAGCTCAGCTGTCAGATCCAACTCGGCATCATCCACCGCATTGCGCAACGCCAGTGCCGCAGCCGTGTCTCCCTCGATCACCAGATCACGCGAAAAGAACAGCGCATCGCCATCATAAGCACCGTGAACCAACCCCAGAAGTGCAGCGAGCGGCCCGGCGATGCGTGCTACCCCTTCGCCCCGGCCCCGAACCACCGTAACACGCGGATGCCCCCCGCCTGGTGCGAGACATATGACAAACGGCAGGTCGGTGGGATCCAGCACAAAGCGCGACTGGGCATGATCACCGAGGCGGCGAAACAAACCGGGATGGCACTTGGCAATGCGCTGCGCGTAGGCCGTCAGCGCAAGCGACAGCGGCACCAGCGGCAGCGGTGCCATCCCCCGCGCCAGCAGTGTTGGGAAAACCGGGATCGACGCAGCTGCCTCTGCCAGGCCGTCTGCCGGGCCAACATCTGCAAGAAACACATCTGCCGGGGCAGCAAAGCTGGGATGGCTCACGATCAAAGGTCCTTTCACATGCCTCACAAACCACCGCAGGGCGACAGATCGAAAACTGACCGGGGGGGTGGCTCTCTGCCTAGATCGGAGCCGCCGACAAAAAATTGACCATCGTCAATTCAGGCAGGGGTTTTCGCTGATAGGAGCCCGGGACACTTTTCGAAAGCCCCCTCTATGCGTCAGCTCCCTCCCTTCCGCAGTTTGCGCAGTTTTCTGGACTGGTGTCAGGCGCAAGGCCAGCTGACAGAGGTGACGGATCCCGTCGCCATCCGACATCAAATGACGGCTGTACACCGGCAGGTTCTCGAGGCGGCAGGACCGGTTTTGAAGTTCAATAGCCCCTTATTAGAGACAAATGATATGGCCCGAATGCCCGTGGTCACCAATCTGTTTGGCACCCCAGAACGGGTGGCTGCTGGTTTGGGGGTCAGACCGCAGGGATTGGATGATCTGGGACGGTTTCTTGCTGCGCTGAAATCACCAACCCCACCGAATGGGCTGCGGGATGCGCTGTCGCGCTGGCCCATGCTGCAAGCAGCCCTTGCCGCCCGCCCCAAGCTGGTCAAATCCGCGCCCGTGCAGGAGATCCAACTGGAAGGTACAGCAGTGGATCTTGGCCAGATACCGGTACAGACACATTGGCTAAATGATGCCGGGCCACTTCTGACCTGGCCCGTGGTGGTAACCCGGCCGCATGGGTCAGTCGTCGAAGAAACCAGCACCTATAACGCCGGGATATACCGGGCACAGGTTTTGGGGCGGGACCGGTTGATCATGCGCTGGTTGCCACATCGGGGCGGCGCGGCGCACCATCGCAGCTGGGCCGCCAAGGGCGAGAAAACACCCGTAGCCATCGCGCTTGGTGCCGATCCGGCGACCCTGCTGTCTGCAGCACTCCCGTTGCCGGAAACCGTCTCTGAGCTGACCTTTGCCGGGGCCTTGAACGGCGCACGTGCGCGACTGGTGCCTGCCAGAACCGTGCCCCTGCTGGTCCCTGCCGAGGCCGAGATCGTGCTGGAGGGCTGGGTTTCACCGACAGAGACTGCTCCTGAAGGTCCCTTTGGCGACCACACCGGCTACTACAATCGCGCCGAGCCTTTTCCCGTGGTGCAGATAACCGCAATCACCCACCGCTGCGATCCGATCTACCTGTCGACCTATACCGGACGCCCGCCCGATGAGCCCGCGATCATTGGTGAGGTGTTCAACCAGCTGGCCCTGCCCACCATTCGCGCCCAGATTCCCGAGATCCGCGATCTATGGCTACCGCCTGCCGCCTGTTCCTATCGCATGGCGGTTGTTGCGATCGACAAACGATATCCCGGACAGGCGCGCCGGGTGATGATGGCGCTTTGGGGCATGCTGCCGCAGTTCAGCTATACCAAGATGGTCATAGTGGTGGACGACGATATTGATCCGCACAATTGGGATGACATCGCCTGGACGCTGGCAACCCGTATGGATCCCGGTCGCGATGTGATGCTGCTGGAAAACACGCCGATGGACTATCTCGACTTTGCCTCGCCCGAGCCGGGGTTGGCCGGGAAGATGGGCATTGATGCGACCATAAAGATCGACAGCGAAACCCGTCGCGACTGGGGCGCGGTGATGCAGACAGATCCAAAGGACGCCGCATTTGCCGCCGACCTGCTGGCGCGGGTAATGCCCGGAATGACGCCATGAGTGACGTCATGAGTAGCGCGCGCGTTGTGCTTGGAGTCGCCGGCGCTTCTGGGGCTGCGCTGGGTCTGTCAGTGGCGCGACAACTAAACAGTCTGGATGTCGAGATTGACCTGGTTGCCAGCGCCGCCGCCCGCCGCACCCTCGAAGAGGAATGCGGCCCCGATGCCTTTGACCAACTGCAAGACCTGTGCACCCGGCATCATGACAATGGCAATATCGGCGCCAGCATTGCTTCTGGTTCTGTGCCGGTGACAGGCATGATCGTGGCCCCTTGTTCGATGCGTTCTCTCGCCGCTATCGCCCATGGGCTGGATGACAATCTGCTAACCCGTGCGGCAGGTGTCCAGCTCAAGGAACGTCGCGCCTTGGTATTGCTGCCACGTGAAGCCCCGCTGACGCTGGCACATCTGAAAAACATGAAGGCGGCCACCGAATTGGGCGCCATCCTGCTGCCGCCGATGCCTGCCTTCTATCTGCGCCCGAAAAGTGTTCAGGAGATCGTGGACCAGATCGCGGCCCGCGCCATTGATCTGCTGCATCTGGCGCCTCCCATCTCCAAGGCCTGGATCGAATAAACGCAAGAGCGCTTCTCGCTTGCGAGTATCAGATTTGTCAGCGAAAGTCTGGCCTGCGAGCCGATCCACTCAAATGCAGGAGACCACTGGAATGAGCCATTTCCCCTATCGCCTTACCGGCCCGATCGGCTCTGCCGCCACGCTTGGTCTCATTGCGCTGCAGGTGGATGAGACAATCGAACAGGATTTTCGTCGCCTCTTTCCCGGCCGTGATGTGGCGCTCTATGTCAATCGAATCCCATCCGGCGCAGAGCTAACGCCAGACAGCATTGCCCAGATGGGACGCGATCTGCCGACTGCCGCGGCCCTGTTGCCGCAGGCCGCAAAATTTGACGCGGTTGCCTATGGCTGCACCTCGGGCACCACATTGATCGGCGTGGATCGGGTGCGCGACTTGGTGCAGGGCGCCGTTCAAACCCGCCATGTGGCCCAGCCGCTGACGGCAACGCTGACCGCTTTTTCCGCTCTGGAGATTTCTTCGATTGGCCTGGTTTCCCCTTATATAGACTCTGTTTCTGGCCCAATGCAGAAGACATTCGAAGCAGCAGGCTACCGCGTGCCCGCCATGGTGTCCTTTGGCGAAGAAGTAGAGGCCAATGTCGCCCGGATTGATCCCGCATCAATCCATGCAGCGGCTCTCGAGGTTGGAAAAAACCCTGAGATCGAGACGGTTTTCCTGAGCTGCACCAATCTGCGCACGCTGGATATTATCGAAGATCTGGAGCAGCGTCTGGGCAAACCAGTGGTCAGCAGCAATCAGGCGCTGGCCTGGCATATGGCGCACCTCTCTGGTGCCCCCCTGGCGGTGGACGCACCGGGTGTTTTGTTCCAGAAACCTCTGCCAGAGAACCCATCCTGACGGTTCATCGCCGCAACGACCGCAAAGGTCAGGAAACAGAAAACCCCGCCCAGCAGTGCTGCCGGGCGGGGTCTGTTTTGTTACAGGTTCAGATCTGAAGGATCAGTTTCCAGACCCCTCGCTCCCCTCTTCGCCGCTCAGCGTATTCGGAGCAAAAGCGCCACCGAACCCGGAGTTGTTGCCTTCCGGCTTGCCCGCGTCTTCTTCGGCATCTCCCGACAGGGTGCTGGGGGCAAAAACATTGCCGAAACCGGAATCATTGCCCGCAGGTTTGGACTGAGCCGGGGCGGCACTGCTGCCCTGCTCTGCTTCTTGCTGCTGACGACGCAGCTCACGCTGGCGCTGCAACTCCTGAATGCGCAGCTCTGTTTCCAGACGCTTTTGCTCCTGCACATCAGCGATACACTGCTGCGGACTGTAGACCGTTGCCGTTCCCACTACGACCACCGTGGCACAGGCCACGATGACCAGCCCGACAGCTGCCCAGTTGGAGCTGAGAAAGCCCGGCATCTTGAACTTACCGGTACTGAGTTCCTCGACCGTGGCCTCTTTGCGGGCCAGGGCCACCAGTTCCTTGCGACGAATATTCGCCTCGTTGAACAGAGCCGCAAAAACCGTGAGCAAGACGATGATGAAGGCCAGGGCCGAAATCGCCGGAGTGATGCCATAGCGGACCTTTTGCGCCAACTCGATGGTCAGGGTTGGGTATTCACCAAAGGTGAACGTCGTGGTGTTGTAGTTCTCGAAACTCGCCAGGAAGGCCAGCACCGCAGCCGAGGCAATGGCGGGCTTCATGAAGGGCAACAGAACCTTGCGAAAGGCCTGCGCATGGGTGGCACCCAGGTCCAGTGCCGCCTCAGTCAGGGCCATGTCATAGCGCTGCAGACGCGCCACCAGCACCAGCATGCAGTAGCTGGCGATGAAGGTGGACTGACCGATCACTGTCAGGAACAACCCGTTGGACAGAAAGCTGTCAGCCTCCAACCCCAGCATCCGGTTGATCCGGTCCCAGAACACCAGTGTCGAGATACCAATCACCACACCGGGCACCAAAATGGGCGCGATGATGATGGTGTAGTAGGTCGCACGCAGCTTGGGCCAGATCTGTGTCAGCATCAAAGCCCCCGCAAGCCCCATGGCCACCGACAAAACGACGGTGCCAAAGCCAACCAGGATCGAGTTCTTGATCCCGTTCAGGATGCGTTCGTCCTGAAACAATGCCGAGAACCATTCAAAGGTCAGGCACTCCCAAGGGGTAGCGCGCGGAAACTCGGGCGAGTTGAAGGCGGTGATCGACATGATCACCAGCGGCCCTAACAGATAGGCAAAAAAGATCGCCAGATAGGCCCAGATGCTGAGGCGCATAAGAGAGAGGTTCTTCATTTGCCGATATCCCCCATGTTCACCTTGAACACCCGCATCAAAGCGAGCACCAGAAGGATACAGGTGACCAGCAGCACCACGGCATAGGCCGCGCCCTGTGGCCAGTCAGAGTTGTCGTTGAATTGCTGATAGATCAGCTGGGTGAACCACAGCGACGATGGTCCGCCCAGGATCTGTGGTGCCGCAAGCGCCCCGGCCGAGAGCATGAACACCATGGTGCAGCCCGAGCTGATACCCGGTTTGGCATAGGGAATAACCACCCGGCGGTGGATCATCGGCCAGCTGGCCCCCATGTCACGCGCCGCCTCGATCTGGTTGCGATCCAGGCTTTCAATCACGTTGTAGATCGGAAAGATCATCAGCAGGATATAGGCATAGCCAAGACCAGCATAGAGGGCGATATCATTGCGGACAAAATCAAACGGGGTATCAAAGATGCCGGCCGCCACCAGCAGATTGTTCAGCACGCCGGTCTCGCCAAAGATGATGCGCAGTGCAAAGGCCCGCAGGATCTCGTTGATCCAGTAGGGGATGATCAGCATCAGCGCAAAAATGCGGATGTGATTGCCCTTGGTCTGAGCCAGATAGTAGGCGATCGGATAGCACAGGATCAGGTTAAAGATGGTGACAAAGATCGCCGCGATCAGGGTGCGGTAGAACACCTTCAGATCGACCGCATTGTAGCTCTGGCTGCCACCTTCGGGGCCAAAGACCAGATAGCGGTAGTTTTCCATCGTGTAGACGTCTTTGGGACCGCCGATTTCAGGCGGCGGCAGGTTCGGCCGGAAAGAGAAGTCCAGCATCGACAGTTGTGGCAGGATGATCAGGCCAATGGTCCAAAACAGGACCAGCCCCAACATCAAGGAACCAATTCCCAAGCCGTTACGATCAAAGAATTCTTTTAGGAAGCGGGGCATATCACAAGGCTCCTCATTCCGCGGCCAATTCACCCGCTGGAACGACGACGGCATTCTGCGCCTCGTATTCCAGGGTGATCGACTGACCGGTGTGATCTTCAAATGACTGACCCAGATTGGGAATCGCGACTTTCAACTCTTTGCCGCCTTCGCCTTCCATGAAGATGTTGAAAGTATTGCCTTCGAATTCTTCGTGATTGACGCGAGCAGTCACAAAATGATCGCCGGATGCGCCATCTGGTGCCAGCGCAAAGGCTTCAGGGCGGATGAACATCATCGCCGCGTCGCCTTCTTTCAGGCGGCCCTGATTGGCAGAGGAAATCCGCGCGACCAGATCACCAGAGCGGTTGGTCTCAATGAGGGCCTCACTGCCCATCATCCGCTTGACCTTGCCGCGAAACACGTTGTTTTCGCCGACAAAAGAAGCCGCAAAAGCGGTGGCAGGATCGTTGTAGATCGCCTTGCCGTTGCCGATCTGGTCAATCACGCCTGCGCGCATCACGGCAATATTGTCCGACATCGTCAGCGCCTCACCCTGGTCGTGGGTGATGTAGATGAAGGTGATGCCAACTCGCTTTTGAATTTCGCGCAGCTCGGTGCGCATGTGCTGACGCAGCTTGAGGTCAAGCGCCGAAAGCGGCTCATCCAGCAAGAGCACATCCGGTTCCGCGCAGAGCGCGCGCGCGATGGCGACACGCTGACGCTGACCGCCAGACAGCTCTGAGGGTAGCTTGTCGCCCTGCCCTGGCAGCGCAATCATGTCCAAAAGCTCATCCGCACGTTTGCGGCGTTCCTTGGCCGAAGCACCTTTGATTTCCATCGAAAAGGTGATGTTTTCCCAGACCTTCATCAGTGGAAACAGCGCCAGGTTCTGGAAGATCAGGGCGGTGGGGCGTTTGTTGGGGCCGATGCCCTTCATATCGTTGCCGCCGATCAGCACCCGCCCATCGCTGGGGTCCAGAAAGCCGGAAACCGCCCTCAGAATCGTCGTCTTGCCGCAGCCCGAGGGGCCGAGGAAAGAAAAGAAGTCGCCTCCGTTGATGTTCACATTTGCGTCGCGCACGGCGACAAAATCTCCAAAGCGGATCCAGAGGTTCTCAAGATCTACGCCGACCCCAGCACTCATGTGGTCTCTCCTCAGCTCGCAACTCTCGTGCCCGGTGGAGGATACCCCCGGTGCAAACAGGCTGCTTCTGTTCATTCAGATGTGTTTGATGCGCCCCATGGCATGTGGCATGGGGCGTGGCTGGCTCCCTGACAGTCCGGGAGCCAGTTTCAGGTCAAAAGCGGATCAGGCGCTTTTGAACTTGTTGACGAACTCGGTGCGCACCTCGGCATACCAGGGGGCTTCGGCAGGCCAGGGGTTCAGGTTGGCAAGGCTGTCACCGGGATAGGCTTCGGCAAAGTTCTTTTTGTAGACATCACCGGAATAAGTATCCGCGCCCAGAACTGGCGAGTTATAGCCATGGCTGTCGATAGCGACGCCTGCAGCTTCCTGACCGAAGGCATAGTCGATGAAGGCATAGACTTGCTCTTCGTTCTGTGCCCCAACGGGCATGGACATGCCATCAACCCAGGCCATCGCACCCTCGACAGGGGCTTGATAGTGCACGGGCTCACCGGCGGCTTTCAGGGCCAGTGGCGGGCCATCCCAAGTTTGACCGACCACAACGCCTTCGTTCAGCAGGCCGTTTTTCTGGGTGTCGGCGTCGTTCCAGATCAGCTTGATCCGGTCTTTGCGCGCCATGCACCAATCGGTGATCTTACCCCAGACTTCGCGCATGGTGTCTTCGTCACCATAGGCAGCCCAGACCGAGCCCTGATCCATTTCGCCAGAGGCTTCCATGTAGAGACCCGCACCCAGCATCATGGAATGTGCACGGCCCATGGTTTTTCCGGCGTTTTCTTCCGACCAGACGTCGCCGTAGGAAGGCGCGTCACCCGCAGGCAGCCATTTGTCGGTGCGGTAGGCAATACCTTCGGTGCCCCAGATATGTGGCAGCCAATGCACGCCGGCACCTTCGAAGTTCCACGCCGATGTACCGATTTTGGCCATTGCCGGGTTCACCGCGTCGATATTGACTTTGTTCATGTCAAAAGGCTTCAGCAGCTCCAGCGGGCCCCACTGGAGTGAGCGGTTGTTGGTCGGAGAGACAATGTCGAAACCCTGGCCTTTGGTGGCCTTCATCTTGTTGATGATTTCTTCGTTGGAGCCAATACCGGTGTAGTTCACCTTGATACCGGTCTTGGCCTCAAATCCTTCAATAAAGGAGGGTGGCAGATAATCCGACCACATCAGGATGTTTACTTCACCTGACGACGCCAGCGCGCTTTTGGAATAGAGCGGTGCAGCGAGAGCAGCCGCACCGGCGCTTTTCAGCAGGGTCCGGCGAGTGACGCTAGATTTGGTAGTCATATTCAAATTACTCCCTAGTGGGTTGTTGATTTTCTTTATTATTGTTTTTGGTCTTCAAAAGAGTGCGGGGCATTGCGTCCAACAAACAGTGACAGTTTCAAAAATTGATAAGGCCAAAATGTCGCAGCTCTGCGATAGCATGGCACCCTTTTTGAACAAACCGCCCAAACTTACCTCAATGCAGGCACTATAAGCCGGTGTTGCAACAACAGTTTGCGCGTCAAACAGCATTCCGTCAACGCTGATCGCAGAGCCAGAGCACCCAGGCGAGGCAAGTGCCCATCAAACAGACAGACCAATCAGGGCAACGCCAAAGGCCATCAGCGCAGCCGCCCCAAGGCGGCGCAGCCAGTTGCCCTCTTTCAGCAGTACAAACCCGATGAGCGCGGCAAAAATCACCGAGGTTTCGCGTAGGGCAGAGACCGCCCCCAAGGGTGCAAAGTTTTTGGCAAACAGCACCAACCCATAGGCCGTCATCGAGACAAACCCACCGGCAATACCAATAGCCCAGCTGCGCAGCGGAATCCGGGGCAGTTCAGGACCTTTACGGACCCCAATGAACCCCGCGATAAAGAGATGCCCAAACGCGCCCCAGGCCCAATAGCTGAGCGTATTGCCCGACAGCCGCACCCCAAGCCCGTCCACCAACGAATAAAGCGAGATGCAAAACCCGGTGCCCAGCGCGTAGCCAAGGGCCGTCCGTCCGACCCCGGAGCGCAGCGCGGTCCAGCTGCTCAACTGGATACCACAGGCGATGACGGCGATCCCGATCCAGGCCTGAAGCGGCAGGAACTCACCCGCAAAGATCATCGCCCAAAGCGCCACCAATGCCGGTACGATTCCCCGGGCAATCGGGTAGACCACGCTTAGGTCGCCATGTTTATAAGCCTGCCCCAGCATGTAGAAATAGCCAAAATGGATCACCGTCGACAGGGCCACATAGATCAGGCTTTCCGGCTCTGGCAGTGGCAAAACAGCGACCATGACCACCCCCGGGATCACATGCCCCAAGGCCACCAGTCCCAGCGTTGTGGTCCGATCGGCTGCGGTTTTCACAATCGCGTTCCACACCGCGTGCAGCAATGCCGCCGCAAGGATGATCGAGACGACAAAGCCAGTCATGCCCCAGTCTCCGCGCCAATCTCAGCACGTGACTCTGCTCGGGCCTCCGCGTCGGCAGGCTGCATGTCCTCGATCAGGCGGGTCTCCAGCAACTGACCGTTCTGATATAGCACTGGGTAAGAGACTGCTGCCACATGGCTGTTGAACTCCCGCAAAGCGCGCAGGGTTTCCAGGTGGATATCGGAGCTGTCGAAACTGTGACGCTCATTGCGTTGCAACCGCTTTAGATGACGTTTGCGACTGTCGCGCTCCATACGCTTCAATTCTGTCTTTTCCAGGTTTAGAAGGCGCGCGCTTTCCAGATCATTCGAGATCAGCACATTCGAGGCCAATCGCAGGTTCGCCATGATCGCCTCATGCATGCGCAGAATTTCCCCCCAGCCCTCGGATGAAAACCGCAGGTTCTTTTTGTGCAGATCCCCAGCCAGTACCGCCAGACGCCGCGCAGCTACATCGCCAGCCGTTTCCAGTCGGATGGCATATTCCACCATCTCGCGCGCCTGCTTCAACTCTGTTGGCGTAAAGTTGGCCGCGGGGATATCAGCCACGTAGGACCGAATACCGGAGAGGCAGCTGTTCACCTCGGGGTCCAGCGCCTTCAGGGCCTTGATCCGATCCTGGTCACCGGTCTGGTAAAGCTCCGCCAAAGGGCGGAACATGATTTCAACCAGATCACACATATGCAGCAATTCACGCTTGAGATTGGCCAGAACCTGCGCCGGAGGACCATAAACGCCCGACTCCAAAGCGCTAACGGGTCGCCCACTGAGGCCCGGCTCAACTGTTGCAGGCTCTGGCATCATCTGCACCATCAACGGTTCAATACGGGAACAGATCGGCAAGGCCAGCAGTAGAAGTGACCCATTAAAGGCCAGATGGGCATAGACCAACATCTGCCCGCCCGGGGCCTCCCCGAGCAGGCCCACTGCCAGCGGGGAATTCACCGCAAACAAGCAGATCACCGCCCAGCTGCCGCGCAGTCCAAGATTGGCAACAGGGATGCGGCGCGCGCTTTGACACATGCCGCGGCTCAGCCAGACCGGAATGAACCCTGAACCAAAATTAGCGCCCAGCACTAGCGACAACCCTGCCTCAAACGGGATTGCGCCGATCTGCACTAGGGTCACACACATCAAAATCGCCGCCACCGAAGAATGCATCACAAAGGCAAGCGCTGCGCCAACCAGAAAGGCGGTGATATAATCATGTGCCAGATAGCCAGCCAACGCAGGCAGAAAGGCACTGTCGCGAATAGGATCCATCGCCTCGCGCAAAAAGCGCAGCGAAATCAGGATAAAGGCAATCCCCATCAGGATACGTCCGGCCTGCCGGGTCTTCTTGCCTTCGGTTTTGACAAAGAGATAGCCGCCCACCGCCAAAAGCGCGGGCACCAGCCAGTCCAGTTCAAACGACAGGATCTGAATAATCAGCGCCGAGCCAAGATCCCCGCCCAGCACGATGGCCAGCCCCGTGGGAAAGCCCAGAAAACCGCCTGCGGCAAAGCCGGTTGTCAATAGTGTCACCGCAGCCGAGCTCTGCAAGACCAGCGCCAGACCAATGCCGACGCCGCCCGCCTGCAACTGACTGCCCGTCCCCGTCAGCAACCGCTGAAACGAGGCCCCATAGCTGCGCTCGATGCCCGTGCGCACCATGCGCACAGCAAACAGCAGGAACATCGTCGCCCCCGCCAAACTGATGAGAAAGGTCAGAATTGCCATCTGGTAACCCCTACGTCTGCGGAAGTTCGGCCCGTGGTCGGCCCAGCTGCCCAAGGATCTGCACGAAACCTTTGCATCTAATCTGTCCGCACTGGCGGCAGGGCCACCTCAGCTTCGGCAGCTAACTCAAAGGAAACTCCCCAGTCCGTCAGCGCACGCGACAGTTTCTTACCCGGTTCCCGGTCACTGATCAGCAGGCTCAATTGTTGTGGGGCCGGACCGCGATGCGGCGCGGTTTCGGAGAACTTGGAATGGGTCGTGACCACGCAAACTCGCTCTGCCACACCGGTGACCGCCATGGTCAGCTGCGCTTCGCTGGCGTTGTGAAACAGCAACCCGTGTTTCGGTGAAATTGCATCCGCCGACAGGATGGCCAGATCAAAAACGAACCGTGCGGCCTGCTGTTCCGTCACCGGGCCAAAGGTGCCCCGATCATCGCTGCGCATCTCACCGCCCAACAAGTGCAGGTGGTTGCCATTATGATTGGCCAGCACCTGCGCCACGCCGATGGAATTGGTCACGACCGTCAGCTCACGACGGGCACGCAGGGCTTCGGCCACGTAAGACGTCGTCGAGCCCACGTCGAGAAACACCGTCATGGCATCTTTGATCTGCGCCACTGCCACTGCGGCGATGCGCTTTTTCTCCTGCGGGTTCTCTCCCATGCGGCGGAAAAAACTCGGCCCTGGTTGCGACCCGCTACGCGGACCTGTCAAATAGGCCCCGCCATGCACCCGCTCCACCGCACCGGCCTTGGCCAGGGCCTTGATGGTGCGCCTCACGGTTTCCTCAGAGACATCCAACATGACTGCAAGCTCAGCACTGCGCCCGGATCCCCCCAGGCGTTGCAACGCTTCCAAAAGCGCCAATTCACGATGCGAAAGGCTGGATGAGACAGACAACGGGCAAAACTCCACAAATCAATAAGAGTAGCCACAGAAACTGGCAGTTCGGCAGGTGCATTGCAAGACAATACCCACAAACTACCACACAAACGGTCATTCACCATCACGTGATCCAGAAAAACCCTTCCCAAATCACATCCGGCAGGATTATCTGGCCGCAAAACCTCTCCCGCATTTTTCGCCAAGGAGCCCAAGATGGCCCAAGACATGCCACCAAAGAAGAACGTGCTTTTCATTCTGATTGATCAGCTGCGGGCCGACTGTCTGACGGGGGCCTTGGCGGAACATGTCGCCCTGCCGCATATGCGCGCATTGATGGCCGAGGCGGTGACCTTTGAGAACAACTACACCGTGGTGAACCCCTGTGGGCCGTCGCGCGCCTCGATCCTGACCGGACAATATGCGATGAACCATCGCTCGGTGCGCAATGGCACGCCCCTGCGCCACGACACGCCGACCCTGCCCGGCGAGATGCGCAAAGCAGGATATCTGCCGATGCTCTTTGGCTATACCGACACCTCGCAGGATCCGCGCGTTCATCACCCAAATGATCCGGCCATCCGCACCTACGAACAACACATGAACGGCTTTCAGGAGATGTTGGAGATGCGCCTCGAAATGTCCTATCCGTGGCGGTCTGACCTGCTGAGCAAGGGCTACAGCTTTGACACCTACTGGGATCTTTACCGCCCCGTTGCTGTCGGTGGTGGCAAGCCTGCCCTGAATGACCCTGCCCCCTACCGGGCCGAAGACAGCGACACCGCCTTTTTGACCAACCGTTTTTTGGCCACCATGCCAGCCTATAGCGATAAGGGCTGGTTTGCCCATCTGACCTATATTCGCCCGCACCCCCCCCTGGTGGCCCCTGCCCCCTACAACCGCATGTATGAGCCGGCCAAACTGCCCCTGCCCACGCGTCTGCCAAGCGAAAGCGATGAACAGGCCCTGCACCCATTTTTCACAGCCGCGACACGCAACAGCACACCAGCTTCGGCGGTTCTGGGCTTTGACGATCTGGAACCCACGGATGAAAACGTCCAGTGCCTGCGCGCCATCTATCTGGGGCTTGCCAGTGAAGTGGACGCCCACATCGGTCGGGTGATGCAATTTCTCAGGGACAACGGCCAGGAGGACAACACACTGGTCGTGCTCAGCGCCGATCATGGCGAGATGCTCGGCGACCGCCACAGCTGGGGGAAATTCTCGGTCTATGATGCCGCTTACAAGACGCCCCTGATCATCCGCATGCCCGGCAACCAGGCACAGGCGGGCACCCGACGTCAGGAGATCACCGAATCCATCGACCTTACCCCGACCATTCTGGACTGGGTGGGACAGGACATCCCCAATGCCATGGATGGCGCATCACTTTTGCCGCTGCTGCGTGCAGAGGTGCCAACCGACTGGCGCCAGTATTCCTTCT
This sequence comes from Phaeobacter sp. CECT 5382, assembly GCF_001457775.1. Classification (GTDB taxonomy): domain Bacteria; phylum Pseudomonadota; class Alphaproteobacteria; order Rhodobacterales; family Rhodobacteraceae; genus Pseudophaeobacter. The sequence continues at coordinate 109,728 of NZ_CYSG01000003.1, forward strand.
CGGAGCTCGATTTCGGCGATCCCGAAGCGCCCAGCCTTTGGCAACAGCTGCTTGGCACAGCGCTGTCCGAGTCGAATCTTTCGATCCTGCGCGACCACCGCTTTAGTCTTGTTGAATTTGCCGCCGACCTGCCGCCACTGCTGTTTGACCATCACGGGACAGGCGAGATGGAGGATGTATCGCAAAAGCCAGAGCTTCAGGGCGACCTTGCCCGGCTTGGCCGTCAAATGCTGCGCCACCGGATGCGCAACATGGACCACACCCTGTCGCTGCATTCGATCACCGCCGATGGCCCGTGCAGGCAAACCCGGCAACGCCTGGGAAACTGAGCCCTGCCGAAGCGCTTGACCATGGGGGCAAAATTCAGGCAAAAGCCCTCATGTTTAGCGGTAACAGTGTCGCATGGAGTTCCCGTACCAAGATCCGCTGCATAAAGCTGCATAAACAAGACAGGCCGCCATGACATCTCTTCGCCAAGACGCCAGAACTCTCTTTGAAGTTGCAGTAGAACGGGCCGATCCGGCGCAGGCTTTGCGCGCGGCACTGCAGGATCAGCCCCTGTCGCCCCTGTCGCCAGAGGGGCAGACATATATCATCGCGATTGGCAAAGCGGCTGTGCCGATGATGCGCGAAGCGCTGACCCTGATCCCTGCCCCCCATCAGGCTTTGGTCGTGACCAATCCGGAAAACTGCTGCGAGATCCCCGGCGCCCGCGTTCTTGCCGGATCCCACCCGGTCCCGGATCAGGCCAGCGCCGAGGCCGGTCAGGCTGTGATGGACCTACTTGCGCAGACAAGTGCACAGGACCGGGTTGTCGCGCTGATCTCGGGCGGCGGATCGGCACTGATGGTGGCCCCAGCCGCAGGCCTTAGCCTCGCAGACAAGACTGCGGTCAATCGTGCCCTTCTGGCCTCTGGGCTGGAAATCAACGAGATGAATCTGATCCGCCAGCAGCTTTCTCAACTCAAAGGCGGCGGCTTGCTGCAACAGGCTGCGCCTGCTGCGGTGCAAGCCTTTATCCTGTCTGATGTGATTGGCGATGATCTGCGCGCCATTGCTTCCGGTCCGACCGTTTCTGCGCTGGGCAGCCGGGCAGAGGCACAAAGCCTGCTTAAAAACTGTGGGATCTGGCAAGATATGCCCGAGACGGTAAAAACCCACTTCGCAACCGAAGCGCCAAAGCCTGTGCTACCCGCAGCGCAAAACTGCCTCATCGGGTCCAACCGGCACAGCCTTGATGCCATGGTGCAGGCAGCGCGCGCCGCCGGGTGGCAGACCACCCTCGCAAGCGATCACCTGACAGGCGATGTCAGCGCCGCTGTCGAAGAAATCCTGCAGGCAGCAAAGGCTGCCCCCAAAGACTGCCCCATCGCGCTGATCTTCGGTGGAGAAACCACCGTGCGCCTTGTGGGTGACGGGCGGGGCGGGCGAAATCAGGAACTGGCACTGCGACTGGCGCAACGGGGCGCGACAGAACTGACCGGTGACTGGCTGTTTCTGTCGGGCGGCACCGATGGCCGCGATGGCCCCACAGATGCGGCGGGCGGCATCGCCACGCCCAAAACATGGGCTGCCATTGCGGAAGCTGGCGCAGATCCGGCAGCGCTGCTGGCCAATAATGACAGCTACGCCGCCCTCAAAGCTGCCGACGCCCTGCTGATGACCGGTGGCACCGGCACAAATGTTGCGGATGTTCAGGTATTTTTGCGCCGCCCTGACTGACCCGTCAGATCAGCGACTTCAGAGCTCGATCTTGTCGAGATCATTGAGCAGGTCCAGCAAGGCTTCATATCGCTCTTCGCCCATCTTTTCGCGGGTGCGGGCTACCAGTTCCAGACTGGCGGCGATATTGGCCTCGATGATCTCTTCGCCTGCAGGGGTGATCTTGATCACCTGACGCCGCCGGTCAACGGTATCGCGGGTGCGATTGATCAGCCCCTTTTCATCCAGCTTTTGCAGGATGCGGGTCAGGCTGGGCAGCAGCAGGCAGGCCTCTTCGGCGATCTGCGTCGGGTCAATACCACCGTTCTCCTGCACCACCCGCAGAACCCGCCATTGTTGCTCTGTCAGGTTAGCATCGCTCAGCAGGTTTCGAATCGGTCCCATCACGCGTTCGCGGGCGCGCAAAAGTGCGATTGGCAGTGATCGGGAGGTGGATGGCAAAGTCTTTGTCATCCGTATTTATCACCCAATATCCACGGCAAAGGCAATTGCCGCTTGGCTTTTTCTACAATTTGACAGCCACATGAATTATTGCTACACATGTTAAGTAAATAAAGGGAGCCGTGCGTCATGCCGCATTTCACACTGGATTATTCGGCCAATGTAGAAACCCATACCGATATCTCGGGCCTGTGTGACTGCCTGCGCCTGGCTGCGATTGAAACCGGTGTTTTCCCATTGGCGGGGATCCGGGTGCGGGCCTTTGCCGCCAACCATGTGTCGATCGCCGATGGCGATCCCAAACATGGCTACATCGACATCTCCGTGCGCCTGCGGGCCGGCCGTGACCTGGAAACCCGCAAGGCCGCAACGCAAGCAATCTTTGACGCGGTGCGCAACTATCTGGCACCCGCCATGGACGCGCACTCCCTCGCGCTGTCCCTCGAGATGCGCGACATCGACCCAGCGCTTTCTCCTAAATGCGGCACAATCCGCGACCATATGCAAAAGGTGGACCAGCCATGAGCGATCTCAACCAAAACATCGAGACCCTGAAATCCCATCTGGCGCGGTTTCAGGACCGGGGTATTGAAAACCTGATTGATGGCTCCTCCTGCCCCGCAATAGACGGCCAAACCTTTGCCACCACATCGCCAGTGGATGAAAGCCATATCGCCCATGTGGCGCGCAGTGGCGCCGCCGATATCGATGCCGCCGCCCGCGCCGCCCGCGCCGCCTTTCCCGCCTGGCGCGATATGCCCGCGCTGGAGCGCAAGAAGATCCTGAACCGCATTGCTGATCTGATCGTTGAGCGCGCCGAAGAGATCGCCCTGTGCGAATGCTGGGACACCGGTCAGGCGCTGCGGTTCATGTCCAAGGCCGCCCTGCGTGGAGCCGAGAATTTCCGCTTTTTTGCCGACAAGGCTACATCCGCCCGCGATGGCCAGCAGCTGCAATCGCCAACGCTGATGAACGTCACCACCCGCGTACCAATCGGTCCAGTGGGCATCATCACGCCCTGGAACACACCCTTTATGCTGTCGACCTGGAAGATCGCCCCTGCTCTGGCGGCGGGCTGTACCGTGGTGCATAAACCGGCTGAATTCAGCCCACTTACTGCCCGTATTCTGGCCGAAATCGCCCATGAGGCCGGTCTGCCAGACGGAGTCTGGAACTTGGTCAACGGCATGGGCGAGGACGCAGGTAAGGCCCTTACCGAACATTCTGATATCAAGGCCATCGCCTTTGTCGGTGAAAGCAGTACCGGGTCACGGATCATGGCGCAGGGCGCGCCAACATTGAAACGGGTACATTTCGAATTGGGCGGCAAAAACCCGGTGATCGTCTTTGACGATGCCGATCTTGACCGCGCCCTGGATGCGGCGATCTTCATGATCTACTCATTGAATGGCGAGCGCTGCACCTCGTCGTCGCGGCTGCTGGTGCAAGACAGCATCGCCGATGCGTTTGAGGCCAAGCTGGTCGAGCGGGTGAACAACATCCGCGTCGGCCACCCACTGGATCCCAACACCGAAATGGGACCGCTAATCCACAAGGTGCATTTCGACAAGGTGACATCTTATTTCGACACTGCCCGCGAAGATGGCGCGGTGATCGCCGCAGGTGGCACGCGTCATGGCGATACCGGCTGGTTCGTACGTCCCACCCTGTTCACCCAGGCGCAAAACGATATGCGCGTCGCCCAGGAAGAGATCTTTGGCCCGGTGCTGACCTCGATCCGGTTCAGTGATGAGCAAGAGGCTCTAACATTGGCCAATGCGACCGATTATGGTCTCACAGCCTATCTCTGGACCAATGATCTGAGCCGCGCCATGCGTCTTACCAACAGCATTGAAGCCGGGATGATCTGGGTGAATTCGGAAAACGTGCGTCACCTGCCGACCCCCTTTGGTGGGGTCAAAGCCTCGGGTATTGGGCGCGATGGCGGCGACTGGTCGTTTGAATTCTACATGGAACAAAAACACATCGGCTTTGCCATTGGCCAACACAAGATCCCGCGTCTCGGCGCCTGATCGCTGAGCAAACACTGGAAACGCGCGCCCTTCGGAGGAAAGACAATGCCCGTACCTGCCCCTAATCTTTATCCTGCCTTCAACATCGTTCGCTTGTCCCATGTGGAATATGGGGTTACCGACCTTGCGGCGAGCCGCGCCTTTTATGTCGACACCCTTGGCCTGCAAGTCACGCACGAGGATGAAAACCGCATCTATCTGCGCGCCATGGAAGAACGTGGCCACCACTGCATTGTTTTGGTCCAGGTCGGCAAAGCCGAGGTCGGCGTGCTGGGGTTCAAGCTTTATGACGAGCCAGATCTCGACAAGGCGGCGGAGTTTTTTGCTGCCAAGGGCCTGCCCATCGAGTGGGTCGACCGCCCCCACATGGGGCGCACTCTGCGCACCCGTGACCCCTGGGGGATCCCACTGGAGTTCTACGTCAAGATGGATCGGTTGGAGCCGATCCATCAGAAATACAGGCTCTATAATGGGGTAAAACCGCTGCGCATCGATCATTTCAATATGTTCAGCGCCGATGTGGATGCCTCTGTCGCCTTTTACAACGAGATTGGATTTCGGGTCACCGAATACACAGAGGACGACGAAAGCGGCAAGGTCTGGGCGGCCTGGATGCACCGCAAGGGTGGCGTGCATGACGTGGCCTTTACCAATGGCTTTGGCCCACGCCTGCACCACACGGCATTCTGGGTGCCGACACCGCTGAATATCATTGATCTGCTCGACCTGATGTCCACCACTGGCTACGTAGACAATATTGAGCGCGGCCCCGGACGGCACGGAATTTCCAATGCATTTTTTCTCTATGTGCGTGACCCGGATGGCCACCGGATCGAGATCTACTGCTCGGATTACCAAACCGTTGACCCAGACCTTGAAGCGATCAAGTGGTCGCTCAAAGATCCGCAACGCCAGACCCTGTGGGGCGAGCCGGCACCGCGCAGCTGGTTCGAGGAAGGCTCCACCTTTGAAGGCGCCGAGCCACAGCAAAGCGCGCTCACAGCACAGCCGATCATTGCACCCTGACACATACAAGCTCGGCCCTCCCTAAAGGAGGATCGAGCGCGGCCCGAGCCGAGCTCGGGGCAAGGAGAGACAAGATATGAAATGGGATGAATTTTCCGACTGGGGCCGCCGGATTGCTGACTGGACGCAGGACTATCACCAGACCGTTGGTGAACGCCCGGTGCGCGCCAACACAGAACCGGGTGATATCCTGAACGCCCTGCCCGCCACGCCCCCCGAGGGCGGGACCGGTATGGAGGCGATCTTTGCCGATTTTGAAGAGATTGTGATGCCAGGTATCACCCATTGGCAACACCCACGCTTCTTTGCCTATTTCAACTCCAACGCTGCCGCTCCATCGGTGCTGGCTGAATTCCTTGCGTCCGCCATCGCGCCGCAGTGCATGCTGTGGCAGACTTCTCCGGCGGCGACCGAAATGGAAACCCGGATGATGGACTGGCTGCGTCAGGCGCTGGATCTACCCAGCGAATTCCAAGGCGTCATTCAGGACAGCGCATCATCAGCTACTTTGGCAGCGGTGCTGACCATGCGGGAAAAAGCGCTGAACTGGCAGGGCAACCAACAGGGACTGTTTGCGCAGAAACCACTGCGGATCTATTGTTCTTCAGAGGTGCATACCTCGGTGGATCGCGCCATCTGGGTGGCCGGTATCGGCCAGCAAAACCTGGTGCGCGTCCCCATCAAAGGCGACTGGCGCGGCATGGACCCCGCCGCACTGCGGGCAGCCATTGAGGCCGATCTCGCCGCCGGATTGCAGCCTGCCGGGGTGATCCTATGTGTTGGTGGCACCGGCACCGGCGCCACCGATCCGGTGGAGGACTGCCTGCAAATCGCCCAAGAATACGGACTCTATTCCCATGTCGATGCGGCCTGGGCAGGCTCTGCCATGATCTGCCCGGAATACCGCCATTACTGGCCCGGGATCGAAGGCGCAGACAGCATCGTTTTCAACCCGCATAAATGGCTGGGTGTGCAGTTCGACTGCTCCGCCCATTTCCTGAAGAACCCCGATGATCTAGTGCAAACGCTGGCGATCAGTCCCGAATATCTGAAGACCCACGGCAAGGATGGCATCATCAACTATTCCGAATGGTCGGTGCCGCTGGGTCGTCGTTTCCGCGCGCTCAAGATCTGGTTTTTGATCCGCACCTACGGGCTGGAAGGGCTGCGCGCGCGCCTGCGCAATCACATCAACTGGTCCAACCAGCTACATGAAAAACTCAAGTTAGAGCCTGATTTTGAGATCATAACCCCGCCCATGTGGTCGCTCTGGACCTTTCGCTATGCCCCCAAGGGCGCAACTGACCTGGACGATCTAAATCTGCGACTGGTCAACGCCATCAATGATGATGGCCGTATTTATCTGACCCAGACCCGCGTCGATGGCGATCTGGTGATCCGCTTTCAGGCCGGACAGTTTGAAACCACCGAAGATGATGTGATGATGGCCCATACCGTCATCACCGAAATAGCAAGAGGGCTTTCCTGATGCGCTTTGCCACCTATACCGCCGCAGGCGAAACCTTCTATGGTGCCGTCACAGAGGCGGGCATGATCGCCCTGTCGCCCCTGTTCCCGGAATGGTCGACACTGCGCGATGTGATCGCCGCACAAGGGCTCTCCAGCCTCGAAGGTTCTGCACAGGGTATGGCTGTCACCCATAGGGATTTCACCTATCAGATCCCGGTGCCCAACCCGGAAAAGATCCTCTGTGTTGGGGTGAATTTTCCTGATCGCAACGCGGAATACAAAGACGGCACAGCGCAGCCGAAACACATGTCGTTGTTTCCGCGCTTTGCGCGATCCTTTACCGGGGCGGAAAGCTCGCTGGTACGCCCGCCGGAAAACCACACGCTGGACTACGAGGGCGAGGTCGCCATTGTCATCGGCAAAGGTGGACGGCGTATCAAAGCGGAAGACGCTTATGAGCATATCGCGGCACTGACCCTGTGCAATGAAGGCACCATCCGCGACTGGGTGCGTCATGCCAAATTCAACGTCACGCAAGGCAAAAACTGGGACAATTCCGGCGCCATTGGTCCCTGGCTAGTGCCCTTCACCGATGCGGCGCAACTGGATGACGCTCGCATTGTCACACGGGTCAATGGCGAGGTCCGGCAGGATGATGTTCTCAGCCGCATGATGTTCCCGATCCGCGAAGAAATCGCCTATATTTCTACCTTCACCACGCTGGTGCCCGGCGACGTGATCATCACCGGCACGCCAACAGGTGCGGGCGCGCGGTTCGATCCGCCGAAATATCTGGTGCCCGGCGATGTGGTCGAAGTCGAAGTCGAAGGTATCGGGATCCTACGCAATACAGTCGCGGACGAGTTTGATGGGGGCCCCGCATGACCCCCGATCAGCACCAATCCGCCGCCGAAATGCTGCTGCAGGCCGAAGCCACAGGCCAGCAATGCGGGCTGCTCTCACTCGCCTATCCCGGCATGACATTGGAAGATGCCTATGCAGTACAACAGGCTCTAATACAGCTGAAATTGGCCTCGGGGCGTCGCAAGGTTGGCTGGAAGATCGGTCTGACCAGCCGCGCCATGCAGCAGGCGCTCAACATCACCACCCCGGATAGTGGCGTGCTGCTGGATGACATGGTGTTTGAAAACGGCGCCACTGTGCCCGCAGGCCGGTTTATCCAACCCCGCATCGAAGCTGAGATCGCCTTTGTGATGAAAGCGCCTCTTGCCGGGGCCGACTGCACGCGCGAAGACGTCATTGCCGCGACCGGTTTTGTGGCACCCTCTCTGGAAATTCTGGATACCCGCATTCTGCGCGCCGATCCCGAAACCAGGCAGGCCCGGATCATCACCGATACCATCAGCGACAATGCCGCAAATGCTGGCATCGTTCTGGGCGAAGCGCGCCACTCAACTGACGCGCACGACCTGCGTTGGGTCGGAGCTATTGTCGCCCGCAACAACGTAGTCGAGGAAACCGGACTGGGTGCAGGTGTGCTGAATGATCCGGTGACCTCTGTGCTATGGCTGGCACGCCGCATGGCCGAATATGGACAAGTGATCGAAGCTGGGGATATCGTCCTATCAGGGTCCTTTATCCGGCCCATTGAGTGCCCTTCCGGCAGCGAGATAAAGGCCGATTTCGGAGCCTTTGGCTCCGTTGCCATTTCATTTGAATAGAAAGCCGATTGCCATGCCCGCGCCCAAAAACACCTTCAAAACCGCTCTCGCCAACGGTGAACGTCAAATCGGCTGCTGGATGAGCTTTGCCGAAGGCTCGGTGGCCGAGATCATGGGCACCGCCGGATTTGACTGGCTGGTGATTGACGGCGAGCATGGCCCAAATGATATTCGCTCAATCCGCGATCAGCTGATGGCGCTGGCCGCATCCCCGAGCCACCCTGTCGTGCGCCTGCCAATTGGCGAGACCTGGATGGTGAAACAGGCGCTGGATGCCGGGGCGCAAAACATCCTGATCCCGATGGTGGAAACTGCCGAACAGGCGCGCGAGATGGTACGCGCCTGTCAATATCCGCCCCATGGCACCCGTGGCGTTGGTGCCACAGCAGCACGGGCAACCATGTTTGGCTCAGTATCTGACTATATCCAGACTGCCGATCAGGAAATCTGCCTGCTGTTGCAGGTGGAAAACCGCGCAGGTATTGAAAACCTTGATGAGATCCTTGCAGTTGAAGGCGTTGATGGGGTTTTCATTGGCCCCGCCGATCTGTCGACAGACATGGGCCATCAGGGCAACGCCGCCCATCCCGAGGTCCGCGCCGTCATTGCTGATGCTATTACCCGGATCAAGGCGGCCGGCAAGGCACCGGGTATTCTGGGCGTCAGCGATGAAGCCACCCAAGCCTATTTCGATATGGGGGCACAGTTCCTTGCTGTTGGCCTCGACGTGATGATCTTGGCACAAAACGCGCGCCACCTTGCTGCGACGTGGAAAGAAAAGTAGTCCCCTTACGGGGGAGTTGCGCGACGTACGTATTTCCCTGCAATTGACCAAAATATGAGGCCGCCGTTAGCCTGAAGGCACAGGAGCGTGACTGCGCCAGCCATGAATTGGCGCGCCCTCAGGGAGGAACGACATGAAACGTACTTTGCTCGCAGGAATGGTTTCTGCACTGGCGCTGGCTTCAGCCGCCGCCGCAGATATCAAGATTGCCCATATCTATGGCAAGACCGGCCCGTTTGAGGCCTATGCCAAACAGTCCCATGACGGGCTGATGCTGGGGCTGGAATATGCCACCGGAGGCACCATGGAGATCAACGGCGAAAAGATCGTCGTGATCGAAAAAGACACACAGCTAAAGCCGGAAAACGGCAAGGCGCTGCTTGAAGAAGCCTACGGTGACGACGAAGTTGATCTGGCCATTGGACCGGTCAGCTCGGGCGTGGCCCTGGCGATGCTTCCGGTTGCTGAAGAATATGAAAAAATCCTGATCGTCGAGCCCGCCGTGGCCGACAGCATCACTGGCGCCAACTGGAACCGCTATATCTTCCGCACTTCGCGCAACTCGTCGCAGGATGCGGTTTCCAGCGCCATTGCGCTGGCCGGTGACAATGTCAAAATCGCCACGCTGGCGCAGGACTACGCCTTTGGACGGGACGGCATTGCCGCCTTCCGCGAAGCCCTCGCCGCCAAGGGGATTGAGCTGGTCCACGAAGAATACGCCCCCACCGACACCACCGATTTCACCGCAGCCGGAGAGCGTATTTTCAATGCGATGAAAGATCTTGACGGTGAGAAAAAGCTCTTTGTGATCTGGGCAGGCGGTGGCAACCCGCTGGGCAAGATTCACGCTATGGATCCAAGCCGCTTTGGCATCGAATTTGCCGGTGTCGGCAATATCCTCGCCGCGCTGAAAGGCTTCAAGGACTATGAAGGCATGGAAGGTGGGACCTATTACTACTATGAGCTGCCCGACAACCCGGTGAACGACTGGTTGGTGAAAACCCATTTTGAGCGCTTTGACGGGCCGCCTGACTTCTTCACCGCTGGCGGCATGACCGCAGGTATCGCAGCAGTTGAAGCGATCAAAAAGGCGGGCTCCACCGACACTGAAGCACTGATCAGCACGATGGAAGGCATGGAGTGGGAAACTCCCAAAGGCACCATGCAGTTCCGCGCTGAAGATCACCAGGCACTGCAGCCAATGTATCACTTCAAACTGACTGTGCAGGACGGTGTGGAGTGGGCCGTGCCAGAACTGGTGCGCGAGCTGAGCATCGACGAGATGCCGGTGCCAATCCGCAATCAGTAACCCTGTTTGCACTCACAAATTATGGCCCGGGGACAGCTTTCCTGGGCCATAACTACAAGCTCCCCCTGGCTGCACCAATGCTGGCTGCAGAGCCACTCTTGCCCCGGTCCATCCCGCCACAAATGGCCAGCGAGCCGTCGTATCACCCTCGGCACCTTAGTGTTCCTGCGGCTGAAGATCAGAGATCATGATGACAGAACCAATCCTAAAAACCACCGGTCTGACAGTCCGTTTTGGCGGCCACGTGGCGGTTGATGCGGTCACTTGCGCCTTTAACGCCGGAGAGCTCACCGCGATTGTCGGCCCCAATGGCGCGGGCAAAACAACCTATTTCAACCTGATTTCCGGCCAGATCCCAGCCTCGGCTGGGCAAGTGCATCTGCGTGGCGCAGACATCAGCCGCGCCTCAGTCTCAAGCCGCACCAAGGCGGGCATCGGCCGCGCGTTTCAGCTGACCAACCTGTTTCCTGGCCTCACTGTATTGGAAAACCTGCGTCTGGTGGTGCAGGCGAAACAGGGTCGTGGTTTTAACCTCTGGTCGATGGTGTCGCGGCATCAGGATCTGACGGATGAGGCCGAAGCAATTCTCGCCCGCGTGCGCCTGCTGGATCAGCGCGATCAGGTGGTTTCGGAACTGTCGCATGGCAACCAGCGCAAGCTCGAAGTCGCACTGCTGATCGCACAGGACCCCGATGTCTATATGTTTGACGAACCAACGGCCGGCATGAGCGTCGATGAGGCCCCCGTGGTGCTTGACCTGATTGCCGAGCTGAAAGAGCAACAGGACCGCAGTATCCTGCTGGTCGAACACAAGATGGATGTCATCCGCACCCTCGCCGATCGCATCATCGTTTTGCACAATGGTGCCCTTGCCGCCGATGGTCCTCCGGCAGAAGTTATGGCTTCGGATGTGGTACAAGAGGCCTATATGGGGCGCGGACTCGAAGGGATCCTGGCTGATGTCTGATACTGCACTTCTGACGCTAGAAGGCGTTTACACCAACATCGCTCAGTATCACATTCTGCAGGGAGTCGATCTGGTGGTACCGCGTGGCGGTGTCACCATGCTGCTGGGACGCAATGGCGTCGGCAAGACCACGACCCTGCGCAGCATCATCGGCCACTGGCGTGCCCATCAGGGGCGTATTCTGTTTGACGGGCAGGACATCACCAAACTGGCCACCCCGGCCATTGCCCGGCTCGGCATAGGTTTCGTGCCCGAAGACATGGGTATCTTTGCCGACCTCACGGTTGAGGAAAACATGGTGCTGGCCGCCGTGTCTGGCCCGATCCATTCCGCCCGGCTCGACTGGATCTTCACCGCCTTCCCGCCACTCAAGACCTTTTGGAAATCACACGCGGGAAATCTGTCGGGCGGGCAGAAACAGATGCTGTCGATTGCCCGCGCCATGGTCGAAGAGCGCAAGCTTTATCTGATCGATGAACCCACCAAGGGCCTTGCCCCCGCGATCATCTCCACCATGGCCAAGGCTCTGAAAGACCTGAAAGATCAGGGATCATCAGTACTGTTGGTCGAACAGAATTTCGCCGTCGCAAAGGCGCTGGGAGACAGTGCCAATGTGATGGACGATGGCCGCATGATCTGGTCCGGCGAGATGGCAGAACTGGGGCGCGATGCTGCCCTGCAAGAAAGGCTCATGGGCCTCAGCATGGAGGCACATTGATGGCCCTTGCAGCCCCCCGGCTACGCTTCGCCCTTTGGCTCTCTAGTGGAGCAAAACCCCACAGACTACTGGAGGCCGCCACATGAGCGCCGCACCTGAACATGCCCCGACAATGGCGCAGGCCACCCTGGCCGAGCGGATCGGCCCCTTTATGCCGGTTCTGCTGGTGCCGCTGCTGGCCCTTGCGGGTTTTGTCGCCATCATGAATCCCGCCAGCTGGCTCACTCTGACGGTCTCGGGCCTCGCTATGGGCATGATGATTTTTCTCATGGCCTCGGGCCTGACACTGGTTTTTGGCCTGATGGATGTCATCAACTTTGGCCATGGCGCCTTTGTCTCGGTCGGCGCCTTTGTTGGCATCACTGTGTTGATGGGGCTGGGGCATCTGACCGAGGCCCCCTCGCTGATGCTAAACCTCGGCGCCGTCCTTCTGGCGGTGATTGGCGCCATGCTGGCTACAGGGGCCATGGGCTGGGCCTTTGAAAAAATCATCGTCGCGCCGGTCTACGGCCATCACCTGAAACAAATCCTCGTCACCATGGGCGGGCTGATCGTGGTCGAACAGTTGATCATCGTTCTTTGGGGTCCGGAAGAAATCTATTTCAACCGCCCCGAAGCCCTGAAAGGCGCGATCACCTTTGCCGGGGCCGCAATCGAGAAATACCGCCTGGTTGCCGTTGTGGTCGGATTGGCGGTCTTTGCCGCCATGCGCTGGGTGCTGCGCCGGACCAAGATCGGCCTTATCGTGCGTGCAGGCGTGGAAAACGGTGAAATGGTCGAGGCCCTTGGCTATCGTCTCAAACTGGTCTTTGTCGGCGTCTTTATCGCGGGCTCCGCACTGGCCGGTCTTGGTGGTGTCATGTGGGCGCTCTACCAAGAGGTCATCACCGCCCATATGGGCAACCACGCGATGATCCTGATCTTTATCGTGGTGATCATCGGTGGGCTTGGCTCGGTCGAGGGCTGCTTTATCGGCGCCCTCCTGGTGGGGCTGATGCAGAACTACATCGCCTTTATCGAGCCCAAAGCAGCCCTGATTTCCAATATCGCTCTGATGGTCACCATTCTGATGTGGCGTCCCATGGGCATGATTCCGGTGGTAAAAGCAAAATGATCCGCTCCCTTCTGTCTGGCGATATGCCACGTTCGCTGCCTCTGGCACTGATCCTTGGTGGCATCCTGCTCTGTCTCGCCCTAGCACCGTTCCTGTTTCCCGGTGTGCGCACAGTGGATACGGCAGCGCGGATCTGCATTTTCATCGTGCTGGTCGCCAGCTATGATTTACTGCTGGGATATGGCGGCATCGTCAGTTTTGCCCATACCATGTTCTTTGGCATCGGCGCTTATGGCGTCGCGCTCACCTCTACCCATATGGGCCGCGGCTTTGACGCGATCGCGATCGGAGCTCTTGCTGGCGCCACCCTGGCCGCTGCTCTGGCGCTGCTGATCGGGCTGTTTTCGCTCAGGGTGCGGGCGATCTTTTTTGCCATGATCACCCTGGCAGTTGCCTCGGCCGTAGCGGTGCTGGTCAGTCAGCTTTCAGGTCTCACGGGTGGTGAAGACGGGCTGACCTTCAAAACCCCGCGCACGCTGGGACCGGCCTTCAAATTCGGCAAAGAGGTGTTTGACGGCACCCTGTTCGGCGTCAAACTCAATGGCAAGCTACTCGCCTACTACTTTGTTTTCACCGGCGCACTGGTGTTGTTTTTGGCTCTGCTACGGGTGGTGAACTCTCCGTTTGGCAGGGTGCTGCAAGCGATCCGCGAGAACGATTTTCGCGCCGAATCCATTGGCTACCGTGTGGTTTACTATCGTGTCGCCGCGACCTGCCTTTCGGCGGCTATTGCCGCACTGGCGGGATCACTTTACGCAGTCTGGCTACGCTATGTCGGTCCCGATACCGTACTATCGATGGAGCTGATGGTCGATATCCTGCTGATGGTGGTGATCGGCGGAATGGGCACGCTCTATGGTGCGATGATCGGTGCAACCCTGTTTGTCTTGGCGCAGAACTACCTGCAAAACCTGATGGGTGCGGCCTCCGGCCTTGTCGAAGGCCTGCCCCTCCTGCCAGAGCTGCTCAGCGCCGATCGCTGGCTCCTATGGCTCGGTGTGCTGTTCATTCTCAGCGTCTACTTCTTTCCGACCGGTGTCGTGGGCCGCTTGCGAGGGGATCGGTAGGGTCACGACTCGTGTCAAGGGCCGCAAATGCAGCCGTGCGAACAGCGCGGTTTACCCTTGACGCGCCCACCTTCAAGACAATCGTAAAAGGCCATCACGGCAGACCTGTCCCTGATGGCCTTCTCAACAAAGATCTGTCTTTCTGTCTTGGCGCCGCGCAGCGGCGCCGGGCCCAACGAAAATTCGGGGATCTTTGATCCACTGATTTTGGGCGGGAGCCCCCCGTTTGACTGGTGACCTCAGCGCAGCAGTTTGCCCTCGGGCCAGCTCATTTTGGTATCCAGGCGGATCACGCGATCCTCTCCAGGGGCCAGGTCGAACTCCCAGGCCAGGATTCCACGTTGACGATCAACATTTTCCTCGTTGGGAGCGGGCCGCGCGCTCCAGGTGATCTCCAACTCTTCCTGCTCGGTATAGGGAACCCGATCGATCAGGCGCACTGGCCAATTTTTGCCCGTCAGGTTCTCCACGGAAATCTCAACTGTTTCCTCTTGCTGGTTGCTCCGCGAAATCATCCCGCGTTCACCTTCGCTTTTTTGCAGCACATCGCGTGTAAGGCGTAAGCCCCGGATGGCCCCAAAGCCCAGCTCAGCCTCCTGCCCCGCTGCAAGCCCTGCGAAGGAACTAAATGTGACCAGTTTGCCATCGACAAAATGTGGCACCCAATCGGCGGCCAACAGATCCTCGGCAAAGGTATTGGTGAATTTGGCCACCCGATACGCAGTCTCATCGCGCGCAGGTACCGCAACTGCTGTGACCTCGACCCCGGTTTCCAAACTGTCCATATCCAGTCGCAAAATATCTGCGCCCGATGCAATCGTGACCGGATGTTCAAAATGATAGGTCACCCCCGGCCCGCTGGTATCGGCGCCCCAGCTTGCCCCTGCAGCGTCTTCCATGATGACCGGTTCCGCCATCGGTGCCGGAACTGCGGCTTCGGCATAGTCCCCCAGCGCAAGCGTGCGTTGTTTGGCTTGCGGGCGCGGATCAGTAATGCGGCGCAACACTGGTGACAAATGCGAGGGCGCGCCCTGTTCTCCCGGTTGCTGGGTCGAGATCGTCAGATCCACCGCCTCCCAGTTCTCACCTGTCTGCTGTGTCACCCCAAAGGCGCGCTGCAGCGAAACCTTGGCATCCGCACCTGTGGTCAGGTGCCATTCATAATTCGGCTCCGAATAGACCTCACCTTCGGAGAAATACCGCAGCACCAAGGCCCCTGCACCGGCCTCGGGCACATCCACCTCAATCGCCAGATAGAGCCGATCCTGATCTTCGCGGGCAATCGCCTCCAAGGTTTGCCGCGCGGCAGCCAGTTCCTTTTCCAACGCCTCCAGCCGGTCTTCTATGTTGCGTGCACGGGTCTGGGCCGCCAGCGCCTGCTTGCCTGCCGTGTCGGCTTCGGCTGAAATCATCCGGGCAATATCGCGCAGGGTATCGGGTCCTGCATCGGCCAGACCTTCGTTGCTGCCCAGCTGTTCCAGAAAGCCAATCGCCGTCCTGGCCGCAGCGGCCTCACTGCGGGACTGAGCCGCCTCATCCTGCACCGCTTGGATACGGGTTTCGATCTCTTTGATCGTCATCTCGGCAGCAATCACCTCGGGATCATTCCCGTCGCGGGGCGGCACGCCGTCTTCGCGAAACAGCAGCGCTGTCTGATCGGCTCCGGTCAGGTCGATCTGCAGCGTCGAAAGATCCGCAGTTCGTGGAATATTGCTCAAAATCAAACGGTGGTGACCCGCAGGCAGATCAAGATCCGCACGGCGGGTGATTTCTGCCGCCTGCGGAAACACTGTGACTTCGGCGACCCGACTGGTGACCGCAATATCATCGGCCCAGACAAAAGACGCCGCAGAACTGGCCAGGATGGAAAGAAGGGAAAGGGAAAGGCGCATATGAAATCTCAATCTGATGATAGAAGGCTTTGATTTTGGAAGCAGGGAGAGAACCCGGCTTTTGGACCAGCTCAATAACACTCATAGTAGAGGGTGTAGTCTCCGGCAAAAGCAAGAGTTGCCACAGGATGCCGGACAGGCAATTACCAGCCGAACGCGCAGATACGGGTCGAAATCTGGCGCCTGAAAAAACAAAAACGGCGCCATTCTGGCACCGTTTTGATCCACTGCGGCGCAACCAAAATCAGGTCGGCCAAAGGTACTATCTCAATCTTTGAAACGCAGGTTCAGTGCTGCGCCGCATCCATGTTTGCCACCAGGCGGGTTGGGGCTTTGCGCACCGGCAATACCCGCTTGAAACGCTGTTCCAGATCTTTGGAAGGGAAACCCAGAAAGCCGCAGGTGCAGATTTTGACATGGCTCTGGGCATCAAACAGATGCATATGGCCTTTGGCCCGCTTCATGTAAAAGCCCTTGTCCTGCAGTCCGCTGCGCAGCTCTGACCAGGTCTTGGCGCTTTGGAAATTTGGCGTCAGCAGAATACGCAGCTGGATTGCCATTTCGGTGTCCATACGGCGCTGGTCGCTGGCGCTGGACCAAGCCGTCTGCTGCATGGCGGCCTCACCGGTCGTCTGTGTTTCGCGTTCAAAGTCCTTCGAATACATAGCTCACGTTCCCTTTTCAAATCCCACTCTCAGGATATTGGGTTTTGTGGCCAGATTTGGGCAGCCCTGCAAAAGAATGAGGGCCGCCTCTTGCGAAGCAGCCCTCCTATCCAAAAGTGTAAAAAGCTTTAGCCTTTTTTGAGCACTTCGCGGCCCAGAAGTTCGGCAATTTGTACAGCGTTCAGGGCAGCGCCCTTACGCAGGTTGTCGCTGACGCACCACAGGTTGAGACCGTTATCAAGCGTGGAATCCTGACGTATCCGGCTGATAAAAGTGGCAAAATCACCAACGCATTCAACCGGCGTCACATAGCCGCCGTCTTCGCGTTTATCGATCACCATGATGCCGGGCGCCTCGCGCAGGATGTCGCGGGCCTCGTCTTCGTCGAGATGGTCTTCTGTTTCAATATTGATCGATTCAGAGTGACCAACAAAGACCGGAACCCGCACGCAGGTGGCCGTTACCTTGATCGAAGTGTCGATAATTTTCTTGGTTTCGGCGACCATTTTCCACTCTTCCTTGGTGGAGCCGTCGTCCAGAAAGACGTCAATGTGCGGAATCACATTGAAGGCGATCTGCTTGGGGTACACCGTCGGCGGCACTTCTTTGGTCGGGTTGTAGATGGCTTTGGTCTGCTCCCACAGCTCATCGATCGCATCCTTGCCCGAGCCGGAAACCGACTGGTAGGTCGAAACCACAACGCGCTTGATCTTGGCCCGGTCATGCAAAGGCTTCAGCGCCACAACCATCTGCGCAGTGGAGCAGTTGGGGTTGGCGATGATATTTTTCTTGGCATAGCCGTGAATCGCCTCAGGGTTCACCTCAGGCACGATCAGCGGGATATCGGGGTCGTAGCGGTAGAGCGACGAGTTATCGATCACCACACAGCCTGCCTTGGCGGCCTTTGGCGCGTAGATCTTGGTCGCGTCAGATCCCACGGCAAACAGCGCCATGTCCCAGCCGGTAAAATCAAAGGTGTCGAGATCCTGGGTCTTCAACGTTTTGTCGCCGAACGTCACCTCGGTTCCCAGCGATTTACGGCTGGCCAGAACGGCAACCTCATCCGCAGGAAACTGGCGCTCTGCCAGGATGTTCAACATTTCGTGGCCCACATTGCCTGTGGCGCCAACGACGACGACGCGATAACCCATTTTGTTTCTCCAGTATCACCCGGCCTTATGGCCGGCTGGGGTCTCTTATAGGCAAATCCCCTGTAAATAAAGGGGCTGCTCAGTCCAGGCTGTCGCGGCTGAACAGATAAACCACACAGCCAAGCGCCAAAGCCAGCGCAAAGAAGCCAAAAATGGCCAGATAGGGCGCAGCGGGGTCACCTCCGGCCATGCTGCCATGCAGCCTTCCTGAGGCAAACTGCATGATTCCCACGCCACCAATGCCAAAGAAGTTGAGCAGGGTCACACCACGTCCCACCAGATGCGGCGGCACAAAAGCACGGCCATGGGCGATCACCACCGGGAAAGAGCCGCCAAGAAACCCGACAACCGCCATCACCGCAATCGGCATCCAGACGGGCGCGCCTGTCACCGCGACCAGCCCAAGCATTGCCAGAACTCCCAGCGCATTGCCGCCAAAGATCACCCATTTGCGGCTGCCAAAGATCCGATCCAATGGCCCGTATACAAATGTCCCCACCACCATGGCCGTGCCCATAACCAGGGTCGCCAGGCCGATCTGGTTGGTATCCATGCCATAGACATCACTCAGATAGGGTCCAATCCACAGCCCCCGCAGCGCGCCAGATGGCGCATAGCAGACAAACATCAGGGGAAAGATCGCCCAGAGCGTCGGCATTTTCAGCAGATCCAGCACCGACCCGCGCTGCCCACCTTCGGGTTTTTCGGGATCCTTGACGGTAAAAAAGATCCCCAGAGCCACCAGTGTTGAGGCCACCGCCAGGCCCAAAAGTGTACCACGCCAGCCAAACAGATCCACCGCCAACGCCGTCGGATAAGAAGCCACAAGATTACCCACCGAGCCCATGCCCAGCATCAAGGCCGCCAGAGTGGCAAAACGTGCCACCGGATACTGGCGCGCAAAGATATAGTAAGAGGCCATCAGAACCGGCGAACAGCCGATCCCGATAAAGAACATAGCCATGCTGACATGAAAGGGGCTGGTGGCCAGGGCAAACACCCCGGCACCGCCCGCGCCACCCAGCAGCAGCAGCCACGACGCCGTCTGGCGCGGCCCGATATGGTCCAGAGCCCAGCCCACCGGCAGCTGCATCGCCGCAAATGACAAAAACCACATGCCCGACGCAAAGGCGAGATCATCCGGGGCAGCGCCAATATCTTGGCCCAGAACACCCGCCAACACGGCCAGAAAAGCCCGGAAAAACTGGCTCAGCACGTAGGCCAGACACAGCATGATCAATCCTGCCTGCATCAGTTGCCCTCCCCTTTGGATTTTTATTGTCTTTTTTGTTTGCACAGCCACAGTTCATGAGATGCTCATGAACTGTCACATGTCCGCGACGCGAGCTTGCATATCTGGCATCGGGGTACAATTGTTTTACGGAACAGGATGGGTAACGCTGCGTAAACAATTCTGCGCAACCCCCTCGCGGCAAACGGCTGCAAAGCCGGATATCGCCTGACCAAAGGGACACGATGACACAAACTGCAACCTCCGAGGTGTTTTACCAAAGCCTGCCGCAGCAACCGGATTTCGTCGGGCTGGCCAGCCCGGAAAACTATACGCCCCTGCCCGATGACTGGCTGATTTGCTGCAGCGATATCGTTGATTCCACCGGCCTGATCGCGGCGGGCAAATACAAGACTGTCAACATGATCGGCGCTTCGGTGATCGCCGCCATGCAGAACGCATTGGATGGCGCTGGGTTTCCCTATGTCTTCGGCGGTGACGGCACTTCTTTTGCGGTGCCGTCTCAGCAGGCAGATCTGGCCCGCATTACGCTGGCACGGCTGCGTCACTGGGTGCAGCAGGAATTCGGCATTACCCTGCGCGTCGCCGCAGTGCCTCTGACCGAGATCCGAGCGCAGGGCCTGGATGTTGCCGTGGCGCGCTTTGCCGTCTCTGCCAATGCCGATTATGCAATGTTCGCCGGTGGCGGCATCAGCTGGGCAGAGGCCCAGATGAAACAAGGCCGTATCGCAATTGCCGATTGTGCCGAAGAGACGCCACCGGATCTGACCGGGCTGTCTTGCCGCTGGAACACGATCCCGGCCCGCAACGGTTTGATTCTTTCACTGGTCATTCAGTCGGATCCAGCAACGAATCCGGCACGGTTCACTGCACTCTGCGCCAGGATCCTGGCCTTGGCAGACGGTCTCGACCGCAGAGGCCATCCTGTCCCTCTTGAAGGCCCGGGCATCGCGCCTCTGCCCGATGGGCTAGATATCGAGATCCGCCTGACCCGTGGCACAGCTCCCCTGTTCTGGAAGCGAGCATATACATGGGCCTCTGCGGGATTTGCCAGCTGGCTGTTTCGTCACAATCGCACCATGGGGCAGTTTGATACCGCCCATTATATGCAGGTGATGGGAGCCAATTCGGACTATCGCAAATTCGACGATGGACTGAAGATGACACTGGACTGCACGCCTGAGATCCGCGACCGGATCGCCACTATTTTACAAGAGGCAGAAGCCAAGGGAGAGGTCCGGTTCGGTCTGCATGAGCAGGATGCGGCGCGACTCACCTGCATCGTGCCCTCCGCCAGCCGCGATGATCACGTGCATTTTGTGGATGGCGCCGCGGGGGGGTATACCCGCGCCGCCTCCGAAATGGCTAAAATGCCAACTTAACACATCAGACCTTCTGGAAGCGCACCGCCTCGGGGTCATAGCATTCCAGCCCGCCTTCTCCGATATCTGTCCACAGCCCGTGCAAGCTAAGCGTCCCCTCATTTACGGCATCCGAAATGAAGGGGAATGTCATCAGGTTTTCCAGAGAGGCAACAACCGCCTGCCGCTCAAACTGGCGGGCCTGATCGATCGGGTCAGCGATATCCGCGACACTCTCGAACTTGGGCTTCAGGATATCCATCCAACGTCCGACGAAACTGGATTTCTCTTCCAGAGCCGGCGCATTTCCTTTGCACATGTCGATACAGCCCTGCACACCGCCACATTGCGAATGCCCCAAGACAATAAGGTGCGCTACTTTCAATGCAGTAACGGCATATTCGATCGCCGCCGAGGTGCCATGGTGATCCCCGTCAGGAGCATAGGGCGGCACCAAATTGGCGATATTGCGGTGAATAAAGAACTCTCCCTGGTCGGCGCCAAAGATCGAGGTCACATGCACGCGACTGTCGCAACAGGAGATCACCATGGCCCGGGGGCGCTGCCCTTCGGTCGCAAGACGGCGGTACCAGCCTTGGTTTTCGGCGTATGAGGTCGCCTTCCAACCGTGATAACGGGTGATCAAATAGGTGGGTAGAGGTTTGGCAAATTCCATGAGTGGCATCCCCTGAGTTAAGTTCTGGCGGTGCTGATACCCTGCATTGTTAGCAAATTCGAGAGATTTGCACAGTCTGGCGGAAACCTTTTGACAACCAGTGGCGGTCAAATTGGCTTCGTGCCGTGGGGGCATATAGAATTTAGGGTGAATGTGGTGGCTAATATACTCACTGTTATGCGAACAGAAAACGTCCGGATGGATCCGGACAAACTGAGCGAATTATACGCTCAACTAGGCGAAGCTGGTGCCGAAGACGTTGTCTGCCGCGCCATCGAAGAGCTGGCCGTGCGACTGACGCATTGCGAGCGGCTCTGGCGGCAGGACAACATGCCGGATCTGCGCAAGAACGCGCGATCCCTGATTGCCATTTCCGACCAGATCGGCATGAGCACGATGGCGCAGATTGCGCGGGATGTGACCGTCTCGATCGACAGCGAGGATCCACCTGCGGTGGCTGCTATTCTATTCCGCCTGCTGCGCGTTGGGGAGCGCTCACTGACGGCGGTCTGGGATCAGCAGGATCTGTCGGTCTAAATCTTGCGAAACTCCTTTTTTCAAAGGAGATAGCACTCAAAAAATTCTCAATGGTGCCCCCTTGTGGGGCAACATTTGTTTTGTGCAAAGAGTCCGAAGCCCGGATCTGCAAATTCTCTTTGCGGATTGATCAAGCAGGGCTTGCAGGCAGCTGGGGCGCGGATACTCTAGTGGCACCTCGTGCCTCACCGGAGTTTCCTTTATGACCCCTCGCTTTGCTGCAGTTTCACCCTCAACGATCCCACTTGTTCTGATAGCGCAGGATCAACTGGAGGCCTGGCTAAGCGACCAACCACAGCCCTTGCAGGCCTGGGTCAGGCTGAACGGATTCACCGCAGCCTGCGGTCAGGCGCTGCTCATTCCCGATGCCGCAGGGCGCGCGACTCAGGCGCTTGCCGGATATGGCACTGCAGCCCAGCGCAGCCGCAAGCGGTTCGTTCTGGCAGCTGTGGCCGAAAAGCTGCCAGCCGGGTGCTATCAGCTGCAATTTGACGCAAATGCCTTGGAGACTCCTCTCTCTGACGAAGCTCTGGCGACAGAATGTCTGGGCTGGTTGCTGCATCACTACCAGTTTGAACGCTACAAATCCGGCAAGGCCCGTTCTGCCGAACTGGTGGCACCTGAGAGCGTTGATGCCAGGGCAATCGAATCGCTGGCTGCTGCCGAATGTCTGACCCGCGATCTGATCAACACGCCTGCTGCGGACATGGGTCCGGACCAGCTGGAACAGGCAGTACACGATCTGGCAGCAGAATTTGACGCCTCCGTCGGAGTCACCATCGGCGAAGACCTGTTGGACGCAAACCTTCCGTTGGTTCACACTGTTGGCCGCGCCTCGGACCGCGCACCGCGCCTGATCGACATGCAATGGGGTAGCACCGGCCCCAAACTCGCCCTGGTGGGCAAGGGGGTCTGTTTTGATACCGGCGGGCTCAACCTCAAACCCGGCGCCAGCATGGGTCTGATGAAAAAGGACATGGGCGGGGCTGCCAATGTGCTGGGACTGGCGCGCATGATCATGGCGGCAAATCTGCCCCTCCAGCTGCGGGTGCTGATTCCGGCCGTAGAAAATGCCGTGGCCGGCAACGCCTTTCGCCCCGGTGATGTACTACCTTCGCGCAAGGGGCTGACGGTGGAAATCAACAATACCGATGCCGAGGGCCGTCTAGTGCTGGCCGACGCGCTGACCCTGGCCGATGAAGGAGCCCCTGACCTGGTGATCTCGATGGCAACTCTGACCGGCGCGGCCCGCGTTGCTGTTGGCCCGGACCTGGCTCCTTTTTACACTGATTTTGATGCCGATGCAGCGGCGCTGTCTACAGCGGCCAGCACACAATCGGATCCTGTCTGGCGCATGCCCTTTCATGCTCCTTACGAAACCATGATCGAGCCGGGCATTGCCGATCTCGACAATGCCCCCTCGGGCGGCTTTGCCGGATCAATCACCGCAGCACTGTTTCTGCGCCGGTTTGTCGGCGACAGCCGCTACATGCATTTTGACATCTACGGCTGGATGCCCAATGCGGCCCCCGCGCGCCCCAAAGGCGGGGCCGCCCAGGGCCCCCGCGCGCTGTTTGCAGCTCTGCCCACCCTGCTGGATCTGTGAGCCCGACGATGAACGATTCTCGCCGGACCGCCGCCAATGCCCGTGTCTGCGCCGCCGATCTGGCCGCGCAGTTCCCCGACCTGAAGCCGGTGTTGGGGACTACTGCACGGATCGCGCTGCCAGTGGTGGACCTGCTGCGCCGCCCCGATGGCCCCCGTGATCGCCAGCTTTTGTGCGGTGAAGCCGTGACTGTCTTTGATAACATTCAGGGATGGGCCTTTGTTCAGGCCGCCAAAGACGCCTATGTCGGCTACCTGCCCACAGATGCGCTTGCTCCAGCACAGGACGCGACCCACTGGGTCAGCGCCGCCGCCAGCCATGCCTATTGCGAGGCGGATTTCAAATCACGCGACCGCTGCGGGCTTAGCTTTGGCAGCCTTGTCCGGGTCACACGCAATGACCCACGCTTTGCCGCCACCGATCAAGGGTTTATCCCGCGGGTGCATCTGTCGCCCATCGGTCAATATGAAGCCGACCCAATAGCCATCGCCGAGCGTTTTCTCGGCACGCCGTACCTTTGGGGCGGCAACAGCCGTTTTGGCATTGATTGTTCCGGGCTGGTGCAGGCGGCATTTCTCGCCTGCGGCATCCCCTGCCCCGGCGACAGCGACCAGCAGGAGGTCGAATGCGGCCTGCGCCTGCCCGTCGATAGCCCCTATCAACGCGGCGATCTTCTGTTCTGGAAAGGGCATGTGGCACTGGTGCGCGATGCCGAGACACTGATCCACGCCAATGCCTATGCCATGGCCGTCGCCATTGAGCCCCTGCAGGCTGCCATCTTCCGCATTGCCGAACAGGGTGACGGGCCCGTCACCGCGCATAAACGCCCAGGTTAGGTTCGCCTCTCCATCCTATGGAGAGGCTATGCACAGCCTCTAGAGCGGTCTAATCTACCGCCCGGATCAGCTTGCGTTCGAGCACCCGTAGCACCGCCTTGAGGTCCGTGCCGCGTTTCAGCACCTGCCCGTCCATGCCCACCACCGAGTACTGCCCCTGACGATTGCGCAGCTTGGGGTTTTTCTCGATCCGATAGAGCGGATATTCGGCGGTGCGACGAAAAATCGAAAACACTGCCAGCTCGCGCAGGCAGGAAATGCCATAATCGCGCCATTCGCCAGCCGCCACCATGCGGCCATATAGTGACATGATCACCGACATCTCGCGCCGGTCAAAGGCCACCTGTTGCGGGATTGGTCCCCCCTGCGAGGGCTGCATCTGGTCAAAGCTCATAGTCAAACGTCGCGCCAAAGCCTGCCGAGATCAAGGGGTTTGCGAAAATTGTGAGGCTTCAGCGATGCGCGGCAGGCACCCAATCGGCGGATTTTTGGTTCCAGAATCGATTGGGGTTGTCTTCATCCATCCCCCGCACGTGGCAGCTGCGCTGCGCCGGGATCAACTGGATCACCGGCTCTTCATAGGGGTGAGCGTGGTAGATCGCCGTGATCAGTGATTGCAGGGCGGCGCCCGATTTGGCCACAAATACCTGCAGCTCAACGCAGGCGACCTCTACCGCGACCTCCGTTGCCGCATTGCGCGCCCCCGGACGCGACCGGAACTGCTGCACCCCGGCGCAGGTGGTAAAAGCGACCTGATCATAATCTCCCCAGCCCAGAGGCTCTACCGCCAGCATCGCCATCAGCACCCGACCTGCGGCCTGCTGTGGCACCTGTACCAGCACACGCGTTCCCTGTTGCAGCGTAAACCGGGACGCAGCAGTGACTGTGTTGTCTTCACCCATCGATCAGCTCCTGGCTGCGCAGTCCCAGAATCTCTTCCAGCGCGCGGCTTCCCGGCCCCGTCAGAACCAATCCGCGCTTATGAGCGTTGCGTTTCACCCAAGCCCGCTCAAAGGCATGGGTCAGGATCTGCCGCCCCAAAGCCCCCGCGACATGCAGGCGGCGTTCCGTCCAATCCATGCAGGGGCGCGCAAAGGGCTGACGACTATCGGCCACCGAGGGGTTTTGCGGCAGGCTCACGCCCAGGTTATGCCAGGCCGCATCGGCGCAGGCGCGAAAGCCGCCGTTTTCCTCGACCAGCATACCGCGCTCAAGGAACCGCGTGGTCATCGCCACCGCCAATGGCCCGGCCAGATGATCATAGCAGCTGCGCACCTGGGCAATCTCGCCGGCCTTGCGCCGCTGAGCCTGATGCAGATGGCTGCTGGGCGCGATCGCAGCAAGCTGTTCCAGCACCCCGGCGACCTCGGCGTTGGCAAGTCGGTGAAAAACACAACGGTCTCTTTTTTCTGCCAGAACCAGCCCGGCATTTTGTAACATGCGCAGATGCGCCGTCGCGGTCTGGGCGGTGATCCCGGCGGCCGAAGCCAGCTCCTTGTTGGTGAAAGAGCGCCCCTCCATCAGCTCACAGAGCATCCGGGTGCGGCTGGCATCACTCAAGGCCTGACCAATGATATCAAAACGTGGTGTTGTCATGCAGTGACGTTAGCGTGCAAAGACCCGCCTGCCCAAAGAATTCCCTTCGTCACAGGGCGAAGTATCATCTGACCGCAAACGAAGCCCATCAGGCAAAGGATCCCTGACAAAACCACCCCGGCGACAGAGCACCCCCATGAGCAAAAAACAGCCAGAGCCGCGCGCCAGAACCGGTCACCACCACCCAGTAGTCGCGCACGCCACTGCGCCAATTCGGATCCTCCAGCCACCATTGCGGTGCGATCCGTTCCGGCCCCTGTGCTTCGGCCAGATCCCAGTCCCGCCCGCGCCAGCGAAACCTTGCGGGCAGGCGCGGATGCAGTGGCGCATGTACCAGTTCCGGCTGCCACAACAACAGCGGGCGCGGATGCGGCGCCACCGGCCAGTCTGTTGCGGGCTCCGACCAGGCTGCTGACAGCACCTTGGCGGTTTTTTCAGGAATATGGGTGTCGACCGGGTGCAGCCGGGTGATCTGATCAAGACCAACCCGCGCGCCCAGACGCCCGACAAGATCCTCCAGCGCGCTTTCATCGCCGCCTCTGCGTGCCTCGGCAGCGGCCCCCGCCTGCAATGGCCCCGCCTGAGTGCGGGCATGGATCGGCTCGACCAGCAGCGCCTCAAGGCGCAGCATTTCAATGCCATAGCCCGCATCAATCTCTTCCAGCTTCATCTCCAGCAGGGGCAGGATACGGGCCGGATCCCGGCTGGGCCGCGCCAGGGTGAGACTGAGCATCTGCACATCCTGATCCACCCGGTGCGCCTCCAGGCGCAGCGCGCGCAGACCCTTACCGCGGTCTTCCAGCCGGGCACAAAGCCGGGGAAGCATTCGCTCCAGCCCCGCCAGCACGTCCTCCTTCAGCCCGATCGGTTCCGGCAGGCTGAGGCGGGCGGCAAAATGATCCTGTACGCGCTGTGGCGAGACCGGTTCAGGGGCTGCGCCCATGGCCTGATCCAGTCTCAGTACTAAACCGCGCCCAAAGCGGCGCGCCAGGCTGGCGCGGGGTTGCCCCAGCAGATCCCCAATCCGCCTAAGCCCCAACCGGTTGAGCTGCGCCACGGTCGCGGCCTCTAGCCGCAGAGCCGCCACCGGCAGCGAAGCCAGCGCGCCATAGTTTTGTCCCGGTGGGGCGATGCGGGCAATATCCGGTGGCAGGGCAGCCGTCTGCGGCGCCAGACCGCCCCGGGTCCAGTGGCGCTGTTTCCCCTTCTGGATCAGCACCTGATTACGCGGATGGCCCTTTTGCACATAGCCCAGACTGCTGCTCTTTGGCTGAACCGGGACGGCGGCACGGGCGCGGGTGGCACGTGCCTCCTGATCGATGGCAGCGCCAGACCGGCTTGGTTCCGGTGCGGCCCCGGCAAACCGCGCCAGGGCCCAGGCGGCTCCCAGGCTATCCGCCAGCCCCATCTGCAGGCTTAGCCCCATCGCGCCACAATCCGCCTCGATCCGGGCGAGCAGGGCTTCTTCGCCGCCAAAAAGATGTGCACAGCCCGTCAGATCAAGCACCAGGCCATCAGAGCCATCTTCTGCAACCCAGGGCGAAAACTGCCCGGACCAGCGCCGCAAGGCGGCCAGAAACCCGGTCTCTGCCGACAGGTTTCGACTGCGCACGATAAGCTGCGCACAGATGGCATGAGCATCGCGCAGCCCTTGACCACGGTGCAGCCCCGCATCTTCGGCAACCTGATTTAACGCAGAAATAACCTGTCTGTTCGACACTTCCTCCACAATTGCCAAGGGCCCGGTCAAACCACCCCGCGCATCCCGCAGCACCCGCTCGGCGCCAAGCCGCGGAAACCAGAGGGATAAGATGCGGCGATGAGACATGGTGGAGCACAGGTTACGAGAAAAAAAACGGGTCTGATTATGGAGAAACAACAGATGATTCAGCACATGTTCCTTATTTGTTCCAATCTTTCGATTCGGTCAATCCCCGGCTTTTCACCAGTTTCCCTGTCAAAAAGGTCCAAGCTATGAGCCTTCGAAAAATAACCCCCTGGCGGTCAGCTCTGCTCTTTGCAGCCCTGGTGCTGACACTTGGGATCTTTGGCGTTGGCCTGCAGGCCAGCGGCCAGATCACCGACAAACATGTCAAAGACCGCGTGACGCTGATGACCAGTCAAAAGGCCGCCCTCACTCTGCTGAGCGATATGGTGGCGGGGCGCACGGTATTTGATGCCCCCCGGGCAAAGGCTGCACGGCGCACACTCATCGGCACCACAGGCCGCATTGCCAAACGGTTCAAGAAACAGCGCATGGACCCCAATTCACATGCCCGCACCGAGATCTGGCAGCACTGGGATGATTTCGAACACCGCGCAGAGACCGCGCGACAAAGTGCAAAGCAGATCAACAGCAAGTCCCTATCGGGACTGCGCCGCACCGTCCCCGCAATGATGCAGGCCTGTTTCAGCTGCCACCAGACCTATCGCAGCACGCCCAATGCATTTGTCACGCACTAGGTTGCTTAAACCACTCGTCTCTTTCCCAGCAGCTGATCTCAGCAGCTTCTGTCCACGACCATCCACAGGCAGGTTCTAAATCAGCCCCCCGGAAGACGTCCTGTCATGCCGGAGGGAAAGCAATCAGACCTCGACTGCCAGTTTTCCAATGGGGTGTGAACAGCAAGCCAGGATATATCCCGCCTCAATGTCATCCTCCGAGATGCCGCCATTGTGCACCATATGCACCTCACCGGCGGTCTTTTTCACCTTGCAAGTGCCACAGACCCCAAAGGTGCAGCCGGAAGGGATATTGAGCCCCGAAGCACGCGCCGCCGCCAGAACCGTATCGGTTTCGGAACATTTGGCAGTCACCCCGGACAGGGCAAAACTGATTTCCGCACTGCTGTCATCATCCAGAACCACATCATCAAGATCCGGCTGGTCTGCCGCGCTTTCGACCGGCGCGCCAAAGCTTTCCTGATGATACTTCTCCATATCAAAGCCCAGCCCCGCCAGCGCATCGCGCACCGCCTGCATGAAGGGCTCAGGGCCGCAGCAATAGACTTCACGCTCCAGATAGTCCGGGGCCATCAGCCCCAGCATCAACTGGTTGAAGAGACCCTGGTAGCCACTCCAAGGACGATAGAGATCCGGCTCTTCGATCACGAATTTGAGATCCAACCCCGGCATCCGGCTGGCCATATGTTCCAGGCGCTGGCGAAAAATGATCTCGGACGGGCGCTTGGCACAGTTGATAAAAACCACATCCAGATCTTGGCCTTCATCCCACATGCAGGTGGTCATCGACATCATCGGGGTGATGCCGGAGCCGGCAGAGATGAGCAGGAATTTACCGGCAGAACTGTTTGCATTGGTGAACAGGCCCGCAGGCCCCAGCGCCTTGACCCGCATGCCCGGCCGCAGGCTGTCCAGCATCCAGCGGGTGCCGATACTGTCTGCCTGCGCCTTGGCGGTTATGGTGATCGACCGAGGCCGCGACGGCGAGGAGGAAATCGTATAGGTGCGATGCACAACACCACCCGACTGTACCGGCGCCGGGATCTCCAGCGTCAGGAACTGACCCGGCTGGTAGTCGAACAAGGCCCCAGAAGGCGCACGGAACGAAAAGCTCGCCGTATCGGGCATTTCAGGCACCACAGATACGCATTCCAGCATTTCGCTGTCCTGCCAGGCGCTACGTTTGTTTGTCTCCAGATCTTTCATCGGGCTCACTCCGCGGCTTGCGCTGCGGGCGCCAGACGTGCCGCAAGGGTTTCACAATACCAGTCAGAAAACTGCGCCACGCCGCTTTCCTGAATGGGGGAATAGGGGCCGGGGGCATAGGCTGGCGAAAGAATGCCCTGCTGATTGTCCTCGACCACGCGGCGATCTTCGTCATTGGTGGCCATCCAGACCTCGGTCAGGCGGCTGACATCATAATCGCGCCCCTCGACCGCATCTTTGTGCACCAGCCATTTTGTGCTCACCTCGGTCTCGGTCGCACTGATCGGAGTGACGCGAAACACCAGCGCGTGATCCGGCAGAAAGTGGTTCCAAGTGGTCGGGTAGTGGAATTTCAGCAGGGTGCCCGCATCGTCGAAGGGCACCCGCCCCAGCCAGCGGGCTACGGCGGGTTTGCCGTCCATCGTGTAGCTCTTTGCGCCCTCCTTCAGCGGCATCCGGGCCACACGATACTGGCCATCCGCGCTCAGATGAAATTCCGAGGGCAGCCCCGCCGCCTGACAACGGTCGAAATGCGCCTGCAGATGAGGCGGCGTCACGCCACCTTCACCGATGCCGGTGACGCTGGGATCTTCTGGGAACGACCGGCACAGCGCCGGATGGTTTCCACCGCAATGATAGCATTCGCGGTTATTTTCCCAGACCAGTTTCCAGTTGCCCTTCTCGATGATGGTGCTTTCAAAAGCGATCCTGGCATTGCCCAGATCGTGCGGCTCCAGATAGGGGCGCAACTGATCGGCAAAGACGTCAAAATCAGGAGCCTCATCTGCCAGACAGATATAGACCAGTCCGGCAACTTCTCGGCAGTGCACGGGTTTTAACCCATGCTGGCTGGGATCGAACTCCGGCCCCATGTCGCGCGCCCACAAAAGCGATCCGTCCAGCTCATAGGTCCACTGGTGGTAGGGGCAGACCAGTTTGGGATTATTGCCCTTTTTCGATTTACACAGCACCGACCCCCGATGGCGGCAACTGTTGTGAAAGACGCGAATCTGGCCGTCGCTGCCACGCACCAGGATCACACCGTAGGCCCCAACCTGATGGGTGACATAGCTGCCGGGCTTTTCCAGTTCGCAGGCGGGAATGGCAAACAGCCAATCGCGATAATGGATCATCTCAAGATCCGCCTGAAACACATCCGGGTCGACATAAAACCCCTGTTCCAGAGAATACCCCGACCGGCGTCGCGTCAGCATTTCGTTGATTTTGCTCTTGATCATTCGACTGGCTCTCACACCGCATCTGAGCGGCTTGGCTGGAGCAGATGACAAAAGGACGCCGGCAGGTCGCGCCGATGGAGGACAGGCAACCCGTTTGCTGCGCCCCGACCGCCACCCGCGGTTTGACATAGAGGCAAGGCTGGTTTCCGGACTTTCAAAGGGAGGTCAATGACCGGATGCAGCGCCTTCCCGAGGGTCCTCACCCCAGTGGCAATGCTGCGCCCTTACCCGATGTTACCGTTGCGGGGGCAGTGCCGGTCTCTCACCGGCTTCCCAATTCTCCACCCCTTGAGGTGGCACCTTGCTTGGCCCTGAACCTAGCCAGTTTACGCAGGCAGGATCGCTTGATTGCGACTAGGATAAACGAAGAAAAGACATGCAGGAAAATTGCGAAAATTAGTCTCTGATACAGGTAAAAGAGTGAGAAATAGCCGAATTTCATCACAGCGCAGCCCGGAAACGACCCCTCTCCTTCCAGACACGTCTGGCAAGCTGACCTACCGTTTCAATCGCAGGTCGCGTAGCGGGCCAGAAAGGTTTCGACAGCGCCATCAATGACTCTGTTCCGTTCTGTTTCGCTAAAGTTGGCATCAATCTTGAACAACAGGCGCGGCACCAGATCCACGTGGCAAAGCTCGGCAAACTGATCCGCCGCAAGGTCGAAATCCTGGACGCGCAGCTCTCCCTTGGCCGTCGCCTTGATCAGGTAATCCCTGATCTTGCCACGGACCAACATGGGACCGCTTTCATAGAACTGCCGACCCAGATCCGGGAAACGATCTGCCTCGGCGACGCAGATGCGAAACATCCGGATGCCAAATTCGGACAGGCTGATCGCCAGAATATGCTGAGCCGCTGCCCGCAGAACCTCCCGGGGGCTGCAACAGGCAGATGTCAGATCCATCGGCGCATCTGCCTGGCGGGCACATTCACTGCGGGCCACTTCCATGAACAACAAGCGTTTGTCGGAGAAATAGCTATAAAGCGTGGCCTTGGAGACCCCGGCTGCACGGGCAATATCATCGACGCTGGCACCCTCGAACCCATCCGCCATGAAGACCTCGCGTGCGCCCTCAAGAACCTGATCGAATTTGCGACCGGTGCGCAGAATGCTGGCTTGCTCGTTCATGAGGTTCCTCGAAACGCTGGCGGCAGTAGGCCCCTACTCTAGCCGAGAATGTGCCGGTTCAACAACTCTCTCATCGCGGGGTTTGCATCACTAGCCGTTGATCGCGTGTATTTTTCATTGTCTTTGTCATTGTCTCTCGTTGCAGGCCTGTACCTGACTGAAGCCCTGTAGCCCCGTGTGCAATCAGGCGGGCGGGCCCGGCGCCGTACTATCGCACGGCGTGCGCCCAGATCACGCCAAACCCGCGCCTTTGCAACACGCGTGAAAATTGGAAACGACATGTCCATGGAAACGACATGTTCAAATGGCCAGTCTAATTGCTAGTGTCACCGCCGCGCGTCAGCGCGGCGCCGGGCCCAACGGGAGGAAGGCATCTAAGATGCCCAAACGACGGGCGGGAGCACCCGGCTCAAAAACCTCGACGCATGCGCAAACCACAATCCGATCTTGCCTTTTCACCCAGAGCCGCTACCAATCTGGAAATGGTCGATATTTTCTTCAGAACCCTGCCCTTCTTCGCAATCATCGGCCTTGGATACTGGGCCGGGCGCACGCGGTTTTTCACCGAAGAGGCCACGGCCTATCTGACCAAATTTGTGTTTTTCTTCCCGCTTTCGGCGATGATCTTCCGCTTTGCCGCCAACTTATCTTTTGCCGAGATTTTCGACCCGCGCTTGGTACTGGGCTATCTAGGTGGAACACTGGCGGTCTATCTGCTGGTTACGCTTGTCGCGATCCTGCGCGGGCTGGACATGCCCACTGCTGCGGTCGAGGCGCAATGTGCCGCGATCGGCAATGTCGGCTTTCTGGGGCTGCCAATGATGGCCATGCTCTTTGGCGAGGCCTCCATCGGGCCGATGATGGTCGTGCTGAGCGTTGATCTCGTGGTGTTTTCATCGCTTATCGTGATCCTGATCAATCTCGGCAGAGGGTCGGGATTGGGTCTTGCCACCCTGCGTCTGGTCGCTCTGGGACTGCTGCGCAACCCGATGATCCTAGCAATTTGTGCCGGGCTGATCTGGTCTGCCGCCGAAGTGCCGATCCCGGTGCCGATGAACGACTTCCTGTCAATTTTGGGCGGCGCAGCTACACCGGGTGCACTGTTTGCCATCGGGGCATCGCTGGCCTCTAAATCCGCCGAACGTATGCAAATCGCGCTTTGGCTCAGCTTTGCCAAACTGGTACTGCATCCCGCCTTTGTCGCCGTAAGCCTGCTCTTCCTGCTGCCTGTCGCGCCGTTTTCTGCAACGGTTGCCATTGCCGCTGCGGCCCTGCCGGTAGCGGGCAATGTCTACATGCTGGCGCAGCACTACGGTGTTGCACCGCATCGCGCCTCGGCGGCGATTCTGGTCTCGACCATCATCTCCATTCTGACCGTTCCCATGGTGATTTCCTGGGTTTCCACACTCTGATTGCACGCTGCGTCAGGCAATTCAGCTTTTTGTAACGCGATTGCCGCAAAAACAGATCCAGCTGCCGCGCCTCCACTGGACCCGCGCGCCGCCGACAGGTAGCGATAAGGCAACCATATTTAGGAGCCTCACCATGGAAACCGTCTCGGAAAACAAAGCCTTTGGTGGCCAGCAGGGTGTCTACCGTCACAAAAGCGCCGTCACCAATTGCGATATGACCTTTGGCCTGTTCCTGCCCGAAGAAGCACAGGATGGCCCAGTGCCTGTCCTGTGGTATCTCTCTGGCCTGACCTGCAACCATGAAAACGCCATGACCAAGGCAGGCGCCCAATCCTGGTGCGCCGAGCAGGGCATTGCCATTGTCTTTCCCGACACCTCGCCGCGCGGCGAAGGCGTCGCCGATGACGCCGCCTATGATTTGGGCCAAGGCGCTGGTTTCTACGTGAACGCGACGCAAGCCCCCTGGGCGCCGCACTTCCAGATGTGGGACTATGTGGCCGAAGAGCTACCTGCCCTGCTCGGCGAGAATTTCGCCATTGACCTCAACCGCCAGGCCATCACCGGCCATTCCATGGGTGGTCATGGAGCCCTGACCCTGGCGATGAACCTGCCCGGGCGCTTTCGCTCAGTGTCGGCCTTTGCGCCAATCTGCAATCCCACAGGTGCCGACTGGGGCCGCAAGCAGCTTTCGGCCTACCTTGGCGATGACGAAACCAACTGGGCCAAACATGACGCATCGCTCCTGATGCGCGAAAAAGGCTTTGACGGCCCTATTCTGGTCGATACCGGCACCACCGACCAGTTCATCGACCTGCTACGCCCCGAAGCGCTGGCAGCAGCCGTGGCGGAAAAGCGTCAGGAGGCCATCCTGCGCCTGCAGCCGGGCTATGATCACAGCTATTTCTTTGTGTCCAGCTTCATGGAAGATCACGTCACCTTCCACGCCGAAGCTCTGTATCGGGACTAAGTCATGACAACTCCTACAACCTCGACCATGACAGATTTCGACTACGACTATGATCTTGTCATCATCGGATCCGGCCCCTCGGGGCGGACCGCTGCCATTCAGGCCGGCAAACTGAAACGCCGGGTCCTG
This sequence comes from Phaeobacter sp. CECT 5382, assembly GCF_001457775.1. Lineage (GTDB taxonomy): Bacteria > Pseudomonadota > Alphaproteobacteria > Rhodobacterales > Rhodobacteraceae > Pseudophaeobacter. Next base: position 144,177 of record NZ_CYSG01000003.1, read on the forward strand.
GTCATTGACCGGGCAGACCGGCTGGGCGGTGTTTCGGTACATACCGGAACCGTGCCGTCCAAAACCCTGCGTGAAACCGTGCTCAACCTTTCTGGTTGGCGCGAGCGCAGCTTTTATGGCCGTTCCTACCGGGTGAAAGACCAGATCGCCGCCGAAGACCTGAAGGCCCGGCTGCATATGACGCTGGATCACGAGGTCGACGTGCTGGAACACCAGTTCAACCGCAACCACGTGGAATGGCTGGCGGGTCTGGCCAAATTCATCGGCCCCAACGAGGTCGAGGTCGCCACCGAGGCCGGCGACACCACCCGGATCACCGGCGAGAAATTCCTCATCGCAACCGGGACACGCACGTACCGGCCAGACGATGTACCTTTCAACGGCAAAACCGTTGTCGACGGCGATGAGTTCCTCGATATGGCCTCGATCCCGCGCTCCCTGATTGTGGTTGGCGCCGGCGTCATCGGCGTGGAATATGCCACCATGTTTTCGACCCTGGATGTACGCGTCACCCTGATCGAACCCCGCGATAGCTTTCTGGACTTCATCGACAGCACCCTCATTCAGGACTTCACCCATCAGATCCGCGAAAACGGCGTTGATCTGCGCCTTGGTGCCGCCATCGACAAGATCGAAGACGCCGGCAGCCATATCGAGGTTTCACTGAACAACGGCCGCCACGTGCGCGGGGAAATGCTGCTGTTTGCGGCCGGGCGCATGGGCAACACCGATGGGCTGAACCTCAAATCTGTTGGGTTGGAAACCGATCATCGCGGGCGCCTCAGCGTCGAGCGCAAAACCTATCAGACTGCGGTGCCGCATATCTACGCCACCGGCGATGTGATCGGGCATCCCTCACTGGCCTCGACCTCCTTGCAGCAGGGCCGCGTCGCCGCCTGTCACGCGCTGGAGACCCCAACCCTGCCGGAAAGCCCTTGGTACCCCTATGGCATCTATTCGGTCCCGGAAATGTCCACCTGCGGCATGTCCGAGGAGGAGCTGCAGGAGCGTGGCATCCATTATGAAATCGGCGTTGCCCGTTTCCGCGAGACCTCGCGCGGCCATATCATGGGGCTGGAACACGGCATGCTGAAAATGCTCATCAGCCTCAAGACCCGCCGGGTTCTGGGCGTGCAGATCGTCGGCGAAGGCGCAACCGAACTCATCCACATTGGCCAGGCGGTGATGAACCTGCAGGGCACCGTGGACTACTTTGTGCAGAACACCTTCAACTACCCGACCCTGGCCGAAGCCTACAAAATTGCCGGGTTGGACGCCTTTAACCGGATGCCGATCCCGGATGAATTCAAGGCGAAAAAACCGACCACGAAGGCTAAGGCCGAACCCGCCAAAGACAGCGCTAGCAAAAAGGCCGCCAAGTGAGCGCGCTGTATATCGATGCGGATGCCTGCCCGGTCAAAGAAGAGGCCGAGCGGGTGGCCACCCGCCATAAGATCAAGATGTATGTGGTCTCCAACGGTGGCTTGCGCCCCTCGCGTAACCCGCTGGTGGAAAATGTGATCGTCGATCAGGGGGCAGATGTCGCCGACATGTGGATCGCGGACCGCTGTGGTGCGGGCGATGTTGTGGTGACAGGCGATATACCCCTGGCCGCCAAATGTATCGAGGCCGGTGCCCAGGTGCTGCGCCACAACGGTGAGCGTTTCACCCCGGCCAATATCGGCCAGCAGCTGGCGATGCGCGATCTGATGGCAGATCTGCGCGCCGCAAACCCGCTTGGCGCAGGCGGCTCTGGCAAAGGGTTCACAAAAGCAGACCGCTCCCGCTTTCTGGACTCGCTAGAACGCGAAATCCGCGCCGCGAAAGCCCACGGCTAAATCACCACTTCGCCAGGCTGATCAGGGGTCACAGGCTGAATGAGGCGTGTTTGAAGGGCAAAATGCTCCCTCAAACCGCTTCTCAGCAAAAACCAAAACCTCTGCCACCAGAGGCACGGCAAAATCTTTTCTACGCCTTCCCACCTCCACCCATTGCCCCAGCCCAATATTTGCGCGATGCATCGGGGTGTATTTCAACGGGAGGCATTGATGAGCGACACCATGAAGGTCAGCCTCCTCGGGCTGTTTGCCGCCGCAGGGTCTGCCATCTGCTTCTCCATCATCGACGTCATCGTCAAGTTTTTATCCGGCGACTATCCACTATATCAGGTGGTACTGCTGCGCTCGCTGGTGGCAATGCCGATCCTGCTGTTGATCATCGTGCCGCTTGAAGGCGGTTATCACGTGTTGCGCACCCGCCAGCCCAAACTGCACCTGATCCGCTGTTGTGCTGTGCTCTTTGCCAATATCTGCTTTTACACCGGGCTGGCCGTTATGCCGATTGCCGATGCCGTGGCGATTGCCTTTGCCACGCCGCTGATCGTCACCACATTATCGGTGTTCCTGCTAGGTGAGCGCCCCGGCCCTTGGCGCTGGAGTGCGGTGGCTGTGGGCTTTCTCGGGGTGCTGATCATCATGCGTCCCGGTCCCGGCAGTTTTCAGGCTGCAGCCCTGCTGCCGTTTTTTGGCGCCTGTGGCTATGCCACGCTGCATGTGCTCACCCGGCGTGCAGGCGGGGCCGACAGTGCGGCCGCCCTGTCGTTTTACCCATCAATGGCATTCCTCATTGTCAGTGCTTTGGTGGGGATCACCACGGGCGATGGCCGCTTTGCCGCTGGCGACAATGCTGCGGTGGATTTCATCCTGCGCGCCTGGGTCTGGCCCGCACCCGGTGATTGGTGGCTATTCGTCGCCCTTGGGCTGACGGCCTCGATCGGGGGCTATATGGTGAGCCTTGCCTATCGATTATGCGAAGCCGGGCTGGTCGCACCCTTTGAGTATATCGCCATGCCCATGGCGGTGCTCTGGGGTATATTGGTCTTTCAGGAATGGCCTGATCTGCAGGTCTGGCTGGGATCAGCCTTGATCATTGGCGCCGGTCTTGTTTCTGTCTGGCGAGAGACCCGCAACAATCGCCCCGTCAACCGTCCCAGACCCCGTTCTACAGGCTAGGAAGATCCGCACCATGAGCATTCAAGCAGTCGTCTATGATATCGGAAATGTGCTGATCGAATGGGATCCGGAGCGCTTCTATGATACTCGCTTTGGTGCTGAAAGGCGCAAACGTCTGTTTACCGAGGTCCCCCTGCACGAGATGAACCTTGGCCTGGATCGCGGCGATCCCTTTCGTGAATCGGTCTATGCGCTGGCCGATCAGCACCCAGAGTGGCGCGAAGAAATTCGTCACTGGCATGACAGCTGGCTGGATTTCGCCCATACCGACATTCCGCAATCCGTCCGGATCCTACGCCGCCTGCGGGCAAAAGGCGTGCCGGTCTTTGCCCTCAGCAACTTTGGCATTGGCACCTTCGAGGTCGCGCTAGGGGCCTATCCGTTTCTGGGGGAGTTCGACCAAGCCTATATTTCAGGGCACTTGGGCTGCATCAAACCGGATGCTGAAATCTACCGGCATCTGGAACAGGGGGCAGGCCTGTCCGCAGACCGGCTGCTGTTTGCCGATGATCGCCCGGAAAATATCGAAGCCGCCGCCGCACGCGGTTGGCAGACCCATCTTTTCACCACCCCCGAAGGCTGGGCCGCGCGCCTGGTCGACGCCGGGCTGCTAACCCCCGAGGAGGCCGCATGAGCATTCCCTTTATCACCTTTGAACAGGGCGAGGCCCTGCTGGATTGGGTCGAATTCACCGAAGCACTGGCGCAGGGGCACAGCCTGCCCAAGGCAGAAATCGGCGACACTTTCCTGTACCGCGATCCTGATACCCTACTCAGCCGCTCTGCCTGGATTGATGGCATGGGACTGGCAGTGAAAACTGCCAATATCTTTCCGCGCAACCACGATGCAGGCAAGCCAATGATCAATGGCTCGGTCTGTCTCTATTCAGATCTCGACGGCACGCTTGAGGCACTGGTGGATTTTCATCTGGTGACCAAGTGGAAAACCGCAGGTGACAGCCTGCTGGGCGCGCGGCGCCTTGCCAATCCAGACAGTCGCGAGATCCTGATCGTCGGCGCCGGCACCGTGGCAGGTTCTTTGATCGAGGCCTTTGGCACGGCTTATCCGTCGGCGCAGATCCGGGTCTGGAACCGTACCACCTCCAAGGCTGCAGAATTGGCGACTGCCTACCCAGGCACCAAGGTCGCAGATGATCTGCAGGCTGCCGTTGGCGCGGCAGATATCATCATAACTTCCACCATGTCGTCAAATCCGGTGGTTCTGGGCGACTGGCTGCGCCCCGGCCAGCACCTGAACCTGATTGGTGCCTATCGCCCTGACATGCGCGAAACCGACGACGCCTCGCTGACACGGTCGCAAATCTATTGCGACAGTCGCGATACCACGCTGGACCATATCGGCGAATTCAAGATCCCATTGGCCGAGGGCGTGATACAACCCAGCGACGTGTTGGCGGATTTCTATGCTCTGGATCAGTTTCCCAGCTATGATCCCACGGCCATCACCCTGTTCAAGAACGGTGGCGGTGCTCATCTCGACCTGATGACCAGCCACCATATTCTGGAGAAATGGAAAGCCAGCGCATGACCTGGCTGCTTCTGATCCCATTGTGCCTTGCCGTCATTGTCATCGCGCCACTGCTGCGCGAGCTGCGGCGCAGGACAATGGGACCAGAGGCGCGCACGCTGGCGCCCGGGGAGTTTGCCCCGCTGTCACGCGGCGTGACCCATTACCGGTGGATCGGCCCCCGGCGCGGCCCCATTGCGGTTTGTGTGCACGGGCTGACTACGCCCTCTTTTGTTTGGGGCGGGCAAGAGCAGGGATTGGCAGCAGGACTGGCAGAGCGCGGTTTTCGCGTGCTCTGCTATGATCTTTACGGGCGCGGGTTTTCCGACCGTCCCGACGGGCTGCAGGACCGGACTTTTTTTGTCGACCAGCTACAAGAGCTGCTCGACCATCAGGACGTCCGGGGGGATTTTTTTCTGATCGGCTATTCGATGGGCGGCGCCATTGCCACCGCCTATGCCTCTGCGCATCCAGACCGGGTGCGCGAATTGGTGCTGCTGGCCGCCGCAGGTCTGAAGACCAATCCCGGCAGACTTGCCACCTTCATCCGCAGCCAACGCCCGCTTGGCGACTGGCTGATGATGGCGCTCTATCCCCGGCTGCACATCCGCGGCACCGAAGCGGAACGCAGCCTGCCATCATCCGTTCCCAACATTGTCGACCTGCAGCAGGCCGAGTTGAAATACAAAGGCTTTGTCCCCGCCGTCCTGTCATCGCTACGCGGTATCCTGAACGAGGATATGGGCCCAGATCTGCGCCATATCCACCGCCAGGGTGTCCCCATTCTGGCCATCTGGGGAGAGGCAGACGATGTCGTTCCTGTCAGCTCCGTCGGGCGGCTGACCGAACAGGCGCGCTCTGCCAGACAAGAGGTGATCAGCGATGCGGGCCATGGCCTGCCCTACACCCATACCAAAGAGGTGCTCGCGATCCTAGACGCCAACCACCGCCGCGGCCTTGAGTGACGGTGCGAAGAGTGATGGCGCGAAACAGCGCGGCCTGACGTTGAGCCATCCCCCCCAACAGGTCGCATAGGCGCACAAGTCACGTCACAGCAAAAAGCTTCCACGGCTGAGGTCAGGCTATGTTCAGGCCGCCGCAGCCTGCGGTGACGGCTCCCGTACCGGCAGATGCACCACCGCGCTGAAGGCACCAACCGCGACACCGATCCACCAGACAAAGGTGTAATCACCATAGGCGTCATACATCCGCCCGCCCAGCCAGACGCCCAGAAAGCCGCCCAGCTGATGACTGAAGAACACAATACCATAAAGCGTGCCCATATAGCGCAGCCCGTAAAGATGCGCGATCAGGCCGGATGTCAGCGGCACCGTTGCCAGCCAGAGCGAGCCCATGACCACGGAAAAGATGATCACGCTTGTTGGGGTGATCGGCATCAGAATAAACATCGACGCGACCACTGTGCGGGCGGCATAGATCGCCGCCAGCAGGTATTTCTTGCTGTAGCGATTGCCCAGCCAACCAGCGAACAGCGTACCACCCACATTGGCCGCCCCGATCAGCGCAATAGACAGCGCCCCCAGTGCCGAGGTCGAGGTGATACCGATACTATAAAGCGCCCCGCCCGGCAGGATCGGCCCGCACATCTCGGTGACAAAGGCGGGGAAATGCGCCGTTATGAAAGCCAGTTGATACCCACAGGAGAAAAAGCCCAGAAAGATCAGCGTAAAGGACGGGTCCCTGAAGGCCTGCTTGAGGATCTGCCCCATGCTCGCCTCAAGTTCTGCCTTGCTGGCGGGGGCAGCGGGCGCGCGCATCAGCGGCAGGGTCAGGATCAGGGCAAGGACTGCGCCGGCAAAGACCATAAAGACCGACTGCCAGCTCATCATCGACAGCAGGAATTCCGCAGTCGGCGCCCCCACGATCTGCCCTGCAGACCCGGCGGCCGTGACAATCGCCAGCGACATTGACCGGTTCGCATCCGAACTGGCCCGTCCTACCACTGCCAGCACCACGCCAAACCCGGTACCCGCGATGCCAAAACCCACCAGCCATTCATAGGCTTGCATCTCAAACGGCGTCGTAGCCCCTGCGCTCAGCACCAGCCCGGCGGCATAGATGATAGCACCCAGAATGATAGCCTTGCGGTCGCCAAGTTTCTCTGCCAGCGCGCCAAAGATTGGCTGACCAATGCCCCAGGCCAGATTCTGGATCGCAATCGCCAGCGAAAACTCTGCCCGCAGCCAGCCGAATTCCTCGGCGATTGGGATCTGAAACACCCCAAATGAGGCCCGCACGGCAAAGCTCGCCATGATAATAACGCAGCCGACAATCAGCACGGGGGTGAACAGAGGTGTGGCGGTGCGAGGCATGCGTATTTCTCCAAACAAGAGCACCAAGCCTCAGGCAGAAATTAGCCGCGGTCAAATCAAGAATTTTGCTTGCATAGTTAAGAGTATTTGATGTGACAAATTCATCCTCGCAATAACGTTGTGTTACAGCTCAGCTTTCTTCGTAACCAGAAAGCAGCGCGCAAATCCTCGAATGGGGCTTAAACATCACAGCCCGACTTTTCATCGAAGCCCTTGCAGGTTAAGCCTCTGTCATGACCGATCTCAGCACGCTTTACACCCAAAAGATTGCCACAGGCGATCTGCGCCCCGACCCTGCACAGCAGGCGGTTCTGCCGCAGTTCGATCGGATATCGACTGGGCTAAAGGCCGAGCCAGTAAAACGCGGGTTGTTCCGGCGTGCCAGCCCGCCACCAGCGCCCAAGGGGCTGTATCTTTGGGGCGGCGTCGGCCGCGGAAAATCCATGCTGATGGATCTGTTTGTCGACAGTCTGGGCGATATCCCTGCGCGCCGGGTGCACTTTCATGCCTTCATGCAAGAGATCCACACCAAGATGCATGAGGCCCGCGAACAAGGTGTGCAAGACGCCCTCGCGCCGGTCGCCGCCGAGGTTGCCGCCACTGTCAGGGTGTTGGCCTTTGATGAAATGCAGATCACCGACATTACCGATGCGATGATCGTGGGCCGCCTGTTTGAGGCTCTGTTTGCCGCCGATGTCTGCGTGATCACCACCTCAAACCGGCTGCCGGACGAGTTGTATAAAAACGGCCTCAACCGGCAACTGTTCTTACCGTTCATCGATCTCATCAAAGAGAAGATGGAAGTCTGGGAAATGGTCAGCCCCGTAGACTATCGCCAGGACCGTCTAAAGGGCAGCGAGGTCTATTTCGCCCCGGCAGACGCGGCGGCGCGGGCCAGTGTTCAGTCGATTTGGGAAGACCTGTCCGGGGGTGACGCCCAGCCTTTGACACTGGAAGTGAAAGGCCGTGAAGTCACCCTGCCCGCCTTTCGAAATGGTGTTGCCCGTGCTGCGTTCTTTGACCTGTGTGGCAAGATGCTGGGGCCGGGCGACTATCTCGCCATTGCCGAAGAAGTAAAAGTATTGGTTCTGGAAGACATCCCCCGGCTGTCGCGCAGTAACTTCAACGAAGCCAAGCGTTTTGTCACCCTGATCGATGCGCTTTACGAAGCACAGGTACGGCTGATCTGTTCTGCCGCCGCCCAACCCGAATTTCTATATGTCGAAGGCGATGGGGCCTTTGAATTTGAACGGACTGCCAGTCGTCTAAGAGAGATGCAGGACAAGAATTGGGGCCAGGACAGCATCTAGTCTGTTCTGCGCCAAGCGATACAGCCAAAACATAGTAGGGGCGCTGCCGTCTGTGTTTGCGACACATTCAATCGGGGTATGTCCAGCCAGATGAAATCCAGCCACGCCGCGTCAGCGGCGCCGGGCCCAACGGGTGAGAAACATTCTGCAAGAATGTTGCGAGATGGGCGGGAGCCACTACTTGCCTGACTCAGCTTGCCGGACCTAATCAGCCGTTTTCGCGCAGGATATGACCCGCAAGATACAGCGAGCCACAGATCAGCACGCGCGCCGAAGGGTCTTTGGCGAGGATCGCCGCAAGCGCCTGAGCCGGACTGTCAGCCGTTGAGGCCGCAATGCCCACCGATGACGCTGCCGCCTCCGTCTCTTCAGCGCTGAGCGTGTTGACCTCATCCGGGATCGACACGGCTGTCAGGCTTTCGACCTGGGTCGCCAATGGCGCCATATAGCCGCTGACATCTTTAGTATTGAGCATCCCGCAGATGAGATGGGTCGGACGTTTGGGCAGGCTGGCAAGAACCTCAGCGAGAGCGAGCCCTGCTGCTGCATTATGCCCGCCGTCCAGCCAGAGCTCACCGTCACCAATCGCGCTGACCAGTGGTCCGGTTTTCAGCCGCTGCATGCGGGCGGGCCATTCGGCGCCTGTCATGGCGGCCTCGCAGGCCACCTCATCCGCACCCAAATAGCGCAGAACCGCCAGCGCGGCACCAGCATTCTGAACCTGGTGTGCACCCAGCAGGGCTGGCAGGGGCAGATCCAGCAAACCGCGCTCGTCCTGGAAAACCAAACGTCCCCGCTCTTGGCTCACGTGCCACTGTTGACCATAGGCAATCAGCGGCGCACCCAGACGCGCGGCAGTGGCCTCGATCACTTCCATCGCTTCGTCGGGTTGCGGGCCGACAACCACGGGCACGCCGCGCTTGATGATCCCGGCCTTCTCAGTCGCAATCTTTGCCAGTGTGTCGCCAAGGAACTGCTCATGATCAATGGAGATCGGAGTGATCACCGTGATTTCCGGGCGCGCGACCACATTGGTCGCATCCAGCCGCCCGCCAAGCCCCACCTCGAGCAGGGTGTAATCCGCCGGGGTTCGGGCAAAGGCGAGCAGCCCTGCGACCGTGGTGATCTCGAAGTAGGTGATATTTTCGCCGCCATTGGTGGCGTAGCATTCATCCAGAATCTCCGTCAGCTGCGCCTCGGAGATCAGCTCACCTGCGAGCCGGATCCGTTCATGAAAGCGCGCCAGATGCGGCGAGGTATAGGCATGCACGGATTTGCCCCACCCCTCGATCCCGGCGCGGATCATGGCCTGGGTTGATCCTTTGCCATTGGTGCCTGCGATATGGATCACCGGCGGCAGCGTTTCCTGCGGATTGTCCAGGCGTTCCAGCAAGCGCCAGACCCGATCCAGCGTCAGATCAATAATCTTTGGGTGCAGTGCCAGCATTCGGGCGAGAATGGCATCGGATGTAGACTGGGTCATGGTGTTGGCTCACTCGCGGGCAGGAAATGAACATTGAAACGCAAACGGCCCGCCCTGGTCAGGCGGGCCGATCAGTACAGGCTAAAGGGATCAGCTTTCCGCTGCGGCGGCTTCTGCGGCATCCTTGGCGTCATTCGCGGCCTCTTCACTCGCATCCGGAGCGGGCAGGTCGCCAACGATCTGCGGTGGCAGCCCCATCAGCATACGGATGATGGTGATCAATTCACCACGCATCTTGGTGCGCGAAATTACCCGGTCCAGCATACCGTGATCCAGCAGGTATTCCGCGCGCTGAAAGCCTTCGGGGAGCTTTTCGCGGATGGTCTGTTCAATCACGCGGGGACCGGCAAAACAGATCAACGCGTTGGGTTCAGAGATATGCACATCCCCCAGCATCGCGTAGGACGCGGTGACGCCCCCGGTTGTCGGATGGGTCAGCACAACGATATAGGGCAGATTGGCCTCTTTCAGCATCTGCACGGCCACGGTTGTCCGGGGCATCTGCATCAGCGACAGAATACCTTCCTGCATGCGCGCGCCACCCGCAGCCGAGAACAGCACCAGCGGGCGTCCCAGTTTCACGGCTTCTTCTGCGGCGGCAACGATAGCATTGCCGACATACATGCCCATGGAACCACCCATGAAAGAGAAGTCCTGAGCGGCGGCAATGATTGGTGTGCGACCGATTTCACCGGCAGCCACCAGCATAGCCTCTTTTTCATCAGTCTTTTTCTGCGCCGCCTTCATGCGGTCGGGATATTTCTTCTGATCACGGAACTTCAGCGGATCCGCAATCGGTTCTGGCACCGAAACCTCGGTAAAAACGCCACCGTCAAACAGCGCGGCAAACCGGTCGCGCGGCGTGATATGCATGTGATGGCCGCAATTGGTGCAGACATTCTGATTTTCGCTCAGCTCGCGGTGAAACAGCATGGTGCCGCACTCAGAGCATTTCTGCCACAGGTTCTCGGGCACTTCGCGGCGCGAAAAGATCGAGTTGATCCGCGGGCGGACGTAGTTGGTGATCCAGTTCATATCATGCCTCTATCGGGGGCCGGTTTGATCCCCAGATAAGGCGCATTGATTGGAATTGCAATCAGCGGCGTATCGCCAGGCGTGCCACCAGCCAGGAGACCAGCATCATGGCGCAGTCGACCAACATCCAGGGGCGCAGATGTTCAGTGTCAGACATCTCATAGGGGAGCAGATACAGCCCCAGACCAGAAAGGCTGCTGGGAGAGGCAAACACAAGCAGAGCCACTATATTGTTGAAAAAATGCACCGCGATAGCAGGCCCCAGCGTGCCCGCCCGCGCGGTGAGATCCGCCATCAACAGACCAAAAGCCATGGCCCAGAGACAAATCAGGACAGCATTTTCGCCCGCCTCGATCGGCATGTAATGTGCCAAACCAAACAGCAGTGAAGGGGCCACAAGCCAAAGCAACGGTGAGCGAAAGCGGGCCGCCAGAGCCTGTTGCAGGTAGCCCCGAAAAACGATCTCTTCGGCGCCGGTCTGGATGAGAACCGCTGCCAGTGACAGAGGCAAAAGCCCCAGCCAGTGCCCAAATTCCAGATTGGGAACCAGCGGCAGGCCTAGGGAATAGGGCGGCAGCAACAGCACTGCAAAAGCCAACACCAACAAGAACGAAAAGACCCTGCGGAACTGGCGAACCAACAGCCCCATCGGCCCAATCACGCTCTGCAAAGAGCGCTGCTGAAACCATCGTGCCGCCAATGCCACCCCGAGCACCAGAAAGGCGAAACTAGCCAGCAACACCAGCATCGCTGGCGGATTTCCACCATCAATCAACCCCTCTATCCAGGCCCCCTCCGCCAGATTCAACACCAGCAGGAATGTTACACTGGTCAGAGCATAGCTCACCGCTGCAATCAGCCCGACGCCCAACAAAAGCCGCCAGATTTGCGGTTTGGGCCGGGCCGGTGCAACGAGCGCCTCGTGGGCGCCATAGGCAAGGTTATCTACCATTTTTGGCGTCATGTTTGGGGTCCGCCTTTTGCTGCGTATTCCCGGCGACCTCATCAAAGGTAGCGCCTTCAGGCAAGCCCGCCTCGCCCGCAGAAGCAGGCTCAAAATCAGATAATGGATCGGGTGCGGCATCATGCACGGAATCGCGCATCGATCCGCTTAGGGACACCAAATGACCCGCCACCGTTTCCAACAATTGCATGGCGACCCCGGCATCGCTTTCGATCACCGCGCGATATTCTTCGGCTCCGATGCGCAAGAACAGACAGTCCTCGGCAGCACGCAGATCCAGCTCGCGTGGCTGGCGCAGGATCACTGCCAGATCACCGATCAACCGCCCCGGCTCCACCACTGATATGGGCTGCTCTCCCGGAGCGACCCCAGACCAGAACAGTTCTGCGCGCCCCTTCAGGCAAAGATAGACCGCATCCCCCATTTCACCTCGGGCAAAGACCAGATCCCCCTGTGCCACGGGATGCCATTGCGCCGAAAACGCCAAAAGCCGCTGGTTGCGCGCATCCAGTCGCGCAAAAAGCTCTGCGCGGGCGATTTCCTCGAATTTCTGACGAAAATCCTCAGCGGCCAGGTCTTCGGGGCTGCCGCTGGAGCGGCGGTCCACCCCATCGATACGCCCGTCCCGGATCTCGACAAACAGGTCATAGCGTTCGGGATGGGCGAATTCTTCCTCCATAAAGATCATGGTCGTGGTCGGCATCAGGTCACGCAGGCGGTCGCGGGTGCGCAGTCGGCTTTCGGAATCATGACTGGCCAAAGCGCGATCCAGAATCAACACATCCGGCCGCTTGATGGCCGCCCGCGTAAAGGCTGCGCGCTCACGAAACAATGGATCCAACAGCGCGCCACCGAGACCGGTTGGCAGGTCATAAAGGATCAACGCCAGACGTTTTTTCAATCCGTAAGCTGCCAAAACCTCTGCAACCAGCGCCTCGACCTGATTGCCCTTTTCCCCGGCCCGCGTCGATATCTTTCCATAGAGCGCGTTTTCCAGAACCGACAGGCGTGGAAAGAAGCCCTCTGGTGTGAGCGGACGGAACAATCCTTCGGAGCGGGCCGTCAGGGTAGCGGCACTGGCGGCGCGAATGCGCAGGATGCGTCGCTTGAAATCTTCTGGAAAACCGGGGCCGATCTGTTCTGCGGACAACAGAAAGGGCACTGTCATCAGCACCGCGCGGGCCTCATCCGGGAGCTCTGCCTCCCCCTTTTCACTATAAAGTTCAGCGGCCTTGCACAGGCGGCAATACAGATCTTCGTCAATGCCAAGACGCTGAAACAAAGGGTGGTCGAAATCTTCGCGGCCGAAAGTTTTGATCAGGGTTTCCGCCACTCCAAGGCCGATGCCCAGGGTTTCCGCGCTAAGGTGTTGCTCGCGGATCACCTGATGAAACAGGCTGCCCGGCAACATCAGCTCCTCTGGAAGGATCTCTCGCGCGGGCGAGGCGAAGAGAATATTGCCCGCCAGCGGCATCGCTGGATTAAAAACCTCCGGTTCAAAATGGTAGACCACGCCGTCCAGCCCTGCCCGGCGCAGACGTTTTCGGATCAATGGCCGCAGCCGAATGATATGGTCTTTCAACGCCTGATGGTTGCCCTCCGGCAGTTTGGCACGCAGGGTCCGCTGGAATATTTGCTCATCAACTCCCATGGCTTCGACCAGTTGAAACCACCAATCGCGCAAATCCCCTTCGGAGCCCAGCCCCGCAAGGGCCGGGTTGACCCAATCTGCGGTCAAAAGATCAGGGCTGTTGCCGGTCCGCCGAGCCTCGTCCATCTGGCGCAGCGCATCATCCGACGGGTCAGCCAGACTGGGCGTGCTGCGCAATGGCATCAGGATATTGTCCCCAAGCGAGCCCGAAAACAAATAGGGCTGCGCAGAGGCATACCCAACCCGCGCGGCAAGGACCCCCTGATGCAGCGCTTCCAGCCGGTGCCCCGCCAGTGTGATCGAACCACGGCTGGGCAGCACCTCTCGGGTCAGCAACTGCCCCAGGGCAGCACGTTCGGCGTCGTTGCTGCTTTTGACCGCGACCCGTGCGCGTGCGGGGATGGTGAGCGACAGATCCTCTAGGATCATATTGCCATCGGCATCACGCAGCGAGACATTGCGAAACACCAGATCCCCGCGCAGGTGCGGCAGAGTTGTGGGCGCCCCGTCCAGCAGATTGGCATCAATCATTCCCTTGGGAGCAAAGCGACTGGTCATCACTTTCCAGCGCAGCCCCATGTCCTGCACCTGATTGTAATAGGTCAAAAGCTCTTTCCAGGGCGCCGAAAGGTCCTTGTAGGCAGCCAGCCCCGCCACCAATGCGCCGACCGTGATCTCTCCCCTGATCGCCAGAACACCACCTGCCGAGTAATAGACAAAGGGTGTCATATGCCCGATCAGATTGTTGAGGAATTTCATGAAGTATTTCTTGTTGTAGATCCGGCGGCGGATCTCGAACAGACGTCCCAACCGGTCAGAAATCTGCGCCAGACGATACCGCCAGCCGCCGTTGCCACGCAGATCGGATATCCCGGCGGCGGTCTCGCCTATCTCTGCGGCCAGGGCGCGCACTTCCTGGATCCGGTCCTTGTTCAGCAGGTTGATCTGGCGCTGCAACATCGGTATCAGCCAGGCCTGTAGCGGGATCAGCGCAATTGAAACTAGCCCAAACCAGACGCTTTGTGCAAACAGGAAGGCCACGATGGTCAGCATCTGTCCCGCCTGAAACACCGGCTGCGCCAGCGCATCCCCCATCAACCCGCCCATCGGCTCACTTTCGGACGTGATCATCGACACCAGCTCACCCTGGCTGGTGGTGCGAAAGTAGGGTTTCGGAAACCGGATCATCCGGTTGATCAGACTATAGCGCAGGCGCCGCAACAGGCGCTCTGCCACCACACCTTTGGCCGTATTGAGCCGCATCTTCAGCAGTCCCGCCAGAACCACCGCAGCCAGAAAGGCAAAACACAGCACCAAGAGGTAGTCCACCTGAGACATCTCTGTGCCCAGGACCACGACCTGAGGCTCTGCTGCACCAATGGCGTCATTGATGATCCGCTTGGGCAGCTCCAACGACGCATAAAGAAACGGAAAGGTCAGCAGGGTCAGCGCCAAAAGGCCAAGTTGCTGACGCTTGGAATAACGCCAGATAAATGAAAACAGCGTTGGAGGCATGGCCGGTCCTTGTGGCATAAAAGCTGCATGGTGAGGTCTTGGCCACGGTGGTGCCACGGTGGTGGTTGCCGAAACCGGCAGGAATCGAGTCACTGTGCAAAAACCTCGCGACGGTATGCACTGAAACGGGCAAAGACAAGGTAATCCAGTTCACGCTCGTTCACACTTGCTCTGACCGTTCAACAGAATTATTGCGCTGGCAACAACGACAGCCCCCAAAGAGCGGGGCGATGGAGGGCGGCCCTGTGGCCATGAAATCAAGCGGTTTGGCACTGAAAGCAGAAACGTCCCTGTTGCAGCAATGCGACGCCCCCCCGGATCCGGCTGCGTCTCTCTCGGTCGCAGGCCCGGCCACGCGCTTTGCCCACGGGCTGCGTTTGGGCGCCTTGGTCGGACTCATCGGTCTTGCTGGCTGTACGCAATCGTCTAACTCGGGATTTTCCTTTGCGGCCCAGAGCGGGCAATATGACTCCGATCTTGCAGCCGCCGGAAAATCCCGGGCAGAATTTTCAAATGGCTCTGTCATTCTGGTTGCCCCGCCCGGTCACTGCATCGACACCTCGATGTTGCGACAGGATGCCGAGGGCGGCTTTGCGCTGTTGCCACGTTGCAACCTTTTGCAAGGCAGCAGCTGGTTTGGCAGAAACCGTGCGGCTGTCATCACCGCCACCATCGGCAAGGCCACCAGCCCCGGAGCCCCCAGAACCGCCGATATTGCGCGGACCGCTCAAGGCGCCAAACTGCTGTATTATGACGACAAGGGTGTTTTGCCATTGGTGCGGCTGAACTGGCCCGGTCACAGCACCGCAGGCGGCTCGGGTGCCAGCCCAGAACACTGGCGCGGTGCCTTTGTGTTGAATGATCATCTTGTCCTGCTGGCGCTCTACGCGCCTGAAGGCAGCAATCTGTTGGGACGCGCTGGGGCTGATCTGCTTACGGAAATGACCCTGCGCAGCCTGAAAGCAAGCACAGCCACCATCGGTGCAGCCACCATCGACACCGGCGCAAATCTCCCCCCTTCCGCGCCTGCTGCGGCGGCAAAACCTGACACGGATCTGCGCCCCAAGACGCGGCCAGAAGCGCGAAACGCTAATTCCCAAAGGCACAGCAGTGAAAAACCAGCCGTCTCCGGCGAAAAACTCTCGTGGCGAGAGCGGATTGCCGGTTTATTTCAGTGACCCGACCCGGCTAGATTGGCCATAGTTTCGGCGGCGTCAGCTCCGGTTGTTTTCGGAACACGCACAACAAAGCGCTCCGGGCTATGTTTTTGGCCAGGATCAGTTGAACAATGCGCCGAGGCAGAAGGCCCGGGCAAGACAAAGGTAGCAAAAACGCGATATGGGCGGTTTTCTAAACAAGCTGTTTCACCGGGGCAGTCTGCGTCGCTGGCACCGCGACGCGGCCCGGGCGAGCACCACCTCGCTGCCGATGCTGCGCCAGCAGCGCAATCAGGCCCGGCTTCTGCGCAACCAGCTGAACCGTCTGATCCACATTGCCGATGGCCGTCTTGCCCTGCCACATATCGGATCGTCCTTCTTTCCGCGGCCGCATGGCACCGACTGGTCCTGGCGTCCCGAACTGTGGCGCGGCCCCCTGCCTGTTCCCGGCCTGTCCTCGGTCCCGTCAAAATCGCAACTGGGCGAAGAAATCACCCTGTTCCACGATTGCGATATATCAGAACTGACCCTGCGCCAGTTGCGCAACAGCCGCGAAGAAGACCTGGCGCCCTTTGGTTTACGAATGGATGTCTTCCAGTTTGACGGCTCTTTCCTGTCACTGGTCATCGACCTGCCGACCAGCGCCTGCGACGGCCTGACCCGACAACATCTCCTGCGTGTCGATTGCATTATTGAAACCGAAAAACCGATCGAGGTCTTTGCCCGTCTCAATATTCGCCACGGTCCCAATACAGAGCAACTGGTCCGTGAGTTTCCACTGGGTGAGAAAAATGTATCGGTTGAATATGATCTGGCCTATTCCAACCTGAACGAAAAGCGCATCGAAAAGATATGGCTCGACCTGATTTTTGAAGCCCCCGACATGAACCAGGTCATTCTGCGTGACCTGACCTTTGCCCGCCACCGTCGCGCCAATATCTGACCCTACCACAAACTGAACCCCAATGATGAGTGAACCGAGATGAGCGATTTGACCGTCACCAAAATACGTTTCGGCAATGGCACCTGGGAAGGGGTGGTCCAGAACGCCAAAGAAAGCGGTCTGGCCCCAGATATTCAGGTGATGTTTCAGGACCAGCCACTGGACGGGGTCGCGATCAGCGAAGGCAGTGCGGCCGATGAGTGGCTGTTGCGGATCACTGTACCTGCCCATGCCATTGCCGATGGGGTACAGACTTTTGTCATCACCGAGGGCGGCAGCAGTGATCAGAAACTCGCAAGCTTTTCCCTGATCGCAGGCGAGGCCGCTGCCGACGACATGCGCGCCGAAATCGAACTGCTGCGCGCTGAGCTCGACATGCTGAAACGCGCGTTTCGCCGTCATTGTCTGGAAACGACTTAACTCTCGAAACCACCTGAAGTCGGCCCCCACCAGACTGCCCACCGCTTGGTTGTGAGCTAGGCCAGCATTTTGTCCCGGTAGCTGGTTTCAATCTCGATCAGGCGCTGCTTGCGCCACAATCCTCCGCCATAGCCGGTCAGACTGCCATCGGCAGACAGGACACGGTGACAGGGAATGACCACAGCAATCTGGTTGCTGCCATTGGCCCGCGCCACTGCGCGCGTTGCTGTCGGGCGGCCCATGTCGCGGGCAATCTGCGAATAGCTGCGCGTCTCTCCAGCCGGGATTTCCAGCAGATAGCGCCAGACATCGCGCTCAAAGGCGGTGCCATGCAGCGCCAGCGGCGTATCAAAACGCGCTGCTGATCCTGCAAAGTAGCGTGACAGTTCATCGGCGATCCGCTGGGTCGGTGCCGGTCGCCCAAAGCCGATACCGCCGGGCTGTGCTTTTTGCAGACGGATCATCTCGCGCGGCAGCGCCTTGCGATCAGCGAATTCCAACAAGTGCAGCTGATGCTGGCAGCTGATGGCGATCATCGCCCCTAGTGGGGTGTCGATCCAATCTGCCAGAAGCAGCGCATCTTTGCGAAAACTTCCCGGCGACATTCCAACAAGGCGAGCAAAGGCGGCCCGAAAGGCCGACGGGCTGTCAAATCCCGCATCAATCTGTGCCGCGATCACCGGCTCTCCCGCTGAAAGCGCGGTAAAGCCCTCGCGCAGGCGGCGTTGTCGCGCCATTTCCAGAAAGGTCATGCCAAAATGGCGCTTAAAAGCGCGCCGCACGGTGGACAGATCATAGCCCAGCTCCACCAGATCCCCTTCGCGCCAGCGGTGTGTCGGACGCGCCTCAAGCGCGTCAATCAAGGGCTGTACCATGGGGTCATCGCCCGCAGCGGCCTTGAGCGGCTTGCAGCGTTTGCAGGCACGAAACCCCGCCTCGATGCATTCACCGGGGCTGGCAAAGAACTGGCAGTTTTCGAACTTGGGATTGCGGGCCGGGCAGCTTAGACGACAGAAAATGCCGGTGGAAGACACGCCAACATAGGCGCGCCCTTCATAAGCCGCATCGCGGCTACAGAGCGCTTGGTACAGGGTTTGGGAATCAGGCAGGTCAAACATCATTGCAACAGACTAGCCAATCCAAATGCCCTGGGTCGCCGGTTTCCGGGCGTTAATGTCAAAACATCCGCGAGAAACCACGGCCGCCTGCCGTTCTTGACAAGAACCTGGATCATCGTCCTGTTTTTTTATTGCGCTTCTGGACCGCGCGAATGGTCTTTTGCAGGGCTTTCCCACTGGTTTTACGATCTGCCAGCGAGGCGGTATTGAACCTCTCTTCTGCAGCCAACTTGTTCCAACGCTCCAGCCGGGCCTGTTGAACCTCTCCACGTTTGATCGCCGCTGAGATCGCGCAGCCTGGCTCGCTTTCATGTTTGCAGTTGCGGAATTTGCACTGGCTTGCCAGCTCTGCCAGATCCTCGAACAGATCGGCAATGCCGCTTTCGGCTTCGGCCATCTGCAACTCGCGCATGCCGGGCGTGTCCATCACGGCGCAGCCATTTGGCAAAAAGCGCATATGCCGATAGCGCGTGGTATGGCGCCCCCTGGCATCATCTTCGCGGATTTCGCCGGTCTCGGCGGTCTCCTTGCCAAACAGCGCATTGACCAGAGTAGATTTGCCCACCCCTGACGATCCCAGAAAGACCAGCGTCTGACCCGGCTTGCACCAAGGTGCGAGCTGCGCGCGCGCCGCATCACTTTTGGCATTGATCAGCAGCACAGGCACCCGCGCCGAAATAGTCTTGGCCTGTTCCACATAGGGAGTGGGGTCGTCACAGAGGTCGGGTTTGGTGAGCAGGATTACCGGTTCCACCTCGGCCTCAAAGGCCAGGGCGATATAGCGTTCGAGCCGGGCGAGGTTGAAATCAAGGTTGCAAGACGTGACGATAAAGCTCGTGTCCGCATTGGCCGCAATCAGCTGGATACTGCGGTCATGCCCAGGCGCACGGCGTTTGAACAGGCTTTTACGCTCCAGCACCCGGCTGGCGGTGGGCAGCACCCGATTTAGCAGCAGCCAATCCCCAACAGCCGCCTGCATCTTGGGGGGCAACAGCATATCAATACTCTCACCCTGAACCCGCAGACCGCTGCGATGCGCCTCGACCACGCGCACCGGAGGTGTTTCTTCCAGGTCGTCATCAATCACCTGTTGGGCAAAGAAGGGCTGCCAGCCAAGCTTTTCCAGCGCGCTCAACTCCTGTTGCGGCGCATCAGAGCCACCAGCAGGTGACAGAAATTGGGAATAGTCCCGGGTCATTTTGGCTCTGCTTTCATCAATCCGCCGCCACCGGGCGGCATTTGCGCCCTAAGAAACACAAATGACAGCGTGACTAAAGCCCTCTGTGCAGGTGACAGCGCAGCATCCGGCAGGGGTACAAGGCCAAAGACCGCCCCTTTCGGAGCGGTCCTTGTATTGTTTTGCGGTTTAAACCAGGGAATCCTCCCCTGGAGACCCTGGCCAGTTATTGTTTTGGCCCCAGAGCAACCAGACCTTTGAGAATATCGATGGCATAGGCCAGCTGGTAATCCTGCTCGCGCAGTTCCGCAGCTTTCTCGGCCTTGGTGCGGTCCTCTTCGATCTGGCGGATTTCATCCTCGGTCAGGCTGTCATTGTTGAGACTGCCGCGCAGGTCCGCCTCAGAGCGGGTACGACGTGCATTGCTCTCTTCTTCGGCCTCGGCTTCAGGTTTGCGACGGGGCTGCTCAACAACGATGTCTGGCGAAACACCCAGAGCCTGGATCGAGCGGCCCGAGGGTGTGTAATAGCGCGCCGTGGTCAGGCGCATCGCGCCTTCACCGCGCAGTGGCATCACGGTCTGGACCGAGCCTTTGCCAAAGCTCTTGGTGCCGACAACGATGGCGCGACGATGATCCTGCAGTGCACCAGCCACGATTTCCGACGCCGAGGCCGAACCGCCATTGATCAGAACAACGATGGGCTTGCCACCGGACAAATCACCGGGAATGGCGTTGAAGCGTTCGCCGTCTTCAGGGTTGCGACCGCGGGTCGAAACGATCTCACCACTGTCGAGGAAGCTGTCAGCCACCTTGATCGCCTGCGTCAGCAAACCACCGGGGTTGTTGCGCAGATCCAGCACGATACCGTTCACGTTTTCCATGCCACCGGCCTCTTCGACCTGCTTTTTCAAGCCGGATTCAAGATTAGGCGTAGTCTGATCGTTGAAGGTGGTGATCCGCAACACAACTGTGTCGCCTTCGGTGCGAGCACGGACTGCCGTCAGCTTGATCGTGTCGCGAATGATCGAAACGTCAAAGGGCTCGCCCTCGCCTTCGCGCACCACGGTGATCACGATCTCGGATCCAACCGGACCGCGCATCAAATCCACGGCTTCGTCCAGCGACAGGCCAAGGACGCTTTCGCCATCCACATGGGTGATGAAATCACCCGCTTCCATGCCTGCTTCATCTGCCGGGGTGCCATCGATGGGCGAGACAACTTTGACAAAGCCCTCTTCTTGAGTGACCTCGATGCCAAGGCCGCCAAATTCACCACGGGTCTGCACCCGCATGCTGGCGGCATCATCCGGCGACAGATAGCTGGAATGGGGATCAAGCGAAGCCAGCATGCCGCCGATCGCCGCTTCGATCAGCTCTTTTTCGTCAACGTCTTCGACGTATTGGGCGCGGATGCGCTCAAAGATGTCCCCAAACAGGTCAAGCTGTTCGTAGACTGTCGTTTCGCGTGCCGTTTCCTGTGCCAGCAAAGGCCCGGCCACATAGGTTGTTGCAACAATGCCGGCCAGCGTGCCGCCGATAGCGGCCATGGCAAATTTTCTCATGAGACCTTCATCCACCTTTTCCGGTGTCGAACCATGTTTCAGGATCCACCGGGCTGTTGTCCATTCTGACTTCTATATAGAGCGTTTCTGTTCGGTCTGTGCCACCCCCTTCACCACTAAGTGACAAAATGGCACCAGCCTGCGGCGAATTTCCTCCCATCAGGCCGACCGGGGTGCCGCCGGGGATTACTTCACCCGCGTTGCCGTAAACCTCTGCCAGCCCTGACAGAATAAATAGGGTGTCAGGCTGCGGTTCAAGAATCACCACATTGCCCAGATCCAAGAGTGGACCGCGATAGCGAATTGTCGCCGCCGTTGGCGAGATCACAAGTGCGCGCGGACGCGCCGCGATCAGCACGCCGGGCCGAGCAATGCCAGCCGCATCGCGCTGGCCAAACCGGCGCAGCATCAGGCCCTTGACCGGCAGATCGATGTCGCCGCGCAGGGCTGTGACATCCGCTGTGGTGGGGGCAATAGCTCCGCCAGCGATTTCCGCCAGCCCACTGGCAAAGCCCGAAAGGGTCTCGGTCGAGGCAATCAAAAGAGCGGTACGGATCGGATCAGCTGTAAACCGGCGTGGCAGATCGGTCCGGTCAGAAATTGCTTTTGACAGCGCAGTGCGCGCCTCCTGCACCCCACTGAGCCCGTCCTGCAAGGTGCCAGAGGCGCTCTGCTGCAACATGCGCAGGGTCTGCACCTCTTCAAGATCCATGCGCAGAACTTCTGCCCGGGCATAGAGCCCCGGTGTGACCTCAGCCACCATCATCGCAGAGCGTGCAGCCCCCAACGGCCCCGAAGGGTGCAGCATCAAAACCGGCGGCGCCGAGGTTTCAATGGTCTGCAAGATGCCCAGCAGTTCAGAGACCTCATCTTCGCGGGCGTTGAGCTGCGACAAAAGCAACGTTTCGCGCCGCGCAACCCGACGCAGGCCTTCGCGCATCGCCCCTAGCCCCGCCTCATAGGCGCGTACCGTCTGGGTCAGGGCCTTGACCCGATCACGCGCGCTTTCTGCGGCCTCCAGCTGCAGCGTTGCTGCTTCCAACTCCTGAGCTGCGGCGCGCGCAGCCTCGGCGGGTTGTTGCTGGGCCATCAGCTGCAAGGGCGCGAGCGTCAGTGCCAGCAGCAACGGCAACAGCAACAACCCGGGGGCAGTTCTTATCATGAAAGAAGGCTCTCTCCGGTCATCTCGTCGGGTTTGGGCAGATCCATCAAGTCTAGCAGGGTTGGGGCCAGATCCGCCAGACGGCCATTGCGCAAACTGGCATCTTTGGGGCCACCCACCAGCACCAGCGGCACCAGATTAGTGGTATGAGCCGTATGTGCGCCACCGGTTTCGGGATCGACCATTAACTCGCAATTGCCGTGGTCCGCAGTAACCAGCATGGCACCGCCGACTTCTTTCAAGGCTGCGACCACCTTTGCCAGCCCCTGATCCACCGCTTCGCAGGCTTTGATTGCAGCTTGGATATCGCCGGTATGGCCGACCATGTCGGGGTTGGCGTAATTGGTGACGATCAGATCATAACCTGCCTTGATGGCGCCGACGAATTCTTCGGTCACTTCCGGCGCGCTCATCTCCGGTTGCAGATCATAGGTCGCAACCTTAGGCGATTTCGGCATCGCGCGGTCTTCGCCAACCTCAGGCTCTTCTTTGCCACCGTTGAGAAAGAAGGTCACATGCGGGTATTTCTCGGTCTCGGCCAAACGGAACTGGCGCTTGCCCTGTTTGGCAACCCATTCGCCAAGCGTGTTGACCAGCTGCGCCTTGGGATAGACCGTGGACATATAGGCGTTGTGGCCCTTGGAATATTCCACCATGCCCAAAAGGGCCGCCAGTTTGGGGCGTGGGCCGGTGTCGAAATCGGCAAAATCCGGCTCGCCAATGGCACGCAGGATCTCGCGCGCGCGGTCCGCCCGGAAGTTGAGGCAGAAGAACCCGTCGCCATCACGCACACCCTCGTAGCCGCGAATGACGCTGGCCCCGATGAATTCATCCGTTTCCGACTGGTTATAGGCATGGGTCACCGCGTCATGGGCATCCGCCACAGGACGGCCTTCGCCTTTGATCATCGCATCATAGGCCTCGCTCACGCGCTCCCAGCGGTTGTCGCGATCCATGGCAAAATAGCGGCCTGTCACTGTTGCCACCTTGGCACCACGCGGCAGCCCTTCTTTCAGCTGTTCAAAATAGCCATAGGCCGATTTGGGTGCCACATCCCGACCATCTGTGATGGCATGTAGCCAGACAGGTACGCCGGCATCTGTGATTGCGCGGATCGCCGCCAGAATGTGACTGATATGCCCATGCACGCCCCCATCCGAAACCAGCCCCATAAGATGCGCCGCACCGCCGGTTTCTTTGAGCTTGGCGATAAACGCCTGCAGAGTTGCATTCTGCGCAAATGAGCCATCTTCGATCGCCAGATCAATCTGCCCCAGATCCATCGCCACCACCCGGCCAGCGCCGATATTGGTATGACCCACCTCGGAATTGCCCATCTGCCCCGTTGGCAGGCCAACGTCTGGCCCATGGGTAATCAGGCGCGCCTGAGGCCCCGCCGCCATCAAGGCATCAAAGGTTGGCGTATTGGCCAGGTAGGGCGCGTTGGCTTCGCCGGGTGCCGCACTGCCCCAGCCATCAAGAATGCAAAGGACGACGGGTTTGGGCGTGGACATGTCAAAGCTCCGGGGCGTGCAATAGTGAAGACGTTGCCAGCGTTGTAGCGGCTTGATGCACTGGGGTGAACCGCCTTCCTGTCACAGTTGGCGATATCAGTGTTCTCCTGCCGACCTGTTTAGCCCTTTGGACATTGTTTCAGTTCTCTGGATTTCAGCTCTCTGGGTTTCAGCCCCTGGCGTCAACAGGTGCCGCAGCAGTGCGACCGGATGCGCCTTGAGCGACAGGCGCATGGCGACATAATCCTCGACCACCTCTTCCCCCACAGTCATCTGCGGCAGGTGAGCCTCTGGCTCCTGAATGCTCTCGCCTTCCATTTCGCGCGCAAACAGCGGTAGCGGTTTCTTGGCGGTGATCGCCTTGGCCGCCCACAGCGCCTCGCGCCGATTGAGACCCAGCGCGGCAAAGGCATCCGCCTCGGCCAGCCGGGTGATCACCGGCGGGTTCAGGCCCGCACGGCGCCACAGATCCTCGACCTCCATGTAGCCATTACCGCGCGCGGCGGTCAGCCAGCAGGCATCGTCCTCGCTGAGGCCTTTGATTTGGCGAAACCCCAACCGCAGGGCCAGATCACCCTGGCCGTCCGGCTCCATCACATTGTCCCAGTAGCTGGCATTGATACAGATCGGGCGCACCGTCACCCCGTGTTCGCGGGCGTCGCGCACGATCTGGGCCGGGGCGTAAAACCCCATCGGCTGGGAATTCAGCAAGGCGCAGGCAAACAGGCCTGGATGATGGCATTTGATCCAGGCCGAAGCATAGACCAGCAACGCAAAACTGGCCGCATGGCTTTCGGGAAACCCGTAGGAGCCAAAGCCTTCGATCTGGGAAAAACAGCGCTCGGAAAACGCATCATCGTAGCCGTTTCGCTTCATGCCGCGCAAAAACAGGCTGCGGAATTCGCTCACATTGCCATGGTTTTTAAAGGTCGCCAGTGAGCGCCGCAAACGGTCCGCCTGTTCCGGCGTGAAATCCGCCCCGACCATGGCGATCTGCATTGCCTGCTCCTGAAACAAGGGCACGCCCAGGGTCTTGCGCAGCACCGCCCCCAGGGCATCGGAAGGGTACTCGACGCTTTCTTCACCATTGCGACGGCGAATATAGGGATGCACCATATCGCCCTGAATGGGACCGGGGCGCACGATGGCCACCTCGATCACCAGATCATAGAAATTGCGCGGCTTCATCCGTGGCAGAAAGTTCATCTGCGCCCGGCTTTCGACCTGAAACACCCCAAGACTATCGGCCCGGCACAGCATGTCGTAAACTGCTGGATCATCAGGCGGCAAAGTGGCCAGATCATAATCCAGTCGGTGATGCTGGCGCATCAGGTCAAAGGCTTTGCGAATGCAGCTAAGCATACCAAGGCTCAGCACATCCACCTTGAGAATGCCCAGCGTGTCGATATCATCCTTGTCCCAGCAGATCACCGTGCGCCCCTCCATGCTGGCATTCTCAATCGGCACCAACTCGTCCAGCCGCCCATCGGTGATGATGAAACCGCCCACATGCTGGCTCAGGTGACGCGGAAAGCCGATGATCTGCTGCACCAGCTCCAATGTCTGACGCAGACGCCGCGCCGTGGGATCGAGGCCAATTTCGGTCAAACGCTGCGTGGTGCTGCCAGAGCGGTCAAAACCGCCCCAAAGCTGCGAGGACAGCGCGCCGATAGTGTCTTCCGACAGGCCCATGGCACGACCCACCTCGCGAATGGCGCGCTTGCCACGATAGTGGATCACCGTTGCGCACAGCCCGGCTCGGTGGCGCCCGTAACGCTCATAGATCCACTGGATCACTTCTTCGCGGCGTTCATGCTCAAAATCCACGTCGATATCGGGGGGCTCATCGCGGGCCTCGCTGACAAAGCGTTCAAACACCATGGTGCCCATCTCGGGGCTAACCGAGGTGACGCCAAGCGCGTAGCAGGTGACCGAATTGGCAGCCGAGCCGCGGCCCTGACAAAGAATGCCGCGAGACCGGGCAAAATCAACGATGTCATGCACTGTCAGGAAGTAGGGCTCGTACTTCAGCCGGGCAATAAGGGCGAGCTCATGCTCCAGCATGGCGCGCACCTTGGGTGGCACCCCGCCTGGATAACGCCAGATCAGCCCAACCTCAGACAGGCGCCGCAGGCGGGCAGTTGGGCTTTCGCCGTTCAGACCCTCATCCGGGTAGTCATAGCGCAGCTCGTCCAACGAAAAACAGAGCTTTTGCGCCAGGGCTCCGGCCTCTGCGACAGCCTCTCCGTAGTCCTTGAACAAATGTTTCATCTCAGCTTGGGAGCGCAGACGCTGCTCTCCGTTAGTCAGGGCAGCCCGTCCCAGATCCTCGACCCGGCAGCGCAGGCGGATGGCGCTCAGCACATCCGCGAGACGGCGCTGGCAGCCGTGATGCATGCGTGGGGCCGCACTGGCCAGAAGCGGCAGTTTCAAGGTCCGCGCCGCCGTCGCCAGATGGGCGAAACGCGCCCTGTCTCTGCCATCATAACGCGGAGCGATCAGCAGATGCATCCTGCCAGCAAAGCGGCGCGTCAACGCCTCGATATGTGGGGCCCAACCATGCGCGCCGCCAGGATCCTGCAGCGCCTGTGGCAGCAAGAGCAAGTGGAGACCTTCGGCGTGCTCCAGAAGATCTGCCAAGCAGAGCTGACATTGCCCCTTTGGCGCCCGCAACCGGCCAGTGGAAATCAGGCGCGCAAGCCGCCCCCATCCCGCGCGATTCTGTGGCAGTGCGATCACCGCTGGCGCATCCGCCAAAATCAGCCGGGCCGCCGGAATCAGCCGCAGGGTTGCATAAACCGGAAAAGACGGCGGCGGCACTATATGATCAGGGCATGGTGGGCCAATCGCTGCATTGCGCTGGTCCCAGGCTCGCCGCTCGCGCACCCGGCGGGCAATATCCAGACACTCAGCATGCGCCCGCACGATGCCAGCTACGGAATTTTCATCGGCAATGGCAATCGCCTCCAACCCCAGCATCAGAGCACGGTGCACATAATCCTCGGGGTGCGAGCCCCCGGTGAGAAACGTGAAGTTGGACAGACAGGAGAATTCGGCAGGCATGAGAGTACAGTATTCTTGTTTTGTTCTCATGACGAGTCCCATGGCAATTCCCAACGGCTTCTTACGCCTTGCCTTACGACCCTGTTTCTGACCTGAGCACAAACCTAGCCGACAACCAGCCCGCGCTTCGGTTAGACAGATACGCCCCGCGCAGCACTCCACAGGAGGGCTGCGCGCCAGGCCCAACGGGTGGATGGCGCATCTTTGATGCACCATCACCGGGCGGGAGCCCCCGCTGCAGCTACACCCAAATGCGCATGATTCGGATCGCCCGCTCAAGGCACTTTGGGCAAATGTCATGGAAGTACGCCAAAATCACAAAGGAAAGCCGATGCCCAGAATCACTGCTCTGCCCACCGATCTAGTCCGACAGGTACAAAATGGCGGATCAGACGCCCATGGCCAGATCCCCGAACGCGTCATCGCACAGGGAAGCGCCAACCCCTGTCGTCACTGCCTGCGCTACATACCCGAAGGTGCCGAGATGCTGATCCTCGCCCTGCGCCCCTTTCCTGCGGCCCAGCCCTATGCCGAAACCGGCCCGATCTTTCTTTGCGCTGCCCCCTGCGCCCGTCACGTGGGACCGGAGCTGCCCGAGATCTTGCAAGACTCTCCGGACTATCTGATCAAGGGCTACAATACAGAGGATCGTATCGTTTACGGCACCGGTCTGGTGGTGCCACAGGACGCAATGATGCAGCAGGCCGCAACAATCTTTGACGACCCACGTGTCGACTACATTCACATCCGGTCCTCACGCAACAATTGCTACCAGGCCCGTATCGACAAATCTTGAAGCCGCCAAACAGAGTGCAGTCTGCGTAAAAGCACTGCACTCTCGACACGAGCACTCTCAACACAAAAAAGTACCGCAAGCGATATATATTAAAGGGGAAAATGGGGCGACTGATGGGGATCGAACCCACGACAACCTGGACCACAACCAGGGGCTCTACCACTGAGCTACAGCCGCCGCAATTGGGGGAGTACTAGCCCAGGTCCAAACCATTGTCCATACATTTTCGAAGGCTATTTCCACCAATGTGAAAAGATTTTCACGCCCCTACTGACGCAGGCAAAATCACATTGTTTCAGATAGATAAGGGAAATCTGAACATCGTCGGCCTTCCTGTGGCACCCATCTCCGATCAAAACCGTCCTGTTTCCTGCGATTCTCTCAAGCCTCCTTCGACATCAGGCCTTGTAGAAATCAGCCCCAGTAGAAATCGGGCATAAAAAAACAGGCCATGGGATATGGCCTGTTCCTTGATCCTGTCATTTTGCGCCGACGGCCTCCGCAAACCCGACCCGATCCAATCCGACCCGGCAAACCCGCTCAGCCCTGTAAATCAGCCCTGTAATCAGCCCTGTGGCGTCCCGGAGAAACTGCCCAAATCCACGCTTTGCTGATCACCGGTTTCCATATTCTTCAGGAACGCGGCTCCGTCGCGGATAATCCAGACAAAGGGAATACCCTTGTTGTTGGCATATTTCAGCTGTTTGTCCAGCTTGGCCACACCAGGCAGAGTTTCGGCGTTCCAGCCCAACTGGCGCAGTCTGGCGGCTGTCGCCGTCAGGGTGCTGTAGTTGTCCGGCGCGTCGCTCGCAACCAGCACCTGTGTTGGCGTTTTGCGGCCCACATCCAGCAAACCCTCTTTCAGCAGCTTGGTAAAGATCCGGGTATGGCCGATCGAGATCCCAACACCGGGCAATTTACGGCGCATGAAAGATCCCACGAGGTTCTCATACCGCCCGCCGGCACAAATCGACGGATAATCCGGAAAATCGATGAATTTGGCCTCGTAGACCACACCGGTATAGTAATCGAACCCACGCGAAATCGACAGATCACCCAGGATCTCGACCTGTTCAGGTCGGCTTTTCTCCACGCTTTCCAGCGTGTCGCAGAGCTGCTGCTGGCCTTCGCGAATGTGGTCATTCATCAGCCCCAGACGCGCCAGACCGTTTTCAATATCGCCCGCATTGCCGCGGATCTGCGAAAAGGCGATGCAGGTATCGATACCCGCCTGATCCAGCTCTAGCTCGGTGCTCAGACGCGTTGACAACTGTTCGGTTGTCAGCTTGTCCACCTTGTCGAGGATACGCGCCAGCAGGGTCGCATCCGCAAGGCCCAGCGCTTCACCGAGACCATTCATCAGGCGACGGTTGCTGACCTGAAACCGGACCGGTCCGGTTTCCAGCAGACCAAAGGCGGCGGCTGCGATTTCCAGCATCTCACCATCATAGGCCAACGAGACACTTTCGCTATCGATCACATCGATATCGCATTGGGTGAACTCGCGAAAACGCCCTTCTTGCGGGCGTTCGCCGCGCCACGCGCGCTGCATCTGATAGCGCTTGAACGGAAAGGTCAGCTGGCCGTGGTGCTTGGCAACATAGCGCGCGGTGGGCACGGTCATGTCATAGTGCAGGGCATATTTCGCCTTGCTGTCACCGTCGTCAGCCAGACGGCGCAGCGCGTAGATCTCTTTGTCGACATCTTCGCCCTTGGCGGCAAGGGTTTCGACCTTTTCGACCGAAGGCGTTTCGATGCTAGCATAGCCATAGCTTTCGAACAGCTTAGAGAGCTGGTTGAGCCATTTCAGTTCAACATCGCGCACCTCGGGGGTGTATTCCGGAAAGCCGCTGATCGCAAAATCAAGCTTCGTTTTTGCCTTCACCATCTGGATATACTCCGCGTCGCTATCAATAGGTCTGTATTTTGGGGTCGCGCGGTGAATAGCACGCGCGCGCGCAATTGCAACCTGCAAGCCCTCATCCCCAGCCCGCCCCAGTCTGGGATCAGTCTGTGATCAGACGCCTTTGGCCGTCAGCGCCAAAAAGACGTCCTCGAGATCCGCCTCGGCGGTTTTGACGTCCCGGATCGAAATGCCTGCCGCACGGACCGCCGCCAGAACCTGTTCGGCGCTGGTCTCATTGCCATGATAGCGCAGCAGCACCGCGCCGTCGTCACGCAGCTCGGATGTAATACCTGGCCCCTGCGGCAGGAGCGTGACCGGGCTGGCGGGATGTACCACCATGGATTTGGCATCCAAGCGTCCCAGCAGATTGGCGGTGCTGTCGCGCGCCACCACTTCGCCCTGGTTGATGATGGCGATCTCGTCGCACATCTCTTCGGCCTCTTCCAGGTAATGCGTCGTCAGGATGATGGTCATGCCCTGCTGGTTCAGCTTGCGGATGTTCGCCCAAAGCATCTGGCGCAACTCGATATCCACCCCTGCTGTAGGCTCGTCCAGCACCAGAATATGCGGATGATGCACCAGTGCTTTGCCCAGCAGCAGGCGCCGCCGCATGCCGCCAGACAGGGTGCGGGCATAGGCATGCGCCTTATCCGTGAGGCCGATCATTTCCAGGATCTCGTCGCTGCGGCGTTCCGGTTTTGGCACACCATACAGCCCCGCCTGCACCTCCAACGCGCCGCGCGGAGTGAAGAACGGGTCCAGGTTCAGCTCCTGTGGCATCACTCCGATGGCAGCGCGACTTTGGCGGGGATTGGTATCCTGATCAAAACCCCAGATGGTGACCTTACCGGATGTTTTGCGCACCAGACCCGCCATGATGTTGATCATGGTTGATTTCCCGGCGCCGTTGGGCCCCAGCAGACCAAAGACGGATCCGCGTGGGATGGTCAGATCAATGCCTTTCAAAGCATGCTTTTCGGGCTGGCCTTTGCTGCCTTTGTAGGTTTTGCGCAAGCTTTCGATACGGATTGCCTCATCTCTCATTGCAGCTCTTGCCCCCGGATTTTGCATCAGACATACATGGTTCCAACATGCGCCTAGCCGAAAACCGAGAGGACTGCCAGCGATGACCATCCAAGCGCCCGAAACCAAGATCGTTGATACCTACCGCGTTGCCTGCGACGGCGGCGAAGGCGCACTGGGCCATCCCCGGGTCTACCTGCAGATCCCAGAGGACGTAGGTTTCGTGGAATGCCCCTATTGCGACTGCAAATACATCCACAAAGATTTCGCTGACAACGCCGAGTGATCCTCACTTAAGACACAGCGCCTTTGCTGTGCGGCCTCTGGCACGCCTGCGCAGAGTTGCAGGTTGGCTGAAAACACCTTCATCCACGTCGGCCATCCACGTCGGCGAAAGTTTTTCGTAGCTTTTTCTCGTAGCTTGCTGAACGCAGTTCTGGGTTTCAGGACTGCGTTTACGTGCCAGTGGTTATGAGTCTGTGGTCTGATCCGGTCCATCGCGATGGACCAAATGCGCAGACTGCGGTATCCTATTGTACGGCCCTGCACCATATTTCGAGTCGCAGGGTCATCTTTTTTCGACGCTGCGTGTAGATGCCTCATTATTTCATGAGTGCTGACGCTTTGGTTTTCTGCCTCTGACCCAGCTCCGGTCTGCTTCGGTCTGCCTTTCGTCCGCCCGCAATCTGCCTTCCGTTTGGCCAGCGTCACCCTTGTTTGTGAGTTGTTTTTGCATGACCGATCTATTGCCCACGAAAGAGCGTGAAGAGGCCCAGACCTCGCTGATCCAGGCGATCTATGAGGTCGCGATCGACCCCAATGTCTACGACAAGCTGGTTGATCTCTGGGGGAGGCATTTGTTGGCCACATTAGGCGAGGACCTGCAGACCCCGCAGGATTTGTCACCCGTGGTGGCACAGCATCTGTTGCGCGCCTTTGAAATTCTCAACCGGCTGGGACGTCAGGAGCAGGCACAGGCGCCAGCGCAGCCAAAATCAGATCGCGCCGAACTGCGTCTCTCGCAGAGCGGCGAAATCCTCGACACCAGCCCGTTGGCGACCGAAGTCCTGGGCGCCGCCCCACAAGGGTCGGTCTTTGATCTGGCGCTCTCCTCAGAAAGTGCAGCCCGCCTGCGTCTGGAGATTGGTGGCAAGAAGGCCAGCGCCCTCGCCAGTAACGCCGCCGATGACGCCGCCAGCGAGATCTATGTGTTTTTTACCAAAGGCGACAAACACCCCTATCCGATGGTGCGCGAGCAGCCAGCTGAAGGCGGGACCGGGCAAGACTTCATTCTGGCTGGCCTGCATAACAAATGGACCGAGGCCCATGATCAGATCCTGCGGAAGATGTTCGGCCTTACTGACGCCGAGACCCGCGTTGCCCGCGAGCTGCTGACCGGCGCCACCCTGCCGGAAATTGCCGCCACCACCGGGCGGTCGGTGGATACACTGCGCACGCAGCTCAAATCTATCCGCCGCAAGACCTATACTTCGAACCAGCAACAACTGGTGCGTATCATGACGGGGCTGGAAACCTTGATCAAAACCAGCAGCATGTCCAGCAACAGCAGTGACAGAACCGATCACCATTTCATTTTGCCAGACGGGCGCAAAATGGCCTATCGCTGCTTTGGGCCGGAACAGGGACAGCCCTGCCTGTTTATACACAACATGCTGAACGGACCCAATTTTCCCGATGCCTTGATCCCTGAAATCCACCGGCTGGGTCTGCGCCTGATCTGCCCCATTCGCCCCGGTTTTGGCAGCAGCGACCCGGATCCCGTCTCCAGACGCCACCCGCGCGAAGCCCCGGATCGCTTTTGCGCCGATATGAGCGCCTTTCTGAAACATCTGGGGCATCGTCGACTGGTCGCCATCGGCCATATGTCCGGCGCTGTTTTTGCCTTTCGGCTGGCGCAACTGCATCCCAAGCTGATCACCGGGGTATTCAACATTTCCGGCGCGGTGCCGCTCACCGATATGGGCCAGATCCGCGCCATGCACTATCGCCAGCAGATCATGGCCCTCACCGCCCGGTTTACTCCGCGCATGCTGCCGACACTGCTGCGGGCCGGCATCGCCCAGATCGATGCAGGCGGGGTCGAAGCCTTTTTGAACGCGCTCTATCGCCAGGGTACCCCTGATCGCGCTATTGCCGAGCATGCCGAACACCGCGACATCCTGTTCACGGGGTTTCGTCAGACCGTCCAGCAGGGACATTGGAGTTTTGCCATCGATTCCCATCACGTGGTCCGTGACTGGTCGCGCTATTGTGCCTTTCTGGCACAGCCGGTGATTCTGATCCATGGCACGGCCGACCCCGTGGTCACCGAGGCCAGCGCCCAAAGCTTTGCGGCCCGCATGGGGTTTCAGTTTCACAGCTACAGTGATGTTGGCCAACTGGTACTCTACCAGCAAAGCCGCGACGTGCTGCAGCGGCTTAAACAAATGGCCAGCGCAACGCTTGAATGAAAACGCCCCGGTTTTCGCAAAAACCCCCCATCCCTACCCCATCGGGGGTATGACGGCGCGCCAAGGCTCTGACTAACCTCCGGCATTGTTTACGGAGTTAATTATGCGAGATTTCATTTCCTTTATTCAGGGTTACCCTCAAATCCTGCAAGTCATTGGTGTATTTGGATTTTCATTGTACATCACAGTCTTCACCTTGCTGCAGACCGGGCGTATTTGCGGCAATAGTATCGGCTATACCTGCTTTGTGGTGACTGCCGCCTCCTGCGTTTTGATCAGCCTTGTCACCGCCTTTAACCTTGCCGCCTTTCTGATCCAGTCCAGTTATGTTTGCATCGGGCTGTTTGGTTTGGCGCGGCGTTTTGTGATCCGGCGGATGCACCAGACCCGCTATCACCCTGCGCCGATACGGCAATCCTTTGCTGCCGCCATGCGCCAGTCACGATAGGCCAGTCACGATAGGCCTTCACGACATCATCGTCGTCAGGGCCACCTACCTCAGGGCCAATTTTCCGTAGACGATCTCTCCACCTGGCCCTGTGCCCTGCCCCGGCGGTTTTACCTCCTGCCGGGGCAGGTTTTGCACCTGCGCGTCTCGGGTCACCTCGTACCCCAGCAACAAACTGACAACGACGGGAATGGCAATTGCCCTCGGATGCCGGATCACCGATAACGGAGGTCACACGCGCAACACCCGGAGCATCAGGCCATGAGCGAGACCAAATTCGGCAAAGGCTGCCATCTGCATTTGATCGATGGCTCAGCCTTCATTTTTCGCGCTTATCATGCGCTGCCGCCGCTGACGCGTAAATCCGACGGGCTGCCCATTGGTGCCGTCGCCGGGTTCTGCAACATGCTGCACCGCTATGTCGAAGGCAACACAGGCCCGGATGCACCAACTCATGCAGCGGTGATCTTTGATCATCCCGGCAAAAATTTCCGCAACGATCTTTACGATCTCTACAAAGCTAATCGCCCCCCCACCCCGGAGGATCTGCGCCCGCAGTTCCCATTGACCCGCGATGCCACCCGCGCCTTTAATATCGCCTGCAAAGAGGTCGACGGGTTCGAGGCCGATGACATCATCGCCACCCTCGCCCATCAGGCCCGCGATGCCGGTGGTCGCTGTACCATTATTTCCTCCGACAAGGATTTGATGCAGCTGGTTGGTGGCGGCGTCGAAATGCTGGATGCGATGAAAAACAAACGCATCGACAGTGAAGGTGTCGTGGAAAAATTCGGCGTTGGCCCCGACCGGGTGGTGGATGTGCAGGCTTTGGCTGGCGACAGCGTCGACAACGTACCAGGTGCGCCGGGGATCGGCATCAAAACCGCAGCACTGCTGATCAACGAATTTGGCGATCTCGAAAGCCTGCTGAACCGCGCCGAAGAGATCAAACAGCCCAAGCGCCGCCAGACCCTGATCGACAAGCGCGACCAGATCGAGATGTCAAAACAGCTGGTACAGCTCGATTGCAATATGGATCTGGATTTCACCATCGAGGATCTGGAGGTTCTGGACCCTGACCCCGAGGCGTTGCTTGGCTTTTTATCGGAGATGGAGTTTCGCACCCTCACCAAGCGGATTTCCGACCAGCTGGGCGTAGAAGCGCCGGTCATTCCTGAGACCACAGGACTGGGCAACTCGGCCACAGCAGAAGCGCCAGAGGCCGTCGCTTTTGACGCCGAAAAATACGACTGTGTGCGCGACGCGGCCTCTCTGCAAGGCTGGATCGACCAGATCATCGAACGCGGTTATGTCGCGGTGGATACCGAAACCACCGGCCTCGACTCAATGGTGGTGGATTTGGTTGGCATCTCACTCTGTGTGGAGCCCGGCCAGGCCTGTTACATCCCACTGACTCACAAACAGGGCGGCGATGATCTGTTTGGCGGCGAGGGCCTTGCCGAGGGGCAGATGCCGCTGGAGCAGGCGCTTGCGATGCTAAAGCCAGTGCTTGAGGATCCCGCGATCCTCAAGATCGGCCAGAACATGAAATATGACGCCAAGATCCTCCACCGCTATGGCGTTAAAGTTTCCCCCATCGATGACACCATGTTGATGTCTTATGCGCTACACGCCGGTGAGCATAATCACGGCATGGATATCCTGTCAGAGCGCTATCTCGATCACAAACCAATCCCGATCAAACCCCTGCTGGGCACCGGCAAATCCGCCATTACCTTTGACCGGGTGCCGATCAAAGATGCGGTGCCCTATGCGGCCGAAGACGCTGATGTCACGCTCCGGTTGTGGCAGCATTTCAAGCCCGAACTGCACCGGGTCCGGGTCACCACCGTGTATGAAACCCTGGAACGCCCGCTGGTGCCGGTGCTGGCCGAGATGGAGATGAACGGTATCAAGGTCGACCGCGACACTCTCAGCCGGATGTCCAATGCCTTTGCCCAGAAGATGGCCGGGCTGGAGGCAGAAATTCACGAACTTGCCGGCCAAAGCTTCAACGTCGGCTCTCCCAAACAGCTGGGTGAGATCCTGTTTGACAAGCTGGAACTGCCCGGCGGCAAGAAGGGTAAAACCGGCGCCTACGCCACGGGTGCTGATATCCTAGAAGATTTGGCCACCGAACATGACCTGCCGGCCCGTGTGCTAGATTGGCGTCAGCTGAGCAAGCTGAAATCCACCTACACAGATGCCCTACAAGACCATATCAACCCCGAAACAGGCCGGGTGCATACGTCTTATATCCAAACCGGGGCCAACACTGGCCGGATGGCGTCGTCTGATCCCAATCTGCAGAATATTCCCGTGCGATCCGAAGAAGGGCGTCGGATCCGCGAAGCCTTTATTGCTGAGCCAGGCAATGTGCTGCTGAGCCTCGACTATAGCCAGATTGAGCTGCGCATTCTTGCGCATGTCGCAGGTATCGACACGCTCAAGCAGGCCTTTGCGGATGGGCTTGATATTCACGCAATGACCGCCTCTGAAATGTTCAATGTGCCGATGGAAGAGATGACACCGGATATCCGCCGTCAGGCCAAGGCAATCAACTTTGGCGTCATCTACGGTATTTCCGGCTTTGGTCTGGCGCGGAACCTGCGTATCCCCCGGGCCGAAGCACAGGGCTTTATCGACCGCTATTTTGAGCGCTTCCCGGGTATTCGTACCTATATGGATCAGACAGTGGAATTCGCCAAAGAGCACGGCTATGTGCAAACGCTGTTTGGCCGCAAAATCCACACCCCCGAAATCGCTGCCAAAGGCCCACGTGCGGGTTTCGCCAAACGTGCGGCCATCAACGCGCCAATCCAAGGCACCGCCGCCGATGTGATCCGCCGGGCCATGGTGCGGATGCCCCAGGCCATCGCGCATCTGCCTGCCCGAATGTTGCTGCAAGTCCACGACGAACTTTTGTTCGAAGTACCCGAAGCTTCGGTGGAGGAAACCATCGAGACTGCGCGTCGTGTGATGGAAGGTGCCGCCGACCCGGCCGTTCACCTTGATGTGAAACTTTCTGTAGATGCAGGGCAGGGCAGCAACTGGGCCGAGGCGCACTAACCCCACCGAATTTGTTCGCTAAAAAGGCAGGGTTCCCGCGCGCTGCAGTCCATCACCGAGATCGGCGCCAAGACTAACCCGGACGCCTGCTAGGCAGAGCTACCGCGCCGCGCGAAAGCGCGGCGCCATGCCCAACAAAGGCGTGACATCCCTTGGGATGTTGCCGATTTGGCGGGAGAGCTACCGGCAGCCTCTCCAAAAAATGCACAGGGCAGAATCTGGTGCGCGGGTGTAGCCTCTTTGTTAGCCCCGCTGCGAAGGTTTTACGAATTTCCCAACCCAGTTTCGCACGACAGGTGACGCCACCAGAACAACGCAGAACGCAATTGGCCACCCAAACATCCAGGCCTCCAACCAGACTGAGAGGGTCTGAGCTCCCACTCCAACATTTTTCAACGCAGCGACAAGCGTCACGATGCAAGACATCAACCCCGATAGGATCAGGCTGACAACAGCAGGTGCGAAACGGGCAGGGATCATGGCAAAGGCTTCCGATTAGAATGGCAATCACCAGACAAATACATTCCAAAAAGAGAATGTAAATATCACTCTGCCAACTCTCTGACCAAAATCTGAAAGGCCCGCCTTATCCCATCCAGGCGAGACTATCCTCAGTACGCTTGGTCGATGGCGTATATTCGGCACTCACCCAGCCTTGATAGCCGCTGGCATCAATAGCCTGAAACAGCGCGTCAAAATCGACCGGGCCGGTTCCCGGCTCACAACGGCTGGGGGCGGCACCGATCTGGACATGAACCGCCCTATTGCCAAAGCTCTCCCAGACCTGCGCGGCGTCACCGTGGATCATCTGGGCATGATAGGCGTCATACTGCAGACCAACATTTGGCCGATTCACAGCGTCCAGAATCTCTGCTGCCAGATTATAGTCATCCAGAAAATACCCGGGCTGATCCCCGGTATTCAGCGGCTCGATGGTGAACTGCTGTTCCGGCGCGCGATCCGCAGCCCAACGCAGATTTTCGACAAATGTCTCCTGCGCCTCATCGCCCTTGGCATAGCCCGCCATGATATGAATGGCTCCTGCCCCCAGCACGTCCGCATAGCGCAACACCCGCCGAATATCGCGCTGAAAGCGATCGCTGCCGCCAGGCTGTGCCGCATAGCCCGGTGTGCCGCCTGTGTAGTTGGGCGGAGGTGCATTGATCAGCAGCAGCTCGAGATCATGACGCAGCAGCGCCCGCTTGGTCTCTTTTGCGGCCAATTCATAGGGAAACAGGATCTCCACCGCCTTAAACCCTGCGGCGGCTGCCGCAGAAAAGCGTTCCAGATAAGGTAGTTCGGCAAAAAGCATCGAAATATTCGCCGCAAATCTTGGCATTCTGGAGATCTCCTGTCTGTCTGTACCCTTGGTCTAGCTTCGCTCGGCAACTGCGCCAAGCAGAGAAAACAACGCATTTTTTCTAACAATTTGCTGAAACAGAGATGCCAGATCCAGATTTTTTCAGATCCCGGTTTCGCAGAAAACGCCTAGTCTCAGCTCTCGGGTAGCTCCTGCGATGGAATCACCGGAAAGAAAACGCCACCGGACCACAGTCCGAACCAGCCATCATGATGCACGCCAAGATCCACCAGGCGGTAAAAGCTTTTGCGATCAATCAGCGCTTCCAGATCCGCACGCACCAGCACATAGGGCGATGGCTCGCCGGTCTCGGGGTCGCGTTCAACGCGAATCGGATGCGCCGCCCCGGCCTGCATCTGATCCCCGACATGGGTGGTAAAGGTGAGGGTCTGCGCAGCACCGCTGCCATCGGCCTCAAAATCCACCGCAACAAAGGGCGCATCATCCACGGTAATGCCGACCTTTTCCACCGGCGTGACGAGGAAATACTTGCCGTCTTCGCGCTTCAGAATCGACGAGAACAGCTTGACCAGCTCAAAACGTCCGATGGGGGTCCCAAGGTAAAACCAGGTGCCGTCGCGGGCAATCCGCATATCCAAATCACCGCAAAAAGGCGGGTTCCACAGATGCACCGGCGGCAATCCGCCTTTGCCCGCAACCTTGCCTGCCGCATTTATCGACGCCGCAAGCCCATCTGCTGATGGTGTCACAGTTTTTTGTCCACTCATTGTTTTTGCCATTTCTCTCAACCGCGATACACTAAGATCATATATGCGCCGTGAAAGGAATGTCATGTCCGAACCCCACTCCGAACCCGATGAT
Organism: Phaeobacter sp. CECT 5382; assembly: GCF_001457775.1. Lineage (GTDB taxonomy): Bacteria > Pseudomonadota > Alphaproteobacteria > Rhodobacterales > Rhodobacteraceae > Pseudophaeobacter. Next base: position 183,019 of record NZ_CYSG01000003.1, read on the forward strand.
CTGCTGGCTGCCATCGAAACGCTCGAGGCAAAGCTGCAATTGGCGCGGGACTCGATCACCCGCCGCTTTATCGGACAGGAACGCGTGGTCGACCTGACGCTGGCCACCCTGCTGTGTGGCGGCCACGGGCTGCTGGTCGGCCTGCCTGGCCTTGGTAAAACCCGACTGGTAGAAACCCTGTCCACTGTCATGGGCTTAGACGGCAACCGGGTGCAGTTCACCCCGGATCTGATGCCGGCCGATATCCTTGGTTCAGAAGTTCTCGATACCAGCGAAGATGGCAGGCGCGCCTTTCGCTTTGTGCCTGGTCCGGTGTTCTGCCAACTTCTGATGGCGGATGAAATTAACCGCGCCAGCCCCCGCACACAGTCCGCCCTGCTGCAGGCCATGCAAGAACGCCAGGTGACGGTCGCTGGCGAAGATCGCCCGCTGGGACAGCCCTTCCACGTGCTGGCGACCCAGAACCCGATCGAACAGGAAGGCACCTACCCGCTGCCCGAAGCCCAGCTGGACCGTTTTTTGTTTCAGATCGATGTGCCCTATCCCAACCGGGACACCGAACGCGAGATCCTGCTGACCACCACCGGCATCGACGAAGAGGTCGCGCATCAGGTGTTCACCACCGCCGAACTTCTGGAGGCGCAGACCCTGCTCAGACGGATGCCAGTTGGCGACTCGGTGGTCGAAATGATCCTCGATCTTGTCCGCGCCTTCCGACCCGATGAGCCGGGCGTGTCGGACCGGGTGGCCCAGACCGTGGCCTGGGGCCCTGGCCCCCGTGCAGCACAGGCCCTGATGCTGGCGGTGCGCGCCCGCGCCCTGCTGCAAAGCCGCCTCGCCCCCAATGCCGAAGACGTTCTGGATATGGCTCTGCCGGTGCTCAGCCATCGCATGCAGCTCAACTTTGCCGCCCGGGCCCGTGGCGACAACCTCAGTGATCTGATCCAGACCACAGCAGCGGATCTGGCCCAAAACGGAATTGCCGCATGAGCAATCGCACCGGATCAGCGGCTGCAACAGCGCCTTTGCCCCTGCGTGAACGCGCAGAGTCAGAGGCCAGCGCACTGCCGCCGCTTCTGGTGCAGGCGCAGCAGCTGGCGGGATCGGTGCTCAGCGGTGAACACGGGCGCAGGCGGGCCGGACTGGGTGATGATTTCTGGCAATACCGCCCTCTGCAACAAGGGGACAGCCGCCGCATGGTGGATCACCGCCGTTCTGCCCGCGGAGATCTGCAATTTGTTCGGGAGCGGGAGCTCCAGATTGCCCAGACCGTGCATCTATGGGTGGATCAGGGGGCCTCGATGCGCTTTGCCTCAGCACCGGGTCTGCCACAAAAGATCGACCGGGCGCGCCTGTTGGGCCTGGCGCTGTCGATCCTGATGCTGCGCGGCGGTGAACGGGTTGGCCTCACAGGTGGGTCCCTGCCGCCCAGACGCGGCAATCAGCAAGTCCTGCGTCTGGCCGAAGCCTTCGGCCAAGACAACACCGAAGACTACCAGCCCCCTGAAGACCGCGCCATGGCACCGCACGCTCGCGCCCTGTTCATATCAGATTTTCTTGGGCCCTTTGATGCGCTGGAACGCGCCCTATCCAAAGCGGCTGATCGTGGTGTACGTGGCGTCATTCTGCAGGTTCTGGATCCCGCCGAAGAACAGTTTCCCTTTGCCGGGCGCACCCGCTTCGAAAGCGTCACAGGGACGTTCAGTCACGAAACCCTCAAGGCTTCCGCGCTACGGGATCGCTATCTTGACCGGCTCGCGGCGCGTCGTGATGCCCTGGAAAGGCTTTGCCGGGCCGCCGGCTGGCGCCTCGGTCAGCATCACAGCAATGACAGCGCGCTCAGCGCCCTGCTCTGGCTCTACCACGCCATGGATCGGAGCGCCTCATGATTGAGTTGGCCGGTATAGGCTTTGCCAGCCCCTGGCTGCTGCTGGGGCTCTTGCTTCTGCCGCTGCTGTGGATTTTGCTGCGCGCCGTGCCGCCAGCACCCAAACGGCAGGTCTTTCCTGCCGTCACCCTGCTTTTGGGGCTTTCTGATTCCGACAGCCAATCCGACCGCACGCCCTGGTGGCTGCTGTTGTTGCGCTGCATTGCTGTCGCCGCTGCGATCATCGGCTTTGCCGGACCAGTGCTGAACCCCGACAAGACCAGCAGCGCTTCCGGGCCTTTGTTGGTCGTACTTGATGCCTCCTGGGCCGGGGCCCAGAATTGGCAGGCCACGCAAGAGCAAATCTCAATGCGACTGGATGAGGCCGCCGCTGCCAACCGTCGCGTCGCCCTGCTGCAGCTGAGCCGCCCAACAGAGATCCAGTTTCTCGCGGCCACTGCTTGGCAACAGCAACTGCCCGGCGTGATGCCCATGCCCTGGCAACCCGGTCCACAACAGATCCGTTCCAGCCTTGATCAACTAGGCAAGATCCCCGGCGACTTTGACACGCTTTGGGTCAGTGACGGGCTCAGCTATGAAGGGCAGGAGAGCCTCACCCAGGCTTTGGTCGCACGCGGCGCTGTCACCGTTTTGAGCAGTGGCCTGCCGGTCTATGGCCTGCTGCCCGCTCGCTATGTGGATGGGGTGCTTGACCTTACTGTTTTGCGCAGTCAGCTCGCCACCGGGGTGCAGACTGACAGCGTCACACTTCTGGCACGCGGGCGCGATCCCAATGGTACCCAGCGCAATCTGGCGCAGATCACGGCGACCTTCGCGCCGCAGGCAGTGCAGGCCGTGGCTCGTCTCAGCCTGCCAGCCGAGTTGCGCGCCCGCATCGACAGGTTCGAAATTGCCGGTCAACGCTCTGCCGGCGCTGTTGGCTTGAGCGATGACAGTCTGCGGCGGCGTGAGGTCGCGCTGATCAGTTCTGGTGCGGCGGACGAAGGTCTGGCGCTGCTGTCCCCGCTGCATTATCTGCGTAAGGCTTTGGCCCCCAGCGCTGATCTGCTCGAAGGCAGCTTGGGGGATCTGCTGCCCGCCAACCCCGATGTGATCATTCTGGCCGATGTTGCCCGGCTGTCTCCCGATTTAGAAACCAACCTCACGGATTGGGTCCAAGACGGCGGCTTGCTGGTGCGGTTTGCCGGGCCCAGACTGGCTGCCAGCGATACCGCCCGCGACACCGAAGAGCCCCTGATGCCCGTGCGCCTGCGCATCGGAGGCCGCAGCATTGGTGGCGCCATGAGCTGGGGCGAGCCCAAGACTCTGGCGCCTTTTGCGGAAGGATCACCTTTCTTTGGCCTCGGCATTCCGGAAGAGGTTTCCGTCGCCTCGCAGGTGGTGGCGCAGCCAGATCCCCAGCTCGCCGATCGTGTCATTGCCGCGCTCGACGATGGCACCCCGTTGGTCACCCGCAAGCCGCTGGGCCAGGGGCAAGTGGTACTGTTTCACGTCACCGCCAATGCGGAATGGAGCAGCCTGCCGCTGTCCGGTCTATTTGTTCAAATGCTGGAGCGGCTGGCAGTGTCTTCTGCGACAAAACCACCCGAGGCACGCAGCCTCGAAGGCACCAGCTGGCAGCCGATTTCTGTGCTAGATGGGTTTGGCCGCAGCACCGAAGCTGCAACCCTGCCCGGTGTCGCAGGCCCCGATCTGGTCACCGCCCAGGTCGGCCCGGCCTTGCAACCAGGTCTCTATGCAAGCGAAGACCGTCGTCTGGCCCGCAGTGTTTTGCGCGCAGGTGACAGCCTCTCTGTCGCCAGTTGGGGAAGCGGTGTCAGCTTGACGGGATATAGTGCCGTCCGGGAGCAGCCTCTAACCGGAGCCCTTCTGGGGCTCGCACTTGCCCTGCTGGCTTTGGACATCATTGCGACCCTGCTGATCACCGGCCAGCTTGTGCCACCACGCCCGGTTGCCATGATCGCCACACTTGGTCTGGGCCTTGCATTCGCCCTGTCAACGCCAAGGCCTTTGCTGGCGCAAAACAGCTCCCCCCCCCCGCAGACCGAAACGGTGACTGAAACGCAAAGCCCGGCAGAACATGTCGACCGCGCTGCCGAGCTTACTCTGGCCCATGTCCTCACCGGGGATGCACGCGTGGACCGGGTGGCACTGGCCGGGTTGCGTGGCCTGTCGGACACCCTGTTTTTTCGCACCTCGGTCGAGCCATCGAACCCGGTAAGTCTGGATCTTGAACGCGATGATCTCGCGCTTTATCCGCTGCTCTACTGGCCGGTCACAGCGCGCCAGCCGCTGCCTTCGCCCGCAGCCTACGACCGGCTGAATGGCTATCTCAGTTCTGGCGGCATGATCCTGTTTGACACGCGCGATGCCGATCTTGCCAGCACCGGGGCCACCAGTGCTGCGGCACGCCGCCTGCAGCAACTGGCACTGCCGCTGGACATTCCCCCGTTGGAGCCAGTGCCGGGCGATCATGTTCTGACCCGCGCCTTTTATTTGTTGCAGGATTTTCCCGGTCGCCATCCCCGCGGACCTCTCTGGGTCGAGGCCGCCCCGGCGGATGCGCAGCAGATCGAAGGCATCCCGTTTCGCGATCTCAATGATGGGGTGACACCTGTGGTCATTGGCGGCAATGACTGGGCCTCGGCCTGGGCAGTGGACCGCGACGGACGTCCCCTGCTGCCGGTCGGGCGCGGCTATTCCGGCGAACGCCAACGCGAGCTGGCCTACCGCTTTGGCGTCAATCTGGTGATGCATGTGCTCACCGGCAACTACAAGTCCGATCAGGTCCATGTTCCGGCCCTGCTGGAACGGCTGGGGCAATAGGCGCGACAATGACTCAAACCCTGCTCTTTGATCCGCTGCTGCCCTGGCCTATCTTGTGGGTACTGGCTGGGTTTGCGCTCATAACAATTGCACTGGCCGCCTGGCGTCAGCTGCCCGGCTGGGGGCTGCGTGGCCTGGCTGCACTCTGTCTGCTGGCGACCCTCATGGGGCCTTTGGCGCAAAACGAGACCCGGGCACCGCTCAGCGATATCGTTTTGGTCGTCGTCGATGAAACCGCCAGCCAGAAGCTGTCCACCCGTCCCGTGCAGACAGCCCAGGCACGGGTTGACCTGGAGCAGCAGCTGGCCACACGCGCAAATACCGAAACCCGCTGGATCACCCTTAAGGATGATGTGGGCGACGGCGGCACCGCCCTGATGCAAGCCGTTTCGCATGCTCTTGCGGATGAGCCGCAGGGGCGTGTGGCCGGGGTCATCGCGCTTTCGGATGGTCAGGTGCATGACACCGACCAGCAACTTACCCTGCCCGCGCCAATGCACCTGTTGATGACAGGCCAGGCACAGGACTGGGATCGCCGCCTGATCGTACGCAACGCCCCAGCCTTTGCTATCATTGGTGAACCCGTGACACTGACCCTGCGGCTGGAAGACAGTGGCGCAACACCCGAAGACTTCCGGCAGGCACCGCTGGATATCTCGATTGATGGGGCAGCCCCCCAGCGTTTCAATCTGCCTCTGGGAGTAGATTTTGATCTGCCCCTGACACTGCCCCATGGCGGGCGCAACGTGATCCGGTTTTCCACCCCCGAGGCTGCAGGCGAAATCACCGATCGCAACAATTCCGCCCTGGTGCAGATCAATGGCGTGCGCGATCGCTTGCGGGTGCTTCTGGTTTCAGGTGAGCCGCATCCTGGCGGGCGTACCTGGCGTAACCTACTGAAATCGGACAGCTCTGTGGATCTGGTGCATTTCACCATCCTGCGCCCTCCCGAAAAACAGGACGGTGTGCCGGTGGATGAACTGTCGCTGATCGCCTTTCCCACCCGCGAGTTGTTTTTGGAAAAGATCGAAGATTTCGACCTGATCATCTTTGACCGCTACAAACGGCGCGGCATTCTTCCGGCCATATATCTCGACAATGTCGCCAACTACGTCGAAAAAGGCGGCGCGGTTCTGGTGGCAGCAGGGCCGGATTTCGCCAGTGCCTCGTCGATCTATCGCTCGCCCCTGTCGCGCGTGTTGCCCGCGATGCCAACCGCGCGGGTGATGGAACAGGCCTATCGCCCCAAGATCACCGACCTGGGGGAACGCCATCCGGTCACCCTTGGGCTTGACCCAACTCCCGGTGATCTTCCCAGCTGGGGCAGTTGGCTCCGCCAGATCGAGGTCACAGCCCCCGAAGGCCATGTTTTGATGAGCGGCGTCAATGATCGCCCTTTGCTGGTTCTGAACCGGGTTGCCGAAGGCCGCGTAGCCTTGCTGGCCTCGGATCATGCCTGGCTCTGGAGTCGGGGCTATCAGGGGGGCGGACCGCAACTGGAGCTGCTGCGCCGCCTTGCACACTGGATGATGAAAGAGCCAGAGCTCGAAGAAGAGATGCTTTGGGCAGAAGTAAGCGGTCAAAACATGCAGATCTTTCGTCGCCGTATGGAGGGCGCAGCTGGCAAGCTGACGATCACCGCCCCCGACGGCAGCGAGGCAGAAGTCCCCTTGCAAGAGCGCGCACCGGGACTGTGGGAAGCGCAGTACTTGGGCGACCAGCAAGGTCTGTATCGCCTGCGTGAAGGCGATGTAAGCACCGTCGTTGGCCTAGGCCCGGCAGCCCCGCGCGAATTCCAAGACCCGCTTGCCACTGACACGGTGCTGGCCCCGGTGATCGCGCCCCTGCGCGGTGGCCTCATGTCGATCGAAGGCGGGGTGCCGAGGCTGCGGGATGTGAAACCGGGCCGCCCGGCTGCCGGGCGCGGCTGGATCGGCCTGACGCCGCGTGCTGCTTATGAAACCCTGTCTGTCTCGCAAAGCCAGCTGCTGCCGGCTTGGCTTGGCCTTTTGTTGGTTGCCGGCCTCGCACTGGCCGCCTGGTTACGTGAGGCGCGTCGCTAGGAAGTCGTCTGAAAAACCTGCCGAATTAGTCGATCCGCACGGAAACCTGACCACTGCGACCGGAGCTGTCGACCACCGACAGGCTGGAAAACCCGGTACCGGGATTGGGAACCTCGAACTCACGTCGGTGCTGCCCTTTGGCCAGCACACGCCCGTCCGCCAGCAGGGTAAAGGGGGCGGTGCCGCCGCGCAGTTTCACCACAAGTGCGTCGCCCGCCAGATCCAGCCGAGCCCCTTCCGGTGGAAACAGAACCTTTGGGTCGGCGCTGTCCTGCGCAAAGGCCGCATCCCGGCTGCGAAACCGCCGCAGGGGGAGCGGCAACTCGGCGGCAGTTACAATCAGCGTCGCCGTAGGTGGCGCGCGGTGTTGCGCGAAATCCGGTTTCAGCCGACCAAAGGCCTCGAACAACACAGGCGCTGCCAGATCGCCACCAAAGGCCCCCGGCACGGGCGTGCCATCAGCGCGCCCCATCCAAATGCCAATCACATGACGCCCGTCCCAGCCGATGGCCCAGGCATCACGATGACCATAGGAGGTGCCGGTTTTATAGGCCAGCACCCCGGCCCGCGCACCTGGCGGCGGTGCCAGACCTCGCAGGATATCGCTCAGCTGCCAGGCCGCCACATCCGAGATCACCCGTGGCAATGCAACAGGCAACGTGCCTTGCCGCACCCGCAGCGTCAGCCCCTGACCGCCTGCTGCCAGCCCTGCATAAATCTGCACCAGATCCTGCAGCGACGTGCCGATGCCGCCAAGACTGATCGCCAGTCCTGGCTTGCCGCCAGGCAAAGCAGGCCGCGCACCTGCACGACGCAGGGCTGCCAACAGCTGTGCCGGACCCAGCTCGCGGGTGAGTTTCACAACCGGGATATTCAGCGACTGCTGCAAGGCAGCCCGCACCCGCAGATCTCCCCGGAAAACCCCATCGAAATTCTGCGGTGCGTAGCCATCGATCTCGATTGGCCCGTCGTGGATCAGGCTTTCGGGATGCACCAGCCCCTGATCAAAAGCGAGCCCGTAGACCAGCGGCTTCAAGGTTGAACCCGGCGACCGCAGCGCCTGGGTCATATCGACAAATCCCTGCCGTCCGCTGTCCTCGTATGAGGGCGATCCAACCGAGGCCAGTATTTCGCCGGTCTGATGGTCCACCGCCATGAGCGCCGCCGAGATCCGTGGCCCTGCCCGGGCAGCAGCCGTCTGAACAAGATGCTCCATCTTGGTCTGGATTTCTGCATCCAGTGTCAGGGAAAGGCGGGTCTGAGCTGGCGCCTCTACGATAACACGATCCGCCAGATGCGGTGCCAGCCGTGGAAAGCGGCGCATCTGTCTTGGGACACCTGCCTGCAGGGCAACGGCGACCTCGGCCTGCGATATCAGATCCTGTTTCACCAGTCGCACCAGCACCCGGTTGCGGGCTGCCACCGCCGCGCTATGCGCCCGGTCCGGGCGGCGTTGCTCTGGCGACTGTGGCAACGCGACCAGCAGTGCTGCTTGCGATGGCGTCAGGCGTTTGGGCTCTTTGCCGAACCAGGCAAGGCTCGCGGCGCGCAGCCCTTCGAGATTGCCGCCATAGGGCGCATGGGTAAGGTACAGTCGCAGGATCTGTTGCTTGCTCAGACGGTGTTCCAGCGCCAGTGCCAGACGCATCTGACGTAGCTTGCCGGCCCAGCGTCCGGTGCTGCCATCCTCCAGCAGGCGCGCCAGCTGCATCGTCAGGGTAGAGCCGCCTGAAACCGCACGCCCATTCCAAATCGCCTGCCCCACCGCGCGCAGCATCGCACGGGGGTCAACGCCCGCATGGCTGTAAAACCGCTTGTCCTCATAAGCGATGAGCATTGCCAGAAACAGCGGGTCGACCTCGTCCAGTGGCAGGGACATGCGCCAGATGCCATCCGCCACCGGATAGACCCGCAGCAAAGCCCCGTTGCGGTCCAGCACCTCGGTCGAGGTTTCCGCCAGAGTGATCGGCAGCTCCGTCGTCGCGACCCAGCGATCAAAGGCTCTGGTGCCCGTCAGCAAGGCCACTGCCAAAGCAACAGGTGCAAGAAGCCACCACAGACGGCGGCGCCCTGATGAAGTGGCGTCCGTCACCGGACCTCAACCCGGCTCGCAGCGGTATGTGCTCGGTAAGCCGGGCGATACATGTCCTCGACCTGTGCTGCCGGAAGATGGAAGACACCCGGCGTTACCGCACGGGCAATATAGGCCAAAGTCACCGGTTTGTGGCCTTTAACATCTATGGCCGCCAGAAACCGGTCACTGCGGAATTCGGCATGCTCGGCCTCGGCCAGCTTCAGCCAGTCCAGATCTCGCAGATCCCCCGAGCGCAGCAGATTGGGGTTGTCGATCTCAAGACCCGCAGCAAGCGGATCATTGACCATCAGTCGCGCGCCGACCGTCTCATGCGGAGTGATCCGCAGCACGGTGACAAAGCGTGCCCCCATCTCGAAACTGCTCCCGTCAAGCTCTTGCCCATCTAGCGCATAGAAGCTGCGATCAATTGTATATCCATAGCCGCCTGCCGGTGGTGCCACCTCTGGCACCCCAAGCGTGGTCAGGGTCAGATCTGTGGCCGCACCCGATGCGGTGGAAATGGCCTGATCCACTGCAGCGCCATCTTCCATGATCTGCACCATCGGGCCTTGCGTGGGCTGGCCATTCACCAACAGGCCCGATTCTTCGGGATGTTTGATCAGGGCATGGGCCGCCAGCAGCGTCCAGCTGGCCTCTTGGGTGGACATCTGGCTGGCATCGCGCAGCAACGGTCGCGTCAGGCTCTCGTGGCTTATGGCCTCGGATCCGGCCTCGACCAGCAGGGCAAGGACAGCAGCGGCATCCCGGCGATGAGTGCCATAGTCAGCCCGCCAGACAGGTGTTTCCCCCTTGGCCTGCCGCAGCAGTTCACCGGCACGGGCAAACATCCGGTCCGCCCGGCGCTGATCACCATAGGCTGAAAGGGCCGCGCCCAGCTGCGCCGCCGCCAGAGGGGTGGCAAAGGCTTTCGCCTTCACATCAGCATAGTAGCGCAGATCGCCCATGGCTGCGGCCCCTTCACGGGACAGAACCAGTAGCGCATAGGCGATATCCTCGCCACCGTGATCAAAGTCCGAGGCGTAGTTGATGCGGTTGCGCAGATTATCCATGGCACGGGCAAAGGCGGCTTCGGGCACTGCATGCCCCTGCACGCGGGCCCGTGACAAAAAGTCAGAGGTATAGGCATCCAGCCAAAAGTCCCCGCTTTCGGCCCGCCACAGCCCAAAAGCACCATTGCTGGCCTGTCGGGTCAGAACCCGGCGAATGGCGGCCTGAATGCGCGCGTCGACCAGAGGACCTTTGCCCAGCCCCATCGCATCGGCCACCGAAGACAGATAGAGCAGCGGCATCGCTTTCGAGGTCACCTGTTCGGTGCAGCCATAGGGGTATTGATCCAGACTGGCCAAAAGCCCCGGCACATCGAATTTCGCCAGCGGCCCGGCAGACAGAACTGCCCGCGCGGTGCCCGGTCTGAGCCCGTCAAAAACATCACTGGTGAAATGAAATGTGCTGCCTTTTTCAAGAGTGAGGCGCCGGGTCGTGGCAACCACCGGATTATTGGCCCGCACCGGCAGGCGCAGCACCTGTGTCAATGCCTTGCCATCCGGCGTTGTCAGCGACAGCACCACCTCAGGGTCGCCCACTTCGATCGCGGTGACCGGCAGTTCCAGCACTGCCTTGCCCTGATCCGCCAATGTGATCGATCCCGGCAAGGCACCAAGCGAGAGCCCGGCGCCAAGGCTGCTTGCCAACAGGGTCATCTCGCCGCTCGGCCCATCGGCATGCACCAGTTCAATGCGTACGCGGCTTTGATCTCCGGGGGCCAGGAACCGCGGCAGTGCCGCTGTCACCACCACCGGATCGCGCACCAGCATGTCGGCCTCGGCCTGACCAACAGCGCGCTGCGACCAGGCGATGGCCATGACCCGCACCGTGCCGTTGAAAGCCGGTAGATCCATCGGAAAGGCGACCTGCCCTGCGGCGTCAACCTGCAAGGGACCAGAGAAGAACGCCACCAGATCCTGCGTCGGAGGCGGCGATTGCATCTGCATGCCACGGTTTGCGTCACCGCCAGACCGGATCTGCCCGAGCACCCCATTGCCCGGATCGATCAAGCGACCATAAAGATCACGCAGCTCCATGCCGAGACGCCGTTGGCCATGGTAGTATCCACTGGGGTCAGGGCTTTCAAAGCCCGTAAGGTTGAGGATCCCCAGATCCACAGCCGCAAGCGTCAGCCAGACCTCTTCGCCGGGCTGCGCCCCAGATACCGTTACCTGCGCCACTTCTTGGTGGCGCGGGCGCGCCACTTCCGGCACTGCGATACTGACAGACAGTTCCTGCCCCGGCTGTTCCACGCGCGCATGCGCCAGCCCCAATGCCCGCGTAGGTGTGCGACTTGCCTGGCCCGAAAGTGGCTGCAGCACCATCGCCGTGACATAGGCCCCACTGCCCCAATCCTTGCTGACCGTGAGGGGGATGATCGCCTCGCCTGCCTGAACCTCGACCGCGTGACGTTCGATCACTCTATTGGACAGCACAGAGATCAGCGCGGTACCCGCGCTTTGCGATACCAGACGCAGCTTGGCAGTGTCTCCGGGCTGATAGCTGTCGGTATCCAGCGACATCTCCAACCGGTCCGGTGTGGCAGAGCCATCCGCCGGGGCATACCAGCCCGCGTAAAAATCAACTGCTGCTTCGACATAATCACCATCAAGCCGTTCCACCACCAGCTCGTATCGGCCCCAGTTTACCGGCTTGGACAGAACCAGCGGATCCGCGCCCAGCGTGACTTCGCCCGAGGCCACCGCATGGCGGCGCGTGCTCGGCTCCCAGTTCCAATTGCCATAGAGCTGATACCAGTGGTAGCGGGTCTCGACCCGGTTGAGGCTCCATTTCACCCGCATCGGCTGTGGGTTCAGCTGTTCCGACAGAGCGATCAGCTCGAAGCCTGCTTCGGTGCCCTCGGCCACTACATCCTCAAACAGCGGCTTGATACCAAGGATGGGGCCTGCGGGTTGCACCGCCAGGTCCAGGCTGCGTTCCACCGGGCGCCCGGATCCATCCGCAAGCCGGGTTATGACAGAAACCTGCAGCGGCATGCCCATTGTTTCGGTTTCAGGCAGATCAACGGTCAGACGCGCCTTGCCTTCGGCATCGGTGACATCGCCACCGAAATAGCTGCTTTGACTGTTGCGCGCCGCATCATAGCGGCCAAAGCGATAACCAGGCCATTTTGCCAGTTCCGCGGTCGGGCGCAGGCGCAGATCACCATCGATGGTCAGATCCGCTCCAGGTGCGCCAAAGAGATAGCGCGCAGAGATCTCCAGCTGGGCGGCCTCACCAGGGCGCAAGATGGCAGCATTTGTGATCTGCTGTTCGAAATCTATCCGTTCGGGCAGGAAATCCTCTACCAGGATCTGACGGCTGGCCAGCGCCGGTGCCTTTGGGTCGCTCTTGATATCCAGCCGCCAGGTGCCACGTGGGGCCGAGGTTCCCACGGGCAAGGCAAAGACATGACCGCCCATCTTGTCGCCGCTCGAGATATGACGACTGTATTCGACCCCATCGGGTCGGGTCAGGATGGCGCTTAGCGGCAGATCTTCGATGGCCTGCGCGGCACCATCACGGGTCAAGACCGTGACATGAAGGGTCTCACCTGCGCGGTAGGCACCGCGATCCGTGGCCAGAAACACATCCACGGGCCCCGGCGCCGGACGCCCCTCGACGCCGCGGTCCGACAGGTCAAAGGCTGCATCTTTCAGCGATAGAAAGGCAAAATCATCCTCGCCTTGTTGCGCCAGAACCATGGCCGGAGCGGCCCCTGCCCGCCCACGGGACAGGCCGGGAGCAAAATGCGCATAGCCAGTGACATCGCTGACCGTTGTGCCCAGCACCGCATTGGCATTGGAGATCAGCGTCACCTTAACCCCCGCGCGGGGGTTTGCATCCGTCAGGCCCTGGACCTGCACATGCAGCCCATCGCTGCCTGCCATGCTGCTCAACCCCAGATCTGTCAGCACAAACCACTGGGTGGCACCGGGATCGTCATAGGGGTCTGCCCCGGGAATACGCGCCGACAGCGCATAGATGCCCACTGGCTGATCGGCGATCGCCTCGACCAGAGGCAATCGCGTGGTCATGTCCTGGTTCAGCTCATTTTGCAGCACCGCGCTGCCGGTCCAGACCTCTTCGGCGATGTCACTGGCAAAATGTTCTTCCTGCCATTGCGACAGGGGACGGCCAAAATAGCCATCCTGAATGCTGCGCAACAGGTTACGGTCACTGATACGACGCAGGCGCAGATCTATTTCTGTCAGGTTGACGCTTTCAATCGGCAAGGCTGCCTGATCGCTTTTGGCCAGCACATAGGCCCGCCCGGGAAACCGCACTGACGGGCTGCGATCCCCAATGTAATGCGTCAGCTCCACGTCCTTGAGCAGGGCTTCGCCACTGCTGGCAGGAAGGCCCCGGCGCAGCGTCAGGGTGTAGCGATTGCCGTGCTGCAAGCCATCAACGCAAAGCTGTCGCCCCTCAGCTGAGGCAACAAGCCCCGGATCCGGCAGTTTAACGTAATCCCCATAGCTGATACCACTGCGCACCAAATCTTCAGAGAATTCAACACAGATGCGCGGCGCGGCACTGTCGTTTTCGACCTGACTATCTGTGATGCGAAAACCATATTTGGCAATCGCCTTGTCCAACATGCGCGCCGTATCGCGACGCGGGAACCGGTCTTGCGCCAGACGCAGCATCGGCAACATGTCACGACCACGTCCCAATGCCTCCAATGCCTGCGCAGCAGCAATCAGGCCGTTGGCCTGCACCGCCTCAGAAGGGGCGCGCAGATAAGCATTTAGTCCGGCGACAAGCGCCTGACCGCGTGTCTGATTTTTGTTGCGTTTTTTGGCATTGCCATAGTCCAGCAAAACTGCGGAGTATTCCGCCCAAAGCCCAGCTTCGTCGCTCAACGCAACGGCCTGTCCTAGCCAGCGCAGCGCCGCCTGATAATTTCCGGCCCGTGCCTGTGCCTGCCCCGCAGCCACCATGTCGTCAAGCCCGGCGTCACCCGCCGGATAGCGCAGCGCTATTTGCTCGGCTTCGCGATAGGCGAGGACCAGATCCTGTTCGTTTAGAAATTCCAGTGCCTTGGCCCTGTTCCCCCCCTGCGCCAGCAGCTCCGGAGATTGTTGCTGTTTCAGCGCAGAGATCGCTCCAACATATGGCGAGGGCGTCTGCATGCTTTGCTTTGGGAAACAGGCATTGGATCGGGCATTGAAAGAAAACCCGGCGCAGGCCTCTTGTGCCGAGCAGGCTCGCTGGCAGGAGGCCAGATCCGTTTCAAAGAGCGCCTGCAGATCAGACCCAAAATAATCAGTATCGGCCAATGTCTGATAGCGCAGCGGCGGAATCGCCTGGCTCTCCTGAGCGGAGGCAGCGGATGATCCGCCAATGAATACGAAGCTTAAAGACAGTAACCCTAAGATGATAAGAACAAAACGCGTCATAAAATAACCTGGCATGACTTCCTCCCAAATCCCTCACAGGCTGACACGGGCTTAACGCCATAGCAAGAAGTTAGCGGGTAAGACTCAGCCTCGACATTTAATTTCTGGCACAGCTTTCGGCACCTTCTTTTTCATGGAGCCGGTTTGATTTTTGGTGGAGCACGCAGGGATGAGCCTTGCTGACAAAATCGCGGAAGAACGCCGGGCACGACTGGCGGCAGAACGGTTGCTTGAGCTGAAGCAGGCCGAGCTGACAGCCGCGAATCGAAAGCTTGGCCGCCACGCCCTGGCCCTGACCAAACAAATCGGTGCCTCGCAAGCAGAAGTTGCCACCGTTCGGGACGAAAATGCCAAGGTCAAATCCGACCTCAGCATGGCAAACGAAAAAATCGAAAAGGCCGAGCGACGCCTTTGGCACTCGATTCAGGCCTTTCAGGATGGTTTTGCCTTTTTCGATGCCGACAGCCAGCTCATCGGTGCCAATACCGCCTACTTGAATAATTTTGACGGGCTAGAGGAGGTCACACCGGGGATTTCCTATGTCCGTATCCTGCAGATCCTCACCGATGAAGGACTGGTCAATACCGGGGAGATGAAACCGGATGCCTGGCGCGCCATGATGACAGATCGCTGGATGTCATTGTCCCCCAATCCGATCGTCGTTCAGCTCTGGGATGATCGCTATCTGCGTCTGATTGACCAACGTGGGCACGGCGGCGATATGGTCAGCCTGGCCCTCGATATCACCTCGACAGTCCACTACGAAGAAGAGCTGCGCAGCGCCCGCGAACATGCTGAGGCCGCCAACCGGGCCAAATCCGCCTTCCTGGCCAATATGTCTCATGAGATCCGCACGCCGATGAACGGGGTTGTCGGCATGGCAGAGCTGCTCAGCGATACGGAACTGTCCGAAGAACAAAAACTCTACGCCAATACCATCCGCAATTCCGGCGAAGCTCTGCTGGTGATCATCAACGACGTTCTCGACTACTCCAAGATCGAGGCCGAAAAACTGGTGCTGCACGAAGAACCCTTTGATCTGGAACGCTGCATCCATGAAATCGTCATGTTGTTGCAGCCCAATGCGCGGGAAAAGGGTCTGACCATGCTGGTCGACTATGATCTCTTCCTGCCAACGCGGTTTGTTGGCGATCCCGGGCGCATCCGACAGGTTCTGACCAATCTGGCAGGCAATGCGGTCAAATTCACCAGTCAGGGCCATGTCACGCTGCGGGTCACCGGCATTTCAAACCCGGACGAACACACATGTTCGGTGCATTGCCTGATCGAAGACACCGGCATTGGCATTCCCGCAGAGAAAATCGACCACGTCTTTGGCGAATTCAACCAGGTTGAAGATGAGCGCAATCGCAAGTTCGAAGGCACCGGCCTGGGGCTGGCAATTTCCAAGCGCCTGATCGAATTGATGGACGGCGAAATTTGGGTGGAAAGCGACGAGGGCAAAGGCTCCTGCTTCGGCTTCCGCATTCCGCTGCCTATTGTCGAGGGCCCCTACGCCGCGACACCCAATCTTCCCGAAAGCCTGCGCCATATCCTGCTGGTCGATGATTCTGCATTGAATTGCGAAATTCTGCAGCGCCAGCTCATGCTGCTGGGGATCGAGGCCACAACGACTGATAGCGTTGCCGCCGCGATGGAGATAATGAGCGATACCTTTGATCTGGTGATTTCTGATCATGCCCTGCCCGGCGGTGGCGGCCTGCAGTTGGCGCGGAAGCTGCGGCAAAGCCAATGGCAGGAAATACCGATCCTGCTACTGTGTAGCAATCTCCATGAATTTGCCGCCAACGACATCAAAGAACTGCAGTTGGAGCTCCTGCCCAAGCCGACCCCGAGGGACGAGCTTTTTGCCAAGCTCGCGAGCCTGGGGGCACAGCTATCCACACTGGACCAAAGCGCCGATCAGCCTGATACAGCGGCGGCACCCGGAACCGCAGTCCCGGTATCAGACGTCCCAGCAGCAGTCCCACAATCTGTTGGATCAGATCCTGTCGTACCGCCCCCCAGCGGTGAGTCTGAACCAGAACCACATGTGCAAACGCTGGAAGAAGCCTATGCCGCCGACAATGCCGCAGCAGCATCGGTCGCGCCCCCTGCATCACAGATCCCGGCGGAAACCAGCGCACCGCGAATGCGCATCCTGGCCGCCGAGGACAACAAAACAAATCAGCTGGTGTTTCGCAAAATGGTCAAGGCGCTCAATATCGATCTGCGCTTTGCCAACAACGGGCTTGAGGCCGTCGCGCTTTATCAGGATTTCGAGCCAGATCTGATCTTCATGGATATCTCGATGCCTGAAATGGATGGCAAAGAGGCCACCGGTGCCATTAGAAAGATCGAAGAAAAAACCGGTCGTCACGTGCCGATCGTCGCGCTCACCGCCCATGCCATGAGCGGTGACTCCGAAGGTATTCTGGCCGCAGGTCTGGATTTCTATCTGACCAAACCACTGCGCAAGGCATTGATCGTCGAACGCATCCTGGAACATGTTCCAGAAAACGTCTCGCCGGTCGAAATTACCTCTGCAGCCTGAACCAAAGCCCCGTCTGGCACCCCATCAGATCCAAATTCTACTGTGCGTTCCGCAGAAACACCGGCTTCAAAGGCTCCGACAATTGCGGCTGATAGGCATAGCCACCGCTGTCAAACTCCTGCAGCGCTGCAACGTCCTGCAACCGGTTTTGTATCACGTAGCGCGCCATCGCCCCCCGTGCCCGTTTGGCGTAAAAGCTCACGACCTTTGGCGTACCGTTCTTGTTTTCCATAAAGACCGGCGTCACCACCTGTAGCTTCAGCGCTTTCAAATCCACCGCGCCAAAATATTCCTGGCTGGCACAGTTCACCAAAATCTGCGCGCCCACGGCTTCTGCCTGCGCATTCAGCGCCTCTGAAATCTGGCTGCCCCAGTATTCATACAGGTTCTTGCCACGCGGATTTTTCAGCCGTGACCCCATCTCCAACCGGTAGGGTTGCAGCGCATCCAGCGGACGGAACAGACCATAAAGCCCTGAAAGAATGCGAAAATGATCTTGAGCCCAGGCCATTTCATCTGGATCGAGCGAGGCCGCTTCGAGTCCCTGATAGGTGTCGCCGGCAAAGGCCAGCGCTGCAGGTCGCAGGTCTTCGTTTTTGGGGTCTTCGGAAAAGTCGCGAAACCGGTCATAGTTGAGCTTGGCCAGATCCTCGCTGATATGCATCAGCTTCATCAGCTCGGCTACTGTCAGCTCGCGCGCCACGGCGTTCAGACGGATCGCATCATCCTGAAACGCAGGAAAGGTCATGTCCATGTTCCGCTCCGACCAGTCCAGTTTCTTGGCCGGGGATACCACTACCAGCATCGCGCTCTCCTCTGAATGTTTCTGCTTTGTTTCCGCTCCAAGACTTAATCACTCTGATGCAAAACGTCCAGAAAAGCTGGCAAGAATCTCTCGGCCCGGCGTTCGCCTAGCAGCATCGTGATGCCGCGCTCATCCTCCGGCCGCATCTGCGCTAGTTTTGCCAGCATTGCGGCCGGACAGCTGAGCGGCTTCAGAGTGCCACAAGCCCCGCGCAATAGCTGCGTCTGCGCGTCCATCAGCGCATCATAGGTCGTGCCGGCCCCCTCGCGTGTGGCCAGTTTGCGCCGGGCAGGGTGCAGCTGTTCGATGGCACCAGTGATCACCGCAAGGAATTCATCGCCATAGCGTTCCAGTTTTTTGGCACCAACGCCACCGATCCGCGCCATCTGATCCAGGGTTTCTGGCCGGGTTTCCGCCATCTCGATCAAGGTCTTGTCGTTGAAAACCACATAGGCCGGCACTTTCTGCGCCTCCGCCAGGGCGCGACGCTTGGCTTTGAGCGCCGACATCAAGGGCGCGTCCTCTTCCGAGACCAGCGCCTTGACTGCCGGGCGGCGATCAGCCGATTTTATGGTATCTTTGCGCAGGGAGATCTGAGCATCGCCCTTTAGCACCGGCAGGGCTGCGTCAGTCAGGCGCAGCGCACCATGGCGTTCGGGATCCGGGCGCACCAGATCATGCCCCATCATCTGGCGAAAAACAGCTTGCCACTGGCGCTTGCCATATTCCTTGCCACAGCCGAAGACCGACAGATCGTCATGGCCCTTTTCCCGCACCCGGTCCGTTTGGTTGCCATAGAGAATGTCGATGAGATGGCCCGCGCCATAGGTCTCGTTGGTGCGCAGAATGGCCGAAAGTGCTTTTCGCACTGCTGTAGTGCCGTCAAAAACCTCCACCGGGCTGTCACACAGATCGCAATTGCCGCAGGGCTCTGACTCTTCTTCAAAATATTTGAGCAGGTTTTGACGGCGACAGGTCAGCGCCTCAGCCAGCCCCAGCAGGGAGTTCAGCCGCGCGTGGTCAGCGGAGCGGCGTTCCGGCGGGGCAAGCCCTTCGTCGATCTGATTGCGGCGTAGGCGGATGTCCTCGGGGCCAAACAGCGTCAGAGTTTCAGCCGGGGCGCCATCGCGCCCGGCGCGGCCGATCTCCTGATAATAGGCTTCAATGCTTTTGGGCAGATCGGCATGGGCGACCCAGCGGATGTCCGGCTTGTCGATGCCCATGCCAAAGGCCACCGTTGCCACCACGATCAACCCATCCTCGCGCGCAAAACGGGTTTCGACATCCCGGCGTTCCCCGGCCTCCATACCACCATGATAGTGACAGGCGGCATGGCCTGCATCGCGCAGGGCACGGGCCAGATCTTCGGTCTTGGCACGGGTGCCACAATAGACAATGCCAGACTGGGTTTTACGCGCCCCGGCAAAGTCGAGGATCTGCCGGCGCGGCCCATCCTTGGCGGCAAAGGCCAGATGGATATTAGGCCGATCAAAGCCGCGCAGAAAGGCGCGGGGCGCCTGGCCGCTGAACAGCTTGCGCACGATCTCTTCGCGGGTCTCGGAATCAGCCGTGGCGGTAAAGGCCGCGAGCGGCACATCCAGCGCCTGACGCAGCTCTCCGATGCGCAAATAGTCGGGGCGGAAATCATGGCCCCACTGGCTGACGCAGTGCGCTTCGTCCACCGCTATGAGGCTCACATTGATGCGATGCAACATCCCCAGCGTCGCCCCCGAGGCCAGACGTTCGGGCGCCATGTACAAAAGCTTCAGCTCGCCCGCTTCAATGGATTGCCAGACGGCTTCGGTCTCTTCTTCGGTATTACCTGAGGTCAGCGCGCCTGCATTGACCCCGACGGCCTGAAGGGCGCGCACCTGATCGCGCATCAGCGCAATCAGCGGCGAGATCACCACGGTGATGCCTTCGCGTTGCAGCGCGGGCAGCTGGAAGCAGAGTGATTTGCCGCCGCCCGTAGGCATGATGGCCAGCACGTTTTCCCCTGCGGTCACCGCATCAACGATTTCTTCCTGACCAGGGCGAAAGGCATCAAAGCCGAATATATCGCGCAGCAGGGGCGAGGCGGCAGAACTGCCCATCTCACTGCCCATCTCTTGGGTCGCTGGCGCGGCTGTCATCGGGGAGGCCTCATCGAGTCTGTTCTGCGGTTATGTGCTGCTCTGGTTTGAGCGCCACAATCCCACAGCTCGATTCGGGCGGCAAGAGCAAGGGGCAAAGCTTTACGCTTCACCCCTTCACTTTTACCCGAACGATCCCCTGAAACTAAGTGCAAAGGATGTGTCGTGGCGGCCTAGTAGAAGGACGCCATATTATTCTGGATGATGATCCGCAGCGCATAGACCGCGATCAGCACCACCAAAGGTGCCAGATCCACGCCGCCAAGATTGGGCATAAATCGGCGTACGGGGCCATAAAGCGGCTCAAGAATACGCTGCAACATGTACCAGATCTGGCTGACCAGTTGCTGTTGCAGGTTCAGGACCTGGAAATTGATCAACCAGCTCATGATCACATGCGCGATGATGAAGAACCAGACGATGTCCAGGATCAGCAGCAGAATTTGAAACAGAGAGAGCATTCTTTACCTCTTTGGAATATCGACCCTACAGGTAAGCAGCCCGCCCGATTTGTGCAAGGCTTCCGCGAGGTTGCAGTTGACCACTGGTTAATCGGTGGCAAGAGGGGCACATTCCCACAGGAGAGTATCCCGATGTTTCCGATTTTCCGCCTGATCAAAGACCTTTTGAAGGCGCGCCGCATGTCACCAATGGGTCTTACTGAAACCCATGTCTCCAGCCATATCTGCTGGCCTTGGGATCTGGACATCTGGATGGAGCTGAACAATGGCCGCGCCATGACGCTCTATGATCTGGGGCGCACCATGCAGGCACAGCGGGTCGGGCTGATTGGGGCGCTCAGGCAAAACCGCTGGGGCATGACGGTGGCGGGCACCACAGTGCGGTTTCGCCAGCGCATTCGCGGCTTTGAACGGTTTGAAATGCGCAGCCGCGCCGTGGCCTGGGATGACAAATTCATCTATCTGGAACAGTCGATGTGGAAGAAGAATGGCACCTGCGCCAGCCATGTGATGCTGCGCACAGCGCTCACCGATCAAAATGGCATCGTGCCGCCCGCAAAGGTACTGGAGCGCATGGGGCTGAGCGGCACCGCAACCCCCGCAATGCCCGACTGGATCGACGCCTGGCGCGCGGCTGATGCGCAACGTCCCTGGCCGCCAATGCAAGAGGGGCTTGCTTAGCGCATCACTCCTCTGTCTTATCGCCGGTAACAAACACTCGCGGGGACAGAATGAGCGAAATTTCCATGCGCAAGCGCATCTGGGGCTGGTGGTTCTTTGACTGGGCCAGTCAGCCCTATCATACGCTGCTGGTCACCTTTGTCTTTGGCCCCTTTTTTGCCGCCGTTGCCGCCAATTTCTACATGAGCGAAGGGCTGGAATCCGAAGCCGCCAAGGCGCAGGCCCAGACCATGTGGTCGATGGGACTGACCGTGACGGGATTGCTCATCGGCTTTGGCGCGCCTTTTATTGGCGCTTTGGCTGATATTTCAGGACGAAAGCGTCCCTGGTTGCTGGGCTTTTCTCTGATGTATGTTCTTGGTGCCGCAGGTATCTGGTTCATGAACCCTGACGGTAGCAATCTCTGGGCAATGCTGGCCTGTTTCGGCCTCGGCTTTATCGGCGCCGAATTCGCACTAATCTTCGCCAACTCGCAGCTTCCAAGCCTTGGCGACAAAGACGACGTCGGCGCCATCTCTGGCTCTGGTTTTGCCTTTGGCTATCTCGGCGGCGTGCTGGCGCTCTTCATCATGCTGCTGCTTTTCGTCGAGCAGGGGTCCGGCAAGACCCTGATCGGACTGGATCCGTTGCTGGGACTGGACGCTGAGGCCCGCGAGGGCACCCGCGCCGTCGGTCCCTTCACCGCGCTTTGGTTCCTGGGCTTCATGGTGCCCTATTTCCTATGGGTCAAAGACGATGCCCGCACCGGAAAACGTGGCACTCTGGGCGAAGCAGTCAGTCTGGTTATTACCTCGGTCAAGGCCCTGCGTCGGCGCGCCAGTCTGGCACGCTATCTCGGCTCCTCCATGCTGTACCGCGATGCACTAAACGGGCTCTATGGATTTGGCGGCGTCTATGCCAGCCTAGTCCTGGACTGGGAAATCACCCTCATCGGGATCTTTGGCATCATCTCCGCGATTGCAGCAGCCATGTTTAGCTGGGTCGGTGGCATAGCCGATAAACGCTACGGCCCCAAACCTGTCATTGTCGCCGCAATCTTGGTGCTGACCCTGGTCTGCATCACTGTGGTGAACATGTCGCGTGAGTCGCTCTTTGGTCTGCAATTGGCCGAAGGCTCCACGCTACCCGATGCGATTTTCTTTGGCTGCGGCATGCTGATCGGAGGTTTCGGCGGAATCTTGCAGGCCGCCAGCCGCAGCCTGATGGTGCGTCATACCGATCCTGCAAAGGCCACCGAGAGCTTTGGTCTTTACGGTCTGTCCGGTCGCGCCACCGCCTTTTTGGCACCGGCCCTCATCGGGGTTGCCACAACCCTGACCGGTAGCGCACGATTGGGCATCACCCCGGTGATCTTCCTCTTTCTACTGGGGTTGATTCTCTTGCACCGGGTGGAGGCACAGGGAGATCAGGGTTGAAACGGTTTTTAGCAGGTTTTTGTTTTATCATCGCATTGGTCGCATCACTTGGCTTTGAGGCAGGCGGAGCAGCGAATGCCGCGACCCCGGCCAAACAGTTGTTTGGGGCCAAGGCGTCCGGATCGCAACAGGCTCCAGCTTCTTATGGCTCTTATGCCAAGGGCTGCGTCGCAGGCGCAGTACAGCTGCCGGAAACCGGCCCCACCTGGCAAGCCATGCGCCTGTCGCGAAACCGCAACTGGGGGCACCCTGAAACCGTTGATTTCATACGCAAACTCAGTCGGTTTGCCGCCAAACAGCCCGGCTGGGACGGCTTGTATATCGGCGACATCAGCCAGCCGCGTGGCGGGCCAATGCTATCGGGTCACCGCAGCCATCAGGTCGGTCTCGACATTGACATCTGGATGCGCCCGGCGGATCGGTTGAATTATAGCCGTGCCCAGCGCGAGAAGATCTCGTCAATTTCCATGCGTCGCTCCAAGGGCGCCTATGTCAACAGCGCCTGGAGCAGCGCCCACCACGAGATCCTCAAGGCCGCCGCCAAGGACAAACGCGTAGCACGGATCTTTGTCTTCCCGGGCGCCAAGGTCCAGATGTGCAAGGATGCCAAAGGTGATCGGCGCTGGCTGCGCAAAATCAGGCCCTGGTGGGGACATCACTACCATTTCCACGTGCGTCTCGCCTGTCCGCGCGGTGCTCGTGGCTGTACCGATCAGGATCCGCCGCCCCGCGGTGACGGCTGTGATGCGGCGCAACAATGGGTCAATGACATCCTCAGCCCGCCGCCGCCGAAACCTGTTGACCCCAATGCGCCAGCCCGTAAACCCAGGCGGGAATACTCCCTGTCGGATCTACCCAAACAATGCGCCGCCGTCTTACAATCAAACTGAGCCTAGGGCTGGCCCTCGTCACAGGGCTGGCCGCTGCCGCAAGCGCACTTGGCATCGGTCAAGATAGACCAGAAAAACAGGGTCATCGCAACGCAGCCCAACTGGTCGGTGCCTTTACCTGGCACGCCGAGCCAGACTGGTTTGGCGGTTTTTCAGGTATCGAAGTCTCGGCAGATGGCCGCGAGATGACAGTTCTGAGCGACCGCGCCACTCTGGCACGCGCACGCCTTCACCGCACGGGCGGGGAAATCTCCGCTGTCCAATTACAAAGCGCCCAGCACCTGCGCTCTTCCAAAGGGGCCCTTCTGAGGGGCCGAATTGTCGACAGCGAAGGGCTGGCTGTCGCGGGGGATGGATCGCTCTACATCTCGTTCGAAGGTGTGTCCCGCGTGGTCCATCACAAACGGGACACGGCACGGGCACGGGTTCTTGCGCGCCCCAAAGCGTTTCGCAAATTACCACTGAACAAGGCACTGGAAGCCCTGGCTATCGATGCAAGAGGGCGTCTTTACACCCTACCAGAGAATGCCCCCAATGCCGCAGGAGACATCCCAGTCTGGCGCTGGGAAGAAGGTCGCTGGAGCCAGCCCTTTGCCCTGCCGCGCCACGGTGGATTTTTGCCGGTCGGCGCCGATTTCGGCCCTGATGGGCGGTTCTACCTGCTGGAACGCAACTTCGTGTTCATTGGCTTTCGCAGCCGCATCAGACGCTGGGATATCACCGACCAGGGCCCCCAGAACGAGACCACACTGCTGGAAACAGCTACCGGGCTGCACGATAACCTCGAAGGCCTTTCGGTCTGGCAGGATGGCAGCGGCAACCTGCGTGCAACGATGATTTCCGACGATAATTTCCGCTCATTGCAACGGACGGAGCTGGTGGAATACATCCTGCCCGCTGGCACCTCTCGGTAAAACTGGCACCTCTCGGTAAAAACGTCTCGAACCCTTGCTAGGGCCTTACTCGGACCTTGGACTGACCCGTTGACCTCTCCACGATCGGCTGCGCGCCGCGCGCCAGCGCGGCGCCGGGCCCAACGGCAAAGCCACATTCTGTGAATGTGGTTGCGCGGGCGGGAGCCCCCCGTTTTCCTCTCGCTCAGGCAGCACCAAAGCAGGACGAAGGCTTGAACTGGTCGCGGACAATGCTTGCAATGCTGGGCAATCGGGCCTAACTGGGCCAGTCTTTCGTGCTTTTGCCCGGAAACAAGTCGCCGCGACCTTGTATAAAAAACGGAACTTGAAATGAACCGCTCATACCTTCCTGGCATTCTTGCCATGGCCGCTGTTGTGGTGGCCTCCAATATCCTGGTGCAATTCCTCTTTGGCCAATGGCTGACCTGGGGCGCCTTCACCTATCCCATCGCCTTTCTTATCACCGATGTGATGAACCGCGTTTATGGCACTGGTCCTGCACGGCGTGTTGTCTTTGCCGGTTTTGTAGTCGGTGTTCTTTGTTCATTGATCGGAACACAGATCATCGGCGAATTCGGCCCGCTGGTCACCCTGCGCATCGCAATCGGATCGGGCCTTGCCTTCCTGACGGCACAGCTGCTGGATGTTTCGATCTTTGCAGCCCTGCGTGGTGGCAAATGGTGGCGCGCGCCGCTGATCTCTACCCTGGTCGGCTCTTCCGTGGATACCGCGCTGTTTTTCACCATCGCCTTTTCCGGAGCCCTCAGCTGGATCGAGCCCAGCAATGATGTGTCCTGGGCCGGTGAAATGCTGCCAATGCTGGGAACCGGACCAGTCGCGCCGCTCTGGGTCTCGCTTGCCGCAGCCGACTGGATGGTCAAGCTGTCGCTGGCGCTGCTCGCACTGGTGCCGTTCCGCATCATCGTGACCCGCCTGACGGCCAAACCGGCCTAAGTCGACAGACTGTGGCGTGCCACAGTCACAATACAACAGTTCCAGCAAAAGGCCGCCTCATACAGAGTGCGGCCTTTCCCATTTGCACAAGCCGCGCTAAATCCAGCCCCATGCTTCATATCAAGGATAATATAGCGCTACAGGACTGGGAATTAACCGAGAGTTTCATGCGCGCCTCGGGCCCCGGCGGGCAGAATGTGAACAAGGTGGCCACCGCAGTCGAGCTGCGGTTCGAGGCGGCCCGTTCCCCTGCGCTTACGCCTGCGGTGAAGTCCCGTCTCAAACGGCTGGCCGGACGGCGCTGGACCAAAGAAGGGGCCATCCTGCTGCAATGCGACGAAACCCGGTCGCAGCAACGTAACCGGGAACTGGTGCGCGAGCGTCTGGCGGATCTGATCCGCAAGGCGCTGGTCGTGCCCAAACGTCGTATTGCGACCAAACCGACTCGTGGCTCAGTCAAGCGCAGGCTGGAGTCGAAAAAGCAGCGCGGTGAAGTCAAGGCGACGCGGGGTAAGATCACCCCTGATTGAAGCTTGCGATTGCACCTCCCTTTCCCCTTGGTCATGTTTGCCCAAAATCATTTGGAGGAAATGCATATGCGGCTTGAAGGAAAAACGGCTATCGTAACCGGTGGTGCTTCGGGATTTGGCCTTGGTATTGTTGACAAATTTCTGGCCGAAGGTGCCCAAGTCATGATCGCCGACATCAATGGCGCTGCTGCCGAGCTGCTGGCCGCTGAGCGTGGCACAGCTGCCATTTCGCAGCAGGTCGATGTGGCCGATGGAGCCTCCGTCAATGACATGGCAGCGGCCGCCATCAAAGCCTTTGGTCAGGTGGATATCCTGATCAACAACGCAGGCGTCACCCATCTGCCAACACCTCTGGACGAAGTGAGCGAAGAGGATTTTGACCGCGTCTTCAACGTGAACATGAAATCCGTCTATCTGACCGCCCGTGCGCTGGTGCCCCACATGAAACAACGCGCTACTGGTGCCATCCTGAACGTGGCCTCCACAGCCGGGGTCTCCCCACGCCCGAACCTGAACTGGTACAATGCCTCTAAGGGCTGGATGATCACTGCCACACGCACCATGGCAGTGGAGCTCGCACCCGCAGGA
This sequence comes from Phaeobacter sp. CECT 5382, assembly GCF_001457775.1. Lineage (GTDB taxonomy): Bacteria > Pseudomonadota > Alphaproteobacteria > Rhodobacterales > Rhodobacteraceae > Pseudophaeobacter. The sequence goes on from NZ_CYSG01000003.1 coordinate 209,262, forward strand.
ATTCGCGTCAATGCAATCAATCCGGTGGCCGGAGAAACACCGCTGCTGAAGTCCTTCATGGGCGAAGACACGCCAGAGATCCGCGCCAAATTCCTGTCAACGATCCCGATTGGCCGTTTTTCCACCCCCGAAGACATGGGCAACGCCGCCTGCTACCTCTGCTCTGACGAGGCCAGCATGGTCACCGGCGTGGCGATGGAAGTCGATGGCGGGCGCTGTATCTAGTCGGAAACTCTGATCACCGGGGCCTCAGGCAGTCGGGGTTTCCGGTGCTCATTTTCGGTTTTCGGGCCGGAAAGCCCCTTCTCGCGGTCGCGAGAGGTGACCGGTTTGCGCGGGATCAAAGACCGCATCACAATCATGCCTAAAACGGGGAGGCGATTCTGTCTCGCCCCGGCTTTGCAACAGGAGATCAACGGATGATCCCAGGCCCCAGAAACCTGATTACCGATGTGCCCGGCCTTTTGGTCGGCAGCGCACAGGACTCGGCTCTGAAATCCGGCAGCACTGTGCTTTTGGGCGAGACGCCGCTGACCGCATCGGTCCATGTCATGGGCGGAGCACCCGGCACCCGAGAGACGGATCTTCTGGCTCCGGATAAATCCGTGGCAAAGATTGATGCTCTGGTGTTGTCTGGTGGCTCTTCCTTCGGGTTGGATGCCTGTTCGGGCGTCGTCGACGGTTTGCGCGCACAGGGGCGCGGCTTTGCGCTTGGCCCTGCTATCATCCCGCTCGTCCCCGGCGCTATCTTGTTCGATCTGTTGAACGGCGGCGACAAGTCCTGGCAGAGCAACCCCTACCGGGCCCTGGGTCGTGCCGCCTTTGACGCTGTATCCGAAGAGTTTGAACTGGGCAGTCACGGGGCTGGAACAGGCGCTTTGACAGCGATGCTGAAAGGCGGGCTGGGCTCGGCTTCCTTTGTACTGGAAAGCGGTGTCACGGTCGGCGCCCTTGTCGCAGCAAACCCGATGGGCAGCGTGACGACACCGGGCGCGCGCCATTTCTGGGCCGCCCCTTTTGAAGTAGACGGCGAATTCGGCGGATTGGGGCCGGATCCGGCCAGCGGGTTGGGGCGTCATCTCGACAGCCGCAAGATGCAGGCGATGCGAGATCTGGCCGCAGCGGGGGATCTCCCGACCGAACGCGGCAATACTACCATCGCTATCGTCGCCACTGACGCCGACCTCACCAAAGCGCAATGTCTGCGCGTGGCAACGGCAGCCCATGACGGCATCGGCCGTGCCACTGTTCCCGCCCATTCGCCCGGCGACGGCGATCTCGTCTTTGCCGCCAGCACCGGCTCTAGGCCACTTGCGCAGCCCGAAGCAGAGCTTGGCCATATTGGCCATGTCGCAGCCCTGTGTCTCAGCCGGGCAATCGCGCGGGCTGTCTTTCACGCAACCCCAGAAGAAAAAGATCTCTTGCCCTGCTGGAGACCGGGCTAGATTGGAAGAACAGCGCCTGAAAGGCGCCTGACAAACATGTCACGTTCATGTGGCGAAAACATCTATTGACTATACCCAAAAATGGGCACGTATTTGCCCTAGCCAACTCAAAACCGGAGCAAGCTTATGAAAACCGTCCTGACCGCTGCAATCCTTGGCCTACTGGCCGCCCCCGCCTTTGCCGAGGGTGACCCGGAAAAGGGGCAAAAGGGCTTCAACAAGTGCAAATCCTGTCATGCCGTGACCTCGGACACAGGTGAAAAAATCGTTAAAGGTGGCAAGACTGGCCCCAATCTCTGGGGGATCGTTGGCCGTACCGCCGGAACCTATGAAGGCTTCAAATATGGCAAGGATCTGGTTGCTGCTGGCGAAGGAGGCCTGGTCTGGGACGAAGAAACATTTGCCGCCTACACCACTGATCCGCGCGGCTTTCTGCGTGAACACCTGGATGACAGCAAGGCCAAATCCAAAATGTCCTTCAAGCTGAAAAAGGGCGCCGAAGACATCTATGCCTTCTTGGCCAACCACGGTCCAGTCGTCGAAGCCGAAGAGGCCGAGGCTGAAGGCACTGAGGCGACAGAAGAAGCTGCTTCCGATTAAGGTACACCGGTTGCTGCAAATCCGGGCCTGGTTTTTAGGCCGAAACTGTTTGCTGTTCGAGAATCGGGCAATTTGGGCCGTGCCTTCAGGGGCGCGGCCTTTCGCGTAGTTGCTTTGCATCCCGTCTCGCGCTAGCCAAGGCAGGCTGCGAATGAACGGTAGCCTGATCATGGACCCGGAATGCCCCATTTGATCCCGGCCTGGGTGAACGGCGAACTGACACCAGTGGAGAAGCTTCTGGCTCATGAACAGGGGCTAAAGCACAAGGCCGTCTCGGTTTTTGTGGTCAAAGGTGTGAAGATTCTGATGCAGCGCCGGGCCTTGGGAAAGTATCATACCCCTGGGCTTTGGGCGAATACCTGCTGCACCCACCCGATGTGGCAAGAGGCCTCTTCGGCCTGTGCGGTGCGGCGCATGGAAGAAGAACTGGGCATCAAGGGGCTCTATCCAGAGTTTCGTCATCAACTGGAATATCGCGCCGATGTCGGCCATGGCATGATCGAACACGAAGTTGTGGACGTGTTTCTGGCCCACAGCCATCGTCCACTGACCCCTTCCCCCAATCCGGATGAAGTCATGGAAACGCGCTGGATGGACTATCATGACCTCCTGGCCGAAGTGCAGCGCCATCCCGAACGCTTTACCCCGTGGCTCAAGATTTATCTTCACAAATATGCCGACGTGATATTTGGCCCTGATTTGATCATCGCCTCCAAAACCTGACAGCGCCGGTCCAGACAGCGCCGGTCCTGATCTTCTTTTCCCTTGCTTTGCCAGGACCCAACGTGGTTTTCTGTATCTGATAATTTAGGAGGCATACTTATTATGTCAGTGATCATTGCCGGTGGCGGCATCGCCGGGCTCAGTCTCGGATTGACCCTGCACCAGATTGGTGTGCCCTTTCACATCTACGAGTCTGCCGCTGAGCTGAAGCCCATGGGTGTCGGGATCAATCTGCAACCCAATGCGGTTCGTGAATTGTTTGATCTCGGGCTTGAGGCCGAACTTGAACAGATTGGCATCCGGACACAGCAGCTCGGGTTCTATTCCAAACTCGGCAAAACGATCTGGGAAGAGCCCCGCGGTATGGCGGCCGGCTATGCTTGGCCGCAGTTCTCTGTCCATCGTGGCGCCTTGCAGATGATGCTTTACCAAGCGTTGGTGTCACGGGCCGGTCCCGATTGCATCACCACAGGCGCACGAGCCGTTGGGTTCCAAACCCATGAGACAGGCGCTGATTTGCTGCTGGCCGATGGCTCGCGTCAGTCTGCCCGGCTGATCATTGCCGCTGACGGCATTCATTCGGCCCTGCGGCGGCAGATGTATCCAACCGAAGGCGAACCCATATGGAACGGCCGCATCCTGTGGCGTGCCACAACCAGGACACGGCCATGGAAGGGCGAGGCTGCAATGGTGATGATCGGCCATGACGCCCTGCGTCTGGTGGCCTATCCGATTTCGCGTACCAGCCCGGATGGCACCGCTACAATCAACTGGATCGCGGAAAAGAGCTTTGATCCCGCGACCCCGTGGAAGAAGGAAGATTGGAACCGGGCGGCGGATATCAATGATTTCCTGCCCGATTTCTTGGATTGGCGCTTTGACTGGATCGATGTTCCGGCGCTCATCCAGGGGGCAGAGACCGTCTATGAATATCCGATGGTGGATCGCGATCCCTTACCGCATTGGCAGGTCGGCCCTGTCACTCTGATGGGGGATGCGGCCCATCCAACCTATCCGGTTGGCTCAAACGGAGCCAGTCAGGCCATTCTGGACGCGCGTGTGCTGGGGGCGAGCTTTTTGGAAAAAGGCCTCACCGAGGAGGCACTTACCCACTACGAATCAGAGGTACGCCCAGTGGCCACAGCAATTGGGCAGACCAATCGCGCCGGCAAAGGACCAGATGCCGTGCTGCAGCAAGTGGAGGATCTATGCCAGGGTGATTACAACGATATTGAAGACGTCATACCGGCAACAGACCTGGCCGCCCATGCGGCGCGCTATAAGTCCATCGCTGGTTTTTCCATCGAAGAGCTGAATGCCCGCAGGCCGACCATCGCAGCTGGAGCACGCTATAAACGGCAGCCGTAGCGCTCCCGCCCGTCATCGAGCCTTGCAGGCTCTCTTCCCGTTGGGCCCGGCGCCGCGCTGCCGCGCGGCGTGCGTTCTGCAGCCAGCCCAGTCAGCGACACAACCGCGCCGCGCGTGAGCGCGGCGCCATGCCCAAGGCCGCCAAGGTCAATCGGCGTTAAGCCGAATGACCTGCGGGCGCGGGAGCCCCCCGCTCTTGGTCTTGTTAAGGACTGATGACTAGACGCCGATAGTAGCCTGCACAGCCCGCTGCCAACGCGCGTAGGCCGCCTCGCGCAGATCCGCATCCATCTGCGGTGTAAACTGGCGATCCAGAGCCCAGGTCGCAGCAAAACCCTCTTGATCCGGGTAGATCCCTGCCTGCATCCCAGCCAGCCAGGCCGCACCCAATGCTGTAGTTTCCTGCATTTTAGGGCGATCTACTGCAGCCCCCAACAGATCCGACAGGCTCTGCATGGTCCAGTCGCTACCGCTCATGCCGCCGTCCACGCGAAGGGTGACATGTGTTTCGCCCTGCCAGTCCGCTCGCATCGCTTCCCATAAATCGCGGGTCTGATAGGCTACGCTTTGTAGCGCCGCGCGGGCAAACTCAGAAGGGCCCGAACTACGGGTCAGTCCAAAGACAGCGCCGCGACAGTCCGGCTGCCAGTAGGGTGCACCAAGCCCGGTAAAAGCCGGCACCAACAGCACATCCTGGCCGGGATCCGCCTGCGGCGCCAGATCGCCGGTCTCGGCGGCGGTTTTTATGATGCCAAGCCCATCGCGCAACCACTGCACCGCAGCGCCGGCAATGAAAATCGAGCCCTCCAGCGCATAGGTGGGTTTGCCATTCAGCTGGTAAGCCACGGTGGTAAGCATGCGGTTCTTTGAAACGACCGGCGCGTTGCCCGTATTCAGCAACGCAAAGCAGCCCGTTCCATAGGTGGATTTCATCATCCCTGGCGCAAAACAGGCCTGGCCAATCGTGGCCGCCTGCTGATCCCCCGCAACCCCAAGAATGGGCACCTCTGCCCCGAGGATGTCCGACGTCGTGGTGCCGAAATGAGCTGCACAATCCTGCACCTCTGGCAGCATCTGCATCGGTACATCCAGCAGGGCGCAAATCTCGGCACTCCAGGCGCCCTCACGGATATCATAGAGCATGGTCCGCGAGGCATTGGTGGCATCGGTGACATGCGCAGCCCCACCCGTCAGCCGCCAGATCAGGAAACTGTCGACAGTGCCAAAAAGCAGCTCACCGCGTGCCGCCCGCGCCCGCGCATCCGGCACCGCATCGAGAATCCATTTTACCTTGGTTCCCGAAAAATACGGGTCCAGCAACAGACCGGTTTTGTGGCGGATCATCGCCTCGTGACCGCCAGCGCGCAGCACCTCGCAGTGATCCGCAGTGCGGCGATCCTGCCAGACGATGGCGTTGTGGATTGCCTTACCACTGGCCCTGTCCCAAACCACCGTCGTTTCGCGCTGGTTGGTGATACCGATCCCGGCAAGATCTCCTGCCGTCACCCCTTTGTCTGCTAATACTTGGCGACAAGTCGATACAGTGGTCTCCCACAGATCTTCCGGGTCATGTTCGACCCAGCCAGCCTGGGGGAAATGCTGCGCAAATTCCCGCTGGGCCGTCGCCACAGCCTGCATCTGGGCGTCAAACAAAATCGCCCGCGTCGAAGTGGTGCCCTGGTCGATTGCCAGAATATAGGTCATGTCCCGCCCCCCGTGATAATTCTCCTCAAGGCACGAGTTTAGACATGAAATATGCGGCGCGACCAGCCCTTACTAAAAAGTTAGTTAGGCTGCTACTTTGCCGCTGGTTCAACGGCCACATTATCGATCAGGCGCACGCCTTCCAACCAGGCGGCCACAAAGAGCCGCGCCGGACACACCGCATTGTTCAATGGGCGCAGATCGTCAGCCGCGCACAGCGACAGGTATTCGATCTCATCAAACCCTGCTGCGGCAATGTCAGCCTTCGCAGGCCCCACCAGGTCGTCAAAGTTGCCACCGGCTGCCAGGTCCGAGGCAAGTCGCATCAAAATAGGATGCAACTTGCCTGCCTGCACCAGGGCCGCGTCGGACAGGCGCATGTTTCGCGACGACATCGCCAGACCAGAGGCTTCGCGCACTGTCGGACAGCCAATGACCTCGATCGGGATATCCAGATCCCGCGCCATCCGGCGCACCACCAACAGTTGCTGGTAGTCTTTTTCGCCAAAAAACGCCTGATGGGCACCCGTTTGAAGGAACAATTTTGCCACCACCGTGGCAACCCCGTCAAAATGCCCGGGCCGCTTGGCCCCTTCCATCACATCCGTCACGCCTGCGACCGTAACACTGCTGGCAAAACCCGACGGATAGACCTCTTCCGGGTCGGGCACATAGATCACGTCGACACCATAGGGGCTGAGCTTATCCGCATCCGCATGTTCGGTACGCGGATAATTGGCCAAATCCTCGGGTGAATTGAATTGCTTTGGATTGACAAAGATCGTCACAATGACCCGGTCACAGGCGGCCTTTGCAGCCTCGACCAATGACAGATGGCCTGCGTGCAAAGCACCCATCGTGGGCACCACGCCGACGACCTCTCCGGCGCGGATCCAATTACGATGTATGGCCCGCAGATCAGCGAGACGGCGAATAATCGGAGCAGTCATGGCTGGCGTCAATCCTTGGGAGAAGTCTTGGAAGGCGCCTGATCGGCAAAAACATGTTCCGCCGCAGGGAAGAGCCGCGCGCGCACTTCTGCGGCATATTCGGCAATCGCCGCTTCGGCCTGCACGCCAAGATCACCGTAGCGTTTTACAAACTTTGGTTTGAAGGCGGTGAACAGCCCCAGCATGTCATCCACCACCAAGACTTGCCCATCACAGCCGGCCGAGGCCCCGATGCCAATGGTCGGGATGGGCACGGCGGCCGTGATCTCATCCGCCAGCACCTGTGGCACTTTTTCCAGCACGACCGCAAAGGCACCAGCCTCAGCCACGGCGCGTGCGCCGTCCAGCACCTGTGCGCCACCTTCAGCGCGGCCCTGTACCTTGTAACCACCAAGCGTGTTGATCGACTGCGGTGTGAGACCAACATGGCCCATCACCGGGATGCCGCGTGCCACCAGAAACCGGATGGTCGAAGCCATCTCGACGCCACCCTCCAGCTTGACCGCCGCCGCGCCGGTTTCGCGCATCAGGCGGGCCGCATTGCGAAACGCCTGCTCCGGGCCTTCTTCGTAGGACCCAAAGGGCATGTCGATCACCAGCATTGCACGGGATAGTCCGCGCGCAACGGCCTGTCCGTGCAGAATCATCATCTCCATGGTCACGCCCAGCGTCGACGGAAGCCCATGAAGCACCATGCCGACACTGTCGCCGACAAGGACAAAGTCGCAATGCGCGTCCATCATCTGCGCCATAGGCGTTGTATAGGCCGTCAGGCTGACGATTGGCTGTTTACCCTTCAGAGCAAGGATATCCCCTGCGGTGATTGCGGGGGTCTGAGTGTTCGCGCTCATGATTTTCCCTGGTTTCGTACGGCTTGCGCACGCCTAGCAACTAACGCCGCGTGCTTCCAGTGCGCGAAATGTCCCGCTCCCCTTGATTACCTCACGGAAAAGAGGAAACACTTGGTATTAAGACCCCGGCAACAGGGGATTTTCGCAGACAGGGAGTTATGAGATGACATTCAGAACAATCATTTTTGCCGCCAGTTCGACGCTGGCCCTGATGGCCGGGGCTGCCTTTGCCAAGGAAAACGTCACCATCGGACTGCAGCTGGAACCCCCTCATCTGGATCCGACCAGCGCCGCTGCCGGCGCCATTGATCAGGTGCTTTATTCCAATGTCTTCGAAGGTCTGACCCGCTTCATGGGCGACGGATCTGTGGTAGCGGGCCTGGCCAAAAGCTGGGATATCTCAGCCGATGGCCTTGTCTATACATTCCACCTGAACACAGGTGTCACCTTTCATGATGGCAGTTCGATGGATGCAGAGGATGTGAAATTCTCGCTGGATCGTGCGCGCGCCGAAGACAGCACAAATGCGCAAAAGGCACTGTTTGCCGATATCGCCAGCGTCGATGTTGTTGACCCTGCCACCGTCAAAGTGACCCTCAGCAAAGCCAACGGCAACATGTTGTTCAATCTGGCCTGGGGCGATGCTGTCATCGTCGCGCCTGAAAGCATCGACAATATCAAAACCACACCCGTGGGCACCGGCGCGTTCAAGTTCTCCGGCTGGGTACAGGGCGACCGAATCGATCTGGAAAAGAACGCCAACTACTGGGGCACACCGGCGCATCTTGATGGCGCGACCTTCAAGTTCATCTCAGACCCAACTGCGGCCTTTGCGGCCATGATGGCAGAAGATATCGATGCGTTTTCCGGCTTTCCTGCCCCAGAAAACCTGCCGCAGTTCGACGCTGACCCAAGGTTCCAGGTGCTGGTTGGATCGACTGAAGGTGAGACCATCCTGTCCACCAACAACAAGCAAGCACCGTTTGATGATGTCCGCGTGCGTGAAGCTCTAGCCCATGCCATCGACCGTCAGGCCATCATCGATGGGGCCATGTTCGGCTACGGCACCCCGATCGGCACCCATTTTGCGCCGCACAACCCGGCCTACAAAGACCTGACCGCCGGGTCCGCTTTTGATCCCGCCCGCGCCAAAGCGCTGCTGGCCGAAGCGGGTCTTGCGGATGGGTTCGAAACCACGCTGCATCTGCCGCCACCATCTTATGCGCGACGCGGCGGTGAAATCATCGCGGCCCAGCTGGCGCAGGTCGGCATCAAGGCCGAGATCATCAATGTGGAATGGGCCCAGTGGTTGGAAACCGTGTTCCGCGGCAAGGATTTTGGCCTGACTATCGTCAGCCATACCGAACCCATGGACATCGGCATATATGCCCGACCGGAATACTACTTCCAGTATGACAACGCAGATTTCCAGGCGTTGATGGCCAAACTCAACGCCACTACCGACCCCGATCAGCGCACCGCCATGCTGCAAGAAGCGCAGGAAACCATCTCAAAGGACTATGTGAATGGCTACCTGTTCCAACTGGCCTCTCTCAGCGTGGCCAAAACAGGATTGCAGGGGCTTTGGGCCAATGCCCCCACACAGGCAACCGATCTGACAGCCGTCAGCTGGGCTGAATAAAACAATTCTCATTGCTGCCGGGCGCGAACATATTTGCGCCCGGCTCACCCCTCTTTTCAGGACAAATTCAATGATTGATTTCTATCCGGCAGGATCGCGCCCCAGCCGCCAAGCCCCGGCCCAATGGTTCACGGGCACGGTCTGGATGGATCCTATCATCTCAGCGCAATCCCCTGCCCGGCTGAACGCGCTGCGTGTCAGTTTTGAGCCCGGCGCGCGCACGGCCTGGCATACCCATCCATTGGGACAAACCCTGCATATTCTGCAGGGCACCGGGCTGATCGGGATGCGTAACGAAGCCCCACGATACATGCAGCCGGGTGACACGATCTGGATCCCCGCCGATGTAGAGCATTGGCACGGGGCCGCACCGGAGTGCGGCATGGTCCACCTGGCCCTGCAGGAAGAGGTGGACGGCTCTGCCGCAGACTGGCTGGAACATGTCAGCGACGCAGACTACCTACGCGACGCCAGCTGATCTGACACCCATGCTTCGCTATGCCCTCAAACGCGGTCTGTCGCTACTACTCAGCCTCGCCGTTGCCTCGCTGGTGATCTTCTTTGTCATCGAGGTGGCACCGGGAGATCCCGCGTCCTTCATGCTTGGGATCAATGCCGAACCCGATACCGTGGCCGCCCTGCGCGCCGAGCTGGGTCTCGACCAAAGCAAGGCCCAGCGCTATCTCGCCTGGATTGGCGGCATGGTGACGGGCGACTTTGGCATGTCATATACTTATCGCACGCCCGTGGCTGGCATGATTGCAGACCGTATGTGGGTATCGCTGCCGCTAGCGCTTTATGCGCTGGCGCTATCCACGTTGATTGCCTTTCCGGCTGGCATCTATGCCGCTGCGCGACGGGGAAAGGCCGGTGACATGGCCGTCATGGGGGCGACCCAACTGGGCGTGGCGGTGCCGAATTTCTGGTTTGCCATGATCCTGGTGCTCATCTTTGCCATCAATCTGCGCTGGTTCGGCGCGGGCGGCTTTGCCGGTTGGGACAAGGGATTTGGCACCGCCATTCATTCCCTCACCCTGCCCGCAATCGCGCTGGCGCTACCGCAAGCCGCCATTCTGGCCCGCGTCATGCGGTCCGCCCTGCTGGATATCCTGGGAGAAGATTTCATGCGCACCGCCCGCGCCAAGGGGCTGACGCGCCGTCAGGCTCTGTGGCGGCACGGGCTGCGCAATGCGATGATTCCGGTATTGACCATCATCGGGCTACAGTTTTCCTTTTTGCTGGCAGGGGCCATCATCATCGAACAAGTGTTTTTCCTGCCCGGCCTTGGACGGCTGGTGTTTCAGGCAATTTCGTCACGCGATCTGATCGTGGTGGAATCGGTGGTGATGATCCTGGTCTTTGCCGTGATCAGCGTGAATTTCCTGGTCGATCTGACCTATGCGCTGGTCGATCCCCGCCTGAGGAGCCGCACATGAGCCGCAACCTTCTCTTGGGCACTGTGCTGTCATCGCTGGTGGTGCTGGCGGCCCTGGTCTCGTTCTTCTGGACCCCTTTTGATCACACGGCGATGGATATTCCGGCCAAACTGCAACGCCCCAACGGTCTGCACTGGCTTGGCACCGATCACTTTGGTCGCGATATCTTTTCCATGATCATGGTCGGTGCGCGCACCTCCATTGCCGTAGCACTGGTGGCCGTGGGCATCGGCATGGGGATCGGTATCCCGCTGGGCCTGACAGCAGCGGCACAACAAGGCAGCTGGCTGGATGAGGTGATCATGCGCGCCAACGATCTGGTCTTTGCCTTTCCCTCGCTGGTGATTGCGATCCTGATCACCGCCATTTTTGGCGCCGGGGCCGTGAACGCCATCATCGCCATCGGCATTTTCAACATCCCCGTCTTTGCCCGTATCACCCGCGGTGCAGCCCTGTCGCTCTGGGCGCGCGAGTTCATTCTGGCGGCACGCGTCTCCGGCAAAGGCGCTGCCCGTATTTCAGCCGAACATATCCTGCCAAATGTCGCCAATCTGCTGATCGTGCAGGGCACCATTCAGTTCTCGCTTGGCATTCTGGCCGAGGCAGGCCTGTCTTATGTGGGGCTTGGCGCACAGCCTCCCACGCCCAGCTGGGGCCGTATGCTGGCCGATGCCCAGACCATGGTCAGCTTTGCGCCCCATCTGGCGCTGATCCCTGGCTCTGCCATCATTCTGACGGTGCTGGGTCTCAACCTGATGGGAGACGGCCTGCGCGACTGGCTGGACCCAAAGCTGAGGGTATCGCGCTGATGAGCCTGCTTCAGATATCAAACCTGTCACTGCGGATCGGCAGCCATGCCATTCTCAAAGCTGTGTCGCTCGCAGTCGCCCCCGGTGAAATCGTCGCCGTCACTGGTGAAAGTGGTTCTGGCAAGTCGATGACCGCCTTTTCAGTTATGGGGTTGCTGCCCGAGACAGCCATGGCCAGCGGCAAGATCATGCTTGAGAGCACAGATCTGCTGACCCAGAACGAAGCGCAGATGTGCACCCTGCGCGGGGCAAGTATCGGCATGGTGTTTCAAGAACCCATGACGGCGCTGAATCCGGTCAAGACAATCGGCGATCAGGTGATGGAGACCATCCTGATCCACAAGGCCATGCCAGCGGATCAGGCCCGCACCCGCACACGCTCGTTGCTGGATCGTGTTGGCCTGTCTGCGGATCGCTTTCCCCTGTCGCGCTACCCGCATGAGCTGTCCGGCGGCCAACGCCAGCGGGTGGTCATTGCCATGGCCATCGCCCTGCGCCCCAAGCTGTTGATCGCGGATGAACCAACAACGGCGCTGGATGTCACCACCCAGGCGCAGATTTTGGATCTGCTGCGCGATCTGGTGCACGAGTTTGACATGGGGCTGCTGATCATCACCCATGACCTGGCGGTTGTTGCTAATCTCGCCGATCGCATCGTGGTCATGCGCCATGGCGAGGTCGTGGAAACAGGCTCTACACAGGTACTTTTGCGCGATATGCAGCATCCCTACACAAAGATGTTGTTTGCCGCCTCGAGCCATCAGGTGACCTTGCCGGAACCTCCGGCACCGCAACCGCTGCTGGAGGTCAGGGGCGCGATACGGGACTACCCCTTGCCACGTGAGACACTGTTTGCAAAACCAAAGCAGTTTCGGGCCGTCAAAGATGTCTCTTTCACCCTCTATCGTGGCGAGCGTCTGGGACTGGTGGGTGAGTCAGGCTGTGGAAAATCGACCCTAACTCGGGCCATTTTGGGGCTAGAGCCGCTTCAGGGCGGTGAAATTCTGCTGGATGGCACCCCCATCACCACGACCCAAAACTCAGAAATCCGCCGCAAGATGCAGGTGGTGTTTCAGGACCCCTTTGGCAGCTTCAACCCACGCCACCGGGTGGACAAACTGATCACCGAACCCTTCCATATTTTGAGCGATCCGCCACAGGGTTCCGCCCGCAGTGATCTGATCACCGAAACCTTGCGGGCGGTGGGGTTGCAGCCCGAAGACGCACAGAAATACATCCACCAGTTTTCCGGCGGCCAGCGCCAGCGCATCGCCATTGCCCGCGCCCTGATCACCCGCCCGGAACTGATCCTGTTTGACGAAGCCGTCTCGGCGCTGGATGTCTCGGTGCGCGCCCAGATCCTCGATCTGCTGGCAGAGCTATGTGAGGCCTATGCCCTCAGCTATCTGTTCATCAGTCATGATCTCAGCGTGGTGCGCACCATTACTGATCGCTGCCTGGTGATGCAAAAGGGCGAAATCGTCGAAGCGGGCGCGACCGAGGCGATCTTCTCCTCCCCGCAACACCCCTATACCCAAGCCCTGATTGCGGCCGCCCCGGTGCTGCCCGAAATCGATCTGGGGGCGGCATGAGCACGGCATCAAAGGTCTCTCTTTCCCTGATCATGCCGCGCGAACAGACAATGCTCGCCTCGGTTCTGGCCCCCTATTTCAACGAGGTCGCCCCGACGGCGCGCATAGATGTCACCGAACGGGCCAGCCAGATGCTGCACCGCAAAGACGTAACCGCCTTCTGGATCCGAAATGGCGCGACCCGTATCGGCTTTGCGTTGGTGCTGAACCTGCCGGATGATCGCCGCGAGCTGACGGAGTTTTCCATCTCGGCGCAGCACCGTCGACAGGGCTTGGGGCAAGAGGCCGCTCGGCTGTTGCTACAGGAATTCCCTGGCCGGTGGCGCATGGGGATTTCGGCCCATTCAAAGCACGCACTGGCCTTCTGGGGCACCTGTCTTAGCATTCTGCCCGGCGTGCGTGAGCTGCGCGAAGGTGCGCCGTTCACCGAACATCAGACCAAAAGCTACACATTTGACATTGCAGGACCACAAAATGCCAGGACGACAAAATGACTGATGCAAACCCGATCTGGTTCGACCCGACCCTCTGCCTGATTGGCGGTCAATGGCGACCCGCAGCTGGCGGTGAAACCCTGCCATTGGTGAACCCGTCTGATGGCAGCGCGCTCTGTGAAATCGCCCGCGGCGGTGCCCCTGACATTGATGCGGCAGTACAGGCCGCGGAGGCCGCGCTCAATGGTGAATGGGGTCGGATGACGGCCCTGGATCGGGGCCGCATCCTGACCCGTATCGGCCAACTAGTGTTGGAGCGGGTGGATGAACTCGCTGCCATAGAGGCGATCGATGTGGGCAAACCCCTAACCCAGGCACGTGCCGACGCCGTAGCGCTGGCGCGCTATTGCGAGTTTTATGGCGGGGCCGCTGACAAGGTGCATGGCGAAACCATTCCCTATCTGGACGGCTACACGGTTTATACACTGCGCGAACCGCATGGGGTAACCGGTCATATCGTGCCCTGGAACTACCCGATGCAAATCATCGGCCGGTCTGTCGGGGCGGCACTGACCATGGGCAATGCTTGTGTGCTGAAACCCGCCGAAGAGGCCTGCCTCACAGCACTGGCCTTTACCCATATCGCCATGGAGGCAGGGCTGCCGGCCGGGGCGCTAAACGTGGTGCCGGGCATTGGTGCCGAAGCTGGCGCTGCGTTGACCGCGCATTCTGGGGTGCACCATATCTCGTTTACCGGGTCTGTCGCCACCGGTGCACTGGTCCAGCAGGCTGCTGGCAAGAATGTGATCCCCGTCACGCTGGAGTTGGGCGGGAAATCCCCTCAGCTGGTGTTCGACGATGCCGATCTGGATGCGGCCCTGCCGTTTCTGGTCAATGCCGGCATACAAAATGCCGGTCAGACCTGCTCTGCCTCCTCGCGTATTCTGGTCCAGCGCGGTGTCTATGACGAGGTCAAGCAACGCATGTCAGCCGCCTATGCCGAACTGACCGTCGGCCCCGCCAGCGAGGATCTACGCCTTGGGCCGCTGATCTCAAACCGGCAGAAAGAGATCGTCGAAGGGTTTCTAAAGAAGGGGGCGGATCTGGAACTGGCGGCCACAGGGCGCATCGTCGACCAAGCCCCCGCGACAGGCGCCTATGTCCGCCCCAGCCTGTTTGCAGATGTCCCTGCAGATCATGCTTTGGCTCGGGATGAAATCTTTGGCCCGGTCCAGGTCCTGATCCCCTTTGATACTGAAGAAGAGGCGCTGCAGATCGCCAATGCCACCGAATATGGGCTTGTGGCCAGTGTCTGGTCCCGCGACGGCGCCCGCCAGATGCGACTGGCCAAGAAGTTGCGTGCTGGCCAGGTCTTTCTCAACAATTATGGTGCCGGTGGCGGGGTTGAGCTGCCATTTGGGGGTGTTGGGAAATCCGGCCATGGCCGCGAAAAGGGCTTTGAAGCACTCTATGGGTTTTCACAGCTAAAAACCGTAGCGGCCCATCACGGCTAAAGAGGCGCTTTGGAAAGTAACGCCGCCTGAGGTTTTGCGCCGCGCAAGCGCGTCGCGGGGGGGCAGGCCGCGCCTTTGGCGCGGCCTGCCCGGCCCAAGGGGATCTGTGGCATTTCTATGCAACGGAGACGCGCGGGAGCCCCTGTTTTCTGGTTTGTGGCAAGACCAGCGTCAGACAACAACCTCTTGCCTGACCTGCTCGCCGACGCCAAAGACACGTTTGTAGCGTGCAATCTCTGTCGCTGGTCCCATCGCCTTTTCCGGATTATCGGATAGTTTGACCGTCGGACAGCCATTGGCTGAAATGGCTTTGCAGACCAGCGAAAATGGTGCCAGCCCGTCCCCAGGGACAAGCCCGCGAAAATCATTTGTCAGCAAAGTACCCCAGCCAAAGGATACCTTGGTGCGGCCAGAAAACTGCTGATGTAGTTCGATGATTTTTTCCACGTCCAGTCCGTCAGAAAAGATCACACGTTTCTGGCTCGGATCTTCGCCGCGGTCCTGCCACCATTTGATTGCAATTTCGGCACCCGTTGCCGGATCACCGCTGTCGATACGGATGCCGGTCCAGCCTGCCAGCCAGTCGGGCGCGTGATCCAGAAAGCCCTTGGTACCATAGGTGTCAGGCAAGATGATACGCAGGTTGCCCTCGTGTTCATCATGCCAATCGGACAGTACATCATAGGGGGCTCGCGCCAAGGTCGCATCATCTGCTGCCAGCGCCGAATAGACCATCGGCAGCTCGTGTGCATTGGTGCCGATCGCCTCGACCTCGCGCTTCATCGCGATCAGGCAATTCGAGGTGCCGGTAAATTTTGCCCCCAGACCTTCGCGCATCGCCTGCACGCACCAGTCTTGCCAAAGGAACCCATGCCGCCGCCGGGTACCGAAATCGGCAATGCTTAGGCCATCAACATCACGCAGCTGTTCGATCTTTTCCCAGACCCGCGTCATTGCTCGGGCATAAAGCACCTGCAGTTCAAACCGGCCCATGTCATTCAGCACTGCACGAGAGCGCAGCTCCATCAAGACCGCCAGCGCCGGGATCTCCCAGAGCATGACCTCGTGCCATTTGCCCTCAAAGGTCAGCTCATACTGATCGCCCTTACGCTCCAGGTGATAGGGCGGCAGGCGCAGGCCTTCGAACCATTCCATGAAATCGGGGCGAAACATCTGCCGCTTTCCGTAAAAGGTATTGCCCCGCAGCCAAGTGCTTTCACCGCGCGACAGCGACAAAGAGCGGATATGGTCCAACTGCTCACGCAGCTCGCCCTCGTCGATCAGCCGCGCCAGCGGGATCTTGGTAGATCGGTTGATCAAAGAGAAGGTCACATTGGTGTCCGGCTTGTTGCGAAACACCGACTGACACATCAGCAGTTTGTAAAAATCGGTATCAATCAGGGATCGGATGATCGGGTCGATCTTCCATTTGTGATTGTAGACGCGGGTTGCGATATCCACCGGCGACCTCATGCAAGTTGCTTCAAGAATTGATAGGACAGGCACGGCACCGGGGCAAGGGATTCAACCGGTTCGTTGGCTGCGGGCGGGATGGCTATAGTCTCTTAGCACTTGCAACAACTGGTTTCGGTTGACGGGCTTGGTGACAAATTCATTCATGCCCACCGCCAGACAGGCCTCACGATCCGTGTCAAAGGCATTTGCTGTAAGGGCTATGATCACCGGTTGGGCGTGCGCTGAAGATCGAATGATATGGGTTGCTTCCAGACCATCCATGACCGGCATACTGATATCCATGAGGATGATGTCCGGCGCAAATCTTTTGGCCAAATCCACTGCTTCGGCACCATCCTTGGCGAATTCGAGCTCAATCGGCGCATTCTTCAGGAATTTCTGCACCAACAACCGGTTGACCCGATTGTCCTCTGCTACCAATACCCGCATTCCGTCCAGTTCTGTGTCATCACTTTTGCATACGGCTTCGACTTCTGTTCTGTCATTTGCAGTTTCAACCGCGGGTCGCTCACCTACAGCTTCAACCGCTGGTAAGATCTGAGCACCGCTGGCAGTTTCAAACGGCAAAGCAATGGTAAAGCAAGACCCGGCACCTAGTTGAGACGTGACAGCGATTCGCCCTCCCATGGCTTCGGCCAGACGGCGCGAAATCGCCAGACCCAGCCCAGATCCTCCAAAGCGGCGGCTGATTGCAGCATCTGCTTGAGAGAAGCGTTCGAAAATCCCCGTGAGCATCTCAGTTGCAATGCCGATCCCAGTGTCAGCAATCGCACAGGTGAGGAGCACGGACCCATCCGTATCCGTCTCTGCCTCAAGGCTGATCTTGACCCTGCCTTTTTCAGTGAACTTGATGGCATTCCCCACCAGATTGATCAAAATCTGACGCAGGCGATGATCATCACCATGCAGGAACTGTGGCACATCCGCATCGCGTTCAAAGATCAGCTCCAGCCCTTTGATTTCAGCCTGAGCGCGCAGCAAGCGGATGGTTTCCTCAAAGCAGCGGTGAAGATCAAAATCGCAGGGGTTTAGCGTTATCTCTCCGGCATCCAGTTTCGACAGATCCAGAATGTCATTGATCAGCGCCAGAAGCGTGCGCGCGGAGCTGAGAATAGTATCGGCATAGAGCTGTTGCTCGGCGTCCAGTCTTGTCTCTTCGAGCAGCTGCGCCATACCGATGACACCGTTCATGGGTGTGCGGATTTCATGGCTCATGGTGGCCAGAAAATCGGACTTGGCGCGGTCGCCTTCCTCGGCTGCAGTGCGGGCTTCCTCTAGGTGTTGGGCATTCTGTTTCGCAGCGGTGATATCCCGTTCGATGGCAATATAGGACATCGAGCCACCGTCTTGGTCCAGGATCGGGACCTGATTGGTCTCCAGCCAAATACCGCTACCATCTTTGTGCTTGTTCAGGATTTCAACTCGGAACGGTCGCCCGTCGCGACGCCCGTCATTAATCGCCTGGATCGCCTGAAGGTCGGTGTCCGGATGGTTCAGGAATGTACCGGGATCATGCCCTAGGACTTCGTTGAAACGATAGCCGGTTATTTGGGTGAAAGCCTCGTTCACCCATTGCACCTTGCCGCTTTTGTCGACCAGAAGAATGCTGTCATTGGCGTGGCGAGCAACCAGTGCCAGCTTTCTTGCCTCAGCCTGTTGATCCAAAAGACGCTGGTAGGCGCCCTCAAGCTCCTGTTGTTGCAGGGCCTGTGTCAAAAGAATGCTGCGACTGTGCGCGAAGCTGCGCGCCACAAAAATGAGGTACCAGAGCAAAGCCCCGTAGAGCACCAACAGGCCAGCCAATTGCAGCTGGAAGTCCATATGCTCCACATTCACGGCTCCCACCACCAGCAACAGGATCGGCGCCGTAGCATAGCAAATCAGCCGGGCATAGGTCGCCCAGCGATGATAGGGGAGCAGCAGGCCCGCATTAATCGCCCCACCGGCCAAGAGCCCGACTGTGAAAAGGGGATCCATGAAGACCGGCGCAGTCGTCGGCCCCAGAAGCAGCGCGCCCCAGAAGGGGCCAGCTGCGCCAATGCACATCGCAATACCCTGCAGAAATGCCGTGACGGTCGTCAGGCGCCGAAAACGCTGGCCGGACTCTCCGGCCTGCATGCGTTGATAGGCGTACCGCAAGCACAGACCATCGACGATTTCCGCAATCCCCGCCACCAGAAGCGCAGTTATCCCAACCTGGGGCGCGACAATGGAGCCAAGCATCAGGCAGACCAAAGTGATAAAGCCCATTCTCGCCCAGAAAATTCTTATCTGGCCGCGCAAGTAGCGCAGAAACAACCCGTCCAGGCTATATTGGTCGTGATGCTGCGCCAGAGGGCTTTTGCCCGACTTGCTGCCCTGTTCGGTCATCTTACGCCTTGTCCCCGCACCTGAGACCACAGGAATACCAGCCCGCCTCTTTCAAAAATCCTAAAATGACCCGCTATTTTAACCCCACCCCGGCGGCCGTCATATCGGCCAGTGCCCTGTCCAGAGATCCATCAAGGTCAATGCCCCGGCAGGCCTGCAGCTCGACCGTTACATCAAAGCCCAACCTAGCCGCATCCAGAGCTGAGAATGCAACGCAGAAATCAGTTGCCAACCCCGCCAATGTCAGCCGTGTTATGCCTCTGTTGCGCAGGTAGCCCTCCAGCCCGGTTGCTGTCTTTTTATCATTTTCAAAGAAGGCGGAATAGCTATCCACCACCGAACGAAAGCCCTTGCGCAGAATGAGATCACCGCGGGTAATAAGGTCAGGGTGGAATTCGGCACCTGCACTGCCCTGCACACAATGGTCCGGCCAAAGCACCTGACTGCCATAGGACATCTCGATTGTGTCAAACGGATGCTTGGAAACATGTGTCGAGGCAAAAGAAGAATGCCCCGCCGGATGCCAGTCCTGGGTCAGAATCACCGTTGCGAAATCGCGCATCAAATCATTGATCGGCGCGACCACCTCATCGCCATCGGGAACCGCAAGTGCCCCGCCCGAACAAAAATCGTTTTGCACGTCAATCACAATCAGGGCCTGAGACATTCTGTGCTCCTTACTGCCGCCTGTCCGTCCAGTCTAACCTGCGCAAACATTCTTGGAAACCAATGCCTTTACGATAATTTAACCACTTTCGATCTGTTTCACGCGCCGTTTCGGGCCAGTTTCAGGCATGCGTCTCACCGAGTTTGATATTGTCAGACTGATTGTTTTTCTTGAAATGCGCGCCCGGGAGTTCTAAGGGCCGAGCATGTTCAGAATTGCCGCACTGTACCACTTCACCCGCTTCGCCGATCCTGCCGCCCTGAAACCAGCGCTGTTGGACCTCTGTCTGAGCGCGCACGTCACCGGCTCACTCCTGCTGGCCCATGAAGGCATCAACGGCACCATCGCCGGCCCTGTCGAGGGCATCGAGACAGTCCTGGCCCATATTCGATCCCTTCCCGGCTGTGCCGATCTGGAATGGAAAGAGGCGAGCAGCGACCATCCTCCTTTTGGCAAGATGAAGGTTCGTCTGAAAAAGGAAATCGTCACCATGGGGCAGCCGGATGTCGACCCCAAAGCTCGCGTCGGCCACTATGTCGACCCCGAGGACTGGAACGATCTCATCCGGGCCGAGGACGTCGCGGTCATCGATACCCGCAACGACTACGAGGTGGCAATCGGCACCTTTGAAGGCGCCATCGATCCCGAAACCGAGAGCTTTCGCGATTTTCCAGCCTGGTGGGAGGCCAACAAGGAGCGGTTTCACAACAAACGCGTGGCGATGTTCTGCACCGGCGGCATTCGGTGCGAAAAATCCACCAATTACCTGCTCAGCCAGGGGGTCGAGGATGTGTACCACCTGAAAGGCGGGATTTTACGCTATCTCGAGGAAACCCCCGTCGAGGACAGCAGTTGGCAGGGGGAGTGTTTTGTTTTTGACAATCGCGTTTCCGTTGGCCACGGGCTGGTCGAAGGCCCGCATGAGCTGTGTCATGGCTGCCGCCACCCAATCCTGCCCGAAGACAGATCCCGGCCCGAATTCGAACTAGGTGTATCCTGCCACAACTGCATCGATGTCACCTCAGAAGCGGACAAGACCCGTTTTCGCGAGCGGCAGAAGCAAATGCGACTGGCACAGGCCCGCGCAGAGGGCTGATAGGCACTTTCTGCTCAAACTTCTGCCCAAACAACAGACCTCATTTCCAGCTGCGTGACCAGGCCGCGCGGGATGTATGCGGGATGTATCCTGTGAGCGGCCAAACTGAACGCCCGGCTGAACGTCCCAGAGCCTTCCCAGTGCGTTTTTTGCTTTGAATATTTCCGCCCCACCTGCGCAGAGACCCGCTCACAGCCCCTGATTGCAATCACAACAGATACTTCATACCGAAAAGTTTTTTTGTTGCGAAACCATGCTCAATTGATGCATGATTTAGATAGGTTTAAGTATTTTCACGATAAGTTGTGCAGTCAGTCGAGCGTTTTCAGATGACCCTGCAAATATGTTATCCCCTTATTTCATTTGGATATTTTCCAATTGGTGACGCTGTTCCCAATCCGGATTTGCGCACCGGAGAAAATTTGTGCGGCTGAAGATCTGGTATGAGTAAAAATGAGGCTATCGTGAGTTTGACCCAAGTAAAGCAAATGACCCCAAGTATTTCCCTAGGTGATATTCGCATCCCTGATCTGTTTCGCGATCTGCCAGATGCGGTGATCGTGGCGGATGAAAACCAGCGTATTTCTTGGGTAAACCCCGCCTTGCAGGACATGTTTGGCTATAGCCTTGAAGAGCTGGCAGGTCAGACCACAAAGAACCTTTATGCCGATCACCAGAATTACGAAGAACAGCGAAATGGGCGCTTCAGCCTCACTGCCAGTCAGCGCGGCCACACCTATGACATGCGCTACAGACGCAAGAATGGCAAAGCTTTTTTGTCGCAGACAACGGGTGGGCCAATCCGTGACAAAGACGATTTCATTCTGGGCTATTTCGCCATCATCAAGGACATTTCCAAGACCCGCGCGTTCGAGGATCTGCTGCACAGCCTGTTCCATATCTCATCGGATCAGGACAAGGATGCCACCCAGAAGATTCAGGAAATCATGAAGCTCGGCTGCGAGCATTTCCAAACCGATTCAGGTCTGGTGAGCTGGGTTCATGATGGAACCTACACGATCCTCTACAGCTACTCCGATCTGGTAGATATTCCACGCGGCACGACCTTTCCGCTGGGCGAAACCTATTGTTCGGAGATGCTGTCCGGCAACGGCCCGCTCGCCTGCCACAGTGCCAGGCATTCCAAGTTTGCGGCACACCCCTGCTATGATCTTTTCCTGCTGGAGACCTATATCGGCGTGCCGCTCATCGTGGACGGGAAACTTTTCGGCACGCTGAATTTCACCTCTCCAGACGAACGCCACCCGTTTGAAGACGGTGACCTCGAGGTGATCAAGATGTTTGCCGCCTGGATTGGCCAGCAGCTGAGTTTTGAAAAAGCCACCAATCAGCTGCCACAACCGGGACAACCTGCGCCGACCTAGCCCGCTGCACTGCCTTTTTTGCCCACCGCATATTGGCTTTTTGCCCACCGCAATGACCTATTGTGCTGTACCACAAATTGGGGCTGCCCTGATCTGACAGGATCCGGCAACGCAACAGGCCGCTCCTCTGTTCAGGGCATCCTCTTCAGGGTATCAGGCGCCGATGTTGTCATGATCGGTCAGGCATTCCGAATGATCGCGCAGCACTTCCAGAACTCGGCATTGCGCCACGGAATGATGGCTGCAATCGCAGATCATCCGTTTCAGCTCGACCTGCAAGACCTGCAAGCGGGCGATACGGTCTTCCACCTGTTTCAGCTGCCGCTGGGCGATGGAATCAGCCTCGGCGCAGGATTGCGCCGGATTGTCCGCCAGATCCAGCAACTCGCGGATTGCCTCAAGCGAAAACCCAAGTTGTCGACCGTGCCGGACAAAGGCGAGCCGGTCCAGCTCCGCTTCATCATAGCGGCGCTGGCCGCCCGCGGTTCGCTGCGGCGGCGGCATCAGCCCGATTGTCTCGTAGTAGCGGATGGTCTGCACCTTGGTACCGGTGCGTTTGGCCAAGGCGCCGATTGTCAGCATTTCATCCAACCTCTTTTGCTTGCAGCAAGCGCAGTGCGTTCATTACCACCAAAAGCGAGACCCCCACATCCGCCGCAATCGCCCCCCACATCGAGGCCATTCCCAATGCGGTGGCCACCACAAAGACCGCTTTGGTCAGCAGCGACAAAGCGATGTTCTGATGAATCACCGCCATGGTGCGGCGCGCGTGGCGGATCAACCAGGGCAGACGGCTGATATCATCGCTCATAAGTGCAATATCTGCCGTTTCAATCGCGGCATCCGACCCCATAGCGCCCATGGCGACAGCAAAATGCGCCCGCGCCATGGCCGGGGCGTCATTGATCCCATCCCCCATCATCGCGACCATATCATAGCGGCGGGTCAGGTCTTCGATCGCGGCAACCTTGTCCGCTGGCAGCAGTTCGGCATGGACCTCATCAATCCCGGTCTCGCGGGCGACGGCTTCGGCGGTTGCCGCATTGTCCCCGGTCAGCATCACCACCTTCTGGACCCCAAGGTCATGCAACGTCTGGATCATTTGCCTTGCCTCCGGGCGCAGCCGATCACGCAGCGCAATCAGCCCCAGCAGTCCCGCCGCAGTACCGACCACGACCAAGGTCGCCCCTGCCGCTTCGATCTCGCGCATCTGCGCCTGCGGCAGATCTGCCTCAAACCCTTTTTCCGCAGCATAGCGCGCAGAGCCCAACCAGACCTCCTGCCCCCTGTAGGTGCCTTCGACGCCGCGCCCTGGCACGGTGCGGGTGTCCTGCGCGGCTGGTCCCGCTACATGTTCACGCTGTGCCTTCTCAAGAATAGCCAAGGCCAGAGGATGCACCGCACGCGCCTCCAGCGCCGCCGCCACCTGCAGCAGATCGTTGCGGCCCGTGTCGCCCAGAGGGTAAAGCCCGGCAACTTCGGGGCGGCCCTCTGTCAGGGTGCCGGTCTTGTCCAGCGCGATGGCCTGCAGCCGACCCGGGGCTTCGATATAGGCGCCCCCCTTGATCAAGACCCCGGCACGGGCCGAGGCGGCAAGCGCTGCAACGATTGAGACCGGCGTTGAAATCACCAGTGCACAGGGGCAGGCAATGACCAAGAGCACGAGTGCGTTGTAGAACCAGAACCCCCAGTCTGCCCCCGCCAGCAGCGGTGGCAAAACCGCCAAAGCAATCGCGAGACCCATCACCACAGGTGTGTAAATGCGGGCAAATTTGGTCACCCATTGCTCGACCGGTGCGCGACGGGCGTGGGCCTCTCCGACCATGTGGGTGATCTTGGCCAGCACCGTGTCCTGCGCCAGCTTTGTGGCCTCAACCGTCAGACTGCCATCGCCATTGATGGTGCCGGAATAGACCTCGTCGCCGACCTCTTTGGCGACCAGCGCACTTTCGCCCGTGATCGGCGCCTGATCGACCGCCCCGGCCCCGGCTGTCACCACCCCGTCCAGCGGAATGCGGTCGCCACCGCGCACGACAAAATGCTGGCCGATCTGCACCTCTTCGGCGGGCACATCAATCTCGCTGCCATCCGTGCGGATCAGGCGGGCTGTGGGAGGTGCCAGGTTCAGCAGCGTCGCCACGGCGTTGCGCGCGCGCCCGACGCTCCAGGATTCCAGCGTGAGCGAAAGCGCAAAGAAGAAGGCAACGGTGGCGGCTTCAAAATACTCGCCCAGGGCCAGAGCGCCAAAGACCGCCACTACCATCAGAAGGTTCATATCCGGCGCAAGGTGACGCAGTGCATACCAGGCCTTGGGCAGCACCAGCCAGACACCGAACACCACCGCAATCAGGAACAACCCCAGCTCTGGTAATGGCACCGGCAAATCGCCATGTCCGGCAAACAGCTGGCCCAGCCCTGCCGCGCCGGAATGCCCGATATGCCAGGCCAGGCCAGCCCCCCAAAAGGCGGCACTGGCCCCGGTGAATTGCTTTTGCCGCGCCAGATGCGCCGCCTGATCCGCCTCGGCGCCCTTGGCATCCCACAGTTTGGCATTCATCCCTGTGCGTTTGACCCGCGACACCACTTCGGCATCCGAGATATACTGGGCTGTTTCCAGCAGGGTCATGCGGCCATTCAGAACATCAAAAGCAAGGTGTTCAGCACCGCCTATCGCAGGGCCTATAGCCCGGTTCAGGATTGCGACCTCTTCGGCACAGTCCAGCCCGTTGACCCGAAAACTGCGCCCGGAGCTCAGCTGATCAGGACGGACCAAAGGCACAGCGGCAGTACTGCCACAGCAGCCGCCCTGCGATGCGGCATGGCTATGACCATCATCAGCCACCGGCTGCTGAGCGGACTGGTCCTGAGAGATCGACGAAGAACAGCTATCGTGGGGCATGAGTGGCCTCGTGTTTTTAAAGACCTGTCCTAGATAGACCCTTCAGCCACTAGAGGTTCAAGAGGTTTATTCAAAAACTTTTGGCCGATCTCGGTGCGGTTGCGACCCAGCTCAGTTGAGGGCAGCAACCGCAGCTTTTCGGCTAGCCCGCCAGCGCGCGCTGCAACTCGGCCGGAGGCACTTGCTGCGCATCGCAATAGGCGCTGCGGCGCACTGCCTGCGGGCTGACACCTAACTGTTTGTGAAACCAGCGCGACAGGTTCGACCGGGTGCCAAATCCAGTCGCCGCGACGATCTCATAGACATTCATGCTGGTATGCGTCAGCAGCTGATGGGCTCGTTCGATCCGCAACATGCGATAGGCGGTGTGCGGCCCACCTCCGGTACGGTCACGGAACCGGCGTTGCAGTTTGCGGGTGGATACCCCCTGCTGTCGGGCCAGTTCGCAGATCGAGATCGGCTCTTCGATATGCTGCTGCATCAGGTGCAGGCTTTTCTCGATCAAATTATCACCACCGGCCCGTTGCAAAATATCCAACGTGGCTTTGCTTTGGAACCGCGTGTCGCCCGCATCCAGTCCGACATATTCGCCCAGGGCGTCTGCCATGAACTCACCATGCTCGCGGCCGATGAGATCCAGCAGCAAACGCAGGGTCGCCAGCGGGCTGACTGCGGAATGGACCGGATCGGCAAGGTGGTACTGCGTGCCGACCGCAGCGCTTTGCAGTGCTTCTTCGCTGGCGGCCGCAGCAAAATTTGAATGCACCGCAAGAGCGTGGCCATCGAACATACCCGCCTCGCGCAGAAGAAAGACGGCACCGCCCACCAAAACCGGCTGACGACAGCGGTGCAGCAGTGTTTGCAGAGCTGCGCGGTCGCTGGAGCTGACACGCCAGCGTGCCCGTATATCGCCAAGAAAGATGCACATGCTACGCTGCTGGCGACCATGGCTCAGGTGGTTGAAATCAGACAGACGCAGAATTGACACGGCATAGCGTGCGTCAGGTATGACCTCATTGGCGCTGAGCAAAAGATCCGCCAGAATCTGGCCCGCCCCGGGTGCTGCCCCATCCGGCAGCAGGATCGCCACCTGATTCACGTAAGGGACAGTCGCCCGGGAGACTTGTGTCTCGGCTGCCGCAGGGCAGCTCTTGGTCTCGGTAGTTGGAACTCGGCTTTGGAACGTCATGTCCGCCTCCTCCGATTGCTTGCACGAAATCCCGGTACGGGGTCTCGCAGTTTCAAAGGGGAGTTGGTGCCGCCCCTTTCATTTGCGGGGCGGCACCAGTGAGTATTGCGATCAGCTGTCGCCGTCTTCTTCGTAGTCCGACATCGGCGGGCAGGTGCAGATCAGGTTGCGATCGCCATAGGCGTTATCCACGCGGTTGACCGGCGACCAGTATTTGTCGACACCCAATGAGCCGGGAGGGAAGCAGGCAGCTTCGCGGCTGTAGGGCCGGTCCCAGTCCCCCACCAAGTCACGCACCGTGTGTGGTGCGTTCTTCAGCGGGTTGTTTTCGGGGTCGATCTTTCCGTCGATCACATCCTGTGCTTCACCCCGGATCGACAGCATGGCGTCACAGAAGCGATCCAGCTCGTCTTTGGGCTCTGATTCCGTGGGCTCAACCATCAGCGTGCCAGCCACAGGCCAGGACATGGTTGGCGCATGGAAGCCCGAGTCCACCAGGCGTTTGGCCACGTCATCGACGCTGACGCCGCCTTGGTCGTTCAAAGGACGGGTATCCAGGATGCATTCATGCGCCACACGACCGGTCGCGGAGGTGTAAAGGATGCCATAGGCGTCTTTTAGGCGGGCCGCGATGTAGTTGGCGTTCAGGATCGCAACCTTGGTTGCCTGTGTCAGACCTGCGCCACCCATCAGCAGGATATAGGCCCAGGACACGGGCAAGATCGAAGGAGAGCCAAAGGGCGCCGCCGAAACCGGACCAACAGCAGAGCCATATTCCGGGTGACCCGGCAGGTGTTCTGTCAGGTGCGCCTTGACGCCGATGGGACCCATGCCGGGGCCGCCGCCGCCATGCGGAATGCAGAAGGTCTTATGCAGGTTCAGGTGGCTGACATCGCCGCCAATCTTGCCGGGCTGGGCAAGGCCCACCATGGCGTTCATGTTGGCGCCGTCGATATAGACCTGGCCGCCGTGCTCATGGGTGATGTCACAGACTTCCTGCACGGTTTCTTCAAACACACCGTGGGTCGACGGATAGGTGATCATGCAAGCCGCCAGATTATCCGAGTGCTTTTCAGCCTTGGCACGGAAATCGGCGACATCGATGTTGCCGTTGTCATCTGCTACAACCGGAACCACCTTGTAGCCCACCATCTGCGCCGAGGCGGGGTTGGTGCCATGGGCCGAGGTCGGGATCAGGCAGACATTGCGGTGGGCTTCACCGCGCGCTGCGTGGTAGTTGCGGATGGTCAGCAGGCCGGCATATTCCCCCTGCGCGCCCGAGTTGGGCTGCTGGCTGATCGCATCATAGCCGGTGATCTGGCAGAGCTTTTCGTTCAGATCGTCGATCATCGCGTGATAGCCCATCGCCTGATCTTTGGGGCAGAAGGGGTGCAGGTTGCCGAACTCGGGCCAAGTGACCGGGATCATCTCGACGGTGGCGTTCAGCTTCATGGTGCAGGACCCCAGCGGGATCATCGAACGATCCAGCGCCAGATCGCGATCTGCCAGACGGCGCATGTAGCGGGTGATTTCTGCCTCGGCCCGGTTCTTGTGAAAGATCGGATGGGTCAGGTATTCACTTTCACGCAGTGCATGCTCGGGCAGACGGTAGGCACGGTTGGCCTGGCTGTCGTCCTTTTTCGTGATGCCAAAGGCACCCCAGACGGCCTCGATGGTTTCTGCGCGGGTCTGCTCGTCGAGGCTGATGCCGACCTTGGTTTCACCCACCTTGCGCAGGTTGATGCCACGGGCAACGGCAGCTTCCATGACAGTCTGCTGCAGTGGGCCGACCTCAACCGTGATGGTGTCAAAGAAGACTTCGGGCTCAACGCTGAAGCCGTGCTCTTCGAGACCCGCCGCCAGACGCGAGGTTTTACGGTGGACCGACTGCGCGATCGCCTTGATGCCGTCGGGGCCGTGGTAGACAGCGTACATGGAGGCCATGACAGCCAGCAGCGCCTGTGCAGTGCAGACGTTGGAGTTGGCTTTTTCGCGACGGATGTGCTGCTCGCGGGTTTGCAGCGCCAGACGGTAGGCTTTGTTGCCACGGCTGTCGATGGAGACACCGATGATACGGCCGGGCATGGCGCGCTTCAGCTTATCTGTGGTGGCCATATAGGCCGCGTGTGGGCCACCATAGCCCATGGGAACACCAAAGCGCTGGGTCGAGCCGATGGCAATATCAGCGCCCATTTCACCGGGGCTTTTCAGCAGCGCCAGCGACAGGATGTCAGCGGCCACAACGGCGATGCCTTTGTGGTCATGCAGGGCTTTGATTTCATCGGTGAAATCGCGCACATGCCCATAGGTCCCAGGATACTGGAAGATGGCACCAAAGACGGCACCGGCGTCCAGCTCATCGGGGTCGGCAACCACAACGTCGATGCCCAAAGGCTCAGCCCGGGTCTTGATCACGGCGATGGTCTGTGCGTGGCAATTCTGGTCAACAAAGAAAGCCGCGTTGTTGGCTTTGGAGCGCGAGCCACGATGCGCCATGGCCATGGCTTCGGCGGCGGCGGTAGCCTCGTCCAGAAGCGATGCGTTGGCGATATCCATGCCGGTCAGATCGCTGACCATAGTCTGGAAGTTCAGCAGCGCCTCAAGGCGACCCTGGGAGATCTCGGGCTGATAGGGTGTATAGGCCGTGTACCAAGCCGGGTTTTCCAAAATGTTGCGCAGGATCGGCGCAGGTGTCGAGGTGCCATAATAGCCCTGACCGATCAGCGAGGTCAGTACCTTGTTCTGGCCAGCCACTTCTTTCATGTGGAACAGCGCGTCACGCTCGGTCATCGCCGGGCCCCATTCCAGCGGTTCTTGCTGGCGGATGGCGGCGGGCACGGTGGCGTCGATCAGGTCATCAAGGGTTTTGAAGCCGATCACCTTCAGCATCTCGGCCATTTCAGCCGGCGAAGGGCCGATGTGGCGACGGTTTGCGAAGTCGTAAGCTTCATAATCGGTAAGTTTAAAGGCCATGTTTTTGGTCCTTAAGTCAGGGCTGTGAAAGATCCCGAAAGAGGGTCCCCGCCGACCAGAGTCGGCGGGCAGTGATATTAGCCGATCAGGGCTTTGTAGCCGTCCAGATCCATCAGCTCTTCGAGCTGACCTTTGTCCGCCAGTTTGATCTTGTAGATCCAAGCGTCGCCCTCGGGGCTTTCATTCAGCGCACCGGGGGTGTCGGCCAGCGATTCGTTGGCCTCAACCACTTCGCCATCCAGCGGTGCGTAGATTTCCGATGCCGCCTTGACGGATTCGATCACGCCGATCTCGTCGCCTTTTTCAAAATCGTCGCCAGCTTCTTTTTGCTCAACGAAAACGATCTCACCCAGCTGGTCAGCCGCATGCTGGGTGATGCCTACAGTGGCGATATCACCTTCAACGGTGACCCATTCGTGCTCTTCGGAATAATAGGTGGTCATAGCAGACTCTCCTCGTATCTTATCGTTAGTCTTGTTCTGATTTTCAGCGTTTGTAGTTCTGGGTCACAAAGGGCAGCGCGACGATTTCGGCCGGCTGGGCCTTGCCCCGGATGATCAGATTTACTTTCTCGCCTGGCTCGCCATGCCCTGCAGAGACATAGCCCATGGCAACGGGCCCACCGACAGTTGGACCAAATCCGCCCGAGGTGATGGCACCGATGGTGTTGCCCTCAGAGCATTGCACCTCAACACCCTGACGGGCAGGCGCGCGACCTTCGGGCTTGATGCCGACCAATTTTCGCGCAGCACCTTCAGCCAGTTCCTTCTGGATGCGCGCAGCCCCCGGAAAGCCGCCCTCTTCGCGGCGGCGCTTCTGCATCGCCCAGGTCAGCGAGGCCTCAACAGGCGAGGTGTCGTTATCGATGTCATTGCCATAGAGGCAAAGGCCTGCCTCAAGGCGCAGGCTGTCACGCGCGCCCAGACCTGCAGGCTCGCAGTCTTCATGCGCTAGGAAAGCGCGGGTGATTTCCACGGCCTTGTCTTCTGGGATCGAAATCTCGTATGCCGTCTTCTGCTTGAAAAAAAAACGCGACAGGCGGCATTCAACCCCCATGATCTCGGCCACGATGGTTTCCATGAACTTCATGTCACGGGCAGCGGGGCACAGATCACCAACGACGTTTTCCGCCGATGGACCCTGCACGGCAACCAGAGCGCGGTCAAAGATCTCGGTGACCTCAACGCCCTCAAGGTTTTTCGCCATATGAGGGATGTCCTGATGGCGCATCGAAGCATTGACCACGACAAAGAAGTGATCGCCTGCATTGGAGACGATCAGATCGTCCATGATGCCGCCGTTCTCATTGGTGAAGAACGTGTAGCGGGCCTTGCCCTCTTTCAGCGTGGTGAAAGCGGAAGGTGCGATCTTTTCCAGCTGAGTGGCAACATCACCACCTTTGAGGATCACCTGCCCCATGTGAGAGACATCAAACAGACCGGCCTTTTCGCGGCACTGCTTGTGTTCGCCCATGATACCCATGGGGTATTGAACCGGCATTTCCCAGCCAGCGAAATCAACCATCTTGCCGCCGAGTTCGACGTGCAGATCGTAAAGCGGGGTGCGTTTGGGTGCGTCAGTCATTGTTTGATGCCTTTGTGTTCGAAGATCAGTCGCGGACAACCATAACGGTGCAATGAGCATTACGCACCACACGGGCGAGATTGGGTCCGATCTCGTAGTTCGGGAAATCACCCTTGGCCGAAGCCATGATGATCATGTCAAAACCGTCTTTATGCGCGAGTTTGAGAATACCGCGGTAGGCGCTGCCTTCTTCGATATGCACAGGCACATCGGATGCATTGCCGTTATCCAGGATCGCCTGCACTTTAGCGCGCACATAGTCTTTGGCTCCGGCGCCGTAGTTGGCGGGCAGATTGGGCAATTGGATAATCTCGGGGATAACCTCCACCGCGTGCAGCTCGGCACCGTAGAATTTGGCTTGCTCCAGGGCGAGCGGAAGTGCTTTTTTCCACGACCGGTCATCAGTGTGATCAATCGTCAGCAGGATCTTTGTAGCCATCTGTCGTCTCCTCAAGAGGTTAATTCAAGTTTGGGGAGTGGGGGCTGTACGCGCCAGCCCCCCGGGACTTTTCTATGGTTGCTTACTCAGCAGCCGAGGAACCGCTTCCTTCAGACGCCCCGTTTGATGCGAAGAATTCGCGGGTGAGCTTGAAAACGATCGGGCTCAGCAGGGCCAGCGCGATCAGGTTCGGGATGGCCATCATGGCGTTCAGCGTATCAGCCAGCAGCCAGATAAAGCCGAGATCCGCAGTGGCGCCGAAATAGATCATCACGATCCACAGAACACGGTAAGGCATCAAAGCCCGGGCGCCAAAGAAGAAGCCGACGCATTTTTCACCATAAAAGGACCAGCCGAGGATAGTGGTGAAGGCAAAGATCGACAGGGCAACCGCAATCAACGCACCACCCAAACCAGGCAGAGACTGCTCAAAGGCCAAAGAGGTCAGTGCGGCACCGGATTCGCCAGAGGTCCAAGCACCGGATGCGATGATCGCCAGACCGGTGATCGAGCAGACAATAATGGTGTCGATGAAGGTACCCAGCATGGCGACCAGACCCTGGTTCACAGGGCCAGCGGTCGAGGCCGCAGCATGTGCGATAGGGGCAGACCCCAGGCCCGCCTCATTCGAGAACACACCACGGGCCACACCGAAACGGATCGCCATCCAGACAGCTGCACCCGCAAAGCCACCTTCAGCTGCCGAAGGCGTAAAGGCATGGGTGAAGACCAGGCTCACCGCGTCAGCGATACCACCGATGTTGATCAGCAAAACCAGCAAACCCGCCACGATGTAGCTGACGGCCATGAAAGGCACCAGTTTCCCTGCCACTGCACCAATGCGGGAAATCCCGCCAAGGATAACGGCAGCCGTCAGAACCATCAGGATCACGCCGGTCACCGACGTGTTCACGCCAAAGTTGGATTCCAGCACCGAGGCAACACCATTTGCCTGCACACCGTTGCCGATGCCAAAGGCCGCAATCGCGCCGAACAGAGCAAATGCACCACCAAGCCAGGCCCATTTCGCATCGAGACCGTTTTTGATGTAATACATTGGACCGCCAACATAGTTGCCCAGCTCGTCCTGTTCGCGATATTTAACCGCCAGAACTGCCTCTGCATATTTGGTGGCCATACCGACAAGGGCGGTCATCCACATCCAGAACAAGGCACCCGGCCCGCCCAGAAAGACGGCAGTCGCCACGCCGGCAATGTTGCCGGTGCCGATGGTGGCAGACAGCGATGTCATCAGCGCATTGAAGGGGCTGATCTGACCTTCTCCGCCTGCTTCGCGGCCCTTGAACAGCAGATTAAAGCCAGTGCCCAGTTTCAGGATTGGCATGAATTTCAGGCCAACCTGCAAGAAAAAGCCAACGCCCAGAATGAGAACCAGCATCAGCGGCCCCCAGACGACGCTGTTCACTTCGCCTACAATATTACTCAACGCTTCCATGGTTTCCCTCCCAATGCGTTTCGGTCAAACACTCTCGGCCAATGCCCTGTCCCGGGCCTGTTTGAGAGCGGCAAAATCTTCGTCCGCGTGAAACGAGGAGCGTGTCAGCGCCGTGGCCGACACCCCAAGAAAGCCCTTGTTGCGGGCAATCTGTTCCAGTTGTTCGAATTCTTCCGGCGACCAGAAACGGTCGATCGGGTGATGCTTTGGTGTCGGCTGCAGATATTGGCCGACGGTCAGAAAATCGACATTCGCAGCCCGCAGATCATCCATCACCTGGCGCACGTCGCTCATGCTCTCACCCAGGCCCACCATCAGGCCCGACTTAGTGAACAGAGACGGGTTGGCGCGTTTGGCGTCATCCAGCAGGCGCAATGATGTGTAGTAGCGGGCACCGGGACGGACGGTGGCATAAAGATGCGGCACCGTTTCCAAGTTGTGGTTGAACACATCCGGCGCCGCGTCAAAAACTGCCTCTGCCGCCGCACCCTTGCCGAGAAAATCAGGTGTCAGCACTTCGACGGTTGTTTCGGGGTTCTGGTGGCGTACGGCGCGAATGGTCTGGGCGATGTGGGCGGCGCCGCCGTCCTCTAGGTCATCACGATCCACCGAGGTGATCACCACGTGGCGCAGTCCCAGTTTCTTGACCGCCTGCGCGACGCGACCGGGTTCAAACGCATCCAATGCGTCGGGGCGGCCGGTTGTGACATTGCAGAAAGAACAGCCTCGGGTGCAGATCTCGCCCATGATCATCATGGTCGCGTGACGTTTGGACCAGCATTCGCCGATATTGGGGCAGGATGCCTCTTCACAGACCGTGGCAAGGTTGTTGTCTCGCATCAAGCGGCGGGTCTCGTAGTACTCGGCGCTTTCGATCTTTTTCTTGCGGATCCACTTGGGCTTGCGTGGTATCACGCTATTGGCCTTCTTGGCCTTTTCGGGATGACGCAGACGCGGTGCTTGGATGTTCATTTGGGTTAACCTCCTCAGGCGTGGATCGCGCGTTCCAGTGAATCGAGACAAGCTTCCTTCACCGCTTCCGCCATCGACGGATGCGCGTGACAGGTCGCCGCGACCTCCTGAACCGTGATGCCCTTGGCCATGGCCAGCACCAGCTCCGAGATCAAATCACCGCCATGGGCACCACAGACATGGGCGCCTAGGATCTTGCCTGCGGGATCCGCCAGTACCTTCACCGCGCCATCTGTCTCACCGCTGGAGCGAGCACGGGAATTGGCCATGAAGGCGAATTTTCCGACCTGGTATTCAACGCCATCCTCTTTCAGCGCCTCTTCGGTCAGACCAACCGAGGCCACTTCGGGGTCGGTGTAGACCACGCCGGGAACGGTGTTGTAATCCACATGAGCCTGCTCCCCTGCGAGCATTTCCACACAGGCAACACCGTCTTCCTCGGCCTTATGCGCCAGCATTGGGCCGGGCACGCAGTCGCCAATGGCATAGATGCCAGGCACCGAGGTCTGGAAGGTCTCGTCAACCTCAATAACTCCACGCGCTGTCATTGACACGCCAAGCGCATCCAAGCCCAGGCCGCGGGTGACTGGGCGACGACCGATGGCGATCAACACCTTGTCGGCTTCCAGCTGCTCAATTTTATCTTTGCCAACGCGTTCCAGCGTCAGCGACAGACCTGCATCTGTCTTTTCAATGGACTTCAGTGCCCGCCCCAGCTGGAACTTCATCCCCTTTTTGCTGAGCGCGCGTTGCGCCAGTTTGGCAATCTCGCCGTCGATGCCGGGCAGCACCCGATCCAAATATTCGACAACAGTCACCTTTGCGCCCAGGCGTGACCACACTTGACCAAGTTCAAGCCCGATCACGCCGGCGCCAACCACCACTAGATGCTCTGGCACAGAGGAGAGATCCAGAGCACCGGTGCTGGTCAGCACATCCACCTCATCGATCTCCACTCCAGGGAGGGGCGTGGGTTCGGATCCGGTGGCAATGAGAATGTTTTTTGCTTCGATCGTGGCGTCGCCAACCTGAACCAGTCCTGGCGCGGGGATGCTGGCCCAGCCTTCAATCAGCTCAACTCCGTTCTTCTTGAACAGAAAGGCGATACCTTTAGTCAGATCGCTGACAACCTTGTCCTTGCGCGCCATCATGGCAGGCACATCCAGCTTTGCGCCTTCGACTGATACTCCATGCGCGGCAAGATGAAAGAGTTCGGAAAATTTGCCCGAGGATGTCAGCAGTGCCTTTGACGGGATGCAGCCGACATTTAGACAGGTACCGCCCAATGAGCCGCAGCCTTCAACACAGGCAACTTTCAACCCCAACTGGGCTGCACGAATTGCCGCGACATATCCACCAGGGCCACCGCCAATTACCACCAGATCAAAGCTGCCCATCCGAATTCCCCTCTCAGGCCTTTACGTTCCGAAACATGAATGTATGCGCCAGTATGCGGCTCTTGTGATCGTTTAGGAAACTTTTCCCCTTTAATCAACAAAAGATCTCGTGTGGAAATTTTGACTAGGGAATACATCAAAGCTAAGGTTCAGTCGCAACAGGAGAAATCACCCGAATGGAACCAGTTCAGTCAGAAGAAACAGGGCTCGCACCCGAGTCGATGGAGGCTCCGGACGGGGAAGTCCTAGGCAAAATGATTCGCGATGCGCGCAAGGAAAAAGGCCTGACACTGGAAGAAGCGGCTAAGGCAGCTGCCATTGGACGCTCGACTCTGTCGAAGATCGAAAACAATCAGACCCGTCCCAGTTTCGAGATCATCCGCCGTCTGATGCAGACGCTGGAGCTGGAAACGCCGCAGCTTTTTGTGCAATCGGCCCAAAGCAGCATTTCCGGGCGACGCGACTACACCCTGTCAGGCCGTGGCGAGCACCAGGAAACCAAGACCTATGATCACGAACTGCTGTGCACCGAGCTCACCAGCAAGCGGATGCTGCCATATATCAGCACGATCAAGGCGCGGGACGTTACCGAATATGAAAGCTGGGTCCGCCATCGCGGCGAAGAATTCATGTATGTGATCAGCGGCGATCTGGTACTCTATACGGAACACTATCGCCCGCTAAACATGACGGCCGGTGACTCGGTTTATTACGACAGCGGCATGGGCCACGGCTGTGTTTCCACCAGCGAAGAGGACGCCAAAGTGCTCTGGGTCTCGCTGGAAATCTGACCCGATTTACGAAGATCCGCCAGGTCAGCAACCCTCAACGATGGTGATGCTGGCCTCACAGGCTCCAGCACGCAGCGCCCGGGCCTCTTTGTATTCCGGTGAATTATAACAGGCGCGTGCCTGTTGCAGGCAATCGAATTCGATCACCACATGGCGCTGCCAGCTCGCACCCTCAAAGGTTTCAGCTTCGCCGCCGCGGGCAAGAAAGCGCGCGCCATGGGCCTGAAAGGCTGCAGGGGCGACGGCCTGATAGCCCGCATAGGCTGCGGGGTCAGTCACTGTGACATGGGCGATCCAATAGGCTTTTGCCACCACGCTATTCCTGTTCTTCCGTCGACAGCAGTCGTTCGGCCACCGCCGAGGCATCCGCCAGATGGGTCTCGACAGCCTGCCGCGCCGCAGCTGCGTCGCCAGCAACAATCGCGTCACAAATCGCCTGCATGTGAAACAGCCCCGGCTGTTGCCGCTCGGCCGCCGACAGGGTCATGGCCCGCAACCGGCTGATCCGGCCATTGAGGCGATTGACCACCTCCCAGGCGATGTGATGGCCTGCTGCCTCGAACATCACCTGATAGAACCGGGTCGAAGCCTTGAACAAAGCCCCCGGCACCGCATCCGCCGCGTTTTGCGCAAAAGCCTGCTTCAGCGCCGCAAGTGCGCTCTGCAAATCTCGGTGCAACTGCTTTGACCCTGATTGCGCACAGGCCATGGCCGCTTCGGTTTCCAGCATGCGGCGAATCTCATAGATCTGGCGCGCATCTTCCCAGGAGAGCGGCGCCACGATGGGGCCGCGATTGGGCAGGATTTCTACCAACCCCTCGGCCTCCAGATAACGAATCGTTTCGCGAACGACGGTGCGCGAGACGCCAAGCTGATCGCAAAGCGGGCGCTCGACCAGCCGTTCTCCCGGAGCAAACAACCCCGAAATGATGGCGTCCCGCATCTTCTCCTGCACAATTTCGCGCAGCGTCGCAGGGGGTTGGTCGATTTTCAGCTGAGCAAAAGCAGGGTTTTCCATGCCATCTTCCTAGCAGCGCCTCGGCGGCAAGACAACAGGATCTTGACTAACAAGATTATGGTATACCATAAGTCAATCTAACAGTTTCACTTCAACTCAGGTGCCACCAATGCCCGCAATCATTCGCAAAACCCTGCTTCATGTCGAAGAAACCCTGATCGAGGGCGGCAAAGAAGCCGCCACCCCGCTCAAGATGATTGCCGCCATCGCGGTGATCAAAAACCCCTGGGCGGGCCGTGGTTTTGTCGATGACCTGAAACCGGAAATCCACGACTGCGCCCCCGGCCTGGGCGAAATGCTGACCAAGATGGTGCTTGATGCCGCCGGTGGCGGTGACATGGTCGAGGGCTACGGCAAATCTGCCATCGTGGGGCTCGATGGCGAGATCGAACACGCATCGGCACTGATCCACACCCTGCGGTTTGGCAACCACTACCGCGAGGCCGTCGGCGCCAAAAGCTACCTCGCCTTTTGCAACACCCGCGGCCCCGCCAACGCACCGCTGATGATCCCCTTGATGGACAAGAACGATGGTGGCCGACGCTCGCATTACCTCACCATTCAATGCTCGGTGGCGGATGCCCCGGCTGCGGATGAAATCGTCGTCGCTCTAGGTGCTTCGATCGGTGGGCGCCCGCATCACCGTATTGGTGACCGATATCAAGACCTCAAGGATCTGGGCCATGACGTCGACAACCCTGCAGCTGTCTGAGCCCTTCGGCACCCTCTGCTATCGTGAGGTCGGCACGGGCGAACCGCTGGTGCTGATCCACGGGGTTGGCATGCAGAGTGCTGCCTGGGCGCCACAGCTTGAGGCGCTGTCGAAAACCCATCGTGTTCTGGCATTGGACATGCCAGGCCACGGTGGCAGCAGTGCCCTAGCCGCAGGTGCAGAGCTTGCAGAATTCGTCGCTTGGCTGAAATCCGCGCTCACGGCGCTGAACACCGGGCCGGTCAATCTGGCGGGACATTCCATGGGGGCGCTGATCGCGGGCGGCTTTGCCTGCGAGCACCCCGACATGCTGCGCCGTGTTGCGCTACTGAACGGCGTCTTTCGCCGCTCAGATCAGGCCCGCACCGCAGTTCTGGCCCGCGCCGCTGAGATCAAGACCGGCAAGGTCGATCTGGAAACGCCACTCAGCCGCTGGTTTGGCGACACACCGGTCGAACAGCAGGCTCGTTCGCTGGTTTCCAACTGGCTATCGCAGGTCGAAATGGAGGGCTATGCCACAGCCTATGGTGCCTTTGCCCGCAGCGACGCCACCTACGCAGACAGATGGCAGCAGATCAGCTGCCCCTTGCTGGCCCTGACCGGCGATGCCGACCCCAATTCCACCCCGGCGATGTCGCGCGCCATGGCAGAACTAGCCCAGGACGGCGAGGTGGAAGTCCTGCCCGGTCGTCATATGGTCAACCTTACCGCAGCCGAAACCGTGACCCATAGTCTGCTGCGCTGGCTCCGCCGCGCTGAAACCGCACCAACACCGAAGGAGACCCCAATGGCCCCTGCCCCGCTTGATCCGCGCGCCCTGCGTGATGCCTTTGGCACCTTCCTGACCGGCGTTACGGTGGTGACCAGCCACGACGCTGAGGGGGCTCCAATTGGCTTCACGGCCAATTCCTTTTCCTCGGTTTCGCTCGACCCGCCACTGGTGCTGGTCTGTCTGGCTAATACCTCGCGCAACTATGACGCCCTGACACAGGCCAGCGGCTTTGCAGTAAACATCCTCGCCGAAGACCAGAAAGACATCTCCAATACCTTTGCCCGCCCCTCTGACGACCGATTTGCAGCGGTGGACTGGCAAAAGGGCCCGCAGGGCGCGCCCATTCTTTCGGGTGTTTCGGCCTGGTTTGACTGCTCCATGCACAAAACGGTTGAGGCCGGTGATCATGTCATCCTGATCGGCAAGGTCGAAGGTTTTGACACCAGCACCGCGCCTGGTCTGGGCTATGCCCGTGGCGCCTATGTCACCCCGGCTGCCGAGGCTGAGGCGTTGGCGCAGGGAGCCAATCTGGTGGTGTCAGCGCTGATCGAACGCGCTGGCGAAGTGCTTTTGGTCGACGATGGCAATGGGGGGCTTACCCTGCCGCAAAAACCTGTGGGGCGTGCCGGTGCTTCGGCTGCCCTGACTGAACTGATCGCGGCCTCAGGCCTCGAAGCAGATCCCGGGTTTATTTATTCGGTCTTTGAAGACGCCGCGCGCGAACACCAGCATATCTCGTTCCTGTGTCAGGCCGCCGATGGCGCGCCAAAACAGGGTTGTTTCACACCGCTCAGCGCTTCGACCATGATGGAGGTGACCGATCCGGCCCTGCGCATCATGCTGGAGCGTTTCGCCAGTGAAAGCCGCATGGGCAACTACGGGGTATTTTACGGCAATCAGATCAGCGGCGATGTCCGCAAAATCGTGTCAGGGAGTTGAGTGACATGAAGTTTTCCTTGTTTGCGCATATGGAGCGCATCTCGCCCGATCAGGACCAAAAGCAGCTTTATGATGAGTTCATCGAACTGTGCAAAATCGCCGATCGTGGCGGCATGCATGCCATCTGGACCGGAGAGCACCACGGGATGAATTTCACCATCTCGCCCAACCCCTTTCTGAATCTCGTCGATATGGCACGCCATACAGAAAATGTGCGCCTGGGCACCGGCACCGTAATTGCGCCTTTCTGGCACCCAATCCGACTGGCAGGCGAGGCCGCACTCACCGATATCATCACCGATGGGCGGTTGGATCTTGGCATTGCCCGTGGCGCCTATTCCTATGAATATGAACGCATGATGCCCGGTATGGACGCCTGGGAAGCCGGCCAGCGCATGCGCGAGCTGATCCCTGCAGTGCAGAACCTGTGGAAAGGCGATTATGCTCAGGAGGGAGAGTTCCACTCCTTTCCCAAAACCACGTCCTCGCCCAAGCCATTGCAGCAGAACGGGCCGCCGATCTGGGTGGCAGCGCGGGATCCCAACAGCCATGAATTTGCTGTGTCCAATGGATGCAACGTGCAGGTCACGCCGCTCTGGCAGGGGGACGGTGAAATCGCCAGCCTGATGACCCGTTTCACGGATGCCTGCGCCAAATTCCCCGACGTGCCCCGCCCCAAGATCATGCTGCTGCAACACAGCTATGTGGCCGACAGCCCAGAGGACGTGGACCTTGCCGCGCAGGAGCTGAACAGGTTCTACTGCTATTTTGGCGCCTGGTTCAAAAACGAACGCTCCGTCGATCAGGGCTTGATTGCGCCGCTTTCGGAGGAAGAAATCAAAGCGCATCCCTTCTATTCACCCGAGGCCATGAAGCGCGATCTGGTGATTGCCGAGGCCCCCGGTGTGATCGAACGGGTAAAGAAATATGAGGCGATGGGCTATGATGAGTATTCGTTCTGGATAGACTCCAGCATGAGCTTTGAGCGCAAGAAAGCCTCGCTTGAACGTTTCATCAACGACGTCATGCCCGCTTTCGCATAGCCGCCCGCCTTCGCATAAGGACAGATCATGCAGGAATATCAGCAGTATATCGGCGGCCAGTTTGATGCGGGCGCCGCCCAGTTCGACAGTATCGATCCCGCGACCGGTGCGGCCTGGGCCAGGATGCCCGCGGCCAGTGTGGCAGACGTGGACCGGGCCGTTCAGGCAGCCGAACAGGCTTTTTTTGCCTCTGACTGGGCCAATATGACGGCCAGCCAGCGCGGTAAGCTTTTGTTGCGACTGGCGGACCTCGTGGCCGAAAACGCGCAGCGTCTGGCTGAGCTGGAGACACGTGATACTGGCAAGATCATCCGTGAGACCACGGCTCAGATCGCCTATGTGGCCGAATTCTATCGCTACTACGCTGGCCTTGCGGATAAGATCGAAGGTGCCCACCTGCCGATCGATAAACCCGACATGGAAGTCTGGCTTCGGCGCGAACCGCTCGGTGTGGTGGCCGCGATTGTACCGTGGAATTCGCAACTGTTCCTGTCGGCGGTCAAGATCGGCCCGGCGCTGGCCGCGGGCTGCACTGTGGTGCTCAAAGCATCAGAAGAAGCCCCGGCACCCCTGCTGGAATTTGCCCGTATCTTTGATCAGGTCGGCTTTCCGCCCGGCGTGCTGAACGTGATCACCGGCGGGCCAGAGGCTGGCGCCGCACTGACCAGCCACTCAAAGATCGCCCATGTGGCTTTTACGGGCGGTCCGGAAACTGCGCGTCATATCGTGCGCAATTCAGCTGAAAACCTCGCCTCTACCTCGCTGGAGTTGGGCGGGAAATCGCCTTTTATCGTCTTTGACGATGCCGATATCGAGAGCGCAGTAAATGCCCAGATCTCTGGTATCTTTGCCGCTACGGGGCAAAGCTGCGTTGCGGGGTCCCGCCTGGTAATTTCCAACAAGATCAAGGATCAGTTTTTAGCACGGCTCAAGGAAAAGGCTGAGGCCGTGGTGATTGGCGCGCCCAATGATATGGCAACCGAAGTTGGCCCGCTGTGTACAAAGGCGCAGCGCGACCATGCGCTAGCGCTGATTAAGGCCTCAACAGAGGCGGGCGCAAAGTTGGTGACAGGTGGCACCACGCCTGATGGGCCAGGCTATTACTTCCCCCCTACCATTCTGGATTGCTCTGACAGTCCCAACGCCCCCTGCCTCTCTCAAGAGTTCTTTGGCCCGGTCTTGTCGGTGATCAGTTTCGACACCGAGGCCGAAGCCCTGGCCATTGCCAATGACACCAAGTTCGGTCTCGCCTCGGGCGTCTTTACCCAAAGCCTGACACGCGCCCACCGGATGATACGGGGCATTCGCGCCGGTATAGTCTGGGTCAATACCTACCGGGCGGTTTCGCCTATTGCTCCCTTTGGCGGTCATGGCCTGTCCGGGCACGGACGCGAAGGTGGGCTGCAGGCGGCACTGGATTACACCAAGGTCAAAGCGGTCTGGTTGCGCACATCAGATGATCCTATCCCAGACCCCTTTGTCATGCGCTAGCTGGTTTCGCTCGCCTCTAAGGCGCTTTGGCATGGGCATCGTGAAAATTCTGCCTATGGTACCCGCATGATACCATAGGCAGGACCCACACGACCTGCTGGCCCAAAGGAGCGCATACGATGAGCAAGTCCCTGTTTTCCCTACCAGAGCCACTGTTGATCCCGGTACGCGGCGAAGAGGCTGGTTTTCCAATTGGTCGGATCTTCTGCGTCGGGCGCAATTACGCCGCCCATGCTGCCGAAATGGGCGTCGAGGTCGATCGCGAAGCGCCGTTCTATTTCACCAAATCAGCGGCCAATGCAGTGCTATCTGGCGGTTCGGCTCCCTATCCGCAGGGCACCGAAAATTTCCACTATGAAATGGAGCTGGCACTGGCCATCGGCAAACCTGTGTTTAAGGCAACCCCAGACGAGGCCCGCGCCGCCATCTACGGCTATGGCTGTGCGCTGGACATGACCCGGCGCGATCTGCAAATCCGTGAGCGCAAAAAGCAACGCCCCTGGGATCTGGGCAAAGATCTGGAACAGGGCAGCGTTTTCGCCCCCTTGACCAAGGCCGAAGACTGGGGACCGGTGAGCGACCAACGTATCTGGCTGACTCTGGACGGGGAGACCAAGCAGGATGCCAGCCTCGCAGAGCTGATCTGGTCGGTCGAAGAAATCATCTGCCACCTGTCCGGATTCTATCACCTGCGACCTGGTGATCTGATTCTGACAGGCACCCCGGCCGGAGTCGGACCAGCCCTGCCCGGACAGACCATGCTGGGAGAAATTGATGGGCTAGATCCGGTTTCACTGAAGCTGTCAGCAGCGGATCAGAAGTAGCCTCTGCCCTATCGGACAGCACGACAGGTACGAAACCGGCAAGATCATGTATGCTTGATCCATTCGCAATGATGGTTTTGCTTTGCATATTAAAACCTGCCACTGCGTTTCAAGGATCACCAGCTCATCCTGAATGCAGTTTCACCTGCGCCCTCGTGTCGCCCGCAAAACGTATAAAAGAAGGATTGATATTCACAACATTTGATGTTGGAATGTATCAAGATGACACAAGAGGCTAGAATCCTGTAACATTAATGAAAGCCGCAGCGGCAAGACGCGCCGTTCGAAAATTTCATGAGTGAAAAATACATAATCTGCCATTGATGGTTACAAATGCACCCAATAGCAGAGGGATCGACGGTTCGTTTTGCGAACCACGCCAGGGTCGTTGAGATCAGAATGGAAAGAAACGCGCCAGTTATTGCAACATCGTTACAGGTTGATGATATGCTGGCAAAATCGAAGGTCAAAGGGAGGAACCACATGACCACTCGCAGAAAGCTTCTCGGAGCCGCAGGCGCCACAGCCCTCGCAGCGCTCTGCGCCACTTCGGCATTTGCCGAAAACGTCACCCTGAAAATGCACCAGTTTCTGCCAGCTCAGGCCAATGTGCCAAAGCTGATTCTGGACGTCTGGGCTGACAAGGTCGAAGCAGCATCCGGTGGCGAGATCACCATTGATCGCTTTCCTTCCATGCAGCTCGGCGGTAAGCCACCAGAGCTGATGGACCAGGCCATCGACGGGGTTGCAGACATCGTTTGGACCGTTGTTGCCTATACTCCCGGCCGTTTCCCTTCGACCGAGGTGTTTGAACTGCCCTTCATGGTGACCAATGCCCGCGCCACCTCGCACGCGTTTTGGGAAATGTTCGATAAGCACATGAAAGACGGTGAATTCAAGGACGTCAAAATCCTGGGCACATGGGTACACGGCCCCGGCATGATTCACTCTGCCGATCCGGTTGAGACCCCTGGCGATCTGCAGGGCATGAAGATCCGTGGCGGTGGCCGCTCGGTCAACTCGCTGCTGACACAGCTGGGCGCAACCCCCGTTGGCATGCCCGTTCCAGCGATCCCCGAAGGCCTGTCAAAAGGCGTGATCGACGGCACCACCATTCCATGGGAAGTCACCACCGCGCTGAAAATTCCTGAGCTGGTAGAAAACCACACCGAGTTCACCGGCAAGGCTCTCTATTCGCTGACCTTTGTTCTGGCGATGAACAAAGAGAAATACGAAAGCCTGTCGGACGCGCAGAAAGCGGCGATCGACGAGAACTCCGGTCTTGAATTCTCGGTCTTTGCCGGCGGTGTTCAGGAAGACTCCGATGGCCCTGCCCGCGAGTTCGCGCTCGACAATGGCAACAATGTCATCACTCTGGATGAAGCCCAGACCGCCGAATGGCGCAAGCTGGCGCAGCCCGTCTATGACAAATGGCTGGCCGACATGACCGAAAAAGGTATCGACGGTCAGGCGCTTCTGGACGAAGCCTCCTACCTGATCGAAAAATACACACCACAGTACGTCAAGTAAGTTAGAAATACAGCCAAAGGGCCGCAGCAGCATCTGTGCCGCGGCCCTTTGCGCATTATTAAAGGGTTTAAACCATGCACAAGCTCATGATGGGGCTGGCCAGATCCATGGCCATATTGGGTGGTATGGTCCTCTCTCTCCTGATCATCCTGACCTGCCTGTCGATTATCGGTCGCCTACTGAATGGCTTCCTTCACGGCGACATGATGCAAGCGATTGCGCCCGGGTTTTCAAATTGGATGATCACATGGGTCGGACCGATCAATGGCGATTTTGAGCTGGTCGAGGCCGGCGTTGCCTTTGCCATCTTCGCCTTTCTCCCCCTCTGCCAGATCACCGTTGGCCATGCGTCGGTCGATGTTGTGGCCGATGCCTTTCCCCGTGGCGTGAAACGCTTTTTGCGCATGGTGACAGAACTGCTGTTTGCAGCCGCATTGATCCTGATTGCCTGGCGCCTGGCTGCGGGCACGATCAGCAAGTTTGGAAATGGCGAGACCTCGTTTCTGCTGGAGTTCAAGGTCTGGTGGGCCTATGGCGCCAGCCTCTTTGGCGCTGTGATTGCCGCTATCGTCGGCGCTTATATGGGTGCCATGCGCACCATCGAATTTTTTACCGGCCGCATCCAAATTTGGGACGGCGTGGAGGGTGAACAGTG
The DNA here is from genome assembly GCF_001457775.1 of Phaeobacter sp. CECT 5382. Lineage (GTDB taxonomy): Bacteria > Pseudomonadota > Alphaproteobacteria > Rhodobacterales > Rhodobacteraceae > Pseudophaeobacter. Next base: position 254,008 of record NZ_CYSG01000003.1, read on the forward strand.
ACTGCTCTTGAAATTGGCATTGCCTCCTTTCCCATCCTGATGGGTCTGATTTTCCTGCGGGTTCCTATTGGCCTGTCGATGTTTCTGGTTGGCCTTGGCGGGCTGATTCTGGTGACCGACGGCACCCAGGTGGCCTTTGGCCGCTTGAAAAGTGAGACCTACACCACCTTCTCCTCCTACTCGCTGACCATCGTGCCGATGTTCCTGTTGATGGGACATTTTGCGACCCTGGGCGGAATGTCCTCGGCACTGTTCAAAGCTGCCGAAGGCTTTCTGGGCCACAAAAAAGGTGGCGTCGCCATGGCCTCGATCGGCGCCTGCGCTGGTTTCGGTGCTATCTGTGGTTCATCGCTGGCGACAGCCGCCACCATGGGCCGCGTTGCCCTGCCCGAGCTGAAGCAATACGGCTATGCGGGTGGTTTTTCTACCGCAACACTGGCAGCAGGCGGCACCTTGGGCATTTTGATCCCGCCCTCGGTGGTGCTGGTGATCTATGCCATCCTGACCGAACAAAACATCGCCAAGCTGTTTCTGGCGGCCTTTATCCCCGGCCTGTTGGCGGCCATTGGCTATGTCATCGTGATTTCGATCTACGTGCGCCTGAACCCCAAGGCCGCAGGCACCCGTCCTGCCATTCCCTGGTCCGAACGCTTTGCCAATCTGGTCAAAGTCTGGCCGGTTCTCACGGTCTTTGGTCTGGTTGTGGGCGGTATCTACGGCGGCTTGTTCACCCCAACCGAGGGGGCAGCAGTGGGTGCCTTCGGCACCGGTTTGATTGCCTGGCTGAACGGCGGCTTGGATCGCCCAAATCTAGTCGACAGCTTCATGGTGACAGCGCGTTCCACCGCGATGATCTTTTTCATCGTGCTCGGTGCTGGCTTTTACAATGGCTTCCTCGCCCTGACCAAAGTGCCACAAGAACTGGCTGATTTTGTCGTCAGCCAAGGCTTCAGCCCCTGGATGGTTCTGGCCCTGATCCTCGCCTTCTATCTGGTCTTTGGCTGCCTGATGGACAGCCTTTCAATGATCCTTCTTACCATTCCGATCTTCTTCCCGGTGATTTCGGTCATGGACTTTGGCCTGCTATCCCTGATCGATATGCAAGCAAGTGCAGCCATGGAGGTGCTGAACAACGGGATACCTGATGGCATGGGAGCAGAGATGCTCGCCTCAATTCAGGATGCCATCGCCACCGGAACTGAGCTCACCCGCGAACAGATGAAAGAGCTGGGCATTCGGGTCACCGAGGGGCGCGTCAACCGTATCGAAGCCGAATATGTCGCCATCTGGTTTGGTATTCTGGTGCTCATCGTGGTCGAAGTTGGCTTGATCACACCTCCAGTTGGGATGAACCTGTTCATCATCAACGCAATGGATCGCAAAACCAGGATGATCGATACCTACAAGGCAGTGATGTACTTTGTGGCCTCGGATATCATCCGTGTGATCATCTTGGTGCTCTTCCCGTTCATCACCCTGCTGCCGCTGTATCTTTTGTACTAAAGCCCGGCACGAGGAGATCAAACAGCGCCCTCTTCCAGCCCTGCTGGAAGGGGGCTTTTTGATAGAGGCGTTTGAAAGCCCTCTGCCCCGAAGTTAGGGTGGCGCAGGCAAAGCGCAGGCGCAGAACAGGCAAGGAATTATGATGACAGAACAGGTTAGCAAGACAGGCAACAGCCCCACCTTTGTCCACAGTATCCGTGTTGGCTGGGGCCACTGCGATCCAGCCCAGATCGCCTATACCGGCCACCTGCCCGGCTTTGCGCTGGAGGCCATCGATGCCTGGTGGGAGCACCACCTAAACGGCGATGGCTGGTATCAGATGGAGCTGGATCGCGGCACTGGCACGCCCTTTGTGTCAATGAACCTCGAATTTCGCAGCCCAGTTACCCCCCGCCACCGCCTGGAGTGCGAAGTCTGGCCCTCGGCTATTGGCACCAAATCGGTGACCTTCCGCGTCGATGCCCGCCAGAACGACACCCTCTGTTTCGAGGGCCGGTTCACCTGCGTCTTTATTGATCCCTCAGAATTCAAAGCGCGCCCCGCCCCCGCTGACTATCGCGCCGTGATCGAGGCCAATCTACGGCCAGAGTAAGAGCGCTACAGCGCCTCTCTCAGCCAGCCATCCGCAAACCTGACTTGGCTAAGCCCGGCAAAACGCGCAACGCGTTCCAGCTCTGCCTCAAGCCGCTTAAGACGTGCAGGCGAAAACGTAGCGCGCCGCTCAGGCCAGAGCGCCGTCACCCGCAGGCAGTCCCCAGCCCGATCTGCTTTCATGTCGATGCGCCCGACCATCTTTTGCCCTTCGATGAGCGGAAAGACATAATAGCCATAGATGCGTTTTGGCGCGGGCGTAAAAACCTCGATCCGGTAGTGAAAGCCAAACAGCCGCTCGGCGCGTTTGCGATCCCGCAACATCGGATCAAAGGGGCTGAGCAGCCGCAGCCGACCGGGTGCCGCTCCCAGTTCTGCGGCCTGCGCAATGGTATCCGGGCGGGCAAAGCTTTTGCGCAGGCTCCCGTCTGCCGCCTCGACCTCGATTTCTTCAATCTCACCGCGCGCCTTGGCCGCGCGGCACCAATCGCGCGCTTCGGCAGCTCTGGCCGTATCCCAAAACGCTGCAAGTTCCCCAGAGGTCGCAAAACCCAACCGGTCCAGCGCGGCATTGCACAACCAGTCAACCGTGGGCGCGGGGGCCAGCGGATCTGGCGGCGCATGCAGCCGCTCTTCGATCACCCGCTCGGTCAGGTCATAGCGTTTTTGAAACCCCTCACGCCCCACCACAGTCAGCGCGCCAGTGCGCCACAGGTATTCAAGGGCTGTCTTTGAGGGATGCCAGTCCCACCAGCCGCCAGATCCTTTCTTCTCGTCTTTGCCCAGATCCGAAGAGCTGACGACACCATGGTCACGAATATGTTTCAGCACCGTCTCAAACTGTTGCTCAAAGCCATCGCGCCGCCAGTTGCGCCAGCGCTTGCGCAGCAATACCTCATCGCGCTGAAACCGCAGATGCCATTGCGGATAGAACTCTAGCGGGATCATCGCTGCATCATGGGTCCAGTGTTCAAACAGTGCCCCACCGCCGTGGTAGAGTTCCGTCAGATGCTTGGGTCGATAACTGGGTCTGCGCGAATACAGGATCACATCATGCGCCCGCGCCAGGGTGTTGATACTGTCGAGCTGCACAAAACCGAGCCGGGAAATCAGCTGCAACAGATCCGCGCCTTTGGATGGCCCCGAGGGCTGTTCCAGCAGCGCGTGACGATCCATGAAGAGACGCCGCGCCGCAGTGTTCCCTAGACGCGGCAGGCCCATCAGCGCCGCTTCAGCGTGTCGCCATAAGAAATCGTCGGTGTAAGGGTCACGTGGCGTTCCAACTCCACCTCCGGGTCATCCAGTTGTGCGGCGATAATTTCAGCCGCCTTGCGCCCAATTTCCAACCGGCAGGCATCCATGGTCGCCAGCTGGCGCGGCAACCCCTGCAAAAGCTCAACCCCGTTAAACCCCGCCAGACCGATCTGACCCGGCACATCAATGCCCTGATCCATCAGATAGAGCAGCCCACCTGCCCCAATCATATCGTTGGAATAATACAGAAAATCCAGATCCGGAGAGCGTTCCAACATCTCCTGCGTCATCTCGCGCCCCTTCGCCAGGGCAGAGCCACCAGAATAGAATGCGCGATCCTCGATCTCTACGCCTTCCTTGGCGAGCGCTTCGGTGAAGCCCTCGAACCGTTTGCGCGCCCGATGATCCAGCGGCATCTTGGTCCCCATGAAACCGATATGGCGATAGCCTGCTTTCAGGATCGCCTTGGCCATTTCACGCCCGGCGCGACGGTGCGAGATCCCCACCATGGCATCCACTGGTTTGCCATCCGTATCCATGATCTCGACCACGGGAATGCCGGATGCATTGAGCATGGCACGTGCCGCCTCGGTATGTTCCAGCCCGGCAATGATTACACCAGAGGGACGCCAGGACAGCATCTCGTAGAGGACTTTTTCCTCTTTCTCTGGCTGGTAATCCGTCACCCCAACAACCGGTTGCAGCGCTGTATTTTCAAGTACCTGATTGACGCCTGTCAGCACCTCAGGGAACACCATGTTCGACAGCGAGGGAATAATGACAGCAACCAAGTTCACCCGATTGGAGGCCAGTGCGCCAGCGATCTTATTGGGGACATAGCCCAGCTCTTTGGCCGCAGTGAGCACTTTAAGGCGGGTTTTCTCTGAGACATCCCCCCGGTTTCGCAACACACGGCTAACCGTCATTTCCGAAACGCCTGTAGCGTCTGATACATCGCGAAGGGTGAGCGGGCGCTTGTTTTCCGTGGTCACGTTTTACGGCCTCTTATTATGCTGCAATTCGAAGGTTAGCGCACAGTGTGCACTCTGTACAATGGGCCGCGGCCAGCCTGCGTAGAAATACGAACTGTAGGCGGCACCTGCCATTGTGGTGACAGGTATGATTTGCTATCGCGTAAACAGGTCCGGCCCCGTGGCTCAACTGGATAGAGCAGCCCCCTCCTAAGGGGCAGGTTGCAGGTTCGAATCCTGCCGGGGTCGCCAAATAAAAAAATTATTGCAATTCAAGGTGGTTACAGGCAAGTGGGAACCGATTTGTGGTGTTAGGGACACCACTGAGGGACACTACCGGAGCACCGTCATGCAATACATTGAGCAGCCGAAAGGACCGGGGACCGCCTATCGCTTCAGGATGAAGGCCCCTCAGAGTTTGCGGGGCACGCCAAATCCTTGGGCAGAAGGCAAGTCCATCGGAACGTGGATCATCAGATCAATGGCAGGTGAAAGGCATCTGCCCAGCGCCAAGAAACTGCGGGACATTTACCTAGCTGAGGTGCGGAAGCTTGAGATCGAATACCGGGCACGGCACAGGTTCAGTCTGGAGAAGGCAGAACTATGGGCAAACGCACTGCGGAATGACCGCGACGCCACCCTTGTGCGCGACCTCGTCTACGACGAAGCCGAGAGGGCACCCGAGAGCGACCGCAGGGCATTCCTCAAGGTGGCCACGGCGACTACGCTACCACTGTCCAAGGCGAGAGAACAGTATCTCGAGGCACGGGAACCGGGCAATCCCTACGGAAACAAGCCGCTTGGCAAGACGTCGGCGAACGAGGTGGTGACGGCAGTCAACTACCTCTGCGCCTTCATGGACACGACGCCTGATGCCCTGTTTCTCGATGAAATCACTCCCGAACTGGTATCAAACTTCCAGCATGAGTTTCTCCCCGCGCAAACGTCCAAAAAGACGAGCAGGCCGCTCACACCCGCGACCACTGAGAAGCTGATCACCATGCTTCGAGGTCTCTGGCGCTGGGCGCTGGCCAGACGGAAGGTAAAGCTGGAAGCGAACCCATTCAACCGGCCCGATGACGACGTGCCGAGAGTAAAGAAACAGAACGAGCCAAAGCGCGACCAGTTCAAGCCCGAGGAGACCCGAAAAGTGCTCGCAGCGGTCGCTCAGGGTGACCGGTTGGGAGACCTTTTCAGGTTGGGGCTGGTGACCGGGGCGCGGGTCACGGAGATCGCAAAAGTGTCCGTCGCAGGAACGAAGGAAGACGGGTCGGTTTTCCTCATCGCAGGTGGCAAGTCCGAGAATGCGAAGCGCGTCGTCCCCGTGCCCACGGTCGCACAACCCATCGTCCAGCGTCTTCGTGCCGCTGCGCTGGAGGGAGAACATGATCGGCTGTTTCACGCATTCCCTATCAATGCCGCGACGGGGACAGCCAAATCAGCTTCTAAGGCATTCACCGGGTTGCGGCGGAAGGTGCTCGGCAGAGAGACCGATGAGCGCCTAGCATTCCATTCTCTTCGACATACATGGAAGACGCTCTCTCGCAGAGCCGGTCTATCAATCGACGATGCCCACGACCTCGGCGGATGGGCCGGTGTAAGAAGAACATCAGACCCATACGACCACGGGCTGAACGAGAAAGAACTTGCTGCAGCACAGGAAAAGGTCGCATCGTTACTTGAAAAAGAGGGCTTCCTCGAAGGTTTTTGAGGCCTGTCCTTCCAGAAATTTTGCCAATAATCCTATCTATTATGCTGCCTTCATCGCACAAGTCAGACTCGTTCAACAACGGTATCGTAGAGCCCATACCGAGAGAGGCCCGAGTGACTTGCGATGCCACTATAAGAAAGCGACGCATCCTCATACCTACGAAAGGCAAATACGGCTTGGTTCATATGCTCCGTGTTGAACACCTTGAGGCGAACCAGCAAGTGGAAGTCGGCAACGGTCAGCCCTGTCACGCTCAAGAAAAGGTCGGGTTCGAGTTTCGTGATTACATCTTGCAGCGTGTTTTCGCGGAAGTCTGTCAGATACATAAACGCGGGTATCCGAGTTGCGAATTTTACTAGCTTTTCTTGAACAAGTTTCCGCTTCGATTTGAATTCTCTCTCCTCTGCGGAAAGCTCATTCCTTTCTTTCTCCGTGATGTCGCCGGACTTGGCCTTCCCCTTTAGTTCTTTGACCTTTTCGCTCTTGTTGATGATCGTTTCGATGATGTTGTCGCCGAGCGCGCGCCACCCTTCGATACGTTCCACCGCCTTCATGGCTTCTTCGTCGTCCATGATGCGGCGTAGGGTATCGTTATCGACGTTCACCAACAGCGCGCTTTCCCATTTACGAGCCAGCAGCGTCGCAGAAGTTCCGGCCATCGCAATGTCCAGAATGCCGCCAGCATCAATCTGGGTCATGTTCGCGCCGTCGTAGGCCAGCACCGGCAAGAACGACACAAGATCACGAACTGCGTTTTCAGGGTTTGGTTCGTTTGGCGAAAGCCCAATGCCGTATTCCGACAACTGACGAAGAGCGCGGGTCGGTGCAAAATCGAAGACAAAGCAAACCGGCTTGAGAACTTCTTCCTCGTTGGGATTGTCGCCATTCGGGTTCTTGATCGCCCACGGTGATTGCACCCTAAACGCGGCTTGAAAATACGTTTCCGGCGATTTCAGGTTCCGCAGCATCAGGATTGAGGACCATTGCTTGACCGTCACGCCAGTGGTGAGCTTGCCGCAGGACAGGGTTATCGACTTCGTGTCAAAGCCGCTGCCGATAGCCTCGCGAACTGGTGGTAAGGCTTCAAGCCCGATGCCAGCGGACGTGCCTGCCGACACAACCACGTTGTATTCGTGCCAAAAGGTGTTTTGCCGCTCGGCCAACAGTTTTGCCATCGCATGACATGCGGCGACGTTTGGCAGGAACCAGAAAGAGTGCTGGAGGTATGGCAACAGCCGCACGTCGGAATATGGAAACGGCGGTCGTGTCCCTGTTCTGAGGTTGTCCACCACGTGAGCCCCGTGCTGGCCCCTGATGATATTCAACCACGTCTGAACTTCATCCTTGTAGTTGAACTCGGCATCTACGCCTGTCCCGGTCGCAGCAAAGAACTCGTTTAGGTCGAACTCGTCAAACTCACCGGTGCTGGCAATGGCCAACAGATCATCCGGCATTTGATAGGTCAGCAACCTCATCTGTGGCAGCGAGCCGTAAGGGTTCCATTGGCCAGGGTGGTTTGCGGAAAACTCAGCCTTGGCGCGTTGCTCGTCGGTGTAGGTCCAGTTGAAAATCTGTTCTTCAATGAACTCGCCCGTTGCCAGCGCTTTGAACGGCGTGCCTGATAGATAGAGAAATGCCCGCGTTTTGATCGACAGGAACTCTGCCTCAGCCTCAAGCGGTTCAGCCATCTCGGCCACACGGTCAGTGAGTTTCTTTGCATCTTCGAGAAGCTTTTCCTCGCGCTCAAGAGCTTCTTCTTCGCCTTCGAACAACTCCTTCGCGCTCTCGCGCCATGCGCCGAAATGGTATTCGTCAAAAACCACCAAGTCCCAATTGACCGCGTGAAGCCATTCGTTCTTCGCCTTGACGTGACCCAGCTTGTCCTTGCCCAACATGTCTTGGAACGATCCAAAGTAAACCACAGGTTTGCTTTCGTCGATCTGGGTTGGATCGGCATCCGACTTGCGGGACAAGTATTGCCAGCCATCGAAATCGACATGGCTTTCAAGATCTGTTTGCCACGCATCTTCTACGGCTGGCTTGAAGGTCAGCACCAGCACCCGTTTTGCGCCCATCTTGCGGGCCAACTGGTAGGTGGTGAAGGTCTTGCCGTAGCGCATCTTGGCGTTCCACAGAAAGCGGGGAACGGCGTGCATGTCCTCGGACCAGCGCGACATGTAATAGGCGTGGGTTTCCTCGACCGCTTCAGCTTGTTCCCGACGCATGGGAAAGTCGAGATGATGGGTGCCAGAAAGTTTCTGCCCGGAGCGCAGTTCCGTAAGGACGGTCTGCACATCCGCAAGCGAACAACGCATCCATTCTTTTTCAGTATTCACAAAACCCTTGCTGACAAGGCGCGCACGCACTTCATGGTCGGTTATGAAAGAACCGTCCGCGCGTTCTGCTGGCTCATCAAGTTCGATGGTGAAATTCTTGATCGCAGCGGTGCCGAGTTGCTCGTTTACCCGTTGCCGCACATCCCGTGTGGTCTGCCCGACTTTGAGAAGGCCCGCGTGGGCGGCATCGTCAATCGAATAAGCATATATGCGGGGGCGAGCCTTTGGTTTTGGCTCTAGAATGTCGTCTACGGTTCGCGCCATCAATCATCTTTCAGCTTGTCGAACAGGTCCAAGTCCATCGGGCGGACGATTTTTTCGACAAAGGCGATTTCCTCGTCATTCAGGCCATACTTTTCATACAGTTCTTCATCGGTCCACTGACGATCCCAGCTTTGCTTCGGCACAAATGTGTAGACCCGCTTTGTGGTGTCCTGAGAGGGCTTGTGCAAAAGGATCAAAAAGCGGGTCAATCGGCATCCCAAATACGATAGGGCACTTTGTGCTTCCTCCTTCTCGGAGAAAGGGCCAATGCAAAGATATGTCTCGGATGAGATTGAAGCCGGCTCGCCAATAAAGGGTGTGCTAATGATTTTATGTGGATAGGTGTCTCTGTTTCCCGTGCCAGGTGCAGCGCGGCCAGTAAAAACCTTCCATCCATCGATGTAATTCAAACCAGCTTTTATGGTTTCTCTAGGAGTAAAGCCGACGCCTCCGTTTTGATACACTTTGAGGTCGTTCTCTTTTGGCGTCTTCTTCCCCTTGAAAGTTGTTGTTAACCCAAAGGGCTTCCGCGAACTGACCATCGTGTCAAAGCGCTGATCGTCTGGCAAGACGAGGGTTTCATCTTGGCCAGTCTCAACTTTCATAACCTTCTTTAGGATTGAGACCCCCTCATTGAACCTGACAAAAATCTCCACCCCGTTTTCCAACAATGGCCGGGTTGCTTCGGATACAGGCCAGTCCTTAAAATTCGTTGAGATGCGACAATCTCCGGGGTGATCTTTATCCCACAGGAAATAGCAAACGCCCCCTTTGAGGCCAACGCCGGGAAATACATCTGCCGCACTGAGGTAATCGTTGATCGAACGCAGGCGGTCATCTTCGAGCATGGATTTTCGGAAATCGTCAAGGCCCTTCCCTCCAGCGAACCAACGAGAAGGTATCACCATTGTCAGGTAGCGTGGGTCGAGCGCTTTCGCCTGCTCTACGAACTTGTGGTAGATGGGTGCTGCGCTTGTACCATGCCCTCCATCGTCCAATTGATAGGGTGGATTTCCGATTACCACGTCGAAGTGCATGTCGCCTCCAAACAGCGCTGACACGCGCTCTTGTATGTTGTCTGTATGGATAAAAGCATAGGCGTGACTTTCGCGGTCATCACCTCGATCCAGTGTTGAACTGCTGGCTCCGCAAAAGATGCACTTTCCCTTGTTCTTTTCGTTCGGTTTTTCCCAAGTATGTTCCACCCGTTCAAACCAGACATTGCCAGTTTCAGAATTGATGCCGCGCGTGATCGAATGCGGGCCATTTGCGTGTTTGGAGCAATACAGCGACCGCCGTGCCAGCATGGCCGTCAGTTCGGTGATGCCAATGCCGAACACCTGCCGAGTCAGGATGTGGTCTACACGCGCTTGTAACTCGGGCATCTGTGGCTCAAGGCCGTCGATCAGACGTTTGGTGATTTCGCGCAGGAACACTCCTGACTTGGTGCATGGGTCAAGGAACCTGACGGACGGGTCGGCCCAAATATTTGAGCCGTTATTGTCCGCTGCCCATGCTTCTGCCAGCGTGTCCAACATCCGGTTGGCGAACTCAGGCGGCGTGAACACTTCGTCGTTGGACAGGTTTGCAATGCAGGACAGAACGTCCGGGTTCCGCCCGCGCAGCGTGAAGGCGGCTTGATTCATGCTGCGGCCTCGGGTGCTGGCCCATTTTGCTCGGCTAGGTCTTTGATCGTCATTGGCGGATAGGTCTTCGTCGGTTTGAAAATTTCGTGGTTCCCAAGACCCGCGAATAGCGACCCCTCGGCGTTAAATGCAGATGCGCCGGTTAATGCATCCAATCGGAAATCCCGACGCTGGAACTTACCTTTGCCAATATATCCCCATTCCGCAAATGAAATCGGACCACCAAGAGTTGTTTTCATAGATAGCGCATCGCCGTGAACGAGGTTGGTAGAAAGAACATGCGACGCAGCACGGTACAGATCATCCTCTAACGAAAGGCCCAGATAATCTGACAGCACTTCCAGCATATTGGCCCGGCATTCTTCGATATTGTCGGCCAGAAGCTCGATCCCGTAGCAGCACATCAGAGCCAAGAGCGTATAGTGACGGCGGTTGAAATCAGACTTGCCAAACTTCATCTGAACAGCCGCCAACTTGCGTTGCAGGACCGGCACGAGGAAGTTGCCGCTACCGCACGCGGGTTCTAGGAAGCGGGCATCGATCCGCTCTGTCTCGCCCTTCACAAGGTCAAGCATAGCGTCCACCATCCACGCAGGGGTAAAGACTTCGCCATGGTCGGCGACACGTTTTTTCGAACGAATGAGGCTCATAAGCTATTAATCGCAAAAATAATCGTGCCCTCCAAGGGCTAACCTTGGAAATCAACTGGTTCATTTACACCCTACTTGGGGCGGAAAAACATGAAGCAGTTGTGGAAGCAAAAGTGAAATACTTTCTTTGAAAAAATCTGCCAAGGAATGAAATTTATCGAAGCTGGAGATCCCCCCCGGGTGCCCCTTTCCTCCTCCCACAAGTTTCAACGCTCCAGCATGCCCTTCGATTAAGTTCGCAACTCACAACGAGCGTGCATTAGGGTATAGGCTGACGAACACGTCAGAACATAGCGCTTAGTCTGTTCAAGAGGGTTGACTTCGCTTTCTGAACACCCCAGTCATATGAACAGAACTCAAGTGAACAGGAAAACACCATGTCCAAGGCAATCTTCTATGCCCGCGTTTCCACCAGTGAACAGACCAGCGACCACCAAGAACAGCAGGCGCGGTTGGCAGGGTTTGATATTGATGAAGTTGTGACCGATCATGGCACCTCAGGCGTCACCACCAAATTGGCGGAAAGACCCAACGGCAAGCGGTTGTTTGATATGCTACGCGAAGGTGACGTTCTGGTGGTCCGTTGGGTGGACCGCTTGGGGCGCAACTATCAGGACGTGACGGACACCATTCGGGCGTTCATGCGGCGTGGCGTAATCATCAAGACCGTGATCAATCGCATGACCTTCGACGGTTCCACCACAGACCCCACACAGCAGGCCGTCAGGGACGCTCTCATTGCCTTCATGGCCGCAACCGCACAGGCCCAAGCGGAGGCTGTAAAAGAGGCCCAAAAGGCTGGCATAGCGTTCCACAAAAACGCATCCCCAGAGAAGTTCAAGGGCCGCAAACCCTCCTTTGACAGGGCCGCGTTTGATCAAGTGATGGCCTTACATCAGGCGGGTCAGGGTCAGTCAGCCATCGCCAAAGCAACGGGTCTACAGCGCAACGCAGTCATTCGGATTACAAGCGACCCTGCGAAGGTGGACGCGACGTTGAGCCGATGGGGCATGTGAGGCGAACAATAAACCCGCAACCTATCGATTAGCCCGCATCCTTGCCCAAAAGAGGCGTCCGGCGATTAACCCACCCCCTGTCGATTAACCCACCCCCTAGCCATAGGAAGCAGGGGCGCTCGGCGCGAATTGTTCAGTCGGTCGCACTTCTCAAACGTCATGTTCAGTCTAAAAGCTGCCCCGCCTTGACCAACGCGTCAGGTGCGGGCGTCTTTGTTCTGCGCGTAGTTTCGAGATAGGGCGACCAGTTCTTTTCACGAGACAGGGTCACCAGCCTAGACGCTTCAGCGGGGTTTCCCGTTCGGCATCCTCCAACAACATCATTCAGTAATCGCAAGGACCACCCACATGACGACCATCAAGAAACCGGCTGGCTTGTCCAGCGCGGCCCCATTGTGCTGCCCGCAGTGCAGCGTAGAGTTTCACCCCAAGAGAAAAGACAAGAAGTACTGTTCATCCAAATGCGCCAAGGCGGCGACGCGAAATGCATCGCGCGGTGGAAGATCATTTGAGCAGAAAGTGACGAATGAAGTCCACTACTGCCGCGCCCGTGATCTTGCCGATATGCTATACACGGCCCCCGTCACTGCACGACTTGGCATAATGAAAGCGATACTGGACGCAGCATCAGATCACGACAGCGGGTTGCGGCGTATATTGACTGACCCAACGTTCCTCAAAGCATCCCCAGAGACCCCCCATTTATTCCATCGCCGCGCGCCTAGTTCCTACAAGACCATCAGCCAAGCAGCGAACGCCTACACCCAGAAGTTCCATGGCATTTCCATCCAAACCTACCTCAAGGATGCCCGTTCGGGGGCACTGAAAGAACATCACGAGGTCAGCCGGAAAGTGGACTATGGTGCGGTGCCGGTGCTGACAAAGATCAGGAAGCCAAAATGCTGGCACCGGCCTCTGTCTGACGACAAAAACATGGAAGCATCTGAGCAACTTGCCTCCGACATGGAGCGAGTGCAGCGTATTGTTGATGATGCGCAGGCTCGTGCAGAAGGTCTTCTTGAAGCTGCCTGACGTGGCCCCGAACGTCCCTCCGTATATGTAATAGAGAACACCTTAATGGGACCTTTGGGTTCTACTCCGTCTTGGCTGTGCCAAGATCAAGATCATCTTTCAACGCTGCACTTTCATGAGCACTTGATCACCAATCCTGCTTCGCAGGGTCCAACATCAGGTCGCTTGAATGGGAAACTCTCAATTCGGCTTCGCCTTGGGAGACCCATTGAGGAGATAGTCACCATCGGGCAGCCTCTAACACATCAGCTTTAGATTCAGCCTCAGGATGCAATTTATGCCGACGCGCCCTCGGCATGGGTCTCGGCAAGCGCAGCGATTATCCAGTACTTGGGAATGTGGCCATGAGGCAATGACTTATTAAGTTCCTAGTCGGGGGGCAGTGGGGAGGGCTTTACGGCTCTCCTCATTGTTCAAATCTTAATGATCACGTCTAGCGACAACCGGGTTACAAATGGTCGCTATGCGGACTTTGCGACCGATCATCACAAGCAAGGTGATAGCAACCGGAGCACTGAAAAACGTGGTCTCTGTTGGTCGACGATTTGCCGAGAAGGTCAGCGAGCGGCTAGGCCACCTTCAGCTTAGCATCGTTCCCGCCATAGACCCTATCACCAAGGCCCCCGGCAGTGTGGCCCATAATCCTGCTCTCGACACGCTCGGACGTGCCAGCCAAGATCAGTCAATTTTTCATGTTATGGCGCAGTGACTTAACCACATGGTGTGAGTTCTTGGTCACGGAGCGTAGGTGCCTCATCAAGGCCGCAGGGGCCGCGTTAGGGCCATTCTCGCGAGCATATTTCGGGAACAACATGAGGCGTACTGACGCCCCTTAGAGGCAGCTAGAGCGTCGCCCGCGAGGAGAGCCGACATGCCTAACCACGATGATATAGGGTTCATCAAAGGTGCCCGCGACTTGGATGAGGAAGCTGGCACTGAACTTAAAAATGCTACCAGCGCAAGGCTTCACGTATAGAGCTTTCCAAGGGTGTCGGGTGTGCTGGTAGAGCCACCTTTCTAAGTAGTGTAAAGTTCACCACTGCATAAGTACACCACCTCAAAAATTATATTTATTATTGAAATCAATTATATAAACGAATTTTGACCGCTTGCGCTCCCCCTCCTGCCGGGGTCGCCACTTTTCTTCTAAGCGAAAAGACCGCCTATACCTGATCTATCTCTACATGTTGGCCTTGGGCGCTGGCATGGCGATGGCCTTCAGTGCTGTCTCTCACGGGAGCAAGGTCAATCTGATAGCTTTGCCACACAATTGAGTGTTCTAATCTGGGGTTAGCCCTGCCGAGGTTCCCGCTTGAAGTTCGAGACGATAGGCTTTGGGTGTTTGACCTGACCAGCGCTTGAACGCGCGCGAAAAGGCACTTTGTTCCGAAAACCCCGTAAGAAAGGCAATTTCAGAGAAAGAATAGGTTGAGGCGCTGATGAGCTGCTGGGCCAGTTTCTGTCTTGCCTCATCAACCAGAGCCTGAAAGCTCTTTCCTCTTTCATTCAGCCGCCGCTGAAATGTCCGCCCTCCCAGCCCCATGGTTTTTGACACCTCTGAAAGCTGCGGAACACCGCCGCTCAGAAGTTTCGCGATCTCTTCGATCACCTGTGTTTCAAACGGCTGCTCGCAGACTTCCTCCTTGGCGAGAGCCTGATCCAGATGCTCGATCAGGAAGCTCCAGATCCCCGCATCGCCAATTGTGCAGGGCTGGTCGACCTGTTCGATGTCAAAATGCAGAGCGTCTGATTGCGCACCGAATTCCGGCACACAACCGAAATGCGCAACCAAAGCATCAATCGAGCCTTCTCTTTCATGGACAAATTGCACGTGGCGTGGCTGCAGATCATTGCTGGTTGTTTCGCGACAGAGTGTGAGTGTGGTCGCCATTGCGGCCTCGTTGGACAGAAAACTCCCAAGCCGGTCGACATAGGGCGCCTGCATGGACCAACAGAACCGGTCACCGTCCTGATCAGCCGAGAAACTGGCAACGCGGTTGTGTAGCCGGATGTAGCGCCAGATACGTTGGAAACCATGGCGCAATGTCGGAGCCGATTTGAAAGCGAGACCAAAGACACCAAATTCGTCGCAACACATACTGCGACAGGTTTTCATATGAAACTGAAGGTCAGGAAACTCACTCTCGGCAATCGCTTCAAGCAGATCATAGTAATCCGCGACAGAGACCATCACCGATGGATCCCTGACCGTCTCTGGGGTCAGGCCAATGATGTCAAACAGCCGGTCCTTGTCTGGGATCTGTACCGCATGTTCGATCTGTTTTCGGGCATAAATAGCGGAAACGGTCGTCAAATCCCTACTCCAAAATGTGGCGTCTCAAATGATGCGCCAAGAATAGGACGCGGTAACTAATCCGTTACCAAAGGTTCCGCCTTTGGCATACCCTGTCAAGTCTTTGGCACGTTCGGTCAATATTTGAGCGCCTCAAATTGCGTAGTCATCAAAGCACACAAGGAGTTTTGATTTTTCCTGTCTCCTTGGATCTAGCCGCGCGCAGGTCGCGCATTGTTTGACAGTAAGGACGCAATCATGAACTCCTCCATTACACCATTCATCAAATTTATGGCCGTTGCCCTGCTCGGGGGATGCGCCACACTCACCGCAGCAACCCTGGTATTGGGTCTGGGTACTTTGCCTTTAAGCGCACAAGAAGCGCGTGTCGCCACCGCCAAGCTGCCTCCGATCAACGATGGTTTGCCGATGCCGGGTTTCGAGGTCACAACGTCGGACACGGCCATTGTGATTACAGATCCCCAAAATGACTTTTTGTCGCCCGACGGTGTTACCTGGGGCGTGGTCGGGGAAAGCATCACCAAGAACGGTACCGTCGCCAACCTTGATGCCCTCTTCTCGGTCGCTGAGGAAACCGGAATGCCGGTCTTTGTCTCACCACATTACTATTTTGAACATGACCATAAGTGGAAGTTCGAGGGGACACTTGAAACCCTGATGCACAGCATTGGCATGTTCGACCGACCCAGCGCGCTGGACAAAACCGGATTTGAAGGTTCCGGCGCAGACTGGCTGGAAAGCTACAAACACTATTTTGAAAATGACAATGTGATCGTGTCCAGCCCGCATAAAATCTATGGCCCTGATAGTAATGATCTGGCGCTGCAGCTTCGCAAGGCTGGCATCAACAAAGTCATCCTGGGTGGCATGTCGTCAAACCTGTGCACGGAATCACACATGCGGTCGCTGATCGAAGCCGGGTTCGAAGTCATGGTCGTCACCGATGCGACCGCTGGTGCCATCACCGAGCACTACGATGGCTACGCCTCGTCACTCACCAATTTCCGTATGATTGCCAGCGCAATCGACAATACCGAAAACACAGTGCGCGCCATCCAAACAGCCTATGGCATGTAGTGTTTTCAGGGTGAGAATGCCCGAGAGATCACCCTGAACGGCGATCATTTGCTCTTCTGCGCCTCAGAACAGCTTGCGCTTGATCGCCCCTCCCGGCCCCGACGACATTCTCGTTGGGGTCGGGCTGGTTCTGCCGACTGGTTTTGAGCCCCATTGGGCCGCCGGTCAGCCGGTCAGCCGGTCAGCTGGTGTATTTACCACGCCCAAGACTGTCGAGCGTCCCGCCACCGATCAGATGGTCTAGGATCAATTCCCTTTGGTAAGCATCGCTTGTGTTCAGCGCCTGAACCTCCTGTGCGGTCAAATCCCGGCGTACATATCCCTGCTCTCCCAGGCAGCGATCGACCGCTCTGACTTCGCCATTGGATCGGATATTTTTCTGGTTTGACGCCACAATAATTGGCCCCACAACCACGCCTCCCAACAGAACTCCAGCAACATAGCTGCCCGTGACAGCGCCGCGCCCGCCCTTTTGCGCCACCCCCTGACAAGAGGCCAAAGCGACCTTTGCAGAAGCCAAATTCTTGCCGGGCTGTGACGGCACAGACGGGCCCGGCGTTTCAGCGCATCCGGTCAAAACCATCACTGCCAGGCAGGCAAAACACTTGCTTTGCTCACCCATTTTTCTCAGCAAAAAATCCGCGTTCTGGAAAAATGACATAGGCCAACCTTCAAAAATTCAAATACCCTCGTAGTTTGCTACCGTAGAATTACAAAAATGAGAACGCTTAAAAGGCATTGGCCACTGGCAACCAAGCGCTCTGCCGCACCACTTGCCAAAGCGCAGATGCGACCGAAGATCGAAACCTACGCCGGAACAAAGGCCTCAAGCAGGCCCTGCTCTGCGAGGATCGCTTCGGCGTCAGGTCGGCTCATCTGCGGCAGTGTCACACCTGTGTCGATAAAGCCCGCCCGTTTCAGCGACTGGCCGATCTTTTCCAGATTAAGCTCACCGATGCGGACCTGGCGATATGTTTCCGGATCGCGCGGGATCCATTCCCTATGCAGCTCATCCAGGACATGAATGGCTGCGCCTCGAAAGCTCTCGATCTGACTGATCGGCTCTTCGCTCCAGCTGGAACGGCGCACGATATAGGCAATACGCTGGTCTGGCCGACACACAAAACCAAGCAAATGCGCCGCTGAACCATCCGCAATGATGATGTCCTCGGCGGCGCGATAGGCTGCGATCTGGGCTTTGATCGAATGATCCTGTGGATGAAAAATGGCATAGCCACAGCGCTCCAGAAGAGTTTCCAGTTTGCTTTCACCAATCATCCCGGCGGTTTCCAGCGGGAGTTTCGAGCGCGAAACATATAGTCGTCTGGCCCCTTGCGGCGCCACGCTTTGGCTCAATTTCTGACTAAAGGTTTGGCGGAACTCGGGCGTTGCAGCGGCAATGTCTCCCAATCCAAACCCCTGTCCCGGCACCACCAGTTCCTCGAACCGGGCCGCGGGTTTCACGATATGAACCGGTACATCACGCATCAAAAGATCGATAAAATCGCGTTGAAATCCACCAAGCTGCGGCGGCATCCGCGGCCGCTTGTTCACAAAGACAATACCGCTGAGAGGCTTTTCGTAGTGTTCAAGCGCCCATAGCCGGGCCGTGCTTTCCACCAGAAAATGGCCAAAGTGGTGAAACAAAAGTCCGCCCCACAGCCAACGCCCGGGAATCCGCCCCTGCGGGTTTGGCACCGATTTGGGGTGTAGTGTCATGCGATTGTTGTAACGCCAGGTCGCCCCTTGCGGACAGTAATTTCCATCGCGATCAAACACCCCACAATGCTGGCGAAACCGGCTGTTTTCCGGCGCCATGACCACGGCGTCGTGCAGCTCGACAATGACGCGCGCCCATCCCTGTTTTGGATCCGGTGGCTGGGCTGCGGAGAAATCAGAAGTCAACGGCAGGTCTCTCACAATTGGTCAGGTTTGGTCAGGCTGAAAACAGCCCCTAGCTAGCGGGTTCCGACTCTGGAATGGACCGGGCGATAGCTCTGCCCCTTGTCCAGAACGACGATTGAGTCATGCACATGAATGCCGGCGACTGCCTCGCTCAGTATCGGGAAACTGACCGGGCGTTTGTGGTACCAGCGGTGCATATCCTCGACCATCAAGGCCACTTTTCGAAAGAAATTGCCGTTCCTGCGAAAACCACCACCAAACTGATCCCAATAGGCCGTGTGCAGGTCTTCGATCATATAGGTTCCACCCTCGCTCAGCAGTGGAAACAGGACCTCCAGGCTTTTTGCAACATGGTCCATTTGATGACTGCCGTCATCCAGCACGACATCCACTCCGCCCATCTCGGCCACAACTGCTTTCAGAAATTCCGGATCATCCTGCGAGCCGATACGAACCTGCCCCGCCTGACCATCGAACTGGGCACAAGTCGGGTCGATATCGATGCCGAATATGATTGCCTCCGGACCAAAATATTCTCGCCAGATCTGCAAGGACCCCCCTTTGGAAACGCCAATCTCGAGAAACCGGAGAGGGCGTTTCCGGTAGCGAGAAAAATAACGATCATAGAGTGGGATATAGTGATGCCATTTATGGACAACCGGCCCGGCGTTTTCGACAAAGATGCGCGCAAGGTCACCAGAGAAGCCGTATTTATCCTCGATGTCCTTTGCGACATCTGCGCCGTCGAACCGATATTTTCCGATCATGTGCTTCTCTTACCGCCCAAACCCCTGTGGAATACCCTTTGGGACCACATTTGCCAATTTTACACAAGAGAATACACGGTCGACCAACAAGGGGGCCAGCAGGGGCGTCAGGACGGGATGCGCGCGGGATCGAAGGCCTGAAAGGGAGCGGCAAACAGGCAGAGCCGCAAGCAGGATTCGCATGACTTCAGACTGGGCGAGACAGAGCCGCAGCCCAAAATCGGTGGCATCACAGGCTTGCCTAAATCAGTATCCGTCGTGCTATTGAGGTTAGTACAAGAGAAAGTGGTGAGCCGTGATGGGTTCGAACCATCGACCTACTGATTAAAAGTCAGTTGCTCTACCAACTGAGCTAACGGCCCACTTTCTTGTCGCGGTCTAAGTGATTTCTCCAAGAGGATCAAGCACTTATTTTGCTATCGTCTGGCGCTTCCTAGCTGGTAACGCCGTCTCGATTGGCGGCTGTCTACGGTCAGGACGGGAAAGGGTCAAGCCCTTTTTTGAACTTTCTGCGACACAGACTGGATTCATTTCCATCTCAGGTCTATATGCCCGATATGAACACACACTCCGACACCCAGTTCCCCTTTATGAAGATGCACGGCCTCGGCAATGATTTTGTCGTTGTCGATGCGCGCCATCAAAAGCTGGAGATCACTCCCGCTTTGGCAAAGGGCATAGCCCATCGTCAGTTCGGTGTCGGCTTCGACCAGCTGGCTTTGATCGAACAGGGCACAGGCGACGCGCATCTCACCTTCTATAATGCCGATGGGTCCACCTCGGCGGCCTGTGGCAATGCCACCCGCTGCATTGCCCGTCACCTGATGGACGAGAGCGGCAAACCCGCGCTTCACCTGACCACCGACCGTGGAGATCTGTTTGCCCGCGACGCCGGGGATGGCCTGACCGCTGTTAATATGGGGCACCCCCAGCTGGACTGGCAAGAAATCCCGCTGGCCTCTGCCATGGAAACGCTAGAGCTGCCCATCGACAGCATGCCAAGTGCATCCGGGCCAACTGCAACAGGTATGGGCAACCCCCACTGCACTTTCTTTGTTGAAGATGCCGAACAGATCCCGCTTGCAGAATTTGGCCCCCGTTTTGAACACCACCCGCTGTTCCCGGAGCGCACCAATGTGCAGGTCGCACATCTGGTTGGCCCCGATCATATCCGTATGCGGGTCTGGGAGCGTGGTGTGGGCGTAACCCTTGCCTCTGGCTCTTCCTCCTGCGCCACGGCCGTTGCCGCCGCGCGGCGCGGCCTGACAGGGCGCAGGGTCCAGATCGATCTGGACGGCGGCACGCTCTGGATCGACTGGCGCGACGACGGCGTCTGGATGACCGGTCCCACCATGCATGTCTTTAGCGGCACATTCACTGCCGCCTTTCTGGAAAGCCTCTGACCATGTCCGCGCCCAAGTTCACGACACTCGGCTGCCGTCTCAACGCCTATGAGACCGAGGCGATGAAAGAGCTATCCCAGGCAGTCGGTCTGGAAGACCTTGTCGTTGTGAATACCTGTGCTGTGACGGCAGAGGCCGTGCGCAAATCCCGTCAGGAAATCCGTCGACTGCGCCGTGAAAACCCCGAGGCCCGCATCGTGGTCACCGGCTGTGCCGCGCAAACCGAACCCGAGACCTTTGCCCAAATGGCCGAAGTCGACACAGTGATCGGCAACACAGAGAAAATGCAGCCCGAGACCTGGCACGGCATGGCGGCAGATTTCGTCGGTGAGACGGAAAAGGTCCAGGTTGATGACATCATGTCCGTGACCGAGACCGCCGGTCATCTGATCGACGGTTTCGGCACCCGCAGCCGCGCTTATGTACAGGTGCAAAACGGCTGCGACCACCGCTGTACCTTCTGCATCATCCCCTATGGCCGTGGTAACTCCCGGTCAGTCCCTGCGGGTGTTGTGGTCGACCAGATCAAACGGCTGGTCGGCAAAGGCTATAACGAGGTGGTCCTCACTGGCGTTGACCTCACCTCTTGGGGCGCAGATCTGCCCGCCACGCCCAAACTTGGCGATCTGGTCATGCGCATCCTGAAACTGGTGCCCGATCTGCCACGCCTGCGGATTTCCTCCATCGATTCGATCGAGGTGGATGAAAACCTGATGCAGGCCATCGCCACCGAGCCCCGTCTGATGCCGCATCTGCATCTGTCGCTGCAGCATGGGGATGATCTGATCCTCAAGCGCATGGCCCGACGCCACCTGCGCGATGATGCCATCCGCTTCTGCGAAGAGGCCCGCAGATTGCGCCCTGACATGACCTTTGGCGCCGATATCATTGCAGGCTTTCCAACCGAAACCGAAGCCCATTTTGAAAACTCGCTGAAACTGGTTCAGGACTGCGCGCTCACCTGGCTGCATGTCTTTCCCTATTCCAAACGCGACGGAACCCCGGCCGCCAAGATCCCCAACCAAGTCAACGGAAAGGTGATCAAGGATCGCGCTGCCCGACTGCGCGCTGTCGGAGAGGTTCAGGTCCAATCCCATCTGGCTTCGCAGATCGGTAAAACCCATCAGGTCTTGATGGAAAACCCGCATATGGGCCGGACCGAACAATTCACCGAAGTGAACTTTGCAGCTCCCCAGAAGGAAGGCCAGATCGTGACGGCAACGATCCTAGGTTTGGACGGCACTCAGCTCATGGCCTGAAGCAGGCAGCCAGGGCGTGAAACAGCCCCATGGCATAGCCCCCGAAATACAAAAGCCCCCGCAAGTGACCTTGCGGGGGCTTTTTGATCTAAACAGAATCCGACCTATCAGGCGGTTTTCTTGCCTTTATGTGGTGCCCAAAGCTTTTTGTTGGTCAGATACAGCAGGACCGACAGAACAGTCAGGATCAGAACGCCAACAAAACCAACCTGCTTCCGCGCCATCAGTTTTGGTTCGGCAGTCCACATCAGGAAGGCCGCAACATCCTGCGACATGTGGTGCACAGAGTTGTCATGACCGTCGGCAAATTCGACCTGCTCGTCGGACAGCGGTGGTGCCATCGAGATCCAGCCGCCAGGAAAAGCGGTGTTCTCATAAAAGATGGTGCCAGCCTCTTCCTTTTCTTCACCGGTATAGCCGTCCAGCAAAGAGGCGATGTATTCCGCGCCCCCCATACCTTTGAACAGCTGGTTCATACCGGAACCGTAAGGACCGTGGAAACCGGCACGTGCCTTGGCCATCAGGCTCAAGTCGGGCGCACCAGCAGCGGTGTTGGCCGGAAAGTGATCCACTGGCTTGGCAGGACGATCTTCATCCAGTTCCGCGTCATAAACCGAGAAGTTCTCGGCCGCGTAGGCACGAACCTGATCCGCAGGCAGCGCAGGGCCACCCTCGTCTGCCAGCGTACGCAGAGGCACGAACTTCAGCCCGTGACAAGCTGCACAGACCTCGGTGTAGATCTGCAGGCCGCGCTGCAGCTGGTTCTGGTCATAGGCGCCAAAAGGCCCTTCGAACGAGAATTCAAAATCCTCGACATGGCCGCTTCCGCCTGCCGCATGGGATGCGACAGGGGCAAGGGCCAGAGCGAAGGCGGCACCGATTGCGAGTTTCTTCAACATTGGTAGCTGTCCTTCTCAGTTACTCGGCAGGAGTGGCTGCATCGGATTTCTTGCCATAGTGGGCGTCGAAATCCTCTTCGATTGTAGCAGGCTCTGCCAGTGGCTTCTCAATGACGCCCAGGAGCGGCAGGATCACCAGGAAGTAGCCGAACCAATAGGCCGATGCGATCAGCGAGAACGATGCATAGGGCTCTTCAGCGGGCATCGCACCCAGCCACATCAGGGCAAAGAAGTCGATGACCAGCAGGTAGAACCACCACTTGAACATCGGACGATACCGACCGGAGCGCACGCGGCTGGTGTCGAGCCATGGCACCAGGGCCATGATTGCGATGGCACCGAACATGGCCAGAACACCAAAGAACTTCGCATCGATGATACCACCGGTCACAAAGGAGGCAATCTGAACAACCCAGACTTCGGAAGTGAAGGCCCGCAGGATCGCGTAGAACGGCAGGAAGTACCATTCAGGAACGATATGCGCAGGGGTTACCAGCGGGTTCGCCTCGAGGTAGTTGTCGGGGTGACCCAAGTAGTTTGGCATAAAGCCGACGATGGCCCAGAAAATCACCAGCACAACGGCGAGACCGAGGAAATCCTTGATCACGAAGTATGGCCAGAAGGGCAGCGTGTCTTTTTTGACTTCGTCTTTCGAGCCTTTGCGCACATCAACACCAGTTGGGTTGTTGTTGCCGGTGGTGTGGAAAGCCCAGATATGGACGATCACCAGTGCAGCAATGACGAAAGGCAGCAGATAGTGCAGCGAGAAGAAGCGGTTCAGCGTGGCGTTATCCACCGCAGGCCCACCCAGCAGGAATGTCTGCAGCGCGTCGCCTACAAAAGGAATGGCACCAAACAGGCCGGTGATCACGGTCGCACCCCAGAAGGACATCTGACCCCAGGGCAGAACGTAGCCCATAAAGCCGGTCGCCATCATCAGAAGGTAGATGATCATACCGATGATCCAGGTGATTTCGCGTGGGGCCTTGTAAGAGCCGTAGAACAGACCACGGAAGATGTGGATGTAGACGGCTACAAAGAACAGCGAGGCGCCGTTGGCGTGCAGATAGCGCAGCATATAGCCGCCATTCACATCACGCATAATGTGCTCGACGCTGGCAAAGGCCATGTCAGCATGCGGCGTGTAATGCATCACCAGAACAATACCGGTGACGATTTGCAGCACCAGGCAGAATGCCAGAACGATGCCCCAAATCCACCACCAGTTCAGGTTCTTGGGGGTGGGGATCATGATGGTGTTGTAAAGCAGGCCAACGATGGGCAGGCGGCTATCTAGCCACTTTTCTGCGCCTGTCTTTGGCTCATATGTGTCGTGCGGAATACCGGACATGGTGCGTCTCCTTATCCCAGCTTGATGGTTGTTGCGTCGGTGAACTCTGCGACGGGTACGTGCAGGTTCTCAGGCGCGGGGCCTTTACGGATCCGGCCAGCGGTGTCGTAGTGCGACCCGTGGCAGGGGCAGAACCAACCGTTGAAATCACCGGCGCCATCACCCAAAGGCACACAGCCAAGGTGGGTACAGACGCCCATCATCACCAGCCATTCGCCGTTTTCATCCATGGCGCGGTTTTCATCCGCGGCATCGGTGCCAGGCTTGTTGGGGTTTTCCGACATAGGGTCGATCAGTCCAGACAGCTCCACAGCGCGGGCTTCGTCGATCTCTGCCTGAGTACGACGGCGAATGAACACGGGTTTCCCCAAGAACATCACACTGATCTGCGTTCCAACTTCTACACCGCTGATATCCACGAGGATCGAGGACAGCGCCTTGACGTCAGCCGAGGGGTTCATTTGGTTGACCAGGGGCCAGATAGCGGCACCCGCGGTCACTGCCCCGGCGCCGGCAGTGGCGTAGTAGAGGAAATCTCTCCGGGTTCCTTCGTTGTCTTCTGCGTGGGACACGAGGTTTTCTCCAATTCCAGCGCCCGTTTAGGGCAAACATGCGCATGCACCACGAAAAACGCGGTGACTCATCGCGGGTCATAAACCGGTGAGGCAGTTTCGTCCAGCGGTCAAAGCCGCACATGTCACTCCAGTTTCAAGTTTCTTTGAAACGGCGGTGTCAAAGCCACAGACAAAGCTGCCTCAGCCCCTATTTTGTAAGAAATCGTTAACCCTCTGGTGGGCGTGTCGCCTGCATCGACGGACGTGATTCGAAGATCTCGAACCAGTCCGCGAGCGCTTCATTTCCCACGCGCCAGCCTGCATCCGGGTGCCGGAAGTCGAGATAGGCCAGGGCGCAGGCCACTGCGATCTGCCCAATATCCAGAGGCCCGCGAAGGTGGCTCATCCAGCGGGCATTCAGCGCCGCACAGGCCCCCAGCGCCTTGCCGCGCTGCGCTGTGATCCAATCCTGGGATTGCAGCGCCTCCGGACGCAGGCGCATCTCATAGGTCATCAGCACGGCGGCATCCATGATGCCATCAGCCGTGGCCTCCAGGATTTTGCTGTCCCAGCCCGCCGCGTAGAGCCCGGAGTCGGCCTGCTCATCCAGATATTCGCAGATCACCCGGCTATCATAAAGCGCAGGCCCGTCGCCCCGTTCCAGCGCCGGGATCTTGGCAAGCGGGTTGCTGGCCTGCACCTCAGCACTGGGGGAAATGGGTGTTGTCGCCACATTCAGCAGCTCCACCGTATCAAGTGTGTCGGTTTCATGTAGCAAAACCATGACCTTGCGCACAAAGGGGGAGGTTGGGGCATAGTGAAGTTTCATGGTGGTCTCCTTGACGGTTTGCCGCAGCCTAGCTGCTGCAGCCAAAATGGGAAGCCCAGCTTCGAGTCACAGGTCCATGTCACACATGCAAGACGACTGATACGAGGCTTGCACTTCCCAGCGCTTCTTGGCAAAATCCTATTTGTTCTCAGGGCGGGGTGAAATTCCCCACCGGCGGTAAGCAGGGTCCAACTGGTCTTCTGTCAGCCCGCGAGCGGCTTTTCGTGTCCACGACCCAAAACTGGGAACCGGTTTTGGGGAACTTGTGGAATTTGCGCAAAAAGTGTCCAGCAGATCTGGTGTGATTCCAGAGCCGACGGTGAAAGTCCGGATGGAAGAGAACGTGCGACAGAACCGTATCCGGAAAAACCGGGTGCAGTCCTGCCGTTCGTTATCGCCTTGGGTGACGTGTCAAAACGCAAGGAGATAACGATGACACACACCCGTTTTGCTTTTATCAAGGCGCAATGGCACGCCGATATCGTCGATCGCGCATTGGACGGTTTCTTGGATCTCGTCTCGGGCGATCAGGTGGACGTAGTAGATGTCCCCGGCGCTTTTGAGATGCCGTTGATGGCGCAGGAACTGGCTAAAACCGGCAAATATGGCGCGATTGTCTGCGCGGCATTTGTCGTGGACGGCGGCATTTACCGGCATGATTTTGTTGCGCAATCGGTTGTTGACGGATTGATGCGGGTTGGTCTGGACACCGGAGTTCCGGTCCTGTCTGTCTCGCTGACACCGCATCAGTATCAGGAAACCGAACATCACAACACGATCTACCGCGACCACTTTGAGGAAAAAGGGCGCGAAGCCGCACAAGCCGCCTTGATGATCACCAAGGCTCGCGAAAAAGCGCAGGAGGCAGCCGCCTAGCTGCAAAGGTAGCGCAGATACTGGCAGGCTCGTACTGGCAGGCCTACGCCTGCCACTTCTGCCGCCGTCGGCATCCTACCCCAAGTAGTCCTTCAGAACCGGCGGCGGGTTGTCCAGCAATTCCGCCGTTGGCATGGGGCTGCGCGCTTTGCCGTCGGCCACCAGAATCACAGCGTCGGCAATACGGCGCGCATCCTGCGGGTCGTGGCTCACCATCAGCACAGTGGCGCCAGTTTCCGTGGCGATTTCCGCCACCAGATCCAGCATCTCGGCCTTTAGCGCAGGCCCCAGCGCCGCGAAGGGCTCATCCAGCAGTAGCAGATCCCGTTTCTGCAACAACACCCGCGCCAGAGCCACCCGGCTTTGCTGCCCCCCCGAAAGTGCAGCCGGTTTACGCGCGGCTAAATCGCCCAACCCCACACGCTCCAACGCCTGTTGCACCTGCGCCTGTTCCGCCTGGTTCAGCCGCAGATTCGCCCGCAGGCCAAGCCCCGCGTTCTGTGCCACGCTGAGATGGGGAAACAGATTGCCATCCTGAAACAACATCGCCACCGGACGCTGTCCCGGCGGCAGGTCCCTCAGATCCAGATCTCCCCACATGATCCGCCCTTGGCTGAGCGGTAAAAACCCTGCGATGGCTTCGATCAGGGTTGTTTTACCAGCTCCGGATGGGCCGATTACAGCCACCCGTGCCCCCGCATTGACCTGTAAATCCGCCAGGACGCTAAAGTCGCCGTTTTCAATCTTGCACTTCTCAAGCCTCAGCATGCCAGCGTCCTCCGCGATCCAAAATCCAAAACGCCGCCATCGACAGCAGTAACAGCAAAAGCGCGGCCCCTGCTGCGGCCTGCATCTGGTAGGCGCCCATCAAGCGATAGATCTGCAGTGGCAGCGTGGCTATCTCGGGATCTGCAAACAAAGTGATCACGCCCAGATCGCCCATCGACAAGGCTGCCGCCAGACCGGCAGCAAAGCCGATCTGCGCCCGCATCCGGGGCAGAAAAACCCGCCACAAGAACGCCCAGCCTGCCATATCGAGCGAAAGCACCAGCTTGCCATAGCGCGACACCACCGCCTGCGCCTGTGGCACCAAAATGCGCAGGGCAAAAGGCAGCGCCATCACTGCATTCACCAACGCTGTGACCGGCAGGGCCAGATCAAACGGATCCGCGATGGGATAGATCACGATGAACAATCCAGTCCCGATCACCAGCGGCGAGGCCGCCAATCCCAGAATCCCCGCGACCTCGATCAACCTCGCCTTTCCCAGCGCCACCGAAGCCGCCATTGGCACCGCCAACAAAAGCAAAAGTACCGTACTACCAGCAGAGACCAAAATGGATGTCAGCGCCGCCTCCCAGACTGCGATTTTCAACAGAACCAACCCTGAGACACCCGACAAGACCACTGCGATCAGTGGCAGCAACAAAAACACCGTCGCAAACAGTATCCAGGCCCAATCAATTGTTTTGGCCCTCCCCCCCGTTCCATCCCAGCGGCGCAGGCTCCGATCCAACCCGGCGCCCGTTCCCTCAACCGAGGATGCCCTCAGCGCCAGATAAGCGGCACAGCCCGTCAGCAGCAGCTGTACTGCGGACAACAGTGCGGCCCGTCCAAGGTCGAAATCAAACCGGAAGGCCTGGTAGATCGCCAGCTCGATCGTGGTGGCGCGTGGGCCACCCCCGAGGGTCAGCGCTACGGCGAAACTGGACAGGCAGATGGCAAAGACCACCGCCAGCGCGCCGGGCACCACGCGCGCCAGCATCGGGGCCTCCAACAGGTGCCACATAGCACCGGGGCCCGCGTTGATCTGTGCGGCCAGGCGAAAGCGTTCTGCCGGGATTTCCTGCCAGCCCTGCAGAATCAGGCGGGTTGCCAGCGGCAGGTTGAAAAACACATGCGCCAGCACCACCCCGTGCAGGCCATAGATTTGCAGAGATTCAAAACCAAAAAAGCCCAGCGCCTGACTGATCCACCCGGCACGACCAAAAACGGCCAGAAGTCCCAGAATGGCAACAATTACCGGCAGGATGAAGGGCGCGCCCAGCAGTGCAATCAGCAGCGACCGACCAACAAACCTGCGCCGCGCCAGCGCCCGGGCAACGCCAATGGCCAGCCCGACACTAAGGACAGCTGACAGCACCGCCTGGGTCAGGGTAAAGCGCAGCGCGGCCCAGTCACTGGCCGCAAAGCCACGTCCGGCTTCGGCCCGCAGCGCCACCGCTGCAAGTGTTCCCAGGATGAGCGCGGCCACCAGAAGGGCCGCGCCAGCGCCGGGAATAGCGCTTATTGGCTGAGCGCGTCGAGCCATTCGCCCAATGCGCCATCACGCACTGCTGCCGCCTCATCTGCCGACAAAAGCAGCGATTTCGTCGGGGTGATCAGGGTCTCGAAGCCCTCGGGCAATCCAGCCGCCGGAGTCACCGATGGGTACATCCAGTTGGTGGTTGGAATGATCGACTGGAATGCGTCGGAAACCATGAACTGCATGAAATCGCGCGCCAGTTCCGGCTGATCACTGCCTGCCAGGATGCCAGCCACTTCGACCTGCATATAGTGACCTTCATCAAAAGCAGCGGCGGCTTTGGAGCCGTCTTCTTCGGCAATCAGGTGATAGGCAGGCGAGGTGGTATAGGAGAGCACCATATCGGCCTCGCCTTCCAAGAACAGACCGTAAGCCTCGGACCAGCCTTTGGTCACGGTGACCACATTGTCCGCGAGATCCTTCCAGATCATGGGGGCCTCATCGCCATAGGCGGCCTTGACCCACATCAGCAGACCCAGACCGGGGGTGGAGGAGCGGGGATCCTGAATGACGATTTTCATGTCACTGGCCGCCAGTGATTTGAAATCTGTCGGCGCTGCCGCGTCCGCATTATGGACAAAGGCAAAGTAGCCCCAGTCATAAGGGGCAAAGGTAGCATCATCCCAGGCGATCGGCAGGCTGTAGTCCGCAGTCACGCCATGTTCGGCAAACAGACCGGTTGCGGCGGCAGCTGCCGTAAGGTTGGTATCCAGCCCCAGCACCACATCCGCATCTGAACGCGCGCCTTCCAGTTTGACGCGTGCCAGCAGGGCGGCGCCGTCGCCTGCCCCAACCAGTTTCAAGTCACAGCCGCACTGGGCCTCAAAGGCTTTTTCCACCGCAGGGCCCGGGCCCCAGTCAGAGACAAAGCTGTCATAGGTATAGACGGTCAGTTCTGGCGTCTCGGCATATGCTGCCGATGCGCCCAAAAGTGCCGCTGCAAAAACAGAATACTTCATGGCATCCTCCTTTGCGGCATCGGGCAAGGGTGGACCACGTCCGTAACCTTCCCTCCGCCGGTTCTAGCCGGTTCAGGTTCTACGGGTTTACTCTCAGCCTGGTTTCCCACGCACCCCGAGGTGAGGCGCAACCTACGTGGCACCCCCTGCAAAGACAAGCGAAACCGCAATAGCTCTTGAGCCATGGCCGCAGCATCGCTAAGCACATCTCGCAAAGGAGATCCCAGCACATGTCGATGAACAGCTTTGGCCATCTTTTCCGTGTCACCACCTGGGGCGAAAGCCACGGACCCGCATTGGGTGCAACTGTGGATGGCTGCCCGCCGAATGTGCCGTTGGATCCCGCAATGCTGCAGCAATGGCTGGATCGCCGTCGCCCCGGCCAGAACAAGAACACCACCCAGCGCAATGAACCGGACGCGGTCAAGATCTTGTCCGGAGTGTTTGACGGCAAATCAACCGGCACGCCGATCCAGCTGATGATCGAAAACACCGACCAGCGCTCAAAGGACTACGGCGATATCGCTCAGACATTTCGCCCCGGTCACGCTGACATCACCTATTTCCAAAAATACGGCAATCGCGACTATCGTGGCGGCGGGCGGTCCTCTGCCCGGGAAACTGCCGCTCGCGTTGCCGCCGGGGGCGTTGCGCGCGAGGCGATCAAGGCGCTGGTGCCGGGGCTGGAGATCACCGGTTACATGACCCAGATGGGTGAAATGGAAATCGACCGCAGCCGTTTTGACTGGGACGCAATCAGCCAGAATGATTTCTGGATCCCCGATGCGGGCGCCGTGCAGGACTGGGAGGATTACCTGCAAGGCCTGCGCAAGGCGCATGATTCCGTCGGCGCCGTGGTTGAGGTTGTCGCGCGCGGTGTGCCCGCAGGCATTGGCGCGCCGGTCTACAGCAAGCTCGACACAGATCTGGCCGCCGCGATGATGTCGATCAACGCAGTCAAGGCAGTCGAGATTGGCGAAGGCATGAATGCCGCTCGCCTCAAGGGGTCGCAAAACGCCGATGAAATCTTCATGGGCAACGATGGCCAGCCAGTCTATTCCTCCAACCATGCCGGCGGCATTCTGGGGGGGATCTCTACCGGGCAAGACGTTGTTGTGCGCTTTGCGGTGAAACCAACCTCCTCGATCCTGACACCGCGCCAGTCGATCCGCAAAGATGGCACCGCCGCCGAAGTCATCACCAAGGGCCGCCATGACCCCTGCGTTGGCATCCGCGCCGTGCCTGTAGCCGAAGCCATGATGGCCTGTGTGATCCTGGATCATCTGCTGCTGCATCGTGGCCAGATTGGTGAAAACCAAGGCACCATCGGCGAATGAGCCTGAAACAGCTCCAGTCGCAACTACGCCGCGTCGCCAAAGAGCAGATGGCGCAGGATCCGGCCCATGACATCGCCCATCTGGACCGGGTCTGGGCCAATGCCCATCGGATCGCGCGCGCTGAAAACAAAAAGGCCCGGGGCCGGGTCGATTTACGGGTGTTGATGGCGGGGGCCTATCTGCATGATCTGGTGAACCTGCCAAAGGATCATCCCGACCGCGCCAAGGCGTCGACCTTCTCGGCAGACAAAGCCGCACCGATTCTGGCTGACCTGGGCTATGCGGCGGACGAGGTCGCAGCTGCCCAGCATGTGATTGCCGCCCATAGTTTTTCCGCCGGGATTACGCCGAAAAGCTTTGAGGCTGAAATCCTGCGCGACGCCGACCGGCTGGATGCCCTAGGGGCCGTGGGCATAGCGCGCACCTTTATGGTGGCCGGGGCGATAAACCGCCCTTTCTGTGACCCGGATGATCCCTTTGCCGCCAACCGCGCGCTGGATGATCAGCTCTGGTCGATCGACCACTGGCATCTGAAGCTGTTGAAACTGCCCGGTGATATGGCGACAGAAAAGGGCCGCAAGATTGCCCGCAAACGCGCCCGCCTGATGCTGAGCTATCTGCAGCAGTTGGCCAAGGAAATGGATACCGAGCTGCCGGACCACTGGGCTGATCTGTTGAAATGATCGCCATCCTTGCCATCACCTTTCCCATCTATGCCGCCATGGCGCTGGGATATCTGGTGGTCTGGAAAGGCTGGTTCAGCAGTGACGACATGCGCAGTTTTGGCCGCTATGTGCTGAATATCGCGCTGCCAGCACTAATTTTCTCCGCCGTGGCTGCACGCAGTCCGGCACAGGTGTTTCAGCCCGGATATGTTGCGGCCTATGCCATTGGCGGTCTGGCCACAGCAGCCCTGGCCTATCTGCTGTTTACCTGGCGTGGCACCGACCCGCAGCGGCGTGCGCTGGGAGTGATGGGGTCGACCTGCCCCAACAATGGCTTCATCGGCTATCCCATTATGCTCTTGGCCTTTCCCGACCTGGCGGGAGTCATTCTGGCGCTGAACCTGCTGGTTGAGAACCTGATCCTGATCCCGCTGTGCCTGTTGCTGGTCGAACTTGCAGGCGGGAATCCCGGCCAGCCAGTCCTGCCCCGACTGGGGCGTATCCTGCGGGATCTGGCCAAGATGCCAATGCTCATCGGTCTGGCGCTGGGGATGCTGGTGTCGATCCTTGGCCTGCCGCTGCCCGGCCCGTTCCTGCGCTTCGTCGATATGCTGGCGGCCTCGGCCGGGGCGGTCTCACTCTTGGTGATCGGTGGCTCACTGGTGGGACTGCCGCTACATGGCAACCGGTCTCTGGCGGCGCAGATCAGTGCCACCAAGCTGCTGCTACATCCTGCACTGGTGGCGCTGGCCGCAGCCGTCCTGTTGGCAACTGGCTTGATTGACCTCAGCCCTGCCTTGCACAGCGCCCTGGTCCTGTCGGCAGCGATGCCGATGTTTGGGATTTATACCGTGCTGGCGCAACGACAGGGTTTGGAGGGCGCGGCCAGTCTGGCCATGTTGATGGCCACCAGCTGCGCCTTTGTCAGCCTCACTGCTTTGCTGTGGCTTTTGACCTGATTACGGCTCTAATCTTGAGAAAATAGCCCTGCATAGGTTTCGCGCAGGGCCTTTTTCTGCACTTTGCCCATGGTATTACGTGCGAGTTCCGGCACCAGTTCGATGTGTTTGGGCTGTTTGAACTTCGCCAGCTGATCCGCAAGGGCCGCGCGAATATCCTCGGCCGAGATCGCAGCATCCGGCTGCGCCACAACCACCGCCACGACGGCCTCGCCAAAATCGGGATGCGGCACGCCGATCACCGCGCTTTCCAACACGCCGGGCAGATCATCAATCAGGCTTTCGACCTCTTTCGGGTAGACGTTGAAGCCGCCGGTGATCACCAAATCCTTTTGCCGCCCCACGATGGTGATATAGCCATCCGCATCCTTGCAGGCGAGATCCCCGGTGATGAACCAGCCATCGGCCTGCAACTCTTCGGCGGTTTTTTCCGGCATCTGCCAATAGCCCTGAAACACATTCGGCCCGCGCACCTCAAGCACGCCAGTTTCATGCGTCGCAACCTCGCGTCCCTGATCGATGATACGTGCCTCGACACCCGGCAGCGGAAAGCCGACAGTACCTGCGCGACGCTCGCCCTCATAGGGGTTGGAGGTGCTCATATTGGTTTCGGTCATACCGTAGCGTTCCAGAATGCGGTGCCCGGTGCGGGCCTGCCATTGTTCATGCGTGTCCACCAGCAAAGGGGCGGAGCCCGAGATGAACAGCCGCATATTGGCAGCGCGGTCCATCGTCAGGCGGGGATCCTGCAACAGGCGGGTGTAAAAGGTCGGAACCCCCATCAACGCCGTGGCCTGTGGCATTGCCTCCAGAATCTGGTCCGCGTTGAATCCGGACAGGAACACCACCCGCGCACCTGCAAACAGGGCAACATTGGTCGCCACAAACAGCCCGTGAGTGTGAAAAATCGGCAGAGCATGGATCAATACATCCGAGCTGGTGAACTGCCAGTAATCCCGGAGGGTTTTGGAATTTGAGGCAAGGTTTGCGTGGCTTAGCATCGCGCCCTTGGACCGACCTGTAGTGCCAGAGGTATAGAGGATCGCCGCCAGATCGTCCGGCCCGCGCGGCACCGGGGTAAACCCACCCCGACCCACAACCGAATCCGTCAGGCTGCCAGCTCCCTTGGCATCCAGTGTCACTACGCGCGCGGCACCCGCGATCTCTGTCATCTCGGACAGGCGGGCGGGATCACAGACCACCACGCGGGGGCTGGCGTCACCAAGGAAATAAGCTACCTCAGGCGTAGTGTAAGCGGTATTGAGCGGCAGAAAAACGCCCCCGGCCATCACAGTACCAAGATAAAGCTGAATCGCCTCGATGGTTTTCTCCACCTGCACAGCCACCCGATCTCCGGGCTGCACTCCCATGGCCACCAGCGCCGCCGCGTTACGCTCAGCACCTGCGAAGAGTTCTCCGAAGGTCACACTGGCACGCGCCGGGAAAGTCGCAAAATTACGGGTCTCATGCCCCTTCGAGGCCGCGTGCAGCTGCGAAATCAGATGGTTGGCATCATACATCAAAGGGCTCCTTTGGCTTTGGCGCAACTTGCGCCAGAGGCAGCTGGGAAATCAACCCATTGATCTTTTTGTCGCAGGGGCGCAGGGTCCGCCGCATGGTCAAATCCTTAACATCGCATCGACCCATGCTGGCGATCACCCTTAAAGTGGTGGCCATCGGCCTGTTCACCGGACTTTCCGCATTGATCAAGGAGGTCTCGGATGTGGTGCCAGCAGGTGAAGCTGTGTTCTTTCGCTCGTTTTTTGCCATTCCCGTGATCGTGGTCTGGTTGGCCA
This sequence comes from Phaeobacter sp. CECT 5382, assembly GCF_001457775.1. Classification (GTDB taxonomy): domain Bacteria; phylum Pseudomonadota; class Alphaproteobacteria; order Rhodobacterales; family Rhodobacteraceae; genus Pseudophaeobacter. The sequence continues at coordinate 288,237 of NZ_CYSG01000003.1, forward strand.
GTCGCGGCGAGCTGCGCCACGGATTGGTGACCAAAAAGCCGATGTTTCATGTCTGGCGCGGCCTAGTTGGCACCTCGGCGATGGCCATGACCTTTATGGGTTTGGCATTGCTGCCTCTGCCCGAGGTCACCGCGATTGGCTACGCGACACCGATCTTCACGCTGATTCTGGCGGCGGTCTTTTTGGGAGAACGCATTCGCTTGGTGCGTATCAGCGCCGTGGCCATTGGCCTGCTGGGGGTACTGATCATGATCTCCCCCCGTCTGGGCGGAGGTGCGGGCCTGACCGAGGGCGCCACGCTGGGCGTGCTTTTGGTCATTGGTGCCACCGTGGCGCGTGGCTTTGTGCAGATCCATATCCGGCGCATGGTTCAATCAGAGCATACTGCCGCCATCGTGTTTTATTTCTCGCTCACGGCCTCCGGACTGGCGCTTCTCACCCTGCCCTTCGGCTGGGTGATGCCGGATGGCAAAACACTGGCCCTGCTGATTGGCGCCGGGGTGGTTGGTGGTGTGGCACAGATTCTTGTGACCTCCTCCTACCGGTTCGCCCCGGCCTCGATGCTGGCGCCCTATGACTATGTTTCGATGCTGTTTGCGATTGTCATCGGCTACATCTGGTTCGCTGAATTGCCCACTCTGGTGATGCTTTCGGGGGCACTGCTGGTGATTTCTGGCAATATCTTGGTGGTCTGGCGCGAAAGCCGTCTGGGGTTGGAACGCGGCAAGGCAAAATCACTCACGGACCCCAAGGGCGGCTGATCCGACAGAGCAAAACCGACAGGTCGGGATAGAGCCCGTCAGTTTGCCCGATCTTGCCTCGGTGGAACTAGGCGGCGACCCTGTCGGGTGCAGGGGCGCAAAGCGAGAACACCACCACAACGGCGGCGCCGTTCACCCAGTAAAAATTCGGCATCCAAACCGGAAAGCCCCGAGATGGTGGTCCGTCAGCACGGTCAGCAGAAAGACTGCTACTCCCGTCATCACCAAATGATACAGCGCAGCCGGGTTGCTCTCGCCAAGGCTCAGCACGAAGGGCCTGGGCAAACGCTTCCTCTTCCACCTTCAGCGCGATGAGGTCGCCGCCCATGCGTGCATTGTCCGCCTCGGAGTCGATCTCTCGCAGAATCGCTTCCAGCCAGGCGCGACGATGAACGAAATAGACCCTGCCACATTCTGAGAGGCAGGCACATGCCCCCAAGGTGGCGCAAAGGACGTGCGAAAAAAGAGCGTTCCCTTGAAAGACAACTGGATCAGTTTGTCACTTGGCAGATCAAGCAGGGGTCCAGAAGCGCGGAAGATCAGAGCTGCCTTGGCAGTCACTTCGCCCGCTGGAGTCGATCCGCCAGTTCCTGAACCCTGTCGCGCAGCTCAATCAGATCTGCAACCTCATCCCCTGAGGCGGCAAGTATGCAACGCGATATCTCGGCTGCCTCACTCTCCAGCGCGCGCCCCTTGTCGGTAAGGGTGACCACTACGCTGCGCTCGTCCTTGGGATTGCGCCTGCGCTGAAGCAGCTCTGCAGTCTCCATACGTTTCAGCAAAGGTGTCAAAGTGTTGGATTCCAGATTCAGATCAGCACCGAGGTCCGACACCTTTTGCCCGTCGCGCTGCCAAAGCGCCACCAACACAAGGTACTGTGGATAGGTCAACCCGTGCTGCGCCAGCAAGGGACGGTACAACCGCCCCATGGCATTGTTTGCGGAATAAAGCGCAAAGCACAGGAGTTCATCAAGGGTAAGGGCACGATCCAGCATAGCTTCTCGATATATCGCGCGCGATTAAGTCGCAAGACCTTGCGCTCAGTCTGTCATTTGACTAATTATATCGCGTGCGATTTATTCGCCAGCGATGTTCATAACTTTTGAGGCCAAACCGATGTCGATTTCTCCTGTCTATACTGCCCGTGGAACCGCAACCGGAGGCCGCAATGGCCGCGCTGTGGTCGAAGAATCCGGTCTTGATCTGGTTCTGGCCACACCACCTGCCATGGGCGGGGATGGCAAGGGCAGCAACCCCGAACAGCTTTTTGCCGCAGGCTATGCAGCTTGCTACATCGGTGCCATGCAGTTCGCGACCACCCAGGATACAAGCCTCGCCAAGGTGCCTGCGGATGTCTCGGTAGAGGCAAGTGTCGGTATTGGCCCGCGCGCTGAAGGCGGGTTTGGTCTGGCTGTGACCCTCACCGTTAAAATGCCCGGGGTAGAAAAAGACGAGGCCGAGCGCATTGCCGAGGCTGGTCACAAGATCTGCCCCTACTCCAATGCCGTGCGTGGCAATGTTGCGGTCACAACCGAAGTGGTCTGAAACCAAGCCCAGAATTGCAAGAGCGCGGAAGAAGCCTTCCGCGCTCTTGCAATTTGAACCATGACAGGTTGAGCGATCAGCTGCGCACCAGCGCCTCATAGGCTTCGGCGATGTCGCGGGTCATCTGGCCCACTTCGAATTTGTAGGGGCCGATTTCACCAACCGGCGTCACTTCGGCGGCAGTACCTGTGAGCCAGCACTGCTCAAACCCGTCCATTTCCTCGGGCAGGATATGGCGTTCATGTACGGTGATGCCCTTGTCCTTGAGCATTCCGATCACGGTCTGGCGAGTGATCCCGTTGAGGAAGCAATCCGGCAACGGCGTGTGCACTTCTCCGTCTTTGACAAAGAAAATATTGGCGCCGGTCGCCTCGGCGACATAGCCGCGATAGTCCATGAACAGAGCGTCCGAACAGCCCTTGGCCTCGGCCTTGTGCTTGGAGATGGTGCAGATCATATAAAGACCCGCCGCCTTGGCGTGGACCGGGATTGTTTCCGGGCTGGGCCGTTTGTATTCGGCGATATCCAGTTTCGCGCCCTGCATCTTGGCATCGCCATAATAGGCGCCCCAACCCCAGACGGCGACGGCCATGCGCACCGGATTTTTGGCAGAAGCCACGCCCATGTCTTCACCGGAACCACGCCAGACCAAAGCCCGCACATAGGCGTCCTGCAGACCCGAGGCCTTCAGAGTTTCTTCCTTGGCAGCTTCGATCTCATCCACCGAATAGGGCATCGGCATATCCAGCGCCTCGGCGGAGGCGATCAAACGCTCGGAGTGGGCCCGGCTTTTAAAGATTTTACCGTTATAGGCGCGCTCGCCCTCGAACACCGAAGAGGCGTAATGCATCGCGTGGGTCAGGACATGCACTTTGGCATCCCGCCATTCGATCATTTCCCCATCCATCCAGATCAAACCGTCACGGTCATCATAGCCAGCCATGCCGCAGCCTCCTCAAAGCAGGTCGATATTTCCATAAGTTGCGCCCTAAATGACCGGAGCGGACATATTATTGCGCCAAAGCTGCGATTCGATACATCTTCGCTCTTGGAATGTCAACATGGCTGACATAAACTGACCCAAAGGGTATTGAGGTAAGCATAGGGGAGAGCGCCATGGCAGAGGGTGGCTCAAACGGGCGGTCAACAGGCCGGTCCAGCCAAGGGTTTGGCGGCGAAAGCCTGCTGTTTCTGACCGATGAACAGCTGCGTCAGGGGATCGAGGCAATGTTCTTTGCCTATCGCGGCTTCACCGCTGATCCCGACCGCATTCTGGCCGAAATGTCCTATGGGCGCGCCCATCACCGCGCCATTCACTTCATCAATCGGGCCCCTGGCACGACGGTGAACAACCTGCTCACCATCCTGGGGGTGACCAAACAGTCGCTCAACCGGGTGCTGCGCACGCTGATCAGCGATGGGCTGGTGGAAAGCCGCGTCGGTGTTTCCGACAAGCGCGAACGACACCTGCATCTGACCGAAAATGGCAAGGCGCTGGAAGCAAAGCTCTCTGATGCCCAGCGCGCCCGCATGCGTGCCGCCTACAAGGATGCCGGACCCGAAGCGGTGCAAGGGTTTAAAAAGGTTCTCGAGGCTATGATGGATGCAGATATGCGCCGGGCCTATGTCACTTTGCGGGAAACAGGATCATGAGCACTTTTGACTCTCATCTGCTGATCATTGACGATGACGAGCGTATTCGCGGATTGCTGAAAAAATTCCTGATGCGGGCCGGGTTTCTGGTCTCGGCGGCGCGCGATGCCGCTCATGCGCGCCGGGTGTTGGCCGGGCTCGATTTTGATCTCATCATCTGCGATGTGATGATGCCGGGCGAAGACGGGATCTCGCTGACCCGATCCCTGCGCGAAACCATGACCACACCAATCCTGCTGCTCACTGCCAAGGGGGAAACCGACGACCGAATTGTCGGGCTCGAGGCTGGGGCAGATGACTATCTGCCAAAACCTTTTGAGCCCAAGGAGCTGCTGCTCAGGGTCAATGCCATTTTGCGTCGGGTGCCCGACACAACAGCGCAGGACAGCGCCCCCAAGGTACTGCATCTTGGCCAGATCCGCTATGATATTGAGCGCGGTGAGATGTGGCAGGGTGACGATCTGGTGCGCCTGACTGGCACTGAAAGCCAGCTGATGAAGATCTTTTCTGCCTGTCCGGGCGAACCCGTGAGCCGCAGCAAGCTGGTCGAAGATCTGGGGCGCGATCGTGGCCAGGCCCAGGAACGCGCTGTGGATGTCCAAATCACCCGGCTGCGGCGCAAGATCGAACCAAACCCCAAACAACCGCAATATCTGCAAACCGTCCGTGGTGCCGGCTACATGTTGGCGCCTGACTAATTCTGGCGCCCGCCTCAAAAGATTGATGCGGGTTGAGGTTTTAAGGACCATTTTTTCCGAAATAGTCTAGGCTGCCTCCAATCACCCCCGAGGAAAATGGGGCGTTTCAATTGGAGGGATAGACATGAACATTTTTAAACTCGCCATGACTACCGCCTGCCTGTTGCCACTCTCAGTTCAAGCTCAGGAGCTGCAGTATTGGGGCGAAGCTGGCGGTTGGGATGTTATGATCGATCCCTCGCTTGGGAATGGCTGCCTGATTCAGACCACCAATAATGACGGCTCTGTGGTACGGATCGGCTTTGATCGCAATCAGGGCAACGCCTATGTCACCGCCTTCAACACCGCCTGGGAGGGCATCGAGGAAGGCGAGACCTATCCAATTGCCTTTGATCTTGACGGTCAGGAATATGATGGCGAGGCGACCGGTATCTACCTCAATGATGTGCCCGGCGCCGATATCGCCTTTTCCAACTCTGACTTCCTGTTCGATCTGGCGCAAAAATACACCATGACGCTTTACAACGAACACGGCGAAGTCATGGCGATAGATCTGCAGGGTTCCTATGTTGGGTTTGAGGCCACTGTCGCCTGTCAGGAAGAAATGGGCTGAGCCCGCTCTAATGGAGCTCAAACTCTTGTGATCTCAGAGTTGCATCTTGTGGCTCGACACTGTTGGACAATAAGCTTTGATGCAGTGATGCCACCAGTTTGGCAGCTCAAAATCTTCCAATTCACGTCCCGGGACATGCTGAATGACAACTGCCCTGATAACCCATGCCGACTGCCTGACCCATGAAACCCCTGAAGGTCACCCGGAACAGGTGGCCCGACTGCAGCATATCCTGCACGCGCTCGAACCACTGGAGCTAAAGCGGGTCACAGCCCCCATGGCCGCAGAAGATGACATCCTGCGCGTTCACCCCATCGATCATCTGCGCGCGCTGCGTTCGGCCCGCCCGCAGGAAGGCTATGCGCAGATTGATGGTGACACCTTCCTGTCGCCTGGATCCTTAGATGCCGCTTTCCGCGCCGCAGGTGCGGCAGTACGGGCTGTCGACATGGTGCTGAGCGGTGAAGTTCAGAACGCCTTTGCCGCCATTCGCCCGCCGGGTCATCACGCTGAGCGCGAGACGGCAATGGGGTTCTGCTTCTTTGGCAATGCAGCTCTTGCGGCCAAACATGCCCTGGATCACCACGGGCTGAAACGGGTCGCTGTGGTGGATTTTGATGTCCACCACGGCAACGGAACCCAGGATCTGCTGTGGGACGACGCCCGCGCCCTGTTTATCTCCAGCCAGCAAATGCCGCTCTGGCCCGGCTCGGGCCGGGCGGACGAAGACGGAGCACACGGACAGATCCTCAATATGCCGCTGCCACCGGAATCGGGTGGCGAACAGATGCGTGCCGCCTATGAAACACTGGCTTTCCCCCGCCTGCGCGCTTTCAAGCCCGAGCTGATCATCATCTCGGCCGGCTTTGACGCGCATCACGACGACCCGCTCGCCAGCCTCAACTGGAGTACGGCAGATTTTGCCTGGCTGACATCAGCGCTGTGTTCAATCGCCGATGAGATGTGTCAGGGCCGTATCGTCTCGACTTTGGAAGGCGGATATGATCTGAACGCGCTTGCGCAGGCCACGCGCGCGCATGTGGAAGAATTGATAAAGGCAGCGACATGACTGACACCCCCGCCCCCTCCGTAGAAGAGATGAGCTTTGAGCAGGCGATGCGCGAACTGGAAACCGTGGTTGGCCAGCTAGAGCGCGGTGATGTGGCCTTGGACGCCTCAATTGCGCTGTATGAACGCGGCGCCGCCCTGAAAAAACGCTGCGAAGATGAGCTGAAACGCGCCGAAGAAAAGGTCGCGGCCATCACGCTGGACGCCAGCGGCACCCCAACGGGCACCCAACCGCTGGACGCAGGCTGACCCCTCATGACCGCGAAATTCACAGCCGCACTGACCTCAGCGCAGCACAAAATCACCAGCCATGCCGAAACCCGCTTGGCAGGTCACGACTCTCTGCATGTAGCGATGCGCTACGCTATTGTCGGCGGTAAAATGTTGCGTGGTTTTTTGGTGCTGGAAAGCGCCCGCCTGCACGGTGTCAGCAAAGACGCTGCTCTGGAAGCGGCGCTGGCGATCGAATGTGTTCATGCCTACTCACTTGTGCATGACGATCTGCCCTGCATGGATGACGATGATCTGCGCCGTGGTCAGCCCACCCTGCACCGCAAATGGGACGAGGCCATGGCCGTGCTCGCAGGCGACAGCCTGCAGACCTTTGGCTTTGAACTGCTAGCCAACCCCGATATGGGGCCCAATGCGCTAATGCTGATCCAAGGGCTGGCGAAATCGGCAGGCAAAGATGGCATGGTATCCGGCCAAATGCTGGATATCGCAGCTGAAACCGCTGCCACCCCACTGACGCTGGATGAAATCACCCGGCTACAAGCCCGCAAGACCGGCTGCCTGATCGAATGGTCCGCCACAGCCGGCGCGGTGCTGGCCGGGGCTGATCCCGCCCCCCTGCGGCAATACGCAACCGCCCTTGGCCTTGCCTTTCAGATCGCTGACGACATCTTGGATATCGAAGGGGATGCCGAAAAGGTCGGAAAAGCCGTGCGCAAGGATGTGGATGCAGGCAAGGCCACCTTTGTTTCCTTGCTGGGTCTGCAGGCCGCCAAGCAACGTGCGCATGACCTTTGCGATGCAGCCTGTGCTGCTCTGGCTCCCTACGGCGCACGGGCGGAAAGCTTGAAGGAAGCCGCGCGCTTCGTTATTGCCCGCGAGAGCTAAACCGCTTTTGCGCCCTACCCGGCCCGGGGGATCCGAACGCCCCCAGGCAACCGTCCAAGGAGAAGCCATGTCAGATCGGCCTCATACCCCGCTGCTAGACCAGATCTCGCGCCCCGCGGACATGAAAGGGCTGTCTGATGCCCAACTGGTCCAGCTGGCGCATGAGCTGCGGCAAGAGACCATATCGGCGGTGTCCGAAACCGGCGGCCATCTGGGCGCAGGTCTGGGTGTGGTGGAACTGACCGTGGCCCTGCATGCGGTATTTGACACCCCGCGTGACAAACTGATCTGGGATGTGTCGCACCAAAGCTACCCCCACAAGATCCTAACCGAGCGCCGTGACCGGATCCGCACCCTGCGCACTAAGGGCGGTCTTTCCGGTTTCACCAAACGCTCCGAAAGCCCCTATGACCCCTTTGGCGCGGCCCATAGCTCCACCTCAATTTCGGCGGCCCTTGGCTTTTCCGTCGCCCGTGATCTGGGCGGCGTAGTCCCCGAAGGTCTGGGGGATGCGATTGCGGTGATCGGGGATGGCTCAATGTCGGCGGGCATGGCCTTTGAGGCGATGAACAACGCAGGCCATCTCGACAAGCGCATGTTCGTGATCCTCAACGACAACGAGATGTCGATTGCGCCACCCGTTGGCGCGCTGTCCTCCTATCTGTCGCGACTCTATGCCGAAGAGCCCTTTCAGGAACTGAAGGCCGTCGCCAAGGGGGCAGCCTCGCTGCTGCCGGAACCCTTCCGCGAAGGCGCGAAACGCGCCAAGGACATGATCAAGGGCATGGCCGTGGGCGGCACCCTGTTCGAAAGCCTGGGGTTTTCCTATATCGGGCCTATCGATGGGCATGATCTCGACCAGCTGCTACCGGTGCTGCGCACCGTCAAGGCCCGCGCCAGAGGGCCGATTCTGATCCACGTACTGACCAAAAAGGGCAAGGGCTACGCCCCCGCCGAGGCCGCACGTGACAAGGGTCACGCCACCGCAAAATTCGACGTGGTGACCGGAAAGCAGCAAAAAGCCCCCTCCAATGCGCCCTCCTATACCGGCGTCTTTGGGGACGAACTGGTCAAACTGGCCGCCAAGGACGACAAAATCTGCGCTGTCACTGCCGCCATGCCGGACGGAACCGGCCTCGCCCTGATGGCAGAACGCTACCCTTCGCGCTGTTTTGATGTGGGCATAGCCGAACAGCACGGGGTCACCTTTGCCGCCGCATTGGCTGCGGGCGGGATGAAGCCATTCTGCGCGATGTATTCGACATTCCTGCAGCGCGGCTATGATCAGGTGGTGCATGACGTCGCCATCCAGCGCCTGCCTGTGCGCTTTGCCATCGACCGCGCTGGTCTGGTCGGTGCCGATGGCGCGACGCATGCCGGATCATTCGACATCGGCTTTATGTCCAACCTGCCCGGCATGGTGGTAATGGCCGCCGCAGACGAGGCAGAGCTGGCCCATATGGTGACCACTGCTGCCGCCTACGATGACGGCCCAATCGCCTTTCGCTACCCCCGGGGTGAGGGCGAGGGCGTCGACATGCCCGAAACTCCGGAGGTTCTGGAAATCGGCAAAGGTCGGATCATTCAGGACGGTAAGCGTGTGGCGCTCCTGTCCTTTGGTACTCGTCTGGGCGAAGTCCGCAAGGCAGCGGAGGCACTGGCCGCCAAGGGTATCACACCCACCATCGCAGACGCTCGTTTCGCCAAACCGCTGGACCGCGAGCTGATCTTGCAACTGGTGGCCGACCACGAGGCGCTGATCACGATTGAGGAAGGTGCCGTGGGCGGCTTTGGCTCCCATGTGGCACAGCTTTTGTCGGATGAGGGCGTGTTTGATCGTGGCTTCAAATTCCGCTCAATGGTGCTGCCGGATACCTTCATCGACCAGGCCAGCCCTGCCGACATGTACGAGGTCGCCGCCATGAATGCCCCACAAATCGAAGCCAAAGTGCTGGAGGTTCTGGGGGTTGCACGGATCGGCGAGAAGCGGGCCTGATAATTCTCATTCAGCCCAGGGCAGTTTGGGCCTGCTGATAAAATACATAGACACGGTACCAGACGCAGACAAAGCCGACTTAGAATACCTTTTCAAGACAGCCCACACGTCTTGTTCAGAATTCGATACAGCCATGCTGACCGTTTTTGGTTCAATTTGAAAACCGGCTCTGCGATTTCATCCTCGCCCAACTGCATGACAGGAATTTCATCGCGCCGTGCTACGAAGACAATTAGCAGAGCTGCCCGATCAGAAATGAAGGCAAAGACCGACGGGGCCGTCGCTATGCCGATTTGAACATTGTATCCTAGGCTGTCCCAAATCTGCTCCATCTGGCCTGGGAAACGTTATTAAAGCTTTTTACGGATGCGCCCCAACAGTCTGAAATTCAAGAACACAAAGATAAGATCCAGCATTTAGCCCTGTCCGCTACAGCGCCGGAGGTTCCGCCGGCGGAACAAATCTCTCCATGTCCTCGGCCTTTAGCACTGCCCGCAACCCTTCACGATAGCTCGGGTAGAGCAGCTCTACACCCAACTCATCCTTGATACGATTGTTTCGGACGCGTTTGTTTTCACCGTAAAAACTACGCGCCATTGGGGTCATGCCTGCCTCATCAAAGGGCACCTCAGCCGGCACCGGCAGCCCTAGCAACTCAGCTGCATAGCCCAGCACGTCCTGAGGCGGGGCCGGATCATCGTCACACAGGTTGTAGATCGCCCTTGGGCTGGGTGTCTTTATCGAGGCCAGCAACGTTTGCGCAATATCATCCACATGAATGCGCGAAAACACCTGCCCCGGCTTGACAATACGCCGTGCCCGCCCTGCCATCAGCTTGGCAAAAGGGCCGCGCTCGGGGCCATAGATACCGGCCAGGCGAAAAATGTGCAGCGGCAGACCCGGTACCTGCTGCCACTGCGATTCGGCCATAGCGCGCCAATGGCCGCGTTCACTGGTTGGGGCAACGGTTGCGGTTTCATCCACCCATCCACCCTGCCGGTCACCATAGACCGCCGTAGTGGACAAATAGCCAACCCATTCGAGATCAGGCGCCGCTGCGATCTCTGCCGACAGGGCAGCCAGCACAGGATCCCCAGCTACATTTGGACCAATCGAGCTGAGGATATGGGTCACGCCCTTTAGCGGCAGTGGATTCCCTGGCCAAGTGATGATCTCAACTTCGGCTAAAGGTCTGTCTTCACGTGCGTCTCGCGTGGTTCCGATCACCCGCCAGCCCTGCGCCAGAAGCTGCTGCGCAAGCACCCGTGCGGTATAGCCAAATCCCAGACATAAAAGCGTTTTCTGCATCCCTTTTAAATGGGACGAAGCCCCGTGCGGCGCAAGCCTTGATTCGAATCTGGCGACGTTCTTTGATGGACAGATGGATAGCAAAGCACCTGACCTCGCCGCCGCTTACGATCTTGCCTCTTTATCAGGCACAAAGCGACTCTATGCCGAATGGGCAAAAACCTATGATCGCGGGTTTGCCGCTGAGGAAAAATACCTTCTGCCGCAGCGAACCGCGCAGGCCTTTGTTACGGTCGGCGGCAAGGGGCCGGTTCTGGACGCCGGGGCCGGTACCGGTCTATGCGCCGAAGAACTTATCCGGCTTGGCATCTGCGAGATCGATGCCACCGATATCAGTCCGGAGATGCTGGCACGAGCCCGGCAGAAAAACCTGTACCGCAGCACCATCGAGGCCGATCTTCTCGCTGGTATCCCGGTGCGGGATGGCAGCTATCGCGGCGTGATCTCTTCCGGCACTTTTACCCATGGCCACATCGGACCAGAAGCACTGGAAAATCTGCTACGTGCGGGTGCAAGTCGCGCGCAGTTTGCCTTGTCGATCAATGCAAAATTCTACCACAAGGCCGGGTTTGCAGAGGCCTTTGATCGAATGCTTGCACAGGGACAGATCACAGACCTGGCCCTGCCAAAGGTAGCTATCTACGGATCCGGCGCGACAGGCGAACATCAACACGATACCGCCCTGATCGCGCTGTTTAAAAAATCCTGAGGCCCCTATCGCTGTTGGGACCGCGTGTTCGGCCCTAGATAGGGTGCCGCGCAGAATGCCTGTGCACCGGCTGGTCCGTAAGGTGGTTCCTTAGCAGCTTTCCCCTGCGCCGCGCTTTGCGCGGCGCCAGGCCCAACTGTGTCGGATCCTCCCGCAGGGAGGTTCCAGAGCAGGCGGGAGCTCCCGCCCCTTTAGCTTGCATCACAGATGCAACCAAAAGCCTTGGGCCAGGCATCGCGCCGCCTTGGGCGACGCGATGCGTCAGCGCCCTTTCCAGACCGGATCGCGTTTTTCGGCAAAAGCGCGTGCGCCTTCAAGCTGGTCGTCGCTGGAATACAGCACATCCACAGAGCGCAACTGACGCTGGGTGATGTGGTTCATCGCATCCTGGAATTTGCTATCCTCTGCATCGCGCACCACCTCCTTAATCGCCGCGTAGACCAGCGGTGGCCCCGAGGCGAGCAGGCGCGCCAGCTCCCAGGCGCGGTCCATCAGCTGATCAGCTGGCACGATCTCGTTCACCAGCCCCCAGCGGTTGGCCTCGACCGCATCGAACCAACGCCCAGTCAACAGGAGCTCCATGGCGATGTGATAGGGGATGCGTTTGGGCAGTTTGATTGACGCCGCATCGGCCACGGTGCCTGAACGGATTTCCGGCAAAGCAAATGTTGCGTGATCCGCCGCCAGGATCATATCGGCAGAAATCGCCAATTCCAGCCCGCCACCGCAGGCGATACCGTTCACCGCAGCAATCACCGGCTTGTTCATGTCGCGCAGCTCTTGCAACCCACCAAAGCCGCCAACCCCATAGTCCCCGTCTACGGCATCACCATCAGCCGCCGCCTTGAGATCCCAGCCCGGGCAAAAGAATTTGTCGCCACCGCCCGTCAGGATTGCCACGCGCAGGTCTGGATCATCGCGAAAATCGCGAAACACCTCGCCCATGATCCGGCTGGTCGCCAGATCAATCGCATTGGCCTTGGGGCGGTCCAGTGTCACCTCGAGGATGGCACCCTCGCGCCGGGTTTTGACGGGTCCGTTTTCCGTATCGATACCGTTCATCTCATAAAATCCTTTCTCTGCATCAGGGCATCCGCTGCCACCGCATCATCTGGCGTACACAGGAGCGGGTTGATTTCAATTTCTTCCAGACCCTCGGCCTCGGCAATAACATAGTCCTGCACTGCTTTTACCGCTCGCAGGATTGCAGCCCTGTCAGCGCTAGGCTGGCCGCGATATCCGCTCAGCAGCGATGCCACCTTTAGGGTATCAAGTGCTGCCGAGAGTGCCGCATCACTGGCTGGCACCAGAACCGACGCGCTGTCGGCAAGAATTTCCGTCAGCGTTCCCCCTGCCGCCAGTGTCAAAACGAATCCATGGGCGGGATCCTTCACGACACCAATCAGCAGTTCAGCCACGCCACCAGTGACCATTTCTTCGACCAGAAACCGGCTGGCTGGCATCATGTTTGCCGCATCGCTGACGGCACCGCCAGATTGCAGGTTCAGCACCACAGCGCCGGCTTCGGTCTTATGGGCAACACCTTCGCCCTTGAGCACAACAGGATAACCAATGTCGGCGGCGGCGGCCCGCGCCGCGCCGGGCGTTTTTGCCTGAATGGATTTTGGCACCCGCAGCCCATAGTCAGACAGGCGCAGCTTGGCCTCTGCCTCTGGGATCATGCTGGGCGACACCACCGGGCTGGGCAACAACAATGGCTCAGCCAGATCCGGCAGCGGCTGGCTTGCCGCCGCACAGGCAGCCAGTGCTTCGCTGAGACCGCAGAAGGGCACAACGCCTGCTGCCATCAGCTGTTCTGCCACCGCTTCCGGCAACAGCTCTGGCAGGGTGGCGACCATAGCCACATTTGCCCCGGTGGCATTGCGCGACCCGATAGCTGCACCAATGGCACAGTCCCAGTCACTGGCAGAACACCGATCTGCACGCGGAAAATCCACGATCAGCAACGTCATCGCCAGATCAGGATCCATCATGGCCGAAAAAGCGCGGGTCATCGCGTCGGTATCGCGCCAGATATAGGTGTGGTAGTCCAGTGGATTTGCCAGGGCAACCATTGGCCCCAGTGCCGCCCGCAGAGCCGTTTTCTGTGTGTCATTCAATGCAGGAAAGACCACCGGCAGGTCATGGCCTGTATCCGCCGCAAGACTAGCCTCGCCCCCAGAACAGCTGATCGACGCGATGCGGTTTGACGGCAAGCGCCCCGTCACATGCAGCAGCTTCAGAGTCTCCAGAAATGCTGGCAGATCATTCAGACGCGGGATGCCAAGCCGTGCAAGCAAAGCCTCAGCTCCCGCGTCACCACCCGCAAGCGAGGCGGTATGAGAAATCGTTGCTGCCTGCGCTTCGGCGGATTTACCGACCTTGAGCGCAACAATGGATTTGCCCAGAGCACGCGCCCTGGCTGCCAGTGCCTCAAAAGCACGCAGATCGCCAAAGCCTTCGATATGCAGACCTAGGGCCGTGACGCGATCATCGTCCAGCAAGGCTTCGCCAATGGCAGCAATACCAGACTGCGCCTGATTGCCTGCCGCCACCACATAGGCGATGGGCAGGCCACGGGTCTGCATGGTCAGATTGATAGCGATGTTGGAGCTTTGGGTGACCAGGGCCACGCCCTTTTCCACCCGCTTGCCACCATGCTGATCCGGCCACAACAGGGCACCATCCAGATAGTTGATAAAGCCGTAGCAATTGGGCCCCAAGAAAGGCATATCGCCTGCGGCCTCCAGTAACTGCGCCTGAAGATCAGCGCCTTCGGCATCTTCTGCCTGGGCCTCAAGGAAGCCAGAGGCAAAGCAAACAGCGCCGCCTGCATCGCGTGCAGACAGAGCGCGCACCACTTCGATGGTGGCAAAACGATTGACGCCAACAAATGTCGCATCGGGGGCGTCCGGCAGACTTGCGACATCCTTGTAAACCTGTAGGCCTGCGAGTTCTTCAGCCTTTGGGTGGACCGGCCAGATCTGCCCGTCAAATCCCATCTTCTGGCATTGTTCAATCACCAGACGACACCAATCCCCACCGCCGACAACGGCAATGGTTTTGGGTCTAAACAGCCTGTTTAGAGACTTCATTTGTGTCTATTCACCACTTTTGACCCGGTCCAGATGGCCCAGATCCTGTTGCGGGTTGATCTGGTCACGTACGCGGGATTTCAGCTCTTTCACATCAGGAAAGCCTCCGTCGCGCTTGCGCTCCCAGATCAGTTCATCATCCACGGAGATCTCAAAGACCCCACCGACCTCCCCTGGCACCAAAGTGACCGCGCCGAGCATCCCCTGAAAGGTCGAGAGCAATTCCTGCGCCATCCAGGCCGCCCGCAACATCCAGTTACAGCCGATGCAATAGGTGATGGTCACTGTTGGTTTTTGGGGGGGCGTCGTGGTCATCTCATCAGGCTCCTAGCGCGCGTAGCATTTCGCGGCTGATGATATGACGTTGGATCTCGCTCGTCCCCTCCCAAATGCGTTCAACACGGGCATCGCGCCAAATACGTTCCAATGGCAGCTCATCCATCAGGCCCATGCCACCATGGATCTGGATCGCCTCATC
This sequence comes from Phaeobacter sp. CECT 5382, assembly GCF_001457775.1. GTDB lineage: Bacteria > Pseudomonadota > Alphaproteobacteria > Rhodobacterales > Rhodobacteraceae > Pseudophaeobacter. The sequence goes on from NZ_CYSG01000003.1 coordinate 303,280, forward strand.
CGCGACCATCGCCAGCATCTCGGTCGCTTTCAGCTTGGCCATAGACATGTCGCTCTCGGTCACGGTGCCCTGATCGAATTTCCAACCAGCCTCAAAAGTCAGCAGATTTGCCGCTTTCAGCTCCAGCGCCATATCGGCCAGCTTGAAAGAAACCCCCTGGAATTTGCCGATCTGCTGGCCGAATTGCTTGCGCTCGGCGGCATATTCGACCGAGTGTTGCAGAGCCCGGTCGGCGCGGCCCAGACAGGTCGCCGCCACCTGCAGCCGTGTGGCGCCCAGCCAAGTGTTGGCCACATCAAAGCCTTTGTCGACTTCGCCCAAGATGGCCGAGGACGGCAGGCGACAATCGTCGAATTCCAGCACCGCATTGGTGTAGCCACGATGGCTAACGTTGCCATAGCCGTCGCGCACCTCGAAACCCGGCGTGCCTTTGTCGACGAAAAAGGCGGTGATCTTTTTCTTTGGCCCGCGCGGGGTGTCTTCGACCCCGGTCGCCATGAAACAGATGGCAAAATCGGCGATATCGGCATGGCTGATGAAATGTTTGGTGCCGTTCAGGATCCAATCGTCACCGTCCTGACGGGCGGTGGCCTTCATGCCACGAAGATCCGAGCCCGCGTCTGGTTCTGTCATGGCCAGACAGTCCCATTTTTCGCCCTTCATGCAGGGAAAGAGGTATTTCTCTTTCTGCTCCTCCGTGCCCGCCAGCAGGATATTGGAGGGGCGCGCAACCCCGGTCCAGTGCAGCGCATAGTTGGCGCGGCCCAGCTCCTTTTCGTACATCAACCAGCTGAGAGTATCGAGCCCGGCACCGCCGACCTCTTCGGGCATGTTGGCCGCATAGAGTCCGGCCTCCATTGCCTTTTTCTGGACATCCCGAATGATGTCCATATCCAAATGACCGGTGCGTTCGATCTCCAGCTCGTGGGGATAGAGTTCTTTTTCCACAAAGGCGCGGGTGGTGTCGACGATCATCGCCTGTTCTTCTGTCATGCCAAACTGCATCGCGCGTGTCCTTCTCTTTGACTTGCCGTACAGTCTATCGTCGCGCTAGGTTCACTTCGTGCAGTTCAGGATTATTTCATGCAGAGTTGGGAGAAAGATCACGCCGCAGTGCAGCAGGTCGATCTGCTGCTCTTTGACGATTTTTCAGGCCATTGCCTGGCCAATACGGTGGAGCCAATGCGCGCCGCAAATACTTTGGCGAGGCGTTCGCTTTATGCTTGGCGCTTTGTGACCCTGGATGGGACCTCGGCTACATCTTCGGCCGGGATGGAAGTCAGCCCCGACGCCAGACTCGCCGATTGTCGTGGCGAGATGCTGATCGCGCTGCCCAGCTATCGCTATCGCCGTTTAGGCAGTCAGACCGTACTGCGCGGGCTGCGAGCTGCGGCAGAGCGCTATGCCACCCTGGCGGGGTTTGACGCAGGGGCCTGGTTGTTGGCTGCAGCCGGGCTGCTGGACGGGCGGCAGGCTACCATCCATTGGGAGGAACTGCCCGGCTTTGCCGAGGATTTCCCCCAGGTGGACGCCCAGCGCCTGCGCCATGTGCAGGATGGCAACCGCATCACCTGCTCTGGCGCGCTGGCGGCCTTTGACCTGATGATGGATCTGATTGGCCAGCGCCACGGCCCCGCCCTGCGGCTAGAGGTCGCCGCTCTGTTCATGAGCCCGGAAGTCACCGAAGCCCCGGTGCAGATAACCAGCCAGACACTGGCCCGCAGCCGATCGGTGGCCCGCGCCCTGTCGCTGATGCAGGAGCATATCGAAACCCCGCTGAGCATCCGCGAAATTGCCCGTCAGATAGGGCGCAGCCGCAAAGATTTGGAACAGCGGATGAAGGCTCAGCTGGGGGCAACACCCCAGGCGATCTATCGACGGCTACGGCTGATTCAGGCCAGAAAGCTTGTGTTAGAGACGGATCTAACCGTGGCAGAGGTCTCCCTGCGTGCAGGATATGAAGACCCCAGCGCCATGACCCGCGCCTATCGGCAGGAGTTTGGTGTCACCCCGCGCCAGATGCGGCGCAACAACCAGTAGACTTGCTCGCCTTAAGTATTCCCCACCGGCCTTGAAAGCAGAGTTTTTCTCCCCATATTCGCTGGGCTAAGGGCTGGTTTCAGGCTTCCCATCCAATTTCTTAGTTTTCTTTTCCATTTGCCGCCAACCAAACACGCAATAGCGTAGGGGCTCGTATGGAAAATGATCCGCTTGCCCTTTCCGTAGGAAAAGACAGTGGAAAATCCAGAACTCATTATTGCTTTGGTAAAGATGCTCGCTGCAGCATTCAAATTCGGCTCGGTTTGTTTCATGGCCTTCTTTTTGCGCGCAAAGTAGCAAAGGTCTGTCGCGTGAGCGGCAGACACGCGCCTGCCCGCCCCACGGCGGGCGCGTTCCGCTCCCGCCCGGGCAGACGCTTAGCGTAATCTACCCAAACATCCGCTTCTTGCGGGCGCGGGTTTCGGCGGTGGCCTCTGCGCTGCCGTCGTGGAAGGTGCCAAACCAGCGGTCCCAGGGCATTTCCTGATTGCCATAGTTACACTCGTAGTAGCGGTGGTGCAGCTGATGATAGAACGTGCCCAGCGCCAGCCAGCGTTTGTCCTTGATCAGCAAATCCTCGTATCCGGTGTGGGTCATCGCGGCACCCGGCCCCTGAAACACGATGTGAAAATACAGATGGATCGGGTGGCTCGCCACAACCCAATGGATGCATAGTGTGGTCAGGTAGACGAAGTGCTCTATCGGATGCATGGAGAACCCGGACCAGGGACCGATATTAACGTTGCGATGGTGCAGGGAGTGGACCCGCTTGTACAGAAACGGCTGATGCAGCAGCCGATGCACCCAGTAGAAATGAAAAGCCGACCACATCGGCAGAATCACCAGAAAGGCCAGAAACCACACCGGGTTTTTGGCAAAGGTAATCATCGGGGTGTAGCCATTGGCCATCAGCCACATGGTCACCACCTGAAACGCCGTCAGCTGCAGAACACCGGACCCCAGCGACCAGAACATATTGTCCTTTACCTGATCACTGAAATCCCACAACCTGTTGTTCCGCCCCTGTTCGCGGCGCTCGAACTTCAGCTTTTTGCCCTGGCCCCGGCGCATGTAGAAATACCAATGCAGCCCACCCGCCACGACAAAGATCATTAGGAAATTCACCAGCCAGACCTGCAAGATCCAGCCCGGTGCAAATGTCTGGGCCGTCTCAATTGCAGGATATAGAAACCACCACAGGATCAGCGCCAGCCCCAGCATCAGCACCCGCTCGCTGAGGGTCAGCCAGTTGCGCATGAACCAGCGCATCAAAAACGCCGGATTTGGCGGCCACTGAAAGATCGAGGGGTTCTGCAAGGGCAGCTCAGGATGGTAATTCCAATTCCGCCCCATATCCTGCATCTGCGGGTCCTGCATCTGCGGGGTGTCTTGTTCGGATGTGGTCATTGTGGCGACTCCTCAGGGTGGAGTGTGGGTTGCAACAGCCATGCCTTTCCCTGCCCGCAAGAAGACACCCGCGAGGGAAAAGGTAGTGCCGGAGTTTCAGGTCTGACAGGATCAGATCAGGGGATTAGCTTGCGTAGGTGGAGCCTTCGCTATCAAGGATCAGCTTGATCTCTCGCAGATGCGCCTCAGCTTGGGCGGGATAGTCTTCCAACTCGCGGGCGGTTTTCTCGGCGATCTCATCCGACAGGATCCGCAGCTTTTGGCCAGTCTGCAAAGCACGGATATAGGTCTCGGCGGCGCGCTCAAAATAGTACAGTCGGTTCAGCGTGTCCGCCGGATCAGAGCCGATCACCAGCACGCCGTGGTTGCCCATGATCATGACCTTTTGCTTTGGGTCCGTCAGCATCGCCGCACAGCGCGCACCTTCGTCTTCGAACGCCAGCCCACCATAGCCATCATCAATCACGTAGCGATTGAAAAAGGTCGCCGTGTTCTGATCAATTGGCGGCAGGGTGCTATCCGCCAGTGAGGCCAGCACCGTGGCGTGGATCGAATGCACATGCATCACGCAGCGCGCCTGTGGGCACAGCCGGTGAATAGAGCCATGCAGCCCCCATGCCGTGGGATCCGGTGCGCCCGGTTTGGCCATCGTCTCGGGATCGTTGGCATCCAGGAACAGCAGGTTCGAGGCGGTAATCCGGGCAAAATGCATCTGATTGGCGTTCATCAGGAACTGGCTGCCGTCCGCGTTCACCGCGAGGCTGAAATGGTTTGCTACACCTTCGTGCATATTGAGGCGTTCAACCCAGCGAAAGCTCGCGGCCAGGTCAACGCGGTCCTGCCAGTGATCGATATTGGGGCGCAGCTCGGTGACGCTCATCTCGGGGCTCCTGTAGCAATTGTCTTGTTGCCCAAAACCTGAGCCGCAAAGACCTGTTTGACCAGCGTATTATTTGCAGTCTTGCCATTAGCTGCACTTATGGCAAACTTATGCACATGAAAAACGCTCTCCCTCCCCTTGGCTGGTTGCGCACCTTCGAGGCCGCAGCCCGGCATCTGTCCTTTACCGGCGCGGCACGCGACCTCAATATGACGCAAAGCGCGGTCAGTCAGCAGATCAAGGGGCTGGAATCACATCTGGGCAAAACCCTGTTTCACCGTCGCCCCCGCGCGCTGGAGCTAACCCCGACAGGAACCACCTATCTACCAGTCGTGCGCGAGGCCTTTCGCACGCTGACCAATGGCACCCGAGCCATCTCCGGCCCGCAGAAAAACGTGGTGCAGGTGCAATCCAATATATCTTTTGCGGTGCAGTGGCTGTCGCCACGGCTGGGGCAGTTCTACGATGCACACCCAGATGTGTTACTGAACATCTCGACCGAGATCTGGGAGCCGCGCGGCATGGCCGAAGGGGCCGATGTGGAAATCCGCTTTTCGCTAGGGCTGGCCGACACGGTGCGCGGAGAGCTGTTGCGGCGCGATCACTATTATCCGGTCTGCGCGCCCGGGTATGAGGTCACTCTGGCAGACCTGCACCAGCATCGGCTGTTCGACTGCGCCAATCTGATGGCCAATTTTGCCGCTTGGGCCGAGGATCAGCGCCTGCCCTGGCCCAATCCGCCCGTCACCTATACCACCACCTATATGGCTTGCCTGCCCGCCGTGGCTGCCGGCGCCGGGGTCGGCATGGCGCATGACATCATGGCCGGGGACATGATCCGCCAAGGTAGACTGGTTGCCCCCTTTGAACACCGTGCGCCAGTGCCCGAGGCCTATTACCTGCTGCTGTCAGCCCAGGCCGAGCACAGCCCAAGTGCGCGCGCCTTTGCCGATTGGCTACGAAGCGAGATGGCACTGGAACCCAGCGGCGGCAAGGATTGGCCCGAAGGCTTTAAAGACGTCTGATCAAATCGGTCGGCTCGGCACCCAGGCATAGCCATTGTCACACAGGATATAGGCCTCGCGCAGACCATGGGGTTTATCCGTCGGTGCCTGCAGGATTGTATAGCCAGCAGCCGTCGCCCGTGCCTCAGCAAGATCTGGATCTGATTCATACAGTCGGATCTCCAGCCCACCCCCGCGCGGCGGCATCTCTGGCACGAGCCCCAGCAGCGGATTGGAGTGATAGGTGCCATCGCTGTGCAGCTGAAACAGCTGACTGCCATAGGAGATGATGGCAAAATCCTTGCTTGGTTGATGCGCTTTCAACTCGAAAACAGTCTCTAAAAAGGATATTTGCACCGTAACATCGCGCACCAGCAGGTTCAACCCGATGCCAGTCAGGGAGCGGCCAAACTCAGCCGCTTCTACCGTGTCATAATTCATCCTATTGCCTTCTCTATAGGTGTTTCTCGTGCAAGCGCAGATCGCAGGGCTTGCACTTGTCGCAGCAATCAGAACAATTGGCACATGACAGATAAAGCATTCCCCAGTTGGCCCGATATCGCCCCTCACCTGATCAATGTTGCAGCGGGTCGCGCGCCTGCTGACACTGTGATCCGACAGGGCAAATGGGTCAATGTCCACACCCGCGAAGTGCTTGATGGCCACGACATCGCCGTGGTGTCAGGGCGCATTGCCTATGTCGGCCCCGATGCCAGCTATTGCATCGGCCCCGACACAAAGGTGATCGAGGCCAAGGGACGCTTCATGATCCCCGGATTGTGCGACGCACATATGCATATCGAAAGCGGTATGCTGACACCGGCGGAATTTGCCCGCGCCGTGATCCCGCATGGCACCACATCGATGTTCACCGACCCGCATGAAATTGCCAATGTGCTGGGGCTTGAAGGCGTGCGTCTGATGCATGACGAAGCCCTGTTGCAGCCGGTCAATATCTTCACCCAGATGCCGTCTTGTGCACCCTCGGCGCCGGGGCTGGAAACCACCGGTTTTGAGATCACCGCCGAAGACGTCGCAGAGGCCATGTCCTGGCCCGGCATAATCGGGTTGGGGGAAATGATGAATTTCCCCGGTGTCGCCAATGCCGACCCAAAAATGCTGGCCGAGATCGCCGCCACCCAGCGTGCGGGCAAAACCGTCGGCGGGCACTATGCCTCACCGAATCTGGGGCGCGATTTTGCCGCTTATGTTGCCGGTGGGCCTGCCGATGATCACGAGGGCACCTGCGAGGCAGATGCCATTGCCCGGATGCGTCAGGGCATGCGCGCCATGGTGCGCCTGGGCTCGGCTTGGTACGATGTCGAGGCACAGATCACCGCCATCACCGAAAAGGGTCTGGACCCGCGCAACTTCATCCTCTGCACCGATGACTGCCATTCCGGCACCTTGGTGCATGACGGTCATATGAACCGGGTGGTACGCCATGCCATCGCCTGTGGTTGTGATCCGCTGATCGCCTTGCAGATGGCCACGATCAATACTGCCACCCATTTCGGATTGGAGCGCGACATCGGATCCATCACTCCGGGACGGCGCGCCGATGTGATCCTGACCTCTGACCTGCGTGAGTTGCCGATTGAGCTGGTGATGGCACGTGGCCAGGTCGTGGCAGAAGCAGGCTCTATCAAAGTGAATTGTCCACATCTTGACTGGCCAGACACCGCCCGAGGCACCGTGCATCTGGGCCATGCGCTGGCAGAAACCGATTTTGAGATCAAAGCCCCCGAAGGCGCCAACGCAGTCACCGCAAATGTCATCGGCATGGTGGAAAATCAGGCCCCGACCAAGGCACTTAAGGCAGAACTGCCCGTACACGACGGTCTCGTCGAGGCCACAATGGCCGCGGATGGCGAGACCTGCCAGATCGCTCTGGTAGAACGGCATCAGGCAACCGGCGGCGTCACCAATGCCTTTGTATCTGGCTTTGGCTATCAAGGCAAAATGGCGATGGCCTCTACCGTGGCACATGACAGCCACCACATGATTGTCGTCGGAACCGATCGCGCCCAGATGGCGATGGCCGCAAATCGCCTGGCTGAAGTCGGTGGCGGCGTCACCCTGTTTCGCGACGGCGAAGAACTGGCACTGGTCGAGCTGCCCATTGCAGGCCTGATGTCCGACAGCCCCGCCACCGAGGTCGCTGCCAAGGCGCAAAAACTGGGCGAAGCGATGGAGGCCTGCGGCTGTTCGCTGAACAATGCCTATATGCAGCATTCGCTGTTAGCTCTGGTGGTTATCCCAGAACTCAGGATTTCGGACCTTGGACTGGTGGACGTGCGCACATTTGAAATGATCCCGGTGATTGAGCCCTCAACATGACCAAAGCTTCCCCAGTGACCCCAGCTTCCTATGCGATCACCATCAAGCAGCCCGAAACCCCGGCACCTGAAAGCTTTACCGATGCCGCCGCCGCCGTGGCGCAGCTGGAAAAGCTATATGCGCAAGCGACGGATTTCTTATGTGACGAATTCATCCGTAGTATGGCCGAAGGGGCGGTGGCCGATCAACGCATTCGCGCCTATTACCCAGAGATCCGGTTCACCACCTCCAGCTTTGCGCAGGTGGATAGCCGCCTCAGCTTTGGCCATGTCTCGGCCCCCGGCACCTATGCCACCACGGTGACGCGCCCAGATCTGTTTCGCCACTATCTAATCCAGCAGATTGGCCTGCTGATCAAAAACCACGGCCAGCCGGTGACCATCGCCGCCTCCGAAACACCGGTCCCGGTACATTTTGCGGTCGCCTCGCGCCCTGATCTGTCGGTGCCGCAGGAAGGTGCCGGGGATTTCACCCTGCGCGACGTCTTTGACGTGCCTGATCTTGCGACCACCAATGACGATATCGTCAATGGCCCCTATCAATCTGAGGACGGCATTGGCCCCCTCGCCCTGTTCAGCGCTCAGCGCATCGACTACTCGCTGGCGCGGCTGACGCATTATACCGCCACTGACGCCGAGCATTTCCAAAACCACGTGCTCTTCACCAACTATCAATTCTACGTGGCCGAATTTGAGGCCTATGCCCGCGCGCAACTGGCCGATCCCAATTCTGGCTATGTCAGCTTTGTCAGCACCGGCAATCATGAGATCACCGATCCGAAGGCTGAAATTCCCGGCATTGCCAAACTGCCGCAGATGCCGACCTACCATCTGAAACGTGCCGACGGCAAAGGCATCACTCTGGTCAATATCGGTGTCGGGCCATCGAACGCCAAAACTGCCACCGATCATATTGCCGTTCTACGCCCGCATGCTTGGCTGATGGTTGGTCACTGTGCCGGTCTGCGCAACACGCAGGCGATGGGTGATTTTGTCCTTGCCCATGGCTACCTGCGCGAAGACCACGTGCTGGACGATGACCTGCCCATCTGGACCCCTATTCCGGCGCTGGCAGAAATCCAGATCGCGCTGGAACAAGCGGTGGCAGATGTGACCGAATTCGAAGGCTTTGACCTCAAACGGATCATGCGTACCGGAACAGTTGCCACCATCGACAACCGCAATTGGGAGCTGCGCGACCAGTCCGGCCCGGTGCAGCGGCTCAGCCAGTCCCGTGCCATCGCGCTGGATATGGAGAGCGCCACCATCGCCGCCAATGGCTATCGCTTTCGCGTTCCCTACGGCACTCTGCTTTGTGTTTCAGACAAACCCCTGCATGGCGAGTTGAAGCTGCCGGGCATGGCCTCGGATTTCTATCAAACGCAGGTTGCACGCCATTTGCAGATCGGCATAAAGGCGATGGAGCAACTCAGATCGATGCCCTTGGAACGCCTGCACAGCAGAAAATTGCGCTCCTTTGATGAAACTGCCTTCCTGTAAACAGAGTTTTCCACCGTTTTCTGCGAAAAATCGCTAGTTTATATGGTCTTTTGTAACACTACGCGTTGTGTTCCTACACAACATAACGATAATGTTGCCCGATGAGGCCCCACAGTTCGGGCAGTTTTAAGGAGATCTGAGAATGTCCAAACCGATGACCAAAACCCAGCTAGTTGCATCTCTGGCTGAGGAAATGGGCGAAGATAAGAAAACCGCAGGCGTTGCTCTGGATGCCGTTTGCGCCCTGATCACACGCGAAGTGTCGGGCGGTGGCGCCGTGACACTGCCAGGCGTTGGCAAAATCTATTGCCGCGAACGCCCCGAGCGTGAAGTGCGTAACCCCGCCACCGGCGAGAAGTTCATGAAAGAGGCTGACAAGGTTGTGAAAATGACCATTGCCAAGGCTCTGAAAGACAGCGTCAACGGCGAAGCCTGATCCCGGCGTAAAAACTGGATCGGCACAGAAGAGATTGGGTCGCCTCTGGCGGCCCTTTTTTTGTGCCTGTTTTGTGCCGGTGCTGCAGCGGGCCTACGTCTGGCTTGTATCCGTGCGCAGTGCGATACTACGCTTGAAAACCGGCTGGTCCAGACAACTCTCATTCCTGTGAGCTGCGTCGGTTTCGCATTTCCAGCACTTACTTGCTTTGATAAAGACTTTGCAGGACAGCACCAGGAGGCCGAGGCAATGGATATTCGCGCAATCGCAATGGGGCTGGCCTTCGCCTTCATGTGGTCCTCAGCCTTTACCTCTGCCCGGATCATTGTGATGGATGCCTCACCGCTGTTTTCTCTGGCGGTGCGTTTTCTGATCTCAGGCCTGATCGGCGTCGCCATCGCCCGCGCGCTAGGGCAAAGCTGGCATCTGACCCGCGACCAATGGCGCGCCACGATGATCTTCGGCCTCTGCCAGAATGCGTTGTACCTCGGCCTCAACTTTGTTGCCATGCAATGGGTCGAGGCCTCTCTGGCGGCTATCATTGCCGCCACGATGCCGCTCTGTGTCGCGCTGGCCTCCTGGGTCATCTTTGGCGACCGGCTGAAACCTCTGGGCGTTCTTGGCCTTCTGGCGGGCGTCGCCGGAGTTGCCCTGATCATGGGGACAAGAATCAGTGCCGGGGTCGATATTTTTGGCATCGTTCTATGCGTCATCGGAGTATTGGCACTAACTGTCGCCACTCTGGCCCTGCGCGGTGCGACCTCGGGCGGAAATTTCATGATGGTCGTCGGACTTCAGATGCTGATCGGTTCTGCAATCCTGTTTGTCGCCGCCCCCCTGACCGAAGAGATCTTTGTGAACCCCACCCTACGGTTGGGGCTGGCCTTCGCCTATACCACGCTTGTACCCGGACTTATGGCCACCTTTATCTGGGTGCTGCTACTCAACCGGATCGGCGCAATTCGCGCGGCAACCTTTCACTTCCTCAACCCGGTCTTTGGTGTCGCTGTGGCCTGGGTATTGTTGGGGGAAAAACTGGGACCACTGGATATCGTCGGCGTCGCGATTGTCACCTTTGGCATTCTGGCAGTGCAGCTTTCGCGCCAGACCAAACTTTCGACGGCTTCGGTTATTGATGATCCAAAACAGGCCTCCTAGTGAGAACCCGACAAAGCCCCAACTGCACACAGAGCCGCGAGAATGTTGAAATGCTCTTTGCATTTTCACCCCCAGCTCCCATCTTTGACCGACAACACACAGCGCGGCCCTGCGATATGGCCGCAACAGACGGAGGATCTCATGACCAAATATACCAAAGACCCGGCAGCCGTGGCCGCCCTCTCGGAAGAAGAGTTCTACGTCACCCAGAAATCCGGCACCGAACGGCCCGGCACTGGCGCGCTGCTCGCCAACACGGAGGTCGGCATCTACGTCGATATCGTCTCTGGTGAGCCGCTGTTTGCCTCTGGCGACAAATATGAATCCGGCTGCGGCTGGCCAAGCTTTACCAAGCCGATTGAGCCCACCTATATCAGCGAGCTCGAAGACCGGGCTCTGGGGATGATCCGTACCGAGGTCCGTTCGACCCATGGCGACAGCCATCTGGGACATGTTTTCCCCGATGGTCCGGTGGAACACGGAGGCCTGCGTTATTGCATCAATTCCGCCTCGCTGCGTTTTGTGCCACTGGCCGAAATGGAGGCCGAGGGCTACGCCGACTATATCAATCAAGTGGAGAACAGATCATGAGCACATCCGAGCGCGCCGTTCTGGCGGGGGGCTGTTTCTGGGGCATGCAGGATCTGATCCGCAAGCGCAAAGGGATTTTGCAAACCCGCGTCGGCTATACTGGTGGCGATGTGGCCAATGCCACCTACAAAAACCACGGCACCCATGCCGAAGGGATCGAAATCCTGTTTGATCCCACCCAGACCTCCTATCGGGAACTATTGGAATTCTTCTTTCAGATCCACGACCCCTCCACCGAAAACCGTCAGGGCAATGACCTGGGCATGAGCTATCGCTCGGCGATCTACTACGTGGACGACGCACAAAAAGCCTGCGCGCTGGAGACTATTGCCGATGTCGAAGCCTGCGGTCTTTGGCCCGGCAAGGTGGTGACCGAAGTGGAGCCCGTCGGTGATTTCTGGGAGGCCGAGCCCGAGCATCAAGACTACTTGGAACGGCGCCCTGATGGGTACACCTGTCACTTTGCGCGACCCGACTGGGTACTGCCCAAACGCAGCGCGGCGGCCGAATAACCTGTATTAGAGCCACTAGCGTTTCACAAATTGATAAAGGCCCGTTCCCCTCTGGAGCGGGCCTAACTCTTTCACCAGACCTCAATCCTTGGCGACACGCGGGCGACCACTGGCCTCGACCGTCAATGTTGCCTCAACAAAGACCTCGCGCGCCTCGACTAATGCCGTTCGGATGTCGCGGCTGACATGGACGTGGATATCTTCGGCACCTGCCGCCTCGGCATCAGCACATGCCTCGGCTGTCAGGACCTGCTCCAGCAGTGACAGGGCCTCATCCGACGCGGAAAAATCCTGTGGGCCTGCCTCCAGATGCACCCGGAACTTGCCCTCGGCCGGGGCGGTGACGCTGCCGCTGCGCCGCATGGTGACACGGCCTACAACTGCACCGATTGCATTGGCCACACCTGCATGTTCCGGCAACAGCATCCGACATTTCAACCGCTCCCCCACGGCTGGATAATAGCTGGCAGCAGAGGCCCCCAGCCCCACCACATCGATATTCATCGCAACCTCCAGCGACAGGATCCCGCGATGCGAGGCAAGCCCTTGCTGCGTCAGAACATGCCGCGCCAGCTGCGCAGGTGGGATGGCGAAATCAGTATCCTCTTCGGCAAATGCAGACTCTAATAAGGTCAATGCTGTCTGTTCTGTTAACTGGTCGACGATCATCTTCGCCAGTGTTTCTGCATCAGCAGCCAAACTATCGCCGCTACCGACCCGGCGACGGGCCAGCAGGGTCAGCGCCTTGTGCGCCGCAGCCCCGTCCCAGGCCGCGACCCCTCCCAGCACATGGCTGGCATCCGACGGGGTCACGCCAGCGACCTGCACCAGCCCACGATCCACCAGACGATTCAGCGCACCCTGTTCCATGCGTGTGCGCAGCACGGCGCCCAAAGAATGCACCTCAGTGCCGATGCGCCCCAATAGAGCATGTTCACGCTCTCCCAGACCGGCTGCAGGCATACCAATCACCGCGCGGACAAATTTGCCATCGTGCTCGCCGACAACAGGCGCGCTCAGCTGTTTGTCCAAGGCGGCATGCACCACCTCTGGGGCCTCGGCAGCAATCAGCGAGATAGGCACCACCCGGCGCGGCCCCAGCTCCAGCCCGCCCTGCAGACCGGAGGTCACCATATGGACCTGACTGTCCCCCCCCAGCCCCGTGGTGCGCATCGCCACGGCTCCACCCATGGTGCGAAATCCGCCAACCCGCGCGCCAGCCGGATCAATCGCCGGTTTGCCATCGCGGATCAGAGCCACATCAGTGGTGGTACCGCCGATATCACTGACCAACGCGTTCTCGACCCCGGTCATCCAGTGCGCGCCCACGATCGAAGCTGCGGGCCCGCTCAGAATGGTTTCTATCGGCCGCGCGCGGGCCTGTTCAGCCGACATCAACGCGCCATCACCGCGCACCACCATCATCGGAGCCGTCACACCCAGATCGACCAGCGTGTCCTGTGCCCGGCCAATCAGGCGATCAATCATACCAATGAGACGCGCATTCAGCACTGCCGTCACTGCCCGTTTTGGACCATTCAGCTTGGCTGACAATTGATGTGAACAGGTCACTGGCGCCTGGGTCATCTCGCCGATAATGCGGGCGGCCTCCAGCTCATGTGCCGGGTTGCGGGTGGCAAAAACCGAAGCCACGGCAAATCCGGACACGCCCCCGGCATGAGTTTGCAAAAAGCTGCGCAAGGCATCAACATCCAGTGGCGTTGCCTCACCCCCAGCATGATTGTGTCCACCTGCCAGCACCAGTGACGGGTCGCCCTTTAGCGCCTCCTTCAGCCCGTGCCGATCCAGATCGCCTTCACTGAAGCCAATGTAGACCAGCGCGACACGCCCGCCTTGACCTTCGACCAGTGCGTTGGTGGCAAGCGTGGTGGACAGGGCCGCCATCGACACCTCAGCAGCAGTACAGCCCGATTGTTCCAGTACGGCGCGAATGGCACCGCCGACACCAATGGCCAGATCAGCCCGCGTCGTCAGCGATTTGGCCGTCGCGATAACGTCTTTTTCATCGCGGATCAGCACCGCATCCGTATAGGTTCCGCCCGTATCAACACCCAGCAACAGCGCCATATTATTGTCTCCAGTCTGTTCGCCGGACCGGTCTAACGCCTATTTGAGACACGTCCATCCTGTTTGCGTCACGAAAGCTGTTGAACCGCCCAATCTGCGGCATCCGCAACCGTCGGATCCGGATCCGCCTGCAATCCCTGCGCCACTGCACGCAACTCCGGCAGGTTTGAATTGCCAATCGCATAAAGCACGTTGCGCACGAACCGATCCCGGCCAATCCGCTTGATCGGCGAGCCTGCGAAGAACGCACGAAACCCGGCGTCATCCAGAACCGCCAGTTCCGCCAGTTTTGGCGCCTGCAATTCTGCCCGCGCCGCATAGCGCAGATCACTGGCCGCCACGGCAAATTTGTTCCAGGGGCAAGCCGCAAGACAATCGTCACACCCATAGATCCGGTTGCCCATTTTGCTGCGCAAGTCCGGCGCAATCGGGCCTTTGTGTTCAATCGTGAGGTAAGAAATGCAACGCCGCGCATCCATCTGGTAGGGCGCGGTAAAGGCATCGGTCGGACAGGAGGTCAGACAAGAGGTACAAGATCCGCAACGATCCGGCTCAGGCCTGTCGACCGGCAGCTCCAACGTTGTGAAAACAGAGCCTAAAAAGGCCCAATTTCCCCAATCCCGACTAACCAAATTGGTGTGTTTACCCTGCCAGCCCAGCCCAGCCGCCTGTCCCAAGGGCTTTTCCGGCACCGGGGCTGTGTCGACAAAGACCTTCACCTGCGCGGCCTCGTCGAGTTTTTTGGCCTCGTCAATCAGCCAGCGCGCCAGACGCTTCAGGCGCTTCTTGACCAGATCATGATAGTCCTTGTTGCGCGCATAGACCGAGATCGCGCCACGGTCTGCACAGCCCACCACCGCCATCGGATCTTCGTCAGGGGTATAGCTTTCGGCCAGCATGATCACCGATCGCGCTTCGGGCCACAGTACATGCGGCGCTCCGCGCCAATGACTGCGGTCAGCCATCCAGCCCATTTGCCCATGATAGCCCGCGTCCAGAAACTGCTGCAACCGGTCGGGTACTTGTGGTACATCTTCGGGGCGGCAGATCTTGCAGGCAACAAAGCCCTCGGCCAGGGCCTGACTGACCAGCCTGTCTTTCAGATCTGCACTCATCCTGGGCCTCTTTTCCGCAGTTCAGGGATCAGAAATCAAGGTCTGCGTAATGCGGCGGCGGCCGGAATCCCGAGATCTGGTCGGCCAGAATGGACCGGAACGCCGGCCGCGACTTGATCTTGGCATACCAGTCCTTGACCGCTGCCGACCGGTTCCAATCCACATCCGAGATATAGTCGAGCGACGACAGATGTGCGGCGGCGGCAAAATCCGCAAGACTCATCTGATCGCCAGCCAACCAGCGACGGTGGTCCAGCAGCCAGGCCATATAATCGAGGTGATATTTGATCGCCTTGGCCCCAGCCTTGACGTTCTTGCTGTCCGGGTACCCTTCGCCGGTGACCTTTTTGTTGACCCGCTCATACAGCAGTTTCGAGGTCACTTCAGAATGGAACTTGTCATCAAACCAGCTGATGATGCGACGCACTTCAAAGCGACCATCAGGGTCGCTGGGCATCAGCGATGGCGTGGGGCGCGTTTCTTCGAGATATTCGCAGATTGCCGCGCTTTCTGACATCATCTTGCCATCCAGTCGAATGACCGGAACCTTGGCCGCAGGGTTGCGACGCAGAAAATCAGGATCCGCTTCCCAATAGCGTTCTTCGACCAGCTCGACTTCGATCTTCTTTTCCGCCAGCGAAAGGCGGACCTTGCGGCAAAAAGGGGAGAGCGGGACATGATAGAGACGTGCCATAGGCCTAGTTCAAACTCCAAATCAAGCAGCGGGGATCCCGTTCAGCAATGCCCTGTGCGCCAGAAAACTTCAATCCTCGAAACACCTCGACCGCCCATCTGCGCGGATGGTAGCCGCCCCATCCTGAATACGGCGCGCGCGGCGGCTCACGGATTTCGACGGGCGCGATGCCGAACGCGCTTTGGGGTTGGGTAAAACGGCGGCAATCAAAGCCGCCTGTTGGGCACTCAACTCGTCCGGACCGACGCCAAAGTAGTGCCGTGCCGCAGCCTCGACACCAAAGACGCCTTCGTCCATTTCGGCCACGTTTAGGTATACCTCTAAAATGCGCCGCTTGCTCCAGACTGCTTCGACCAGCGGAGTAATCAGAGTTTCCAGCGCCTTTCGGCCCCAGCTCCGCCCCTGCCACAGGAAAACATTCTTCACCACTTGCTGCGACAGCGTAGATCCCCCGCGCTTGCCGCCTTCGGCCAATGCGGCGCGAATGGCCTGGACGTCAATTCCCCAGTGTTGGCAGAAGCGAGCATCTTCGGCCGCAACCACAGATCGCATCATCACTGGCGCGATATCTTCGATGGGCACCCATTCACGGTCAACCTCGCCGAGACGACGCGTCTCACTCCAGATGGTATGCGTGGTGGGCGGGTTCACCACCGAAAACAGCAGCACCAGCAGTGTCCCCACGACGGAAAACGCCAGTACAGCGCGCAACAGCCACCGCCGCAGCCACCGCAATGGCAGAACAAGTCGTTGCCAGACCCAGGACCAGATCCTAGGCCAAAACCCTGTTGCCGTTTTCTGCTTTTTTGTTTTCTTCACTGCCTTTGCCATGCCCCTCTATAGGACAGTCGGCCCCGTAGAACCAACTGCGAAACGCGACTGTGCTGCTGCTTCGGAGCCCTCATCGTCTGCCACACAAGCAAGAGTGCGAAATGAGATCTCTCAAAGCTTGCTGCTTTGGTGAGACAGAAGCGAAAATTCGCGACCTGAAACAAAAAAGCCCCGCAAGCGACTAGCTTGCGGGACAATTTTTTAACAGCCTGCGGTGGCGCCTATTCGGCAGGCACTGCTGTCTTTTCCAGGCTCAGTGGATGCGCCAGCTTGTCCAACATCTCGATGGGACAGACCTGCAGGAAGTTGCCCTTTTCCAGATCCCAGTGCTGCAGGATCTCAGCTGCTTTGCGGCTGCCGGTTTCCTCCAAATGACGCTCTACCAGGGCTTTCAATTCAGCTTCCCAGTGATCAACAGTCACCGGACAGGTCACTAGGCTTTCCATGTTCATCATGGTTTCAGCCTGACCTTCAGGATCATACAGATAGGCCATACCACCGGTCATACCGGCACCAAAGTTGGCCCCGATTGTCCCCAAGATAACCGCCACACCACCGGTCATGTATTCACACCCACAGGCACCACAGCCCTCGATCACCACCTTGGCACCAGAGTTGCGCACGCCAAAGCGTTCACCAGCGCGACCCGCCGCAAAGAGATAACCATCGGTTGCGCCATAAAGCACGGTATTGCCCACAATGGTGTTGTCGCTTGCCTTCAGCGGCGAAGACATTGGTGGGCGCACCACCACGGTGCCGCCCGACAGACCCTTACCGACATAGTCATTGGCATCGCCTGACACTTCCAGCTTAAGCCCCGGTGCCGCAAAGGCCCCAAGCGACTGCCCGGCAGAGCCCTGCAGCTTGACCGTCAGGTGGTCCGGCTGCAACGCGTTGCGCATGCCAAAGTTACGCACGATATGGCTCGAGGTGCGGGTGCCCACGGTGCGATGGGTGTTTTGTACCGCATAAGACAGCTGCATCTTTTCACCGTCCTGCAGGAAACGCGCTGCATCGCGCACGATTTCCGCATCCAGCGTATCGGGCACCGCATTGCGGTCCTTGTCGCGGTTGTAGACAATGTCTGCCGCGCCATCGACGGTGATCAGCAGCGGATTGAGATCGAGATCATCCAGATGTGCCGAGCCACGCGAAACCTGCGCCAGAAGATCCGCACGGCCAATCACCTCATCCAGCGAGCGAGCCCCGATAAAGGCGAGGATTTCACGTACTTCCTGCGCATAGAAAGTGATCAGATTCACCACCTTATCCGCAGAGCCGGTGAACTTGCCACGCAGGGCTTCATCCTGGGTACAGACCCCGACGGGGCAAGTGTTGGACTGACACTGGCGCACCATGATGCAACCCATAGCGATCAGCGCGGCGGTGCCGATACCGTATTCCTCGGCGCCGAGCATCGCGGCCATGACGATATCACGGCCAGTACGCAGCCCACCATCGGTGCGCAGGGTGACGCGTTCGCGCAGGTTGTTCATCGCCAGAACCTGATGTGCTTCGGTGAGGCCCATCTCCCACGGCAGACCGGCATATTTGATCGAGGTCGCAGGGGAGGCCCCGGTGCCGCCATTGTGGCCCGAGATCAGAATCACATCCGCCTTGGCCTTGGCCACACCGGCGGCAATGGTACCGACACCGGATGCGGCAACCAGCTTAACCGTCACTTTGCAGCGCGGGTTGATCTGTTTCAGATCATAGATCAGCTGCGCCAGATCCTCGATCGAATAGATATCGTGGTGCGGCGGCGGTGAAATCAGCGTCACACCTTTGGTCGAATGACGCAGACGCGCAATCAGATCCGTGACCTTCATCCCTGGCAGCTGGCCGCCCTCGCCAGGCTTGGCGCCCTGGGCCACCTTGATCTCCAGCTCTTCGCACTGGTTCAGGTATTCGGCGGTGACACCGAAACGCCCAGAGGCCACCTGCTTGATCTTGGCCGATGGGTTGTCACCATTGGGTTCCGGCACAAAATGCGCCGGATCTTCGCCACCCTCGCCCGAATCCGACTTGGCACCGATGCGGTTCATCGCCACGTTCAGGGTTTTGTGGGCCTCAGGACTCAGCGCGCCAAGGGACATGCCCGGCGTGACAAAGCGCTTGCGGATCGAAGTAATGCTTTCCACCTCTTCAATCGGCACGGATTTGCCCAGTGGCTTAATGTCGAGCAGATCGCGCAGATGGATTGGCGGGTTGCTCTGCATCTTGGCGGAATACTGCTTCCACATCTCGAACGAGGCGCGATTGCAGGCCATCTGCAGCATATGCATCGAGCTGGCTTCCCAGGCGTGCGTCTCTCCAGAGGCGCGTGCCTTGTAGAAGCCACCGATGGGCAGAACGTTCTGGCCCTCTTTCCAGCCTTTGGCATGGATTTCTTCGGCCTTGACCTGAATACCGCTGACACCAATGCCGGAGATCCGGCTGGTCATGCCAGGGAAGAATTCGGCACACATGGCGCGTGAAAGACCTACGGCCTCAAAATTCAGACCGCCGCGATAGGAGGACACGACCGAGATGCCCATCTTGGCCATGATCTTAAGCAGTCCCTGATCGATAGCTTCACGGTAGCGCGCCACGTTTTCAGTCAGGCTACCGTCCAGCAAGCCGCGTTCAACGCGATCAGCCAGCGAATCTTCGGCCAGATAAGCGTTCACCACCGTGGCACCACAACCGATCAAAACGGCGAAGTAATGCGGATCGACACATTCAGCCGCACGCACATTGATAGAACAGAAGGTCCGCAGCCCCTTGCGGGTCAGATGCGAATGCACGGCAGATGTCGCCAGGATCATGGGCATGGCGACACGTGTTGCATCTGAGAACTGATCAGTCAGCACCAGATGGCCGGCACCTGAGCGCACGGCCTCTTCGGCCTCGGCGCGAATACGTTCCAGCGCCAGGCTCAGCGATCCCTCACTGGGGTCAAAGGAGCAGTCGATCTCGGCCAGCGGAGCGTTGAACTGATCCACCAGCTTGTCCCACTGAGCATTGCCGACAAAAGGACTTTCCAGCACGACGATCTCGGTCTGGGAGCTGTCTTCGTCCAGCACGTTCTTGAGGTTGCCAAACCGCGTCTTCAGCGACATCACCCGGAATTCACGCAGGCTATCGATTGGCGGGTTGGTCACCTGGCTGAAGTTCTGGCGGAAGAAATGGCTCAGCGGGCGATACTGTTTTGACAGCACGGCCGATGGCGTATCATCGCCCATCGAGGCAAGACTTTCCTTGCCGTCCTCGGCCATCGGCGACAGGATCTGTTCCAGCTCTTCGATGGTATAGCCAGCGGCCACCTGACGGCGGCGCAGTTCGTCACCGGTAAACATCGGTGTCTCAGTGACAGTGGCGAGGGTTTCGTCCACGTCGTTGATCTTGCCGACCCAGTCGCCAAAGGGAAGTGCGGCAGCCAGTTTATCCTTGATCTGGGTGTCGTGATACAGCTTGCCCTTTTTCATATCGACAGCCAGCATCTGACCGGGGCCAAGCGCGCCTTTTTCCACCACGGAGGCCTCATCGATCGGCACCATGCCTGCTTCGGAGCCAGCAATCACCAGACCGTCGCCGGTGACGACATAGCGCATCGGGCGCAGACCGTTGCGGTCCAGACCGGCGCAAACCCAGCGACCATCGGTCATCGCCAGGGCAGCAGGGCCATCCCAAGGCTCCATCACCGAGTTGCAGTAAGAATACATGTCACGCCAGGCCTGTGGCAGCTCAACCGCCTGCTTGGACCAGCTTTCTGGCACCAGCATGGTTTTCGCCATCGGCGCAGAACGGCCCGCGCGCACCAGAACCTCAAACACCGAATCCAGTGCCGCCGAATCCGAAGACCCGCCCGCGATGATCGGTTTGATGTCTTCGGCGTAGTCGCCAAAGGTGCCGCTCGCCATGCGGATCTCATGGCTTTTCATCCAGTTCATGTTGCCGCGCAGGGTGTTGATTTCACCGTTATGCGCCAGCATGCGGAACGGCTGTGCCAGCCACCACTGCGGGAAGGTATTGGTAGAATAACGCTGGTGATAAATCGCAAAGGCGCTCTCGAAACGCTCATCCATCAGGTCGGGATAGAAAACCGCAACCTGCTCGGCCAGCATCATGCCCTTGTAAATGATCGAACGGCAGCTGAGCGAGGCCAGGTAAAGCTCACCAATGCCAGCAGCGGCTGCGGCTTTTTCAATCCGGCGACGGATCACATATAGCTCGCGCTCGAATGTTTCCTCATCCACACCTTTGGAGTTGGAGATCAGGATCTGCTCGATCTCTGGACGGGTCGCGTTGGCTTTTTCACCCAGGCAGGTCACATCGACAGGCACATGGCGCCAGCCATAGATGTAATAGCCCATGCGCAGCACTTCGGTCTCGACGATGGTCCGGCAGGTTTCCTGGGCGCCAAAATCGGTCCGTGGCAGAAAGACCTGGCCAACAGCGATCAGCTGATCCTTGCGCGGCTCGTGACCGGTGCGCTTGATCTGGTCATAGAAAAACGGAACCGGGATCTGCACATGGATACCAGCGCCATCGCCCGTCTTGCCATCGGCATCCACCGCACCACGGTGCCAGATAGCCTTGAGCGCGTCGATGCCGGCTTCAACGACCTTGCGGCTGCTTTTGCCGTCGACCGAAACCACAAGGCCAACCCCACAGGAAGAATGCTCTTCTTCCTCGGTATAAAGGCCGTTTTCGGCCATCCACTTGCGTTTGGCTTCTTCTGCGCGGACCCAGTCTGCATCGTATGTGACAGCATCAAAATCGGTCATTGGTTGTCTCCTTCTGCCGAGGGTCTGAAGGCCGCCATAACCTCCGCTTCGGTCATCTGCCGTTGCGGTCCGGTAAAGGCGTAGCCCTCGGGCTTTTTGTCGATATAAAGTTCCAGGCCGAGAGAGCTCTCGCCTGCATTGTCAAAGAGGCCAGCTGCCATTTGGGTCTGGCCGTGCATTTCTCCGGGCGCTGTGATGCGATACCAAAGCGCAGAGCCGCAGTCGGCGCAAAAAGCGCGCTCTGCCCAGTCGGATGAGACATAGGTCTTCACCGGACCCAGAGCAGCATAGCCAGAAGCCGCCGGGATCGTCATCAACATCGAGCTGGTCCAGCGGCGGCACATGTCGCAATGACATACCCCAATAGACTTGCGCGCAGGCTTCATAGCAACGCTGACGGCGCCACACATGCAGTGTCCCTGTAGCTCTGTCATTGGCTCAACTGTTGGCTCGGACATTGGCCTGGCTTCCTTTGGCGGTAGCGGTTGCTTACTCGGCGGCGACGGATGCCGCAGCTGCGTTGAAACGGGCCACGATGGCATCGGCGCAGTCGCGACCATCCTTGATGGCCCAAACCACCAGCGAAGCGCCGCGGACAATGTCACCCACGGCGTAAACGCCATCCAGATCAGTTTCACCCGTGGTGAACTTGGCCTTGATGGTGCCCCAGCGGGTGACTGGCAGATCGGGCTGGCCCCAAAGAGTCGGCAAGTCTTCCGGCTCAAAGCCCAGCGCCTTGATCACCAGATCGGCCTCTTCCACGTAGTCGGCCCCCTCGATCACTTCGGGGGCTTGCCGACCGGTAGCATCGGGCTGACCTAGGCGCATCTTTTGCACCATGACGCCATTCACTGAACCATCCGCATCAGTGAAACCTTTCGGTGCGGACAGCCATTCAAACACCACGCCTTCTTCTTCGGCGTTTTGTGTTTCACGCTGCGAGCCGGGCATGTTTGCCTTGTCGCGACGATAGAGACATTTAACCGAGGTGGCACCTTCGCGGATTGATGTGCGCAGGCAGTCCATTGCCGTGTCACCGCCGCCGATCACCACGACCCGCTTGCCTTCGGCATTCAGCTCGCCGCTGTCGAATTCCGGAACCGTGTCGCCAAAGCTGCGCTTGTTGGAGACGGTGAGAAAGTCGATCGCCTTGACGATACCCTTGGCACCGCTGCCGGGCATTTCCAGATCGCGGGATTTGTAGACGCCTGTGGCGATGACCACCGCATCATGTTTGGCGCGCAGCTCGTCAAACGAGATGTCTTCACCGATATTGCAGTTCTGAACAAAGGTGACACCGCCATCCGCCAACAGCTGGTTACGGCGCATCACGACGTCTTTTTCCAGCTTGAAGCCGGGAATGCCGTAAGTGAGCAGACCACCGGCGCGGTCGTAACGATCATAGACCGTGACCTGGATACCGGCGCGGCGCAGCATATCTGCGGCCGCAAGACCACCAGGGCCGGCACCGATGATACCAACGCTTTCGCCGCGCTCATGCAGCGGAGAAGCCGGTTTCACCCAGCCTTTGTCCCAAGCGGTATCGGTAATATATTTTTCCACCGCCCCAATAGTCACGGTGCCATGACCAGACTGTTCGATCACGCAATTGCCTTCGCACAGGCGATCCTGCGGGCAGATACGGCCACAGATCTCAGGGAAGGTATTGGTGGCCTGGCTTGTCTCATAGGCTTCTTCCAGACGGCCTGTCGCGGTCAGACGCAACCAGTCGGGGATGTTGTTTTGCAGCGGGCAATGCGACTGGCAATAGGGCACACCACACTGGCTGCAACGGCTGGCCTGTTCAGCCGCTTTGGCGGCAGCAAATTCGGCATAGATTTCGTCAAAATCTTCACGACGCGTATCAGCGTTGCGCTTTTCGGGCATATCGCGATCGATCTTCACGAATTTGAGCATCGGTTGCTTGGCCATGGGCGAACTCCCTATTGTGGCTGGCTGCGACAGGTCCGGATTGGAGCGCTGCAGATTTATGTCAACTGTACTGACCTAAACAGGTCGTAGTTTCCTTCTGATACTGCTTTCAGCGGGAATGTACAGAATTTTTAGGACCGAATCGGACCAAAGATGCGGTCTTTCCAATTTCCCCCCAGGTTTTATACAGAAGCTCAACATATTGATCCTCAATATCCCCGCGCGCCTCGATATCCACACCTCGGGGCGGCGATCCTTTTCAGGACAATCATATTATGCCGCTCCTTCAACTCATCCTTGTTGCACTGATCCAGGGAATCACCGAATTTCTGCCTGTCTCGTCTTCTGGCCACCTGATTCTATTGCCTGGTCTGACCGGTTACACTGATCAGGGTCAGGTTATTGATGTGGCCGTCCACGTCGGAACGCTCGCCGCTGTGGTGATCTATTTCTGGCGCGATGTGCGCATGGGCCTGTCAGGCCTGACCTGCCTTGCCTGCGGGCGCGCCAATACCGAAGGCGCACGGCTGGCACTGGGGCTGGTGGTCGCCACCATCCCCACAGTTCTTTTTGGCGCCTTCCTGCACTTCACCGGCTTCAGCGATGCGCTGCGATCTACTGCGGTGATCGGCTGGACGATGTTGATCTTTGGACTTGTGCTTTATGTCGCCGACCAAAAGGGAGCCGAAGAGAAAGTGTCCGCCGATTGGGGTCTGCGCGATGCGCTGATCATGGGGCTTTGGCAGATGATTGCGCTGATTCCCGGCACCTCGAGATCAGGCATCACCATCACCGGCGCGCGGCAGCTGGGCTACAAGCGTGAGGACGGCGCCCGGATCGCCATGCTGATGTCGATTCCCACCATCATCGCCTCGGGTGTCCTACTGGGCACCGAAGTCGCGCTGGAGGCAGACATGGCGTTGCTGCGCGACGCTGGTATTGCCGCTCTGCTGGCTATGCTGTCGGCGCTGGCAGCTCTGAGCCTGATGATGCGCTTGCTGCGCTCCATCAGCTTTACCCCCTATGTGATTTACCGAGTCATCCTCGGGCTTATCCTGCTGGGGTTTGCTTACGGCAGCTAGGCAAATCACACCATAGACTTAACGAAAGAGATAGACTTAACGAAAGAGGGGCGCGGGATGTCTCCCACGCCCCTAAATGCATAACTAGAAAGCTAGCCTGGAACACTCAACCCCAGACGGCCCGCTCCCCAAAACCCGCAGTTACAGATCAGGCATCGCCCTTGAGGTTGCGCGCCGAAGCGGTCATCTCGTCATATTGGCCCGAAGGACGGAATTTCCAAAGATAGCTTGGCAAGATCGGCCCCAGGAACTCTGGAGTGATGCCGAGATCGGCAAAACCACGCGCCCCTTCGGACACCACATTGTCACTGCCAAGACTCTTAAGCTGATCACGTGTCAGCACCTTGTTTTCGATCAGCTGCAGACTGATTGCCTGCATCATGTCAAACCCGAAAGCAGTCAGCCAGGCTGCAAAACCTGGCAGCGACAGCACCAGCCGACGGCGGTGGATAACGCCCAGCATCTCCTGCATCAGCGCAGCAAAGCTTTTCACCTCGGGGCCACCCAGCTCGTAGATGCCGGGGCTCGCTTCGCCAAGGATCCCCTTGACTGCGGCCCGCGCCACATCGTCCACATAGACCGGCTGGAACAGTGTCTTGCCCTTGGCGATCGGCAGCACGGGCGACAGGCGCGCCATTCCGGCAAAACGATTAAAGAACTGATCTTCGGTGCCAAAAATGACCGAAGGGCGCAGAATCACCGCATTCGGAAAATAGCCCTGTACCGCCTCTTCGCCTTTGGCCTTTGTCTGGGCATATGCGCTGGCATCTTCGGAGGCATCCGCGCCCAGCGCCGATACATGCACCATCTGCGCAATACCCTGTTTATGAGCAAACCGGGCAATGCGAGCAGCGCCCTCAACCTGGACCGACGCAAAGGTATTCTTGCCATGCTCGTTCAGAACGCCAACGCAGTTGACCACCGCATCCGCCCCATGCATCGCCGCCGCAACTGACGCATCATCACGGATATTGCACAGAACCGGCTCCACCTGGCCGGGCACACCGTAAGGCTTCACATGCATGGCTTCATTGGGCCTGCGCACGGCAACCCGAACCCGCCAGCCTTCTTTTGCCATGCGGCGCGCGATGTAGCGGCCGACAAAACCAGACCCGCCATAGATCGTGACCAGTTTGGACATCTTTTGGCTCCTGCAAATAGCTTTCCTCCCGATCTACCGTTCCCGCGCCTTTCAAACAAGGCGCAAAACGTGGGGCATTCGGCTCAAAGATCGCGAAATCTGCAGATAGCACCGCCAGATCGCAGGGAAATCGGCTCCGCTTAACCCGGCATTCAGGTTTCACACAGAATGTTCAGGCAAAATTATTGTAACGTTCGCCAAGACAGTGCCTCTTAAAAAGGCGAGGATTGATTTTTATGGCATCCAATCACAGCAAATCCCTCATCCTGCAAAGCTTCGAAAGCGACAGGATGGATCTTGAAGCTTTCATACCCGTTTTTTATCGGATGCTCTTTGCTACCCATCCCGATCTGCGCGCCCTGTTTCCCAAGGATACCGCCCGGCTTGAGGAAAAGATGCTGGCGGCTCTGACCCACATCGCCGAGGCGGTAGAAGATACCGGTCGGCTGAACGCAATCTTGAACAAGTTGGGCGAAACCCATCGTAAAATGCAGGTTTCGGACGCACACTTCGACGGGTTCATAAAAAGCTTCACTGGCGCCCTAGCACATACGCTCGGCCCGGAATGGAACGACGAAATGCAGCAGGCCTGGTCGGATTTTCTGGTATATGTGGCAATGAAGATGAATTTCCTCTCATCCCAACGACATAAGGAAACGCAACCCTAGCCCCCCTCCTGAAATCTCTACAGGCAGCTCCATAGCAGCTTTGCCCAGCCAAAAAATTCCAGATCCTTTCAGGCAACAGACGTGTTTTTGCAAAAATGTCAAAAATCCATTTGACGCCCCCGACATGCCCGCTTATACGCCCCTTCACGACACCTGCCCAGGTGGCGGAATTGGTAGACGCGCTAGCTTCAGGTGCTAGTATTGGCAACGATGTGGAGGTTCGAGTCCTCTCCTGGGCACCAAGTCTTTCTTCCACTCATCACTGAACACGACAGCTGATCACAGCGGGGTGGAGACAGCACCTTCCCAGAGCCACCCAGGTCTCCAGTCACCTCCTTCTCCACATTGCACATCCGACCGGATATACAGCAGGCGAAAGCTTGCTTCAACGAATTGTGTTTTTCCGTGTGCGCCTGATATACCCCAGTTGCAAAAGCATTTTGGGGGAAGCCGCAATGAAGGCTGTAATTCTGGCGGGCGGGCTTGGGACGCGTATTAGCGAAGAATCCCATCTAAGGCCGAAACCGATGATTGAAATCGGTGGCCGTCCGATCATTTGGCACATCATGAAACAGTATGACACCCACGGGATCACCGATTTCGTCATCTGCTGTGGCTACAAGGGCTATATGATCAAGGAGTATTTTGCGAATTACTTCCTGCATATGTCCGACGTCACCATCGATCTGGCAAACAACGGCATGGAAGTGCACTCCCAGCGCGCCGAAAAGTGGAAAATCACCCTGGTGAATACAGGCGAGACGACCCAGACAGGTGGCCGCCTAAAACGGGTTGCCGATCACCTCGACGGCCCTTTTTGCCTGACCTATGGCGACGGGGTGAGCGACGTCAATATTCGCGCCGCCATCGACTATCACAAAGCCCAGGGGCGTGAGGCTACTGTCACCGCCATCCAGCCCGCCGGCCGCTTTGGCGCACTGATGATCGACGAAAACCGTGTCACCTCCTTTCAGGAAAAACCCCAAGGCGATGGCCGCTGGATCAATGGCGGCTTCTTTGTCTGCGAATCCTCAGTGCTGGACCGTCTTGAAGATGACCTTACGGTTTTTGAAAAAGCGCCTCTCGAAGGTCTGGCCGCTGACAATCAACTCTCGGTCTGGAAGCACGAAGGTTTCTGGCAGGCGATGGACACCCTGCGCGACAAAAACGCGCTCGAAGATCTTTGGGCCAGCGGCAAAGCCCCCTGGAAAACCTGGGGATGAGCGATCTCCAAGCAGGAAACGATTTCTGGGCAGGCAAAAGGGTTCTGATCACCGGCCATACCGGGTTCAAGGGCTCTTGGCTCTCCTTCTGGCTCGACGAGATGGGAGCCGATGTGTTTGGCATGGCACTGGCTCCGGAAGGTCAGCCAAATCTGTTTGATCAGCTGGGTCATGAGTCTGAAATCGACCATATGCTGGGCGATATCCGCGACAGTGATCTTGTCGCCCAGCGCGTGACACAGGTTCAGCCCGATATCGTGTTTCATCTGGCCGCGCAGCCGCTGGTTCTGGCCTCCTACGAAGACCCGATGCAAACTTGGCAGACCAATGTCATGGGGTCTTTGCATGTGATGCAGGCCTGCCGCGCCCTGTCCAAAACCTGCTCCAAAACCTGCGCCCTTGTCATGGTCACCACCGACAAGGTCTATGAAAATCAGGAAGATGGCCGCGCCTACAAAGAAGACGCCTCCCTTGGCGGCTATGACCCCTATAGCGCCAGCAAGGCCGCGATGGAGATCGCGATTTCCAGCTGGCGACGCTCGTTTATGCAGGACGGCCCTGTACGCATGGCATCTGCCCGCGCGGGCAATGTCATCGGCGGTGGCGACTGGGCCGAAAACCGCATCACCCCCGACATCGTGCGGGCGCTGATTGCCGGACAAGAAATCTCGGTGCGCAATCCCGGTGCCGTGCGCCCCTGGCAACATGTGCTGGAACCGCTCTGGGGCTATATCACCCTGGCGGAACGTCTGTGGACCAGCGATGACGCGCGCTATCAATCCAGCTTTAACCTGGGCCCCGACATGGCCGATGTGCGCCCGGTGCAGGATCTCGTCAAGGCCGCTTTGGGGCACTGGTCCGGCACCTGGCATGAGACCCCGGATGCAGCAGCCCCGCATGAAGCTGGCCTGCTGAGCCTCGACAACAGCCGCGCCGCCGAGGTGCTGGGAGTGACGCCGCGTTGGGGTTTTGATCAGACGGTGGGAAAAACCATCTCCTGGTATCACGCTGTCCAGACAGGCGGCGATGCACCCGAAATCACCCGCACCCAAATAAGGGAGTTCATGGCGCCATGAAATTCATCCCCCTTGCCTTGACCGGTGCCTATGAGGTGCAGCTGGAACCCCGCCGAGACGCGCGCGGACTGTTTGCCCGCACCTATTGCGCCGCGGAATTTGCCCAGCACGGGCTCAATACCAGCTGGCCGCAGATGAACATGTCGGTCTCTCTGGGGGCTGGCACTGTGCGCGGGCTGCATTTCCAACGCGAACCGGCAGCCGAGATCAAACTGGTGCGCTGCCTGCGTGGACGTGCCCTGGATGTGATCGTTGATCTGCGCACGGGTTCCAGAACCTATGGCCAGCATCTGGCGCTGGAGCTTTGTGCCGAGACGCGCAATGCAATCTATATCCCCAAGGGCTTTGCCCACGGGTTTCAAACGCTAGAAGAAGAGGTCGAGCTGCAATACCTGCATTCGACCCCCTATGCGCCCGGACATGAGGGCGGCATCAGCCCCACGGATCCGGACCTCGCTATTGCCTGGCCGCTGGCCATTCACCAAATGTCAGAGCGGGACATGGCTTTGCCGCCGCAATCGGAGGTCACCCCCCTATGAGCCAGCTTTGCCGCCACTGCGCCACGCCGCTGAATATGCAATTTCTGGACTTGGGCTTTGCGCCGCCCTCCAATGCCTATCTGGAGCCTGCGGATCTCAGCCGTCCCGAGATGACATTCCCGCTGCGCCTGCAGGTCTGCGGCAAATGCCGCCTGGTACAGACCGAAGATTTTGCGCAAGCCGACGCGCTGTTCACCAAGGACTACGCCTATTTCTCCTCGACCTCGAAGGGCTGGCTGGACCATGCGGCGCGCTATGCCGATATGATCACCGAACGGCTCAGCCTCACCGCTGACAGCCATGTGATCGAGGTCGCCTCCAACGATGGCTACCTGCTGAAGAATTTTGTCGCCAAGGGCATTCCCTGCCTTGGCGTTGAGCCCACTCAAAGCACCGCCGAAGCAGCCGAAGCTATCGGCGTGCCAGTGCTACAGGAGTTCTTTGGCGCCGAGATTGCCGAAACCCTGCCCAAGGCGGATCTGATTGCGGGCAACAACGTCTATGCCCATGTGCCCGATATCAATGATTTCACCCAAGGGCTGCGCAATGCGCTGAAACCCGAGGGTGTCATCACGTTGGAATTCCCACACTTGATGCAACTGGTTGAATTCAGCCAGTTCGACACGGTTTATCACGAACACTTCTCGTATCTCTCGCTGATCGCCGTTGAACATATTTTTGCCGCCGCCGGGCTGCGTGTCTTTGACGTCGAGCGTCTGCCGACCCATGGCGGCAGCCTGCGCATCTATGGCTGCCATAAGGTCGCAAGCCATTCCGAGGCTCCGGCAGTTGCGACCCTTCGAGCTGACGAGGCAGAGCGCGGCATGAATGACGACAGCTATTATCTCGCCTTTCAACAGCAGGCCGACCGGGTCAAAAACGACTTTGTGCAATTCTTGCTCACGGCCCATGCCGAGGGCAAGACAGTGGCCGGTTATGGCGCCGCCGCCAAGGGCAACACATTGATGAACTATGCCGGGGTGCGTACAGATTTGGTGCCCTTCATCTGTGACGCCGCGCCCTCAAAGATCGGCAAGCTGATGCCCGGCAGCCATATTCCGATCAGCCCCCCTGCCCGACTGCGCGAAGACCGCCCCGATTTTCTGGTGATCTTTCCCTGGAACATCGCCGCTGAGGTGAAATCGCAATGTCAGGATCTGGCCGATCTTGGCACCCGGTTTGTCACCGCCGTGCCGGAATTAGTCGTGACAGAACTGGTAGCATCGGAATGAAGCGGGTTCTGCTCACCGGGGCCACCGGATTTGTCGGCCTGCCAACTGCGCGCGCCCTGCTGGACGCCGGTTGCGAGGTCATCTGCACCCTGCGCCCGGGAACCCTGGACAAGCTCGAAGGGATCGCGGTCGAAACACTGGAATGCGACGATATCTTTGCGCAGTCTGCGGATTGGTGGGCCAAGGCTTGTCAGGGCGTGGATACCGTCATCCATCTGGCCTGGTATGCCGAACCCGGCAAATATCTGCCCTCGGAAAAGAACCTCGACTGTCTGGCAGGCACGCTGGCGCTGGCCAAAGGCGCTGCACAGGCCGGGGTCAGGCGCTTTGTCGGCGTCGGCACATGCTTTGAATACGATCTGAGCGACGGGCATCTGTCGGTAGACAACACCGCCATTGCCCCCCTCACCCCCTATGCGGCGGCCAAGGCAGCGACCAATACCATGCTGCAGAGCTGGTTCCGGCAGCAGGGCATATCATATCTGTGGGCGCGGCTGTTCTACCTATATGGCGCACGCGAAGACGCACGCCGACTAGTGCCCTATCTGCACGCGCAGATGCAGGCCGGACAGCCTGCGGATCTGACCAGCGGCACCGCTGTGCGCGACTACATGGATGTGGATGACGCCGCAAAACTGCTGGTGCAGGAGGCACTTGGTGACAGGGTAGGTGCCACGAACATTTGCAGTGGTCAGGGCGTGACCATCCGAGAGCTTGCCGAACAGATCGCCGATCAATACGACCGCCGCGACCTGCTGAATTTCGGCGCCCGCCCGGACAATCTGACAGACCCGCCCATCGTGGTCGGGTTGCGTGACCAGCCTGCGCAAAGAGGTGCAAGATGACTGACAGTAATAATCAGCGTGTTCTCTATGCGCAGGATGGCTTCCCGGTTTTTCAAAACCGTATGTATGACAGCGCCGAGGCGGCCATCAATTGCCCCAAAGGACAAATCCAGTTGGTCGAGGATCTCTCCACCGGGTTGGTGCACAATGCCGCCTTTGATCCAGCGCTGGTCGACTATGATGCCGCCTATCAGAACGAACAGGCCAACAGCGCGCCCTTTCGGGCTCACCTCGACTGGGTGGCCGATCTGATCACCCAAAACATGGGGCTGGATAACCTGATCGAAGTCGGCTGCGGCAAAGGCACTTTTCTGGAGATGCTGGCTGATCGCGGTGCTGAGATCACCGGGTTTGACCCCACCTATGAAGGCGACAATCCAAAGATCGAGCGACACTATTTTGGTCCCGATCTTGGCCTTTCTGGTAAAGGGCTAATCCTGCGGCACGTGCTGGAACACATTCCGTCGCCCTATGATTTTCTGTGCCAGCTGCGCGATGCCAACAAAGGCAAAGGCCTGGTCTATATCGAAGTTCCCTGCTTTGACTGGATTTGTGAAAATCACGCCTGGTTCGATATTTTCTACGAACACGTGAACTATTTCCGCCTGTCGGACTTTCAAAAGATGTTTGGCAATGTGGTTGCCAGCGGTCGCTGCTTTGGCGGGCAATACCTCTATATCATCGGTGATCTGTCCACGCTGCAGACACCAGAATATGACCCACAAGATCCGGCACCGTTTCCAAATGACTTCACCGCTTCGCTGGCGCGGGACGCGCAAAACAGCAATGCCGGGGACATCGTCTGGGGCGGCGCCTCAAAAGGCGTCATCTACGCCCTGCTGCGGGAACGCGCCGGCTCTCCTGTGCAGGCGGTGATTGATATCAACCCACAAAAGCAGGGGCGCTATCTTGCGGCAACTGGCCTTTGCGTCAGCGCGCCCAACAGGGTGCTGCCGACGCTGCAAACATCGGCTCGGATTCTGGTGATGAATCCGAACTACCTAGAGGAAATACGACAGATGTCGAACAACGCATTTACATATTTGGGGGTCGGACATGACTGAATTCAAAGCCGAAATCAAACAGCGGGTTTCCGAAATGATGGAAAACAAACCGCTCAACGACGCGGCACTGACCTTCCTGCAGGCCTCAACCGGGCCCAAGTATTCCTATAACTTTCACTGGATGGATCGCCCCATCATCCAGTACCCGCAGGATATGGTCGCG
This sequence comes from Phaeobacter sp. CECT 5382, assembly GCF_001457775.1. Lineage (GTDB taxonomy): Bacteria > Pseudomonadota > Alphaproteobacteria > Rhodobacterales > Rhodobacteraceae > Pseudophaeobacter. The sequence goes on from NZ_CYSG01000003.1 coordinate 335,609, forward strand.
ATGCAGGAGCTGATCTGGGAGATCAAGCCGGACCTGATCATCGAGACTGGCATTGCCCATGGTGGCTCGCTCATCCTCAGCGCGTCGATGCTGGCCATGCTGGACATGTGCGAGGCTATTGAAAGCGGCCAAACTATGGATCCGTCCAAATCAAAGCGCAAAGTTCTGGGTGTCGATATCGATATTCGCGCCCATAACAAGGAGGCCATCGAAGCGCATCCGATGGCGTCGCGGATCGAAATGATCCAGGGCTCCAGCATTGATGCCGATATCATCGCCCAGGTGCAGGACTTCGCCAAAGGCTATGAGCGCGTGCTCGTCTGCCTGGATTCCAACCACACCCATGATCACGTCCGCCAGGAGCTGGAACACTATGCGCCGCTTACCTCTGTCGGCAGCTACTGCGTCGTCTTTGACACTCTGATCGAAGACATGCCCGCAGACGAATACCCTGATCGCAGCTGGGGCCCCGGCGATAATCCCAAAACAGCCGTCTGGGATTATCTGAAAACCCACCCCGAGTTTGAGATCGACAAGAGCATCGCCGGCAAACTGCTGGTCACGGTTGCCCATGACGGGTTCCTGAAACGTCTCAGCTGATCACAGCTGCCGTTCAAACGATTTGGAGCGCTGCTTGGTATTCTGCCAGGCAGCGCTTTTTTTGGTCGTCCCATCCAGAACACCGGCGAAATCATCCCTGAGCAGCGCATCAACAATGCGCACGACGCTGAGAATGGTATTCTCCCCATCCTGCTCCGCCGACACCCGAAAGCTGTGAAGCTGCATCCACAACCGATTCAGCCGCTCTGACGGGCTGCGTTTTGGTTGATCCTTCATCTTCAGGGCCGCCTCAAAGGCGTCGTCATGCCCCATGCGCCTTGCATACTCACCAAGAATTTCCTGCAGCTTGCCCCTTAGTTCCGGGTTCTTGCGCGCAGAGCTGAGAACATAGTGATTCCAGGCCTGATGATCGGTCTGACAGGTCTCCAGCCCATGTTTTTTGAGAATCGTTTCCAGCGTCGCGTAAAAGGCCATGGGCACGGATCCGGCGTGGGCCATCACATCTGCCTCGGGGTCGGTCCGGTTTTCGGCGCTAAAGGAATCTTTTGTTTCCGCACTGCCCTTGCCCTTCTGGCTGGCGGCATATCCCCCACCCGTGCTGGCCGGGCTATAGCCACTGACCGTGAAGAAATGCCCGACATGCAGAAAATCCCCGCCCTTTAGCAAAGCACGGTAGGAGATATTGAAATCAGGAATGGACCCATCAAAGATCAGGTCGGGCCGCAGCGCGATTTTTTCCAGATAGGCCCGCGACATGCAGCCGTGATACAGATCCGGCATCGGCGTCAGCTTTGCCAGATGACACTGCAACAGGTTCTCTCTGTTGTCGCTGGGCTGGTAGCGTTGCGTTGATCCGAACACATCATCACGGGTGATACGAAAACCACCCGTCTTGTTCTTGCCCTGTGCCACCGGCCAACCATAGGTCACGCGGGGCCAGCTGATGCCATCTGGGCGGTGCTTTTCCAGCAATTGACGCAGATATTTGAACTGCCCCGGGACAATGCCATCGTCATCGCCAAAGTAGATCAGATAGTCGCCGCTGGAGGCTAGAAAGGCCGTGTTGAAATTCTCGCGCATCGAAAAGCGCCCGCCGGTGTTGACATAGGTGATCCGCGGATCCGTCAGGCTGGCGATATATTCTTGGGTGCCATCGGTGCTGGCATTGTCACTGATGACGATTTCAATATCAGGATCATCAATCTCCAAAGCCGTCTGCACTGAGTATTTGAGAAACTGCAGACGCTCACGCGTGGGGATGACAATGCTAATCTTCATGTGGATTTCTCGCGTAAAAATTCTGCCATCTGCCTACAGCAAGCCCCCGCATCGGTAAAGCATCGGCCAAGCCTGAACAAACCTGGACAAACCCGACCCGTTCCGCAGTCTCTACCCTAACGGGGCATGCAAAAGTTGTTCGCTCTTTAACGGATGCGCTATACCCTCGCCAACTGCTGCTTGGCGCAGTCAACAGCCATATCAACAGCCCGAGGGGAGGTTGAGTTCACCCAGCATTCGCCCTATCTCAGGACCAACGGCACCAGCCTGGATGGTTGGAGCAGGAACAGACCCAGGCGGGATCGCCACAATCAAAGGAATTCAGACTTGGCCAACCATCTCTATCAGGGCGACCTGCCTGACGATCTGAAACTGGGCCCCGTGGTGGCAATTGATTGCGAAACCATGGGTCTGAACCCGCATCGCGACCGGCTTTGTGTCATTCAACTGTCAGACGGCGACGGCAATGCCCATATCGTTCAGGTCGCCAAAGGCCAGACCGAAGCACCCAACCTGTGTGCCATGCTCGAAGATCCTGAAACACTGAAACTGTTTCACTTTGGCCGCTTTGACATTGCCGCCATGTACAACGCCTTTGGCGCGCTGACAGCCCCGGTTTATTGCACCAAAATCGCCAGCCGCCTGGTGCGCACCTATACGGATCGTCACGGGCTGAAGAACCTGACGCAGGAACTCATCGGTGTTGATATCTCTAAACAGCAACAGATGAGCGACTGGGGCGCCAAGATCCTCACCGATGCACAACTCGACTATGCGGCGTCGGACGTTCTGTATCTGCATCGCCTGCGCGAAGCCTTGAACAAACGTCTGGACCGTGAGGGTCGCACCGAAATGGCCCAGGCCTGTTTTGACTTTCTGCCAATGCGTGCCAAACTGGATCTCGCAGGCTGGCCCGAAACAGATATCTTTGCGCACTCATGACAGATACTGAACAATTCCTCGCCACAGCGCGACAGGTCGCGCTGGATGAAGCAAAAGCGCTTGAGGCGCTGGCCGAAAGTTTTGACGCCCGCTTTGCCGACGCTGCACGGCTGATCATGGCTGCCACCGGGCGGATCATCATCAGCGGCATCGGCAAATCCGGCCATATCGGCCACAAGATCGCCGCCACCCTGGCCAGCACCGGCACCCCTGCCTATTTTGTACACCCGGCCGAGGCCAGCCATGGCGATCTTGGCATGTTGTCCAAAGGCGATGTCGTACTGGCGATCTCCAACTCTGGCGAGGCACCGGAACTGGCAAACTTGCTGGCCTTTACCCGTCGCTTTGACATTCCGCTGATTGGTTTGTCGAGCAAGCCGGAAAGCACCCTTATGACTCAGGCGGATGTGCAGCTGCAAATTCCCGCCATGGGAGAGGCCTGTGGTTTTGGCATCGTGCCCTCGAACTCGACCACTCTGACCTTGGCCATGGGCGATGCCCTGGCTATTGCGATCATGAAATACCGCGATTTTCGTCCTGAAAATTTCCGCGATTTTCACCCCGGCGGCAAACTTGGCGCCCAGCTCAGCCGCGTCAGCGATCTGATGCATGGTGGCGATGCACTGCCGTTGGTTGGCAAAGACACCCCCATGTCGGACGCGCTGATCGAGATCAGCCAAAAAGGCTTTGGCGTTTCTGGAGTGACCGATAGCGACGGCAGCCTGCTGGGTATCATTACCGACGGCGATCTGCGCCGCCACATGGAGGGGCTGCTGCAAAACACCGCCGCCGCCGTGATGACCAAGGATCCGACAACCATCGCACCAGACGCGCTGGCGGAAGAGGCTGTCGCGATCATGAATCAGCGCAAGATCACTTGCCTGTTTGTCGTCGATCCCGCCAAGGGCCATCGCGCCGAAGGGCTGCTGCACATCCACGACTGCCTGCGCGCAGGCCTCGGATAGGCAGGGGCAGCGGGATGGATCAGTATTCACGCATGGTGAGCTACCTCAAGGTGCTGTTGCCACTGGCAGCCCTGATGTTGCTGTCCACCCTGTTCCTGATCTCCCGCGGGGCCGATACCGAAGCGGTCATTCCCTTTGCTGATCGCGAAATCGAAGAGCGCATGCGCGGGCAACAAGTGACAGGTCCGTTCTTTTCCGGCTCCACCGCCCAGGGCGATGAGATCTGGGTCACGGCCACCAAGGCCCGCGCCGGAGCCGACAGTCCAATGCTGGCGACAGATCTTTCGGCCGAAATTCGCATGGCCGCTGGTGGTCGGCTCACGCTGCGGTCTGATCGCGGCACAGTCCAGCCCGACCAGGATCTCGCCCGGTTCATCGGCAACGTCGAAATCACCACCGCTGACGGCATGCAAATCCAGACCGAAGCCCTGAAGACCCATCTCAGCGGATTGCGCGCCGAAAGCCCCGGAGATGTGCGTGCGCGCAGCGATTTCGGAGATTTAACCGCAGGTCGCCTGGAAATCAGTTCAAAAACTCAGGGTGGACCGGTGCATCTTCTATTCACCAAAGGTGTCAAGCTGGTATACGATCCCAAAAAACTGGAAAGATAGATTGTGACCTATTTGCGTTCTCTATTGATTTGCCTGCTTTCCACCCTGTGGTTCACAGCACCTGTTGGTGCACAAAATGCAGCCGTTGCTTTTGGCTCGGTCAAGGCAGATCCTTCGCAACCGGTCGAAGTCACCTCTGACGCGCTTGCGGTCAATCAGGCAGATGGATCCGCCGAATTCACCGGCAATGTGCTGATCATTCAAGGCGTCATGCGCTTATCGGCCGACAGGGTTCTGGTGGTCTATAAAACCGATGCTGACGGCAAGCGCGGCATTGAGCTGCTCGAAGCCATTGGCAATGTCATTCTGGTCAGTGGCCCCGATGCCGCCGAGGCGCAGCGCGCCGAATACAGCATCGATCAGGGCACCATCGTAATGAGCGGCAACGTGCTCTTGAACCAGGCAGCCGGTACTCTTACGTCGCAGCGGATGGTGGTCAATCTGACCACTGGTACAGCCAGCATGGCGGGTCGGGTCAAGACCATCCTCAATCCCAGCTCGCCCTCGGGCGCAAACTCCGGCGACAGCAACTGATGACGCAGAAACCCGATCTGAAACTAACCGAAGGCTCATCAGGCCTGCGCATTGAGAAGCTGCGTAAGAGCTATCGCAAAAAAGTCGTGATCCGCGATGTGTCGATCTCTCTGGATCGCGGTGAAGTGGTGGCGCTGCTGGGCCCCAATGGCTCCGGCAAAACCACCAGTTTTTATGCGATTGCCGGATTGATTTTTCCCGAGGCCGGCACCGTCACCATAGACGGGCAAAACGTCACCACCCTGCCGATGTATCGTCGCGCCCGTCTGGGTATTGGCTACCTGCCCCAGGAGATGTCGATCTTTCGCGGCCTCTCGGTCGAAGACAATATTATGGCTGTGCTTGATATCGCGGTAAAACACGAACATCGTCGCCGTGAGCGTCTGGAAGAGCTGCTATCGGATTTCTCAATCGAACATCTGCGCCGCGCCCCGGCACTGGCGCTATCTGGGGGCGAACGTCGCCGCGTTGAAATTGCCCGCTGCCTGGCAGCAGACCCCAAATATCTGCTTTTGGATGAACCCTTTGCCGGTGTTGACCCGATTTCAGTTGGCGACATCCGCCATCTTGTTGCCGACCTGAAAAAGCGTGGCATCGGAGTTCTGATCACAGACCACAATGTCCGCGAGACGCTCGAAATCGTCGATCGCGCCTATATCTTGCACGACGGTCAGGTGCTGATGTCCGGCAGTCCTGCAGAGGTGGTTGAAAACGAAAATGTGCGCCGCGTCTATCTGGGCGACAATTTTCGCATCTCCTGAATCACCAATTCGCCAGCACGCCCAGTCACAATCAGAGCGCGACTAAACAGGTATGACAGGCATATCTTTTTGATCGGCGGATTGCCGACAGATTACCGGTAATTTCAGGTCAATTTCCCGGACTTCCTTGTATCAATTTGACGGATCGCCATTGACTCTCTGCCGCCTTTGGCATCGAATTGAAGCATGGCAAAAGTGCAGTATGATGCAGACCCAAAAACCGTCTTGGCGACAAGGCCCAAAGCGCTGCAGCCGACTGTTCTGCCTAATCCCCTAACCCAGGACTGACGACAACCCTCCGGGCTCGGCCCGGGCGGTGTTCTGGGTGGAATTTTGTGAAGGAGATAACATGCGTTATAAAATCAGCGGTAAACAAATCGACATTGGCGAAGCTTTGCAAACCCATGTTCAGACCGAGCTGGGGACTGTCGTCGCGAAATATGCCGAACGCCCGACCGACGCGAATGTCGTCTTTTCCCGGTCGGCGCATGAATATGTTTGCGAAACAACCGTGCATCTGTCGACCGGGCTGACCGCTCAGGCCAAGGCGCATGCCACTGAAATCTATTCCGCTTTTGAAGGCTGCTGCGAAAAGATGGAAAAGCAGTTGCGCCGCTACAAGCGCCGATTGAAGGATCACCACCGCGAACGCAGCGAACCGGTTGAAATTCTCGGCGCCAGCTCGTATATCCTCGCCTCTGATGACGCGGATACCGGAGCCGAGCCCGAAACCCTGCAGCCCATCATCGTGGCCGAAATGGAGACACGGATTCAATCCCTCTCTGTTGGTGAAGCCGTGATGCAGATGGAACTGGCAGGTGCCCCGGTGCTGGTATTCCGCAATGAAAGCAAAAACGGGTTGAACGTGGTATACCGGCGGGAAGATGGCAACATTGGTTGGATCGACCCGACAGTATCGGCCTAAAAAGAGGTGCGCCACGGCACCTGAACGGAGCAGGTGACTATGCAGATTTCCAGCATCCTTAAGCCGGAAGCGGTTCGGGCTATCGGAGCCGTGTCCAGCAAAAAGCGCTTGTTTCAGGAGATTGCCGAGGTAGCGCAAACATCCTACGGGCTTGCTGCGCAACACACTGTCGAGGCTCTTTTGGACAGAGAGAGCCTCGGCCCGACCGGGGTTGGCCATGGGGTGGCCCTGCCCCATGCCAGACTGCCCAACCTGACTGAGGTTTGTGGTGTTTTTCTGGTGCTGGAAAAGCCGCTGGATTTTGACTCGGTTGACCGCCAACCTGTTGATATCGCGTTTTCCCTTTTCGCCCCAGAAGATGCCGGTGTCGAGCATCTGAAGGCTTTGGCGCTGGTATCGCGCACCCTGCGGGAGCAGAGCTTTTGCACAAAATTGCGGGCAAACCATGATCCCGCAACATTGTTTACAATCCTGACCGAGACGCAGCCAGTTCAAGCTGCGTAGACGGGGCCGCATAGACAGAGCCGAGTAGGCAAATATGGCGCCAAGAAACTGCAATCGGCTCGCCGATCACGGGGCTCTCTCGCTCGTCGTTAGGCCTTTTAGTCAAAGATAAACTCCCGTTGAGCATGGCAGGGCTTTGCCTTTGGCGCGTCCTACTGCGGCACCGTGACCAGCACTCTTCTGGCCCTGCCCTCGTCAGTAGTGAAAATCGCAGCCATTCCAGGCAATTTTCAATCCCGTTTGCGGCACGTGCCCTCAGTGACCGTTACACCCACACCACAGCAGCCTTGCGACACCGCAATGCGCGATGCCATGCCCAAGCCGTTGTGGGGTTTAGTTAAACAAACGGCGCAGGAGCGCTCGCTTTACCCCTCTTGAGCCCCCCGATAGGAAAGCCGATCAGGATCGCCAGGGAGCAAAGCCAAAGGTGACATAGTCCCGCTGATAGAGGGTCCGCACCTGCTTTTCCAAATCTGCATCCCAAATCTCATCCAACCGATAGGGCGTATCTGGCTGCGACACGGATACCTCGCCCGGCGTGTTTCGTCCAAGACGCTGCGCCAAAGTAGGCAAATCCTGCTGCAGCTCATCCTCGCGCAGCACGAGGTCCGGCGCGCCCAACTCGGCAAAGCCTGCGAGTGCCTGCGCCTGACTCGCCCAATCCGCGCTGATGCGTACCGAGGTCTGACCGGCAAGGTTGGCCTGCAGAAAGGTTAGAAACTGCCCAAAGGCCTCGCGGTGGTCCGCCTTGCTGTAGCTCGTATCCGGTTCTCCTTTGGGGATCGGCAGTTTGAACTGGCGTCGCAGGGTTTCACGGATGCTCCCAAAGCTGCCTGCGCCCTTCTGCAGGATCCGGTGACAGAAAACCGAATGAACACGCGCCGCCGGGTGTCGCAACACAGTGAAACTGCGGAACCCCGGATTGCCCCGCTTCCACTGGCGCAGCTGCTTCTGGTTCATCGCCGTGATAAGCCCCTCAGGCGCCACCTTGTCGAGGCCAGCCATCCAGGTCACCACTTCGGTCTCTGGACCACCCTTGATCGGCAGGTAAAGCAGCGGCGTCACCACACCGGCAACATACCCCGGTACTGCAGGCCCGCGACGGGGCTCAAAATTCGGTGTCCGGCCGAGATTGAACCGGTCCATTCCGGCCAGCGCCTCTGCCACTACGTCTGGGTTTTCGACCTTAGACATGACCGGTGCCGGGTTTTGCCGTTTCAGCCCCTCATCCAGCCCGTCAAGCTGTGCGTCAACGCCAAGCCAACGCGCAAGACCATTCATCACTTCAACACTTTGCAGGTCTTCATAGGCCAGATAGAAACCAGTCTGGCCGGATTTCTGCAGCCGGTTGAGCAGTGTGATCTGAAAATCCTGCAGCGCCTCTACGTGTTCGGAAAACTCAGCGGCATCGAACCGCGCTTTTGCTTCCTTACGGCGCTTTACATCGGTCAATTTCCATTGACCTGTGGCCCGGGCTATTTTCCAGGAGACATAGCTGTCCAGCGGATTTCTGGTGAGGATGATCTTGGCGCAGCGCGGATCTTCCAGCGCCAGATCCAACACCCGCGGATCGTGATCGTGAAAATAGCGAAACCCACCCAACACACCAGGGTCTGCTTTGATCTGCTTGATCAGACGGGCGGGATCCGCCTCGCGCATATCCTGCGTCACCCCCAGAATGTTGTCAGAATTCGGGTAGCCAATGAAATGCGGATTGAAGGCTTCACCATGGCAGCCTACCCCGTCAAAAGCATTCAGATTGGTTTCCAGAAAGTTGGACCCGGTCCGCATCTCGGCAAAAACGATGAAATAATCAAAGGCAGCGGTCATGGGTTATTTTCGCACCAAATAGGGTTTTCGAGGAGGCTTTGACATAGATACCGGCCCCTGATGCTCGACAGGAAAGTCGCCCATCAGATAGGGGTGCATCCCCTGGTTTTTGAGGTTCTGCAAGAACTGTCCGAACCCCGTGAGATTGACCATCGTCGGAGCCTCGCTCAAGTGGCGGGGCGTGAGTGGGCCCAATTCATCCAGAATGGTCTGCAGCGGTTCCATCGGGGCCTCGATGAATTCCGCCATGGTCCAGATCCGCACCCGCGCCTTGGTCTCCTGCGCGCGCAGGGCGTTCAACTGGCTTGCCTCGACCTGCTGCAATCTGGCGGCTTCACGGCGTAGCTCGGTGAAGTTTTGATTGGATCGGAACAGGGGAACCGCCCAGGCACCGCTGATGACCGAGATCTGCGCGTTAGGATCGCGCGCCAGCGTGTAGCGAATATCCTGACTATCACGGGGGCCGTACTGAAAACACTGCCGCTCACCGCGGGTGTTCCAGATCAGATTGGTCAAAAAGCTATCGCAATTGTAGTCCCGCATTCTGGCACTGTCGGTCAGTCCCCCATTGATCATATGGCTGCCATCAGCCAGCTCTGCCCGCTCCGGTGCAAAGAGATGCCCATGCACCCGTGCGCCGGAGACCCGCGCAAGCCAGAATTCAAAATCTTCAAACAGTTCGGAGAACCCCTGAAACACCGAATATGGGTTCGAGGCTACCGAATTCGAAGCCCAATGCCAAGGGAAGCGGCCCTGCATATAAAGCCCTGGCCTGCCACGCGTACGCCGCTCCACCGCCTTGGCAAAGATTCTGTCTATCTTGCCTGGGTTTGGTTCGGTCTTCTTCATGGCCCCATCAGAGTCAGTCAAAAAGGCCTGATACAGACGATCTGCCCGTGACCAGATCTTGCGGGCAACGAAACAATCCGACCGGCGCAACAGCTGCAGGTGGTCATCATAAAAGATATGGGGCTTGCCCTGGAAATCGAATTTTGACAGCGTCAGAGACCGGCTTTCGATATTGGTGGAATACTGCCGCGCCAGAGTTTGATAGTAGCTTTCGTCCGGGATCCAGACCTTCCGAAAATAGCGGTCATAAGTTGGCCGTTCCGGATCTTCCAGAATGGCTGAAAGCGTCTGTCGTGTCAGGCACCACCATTGGCTGCCCATATGCGGCACCAGCCCGGCCGGGATCTGTCGCTTGACCCCAAGCCAGCGTTGCAGATCAACGTAGCGATCAAACAAACGGCGGTGCTTTTTCCAAGAGAATGGAAAGCGTAGCGTGAAGCGTTCAAAATCCAGGCCACCAACAGTCCAGGGCACATCTGCGGTTGTCGCACTCTCGATAAAGTCGGTACGCGGGCGCTCGGCAAGATAGTCCACGAGCTCCTGCACCGGTCTGAGCGGCAAACAGGACCCCGAGGACAGATAGACATGGCGCACTTCAGAAAATTCGCGCAGCATCAGCGCCGAGGCCGATTGCGAGGCGGCCACAATGCCCCAGGTGCCCCATTCGCAGCGATGCCGCTTGCAAAAGCGGATCAGCGGATCCGATGCCAGTGACTGGCGGAATTTGCGGAAAGTCGCGCCATCAACGTTTCTGTCCACATGTACGACCACTGGGCAGCCACTGGCGGTCCAGTGGCGCGCGACGTCCTCGGCGCGTTCCAGCGCATTATGCACCAGCATGAGGATGCCAACCGTGCTCATGCCCAATTGCCTTTTGACATCAGCCCGAGAATTTCCAACTGCCGCCAGTTGATGTATTTTTCACTCCATTTGCACCAGAGCTCCGGCTGGTCTTTCAACGCTTCGGCATAGGCAATGTATTCGCGCGACTGGGCGTAGTGCTGCCCACGCGCCAGCTCCTCGGCGGCTTTGGTACCAAGGGTGTCCAGGAATTTGGTATGCAACAGCGCGCCGCATGCCTTTTCGCCGCCATTGGTTTCATAGACCTGGTTCAAACCCCGTGGCAGCAGCGAATGGGTTGAGCTGACATAGGCATAGCGACGATCCCATTTCACCAACGGTATCTTGTTCAGCGCCGGGGCCTGTTTTGGCTGGTCGGCAAAAAAGACCCGTGCGCGCGGACCACCCTGGATCCACAGATTCCCATACATCGGGTTGCGGCTGATGGTGTAGTTGCCGCTGTCAAACCAGTTGGCGATCTCCAGCGGGTTCTGTCCGGCCTGATAGGGCGTCTCATCAATCCGACCCTTGGGATAGACATCAATCAGCATCGCCGAGAAACTTCGGATGGAAGAGTTTTCCAGCCAGTCCGTCAGGGCGCGAATGGGGCGGGTATCACAGAACGGGTAGATGAAGAACTCATCCGGATCCACCACCAGAACCCAATGTCCATGCGCATACTTGCGCTTGAGATAGTTCATCCAGTCAACGCCAAAATGCGACTTCGCATAGCTGGCATTGGTCTGCCACAGAGAGACGTCGCGCATCCCTTTCAGATACTGCGCCGTGCCATCTTGCGATCCGTTGTCGACAAACAGAAAGTGATCGACACCCAGCTTGCGATAATAGTCGAGAAAATACGGCAGGCGGATTTGCTCGTTGCGCATCGTTGACACCAGCAGAATATCACTGGGGCGGATGCGGTCCGTATTGTCCTGAAGACTGCGTAGTTCGCTGGATTTTCGCACAGCCCGGATCAGCCGACGCTTTCGCCGTAGCCGCATGCGATATGACTGCCAAATTTTCACGAGCCTGCCCTTACGATACCCAATTCTGGCCTCTGATACCCGCTTATTATAGTCTTGTAGCGCTTAATACGGTGTTTCGATGAGACGCGATATGCAGGATATTGTTTCCCTATCAGGAACAATACGGACTGCAACAGGGGAGGTAAACAGATTGTTTCCCACCGAATCATGCGGCACCAACTTACCTTCCGGCCTACACGTCCCGCCCCATCAGGCAGGTCTCACACCCAGTCGCCGCGGGTCATCAGCCCCAAAGCCTCGAGCTGCTGCCAGTCGCGATACCGAACCGAGTCTGCGCACCATAGATCCGGATCCGCGATCAGGCTATCATAGTAGGCATCATAGCGATCTGCATGGGTAAAATGCTGCCGCCGCTGCTTTTCTTCGGCAGATTTGGCGATCACACCACCCAAAAACTTGCTGTGAAGCAAAACCCCCGAGGGCAAGCGTGATCGCGCGTCAAACACCCGGTTCAAACTCTGTGGCAAGGCAACATGCGTGGAGCTGACATAGGCAAACCTGCGATCCCATCGCACCAGCGGCACTTTGTGCAGATGCGGCGCGTGCTCCGGCTCCTGTGCAAAAAACACCCGTTTTCGCGCCCCACCCCGGATAGAGATATTGCGATAGCGAGCTTGGCGCTCCCAGGTATAGCCCTGCGCATCAAACCAATTGAGCTGCACGAAAGGATCCGTTCCAGCCACATAGGGCACCGCACCAATCGCGCCCTTCGGATACATATCCAGCATCATCGCACCAAAGGCTCGTTGCCCTTGCTGATCCAGCCAGGTCGTGAGCTCATGAAGGCTGCGCTGGTCCACATGGGGATAGGTCAGGATTTCATCGGCATCCACAGTCAGACACCAATGGCCATGACCATAGCGCATCAGCAGCCAGCCAGCCCAGTCGACACCAAACCGGCTATCGCGGTAACTGGCCTTGGTCTCCCAAAGCGAAACATCTGGTTGCGTCGCAAGAAAGGCGGTGCTGCCATCGGTGCTGCCATTATCCACGATCAAAAAGTGAGACACGCCCAGGTCGCGATAGTACTGTAAAAAATGCGGCAGCCGGGTGATTTCATTGCGCAAGACTGCGACCAACAAGATATCCTGCGCCCGGATATCCGAGGTTCGGTCAGCACACGGGGTCAACTGATGACGGGCCCGCAGGCACCGCCACATCAGGCGTCGTCGTTTCAGGCGCAACCGATAGCGCGCAGACCAGCTTTGTGGTGCCCAGCCCTGCGATGTTAGAGCAGCTGCGCTGGCACCCTTGCTCACATCAGGCCTCGTAATGGCCCGTCTGGTGCCATTTCCAGGCATCGGCAATCATCGCCTCCAGGCTGGAGCGCCCAGGTTGCCAGCCAAGATCGGTGATCGCGCGGGTCGAGCCCGAGACCAGCTTGGTACAATCCCCGGCCCGGCGCGGGCCCTCATTGCAGGGCACGGCACGACCTGTGACAGCTTCAGCCTTATCCATGACTTCGCGCACCGAAAACCCGGAGCCGGTACCCAGATTAAAGACCTCAGAGCCTTTGTCGGCCTCGAGCCATTTCAACCCCAGCACATGAGCATCCACCAGGTCGCAGACATGCACATAATCGCGAATGCAGGTGCCATCGGGCGTGTCATAATCAGTACCAAAGATCGTCAGCGCGTCGCGCTTGCCATCAATGGCATCCAGGACCAGCGGCACCAGATGGGTTTCGGGCCGATGGAACTCTCCCACCTCGGCCTCGGGGTCGGCACCTGCCACGTTAAAATAGCGAAAAATCACCGATCGCAGCCCATGTGCCGCACCAAAATCCTTGAGAATATCCTCAACTGCCCGCTTGGAGGCCCCATAGGCGTTCAGCGGCAACTGCGGCGTGTTCTCATCAAGCACCACATTGTCATGTTCACCATAGGTGGCGCAGGTCGAGGAAAAGACGAAATCCAGACAGCCCGCAGCGACGGCAGCTTCGATCAAATTCAGAGACCCGCCGGTATTATTAGCCCAATAGCGCCCTGGCTCGCTCATCGCTTCGCCGACCTGGCTGAGTGCAGCAAAATGCATCACCGCAACCGGTTTGTGTTTTGCAAAAACCTCGTCAAGACGGGCGCGATCCTGCAGGTCTCCCTTCTCGAAGGGGCCAAACTTCACCGCATCCTGCCATCCGGTCACCAGATTGTCGAATGTCACAGGCGTATAGCCTGCTGCTTTCAATGCCTTACAGGCATGCGAGCCAATGTAGCCGGCGCCCCCGGTCACCAATACTGTCGTCACCTCAAAGATCCTCTTTGCAATCGCATGTCCCGGCAGCGATCAGGGTTCCATTTCCCAAATAATCAAATTGCAGCCCTATTACTGGGCTGCCTTATCGACCTGCACCGTCTGCGAGATAAATTTCATCAGATCATCACGCAGCTCTGGTCGTGACAGGGCAAATGAAACGGTGGCCTGCAAAAAGCCCGCTTTGGAGCCGCAGTCGAAGCGCTCACCGCGAAAGCGGAACCCATGGGTCGGCACCTCGGCGGCGATATCCTCGGCAATGGCAT
>NZ_CYSG01000004.1 GCF_001457775.1 Phaeobacter sp. CECT 5382
GCTCTTGGCATACCCGTTACCGAGCCCGTAGGATAATTCCGTCCGGGGAAAGGGGAAGTCCCCTCAGAAACCGATTTGTGCAACAAAGCCCTCTCGCCCCAATCATGATCTGAAATCCCCGCGTCCACCTTGAATTTTTCGACATAGAGGCGAAACGCATCCGTTGACCGTTCCTTCAAGAGTTCTTCATGCCTCAGAACCTCAGCTTCGAGTGCATCAAGTGTCTCCTGCATAGGATCATTCAGGTTCAGCCGACCCAAGTAGTGTTCAAGTTGGCCTTCAAAGTACGCTTTGACCTTTGGTCTTAACTCTGCACGGTTCAGTTTGGCCAATTCTGTGTGCCCTTCGATTATTTACCACAAGATGCCAGATGCCTTGCCAAGTCACCAGCTTTGTGTGGGCAACGTGTTTTCAACGACAGTTTAAGCGTGTGTCTCTTTCGGCCCGGAATTGTAGGCAATGGCCAACGAAAGTAATATATACCGTGTCTAGAAGGGCTTAGGTAGGCTGACAACTTCATGGTTTGTGTTCCACTGTTGTGTCCCACTTGATAACCGTGAAGCTATGTCATTGATTTATAGGCACTTGGAGGCGAGTACCGGAATCGAACCGGTGTACACGGATTTGCAATCCGCTGCGTCACCACTCCGCCAACTCGCCTTTTTAATGACTTAGCTGTGGCGGGTGGTGTCCTGCCACACAGTCTGCCACACCTTCTATTTATGTTCCCTTTTGTTCGCAAGGGGCAAAGCGACAATTAATCTCGAAAGTCTTTCGATCGCAGGGCATGCACTCTTTGGCGAACTGTGCGGGTGTAATGCTGTACCATTTTGGCGCTCTGCCCGGTTACTGCAGCGATCGTTTCATCATCAGCGCCAGCTATGCAAAGCTCGGTCGCGGTGGTGTGGCGGAGCGCGTGAATATCATAGCCCACGGCTCCGATCTGCTTTCTGATTTTCATCACGGCGTCGGATGCGCCTCGGTATGACCAGGGACCGGTGGCAATGTGATTTGTCAGTATGAAAACGCTGCGTTTCTCCGTGGTTGCCAGTGCGGTGCTCAGGTGCGAGGTGAGGGGAACCTATAGGTCTTTCTTGGTCTTGTTCTGCCGCAGAACGATTCCGCCATCCTCGATATCGCCCCATTTCATTTTCAGGACGTCCGCAATCCGCTGGCCAGTCCCAATGTCCTAAGCCTGCCTTGCCCCATTAGAACTTAAAGCTGCTGCACCTTCGCGACACTCTCTTCGGGCTTGGGTCTTTTCATGGCCATCTCTGGTCCTTCTCTTCCCTAAAGATAAGAACGGTTCCTTTTAAAGGGGGAAGCTCAATCGCTTGAGCGTTGCCGCTCGAGTG
The DNA here is from genome assembly GCF_001457775.1 of Phaeobacter sp. CECT 5382. Lineage (GTDB taxonomy): Bacteria > Pseudomonadota > Alphaproteobacteria > Rhodobacterales > Rhodobacteraceae > Pseudophaeobacter. The sequence goes on from NZ_CYSG01000004.1 coordinate 1,356, forward strand.
ATAGCACAGGTGTATCATTTGGATTTGAACAGGCCGGGATTGAGGCCTTGATGGGCAATTGTTTCGTCCAATCACCGGCGCCTTGATCAGTGGGGGTGTTCCAATGCCGTCTGAAGGGCGTGCGCCACAAGTCGGGGAACATTGGGGTTTGCGCCCAACACTGGCAGGGTTGTCCCGCGAAAGTCGGCTGTTGCGAGCGCGCTAGGGATATCATCGCGCACATGATCGCCTGTTTGTGCAAAAAATGGCAGGCACAAGCTGTTCTCCGGCAGATCTTGCGCAGCGGTTGAAAGGAAAGGAGCTTGTTCAACATAGCCGACAAGGACTGAAACCTCGGGGAGTGCTTTTTGCAGGTGGGCGGCAAAATCTTCCGTCGCTTCCGCAGCCTTGGGACCGCGCGCAGATCCGTGTGCTGCGAGCAGAAGGCGTGGCGGAGTTGTCAGGTTCCTAGCACCGTTTGCCAATATTCGACCGCGTATATCCTGTGCAGCCAGCGCCGGTAAGTGTGGGTCCAGTCCAAAGGGGATGGCCATCCGATAGGAGAACCCGGCTAGGCGTTTTGGCAGAACGGCGGTCGTAAACCAGCCTCTGGCCATGAAAAACGGATAGACCAAGGCCCCATCCTCCATCACCTTCTCCAGTTGACCTTCTTGTGCCAAAGTTGCCGAACGCAGGTCCCAGTCTGGTAGGAAAGCGGCAACCTGCGTGGTCAAATGTGCAAGTGAACGTTCAGGCTGCTCTGGCGCGGAGGGTTGACCATGGGCGGTAAGGACTGCGGTTTTTGGTGCTGGAACCGTCACGAAATCGGGACCTATCTTGGGGCTGTGGGTAGATGGCTAGGGGCAGGGGGCGGACAGGGGGGGGGCGGAACCCTTGGTGAAGCTCCGCTCTTTCAGGGGCCTTAGCAAGGCAACTGGTTTTGCTCAGTATGTTTTACCTAGTATACTATAACAGAATTAAGCCCAGTTACGTGGTTTCAGTCATCCAGTATTCCATTCCCGCGAAACCCTGGCCGGTTCGCCGTTCATTTTTGCACAGATGCGATTGTTTTAGAAAATACATCATGCTGACACGCCATTGCAAGGTAGGATGCAAATCAGGCTGCGCTTTCTATTGTCATGGCAGGTAAAGCAGGTCAACGACCATGCGATTTTTTCGGACTTTGCCGCGCGCAGACGTGTCGCTGCCAGGGCGGAGCAATTTTGAAATTTTCACCGGAGAAGGTGGTTGACCTTCGATCCTGCTTCCCATAATCACAGGCAATAGATGAGCGGGCGTTGTGTAGTGGTAAGACCTTAGCCTTCCAAGCTAATGACGCGGGTTCGATTCCCGCCGCCCGCTCCATTAGAGAACCCTCAGAACGCATCCCAAAACTCAATGTGCTTAGGCGTCAAACCTTTAAACCTACCGTGAATTGACTACTCTCACAAATTCCGCAACTGCCGGGCTTTGTGGTGGCGATTTTGGAGCGATTCAGTGCTCTGTTTTAGCGGGAAAAAGGCGAGATGGGAGACCATTGCGGCGGGCATCCAAGTAGACGAAAAGAACCGCTGCCATGGGAGTGGCGACTGACAACGACCTTAACCGTTGTGGCCGACTTTGTTGCACAAATCCGAAGAGGTCCGGACTTCCCCTATACCAGGACAGACTTACCCCACAGCCTCTATGACAGGGATGCCAAGAACGGTGTAGCGGTTGAGGACAGCGATGCGGGTTTCGATCTCTGCGACTTGCCGGTCGAAGTCCTTCGCCATGAGGCTCTGGCCCATCAGTTTCACGCAATGCATCCTTTGCCCGGCAGGGGTATGCGAAGCATGATCCCGAGAGGGTGGTCTCGACGCGGCTTCGACGGTGACATCCGCTCCATTTTCGCCATAAAGCGCGGCCCAGGTATCGCGATGCATTGACCGCTTCGTTACGGGCAATGCCTCCAGCGCTCGTGGGTTTCCAGGGTTCGGCGTTTTTGCGTGGTGGGATGACTGCCTGGGCATTGCGGGTGGCAATCGCGTCATGGCACTTGCGCGTGTCGTAGGCGCCATCAACGGTGACCGAGCCGATGTCCTGATCGTCTGGGATTTGGTTCAGCAACTCAGGTAACATGGATGCATCACCGACATTGCTGGTCGTGACCTCGACAGCTCGCACCTCAAGCGTTTCTTCGTCGATCCCTATATGTATCTTGCGCCAAACCCGGCGCTTGGGACCGCCATGCTTGCGGGCATACCACTCGCCTTCGCCCTCTGACTTGATGCCTGTGCTATCGATGAGCAGGTTCAGCGGGCCAAAGCCGCCACGATACGGCAGGTTCACGTTCAGCATTCTCTGGCGGCGGCACAGGGTGCTGAAGTCGGGAATCGCCCAGTCCAGATCGACGAGCCGCAGCAGGCTTTCAACGCCCCCGGTTGTTTGCCGCAGCGGCAAGCCGAACAGCACCTTCGACGTCAGACAGGCTTGGATTGCGGTGTCGCTGAAACGCTGCTGGCGGCCACGTTTTCCGGACGGTGGCTGGATCTAAATCGTGTCCGGATCAAACCAATCTTTCGGGACATCGCTACGCGATGCACTGCCGGTCAATGGATCGAGAGCGATCCTCGCTGCCTCAATGCATTATTGTAGGAAGACCAGTTCGTCGTCTTATAATTTGTAGGGGCCAACTGCTCATTTCTTCCAGCTATCATGCTGGTTTCTCACAGTGAAACCCCTCAGCCGATTTGTGCTACAAAGCCGCGCCAACCATCAAGATGATCAGCGGCTGGTTCTTGAACTGTTCTACAAACAACCAAAATGCCTACACCTGTTCCGCTTCAACCAGTTTGTTGCGCCCCACCTGGGCCAGTTTTTGCGCTGCCGATGTCCCGTCTAGGCCGGTCTCCAGATTGGTGTCCAACCGGGTGGCCATTTCATCGGCTGAGATCTCCCAGGCCGCATCGGTTTGGGTTTGGTCTGCAGAGGCTGAGCTGGGCGTTTTGTCCGACATTTCTAGGTCTTTCTTGCAGTTCAGTCGTGAAAAGAGATGCTTTTGGCGTTGGGATCAATAGTGGTGCCTTTTTCCCCGCGCAGGGCCGCAGGAATGTCTGCCAATGCACAGATTACCGCCTTTGCGCCTGTGGCACGGGCAAAGTCTTGCGCGGATTGCACCTTGGGGCCCATCGATCCTGCAGGGAATTCAAACTGATCCAGCGCGTCCGGTGAAGCAGATCTGATGCCGCGCTGTTTGGGAGTGTTCCAGTCAAGGAAAACCGCTTCTGCCTCGGTGGCGACTACAAACACATCCGCGTTGATTTCTTGTGCCAGCATTGACGAGCAATGGTCCTTGTCGATGACACATTCGACGCCCTCCAGCTTGCCGTCTTCGCTATATTTGGGGGGGATACCACCACCGCCGGCAGCGATAACCACCGATCCGTGATCCAAAAGCCAACGGATGGGGCGTACCTGAAAGATGCGTTTGGGGGCAGGGGAGGGCACCACGCGGCGCCATTTGTCGCCATCGGGTTTGATCGCCCAGCCCTTTTGCTGCGCATTCTCGCGCGCCTCGGATTCGGAATAGACCGGCCCGATGAATTTTGTGGGATCTGCAAAGGCGGGGTCTTTGGGATCAACTTCCACCATGGTGAGGATGGTGGAAAGCGGTTTTTCAACCGGCAATAGATTGCCCATCTCTTGTTCAATCATATAGCCGATCATGCCCATGGTTTCACCAACCAGCACATCCAACGGGTATTCTTCGACATCTGTATATGCCGCCTCTTGCAAAGCCAGAAGGCCCACCTGAGGCCCATTGCCATGGGTCACGACCAGGTCGTTGTCTTCAGCAAGAGGGGAGAGGACCGAAGCAGCAATGCGGATGTTTTCACGCTGGTTCTGCGCCGAGAGCTCTTGCCCGCGGCGCAGCAGCGCATTGCCCCCAAGGGCGACGACAATGCGCATGGCTCAGGCCCCCAATGTGGCGACCAGGATCGCCTTGATGGTGTGCATGCGGTTTTCAGCCTGTTCAAAGGCGATGTTCATCTCGCTTTCAAAGACCTCTTCGGTGACTTCCATTTCAGAGAGCCCGAATTTTTCTTGAATGTCTTGGCCGACGGCCGTCTCTGTGTTGTGGAACGCGGGGAGGCAGTGCATGAACTTCACGCCAGGATTGCCGGTGCGCTTCATCAAATCCATGTTGACCTGATAGGGGGAAAGAAGCGCGATACGTTCGGCCCAGACCTCTTTGGGTTCACCCATCGAGACCCAGACATCTGTGTGGATGAAATCGGCACCCTTAACCGCATCCAAGTCGTCTGTGATTGTGATGCGCGCACCGGATTTTTCGGCCCGTTCCATCGCCAATGCCCGGACGGCCTCTTCTGGCTGTGTGGCTTTGGGTGAAATCATCCGCACGTCACAGCCCATGATCGCTCCCAGCATCAAAAGCGAGTTGCCCATATTGGAATGGCAGTCGCCCGAATAGGCAAACACGATATCCCGGCGTGGTTTGTCGGCATGTTCCAGCATGGTCAGCATATCCGCCAGCATCTGGGTTGGGTGCCAATCGTCGGTCAAACCATTGTAAACAGGTACACCGGCATAGTCCGACAGCTCTTCAACCATGTCGTGGCCTGAGCCGCGAAACTCGATGGCATCAAACATCCGGCCCAATACTCGGGCAGTGTCCTTCATCGATTCCTTGTGACCAATCTGCGAGCCCGACGGGTCAAGGTAGGTGATATTGGCACCTTGATCGTAAGCCGCCACCTCAAAGGCGCAGCGAGTACGTGTCGAGGTTTTCTCAAAAATCAGACAGATATTTTTGCCGGTGAGCATTTGTTTCTCGGCGCCCGAGTATTTTGCGCGCTTCAGATCGCGGGCGAGATCGAGCATGAACAACATTTCGCGCTGGGAAAAATCAGCGATTTTTAGAAAACTACGGCTTTTGAGGTTAAACGCCATTTTGGCTTCTCCCTAATACAGATTAATAGACTGGATCACGTAGGATTGGACAGGTCATGCAGTGTCCGCCACCGCGACCGCGACCGAGCTCTTGCCCACTGATCTCGATGACTTCGACACCTGCAGCCCGCATTAGGCCGTTGGTATGAGTATTGCGGGCATATCCGACGACAACACCAGGCTCCAACGCGACAACGTTGTTGCCATCGTCCCACTGTTCCCGTTCTGCTTGGAATTCATTTCCACCTGTGCTGATTACGATCAGCTCGGACAGGTTCTGAACCTCTTTGTAGACATCAAAAATTGACCCCACATCTTTGCGCGTGTCGATCCCCCCCTTGCCGTCTGGGCGCAGTGAAAAACAGGTGATCTCGTTCGCCACTTCCAGGAAGGCGGTGACCTTATCTTGTTCTAAACAAGTGAAAACCGTGTCCAAATGCATGGCCGCACGCGATTTTGGCATCACACAGGCGACCACGCGTTCCGCGCCACCTTTGTCAAACAGCGATTGGGCAACCTGAGCAACAGCCTGACGTGTGGTGCGCTCTCCCATGCCAATGAAAACGGTTCCGTTGCCAATGGGCATGACATCACCACCTTCAATGGAGGCAGCTTGGAAATTGTCATCACTGTTGCCCCACCAGAATTCGAAGTCCGCGTTCTGGAACATCGGGTGGAAATTGTAGACTGCACGCTGAAACAGCGTTTCTGGACGACGGGCTGGCCAGTACATGGGGTTGCAAGTCACGCCACCGTAAATCCAACAAGAGGGATCTCGCTGAAACAAGGCGTTGGGTACAGCTGGCAAAACAAATTCACTGCCAGGCAACTCTGCTTTCATCAACTGGGTCAGCTCTCCGGCGGGGACGTCTGAGACAGTTATGCCCCCCATCAGCTGACGGGCCAGGGTCTTGCCGTCCATGTCGTTTATCCAAGGGCGCATTGCCTTGGCCATGCCGGGCCCCACAGAATTGGCTGTGATCAAACGGTCAAGCATAAAGCCGCGTGTGGCTTCAGTTTGATCAATGGCTTCTGCCAGAAGGTCCTGGATATCATAGACTTCCACGCCGCGACCAACCATCATCTGCACAAATTCTGCATGGTCTGCGCGGGCCTTTTCGACCCAAAGCACATCATCAAACAGCAGCTCTTCACAGTTCTTCGGGGTCAGGCGATCATGCGCCAGGGACGGGCGAGAGACCATGACCTTGCGCAGTTTTCCCACTTCCGAATGCACACCAAATTGCATCGATTTCTCCAGTTTAAACAGGGATGGCCACAGTGCAGCCATCGAGTTTTTTAATAGAGGGCGTTCGAAATCAGCCGAGCGCCGCGCCGAGGCTGAGGGCAACAATGATGATGCCAGCCAAGATGAACAGCAGAGGCGCGACAAATCGCAACCAACGGTCATACGAGACCCGCCCAATAGCCAGACCTCCCATCACCACAGCAAAGGTTGGGTTGAACAGATTCACCAAACCATTGGCGGATTGATAGGCGGTCACCACCAAATCGCGTCCAACGCCTGCGAAATCAGCCATTGGTGCCATGATTGGCATGGTCAATGTCGCCAATCCTGAAGAGGAAGGAACCAGAAAGGACATCAAAATCTGAATGCCAAACATCACGTTGATGAACATGAACTCGGTGAGCCCTGAAACATAGCCCTCGGCCCCCGCCAGGATCGTATCCGTGATTTTCCCGGCGTCCATGATGACCACAACGCCGCGGGCCACGCCAATGATCAGAGCCACGCCTAATAGGTCGCGGGCGCCTTCGACAAAGGTCTCTACAAAGGTGTGCTCATCCATGCGGGAACTGGCATCAAATTTTCCAACCCACCAGACCACGATGGACATCACCAGAAAGAGGCCCGCCATTTCCCCCATCCACCATTCCAGGGCGACAACTCCGTAGATCATCACCACAAAGGTCAGGCCAAACAGCGCCAGAATGAGGGAGCGCACCGTGGTAAACTGGGGGAAGCCGTCCTGCCCCTCACTGCCTTTGAGAAAATGGGCGCGATTGTCTTCGGCCTGGTCCGCCACAAGCGAGGCCGCCGGATCAGCCTTCACTCGTTTGGCGTAGCGCATCACAAAGCCAATGCCCGCCGCCAGACAGCCTGCAAGAATGACAAAGCGCAGGGCAATGCCGGAAGTAAAAGGGATGCCTGCGCCTTGGGAGGCGACCACTGTCGCAAATGCGTTGAAGGTGGAACCCAGAGTGCCGATACCGGCACCGAGCATAATGACCGCAACTCCGGTTAGGGAGTCATAGCCGGCGCGGACAAATACCGGAATGATCAGCGCATAAAAGGCCAGAGTTTCCTCGGCCATTCCGTAGCTGGTTCCGCCAAAAGCAAAGGCAATCATCAGGATCGGGATCAGCATGATCTCACGTCCCTGCAATTTCTGCAAAAGCCAACCGATACCGGCATTGATCGCACCTGTTTTTGTCAGGACCATCAAAAAGCCGCCAATGATCAAAACAAACAGCGCTACGTCGATAGCAGCACTGGAGGATGAGCCCAAAAGACCTGGATCGTACATCCCGGCAATGGGCGCCAAAATAACGGCGGTGAGGCCCTGAGGGCTTGCTTCAACTTGGTGGTATGTTCCTGGGATTGGGGCTTCACTCCCCAAGGCCTCGTTCATCTCACGTTGGTATTCGCCTGCAGGGACGATCCAGGTGAGAACGGCGACAACAGCGATCAGAATAAACAAGATGGTAAAGGCGGTTGGGAATTTGATCTTCGAGAAATCAGACATAATGCGGTGCTTTCATGCTGTACTAGAAATGAAATAAGCGAGCCGATTCGGAGTTTACCTGTCTATTTCCAGACTTGGTTACATGTTGAATTTTTGCAAGACGTTCTAGGTTCAGGTCTCATAGCCAGTAAGTGACGATTGTCACGAGGGTGCCACGAGGGCGATTGCGGACAAGAAGACCTTGGGACAGTGGTCATAACGGGTTGCAACACGCCGCCAGTCTTTCAATCGACCAAATATGATCTCAATCCGGTTGCGGCGTTTGTAGCAGCGCTTGTCGTATTTGACGGTGGTCTTGCGTTGCTTTCGGTCTGGGGTGCACGGGCGTATCCCTTTGCCTTTCAAAGATTTTTCTGAATCAGTCCGCGTCACACCCCCTTAAGTCTATGCGATTGATAAAGATAATCCCGGAAAGGACACATCGGCCGTCCACACGAGGCTTGCTGTGGGGTTTGGGAAAGTGGGGCTCAAGTCGCGGCATCTGCGCGTCGGGTAACCAGATTAGATCTGTCATGTTCACCGCTCGGTTTTCGAGCCGTGAAACACGCCGCCCTGTGGAAATCAATGGGTTCTGAGCCTAGCGTGCGTTTTTGACTGGCGCATCATTCATTGCAGGGCGGGATTGCAGCGTTGCATTGCGAATTGGAACCTCAGTGTTGCCTTATTCGAATTCATGTCTGGCGGCAAAGGAGCTGCGGCCGAAACTGGCTGCAAGACGGGACACGAAACGGGGCTGGCGGGCGATTTGCCCCACCCACTGGATCGGGTCGTGCTTGACCTGCAGGGCCTGCGGGGCCATGAACCTTTCTGGACCGTGCGGGTATCATCGCCCGCGAAGGAAACAGCAAAAGGAACCGGTATGGCGCGCAATCAGGCAGCTCCGACAACGGAAGAAGAGCGGGAAAGCTCGCGTAAAATCGGTGTACTTGGGGCGCTCTGGCCCTTTATGCGCCCCTATCGGGTTCTGATGTTCGCCGCGACCTGTGCGCTAGTGCTGACAGCAGGGCTGTCCCTGACCCTGCCATTGGCCGTGCGACGTGTCGTGGATAACTTCCGGATCTCTGAAAACGCTCTTCTCAACCAGTATTTCATCGCGGCGCTAGCCATCGCAGCCCTTCTCGCGGTTGGCACTGGCCTGCGCTATGCGCTAGTCACGCGGCTGGGCGAGCGTGTGGTGTCAGATATCCGCAAGGCGGTTTTTGATCGCGTCATCGGCATGAGTCCGGCGTTCTTTGAGAAAATCATGACCGGTGAGGTGCTGAGCCGGATCACCACCGATACCACGCTGATCCAGTCGGTTCTGGGCTCGTCTGTGTCGATTGCGTTGCGCAACTTGCTGATCTTCCTTGGCGGCATGGTGCTGATGCTGCTGACCTCGGCCAAGCTCACTGGGCTGGTGCTACTGATCGTACCGGCCGTGATTGTGCCAATCCTGGTTCTAGGGCGGCGCCTGCGGGTCATCAGCCGTGAAAACCAGGACTGGATCGCGGCTTCGTCCGGCAATGCCGGTGAAGCGCTGGGGGCGGTCCAAACGGTGCAAGCCTTTACCCATGAGGCCGCCAGTCGCGCACAATTCGCCCAGATGACGGAGACGGCCTTTGATGTCTCAGTCAAGCGCATCAAAACACGCGCCTACCTGACTGTGATTGTTATCTTTTTGGTGTTCTCGGGCATTGTTGGCGTGCTTTGGATGGGGGCGATAGATGTCCGCGCCGGTCATATGAGTGAAGGCACGCTGATCCAGTTTGTGATCTATGCGGTGCTGGTTGCCGGATCGGTTGCTGCGCTATCGGAAATCTGGAGCGAGCTGCAGCGTGCAGCTGGCGCGACCGAGCGTCTGATCGAGCTGTTGAATGCGACCGATACGGTCAAGGATCCCCAAGGGGCCCAAACGTTGTCGAGCCCTGTGAAAGGCGAGATCAGCTTTGACGCGGTCTCTTTTGCCTATCCGTCGCGACCAGGTGTGCAAGCACTTGATGGGGTCTCGCTGACTGTGAAGCCCGGTGAAACCGTGGCCTTTGTCGGGCCGTCCGGGGCGGGAAAAACTACCATCATTCAGATGATCCAGCGGTTTTACGACCCCGACACGGGGGCTGTGCGCCTCGATGGTATTGCCTTGCCAGACCTGCAGCGCGATCATTTCCGCAAGCATATCGCGCTGGTACCACAAGACCCGATCATTTTTGCCGCCTCAGCGCGGGAAAACATCCGCTTTGGCCGACCAGATGCCACGGACGCAGAGGTCGAAGCCGCCGCCGCCGCCGCCGCTGCACATGATTTCATCAGTGCGCTGCCAGAAGGCTATGACAGCTTTGTTGGCGAACGCGGCGTGATGCTGTCTGGTGGGCAAAAGCAGCGGATTGCAATTGCCCGTGCGATCCTGCGCGATGCTCCGGTGCTGTTGCTGGACGAGGCGACCTCGGCGCTGGACGCGGAAAGCGAACGCTTGGTTCAGGCCGCCGTAGACGAGCTGAGCCAGAGCCGCACGACATTAATCGTGGCGCACCGTCTGGCAACGGTGAAAAAGGCAGACCGTATCGTGGTGATGGAAGAGGGACGGGTGGTTGCCACAGGCACCCATGATGACCTGGTCGCCGAAGGTGGTCTCTATGCGCGATTGGCGCGGCTGCAATTCACGGATGGTCTGGCGGCTGAATAGCCGACCGTCGAGCGGTTGCCCACGGGGCAGCCGCTCGTTTCGCAGCGTCATATTCTGACCTTGCCTTGACGTGATCCCGACCATGCGCTTGCACGTTTTCTGTTTTGCACCCAAATTGAGCGCTAAGTGATCAACCCGGCGCTGGACCGGGATTAGGGGAGGAATGGAATGGCATTTGCCACGGTAGAAGACTGCATCGCGATGGAACAGGAAGCCAGTTGGGAGGAACGGGACAACCCGGTCACGCTTTACCAGCTATTGTCGCGCACCACGGCGAAGTTTCCCAACAACAATGCGGTCAGCTATCAGATCTTTTCCGGACCGACCGACAAGGCGGAAACCCTGACCTGGAGCCAGCTCAAGGATCAGGTCACCCAGGCCGCCAATATGCTGCGCGAAATGGGCATCGGTGAAAAGGACGTGGTGGCCTATGTGCTGCCCAACTGTAACGAGACCTTGGTGACAATGCTGGCCGGTGCCGTGGCGGGGATCGTCAACCCGATCAACCCGCTGCTGGAACCTGAACAGATCGCCTCGATCCTGCGCGAGACCAAGGCAAAGGTTGTTGTCACCCTGAAGCCTTTCCCAAAGACGGATGTGGCGCAAAAGGTAGCTGAAGCGGTTCGCCATGCACCTGGGGTGAATACAGTTCTTGAGGTCGATCTCAATCGCTACCTGACGCCGCCGAAATCCTGGATTGTACCGCTTGTACGGCCCAAGCTGGAAAACAAAGACAAAGTGGCACATGCGGATTACAAATCTTTCCGCCGCGAAATGCTGAAACAACCCAAAACGCTGAGCTTTGCTGATAGCACCTGTGATCGGGTCGCCTGCTACTTCCACACGGGCGGCACCACCGGTATGCCAAAGGTTGCCCAGCACAAATATTCCGGCCTGATCTACAACGGCTGGATCGGCAACACACTGCTGTTCACCGAAAACGACAATATCATGTGCCCGCTGCCATTGTTCCATGTCTTTGCCTGTCATGTGATCATGATGGCTTCGCTGACATCCGGCGCTCATGTGGTTTTCCCGACACCGCAGGGCTATCGCGGTGATGGTGTGTTTGACAACTTCTGGAAGCTGATCGAACGCTGGAAAATCTCGTTTATCATCACAGTCCCCACCGCGATCTCGGCCAAGATGCAGCGTCCGGTGGATGCGGATATTTCGACCGTGAAGACCGCGTTTTCGGGTTCCGCCCCACTGCCGGTTGAACTGTACCGCCGGTTTGAACAGGCCACCGGGATCAATATCATCGAGGGCTACGGCCTGACCGAAGCGACCTGTCTTGTGTCCTGCAATCCGGTAGACGGTGAAAAGAAGATCGGATCCATCGGCATCACCTTCCCCTATACGGATGTAAAAATCGTCAAAGGAACGGCAGATGGGCTGGTGGAGTGCGGCACCGATGAGGTCGGTGAGATCTGCATCTCCAACCCGGGCGTTTATGCCGGCAACACCTATACCGAGGCTGATAAAAACGTCGATCTGTACTACAAGGATGAATATCTGCGCACCGGCGATCTGGGGCGTTTCGATAGCGACAGCTACCTGTGGATCACCGGGCGGGCCAAGGATCTGATCATTCGCGGCGGTCATAATATCGACCCCGCCGATATCGAAGAGGCGCTTTTGGGCCATGAAGCCGTCGCCTTTGCCGGAGCTATTGGTCAGCCTGATGCCCATGCTGGTGAATTGCCCTGCGCTTTTGTAGAACTAGTGGACGGGGCCACGGCCACAGCGGATGAGCTGTTGGAATACTGCAAAATTCATGTGCATGAGCGCGCCGCGATTCCAAAGCATCTGACAGTGCTGGATGAGCTGCCCAAAACTGCTGTCGGCAAGGTTTTTAAGCCGGATCTGCGCAAACAGGCAATCACGCGCATCTACAACGAAGCACTGCTGAAAGCTGCTTCGCCTGCACGGGTCGAGGCGGTGATTGATGACAAGAAACGCGGTCTGGTTGCCCAGGTAGAGGCCAATGGGGCCAAGGATGCCGATATTTCCAGCGCGCTCGGTGCCTATACCCGCCCCTGGGAGCACATGCCGACTGCCTGACATTTCGGGCAGATCTGACAAACCTCGATGAGACAACAAAAGCGCCTCAGGGATGAGGCGCTTTTTGTGTTTTTGCCATTCCCTCGACCCCAAAGGCTGGCCTAGGCTAGGCGGCAACAACAGGACGATGAGGGTGCGCCATGGACTATGAACGGCTGATCGATGAAGAAACCTGGGCCTTCATCCGCAAGACCGGCGAATGCTACCCCGAAGACGCGGTAGCGCTGACCATTGCCGAACAGCGCGCGGTCTACAACGAAATGGCGCAGGAGTTTCGTGCCCCACGCCCCGGTATGGTGCGTACAGAAGATAGAGCGGCCAATGGTGTTCCTATACGGATCTATTCCGCAGGGGATCCGACCCGAACCGTCCTGTTCTGTCACGGCGGTGGTTTTGTCGTCGGCGGGCTAGAGAGCCATGATGATGTCTGTGCCGAGATCTGCGCCCAGACCGGCTATCGCGTGGTGGCGGTCGACTACCGTCTGGCACCGGAGCATCAGCACCCGGCGATGTTTGACGACGCCTGGTCCGTGCTGTCCTGGGTGCTGGATCGGTTCGAAGATGATGTTGTGTTTCTGGGCGATAGTGCCGGTGCCAATCTCTGTGCGGCCCTGGCCCATGCGGTGCGAGCGGATAGCGAAATGGCTGCACGTATTCTCGGGCAGGTTCTGATCTATGGCGCTTTTGGCGGTGACATCAATGCGGGGTCCTATATCGAACATGCGCAGGCTCCGATGCTGACCCGCGATGAAATCCTGTTCTACATGGATATTCGCAAACCGGGTGGCCTGACAGAGCCGGACCCGACCTATGCTCCGCTACAGGACGATGACTTCACCGGTCTGCCACCCACGGTTCTGATTTCAGCCGATTGTGACCCGGTGCGTGACGACAGTCGCGACTACCGTGATCGCGTGGTCGCCGCTGGAGGGCGCGCGCATTGGATCAACGAGCCGGGGCTGGTGCATGGTTATCTGCGTGCACGCCATTCGGTGGTCCGTGCCCGGGACAGTTTCGAACGTATCTCGGTTGCCGTAGAGGGGCTGGGCCAGGGGGTTTGGCCCTACGACTAACAATGCCATGCCCTGCAGGCGCTGTATAAAGCCTGCAAGGCATGGCGCTATTTGGCTGTCAGCGCCCCCAAGATCCTGTGATCTGTGGCCGCTGACCACAATCACTTCAAAAATGGCTTTGCCTTCATGGTGTCAGCTATTGGCGCACCGAGACGGCTGAGAATGGTCGGCGCGAGTTGGCGCTGATCGATGACATCATCCTGAGCCGGGCCTTCGGCCTCACCAAAGTAGTAGAGCGCGGTTTCCTGCTGCAGTGCGCCGCGTCCGCCGTGATGGCCGCGCTCGTCCTGTCCGTGATCCGCCGTGACGATGACCTCATAGCCCAACTGCCGCCATTTGGTGATGAAGGGGGCAAGCATTTCATCCATTACAAAGCAGGCGTGATCCATCTGCTGGCAGTCGTGAAAGAACCGATGCCCCATGCTGTCCAGCGTACAGGTGTGCAGCATGCCGTAATCCAGTCCAAAGCGCAGGCACAGGTTGGTCAGGGTGCCAAACAGGTCCACATCCGAAGGCGTCATCTGGTTGTCATGCCCATAGCCGGTCATCGAATGAAAGCGGCCATGGTTGATGGTTGTGCTTTCCGGTTCATCATATTCTATGTCGCGTACATAGTCGAAGGGATGACGGTTGAAGAACTGCGACCAGAAGCTATGCGCCACCGCACCGGTGGTGCCACCGGCTTCGCGAACTTGGCTGAAAACATCCTTGTGGCCTAGCTTGAAAACATTGCCATTGCCAGTGCAGCCATGTTCAGCTGGGGCGACACCTGTGTGGATCGAGGCATAGCAGCTGGCTGAGATCGATGGCAGCACAGCACGCAGTTTCCAGACGCGGGCGTCACCACTATCGACCCAGCCTTCCAGATTGCCAAACAGACGGCGGAAGTTGCGATAAGGCACCCCGTCCAGAATGATGAGAAGCAATTTATTGTCCATGACCCGAATCCTTTTATCCCTTTGGGCTCTTTGACCTCATCATTGCGACAGAAACTTGAATTGCCATTCAAAAAACGGACGGCGATGTCGCCATCCGTCACTTTTTTCGGTTTCGTCAGCTTAGCCCGGGGTCATTCTGCTGGAACGGCTGCTCTCGCAACGGGGTTGGCTTTGAAATGCTGGCGGTTGAGACGTAGCACCAAGACAATCATCGCCCATTGGAACGCCAGTGCCAGGGCCGTGAGGGCCCAATAGGCGAGGCTGAATTTGTCGATGACATGGGCGCCAGCCAGACCTTTGTTGATAAAGAAGTGCAGCATCACCGACAGAGCCACACCGGGGCAGATCAGCGCGTAGGAGCCGGGAGAAAGCTTGTCCCCAAAAACAAAGTCCGAGAAGTATTTCTGCCGCGACATCACCAGAAGGCCCAGCAGAGAGAAGACGATCTGGATCGTGAGGATCCGCGCCAGCAGGATCAGGGTTTCGGCAGGGGCTCCATGGACATCAAATGCAGCATGCAGCCCATGGTTCTGGCGCAGCATCATGATACCCAACACGGTGAGCAAGGGAACAATCACCATTAGGGTAGGGCCGGCCTCGCGGGCGGTGCCATGCATCAGCATAGAGGAAAAGGCCGTCACCGAGGCATAGGCGGCATAAAGCATGGCAGTGACGCCAAAGAAGGTGGAAAGCACCAATGATACGCCAACAACAACGGTGTTGCCACTCATGGCAGCCGGGGCCGACAGACCCACGGCAACCATCGACAGGGCAAAGGCGGGCAGCAGCTGGGCAAAGGAGTTATGCGCCGTCATGTCAAACGCGCCACCCTCAGCGAGAACCCGGCCCAGGAAATGTCCGATCAGGCGAAAAGCCCAAAGACCAACCAGGACAAAGGCGACCATGGCAGCCGGAAAGAGGTATTCTACAATGCTCCAAAGCTGTGGGACAAAGACCAGACCGACAATGAAGCCGCCGTTGATTGTCATCGCGGTGGCCAGCGGCGCGGCCAGCAGGGTGGTCTCACCATTGGTCTTGCGCAACGCAGTATAGCCCTCGGTCTGTTTGAAACGTGACAGGGCTGCAAAGTTCCACAAAAGCATCTTCACGTTCAGGAAGACAAAAAAGGCGATGCCAAGCATGGCCGTGGCGATGGCCAGTTTCAACGCAGGGTTGCCTGACCCAAAGGCTGCCATCAGATCCTCAAAGACGGGAACGGGCTGATTGGGATGTGGGACCCAGAACATGAGATACATAAAAAAGGTAACCGCCAGCCCGCCTGCACCCAGTGATGCAAGGAAATAAAGCGGAGAGTAATGCTGTACGGCTGCCGGTTGGACCGATGATTGGGAAGTGGTGCGAAGCGTAGACATGGGGCATCCCCTTTACATGTACCAGAAAGTAACATTCCAATTGTGGAATATGATACCTGCTAACTGTGGAATGTATAGGTCCAAAACGACGCAGGCCCGCGCGAAATGCGCGGGCCTGGTCTGTTTCATGGTGGAAAAGCGGTGCGGCTAGTTGCCCGCGCTCTCCATTTTGCGGTTGGCGATGACCTCTTCGAGCCAACCGAGACGCATCTCGGGCACAGAGCTGAGAAGAAGATCGGTATAGTCGTCAAAGGGGGGGCTCAGAACCTTGGTCTTGCCACCATAGCGCTGTACCTTGCCCTGATACATCACCGCAATATTGTCGGAAATGGCGCGCACGGTGGCCAGATCATGGGTGATGAAGAGGAAGGCAACATCCTCGATCTTTTGCAGCTCCAGCAGCAGCTTGAGAATGCCGTCTGCCACAAGCGGGTCCAACGCCGAGGTGACCTCATCGCAGATGATCATCTTGGGTTTGGCGGCCAGGGCACGGGCAATACAGACACGCTGCTTTTGGCCGCCGGACAGTTCCGCCGGATAGCGATCAATGAAGCCTTCGCCCAGTTCTATCTCATCCAAAAGCTCGATGATCCGTTTGCGCTTTTCCGCGCCCTTCATGCCAAAGTAGAACTCCAGCGGGCGACCGATGATGGTGCCGACGGTCTGACGCGGGTTCATCGCCACATCTGCCATCTGGTAGATCATCTGCAGCTCGCGCAGATCCTCGCGCGAACGGCCGTCCAGATCTGGTGACAGAACACGACCGGCGAATTCGATCTCGCCTTCGCGCGGCGGCAGCAGACCGGTGATGACACGGGCAAGCGTGGATTTTCCCGACCCGGATTCTCCCACAACGGCCAGGGTCTGGCCGGGGTAGAGGTCGACATTCACATTGTGCAACACATCGAACTGGGTGCCTTTGTAACGCGCGGTGATATTGCGCACGCTGAGCACCGGCTCAGCCGTTGGTTCTTTCTCTTCGTGCTCAATCGAGCGCACAGAGACCAGCGCCTGGGTGTACTCCTCTTGTGGATCATTGATGATCTGATCCACAGAGCCGTATTCCACAGTATTGCCGTGACGCAGCACCATGATATCGTCGCTGACCTGGGCCACAACGGCCAGATCATGGGTGATATATAGCGCTGCAACGCCGGTTTCACGAATGGCTTCCTTGATCGCCATCAGAACATCAATCTGGGTGGTCACATCCAAGGCCGTTGTCGGCTCGTCAAAGACCACCAGATCCGGTTCTGGGCAGAGCGCCAGCGCCGTCATGCAGCGCTGCAGCTGACCGCCAGAGACCTGATGCGGGAAACGATCGCCGATGTTTTCCGGGTCCGGCAGGCCGAGCTTGTCAAACAGCACCTTTGCCCGGGCCTCTGCATCCTTGCGACTGAACTTCTTTTGTTCGACTGCCGCCTCGACCACCTGATCCAGGATCTTTTTGGCGGGGTTGAAGGAGGCTGCTGCGGATTGCGAGACATATGTCACCTCACCGCCGCGCAGTTTTCGGATATCGCCAGTGCCCGATTTGAGCACATCACGCCCGTTGATCCAGACCTCACCACCGGTGATTTTCACCCCACCACGACCGTAGGCCATGGCGGCAAGACCGATGGTGGATTTACCGGCACCGGATTCACCAATCAGGCCGAGAACTTTGCCTTTTTCCAGATCAAAGCTGACCCCATGCACGATTTCGATATCATGGGGTTTTTCGCCCGGAGGATAGACCGTTGCACCGATTTTGAGATCGCGGACTTTCAATTGTGGATCGCTCATCCGCGGCCTCCTTTCAGCGATGTGGTTCGGTTCAGCACCCAGTCAGCCACCAGATTGACCGAGATCGCCAGGGTAGCGATGGCAAAGGCAGGCGCCAGAGCCGCGGGGATACCGTAGACGATACCGTCCTTATTCTCTTTCACGATGCCGCCCCAGTCTGCTTCGGGGGGCTGGACGCCCAGACCCAGGAACGAGAGGGTCGAGACGAAGAGAACCATGAAGATAAACCGCAAACCCATTTCGGCCACCAGTGGTGACAGCGCATTGGGCAGGATTTCACGAAAGATGATCCAGGCGGTCTTTTCCCCACGCAGACGCGCGGCTTCGACGTAGTCCATGACTTCGATATCCACCGCGACAGCGCGCGCCAGACGATAGACGCGGGTTGAATCCAGCAGACCCATGACGATGATCAGCATCGGTACGGTGACCGGAGTGACCGACAAAACCACCAGTGCGAAAATCAGCGTTGGGATCGACATGATCAGATCAACAAAACGCGACAGCACCTGATCAACCCAACCCCCTGCAACAGCCGCGAAAAAGCCAAGAACCGATCCCAGAGTGAAGGACAATACGGTTGCTGCTGTGGCGATAAAGATGGTGGTCCGGCCACCGTAGATCATCCGGCTGAGCAGATCGCGGCCAATATTATCAGTGCCGAGCAGAAACTCTGCCGAAGCTGGCTCCCAGACGTCGCCGACGATTTCAGCCATACCATAGGGCGAGATCAGTGGCGCAAAGATCGCCACCAGAAAATAGAGGGCCGTGAAGAACAACCCGATCATAGCGGAAATGGGGATATTCTTCATTTCGGATGCCTCAGACGTGGGTTCGACAGGATGGCAACAATATCAGCGATCATGTTGAGACCGATATAGACCGCGGCAAAGATCAGACCACAGGCCTGCACCACTGGTACATCGCGTTTGGATACGTGGTCGACCAGATACTGCCCCATGCCCGGATAGACAAAGACCACTTCGATCACGACGACACCGACCACCAGATAGGCCAGGTTCAGCATCACCACATTTACGATCGGGGCGATGGCATTCGGGAACGCATGGCGAAAGATCACCTGAAAGCCATTGAGGCCCTTCAGTTCGGCCGTCTCGATATAGGCCGACTGCATCACGTTCAGGATCGCAGCACGCGTCATGCGCATCATATGTGCGAGAACCACCAGCGTCAGCACGGTTACCGGCAGGGCAATCGCCCCCAGTTTTTCCCCGAGTGACATGCCGTCATTGATCATTGCAACCGACGGAAACCACCGCAGTTTTACCGCGATCAGATACATCAGCACGTAGCCGATGAGGAATTCAGGAATGGAAATCGAAGCCAGTGTCACAGCCGAGATCAGCTTGTCAGGCCAGCGATCTTTGTAGCGTACCGCCAGAAGGCCAAGAAAAATCGCCAAAGGAACGGCAATAATGGCAGCCCAAAACGCCAGGAAAAGCGTGTTTGACGGGCGTTTGCCGATGCTTTCGGTAATGTCGCTACCGCTGGTCAAAGCGGTGCCCAGATCGCCGGTCATCGCACCGCCGAGCCATTGAATATAGCGCTGCAGCGGTGGATCATTCAGCCCCAGCTCAGCGCGCAGGTTTGCCAGCGCTTCTGGGGTGGCCGACTGGCCCAGGATCGACTGCGCGACATCACCCGGCAGGATCATCGTACCGGCAAAGATCAGCCCGGACACGAGGAGTAGCAGGATGAGGCCCAGCGCAATGCGCTGGGCCAACAGTTTGATAATAAGAGGCATCTTATGCCTTTACCCACATTCTGATCGGCGAGTAGCTGTTCATCAGGGCAAAGCCTTTTGCGTTCTCGACCCAGCCGTCCAGACGATCGGATGTTGCGTCAACAAAGTCGTTGAACATTGGGCAGATCAAACCGCCCTCATCACGCTGGATTTCACCCATGTCGGCATACATCTGGGTCCGCTTGGCGGTGTCCAGCTCGGCACGTGCTGCCAGTAGCAACTGGTCGAACTGTTCATTGTTGAAGCGCGTATCGTTCCAGTCAGCAGTAGACAGATAGGCAGTCGTGAACATCTGGTCCTGGGTTGGACGCCCACCCCAGTAGCTGGTGCAGAAGGGCTGAGTATTCCAGACTTCGGACCAGTAGCCATCATTTGGCTCACGCTTGACGTTCAGGTTGATACCAGCCGAGGCACATGACTGCTGGAACAATGCGGATGCATCCGGCGCTCCAGGGAAGGAGTTGTCGGAGGTGCGCAGAAGGATTTCGCCGTCGTGACCCGACTTCTTCATGTGGAACATGGCTTTGTCTGGATCATATTCACGCTGCTCGGATGGGGTGAACATCGGGTAGGACGAGTTGATCGGGCTGTCATTACCAATCGAGCCATAGCCGTTCAGAACTTTGTCGACCATTTCCTGACGGTTGATGCCGTATTTCAGCGCCATCCGCACGTCTTTGTTGTCAAACGGGGCAGTGTTGGCGTGCATGATGAACACATAGTGGCCAGGGCCGGATGTGGAATGCACGTTGATGTTGGGCGCGCGGGCAACCAGTTTGGCGGTCCGTGGGGGAACCCGGTCGATCATGTCAACCTGACCCGATTGCAGCGCGGCTACACGTGCTGTGTTGTCGTTGATGACAATCAGTTCGATGGTTTCGGCGTGGCCAATGTCGCCCCAGTAGTTGGGGTTCTTTTCGGCGACGATACGCACACCCATGTCGACATCTTTGATGATGTAGGGGCCGGTACCGATTGCAGCAGCCGGGTCATCCATGCCGCCACCGGGCTGGATCACCAGGTGATAGTCTGCCATCAGATAGGGAAGGTCAGCGTTAGGGGTCTCCAGCTCAACGACAACATTGTCGCCATCGGTGGAAACATTCTTGATGCCGCGCATGATACCCAGAGCACCGGACTTTGTATCCTCACCCGAGTGGCGTTCCATCGTTGCAGCCACATCTTCTGCGGTCACTGCTTTGCCGTTGGAGAAGGTGATGCCTTTGCGGATCTTGAAGGTCCAGATGCGGGCGTCTGCCGAGGCTTCGTAGCTTTCGGCAACTTTGCCGTCGAGACCGCCGTCGTCGTTCAGCTCAACCAGCGGCTCACCCCAGAGACGCACAAGCATCAGAGTAACCTGATTGGTGGACAGGGCTGGGTCAAGGCTGTCGGTGGTGCTGCCACCCTGCAGACCCATGCGGATGGTGCCGCCTTTTTGAGGACCTGCGGCGCGCGCTTCGCTGGTCAGCAATGTGCTGGCAGCAGCGGCGGTGAACCCCAGAGCGGCGGCTTTTGCCATGAAATCGCGGCGGCTCAGTTTGCCGGCTGCGGCGTGGCGTGCCAGATAATGAAGTTGATCGTTCATCGATGTCTCCCAGTTGACGTTCCTGCAGCTTGCAATCGCAGATCTGCGATCTCGGCGGCTAATTCTTGTATGATGCACCAAGATTTGCGCATTTGCCGCGACCTCGCAAGCTTTAAAAACGACACCCCCTGTTTGACGAAACTTCTGCAAAGTCTCGAATTCTGAATGGTGTCGCCTTCTCAAGGTGTCATGCCGCATTTGTGAGGTAAACCGGCTTTTTGGCCCCATGTTTCGTTCAGGATAAGTTTTTGTGACTTCTGACGCTGCGGCGCAGAAAGGTGAGCCATTCTGGGGCAGAGAGTGGGCGTATTCCAGAAATGTAAAGAGAATCCCTGTACTTAAATTGAGCGGAAAACGACCACTCAAAAGGGAGAGATTCCTGTCCCGGATCGCTAATCGATGGCCCGAAATATGGCCAGCTACAAGGGGCAGGATCAGCGGTCTGCGCTGTCCATCCAGATGGTGACGGGCCCGTCGTTCAGCAGGCGAACCTTCATATCGGCGCCAAAGGATCCACGGGCCACAGGCAGGTCAAGCTTGGCCAGCTGATCTGCAAAATACTGGTACAGCACCTTGCCCTCGGCGGGGGGCGCGGCAGCTGAAAACCCGGGACGATTGCCACTGCGGGTGTCTGCTGCGAGGGTGAATTGACTGACCACCAGAACCGAGCCATCGATGTCCTGAACAGAGCGGTTCATCTTGCCTGCACTGTCCTGAAAAATGCGCAGCTTGGAAATCTTGCGAACCAGATAGTCGGCCTCGGCTGCGCTGTCGCCCTGCATCGCACAGATCAGCACCAGCAGGCCGGGACCGATCGCGCCGGTTTCGTCACCGTCGACGCTGACCGAGGCCTCTGTGACACGTTGAATGAGAGCACGCATGTTTTCGTCCTTTTTGCAAAACCGCGCCGAGGGAGTTCAAAACGGAGGCTAGCCGCGCCAGTCGGTGAATTCTTCAAGCGCAGCGCGGCTGGTGCGGAACCCGTTGGCAGGGTGGCCAGGATCGCTGTAGCCAAAGGAAATGGCGCACAGGATCTGGCGGTCAGCCGGGATTTCCAGCATGTCATGCAGCAGCGGCGCAAAGGAGGCGACAGCTGCCTGCGGAATGCTGGCGACACCCGCCGCCTGCGCAGCCAGAGTAAAGCCCGCAACGAAACCGCCGCAATCCATCGCGCCATAACCACCTAGTTCCGCAGGACTGGACAGAACGGCGCAATGCGGTGCCCCAAACAAAGAGAAGTTCTCCATCATCTGGCGGGCAGAACCGGCGCGGTCGCCCTTTTTGACTCCAACTGCTTCATAAAGCGCCCAGCCGCAGTCGCGACGACGGGATTTGTATTCATTTTCATAGGCGGTCGGAAAGGGTAGGTCTGGATCATGCCCGCCACCGAGCGCTGCCGCCATCAGCGCCTCGCGCAGGCGTTTGGTCTCTTCGCCGCTGGTTACAGTCAATTTCCAGGGTTGGGCATTGCACCAGGAGGGCACTTTTTGGGCGCAGGCAAGGATATCCTTGATGGTCTGTTGCGGCACGTCGGTTGGCAAAAAGGCGCGGCAGCTGTGGCGGGTGGCGAACAGCTGGTTCAGCGCGTCGAGCGTAGGCAGAGTATTGGTCATTTGGTGTATTCCTGTGGGCGGCGGCGAAGTGGCCATCTAGGCAAGGAGTGCAGGAGCTGTGCCTTGATTTGGACTATGAAGCAGCTAGTTTTGGGATCCAAAATAGGCGGCGACGCCCAAAAGGATCAGGCCGAGGATCACAGCCCCGGTGATCTTCCAGGTAGAATAGGGGCGTTCCCCCTGGACCCGTCCGGTCTGACCATTGACTACAAACCGGTAGGTTTTGCCACGGTATTTGTAGGCAGCCATCCAGACCGGCAGCAGAACATGTTTAAAGGTCACCTTCGAAATCCGGGTGTCGATATCTGAAATACGCTGCTTGTCGCCACCGATATCAAACCGCACGTCGCGCTCAATCACCCGGTCCATATGGGCGCGGGCTTCGTGAAAACCGGCCTCGAGATCAACAGCATAGGCTTCGGCGCGAAAGCCCGCCAGATACTGCGGCTGATAGGGTTGTAGCGCGGAAAGATCCCAGGGCTCCAGCGCATCGGTGTAGCGTTTGGGCAGGCTTTTGGAGGCCAGCACCAATACATCGTCAAAAAACCGCTGTACCCGACCGGTGACGGAGGTCCAGCGGGTCTTGGCCACCTGCCGGATCTGCGGTTTGCCATCCACCGTGACAGTTTCGCTGACATAATAGATAGTGCCGCGTGCGCCAGTATAGCTGCTGTGGCTTTGGGCGTCATAGGTCCAGTAGGGCACATAGATTCCCTCCAGCCGACGGCCTTTGCGGGCATAGGCCTGCAATCCGTTGGGGGCGAACCAAAGTCGCCCAAGCCAGTCGTTCATCGACTGTTGAGCGGCGCGTTCTTCCAGGGCAAAGGGCACAACACCCTTGGGCTTGATATGGCGGTTCTCACCGGTATCGGCAACAACCGGTGTGGCGCAAAACGGGCATTCCAGGGCGTGGGTTTCATCCGTGAACTCTACTTGCGCCGCACAATTGGGGCAGGTCGAAACCCGCGTAGTCTCCATTTCCGCCTCGGGCAGGGCTTCGGAGAGTGCGGTCTGAAAATCCAGCTCGCGCAGCGCACCGCTGCGCCAAGGTCCGCCCGCGACCTCCTGTGTGTGACCGCAATGGGCGCAGGTCAGGCTGCCGTTACGCGGGTCATACCGGTAGTCTGCACCGCATTGTTCGCAAGGAAACCGGTTGGTTTCCAGCGGTGTTTCCAGGTCGGATGAGGGGGCGGGCGGCGGCGTATCAGTCACAGAGAGAGATCCGGGAGAATTTCAAACAATTTGGTCGTCTTATAACAGGGCATTTCGGTCTTGTCGTCCTTCTTTGCCCAGAGGCGTGTGTGGTAAATGCCGAAGCTAAGCTATTTGAAATTTATTGGTTTTTATCGTCTCGCAGACTGTTCGCCGCAGTGGGAGTCAATTCTCGACACTACGGAGATCAAGGCGGAAACCAACTTCCCGGTTCTGTACATCTGCCGTGATGATGAACGCCGGTTTGGTCACGATTTAGAAACGCTCAGGACGCTGGCGGTGGAGGTGGCGGTGGCAGGATCGTGAACAGCTGCGCCAACTCCAGCACGTCTTCTGCTCGTTTCCAGCCGTCTTGGCCAGGTGTCCAGACATGGGTTTCGCGGGTCAGTGTGCCCTCCTGTGCCATGCGTCCCAGCCGCGCCTTTGAGAACGGGCCAGAGGTTTCACCGTTTTCGGCGGTATGCCAGACATGTTCGACCGGTGGCGGAGGTGGTGCGACGGGGGCCACCTGCGCCGGTGCGGCTTGCGGTGCCGGGGCTGATGCAGCGGGCGCGGGACGCGCGCCCCAAGGACCGGAGGCATGCCCCGCTGCATTGGGCTGCATCTGCTGACCCATCTGCTGCGCCATGGCCATGCCCATTCCCATGCCAAGGCCGGCCCCCATGCCACTGTTTGGGGTTTTGGCGGCAGCCTCCATCGCCTCGGCGGCGGCGAATTGGGTGTAGCGGCCCAGATCGCCGACAATGCCCATCTGGGTGCGCTTGTCCATTGCCTGTTCCACGGCGGGTGGCAACGAGATGTTTTCGATATAGAGCTCGGGGATCATCAGCCCGTATTCGGCCAGCGTTGGCGCAATCTCTGCCGCAACCAGTTTGCCTAGGTCTGCGGTATTGGCCGCCATATCCAGCACCGGAATGCCAGAACCAGCGACCGCGCGCGAAAACTCCTGCACGATGATATTGCGGATCTGAAAGGAGATCTCATCCATGGTGAATTCACCATCGGTACCGACGATTTCTGTCAGAAAGCGCGCGGCATCCACCACCCGTATCGAATAGCTGCCAAAGGCGCGCAGGCGCACCGGGCCAAACTCGGGGTCGCGACAGATGATCGGATTTTTAGTCCCCCATTTCAGATTGTTGAAACGAGTGGTGTTGACGTAATAGATCTCTGATTTGAACGGTGACTGGAAGCCATGATCCCAGTGCTGCAGCGTTGTCATCACGGGCATGTTGTTGGTTTCAAGCATATAAAGACCGGGCGTAAAGACATCCGCCAGTTGGCCTTCATGGACAAAAACTGCAGCCTGGCCTTCGCGTACAGTCAGCTTGGCGCCATATTTGATCTCATGCGCCTCGCGCTCGAACCGCCAGACCATGGTGTCGCGGGTATCATCGGTCCAATGGATGACATCGATGAATTCGCCTTTGAGAAAGTCGAATATGCCCATGTTTTCCGGTCCTTTTTCTGTGTCGTTCAAATCGGGTGTTAAATCAGGTGTTGAGGCTGCGTTACAGCGACTGACCCATGACGTCTCGGGCGAGGATGCGAATGATCGGTCGCGCTTCGTCGGCGCTCATGCCGGTGCGCAGTCGCGGATCATAAAGCATTTTTAACAGCAGCTCATCATGGCTGGTCAAAAACGCAAACTCGTCATCATCGTTAAAAATCGAGGGCCGCGCGCGTGGGCTGTCATTCAGCAATCCCAGGCCCTGCGCTACCTCTTCGTGGATGCAGCTATCGCGCACCAGATCGGGATGTTCTGCCCGGATCAGCGCGACCCCGCGGATATAGTCAAAGGGCGCGCCCTGTGGTCCTCCGGCCAAGACAAAACAATAGTGGGTGCGCGGTGGGTTCACAAATAGCTGCAGATCGCCAGCGCTTAGGTTGGGCAGCAGGGCGCGGACCTTTTCGGCCACAAAGGCGCGATCATCGGCCCCGGCAAAGATCACGTGGAAATTGCCGCGTTGTTGCGTCGCCGAAATCGGATGCCCGGTGATGCGCGACAAACGGGCGCCATAGTTGCTGAGAACCTGCGCGTCACGGGTGCGTTGGCTTTCTGGCACCGAAGGGCCAAAATCGGCGACCAGCCGCACCGGGCCTGACCACCGGCTCAACCCGCCGGTAAGAGCACTGCCGCTGCGCCCGGCATATTCATTGTAAAAGGCGATCTCTTCGAAATGTGCCGCTAGTTTGTCAGCGTTGTAGGGCGTTTCAGGCCCGCCTCCATCGGTACGCAACAGGCCCCGCGTCAGCAGATCCTGCTGCAGCACGCGGTAATAATTGCGCAGCTCTGCACTTTCGGCAGAGGGGGCTTTAACAACGGCCGGAACAACCGCAGGGCGTGATTCCGGCACCAGGGATGTAGGTTGTGCATTGGGCAGACACCCCGAAAGGGCGGCCACCGCGAGGGCCGCCACCGCCAGAGGCTTAGTCATCCGTTGCATCACATCTTGGGCTGTCAAAACCAGCTCCCTTGGATTAGCCGGGAACGGCGGTGCCGGCGTTGTCACCCACACCATCACGACGCGCCTTGGCCGAGGCCAGCGTATCGCGCAGCTCGCCTTCCATCTTCTTCAGCTCGGCTTCGGCGGCGGCCCGGCGGGCCTTGCCTTCATCGGCGATCTGCAGACTTTCCTGAATGGTGCCGACCAGGTCGGCATTGGCCTGTTTCACGGCTTCGATGTCAAAGACACCGCGCTCCATCTCTTCGCGGATCATCTTATTGCTCTGGCGCAGATTGGCCGCATTGGAGGTCAGCAGCTCATTGGTCAGATCATTGGCAGCACTGACGGCCTTGGCGGCCTCGGCAGAGCGTTGAATTGTAACTGCCTGTGCCAGCTGGGTTTCCCAAAGCGGCACGGTGTTGACCAGGGTCGAGTTGATCTTGGTGACCAGGCTTTTGTCGTTTTCCTGAACCAACCGGATCGAGGGCAGTGACTGCATGGTGACTTGACGCGTGAGCTTGAGATCATGCACCCGGCGTTCCAGATCATCGCGGGCGGCGCGCATGTCACGTAATTCCTGCGCGCGGATGACCTGATCGGCCTCAGGCGCGGCGGCAACTGCCGCTTCTAGTGCCGGAATATCCTTGGAGTCCAGATCAGCTAGTTTTGCCTCCCCGGCAGCGATGTAAAGCGCCAGCTCGTTGTAAAAATCCAGGGTTTTTTCATAGAGAAGATCCAGCGACTTGATGTCTTTCAACAGGGTGTGCTCATGCCCCAGCAGATCATCGGTGATCTTGTCGATCTGGCCCTGAATGGTTTCAAATCGGGCGGTGAACTTCGCAAAAGGGGCGGCACGCCCCAATAGGCGCTCCCAAAAGCTGGGCTTGCGGCGCACGTCAAGTTCTGAGACGGAAAAGCCGCGAATGGTGGTGACGATGTTGCGCAGTGAATCACCCGCCGGGCCGACGTCTTTGTTGCGCACATCCGCCAGCATCGCCTGGCTGATGGTCTGCAGTTCCGCCTGCGCACCAGAGCCAAAGCTGATGATCGAATTGCTGTCGCCCATGTCGATCTCGCCCATCCGGGTCAGGATTTCGGCGCCAACTTCCGGCGTAGCAGCCTCAAGCGGCTGCACCGCTTCAACAGGCTCTGGCAATGTATGTGCAGCTACGGCGACAACCTGGGCTTCGGCTTCGGCGGCTTTCTTTTGAATGGTCTCAGACATCTAGGCTATCCTTGCAATGGGTTAAGAGCGATCCAGATGGACGCCTTCGCGCTGCAACCGGTCGCGCAGCACATCGATTTCAATGGTTAGATCACTGCGATCTTCCAACAGCATCTTGCGGGTGCGGGCCGCAAAGTTCTGCTCCAGATCGGTGAGCAATGTCAGGTAGTCTGAACGTGCATCTGAGTCCTGACTGCGGCTGTAGATATCGGCAAACTTCACTGTCGCATCTTTGGCGCCCTGCAAATAGACCGTCAGGTATTTGCGGGCGGCGGTCAGGTCGCGCGGATCTTCTTCGACAGTGCGAAACAGCTCACGCGCCACGGCCTGAAACTGTTCCACGCGTTCCTCGACCTCGCGGTCGCGGGCGCGCAGGGCGGCATCTGTCATGGCATCCAGGCTGAATTCGGCTTCTTCAACAGCGCGGGCAACCCGGTTTTGCTGAAACTGGTCAATGCCTTCGGTGCCCTTGTCCTTGAGCGGATCAATCCCAAAGGCCGCCAGATGCAAGCCACAGGCCGCAAGACCATAGATCGCTGCAATCAAAAGGCCGGGTTCTGCTTTCCAGGCCGCCAGAGCCGCGCCAGCCCCGATCAGCACAGCCGCGAGGATCTTGCGCGGCAGAGCTGGTCGACGCGCGACCCGGCGCTGGTCATAGGCGGCTTTGGCCCGCAGACCTTCGCGCAACAAGAGCGCGCCACCGGTCCACAGTGCTGCCGCCACCAGGCCTAGTGCCAGGCCAGTGGCCCCGTCCGCAATGGACAGCAGCAGCAAAAGCCCTGCCGGGATGAACATCAGGTTCGCACGCAGGCCTACAGGGTCTGCGGTGGCATTGCGGCTCGCGGCATTGGGGGAGGGGGTGCGAGAGGCAGCTGCCTTGTCGCTGTCGCGGCTGCTGCCTTTAGGGCTGTATTTGCCACCAAACTGTTGTGCCATGTCTTTAGCCTCCCACAATCCAGCCGGTACTCAGACCGAACATCAGGAATAGCAGAGCGGCAAAGGCGATTTTCTGCACGTAGGTCCCCCCAGGACAAGTTTTAGCATAAGCGACCGAGCTCGTTTCAGGGCTCATTTTACTTTTCATAAAGAAACTAGGGGATGCAGAACGCACTTGCTAGGGGGAAGTCTGGCGGAACCGCCTCACCGGCGGGGATTTTTGCCGATTGGGCGCGAATTTGAGCTGGGCCCTTTGGATCCGGGTTTTGCACCATCACGCCGAGGCCCGTTGCCAGAAGCGTTCTGAGCATTTCGCGTATTTTGCCCGGGTTTACCACCGGATCGTGCCTTGGAGGTGAATCCGGGCTTTTCCCCTGAACGGGCTGACGGGCGTGCCGAGGAGCGGTCGTCAGAACGCCCTTCAGACCTGCCACCGAATTTTCCGGCTGGCTTACCACTCGGCTTACCAACGGGCCTGCCACTTGGCTTTCCGGCGGGTTTTCCGCCAGCCTTGTGTCCGGGCTTGCCGCGCTGAGGGCGC
Organism: Phaeobacter sp. CECT 5382; assembly: GCF_001457775.1. GTDB lineage: Bacteria > Pseudomonadota > Alphaproteobacteria > Rhodobacterales > Rhodobacteraceae > Pseudophaeobacter. The sequence continues at coordinate 30,272 of NZ_CYSG01000004.1, forward strand.
GGTGCAGGTTTTTCTTCCATGTCTTCAGCTTCAAGGCCCAGTTGGTCGCGCACCACACGTGGGCGCAGCTCTTCGACTTCGCCCAGCTTAAGCGAGCCGAGCTGGAAAGGGCCGTAAGACAGCCGCAGCAGCCGGTTGACGGTATAGCCGATATCTTCCAGCGCACGGCGGATTTCACGGTTCTTGCCTTCGCGCAGACCGATAGTGAGCCAGGCATTGGCACCCTGCTGGCGATCCAGCGCTACGGTCATTGGCTGAAAGCGTTCGCCATCGACCACCAGACCTTTACGCAGTGGCTCAAAATCTTCATCCTTGGGGCGGCCATTGATCCGCACCCGGTAGCGGCGTAGCCAACCGGTCGAGGGCAGTTCCAGCCGACGTTTGATGCCGCCATCATTGGTCAGAAGCAGCAGCCCTTCGGAGTTGAGATCAAGTCGGCCAACCGTCATCACCCGGGGCAGATCCTCGGGCAGGGCGTCAAAGATGGTGCGGCGCCCTTTTTCGTCGCTGTTGCTGGTCACAAGACCTGCGGGCTTATTGTACAGCCATAACCGGGGAGCCTCGGCCTGAGGCAGGGGCTTGCCGTCCACGATGATCCGGTCGCGATCCGTCACATTCAGCGCCGGGCTGTCGATCTGGGTGCCGTTCACTTTTACGCGGCCCTCAGCAATCATCCGCTCGGCTTCGCGACGCGAGGCAACACCTGCGCGCGACAGCACTTTGGCGATGCGATCCCCGGTCGGGGCGGCATCGTCTTTGGCGGGCGCTTTCGGGGCGGCTTTAGCGGCGACCTTGGCGGCGGGTTTGGCGGAGGCTTTGGCCTTGGGAAAGGCTTTGCCTGTGGGGGATCCGGGTGCTTTGCTCATGGATCCGGGACATAGAGCATTCCGTCGCCTTGCGAAAGCGCCCATTCCGGGGCAGGAAAGGCCATGGAGAGAAAACCCGCTATGTTCAAATCACATATGGAGATTGCCCTGGAAGAGGCGCGCGCTGCAGCACTGCGTGGTGAAGTGCCGGTTGGGGCTGTGCTTATTGCCCCCGATGGGAGCATCGCTGCCCGCGCTGGCAATCGCACCCGCGAGCTGTCTGATCCTACGGCCCATGCCGAAATTCTGGTGCTGCGCGAAGCCTGTGCCGCAAAAGGGTCGGAGCGGCTGCAGGGCTATGACCTTTATGTGACCCTGGAGCCCTGCGCCATGTGTGCTGCCGCTATCGCTGCTGCAAGGATTGCGCGGGTTTACTATGGCGCCTCTGATCCTAAATCTGGCGGTGTCGCGCATGGGGCCTGCGTGTTCTCCCATCCCCAGGCGCATCACAGCCCAGAGGTCTATGAAGCTATTGCGGAAGATGAGGCGACCAAGGTCCTGAAAGACTTTTTTGCCGCGCGGCGCTTGAAATAACGCGATCAGCTGGTTCGCGGCTTTCTGTTTTACGCTTTCTCCGTGTTGCTTTCGTCATGTGTTCCTTGTTGACTGACCAGCAACCAACAGGTTTTCCCAAAGAAACAAAGGAGGAAACGGCATGGAAGATCGGGCATGACGAAATTGATTGAAGGGGCTGATGGGCAGCCCCGCTGCGCCTGGAGCGCATCTGCACCTGAGTTTGATGCCTATCACGATGCCGAATGGGGCTATCCTGTTGGCGACGACATTCGCCTGTTTGAGAAGATCTGCCTGGAGAGCTTTCAATCTGGCCTCAGTTGGCGCACCATTTTGGTAAAGCGTGAGAATTTTCGTACCGCATTTTGTGGGTTTGACTGGAATAAAGTCGCGGATTTTGACGAGGCCGATGTGCAGCGCTTGCTGCAGGATGCGGGTATCATCCGCCATCGCGGCAAGATCGAGGCGACAATCAACAATGCCCGCCGCGCGCAGGAACTCGTGGCAGAGGCGGGATCTCTGGCGGCATTTTTTTGGAGTTTTGAGCCAGAGGCCAATGATCTTGCCGAGCCGCAAACCCAGACTACCAGCCTAGAATCTGTGGCGCTTTCTAAGGCGTTGAAGAAACGTGGCTGGAAATTTGTTGGCCCCACAACTGCCTTTGCTTTCATGCAGGCAATGGGGTTGATCAATGATCATGCCATTGGATGCTGTTGTCGGGCCAAGGCCGTTGAGGCGCGTCACGTTTTTAAAGTGCCGCGTGTTGTTGGTGGATAAAGTATTCTGATGGCAACATCTCGTGAGTGAGAAGGCTTAAGGAAGCTTGTTGGGAGAGGTGTTTCGCTTCGGGCTTTGCCCGAAGCGACTCGCGCGCTTTGAGCCTTGCAGGCACAAAGCGCGCGACGCCCAACGGCCACCGTTGCTGTGTCAAAAGCAGCCGTGGCGGGCAGGAAAGTTTTGCTTTTTAGATCTCGATCGCAGTCAGGATTTCCGGCTCAATCACTTTGACGCCGGGAAGGCCCGCCTTGAGGGCCCTGGCATCCTGCTCCAGCAGTGGAAAGGTTTTGTAGTGGCAGGGGATGACGATTTCAAAGTCGAAATATCGCTTTGCCGCATAGGCCGTCTGCGCCATGTCCATGGTGAAATGCCCGCCCGCACTCAGGATCCCCACGTCGGGTTTGAAATAGTCGCCCATCCAGTCCATGTCGGCCATGATGCCAGTATCGCCTGAAATGTAGATGGTTTTGCCTTCGGCCATCAGCATATAGCCAACTTCGGATCCACTGGCGCGCAGCCCCTCTTCGGTGGTGAAGGTGGAGCTGTGCGAGGCCGGAACCATAGCAAGCCTGACGCCGCCGAGATCCACCGTGCCGCCCTTGTTGAACCCCACCGTTTCAATGCCTTCGCTTTCGCCCCAAAACCCCATCAGATCATATTGGCCAACCACCGGAATCTTAAGCTGCTTGGCCAGCGGCAGCACATCGACTACATGGTCGAAATGGGTATGGGTCAAGACAATATGCGTGGCACCGGCCAGTGCTGCCTCGTGTTGGTCGTCGCCTAGGGCGGGGTTGCCGGAGAGCCAGGGGTCGATCAGCATAACCTTGTCGCCGGTTTCTATGCGGAAACTGCCATGCCCCAGCCAGATAACTTTCATGATTCCATCTCCCATTTGTCGCGATGGTCGCGATTTACGTACTTTTGCACAGCTTATCTGGGATCCGGAGCATTTCCATGACAGATCTGTCTGACGTGGTGTCCTGGGTGCAGATGGACGCAGCTGGGCGAGGTGGCTGGAGTTCGGAAACAAGTGGCGGCAGTCCCGGTTGGGGCTCGGCAAGGGCGCAAAAGCTGCTCCGACTGGAGTATATTCCACAGAAACCTGCATTGCTTGCAGCGGTCAGACTTGCAGCGCGCGCAAGGCCCCGGTAAATGCCACCTTGAACACGAGATGAGGGTTTCCATGTCGATTGACCAAAATACAGCCGCCAAAGTTGCCAAACTGGCCCGGATCAAGGTTGAAGACGAGGCGCTGCCAGCCCTGGCCGCCGAGTTCAACACGATCCTGGAATTCATCGAACAGCTGAACGAAGTCGATGTGGAAGGGGTTGAACCTATGACCTCTGTCACGCCGCAGCGGCTTAAACGGCGCGCGGATGTGGTCAATGATGGCAATCAGCAGGAAAAAATCCTGGCCAATGCCCCCGATGCCCGCGAAGGCTTTTTCGCTGTCCCCAAAGTGGTGGAGTAAGACATGAGCGATCTGAACAAACTGGGCCTGGCTGAGGCGCGCGATGCACTGCGCAAGGGCGAAACGTCTTCGGTAGAGCTGACAGAGGCCTGCCTCGCGGCGATCGACAAGGCCGATGCGCTGAACGCTTTTGTACATAAAACACCGGAAATCGCGCTGGAGCGCGCTACTGCAGCGGATGCACGCCTGAAACAGGGCGAAGCACCTGCGATGTGTGGTCTGCCCGTGGGCATCAAGGACCTGTTCTGCACCAAGGGTGTCGCCAGCCAGGCAGCCTCCAACATTCTCCAAGGCTTTGTGCCGGAGTACGAATCTACCGTGTCGCAACAGCTGGCCGATGCAGGTGCTGTGATGCTGGGCAAGCTGAACATGGATGAATTCGCCATGGGCTCGTCGAACGAGACCTCGGCCTATGGCAATGCCGTCAGTCCCTGGCGGCGTGGCAATGACGAAACACCCTTGACCCCCGGTGGCTCCTCTGGTGGTTCTGCCGCAGCTGTGGCCGCAGACCTTTGCCTTGCGGCAACCGGCACCGATACGGGCGGCTCGATCCGCCAGCCAGCAGCCTTTACCGGCACGGTTGGCATCAAGCCCACATATGGGCGGTGTTCGCGCTGGGGTGTTGTGGCCTTTGCCTCCTCGCTGGATCAGGCAGGGCCAATGACCAAATCTGTGCGCGACGCGGCTATCATGCTCGAGGCAATGTCGGGCCATGACCCAAAGGACAGCACCAGCGCCGATCTGGCGGTGCCAGATTTCGAGGCCATGCTGACCGGCGACATTCGCGGCAAAAAGATCGGTATCCCCAAGGAATACCACATGGAGGGCATGCCCGCCGAGATCGAAAAGCTCTGGTCCGAAGGCACGGCGATGCTGAAGGCCGCAGGTGCCGAGATCGTAGATATTTCGCTGCCGCATACCAAATACGCCCTGCCGGCCTACTACGTCATTGCCCCAGCCGAGGCTTCGTCCAATCTGGCGCGCTATGACGGCGTGCGCTACGGCATGCGTGCGGCACTTGAAGCAGGTGATGGCATCACTGAAATGTATGAAAAAACCCGCGCCGCCGGGTTTGGCGATGAGGTAAAGCGCCGGGTCATGGTTGGCACCTATGTGCTGTCGGCCGGCTTTTATGACGCCTATTATAACCGTGCGCGCCGGGTGCGCAGCCTGATCAAGCAGGACTTTGAAAACGTCTTTGCCGCGGGTGTTGACGCGATCCTGACCCCGGCCACTCCTTCTGCAGCCTTTGGCCTGGGTGAAATGTCGGATGCCGATCCTGTTGCTATGTATCTGCTCGACGTCTTTACCGTTACGGTAAACCTTGCTGGCCTTCCGGGCATTGCGCTACCAGCCGGGCTCGACAGTCAGGGGTTGCCACTGGGGCTGCAGCTGATTGGTCGTCCCTGGGAAGAGGGGGATCTGCTGAACACCGCCTATGCGCTGGAACAATCCACAGGATTTGTGGCAAAGCCGGGCAATTGGTGGTAAACTTCTGCTCAAAGAAGAGCAGATAAGCAGGTAGTCCCAATGCGCGTCCTCGTTACTCTTGCTGCCACCGGCAGTATCCTTGCCCTGGCGGCCTGTAGCCCGCAGGTGCCTGATAGTGCCGCCGGTGTCGGCATCGATGGTGATCCCTTTGCGCCGCCACCGGCGGCGGGGACAACGATCAATGGTGATCCTCTGGTGCCACCAGTGCGCGTGTCGAGCGAGACGCTGCCGTTGACCAATGCGCCACTGCCGCCTGCGCCGCGCAGCCCGGGGTCCAGTAGCGTCGCGTCGAGCTATGGTGCGACGCCCAACAGTGCTGATATCGCCTCGGAAACGCAGGCCGCTCTGCTGGCCTCGCGCAGCAATTCGGGTCAGGCTCCGCTTGAGGCCAGCCCTTCGAACCCGGCGCCGCAATTGCTGGGCAATCCGGGGCTGTCTGACGAAAACAGTTTTGAGGCTGTCGCTGCCCGCCAAACCATCGAAAGCGATGCGGAGCGCCTGCAGCGACAGCGATCGCAGTATCAGCAGATCGAGCCGACGGCCTTGCCCGCGCAAACCGGCAGGCGAGATCCAAACATCGTGCAATATGCGTTGAGCACCACGCATGCCCGCGGGACCAAGCTCTATAGTCGGGCGGGCATCAATCTGCGGTCCCGTTCGGCCCGCAACTGCGCTGGATTTTCCTCGCCGGAACTGGCCCAGATTGCCTTTCTGCAAGAGGGCGGTCCCCAGCGGGATCGTCAAGCATTGGATCCTGATGGCGACGGCTTTGCCTGCAGCTGGGATCCCAGCCCCTACAGGTTGGCGGTGCGCAGCAACTCCTGATGTCTGCACCTGAGTTGATGTCTGTGCCTGAGGCTATCTGGTGCCCTAGCCCCAATTTTGGCCCGCGGCGGGACGGTTTGAAACCCGAACTGGTGGTCATCCACTATACTGCAATGGAGAGTGCCGAAGCAGCGCTTGCGCGGCTGTGTGATCCGCAGGCGGAAGTTTCTGCGCATTATCTGATTGGCAAGCAGGGGCAGCTTTGGCAGATGGTCGAACAAGACCAGCGCGCCTGGCATGCCGGTGCCGGGGAATGGGGCGGTCTGGATGATATCAACTCCCGCTCGATCGGGATCGAGTTGGATAATACGGGCGATCATCCATTTTCGGAGCCACAAATAGTGGTGTTGGAGGCGCTGCTACACCGGATTTTGAAACGTTGGTCCCTGTCGGCTACAGCTGTAATTGGGCATTCCGACATGGCGCCGGGGCGCAAGGTGGACCCGGGCCCGCGCTTCGACTGGGCGCGGCTCGCCATCCTTGGTTTGGCGCGGGCGACACCGGCGGTGACTGACGAGAGCTCCGAGGGCGCTGAATTCTCCACATTGGTGGCTGCGGCAGGCTATAGTGCTGCGGCCTCGCAGGACGATCTTTTGCAGGCGTTGCGGCTGCGCCATGCACCAATGCGGCGCGGACCACTCTGTGCGGCAGATATGGCGCTGTTACAGGCGCTGACCAGCTGATCCTTACCAATTCCAAATCAGTACAGGACGGCTTTCGATTGGTGCTGGCGTGGTTGCTCTTGACGCGCTGCACCACTCAGCCTAACTGGTCGGCGCGCAGAAGGCTGGACGGCCGCGCGGAAGGTGCGCCTTTTGCGAGGAAAGTCCGGACTCCCTAAAGCAACGGTGCCGGGTAACGCCCGGGCGGGGTGACCCGACGGATAGCGCCACAGAAAACAGACCGCCACGTCCCGGGAGCCGTCAAGGCAAACGGAGCAGACGTGGTAAGGGTGAAACGGTGGAGTAAGAGCCCACCGCGCCGCTGGCAACAGGGGTGGCACGGCAAGCCCCACCGGGAGCAATGCCAAATAGGGTCCCCGCGCGGGCAGGTCGGTGCAAGCCGAAACCGCCGCTAGGCTTGCTTTAGCCGAGAGGGACCGGGTTGGCAGCTAGAGGTGCATAGCAATATGCGCCGCAGAGGAATGGTCGTCCAAGGGGCGCAAGCCCTGGGACAAAATCCGGCTTACAGGCCTTCTGCGCGCATTTTCGACCGCCTCTTTGCGTTGTTCATTGTAATGGCGCATTGCCTGATGCGGCTTGTCGCGGATTCTCACGGTTTTCCTACGGAGGGTGCTGGCTGCCTGACTAATTGCTGGTAAAGGTGAGTGTGTCACCTTCACCCTGTTTGCGGACCGACCGTAGTTGGTTGCCATTGATCGACAGGATCAAGCAATCTGTGTTTTTGGCGTGGGTTTGCAGGGTGCGACACCACATATCACCACGCCAGGCCCAGGCGCCTTTGAGTTTTTCGCCACCAAATTCTCCGGTCATCCTGCCATTGCGTTTGGAAACGGCATAGCCGTCTCCTAGGTACCACCGTTTGCCGGCGACCAGGTCTAGGTACTGCTGTTTGGTGGTGATCCTGGCGAAATCATCAGATAGCGCAGGGATGGGCAGCAGGGCAAAAGTGATGAAGGCGTAAAGCACCATATGGGTTTTGGCGGACATGGGAACGGACCTCACAACGAATGATTTGAAAACACGCGCCAGAAACAAAGCTGTGTCTGGCCAGTATCGCATTCCACGGAAGGTCTTTGCAGGTAGCAATAGCGATAGGAGGCAAACAAGTGGACGTAAGTTAAAGGCTAGCTCCGAGTCGACATCGGCCAACAGTTTGATTGGGGCGTCGTTTGCAGGGCGAGGCAACAGGAAAACGGCTCCGGAGCTATAATTCCACAGCAAAGCTACGGGAATCCTATTGACTTGGGGGCTGGGGCGGGTACAAGCCACGCTCGTATAGGAATTTACCGAGAGGCTCCCTGCCTTTTCGGACGCAGGAGAAGCACCATGGCGAAGCCTACCACAATCAAGATCCGCCTGAACTCGACCGCGGGCACCGGCCACTTCTACGTGACCAAGAAAAACGCGCGTACCATGACCGAAAAGATGGTTATTCGTAAGTACGACCCCGTTGTACGCAAGCACGTCGAATATAAAGAAGGCAAAATCAAGTAAGCCAGTCTTGCTCGGAATTGTTTAAAAGGGTCACGTTTTGCGTGGCCCTTTTTTGTTGTCGGGCCGCAGGGAGGCATTGGTGCCAACACTAGCCTCTGGAAATTCCTTTAGGCTTCAAGTGATTGTCGGCTGAAGCGGACAAAATCAGGCGTTGCCACCACCATGCCAACGGCGCAAGAAACCTTAAAAATTGATAGGAATGATAGGAAAAGGTTCAATACTTACAATGGGATGTGGCTCTGAATCGCCTCATTTATTCGCTAGTCTTGTAGGGTGAGTAGATCTGTGAAGTGGGTGATGCCTTGTTTAAGTATATGATCTTTGGTGCTGCGTTGATTTTTGTTTCGGGACCTGGTTCGGTCCCGGTTCTGGCGAATGGCGTGCCTCTGCCGCCGCAGATAACGGAACGGTCACTTGGCACTCCGCTGGCTGAGACCGTGAAATCAGAAATCATGGCTTTTGGAACCCCCAGAGAGATTGAAGGCGAGTTATCCGGGGGAAGAGATGTGGCTGAGGTGATGGCACCGGGCAGTCAGCTCAGAGTGATCGAATTTCTGGGGCGCACCTTGGCCTTGTCATTGATGCGGGCTGACCGGACTGGGCTGGCGGTGCTGAGCGTGCCCAAGCGCAGCGTGATTGGAAACCTGCCCGAGATCGCGCCAGAAGAATTTCGCACTATGGTGGTCGAGGAAACAGGGTGCCGTGCCGTTGGGCGCGTGCAGGTGGTTGGTAGTCGTCGTGGTGCTGTGGCCTTGGCGACAGGCCTTGCCTGCAGCTAGGCGGGCCCGCTGGCCAAACCTCCGGCTGCTCCTCCCCTTGGGCTCGGCAACAATGCTGACAGCGAACAGGCCCCATGCGTTTTCTTTATCTGAGTGAAACGGAGAAGAAGAAGGGGCAGCCGCAGTGCTGGCGGCCCGCAGGCTGCGCTGGCGGCCCCTAGGCGCGCCATTCCGCACAGGTCAGTACCGGAGACAGTCCCAGGCTTTGAAACAGCCCTGCAGAGGCCGTGTTGAAGGGCGCATAGCTGGTGGCGATCACTCCGATGTCCTGCACCTTGGCGCGGCGTTTCACCTCGCTGAGCAGCGCCAGTCCGACGCCCATGCGGCGGAAGGGTTCCGCCACTGCTAGGTGATGCACCATGAGGCGCGTTTCTGCTGCCCGGATTGGCAGGGCTGGGCGGCGCTCAACCCCATAGATCAGGTAGCCCAATGGCGCGCCCTGCGGGCTCTCGGCCAGCAAGGCGGTTACGCTGTCTTGTTCCAGCCAGTCCCGCAACCAGTGTTCCAGGCTTTCATCCGCAGGGTCCGGCAGGTGGCGCTCAGGTTGATGGGTGACATGCAGCGCGTGCAAGTCCTGCAGCAGAGGCACCAGGCGGGCTGCATCAGGGGCGGCGAGGTCTATAATTTTCATCTGAATGATCCTTGAGAATGCTCTGGAATACTTGGGAGCGTAGTGCTGTCGAATGTCTCGGGCTAAAAATCATGGCGCAAAAGAAGAGGGGCGGATCATTGTGATCCGCCCCTCGCTGTAATCTTGGTTTTATCTGTGTCGCTTATTCGCGGTTACCAAGCAGCTGAAGCAGCATCATAAAGAGGTTGATGAAGTCCAGATAGAGGCTGAGTGCGCCCATGATGGCGGCCTTGCCGAGCCATTCCTGATCGCCGGAATGGGCCATCTCAAGGTAGGTGGTCTTGATGCGCTGGGTGTCATAGGCGGTGAGACCGGCAAAGATCAGCACGCCGACAACCGAAATCGCAAATGCCATGGCACCGGAGGCCAGGAAGATATTGACGATCGAGGCTACGATCAGGCCGATCAGGCCCATGATCAGGAAGGCGCCCATGGCCGAAAGATCTTTCTTGGTAGTGTACCCCACCAGCGAGAGCCCGGCAAAAGAGATCGCGGTGATCAAGAAGACCTGAATGATTGACTGGCCGGTGAAGACCAGAAAAATCGAGCTAAGTGACAGGCCCATGACGGCGGCAAACGCGTAGAACAGCAGTTGAACGCCGGCAGCGGGCATGCGGTTGGCCGCAGCGCCAAAGCCAAAGACAAAGGCCAAAGGCGCGAACATGATCACATATTTCAGCGGCGACATGTAAATCGCTGAGCCGATGCTCGTCAGGTATTTACCTTCGCCGATCATAGCGGTTGCGCCCGCAGGGTCAGACGTCACGGCCAGACCGGAAATCGCCCAGGCGGCTAAAAAGGTGATGAACAGGCCAGACGACATCGTGCCGTATACCTTGTTCATATGGGCGCGCAGGCCCTCGTCGATCTGCGCGGCGCGGGTGCCTGCTGCGGATCTGATGGTGTCAAACTGTGCCATGTAGCATGGTCTCCGTTCTAAATGTCTCCCTCGCCGATCCCCAGGAGCAGGTCACTCTCTGGGCGGCGTTCCCGCTAAATATCGGATTTATGCGGCTGTCGTTCAAGCCTGTAAGCCAAGAAAGCCGTTAAAAAACGTAAAAAGGCCTGCCACATTTAGGGCAGGCCTTAGCCCGGCAGGGCATGGGAAATCCTTGGGAGGTCCCTGGGAGGCTTGCGCTGGCGTGGCGCGGGCGCTCAAATGATCAGCACCGCCAGCTTTCAGGCGCATCCCACAGGGGGCGCTTGGCTTCTGCCTCGGCCTGGGCACGGCTGAGGCCGATGTCGTCCAAAGCGCGGTCGTCCATCTTTTTCAGAGCGCGGCGCTGGCGCAGGAGCGCTGCACGGTCTGCCAGCAAGGACAGCAGGCCGAAGCGGCGATGCGTATGCGTACAGGGGGCTGCGGTCCGATTGGCTGCAATATAGGTCATCTCTTTTGTCCTTCCATTAAAATTTGATATTTTTTCAGGTCTTCATCATTTCTGTTGATGTATATGCCCTCTTGTGATTAATTTTCAAAACGAATGTTTTTGATCTAATACATCAGGAGTTGTGATGGCACGGAATTTGGATATCACCACGTTGCGGTCTTTTGTTGCCGTGGCAGACCATGGTGGGGTCACGCGCGCCGCCGGTTTTTTACATCTGACGCAGTCTGCTGTCTCGATGCAGCTGAAGCGACTGGAGGAGCTGTTGGGGCTGGGTCTGCTGGATCGCTCCGGGCGTGGCATCGCCTTGACCCCTTCAGGAGAACAGCTGCTGGGCTATGCCCGGCGCATGGTGGCCCTGAATGATGAGGTGATTGGCCGCCTGACGGATCAGGCCTTTGAAGGCGAGGTGGTGCTGGGGGTGCCGCATGATGTGGTCTATCCGGTCATTCCGCGGGTCTTGCAGCGGTTCAATGCCAGCTTTCCCCGGGTCAATGTCAATCTGGTGACTTCCAATACCCGTGATTTGAAGGCTGGCTTTGCCAAAGGCACTTATGATCTGATCCTGACCACGGAAACTGGCGCCGGGGCCGGGGGGGAAACCATTCACGAAATGCCACTGCGTTGGGTCGGAGCACCAGATGGGTCGGCCTGGCGACAACGCCCCTTACGGTTGGGATTCTGTCGCGCCTGCATCTTTCGTGCGGTTTCGACTGCAGCGCTGGATGACGCAGGCGTGGAATGGGATATGGCGGTGGACAGTGAATCGGATCGCACCGTCGAGGCGACAATCAGCGCTGATTTGGCAGTGGGCGTCCTGCTCGAAGGCACCATTCCGGATCATCAGGAAGCGATTGACCACGGAGGCTCACTGCCGGACCTACCAGTGCAGCATATCAATCTGTACGGTGCCGACACTGTGCGTGCGGGATATGTCGAGGACCTCGCCGGGATCATTCGCCAGGGCTATTCAGCACTGCGCCCGGTTCAGTTGCGCGCCGCCGGGTAGATTACCGCCGACCGGATCCTGGATTTCGGCCTAAGGGCCCTGGAACTCGCATGGCAAAGTCAACAGGGGTGCTGCGGTGCCCCTTTTTATGTTCACTTCCGTTTGTTCGCATTTTCAGGCTAGGGCGTGATCACCACTTTGCCAGTTGCTGCGCGACTGCGCAGCAGTTCCAGACCTTCGGCGAGGCGTTCCAGCGGCAGCACATGGCTGATATGAGGGTGGATGCGCCCCTCCGTATGCCATTGCATCAAGGTCTCGAGCGAAGCGCGGATCACCTGCGGATGGGACTTCATGTAGCCACCGATGTAAAAGCCAATCACGGTCAGGTTTTTGACCAGCAGATGGTTGGCGGGGATCTGTGGTACCTCTCCGCTGGCAAATCCAATGGGCAAAAGACGTCCGCCGGGATTGGTGGCACGAAAGGCAGCCTTCCAGACATCACCGCCGACCGCATCATAAACCACATCCGCGCCTCCCAGTGCTTTGACCTCCGCGCGCAGGTCTTTTTCGGCCTCGATCAGGTGGTCGGCACCGGCTGCCTGAGCCACCTCCAATTTACCCGCTCCACGTGCATGGGCGATCACTCGAGCCCCCATCAACTTGCCGATTTCGACGGCTGTCAGACCGACCCCTCCGGCGGCTCCGGTGACCAAAAGCGTCTCACCGGGTTGCAGTCTTGCGCAGTGCTCCAGAGCCACGTGACTGGTGCCATAAGCGATCTGCAAAGCGGCGGCATCTTCGAAGCTCATGCTGTCGGGGATCCTGACGGCGCGGGCCGCGTCAAACACTCCTTCTTCGGCCAATCCGCCCTGGCCGCAGAACACGGCAACCCGGTCGCCTAGGGCCAAATGCACAACGTCGGTTCCACATTCGATCACCTCGCCGGCGATCTCAAGGCCAGGTGTGAAAGGTAGCGGCGGCGTGTCCTGGTATGTGCCTTTCTGCATTAGCAAATCTGCGAAGTTCAAACCGCAGGCGCGGATCCTTACCTTGACCTCTGACGGGCCCGGTGCCGGGCACTCGATCTGGCTGAGACTGGGGGGTGTTCCAAATTCCGTGATCCGGTAGGCCTGCATGTTCTTGTCCGTTCCTTGTCAACTGGTCTGCTGATTCGCACAGGGACCCTGATCCCTGATTGCCAGATTTTGCACCTCGCTATTTATGGGGAGGCATAAATGGCTAGTCAAAAGGTCTATAAGTCGCATTAAAATGATGGGGGAAATCATGTGTTTGCCCCATTCCAGGGGGGGGGGCGAGGTCTCAGGCTTGAATTCAACCGCCAAGATCGTACAGTTAAGACAGAGGTTGAGCTCTGATCGTGATAGTTGAGTATCCATGTGACACGTCGGTATTGACGAAATACCTTTGGGCATAGATGGCGACGCGGCAATCCGGGCAGGGACCATTTGGACAACTAGGAGATAGCGCATGGCTCATCCTGTAGACGTACACGTAGGAAAACGCATCCGTCACCGTCGGTGGCTGATCGGTAAAACCCAACAGCAACTGGCCGAACAGGTCGGTATCAAATTCCAGCAGATCCAGAAATATGAAACCGGAGCAAACCGGGTCAGCGCTTCTAGGCTCTGGGACATTTCTGACGCGCTTGAAGTGCCTGTCAGCTTCTTCTTCGAGGGGCTCGATGAGGACGGCAAGGCCGCTGGCAAGAGCTCGGTGCCAGACGATCTCATGGGCGACAAGGAAGCCTTGGATCTGGTGCGGTCCTACTATGCCATCCCAGAGAACCAGCGTCGTCGCTTGTTCGAACTGGCCCGTGTTCTGAGCGACGCGGCTTAAGGCATAAATCGAAAACAGATCTGATTTATCTTGAACCGGTGCTGCGACAGTGGCACCGGTTTTTTCGTGGCGCGTGCGGGCGTCAGGATTCATTTTGCGGTGGGGTATCATGACGGAAACAGCTTTGAGTGACATGCAGGTTGCGCATCAGTTGGCGGATGCGGCGCGCGCAGTGATCTTGCCCTATTTTCGCCAGGCGGGGCTCGGGGCTGAAAACAAGCTGGAGGCTGGCTTTGATCCGGTGACCGTCGCTGATCGTGCCGCCGAAGAGGTGATGCGCGAGCTTCTCGCTGAGCTGCGCCCAGGCGACAGTATTCTTGGCGAAGAATTCCCCCCCTTTGCAGGCACATCTGGGCGCACCTGGGTACTAGATCCGATTGACGGCACCCGTGGCTTCATCAGTGGCACCCCGACCTGGGGGGTTCTGATTGCCCTGTCAGAGGCTGCTGGCCCGGTTCTCGGTGTTATTGATCAACCCTACATCGCCGAACGGTTTTCCGGCAGCCAGGATGGGGCAGAAATGACTGGTCCATTGGGGACAAAGTTGCTCAGCTGCCGCGCCACGAGCTCGCTATCAGAGGCGGTGCTTTTTTCCACCTTCCCAGAGGTAGGCACCGCCGAAGAGGGGGCCGCGTTTCGCTGTGTTGCGGATCAGGTCAAGCTTACCCGCTATGGAATGGATTGCTACGCCTATGCCCTGCTGGCCGCAGGCCAGATTGATCTGGTGATCGAGGCCGGGCTCAACGCTTATGACATTCAGGCGCCCATAGCGGTGATCGAGGCGGCAGGTGGCATCGTCACCGACTGGCGAGGTGGCCCCGTTCATGACGGCGGACGTGCCCTTGCTGCTGCCACGCCAGAATTGCACGCGGCCGCACTGGAATTGCTGAACTGGCGGGATTGAACTGGTAGGATCGAACTCGCAGATTGAAATGGGAGTCTGCCAGCAGGTTTCCGCGGATTTACTCAGCGAAATGAAACGGGCTTGAGACCCAAAGGCGATTTGGGATATTTGATATCTCAGGTCGAGTCCTTTGCCCGTTCTCTGTCGACCTCTTTGCACCTCCATGAACCGAGTCGGGCCTAAATGGAGTGTGCTGTGATGGGTGAAATCCTCATTCAAAATGCCGATACCGTCCTGACTATGGACGATGACAAGCGGATCCTGCGCCAGACGGACGTTCTGATCCGGGATGGCCAGATTGCCGCTATTGGGCAGGGGCTGACGACCAGTGGAGAAGTCATTCGCGCTGAAGGTTGTGTGGTGACACCGGGACTGGTGAACACCCATCACCATCTTTACCAGAACCTTACCCGCGCTGTGCCGGGCGCGCAGGATGCACTGCTGTTTGGCTGGTTGCAGCGGCTTTATCCGATTTGGAGCCGTTTTGGTCCGGAAGAAATGTTTATTTCGGCCCAGCTGGGACTGGTGGAACTGGCCCTGTCTGGCTGCACGTTGAGTTCCGATCACCTGTATCTCTATCCCAATGGGGCCCGTCTCGAAGACACCATTCATGCGGCAGCCGAGGTCGGCCTGCGCTTTCACCCCACACGGGGTGCCATGAGCATTGGCGAAAGCAAAGGCGGTCTGCCACCAGATCATCTGGTTGAAGAGGAAGCCGCCATTCTTGAGGATATGATCCGGGTGGTTGACGGCTTTCATGACGCCTCAGAAGGATCCATGTGCCGGGTCGGTCTGGCGCCCTGTTCGCCATTTTCCGTCAGCCGTGAATTGATGCGCGACACGGCCCTGCTGGCGCGGGACAAAGGCGTGATGCTGCATACTCACCTGGCGGAAAACGACGAGGACATCGCCTATAGCGAGGCACAGTTCGGCTGTCGCCCCGGCCAATACGCCGAAGACCTCGGCTGGACCGGGCCTGACGTCTGGCATGCCCATTGCGTCAAATTGAACCCGCGCGAGATCGATCTGTTTGCCCGCAGCCGAACCGGTGTGGCGCATTGCCCCTGTTCCAACTGTCGGTTGGGGTCGGGCATTGCGCCGGTGCGCCAGATGCGGGATGCGGGCGTGCCGGTGGGCCTGGGCGTCGATGGCTCTGCCAGCAATGACATGGCAAATCTGGTCGGTGAGGCGCGCCAGACCATGCTGTTGCAGCGTGTGGCTCAGGGCGCTGACGCCATGAGCGCCTATGAGGCGCTGGAGATCGCTACCCGGGGCGGGGCAGATGTGTTGGGGCGACCCGACTGTGGTCGGCTTAGCCCGGGAAAACGTGCCGATCTGGCGATCTGGGATGTGACAGGTGTTGCCTCCAGTGGCAGCTGGGATCCCGCAGCCTTGCTGCTGGCAGGACCAAACCAGGTGCGTCACCTGATCGTCGAGGGCCGCTCGGTGGTTCGCGATGGGCAGGTCACCACACTGGATCCGCCGCGCCTGCTGGAGCATCATCACCGTCTGGCGCTAAAGCTGGCCGAAGGGGGATAACATGCGGAAGTCCATTCGGACGATCATTCTCCTGATCCCCTGCCTGCTGCTCTTTGCCGGTTCTGCCCTTGCGGCAGGGCCGAACCGCGACGCTGCCATGGCGGGTCTGAATGCACTGCGGGTGAAGCACGGGCTGGCACCGCTCAGCTATTCGCGCAAACTGGAAAAAGCAGCACGCCGCCACGCCAAGGATATGGCGCGGGGCGGTTTTTTCTCTCACCAAGGGAGCGATGGCAGCCGCATTGGTGATCGGGTACGCGCGGCGCGCTATCGCTGGTGTGCCGCGGCTGAAAACATCGCCAAAGGCCAGCCAAGCCTCGCCAAAGTCCTGACCAGCTGGGCGCAGTCCCTGGGGCATCGCAGAAACATGTTGCATCCAGAGGTCACAGACTTTGCGCTGGTGCGCGAAGTCGGCAATATCTGGGTCATGGTTCTGGCGCGTCCTGGCTGCTAAGCTGAACAGCCAGTTTGAGCGACAGGCCGAATGCTAGGGGCCGAGACTAGTTTTCAGTCTCAGACACACTGCCCGTTGATCCAGACCTCGGTGATTGCGCGGTCATCGCCCATCATCAGAGTGGGAAAAACGGCTTCCCACAGATCCTCGGCGCGGGCCGCACGCTGGGCAATTGCTGGGGTGGAGGCCAGATCAAGAACTACCAGATCCGCCTCCATGCCAGGGGCGATATTGCCGATCTTGTCTTCCATGCGCAGTGCTCTGGCCGATCCCTGTGTTGCCAGCCAAATCAGCTCTGCCGCATGTAGCGGCCTGCCGCGCAGCTGGCCGACCTCATAGGCGGCGGCCATGGTGCGCAGCATCGAAAAACTGGAGCCACCACCGGTATCTGTGGCCAGACCAATCCGCTGGCCCTCGGCCATGAGGCCCCCCATGTCAAACAGGCCGGACCCGATGAAGGTATTCGAGGTCGGGCAATGTATCAGCGCGGCGCCAAAGTCGCGCAGCCGGTGGCGTTCGCGCTCTTCCAGGTGGATGGCATGACCATAAAGACCGCGCGCCCCCAAGAGGCCGAATTCCTCGTAGGTATCCAGATAGTCACGGGCCTGTGGGAAAAGCGATTTGACCCATTCGATCTCATCAACCTGCTCGCTCAGATGGGTCTGCATCAGGCAATCGGGATGTTCAGCCCAAAGTGCGCCCAGAGCCGCCAGCTGATCTGGCGTCGAAGTGGGGGAAAAGCGTGGCGTGATGGCGTATTCAAGACGGTCCACACCGTGCCAGCGTTCGATGAGGGCTTTGCTGTCGTCATAGGCGGACTGCACTGTGTCGCGCAGCCCTTCGGGGGCATTGCGATCCATACAGGTCTTGCCTGCCGCCACGCGCTGGCCGCGCGCCTGGGCTGCAGTGAAAAAGGCGTCGACGCTTTCGGGATGGATGGTACAGAAACTACAGGTCGTGGTGGTGCCATTGGCCGTTGTCAGATCCAGATAGCGATTGGCAATCTCAGCTGCATAGCCCGGATCTCCAAAGCGCATCTCTTCGGGGAAGGTATAGCTGTTCAGCCAATCGATCAGCCGTTTGCCCCAGCTGGCGATGATCGCGGTCTGGGGGAAATGTACATGGGCATCGACAAAACCGGCCAAGATCAGTTTGGTGTCATGATCAATGACGTCTGCCTGCGGCAGAAGGGCCTGCATTTCAGCCAATGTGCCAAGGCCTGCAACCTTGCCGTCGCTGATCGCCATGGCCTCGTACAGGCGCGTGGCGGCCTCTGGCTGGGCGCTGGCAAATGGCGAGCCCTGAAAAGACAGCACATGTCCGCGAAGGATGAAATCACACTGCATTCCGGGCATTCGGGGTTTCCTTTTCTTGCCAAATCGCGCCGCTCAGGATACGCGCCGCAGGTACGTCGGTAAATTATGTCATTGTCATTGTTTTCCGGTAACTGCTTCTTCTATTTTGCAACCAATCTTATCAAAGGGCAGCAAATGAGCACAGGCGACGATACCCTCAGAAGTGATCAGTCCAAAGATGATGGCTATATCCTAGACAGAAAACTCGTCGCCAGGATCCTGTTTGCGGTGGATCGCAACGACAAGGCGGGCCTTACGGCACTGATGGAGGATCTGCACGCGGCGGATATCGCTGACCTTCTGGAGCAGATCAATAGCCATGACCGGACCCGCCTGATCCGGCTTTTTGATCGCGAATTCGACGGTGAGATTCTATCTGAACTGGATGAAAGCATCCGCGAAGAGGTGATTTCGACCCTCAACCCGACGGTCCTTGCCGATGCTGTGCGGGATCTGGAAACCGACGATGTAGTTGATCTGCTCGAAGATCTGGAAGAGCCGCAACAGGAAGTCATCCTTGATGCGCTGGAAGACTCCGACCGGGTCGCGGTAGAGCAATCTCTCAGCTACCCGGAGAATTCCGCCGGCCGTCTCATGCAACGCGAAGTGGTGATGGCGCCGGATCACTGGAATGTTGGCCAAGCCATTGATTTCATGCGCGAGTCCGAGCATCTTCCAGAACAGTTTTATCATATGATATTGGTCGACCCACGCCTGCATCCGGTTGGTAATGTGACCCTTGGCCGGATCATGGGTACCAAGCGCGAGGTGCCGCTGTTGGAACTGTTGGAGGAGACCTTTCAGGTCATTCCCGCAGATCAGGACGAAGAAGATGTCGCTTATGCCTTCAATCAGTACCACTTGATTTCTGCGCCGGTGGTCGACGCCGAAGGGCGTCTGGCCGGGGTCATTACCATTGATGACGCCATGGCAGTGCTGGATGAAGGCCACGAAGAGGACATCCTGCGCCTGGCCGGTGTGGGCGAAGAGAGCTCACTGGCAGACAGGGTGATAGAGACCACCAAACGTCGTTTTCCCTGGCTTGCGGTCAATCTGTTCACAGCTATTCTGGCCTCTGCCGTGATTGCCCAGTTTGAGGCGACAATTGCCAGTTTTGTGGCCCTTGCCGTATTGATGCCGATCGTTGCCTCCATGGGGGGGAACGCGGGAACCCAGTCGCTGACCGTCGCGGTTCGCGCCATGGCGACTCGTGACCTTACCGGATCGAACGTCTGGCGGGTGATCCGGCGTGAGGTGTTGGTGGGGTTGGTCAACGGGCTCATATTTGCTTTTTTTATGGGGCTTGTAGGGGTGATGTGGTTTGGCTCACCCGCGCTGGGCGGGGTGCTCGCTGCCGCAATGGTGATCAATCTGGTCGTCGCTGGGCTGGCAGGTACGGTGATCCCTGTTCTACTTGAGAAGATGGGGATCGATCCGGCGCTGGCCTCCGGCGCCTTTGTGACGACAGTGACGGATGTGGTTGGTTTCTTTGCCTTTCTGGGCCTCGCGGCCTTGGTACTGCTGTAGGAGACCACCATGAGCGACCTTACCGAGATAAAGTCAGCGGCCCGCAAGGCAGCTTTTGCACGGCGCAAGACTGCCTTTGATCTCAATATCCCCGGCGCGGCGGGGCACCTCTCCGAGGTCATTGCGGGCTATCGCGGCGTGCCATTGTCAGGCTTTGTGCCGATCCGCACCGAAATCGAGCCGCTGCCCGCCATGGCCGAAGCCGCAGCCCACGGCCCTGTCGGGGTACCCGTCATTCAGGGCAAGGGCATGCCGTTGAAATTCAGCCGCTGGCAACCGGAGGGCGAGATGCGCGACGGGCCCTTTGGCGCCAAGGTGCCGCTGGTCGATGACTATTTTGAGCCGGAAATCCTGATCGTGCCGCTGGTGGCCTTTGATGTTCAGGGGGGGCGACTTGGATACGGCGGTGGCTTTTATGACCGCACGCTGGAGCTGCTGCGCAGCAAACGCCCGACGCTGGCGATCGGTTTTGCCTTTGATGCACAAGAGGCCGAAGCACTGCCGCTGGAGGCGACAGACCAGCCGCTGGATATGGTGATAACTGAGAGCCGTATCCTGCAATTTGGCCACTAGACAGGATGATAGACTAGGCGATCCTTGGCTCGCGGCGGCGGAAAACGCATCAATTGCTGCAAAAAGCGTTGTGGCACTGGCGGCAACCTCTTGTTCTGCGGCCTTGCGCAGCCTAGGAAACGCAGATGCGAATTCTGTTTCTAGGCGATGTGATGGGCCGCGCCGGGCGCCGCGCCATCACCGAGAACCTGCCCCGTCTGCGGCAGGAATGGCGGCTCGACTTTGTTGTGGTCAATGGCGAAAATGCCTCCAATGGCATGGGGCTCAGCGCGGATCATGCCAAGCTGTTGCTGAATGCGGGGGCTGATTGCCTGACGCTGGGCGATCATGCCTTTGACCAAAAGGACATGCTGCAGTTCATCGAGAAAGAGCCGCGTATCATCCGACCATTGAATTTTGCCAAGGGCGCGCCTGGACGCGGCTATCGGCTATTTGACGCGCCTGGTGGACGCAAGGTGCTGGTGACACAGGCGCTGGGGCAGGTCTTCATGAAACGCGCCTTTGATGATCCCTTTGGTGCGGTCGAATCGGTGCTGAAATCACATCCGCGTGGCGGGCTGGCACAGGCCATCATTGTTGACATGCACTGCGAAGCGACCTCGGAGAAAATGGCTATGGGGCATTTCTGCAATGGGCGCGCCTCGCTGGTGGTGGGCACGCATACTCATGTTCCAACGGGGGACGCGCAGATCCTGTCCAATGGCACCGGTTATCTGACGGATGCGGGTATGTGCGGTGACTACAATTCGGTCATTGGCATGGAAAAGGCCGAGCCGATGCGCCGGTTTTTGACTGGCATGCCCAAAAGCCGCTTTACCCCGGCTGAAGGCGAAGCAACCCTTTCCGGCGCATTGGTGGTCACAGATGACCGCACTGGCGAAGCCAAGGAAATTCATATGGTGCGCAATGGGGGGCTGTTGCAGCCATCCGGGCCGCAAAGCTGATCTTCACCTGGCGAAAATTTGAGATGATCTTTCCTGGAACAGTCCGGAATTGTTGTAAAAGTCCTTCATGCCGGGACAGGGAGCCTGTCCTGGCATGAAACGCTTGCTCCGCCTTGGGCGATGGGGGAAACTCATCGCTGGTCGGAGCGGCCTGCTGGTTTTCCAGCGGTGCTTTGCTTCGGCACCAATTTGAAGGCAGTCGGCACGTATGGATCTGATCAACTTTTCCCAAAACGGCAGTGCGATCCTGACTTTGGCCATTGTCAGCCTTATGTTTGTGGCCTTCCTGCGCGAGATCTACCCCACCGAAGTGGTCGCCATGGCCGGGGTCTCGCTGATGTTGATCACCGGTGTACTGCCTTACGAAAACGCCCTCGCGGTGCTGGCAAACCCGGCACCGTGGACCATTGCCGCCATGTTCATCATCATGGGCGCGCTGGTGCGGACCGGGGCGTTGGATGCTTTTACGGCGCGCGCGCAAACAGGCAGAGGTCAGCCCGAAACGCGCGATTGCTTTGTTGATGGTCTTTGTGGTCACCGCCTCGGCTGTGGTTTCGAACACACCTGTCGTGGTGGTGATGATACCGGTGTTTGTACAGATATCACGCACGCTTGGGGTTTCCTCTTCGAAGATGCTGATCCCGCTCAGCTACGCGGCCATTCTGGGTGGCACACTGACCCTGATCGGCACCTCGACCAACCTGTTGGTGGATGGGGTGGCACGGGCGCAGGGGTTGGCGCCGTTTTCCATCTTTGAGGTGACGCCACTGGGGCTGGTGCTGGTCGTCTGGGGAATGATCTATCTGCGTTTCATCGCGCCACGTCTGCTGCCGGATCGCGACAGTATGGCAAACCTGCTGAGTGACCGGTCAAAGATGAAGTTCTTTACCGAAGCGGTGATCCCGCCGGAGAGTAATCTGATTGGCCGTGAAGTCACCGGGGTGCAACTGTTCAAACGCCCTGGTGTGCGCCTGATCGACCTTGTGCGCGGTGACATTTCGCTGCGGCGTAACCTGAAAGGTGTAGAGCTGCAGGTTGGCGACCGCGTCGTTTTGCGCACTGAGATGACCGAACTTCTAAGCCTGCAGACCAACAAGGAGCTGAAGCGGGTGGATCAGGTTTCAGCGGTCGAGACCAAGACGGTTGAAGTTTTGATCACACCGGGTTGTCGGCTGGTGGGACGCTCGCTAGGGGCGATGCGTCTGCGCCGTCGTTACGGGGTTTACGTACTGGCCGTGCATCGGCGCAATCAGAATATTGGTGTGCAGCTCGATGATTTGGTAGTCCGCGTTGGTGACACGCTGCTGCTGGAAGGAGCGCCAGGTGATATCCAGCGTCTGGCGGCAGATACGGATATGGCGGATGTCTCACAGCCGACCCAGCGCGCCTATCGGCGCAGCCATGCGCCGCTGGCCATTGTCGGCCTGTTGTCGATCGTGGCGCTGGCAGCACTGGGGGTCGCGCCGATCTTGATGCTTTCGGTCATTGTGGTTGCTCTGGTGCTGATCACCCGCTGCATCGATGCGGACGAGGCGTTTTCCTTTGTTGATGGAAGACTTCTGGCGCTTATCTTTTCCATGCTGGCCATTGGTGCCGCTCTGCAAAGCTCCGGAGCGGTGAGCCTGATTGCCAATGCCATCGCACCGTCCCTGACGGGGTTGCCACCCTTCGTTCTAATCTGGGCGATCTATCTTCTGACCTCGGTGCTGACAGAGCTGGTGTCCAATAACGCGGTGGCGGTGGTGGTGACTCCTATTGCCGTAGGTCTGGCACAGGCGATGGGGGTGGACCCCCGGCCGCTGGTGGTGGCGGTCATGGTTGCGGCCTCGGCCTCTTTTGCGACCCCGATTGGCTATCAGACCAATATGCTGGTTTATGGCCCCGGCGGCTACAAATTCACCGACTTCCTGCGTGTCGGTATTCCGTTGAACTTCAGCATCGGGCTTTTGGCCTCGGCGATCATTCCCTTTCTCTGGCCGTTGTAGGAAGGGACTTATCAGTAAGCCAGCGCCGTAGCTAAACGTGTTGCATGGATTGCCTATGGGCAAAACTTCGCCGAAATTTCAATGTGCTGGGTGTAAACGACGAGCCCCGTTCCCATATCATTTTAAACGCTTTGCCACAAATAAGCTTGCCGCAGAGGCCAGTTCGTGAGGCGTGTCAGTGAGGGAGAGCAGTTCCATGACATTCAGACGTGGGTTCCTGGTGGGACTTCTGGCGCTTGCTTTGACCATAGCGCTGGTGTCACGGGTCTTGGCCGGAGAGCTGTCAGGCTCCGTCACCTATCATGAGCGGATCGCCGTTCCGCCCAAGGCCCGTCTGCGGGTGGAGTTACGCGATGTAACCATCGCGGATGCGCCTGCACCGCTGCTTGCAGCGGCAGAATACCCTCTGTTGGGGGTGCCTGCGCGCTATCATCTCAGCTTTCATGATCGGGAGATCTTACCGGGGCACAGCTATGCGGTTTCCGCCCGGGTAACTGTTCAAGGCAAGCTGGTGTTCGTCAGCGACACTGTGGTGCCTGTGCTGCCCAAGGTGCAAGGCGAGATGAAGGATCACGCTGATATCCTGGTACGTCTCGTCCCACAGATAAACTGACACCCAAAAACCGATCGCTGAAGAGAGCGTGTGCAGACGACGCAGCCTGCAAAAGCTAGCCGCCGCGCAGCGGCACGGCGCCGGGCCCAAGGGAAAAGCCTTTCAACAAGATGGCCGCATCTGCGTGGGAGGGCTTTGTGCGCTGTTAACCACTGGCTTTTGAACAGGGAGGCGATGCCTTGGGAGCGGATCTAGTAACTACGCCCTCACTTTCAGGCGATGATATCTGATCGTCCGGCCTGACGGCCTGAGAATATGCAGCCGCCAAGAAAACTACCCTCCAGCGCATTGTAGCCATGATAGCCGCCACCGCCAAACCCCGCAGCTTCGCCAATCGCAAACAGGCCTGGAACCGCTGCGCCATCTGCTCCAACCATCTGACTGTCGAGATTGGTCTGCAAGCCGCCCAGCGTCTTGCGTGTCAGAATGTTCAGGCGCACCGCAATTAACGGGCCGTTTTTGCGGTCCAGAATACGATGTGGTTTGGCGGTGCGGATCAGCCGGTCGCCGCGATAATTGCGGGCGGCATTGATGGCGATGACCTGTGCGTCTTTGGAAAAGGGATTGTCCATCTGGGCATCGCGGGCCTCGATCTGGCTTCGCAGATGCGTCTCATCTAGGGGCACCTTGCCAATTCGGTTCATGCCCGAGACCAGCTCGGACAGGGTCTCAGCTACAACAAAATCGGCGCCATGCTTTTTGAAAGCTTCGACCGGGGCCGGGGCACCACCGCGTGACAGCAGGCGGGACCGGATCACCTCCATCCATTTGCCAGAGGTCAGATCGGGGTTCTGTTCCGATCCTGACAGGGCAAACTCTTTTTCGATGATCTTCTGGCTGAGCACAAACCAGCTGTAGTCATGTCCGGTTTTCAGGATCTCTTTCAGGGTTGCCAGCGTGTCGAACCCTGGCAGGCAGGGGGCCTGCAGCCGGTCGCCCAGGGCGTCGAACCACATCGACGAAGGGCCTGGCAGGATGCGAATACCGTGGTTGGGCCAGATCGGATCCCAATTGCGCAGCCCTTCTGTATAATGCCACATGCGGTCGCCATTGATCACATGGCCACCTGCGGCTTCTGCGATAGGGATCATCCGCCCATCCACATGGAAGGGCACACCCGCAACCATGTTTTCGGGTGGCTCGCCCAGACGGTCGCGCGGCCAGTTCTTGCGCACCAGATCCAGATTGCCACCGATGCCGCCAGAGGCGATGATCACCGAGGGCGCGTAGACTTCGAATTCGCCGATCTCCTGTCTGTTGGTCTGTGCGCCCTGCGGCGCGCTATCCGCAGCCAGCACTTCGCCGGAAACACCTTTGACTTCACCGGCCTGAATAATGATATGGCTGACCTGATGACGGAACCGGGTTTTGACCCGCCCGGCACTGATATGGGCCTGCAGGCGGCGGGCAAAAGGGGCAACGACACCGGGACCAGTGCCCCAGGTGACGTGAAAGCGCGGGACGGAATTGCCGTGGCCTTCGGCGGTGCTGCCACCGCGTTCGGCCCAGCCTACCACCGGGAACCAGCGCATCCCCATGTCATGCAGCCAGGGCCGCATTTCTCCGGCAGCAAAATCAAGATAGGCGCGGGCCCATTGCCGGGGCCAGTGGTCCTCGTCGCGATCAAACTGGGCACTGCCTTCCCAATCGCGTCGGGCCAGATCATGGCAATCGGTCACCCCCATGCGCCGTTGCTCGGGTGTGTCAATCATGAACAGGCCGCCAAGGCTCCAGTGGGCTTGGCCGCCTAAAAACTGTTCGGGTTCCTGATCCAGCAGGATAACCTGCTTGCCGCGATCACCAAGCTCGCAGGCGGCGGTCAAGCCGGCGAGCCCGGCCCCGACAATGATCACATCTGCGCTGTTTTGCGAACCGTCCGCCATTTGTGCCTCCAAATCCTGCTGTGAGCTACAGCCTATGCGCAGGTTGTGCTTTGGGGCAATTCTTTCGCTCCCCGATAGCACACTGCCGTCAGGTCATCAGTGCTGCCATCAGGCGGAAGGGGCGCTCACAGTGGCCAGAACAACAGGATCGAGGGGATCGAGACCGCAATGACCAGAATTTCCAGCGGCAGGCCAATCCGCCAATAATCGCCAAAGTGATAGCCACCGGGGCCAAGTACCAGCGTGTTGTTCTTGTGGCCAATTGGGGTCAGGAAGGCCGCCGAGGCCGCAACGGCCACTGCCATCAGAAATGGGTCCGGGGACACTCCAAGCGTATTGGCCATCTGAATGCCGACCGGGGCGGCGACAATGGCAGTGGCAGTGTTGTTCAATACATCCGACAGCGTCATCGTCACCACCATCAGCACTGTGAGAACCATCCAAGAGGGCAACCCCTGCGTAAGGTCGATCAGGGCGGTGGCAATCAACGCCGTGCCGCCCGAAGCATCCAGCGCAGCCCCCAGCGGGATCATCGACCCCAAAAGCACCACCACCGGCCATTCCACGTGGTCATAGATTTCTGCGACTGGCAGGATTTTGGTCAACACATAGGCAACCACCACCAGTCCCAGCGCCACCGGCAGATAGATAAGCCCCAGAGAGGCGGCCAATACGGCCAAGGCGAACAACCCGATCGCGGCCCAGGTCTTGTCATTGGCAGTAACGGCAAGGCCGCGTTCTGCCAGCGGCAGACAGCCCAGCCATTCGGTGACATCGGCACCGTGGTCGCGCGGGCAGAGCAGCAACAGGATATCTCCGGCCTCGATTTCGCTCTGGCGGATATGGTCTGTCATGCGCCGCCCCTGGCGGGACAAACCCAGCAAAACGGTGTTTTGTCGCCAGGCCAGCCCCAAGGATTGCGCCGAGCGACCATTGATGCGGGCGGTTTCCGGCACCACCACCTCGATCAGCTCAAGACCTTCGCCTGCGGCTGTCAGCTTTTCCTGGCGCGCGGCGTCGGCAAAATCCAGCTTCAGAGCGGTGCGGAATTCATCCAGGGCTTCAGGGGTGGCTTCGATCACCAGCGCATCGCCTGCCTTCAGCAGGGAGCCGGCAGCACGGCCATAGCGGCGTTTGCCATCGCGGATCAGCCCCAGAATGGCAATATCAGCCTGTTCGGCCTCTTTGTCGAAGGCGCCCAATCGTTTACCGATCAGCTCTGATCCTTCTGGCACAGTGAGTTCGGCGATGTAGTCCGCCAGCTGGGCTTCGGAATTGCCTGCACCGGTGTCGCGCTGTGGGATCAGGCGCCAGCCTACCAGCGCCACAAAGATCAACCCTGCGATGGCGGCAATACCACCAACGGGGGCGAAATCGAACATGCCAAACGGCTCCCCCAAGGTTTCCTGTCTGATCGAGGCGATGATGATATTGGGCGGGGTGCCGATCAGCGTCGCCATGCCGCCCAGAATGGTGGCAAAAGACAGTGGCATCAGACTGAGCCCGGGCGCACGCCCTGCTTTGCGCGCCGTCTGTATGTCGACAGGCATCAGCAGAGCCAGTGCTGCGACATTGTTCATGAACGCCGAAAGCACCGCACCAATGCCGCCCATCAAGGCGATATGGCCGCCCAATGAACGCGAGCTGTCCACCAATGTCCGGGTGATCAGAAACACCGCGCCGGAACGCACTAGCCCGGCCGAAACTATCAGCACCAGTGCCACCACCAGCGTCGCTGGGTGGCCAAATCCGGCAAAGGCGTCTTTGGTCGGGATCAAGCCCATGACCACGGCGACCATCAGGGCGGAAAAGGCGACAATATCATAGCGGTAGCGCCCCCACAGCAGGAGGGCGAAAACGGCGGCGAAAATGGCGAAAAGCGCGGTCTGTTCAAATGTCATGGCGCCACTTTAGCGCCTGGCACGGCAGGGACAAGCGGCCATTGAGGACCCCGTAGGGGCAGGCTTGCAGGCGCAGTGGGACAGGAGTGCTTGAAAGCAGGTGCCCGAGGAGGCTATATGAGCGCCAATTAATGCATGCACGTTACAAAGGATCTACCATGGCAGGCCATTCAAAATGGGCAAACATCCAGCATCGCAAAGGTCGTCAGGACGCTGTGCGGTCAAAACTGTTTTCCAAACTGGCCAAGGAGATCACCGTGGCCGCCAAGATGGGCGACCCGGATGTCGATAAAAATCCCCGTCTGCGCATGGCCGTCAAAGAAGCCAAAAGCCAGTCTGTGCCCAAGGATGTGATCGACCGCGCCATTAAAAAGGCCATCGGCGGTGACGCTGAAAACTATGATGAAATCCGCTACGAGGGCTATGGCCCCAGCGGCGTTGCCGTCATTGTCGAAGCGATGACCGACAATAAAAACCGCACTGCCTCCACCGTGCGCTCGACCTTCTCCAAGAACGGCGGCAACCTCGGCGAGACAGGGTCGGTTGGGTTCATGTTCGACCGCAAGGGCGAAGTGACCTACAAGGCAGAGGTCGGCGACGCCGATACCGTGATGATGGCCGCCATCGAAGCCGGCGCCGAGGATGTGGAATCCTCTGAAGATGGCCATACCATCTATTGCGCCGACAGCGACCTGAATGATGTGTCAAACGCTCTGGAAGCGGAGCTGGGTGAGTCTGAGTCGACCAAACTGGTTTGGAAGCCGACCACCACGACAGAGATGGATCTTGAAGGCATGCAAAAGCTGATGAAGCTGGTGGATGCGCTGGAAGATGATGATGACGTCCAGCGTGTCACCACCAATTTTGAAGCCTCCGACGAAGTGATGGCGCAGCTC
The DNA here is from genome assembly GCF_001457775.1 of Phaeobacter sp. CECT 5382. Taxonomy (GTDB): domain Bacteria; phylum Pseudomonadota; class Alphaproteobacteria; order Rhodobacterales; family Rhodobacteraceae; genus Pseudophaeobacter. Next base: position 58,570 of record NZ_CYSG01000004.1, read on the forward strand.
TGAGACGCCACCTCAATTTGAAAGAAGACAAAAAGCCCCCGAGGTCCTCGGGGGTTTTTTGATTTCAAATTATGGCTTTGGGGCCAGAACACCGGCTGCGGCCAAACGCTTCTTAGATGGCTGCCAAAGATCGCTGGGCGCTGTGGCAAAGATCCGGTCAATAAAATCGGCAGAGATCCCCTGTCGCAGCAGAGATGCGCGGTCTTTGGCCTGCTCCTTTGCAAGGTCGATCTGCGGCAGGCTGCCAAAATGTTCAAGCGCGTAGCCGTGAAATCCAAGCCTGGCCCCAGCCGCCAATCTGCGGCTCTCTCCGGCGACAAAGATCAGGGTGCAGGCCGAGGCACAAAGTCCCAGTGCTTCGGTTTCGATGTTATGCGCCTGCAGCAGGCTTGCAGCGCCACGCGCCTCATAGATCAGGCCACCGGGGCTACTTAGCTGCAGTTTTTGCAGCTCAGGGTGTTGCTCTAGCAGCGCTTTTAGTCGCTTGGTCAGCCCAAAAGTCACCGTGCCGTCAAAGTGCAGGCTGGTTTCATCCTCTGACAGGGTCAGGGAATACTGGGCTGCACGCGCCAGGTTGCGCTGTTCGGCATAGCTAAGGCCTTCTGCTGGTCGGTGGGCGATCAGGATCGCTTGCCACCACAAAACCACAGAGGCGAGAATGAAAAACAGCAACACCAAATAGCCGCCCCAGACAGGTGCCATGGCACCGGAGCCGCGCATATGGGCATCCGCGCTGCGCAGATGTGCCCGTGCAGCCCAAAGCAGCAAAAGCGCATCAACAGCGATCAGGCCCCAAAGCAGGGCAGGTGGCAGTTGCACCAGTTGGTTCAGCCCCCACCAGATCAGCAGGGCACCTCCACGTGGCACTATCAGATGCCAGACCAGACTGCCTGTCAAAGACTGCGCAGCCCGGCTCATGCGGAAAGAAATGCTTGTAATGCGGTCATTCAAACACCGTCGAGATCTCTTCCAGCGGTTTTTTCAGCTTTGCAACACTGGGCACCTTGGCCTCTGCAGCGGGATGGCCGACTGCAATGATCATTGTGGGCTTTTCCGACGCTGGTCGCCCCAATGCGGTATTGAGAAACTTCATCGGGTTGGGCGTATGTGTCAGGCTGCAAAGCCCCGCCGTATGAAGCGCCGCGAGAAGGAAGCCGGTGGCGATATTGACGCTTTCGGGGACGTAATAGTTCTTATAGCGGCTGCCATCGTCGAACTCTCCCCAGCGCTGGGCAAAGACCACAATCAGCCAGGGCGCGGTTGTCAGGTGCGGCTTGTCCTCATTGGTGCCAATCGGCTCCAGCGCCTTTATCCATTCATCCCCGGCGCCCCCGGCATAGAACCGGCGTTCTTCCTCTTCCGCCTCGGCGCGGATCTGTTGTTTCAGCGCCGGATTGGCGATGGCGACGAAATGCCAAGGCTGGTGGTTAGCCCCGGAGGGCGCTGAGCCTGCGCACCGGATGCAGCTTTCGATCACACTGCGCGCCACGGGTTGGTCGGTGAAATCGCGCACGGTGTGGCGACGCTGCATATGGGCGAGAAACTCATCCGCATGTGACTGCATTTCTGCGGGCGCATAGTCAGTGCGGTCAGGCAGCGGTAAAGGCGCGTAGGCGAGGGCGGATTTGGCAAACATGCAGTATCGTCCTAGTCATTTGATTTGTCACCAAAGGCACGGGCTCTGGCGGAAGCGTCGGGTTTCACGAGGGCGGCTGGATCAGGTGATCCCGTGCTGAGCTTAGCACTGCCTTGGTCAGGGGCACCAGCGCCGGGGCCATAACGCGGCTCACCTGCCAGGTCAGCGCGATGTCGAGTGCTGCATCCGGCAAAAGTGGCACCAAGTCACCCGAGGCAAGCGCCGGTGCAACCAGACCAACAGGGTTCATGCCCCAGCCCAGCCCGGCACAGGCGGCATCTGCAAAGCCCTGGGTCGATGGCAGGAAATGCGCAGGCGGGCTGAGTCCTTTGCCAAAATTCTGTTCCAGCCAGCGTTGCTGCAATGCGTCCTTGGCATTGAAGGTGAGACAGGGGGCCTGGGCCAGGGTTTCTCGCGTTGGTCCCTGCGCAAAATTCCGCGCCATATAGGCCGGGCTGGCGGTCGCAATATAGCGCATCGCCCCCAACGGGTAGGCGTCGCAGCCGGGGCTGGGTTTGTCATGGGCGGTGACGGCTGCAGAGACCTCGCCGCGCTTCAGCCAGTCGGCGCTGTGGTCCTGATCGTCGATGACAAGGTCAAACAACAGGTCCGGCGTGGCCGCCATCGCCGGGATAAACCAGGTGGCTAGGCTGTCAGCATTGATGGCCGTGCGCAGATGTGGCGATGAGCTGACGTCGCCATCAAGCATCAGCTCCTTGGAAACCAGCCCCTCGAGCAGGGCGATATCTTCCGCGTGTTTGGCCAGACGCAGCCCGGCATCAGTGCCACGACAGGGCAGGGCGCGTTTTATCAGGGCTGTGCCCACGCGCTCTTCCAGCGCCTTGATACGCTGGGACACCGCAGAGGGGGTTACTGACAGGTTATGAGCCGCGGCCTCAAAGGAGCCAAGGCGCAGCACCGCAGCCAGTGCGGCCAGATGGTTCGGATCAAATTTCATTAGCCATACTTAATCAAGGTTATCATAATTAAATTTACTACACTTGTGCGGGGGGCTAGTCAAAGCCAGTAACTCATTGCATGGCCCTGGTCTGCGTAGAACCTAAGGATGGCGCACTATGCACCCAAGTCTTCTCTCCGGATTTGTCCTCGGCTTTAGCCTTATCCTGGCTATCGGCGCGCAGAACGCTTTTGTTTTGCGTCAGGGGCTGCGGCGTCAGCATGTGTTGCCCATTGTGCTGACCTGCGCGGCCTCTGATGCACTGCTGATCGCGGCGGGGGTGCTCGGCTTTGGTACACTGGCGGTGCAACTGCCCTGGTTTGAGCCTGTGATGCGCTTTGGCGGTGCAGCCTTTTTGCTCTGGTACGGGACCCGCAGCCTGATTGCGGCCTGGAAAGGTGGCGAAGCGCTGCTCAGCGAGGAGGGCGAGACCGCAGAGCGCGCGCTGTGGCCGGTGCTGGCCACGGTTCTGGCGCTCACCTGGCTCAACCCGCATGTCTATCTGGATACGGTCGTTCTATTGGGATCGATTTCCTCGCAGGATCCGGATCCTTTGGTCTTTGGGATCGGGGCGGTGATTGCCAGCTTCACCTTCTTTTTTTCGCTGGGCTATGGCGCCAGCCTTCTGGCGCCGGTATTTGCCCGCCCCCGGGCTTGGCAGGTGCTGGATGTCATTGTTGGTCTCACCATGTGGGCGATTGCAGCAAAGCTCGTGCTGCTTTGAGAGGGCGAGCATGCCGCAGTCCGGTCATTGTCTTAAGTAGAGCTTTCCCTCAAATGAGGTAATTGTCTTGTGAAGGGTTGTGCCGACCTTGCTTTGGGTGTTCTGTTCTTGCCATGAGCGCGATGACAGATATGCAACCCCGCCAGGACAATCCTCTTCGAGGAGCATTCTGGATGCTGGTGACGGGACTGTGCTTTGTCGCCGTGACCGCCTTGGTGAAGTTTCTTGGTCATCGAATCCCACCTGCGCAATCTGCCTTTTTACGCTATCTTCTGGGGTTGGTTTTCCTGATCCCAATGGCGGGAGCGCTGCGCCGGGTGCAGCTGACACCGCGGTTGTGGCTGCTGTTCGCAGGACGGGGCGTTGTGCACAGTGGCGGTGTGATCCTGTGGTTCTTTGCCATGACGCAGATCCCCTTGGCCGAGGTGACGGCGATGAATTATCTCTCGCCCGTCTATGTCACACTGGGGGCTGCCCTGTTTCTGGGCGAAAAGCTGGCAACGCGGCGGCTGGCAGCGGTTGCGGTGGCTCTGGTCGGAGCGGTGATCATCCTGCGGCCGGGATTTCGTGAAATCTCTCCGGGGCATATTGCCATGCTGTTCACGGCCCTGGCTTTTGGGGCCTCTTATCTGTTGGCAAAATTCACTGTCGATGGCACCAATCCGACGGTTGTGGTCGCCATGCTGTCGATCTGGGTCACGCTGGGTCTGGCGCCTTTTGCCTTGGCTGTTTGGGTGACCCCCAGTTTTGAGGAGCTGGCGATACTTTTTGCGGTCGCCTGTTTTGCCACCGCCGGCCACTTTACCATGACTTTGGCCTTTGCCGCAGCCCCGGTGACGGTGACCCAGCCAGTTACCTTTCTTCAACTGATTTGGGCGACATTGCTCGGAGCTTTGGTTTTTGCTGAACCGGTAGATATCTGGGTCGTCTTAGGTGGCGGTCTGATTTTGGCGGCGATCAGTTTCATAACCTGGCGTGAGGCGGTGCTGAAGCGGCGGGCGATAACCCCCCCTGATACTGCAACAAAAGTGTAGTTTTCGTATTTGTGTTACAATCCAAGTGTAGGACCATGCTTTGGCGAGGGTGCAGGGGTTTCGAATATGGAAAGGCAGGGTGCCAGGTGTGGATTTGCTTTGGCTTTTTGGATGCTGTGGCTGGTCAATCCGGCTTGGGCAGACTTGGAAATCTGCAATGACACGTATGACTCGCAGTCCGTTGCGATTGGCTACAAACTTGACGGGGGCTGGGTTTCAGAAGGCTGGTGGCAGCTGGAACCAGAGGCCTGCGTCAGTCCGATCCTTGGCCCGCTCAAGTTCCGCTTTTATTACTACCTCGCTCAAGGCGATGGCTGGAAATTTGATCATGATCGGGTCTCGTTCTGCACCCAAGCCGACGTCTTTACGATCCGAGGCGACGGTGGTTGTGAGCAGCGCGGCTATGACAGATCCTATTTTGCAAAGATTGATGTCGGCAAAGGGGCTGCGGGTTATACGCAGCTGGTCGGCGAGCATTCAACGTTATCCAGCAAAGGCGCCGAGAGCGAAACGGCCCAGCCCGCCGAGGGTGTTTGGGGTATTCCTTATCGTGGTGAGGCTATTTTCCATGGCTGCACCTCATTGTTCCAGCGCGCCAAACGGACTTGTTTCTTTGTCGGGGGTGGTCGGAAATTTAATGTTTTGGAGGATGGTCGGACCTCGGAAGAGATTTTCGAGGTCATTGATCTGCTGGCCCCCGGAGACCCCGTCCGGCTGGAAGGGGACTGGGCCGGGCGGTTCGATACCACGGTAGATGTGGTGCTGCGCCATCTGGAAACCCGCCCGGCCAATGCAGAGGACCTGATCCTGAAACGCCTGCAGGGCAATTGGTATTCGGTGAAGGATGCCAATGACCAATTCAAGGTTTTTGGTAGTGGCCGCCAGAACAGCTACGATGGCTCGCTTACCTCCATGGAATATCTGTCGGTGATGCGCTACTGCGGCGAATTCGACTCCGAAGGGCCATATCTTTATACGTGGGACAGCCAGGGAGGAACCGGTCTTTGTTATGTCGTCAAGGAACTGACTGACAATGATCTGGTCCTGAATTACCTCCCCAGGGGCACTGAATTGCGCTACCGCAAACTGGGCCCCTAGGGACGACTCTGGCCTCCCCGGGGTTTCCATGCCGAAGCACCGCTTCGATGCGGGACCTTGCCGCCGGGCGCATGGGGCCGATCAGTGAACACTCGAACCAGCGCGATGCCCAGGTTCAGCTGCCGTCATGAGAGGGTGAGATCGACCACGCGATGGGCATCATTTCGTGCCGTTTCGGGGTTGAGCCTGTCGTCCGATTGCGCCGCCTGAAGCCAGACACCATCCATATAGCACTGCAGGGCCCGGCGGGCTGTCTCGACACGGTCTGCGGGCAGCAGATTGGTCAATTCGGCGCGTACATGGCTGCTGACGCGGCTGCGATTGATTCGATGCAGACGTGACAATCGCGGGGAATACGGCGCGTTGGCCCAGAACTGCATCCAGATGCTGCACTGAGGCACGGTGAAAAGTGCATCGGAAAAATTGGCATCCATCACCGCATAAAGCCGCTCCTTTGGCGTGTCTGCCTTTGCGTAACCTTCAATCATGGCGTGGCGCAACTTTCGCAGCAAATGCCGCATTGTGGCCTCCATCAACCCTTCCTTGGATCCGAAGTAATAGTTGATCGAGGCCGCTGACGCTCCGGCTTCGCGTGCAATTTCCGCCATTGTAACAACAGAGTAGCCGCGTTCATGCACCGCCACGATGGTGGCTTCGATCAGTTCTTCGTTGCGAATGTCTCTAATACGTTTTCTTCCCATGATGCAGTTTTGCGCCAGCTGCGTTCAGGTTTCAACTGTTGTTATTGTCACGCGGAAACTTGAATGGCTGTTCAGAATTGTGTTTGGTCAATTTGATTTCCATGTTAAAAATCTCTCCCATGTTCTAGGGCGACGACAGCCCGTCATGGGAGGGACATATGACACTCATCATTTCTGCAGGTGTTTTGCTGGCGTTTGCGCTGGTAATCTTCTGCACCATCAAGTGGTGGAACGTGAGCAACGTCGGCGTGACGCCGGTGCATCTGTTCACCTTCATCGCAATTCTCTTCACCTCTGGCCTGGATGTGGGACTGATCATGTTTCCGCTGGCCTGGGATTTCCCGCTTTATGCGGATGTGGCGACCGAGCCTGCCTACGGGTTCACCAACCCGCTGGCGCTTGAATTCGGGTTCTGGGGCTTTCTGATTTGGGGCTTCTATTTCCTGACCACATTCTACTTCTGTGTGATCGAACCCCGGGTGAAGTTCTTTGAAATTCCACTGGTCAAATGGATCAACAACATCGTCATCATCGGCACCTGTGCCTTTACCGGTGCGTTGTTTCTTGTTTATCTGCCATATTATGCCACCTTCATGGGCGACGGCGAGACGGTGATCCCGGCATTCTATGTCATCACCTTCCTGGTTATCCTGTTTGCGGCGTTCTCTTCGACCGACATCAAATACGTACGAATCCTGTCCGTTGGATCAACAGCGCTGTTCCTCGCCCTGATCCTGGGCATGTGGGCCTATGCAGGTATGGGGCTGGGAGAACTTGCGAGTACTGCAGGCGATATTGGTGGCTATTTTGCCAATATCCACAAGTTCATCCTGCCGCTGACCGACTACCACGAATTCTACCTGTTCTGGTGGTTCGCCTGGTCGATCATGATTGGTCAATTCACCTCGCGCTTTGTCGGAGGTTTGAAAACTTGGCAGGTGCTGGCCGCGCTGCTGGTGTTCCCGTCGATCCCGCTGGGGATCTGGTTCTCGGTTCTGTATTACTATCACCTGAACAGCATTGAGACGACGCTGCTGATCAATGTGTCGATGGTGATTGTGGGCATTATCTTCGTGATCAACTCGTTTGACTCGCTGATCCGCCTTTATACCGACAACCTGAACCTGTCTGCCAAACGCTTTGGGACCATTCCCTATGTGCTTGGCAATGCTGTGGTGCTGTTTGGCCTGACGCTGGCCTTTGAAAGCCAGTGGCTGCAGATCCAGTGGATCGGCACCGTGGTGATTGGCATCTATATCGCTTGCCTCACCTATATCGTGGTCGCAAAGCGCAGCGAAGTGATGGCGATTTCATCCTCGCCCGAGGAAAACACCCTCGATTTCCACCGGATCGATTCCGTTCACTAACCCTATGACTTTCCCGCCCCCCGAGATTTCGGGGGGCGGCCTTTTGCTGATTGAGAGAGCCTTGAGATGACAGAGCGTTTAAACCTGATCCTGACCTGTGGTCGGTCGAGCAGGACGCCGCTCGCTGATCTCTGTCTGCGCACTTCAGTCCCCGCCTTTCGAACCTCTCCTTCTTCGTGACCTAAAACAAAGAGCCCGACATGACCCATCCAGCAAAACCCACCGCCAGCCATTTCATCAACGGCGCCTACGTCGAAGACACCAGCGGCACGCCGATCCCGGTGATCTATGCCGCCACCGGTGAAGAGATCACAAAAGTCTATGCGGCAACCCCGGCCATCGTCGAGCAGGCACTTGCCAGTGCAAAAGCGGCGCAAAGTGCCTGGGCCAAGATGACAGGGACCGAGCGCGGCCGCATCCTGCGTCGCGCCGCTGATATCATGCGCGAGCGCAACCACGACCTTTCGGTTTTGGAAACATATGACACCGGCAAACCACTGCAGGAAACGCTGGTGGCGGATGCCACATCCGGTGCCGACGCACTTGAATACTTCGGCGGCCTGGCCGGCAGCCTGACCGGTGAACATATCCCCTTGGGTGAAGACTGGGTCTATACCGTGCGCGAAGCCCTTGGCGTCTGCGTTGGCATCGGCGCCTGGAACTACCCGACCCAGATCGCCTGCTGGAAGGGCGCACCTGCACTGGCCTGTGGCAACTCCATGGTGTTCAAACCGTCGGAAACCACGCCGCTTTGTGCGCTGAAGGTGGCCGAAATCCTGCATGAAGCAGGCCTGCCTGCCGGGGTTTTCAACGTTGTGCAGGGCATGGGCGAAGTTGGTGGCGCACTGGTTACAGATCCGCGCGTCGACAAGGTTTCGCTCACAGGATCGGTACCAACCGGTAAAAAGGTCTACGCCGCCGCCGCTGAGGGTATGAAGCATGTCACCATGGAGCTAGGCGGCAAATCACCCATGATCGTCTTTGATGACGCCGATATCGACAATGCCGTGGGGGGCGCCATAAACGGCAACTTCTACTCGTCTGGCCAGGTCTGCTCCAACGGCACGCGGGTGTTTGTCCAGAAAGGCATCAAGGAGAAATTCCTGGCCCGTCTGGCTGAACGGGTCGGCAATGCCGTGATGGGCGACCCGATGGATGAGGCCACCAGCTTTGGCCCTATGGTCACCAAAAACCAGATGAACATCGTGCTGGGCTACATTGAAAAGGGCAAGGCGGAAGGTGCACGTCTGATCTGTGGCGGCAATCGTGCCGATCAGTCCGGCTGGTTCATTGAACCCACCGTCTTTGCTGATGTGACGGACGACATGACCATCGCGCGCGAAGAGATCTTTGGCCCGGTCATGTCGGTTCTGGATTTCGACACCGAAGAAGAAGTTGTGGCACGTGCCAATGATACCGAATTCGGTTTGTCAGCAGGGGTCTTCACCAAGGACTTCACCCGTGCACATCGGGTGATCGGAAACCTGGAAGCAGGCAGCTGCTTTATCAACTCCTACAATGACGCCCCCGTCGAGGCGCCGTTTGGCGGGGTGAAAGCCTCTGGGGTAGGGCGTGAGAACTCGAAAGAGGCGATCAAGAACTTCAGTCAAGTGAAATCGGTCTATGTGCGCATGGGCGATGTCGAGGCTGCGTTCTGATTGCCCTTTGGGACAACGCCCACCCACCCGCCCCGTTGCCCCAAAGGGCAATAGGTTCGGTGTTTGACGAGACCCTGCTGAGGGCGCTGTGCGTCCTCAGCAGACCCTGACCAAGTATGAGGCGGCTTTGTTGCGCAGCCAGCTGACGGAGAGAAGTGATGAAAGCGGATTATGTGATTGTCGGTGCAGGTTCTGCGGGCTGTGCCATGGCTTACCGGCTGTCGGAGGCGGGCAAGACCGTTCTGGTGATCGAACATGGCGGCACGGATGTAGGGCCGCTGATTCAGATGCCCGGTGCGCTGAGCTATCCGATGAATATGTCGCTTTATGATTGGGGCTACAAATCGCAGCCTGAGCCGCATCTCGACAACCGCGAACTGGTCACACCGCGTGGCAAGGTGATTGGCGGCTCGTCTTCGATCAACGGAATGGTCTATGTGCGCGGCCATGCCGGCGACTACAACCACTGGGCTGAAAGCGGTGCGCAGGGCTGGTCCTTTGCCGATGTGCTGCCCTACTTCAAGCGTATGGAAACCTGGAATGCGCGCGGGCAGGGCGGCGATGCGGATTGGCGCGGTAAGGATGGTCCGCTGCATGTCACCCGAGGCCCTCGCGATAACCCCCTGCATGACGCCTTTGTTTCGGCCGGCGCCCAGGCCGGGTATCCGGTCACCGAAGACTACAATGGCGAGCAGCAAGAGGGTTTCGGCCCGATGGAGATGACGGTCTACAAGGGGCGGCGCTGGTCGGCGGCAAATGCCTATTTGCGCCCGGCACTGAAGCGGGACAATTGCGACATGATCCGCGCGCTTGCCCGGAAGGTGGTGATCAAGGACGGGCGCGCCACAGGTGTCGAAGTGGAACGTGGTGGCAAAATCGAAGTGATCGAGGCTGGGGTGGAGGTCATTCTGGCGGCAAGCTCTCTCAACTCTCCCAAATTGCTGATGCTATCAGGTATTGGCCCGGCCAAACATCTGGCTGAACATGGCATCGAAGTGGTGGCGGATCGTCCCGGCGTGGGCCAGAACCTGCAAGACCATCTGGAATTCTATTTTCAGTTTGCCTCTAAACTGCCGATCACCCTGTTCAAGTACTGGAATATATTCGGCAAGGCCTGGGTCGGTGCGCAGTGGCTGTTCAGCAAGACCGGACTGGGGGCCTCAAACCAGTTTGAAAGCGCCGCCTTCATCCGCTCGGATAAGGGGGTGGACTACCCTGACATTCAATATCATTTCCTGCCGATTGCGGTGCGCTATGATGGCCAGGCTGCAGCCGAAGGACATGGGTTTCAGGCGCATGTGGGACCGATGCGTTCTGACTCGCGGGGCGAGGTCACCCTGGCCAGCGCCGACCCTAAAGATGCGCCGAAAATCCAGTTCAACTACATGTCGACGGAAAAGGACTGGATCGATTTTCGTAAATGCGTGCGTCTGACTCGGGAAATCTTTGCTCAGGATGCGATGAAACCCTTTGTCAAACATGAAATCCAGCCCGGGGGAGCGCTGCAAAGCGACGAAGAGCTGGACGGGTTTATCCGCGAGCACGCCGAAAGTGCCTATCATCCCTGCGGCACCTGCAAGATGGGCGCACTGGATGACCCGATGGCCGTGGTCGATCCGGAATGCCGGGTGATCGGGGTCGAGGGGCTGCGCGTTGCAGATAGTTCGATCTTTCCGCGGATCACCAATGGCAACCTTAACGGGCCTTCCATTATGACGGGCGAGAAAGCATCAGATCACATCTTGGGCCGTCGCCTGCCATCCTCCAATGCTGAAGCCTGGTTTCACAAGAATTGGCAGGAGAGACAGCGCTAAAGGCATCTGCCTCTTTTACCGAAAAAGAAAACCGTCCCAGCTGTTATCGGTTGGGACGGTTTTTCTTTGGTCGAATCGTGCGCGTAGATGGGATCGTTAACATTTTCTTGACGTTGCGGCAAAAATGATGGCCGAAAAGTATATTTTACAGGTCTCTATTTGATCCGCGTCAAGGTCGCATAGGGCACGGCACCATATTCTGCATTCGAACCTAAGATAAGGAGCGAACAGGTGTCAAACACGCCCCATGAACTGGCAGAAGAATTTCCAGACAAAGTTGATGCGATGAGCAAGCTGAAACAGTCTGACTCGCATTTCTCAAAGCTGGCGGACGACTATCACGAAGTGAACCGCGCTGTGCACCGGGCCGAGACGAATGTCGAGCCGGTTGAGGAGTTGGTGGAAGTTGAGCTGCGCAAAAAACGCGGGGCTTTGAAAGACGAAATCTGGGGAATTCTGGCCAAGGCCTGATCCCGATCAGACATTTTCCAAACGGCCGTTTTTTGTTGGCCTGAGGGAAGTTCGGTTGTGTTGTAACGAGTTTCGGGGGCGCTTGGCGTCCCCTTTTTCGTTTTGCGAACCAGCTTCTCCTTCGGCGGCGCTGTACCACGCCCGGAACATCCTGCCGCGCGCTGTTAGGGAGCTGTACCATTGCTGTCGGTCATTTCACCTCATAGGGCAAAATGCCCCGCTGATCATTGTTGATGCTGAGCCGCCGTTCCAGCGGTGGCACAGAGCGTTGGTGGCAATTGGGGCGCTCACATATGCGGCAGGAAATGCCGATGGGCTCATAGGCTGAGGCGTGGCTCATATCCAGATTATCCGCATAGACTAGCGCATCCGCATGGCGCACCTCGCAGCCCAAGGCGATGGCATAGCGCCGGACGGGTGAACCAAAGGAGCCACCCGATTTCGACACATCCCGTGCCAGAGAGATATAGCGCACCCCATCCGGTGTTTCTGCCAGCTGGCGCAGGAAACGCCCGGGCGTTTCAAAGGCGCGATGTACGTTCCAAAGGGGGCAGGCACCGCCAAAGCGGGCAAATTGCAACCTTGTGGCCGAATGGCGTTTGGTGATGGTGCCCGCCTGATCAACCCGTACAAAGAAAAACGGAATGCCCTTGGCACCGGGACGTTGCAGGGTCGACAGCCGGTGGGCTACCTGTTCGATCGAGGCGCCAAACCGGGTGGCCAGCCGTTCCAGATCGTGGCGGTCCTCCTGTGCGGCGGCCAGAAAGCGGGCATAGGGCATCAGGGCGGCACCGGCAAAGTAGTTGGCCAGGCCGATCTTGGCGATGGCGCGGGCCTCGTCGCTTTGAAAACGGGCAAAATCCAATGTCGCTTCGAGCAGGCTGTCCTGGCTCAGCAAGGCCACCTGCAACAGCAACTGAAATACCTGCGTCGGCGGACTGGACTGATTGGACAGGCGCAGGATGCGCTGGTTGGCATCATAGCCGCGCAGCCCGTCCATGTCGCAAAAGGTAATGGTGATACCCGCGTTTTCCAGTGCCAGGGTGGCAGCCGTGCGTACATCGGCAGATCCGGCAAAACGTTCTGCTGCGCGGTCCACCGCATCAATGTAGTTGTCGCAGTAGTGGAAAAAATCGCGCACTTCTTCCCAAGGGCTCGCCTGGATGCGGGAATCTTCGCGTCCAAGTGCTTCGTCCAGAGAGGCAAGGCGTTCATGGGTCTGTCGATAGGCGCGATGCAGGCTGAGAAAGGCGCGCGCGAGGGCGGGCGCATTCGAGGCTGTCAGACGCAGGTCTGCCAATGGTGGTGCGTCATCGGCAAAGACCGGATCGGCCATGGCTTCGCGCATATCACTGACCAGACGCTCACTGTCACCTGCCGACAGCTCGGTGACATCCATGCCGAATTCCTGTGCCAGTGCCAGAACAACGGTGGTCGAAACCGGTCGGTTATTGTTTTCCATTTGGTTGAGATAGGGCAGCGAGACGCCGAGTTTGGCGGCAAAATCCTTCTGCGTCAGTTTGAGGCCCGACCGCATTTCGCGCAGTTTGGCACCGGCATAGAGTTTCTGGATAGCCATCATACACACCTTTGCAAATCGCTGACTGCGTTTCTGTATAAATGCAAATACTGCGGATGCAAACGTGTGAGAGGAGCTGAGCCAGGTTCAGGCGGGCTGTTTGCCGGGTTCCCGACAGGCGAGGTGGCCGACTGGGGTTAGCCGAGGGATCTTTCGCGTTTGATCACCAGGGCAATAGAGGCAAGCCCCAGAAGTGCTGTAACAAACATGATCAACAGTAGGGGCACGGCGGTGGTGCCGGGGACCAGAACCCAGCCGGCCATGGCGCTGAGCCCGGCGCCGCCGCCGAGCATGATCGCGCCGCTCAACCCTGATGCTGAGCCTGCCAGATGTGGGCGAACGGAAATAGCGCCAGCCGTGGCATTGGGAATGGCCATGCCATTGCCGAGGCCGACAAAGCACATGAAGCCGAAAAACGAGGTGACGCTATCCAGGCCAGCCAGTGCCAGCCCCAGGGAAATCCCGACGCCGACTCCGTTGATCACGCAGCCCCACAGAACCATCGTATTGATGCCTATGCGGACGGAATAGCGTCCGGAAATGAAGTTGCCGAAGAAATAGCCCACAGCCGGGGCTGCGAAATAAAGGCCAAACAGGGCCGGGCTTAACCCGTAAACCTGCGCGCCAAGGAAGGGCGCACCACCGAGATAGGCAAAAAACGCCCCCGAGGCGAGACCTGAGGCCAGCGAGTAGCCCCAAAACCGTGGCGATTTGAACAGCTCCGGGTATTCGCGAAATTGAGCGGCCAGAGTCTTGCCGCTCTTTCGGGCGGTCTCCCCAAAGTCGAAATAGGTGAGCAGATAGACGAATGCTCCAAACAGGATCAGCAGCCAGAAATTGGCCTGCCAGCCGAAGGCCTGATCAAGCACGCCGCCAATGATCGGGCCGACCATCGGCACCACGGCGACGCCCATGGTGACATAGCCCAGCATGCTGGCCGCCTGATCGGTATCATAGATGTCACGCACGGCAGCGCGGCTGAGAACCATGGCAGCGGCAATGGCGGCCTGGCACATGCGAAAGACCAAAAACGCTTCTGCGGAGGGCGCATAGATACAGCCCAAAGTCGCCAGAAGGAACAAAACGATACTAATCAGGATGACGGGACGACGGCCCATCTGATCAGAAATGGGTCCAACCACGATCTGCACCGCAGCATTGACCCCAAGATAGAGCGCTACCGATAGCTGCATCAGTCGGTAGTCTGCCTGGAAATGCTCGGCCATGCCGGGCAGCGAGGGCAGAAAGACATTCATCGCCAGCGCCGAAAGACCGGCGAGTAGGATCAGAGTGGCGATATGGGGTTTGCTCAAGCCTTTGGGGCGAGGGGGCTGGGTGCTTTGCATGTTAAGGGCTTAGTTCAGCCTCGGAGGATTGTCTATTGGTCGTGGGCTCAAATCAGGAAGTCATCACTCAGTACGGCAAGAGTGACGTCGCGGAGCAAGAGGCTGTTACCATCGCCAAAGTCAAACAACACGCCATCGGCGGTGTCGGTTGCCTGTTCTAGCAGCTGCCGAGATGTTCCATAGCTCAGGATCTTGAGGCAATCATCTGCGACGGAAAAATCCCGCACCGTGTCATTGCCGCCCTGGTTCTTGAAGATGAAGGTGTCGCGACCGCGACCTCCTACCAGCAGGTCATCTCCGCCCTGACCGTGCAGTCTGTCCCAGCCTCTGTTGCCAACCAGCTTGTCATCGCCATTGCCGCCGCGCAATTGATCCCCCTTGCCGCCGCCAATCAGGTAGTCCTCGCCGTTGCCCCCCTTCAGGGTGTCGCGGCCGTAGCCCCCCTGTAACCTGTCGTTCCCCTGTTTGCCGGACAGGTAATCCCGCCCACCTTTGCCCAGCAACAGGTTGTCGAGCTCATTGCCGACAATGCGATCACTTCCCTTGGCACCAAAAGCATTCTCGATTTCAGTTCCAAAGGTGATCACCACGTCATGATCCGCGTCAAAGGAAGAAAAGGCGCCCTGACGCAGGTCGAGGCTCACAGAACTGTTGCGCCCCTTTGCATTCAGGGTATCGACGCCGCCGCTGTCCCACAGGCTGTCAACGGTCTGATTGCGGCACCCGGTATAGGTGGTGTCCCCCTCATTGTAGGCGGCCGCACCCCAGATGTCCTGAAGGGCCAGAACATCAAAGAGCATCATCGCATCACTATCTTCGCCGTTCAGCGGGTTGGGGCGGTAGGACATGACGGAGTACAGGTTGCTGTCATAAGGGTCCGGCAGCTCTTGGCTGGCCTCGAATGTGTGGTGCAATCCAAGCGCATGACCCATTTCGTGCAACAAAAGATCCATGTTGCTATGGGCTGCAAGGTCCAGGTCGGCATCATAGGCGACAAATCCATCCCATTGGGTGATCGTGTTGCCGCGGTAATGCACCGAATAGCCGCCATTGCCGATGGTGGCCCCGGGCAGCGCCACTGCAGCGACATTGAGATCTGGATCGGCGGTGCGCTGCACCTGGACGAAGTCGACATTGAGAAAGGTCTCTATATGGGCAAGGGCGGCCTCGAAGCTGGCCTTTTCGGCCGGGCTGAGGCCTCGCCAGCCTCCATATTGTCCAGCTGTCGGCAGATCCCCGGGCGCGCCACCGCCTGCAAACTGATAGCTGATCTGGATGCGCCCTTCCTGGGCGGTGTTTATCGGGTTGCTGAAGTGGAAGCGATCATATTGCATCGCTTCGATAATTTCGTTTTGACTTAGCATGGTTCTACTCAACGTCCTGCTCAATATCGGCTGAAGTGAGCTGGATGATGTGGCGAAAGAATTGAACATAGAGTGAACGCTTTGCAGCAAAAATATGTCGCATTGGATCGATTTTGGAAACAATATTCGATGGGTTAGCAGTTATTCAGATTTGCGACTGGTGTATGCAAAATATTTGCAAATTTGCGAGAATTGCCTTTGGTCTCTTCCTGCGCCGCGATAAGCTGCGCCAAATTCTATATGGGGACCTATGCCATGAAAGATATTCTGTCCGAGCTGGAAGACCGTCGCAATGCCGCGCGGCTGGGTGGCGGTCAACGTCGCATTGATGCGCAACACGGGCGTGGGAAGCTGACCGCCCGCGAACGTATCGAGCTTCTGCTGGACGAAGACAGCTTTGAAGAGTTCGACATGTTCGTTTCGCATCGCTGTACCGATTTTGGCATGGAAGAACAAAAGCCTGCCGGTGATGGTGTGATTACCGGCTGGGGCACGATTAATGGTCGCATGGTCTATCTGTTCAGCCAGGACTTCACCGTCTTTGGCGGGTCACTGTCGGCAACTCATGCGCAGAAGATCTGCAAAATTCAGGATATGGCAATCCAAAATGGGGCACCCATCATCGGCTTGAACGATTCTGGTGGTGCGCGTATTCAGGAAGGCGTCGACTCGTTGGCAGGTTACGCCGAGGTGTTTCAGCGCAATATCATGGCCAGCGGCGTCGTGCCGCAGATCTCGGTGATCATGGGGCCCTGTGCTGGTGGCGCTGTCTATTCGCCCGCGATGACCGACTTTATCTTTATGGTCAAAGACACCTCCTACATGTTTGTGACCGGCCCTGATGTGGTCAAAACCGTCACCAACGAGGTCGTTACTGCCGAAGAGCTTGGTGGTGCCTCCACCCATACCAAGAAATCTTCTGTCGCAGATGGTGCCTTTGAAAACGATGTGGAGGCCTTGGCCGAAGTCCGCCGCCTGGTCGATTTCCTGCCGCTCAACAATCGCGAAAAGCCGCCCGTACGTCCCTTCTTTGATGAACCAGGTCGCATCGAAGACAGCCTGGATACATTGATCCCGGCAAATCCCAATTCGCCCTACGACATGAAAGAGCTGATCACCAAGGTGGCAGACGAGGGTGATTTCTACGAGATCCAGGAAGACTACGCCAAGAACATCATCACCGGTTTTATCCGCCTTGAGGGGCAGACCGTTGGTATTGTGGCCAACCAGCCGATGGTTCTGGCAGGCTGTCTTGATATCGATAGCTCGCGCAAGGCGGCACGCTTTGTGCGCTTCTGCGATTGCTTTGAAATCCCAATCCTGACTTTGGTTGATGTTCCGGGCTTCCTGCCAGGCACCAGCCAGGAATACGGCGGCGTCATCAAACACGGCGCCAAGCTGCTGTTTGCCTATGGCGAAGCTACGGTTCCAAAGGTGACCGTGATTACCCGTAAGGCCTATGGTGGGGCCTATGACGTGATGGCCTCCAAGCACCTGCGCGGTGATTTCAACTACGCCTGGCCAACCGCTGAAATTGCGGTGATGGGTGCCAAGGGGGCGACCGAGATCATCCATCGCGCCGATTTGGGGGATGCTGACAAGATTGCGGCCCATGCGGCTGACTATGAGGATCGTTTTGCCAATCCATTTGTGGCAGCAGAACGTGGCTTCATCGACGAGGTGATCCAGCCGAAATCCACTCGCCGTCGGGTCTCTCGTGCCTTTGCTTCGCTTCGCGGCAAGTCGCTGAAGAACCCATGGAAAAAACACGACAATATTCCTCTGTAAGGCGGGGTAGGTGATGCGCCACAAAAGCTGGCATATCCTGCGCGAGGAGGGGGCTTTGACGCTATGCCGTCAGACCCCCGCGCGGTTTGACGTCGCGGTCAGGGCAGAGCTGCCTTTGGCGGATCCGCTGCGGGTGTCGCAGCAAGTTCGACAGGATATGTGGCGGGCGGTGCAAAGTACGCGTGGCTTTTCACCGGTCGTGCGCATTGAGCGCTCTGAGGGCGGCCTGTTGGTCACCGCAGGAGGTCGGGTTGCAGGGCGCGTTCCCAGCAATCTGGCAGCGAAAATCGCGGCTGTGCTTGAAGATGAGAGCAAGCGTCAGCGTTGGGTTCGGCATGCGCAACGTCGCGTTAGCTCCGGATCGGGCCTGCAAAATGCGCAGCAGGCAGAGAAATTGCGCAAATGCGCAGCAGAGTTTGACAAAGGAAGCGAATCGGCACCATGATCCGCGCCAGCCATATAGAGACAGCGCGCGCCCTAGGCGCAGCGCCAGCAGCCCCGGCAGGAGGAGCTCAACTAGTTTGGGGTCGGGGCTGCGGATATATGGCACAGCTTGCCCGTGATCTTGTAATGCCTTTGGTGGCGCTGTCGATGATGGCTTCCCTGCCAGCTGTTGCGCGCGCTCAAAGCGCAGGTAAACCTATCGCTGTCGAGGTGCCATCGGGACAGGCAGTCGCACTGAACGAGGTCCTGTTGGACGAAAGTCCCGGAGAGCTTTGGGCGCGGTTTCGATTTGTCGCCCCGGCAATCGAGCGGTCGGCAGATGTCTCTGATGCTGTAGCAAAATCTTCCGAAGCAATGACCTATGAGCGCAGCGCTGCGGATATGGACCATCTGTGCGAGTCGCTGGTGCTGGATTATCTGCGCCGCTTTGACCTTGCCCCCGCACGGGTGGTGATCTCATTGTCAGACCGACCCGTTGCCTTTGGCACCAAAGATGCCGAAGCCACCCAGTTTTTTGAAGCCTACCGTCCGGCTTCCGATGGCTGCATCTGGGAGGCATTCTGATGGATCTACAACATCTTGCGGCGTCCCGCCCAGGTCAGCGGATTTTTGCGTCTTTGCAGTCACAGGCCCCTGTGCCGCCCGCTTTTCGATGTGATTTGGCCTCTATCCCAGCTATTCTTGGCGCGAATGGTCGCAGTATCATTCAAAAATTGAGGTTGAGGCTGGGCAGAATGCTGGACAGAACCATGGTTCTAGCCGGTCTCGGAAACACATTCAGGAGACAGCAATGTCCAAGAGCATCAAGTTTATCACGCTGGCAGGTCTGCTGGCGATGGTTGCCGCCTGTGGCAATCGCGAAGAAGAATTCGTTGTGGTTGAGCCCGAGCCCATTTCGGTCGAACCAGCCTACACCGGCAAATACAAGTAACGACGATAGGGGTCCGGCCCTGTGGCCGGCCCCAGCCGTCCCTCGGGGTGCCGGATTGGAGGCACTCTCATGCTGAAACACCGTGGATTTCCTGGCCGCCTGCCGGGAACAGATTTTCAATTCGTCGTGCGCCGTCCCAACCCCAAAGGGGTGACTGCGCTGACAAAACGCGAACGCTTTCGCGACCGCAAACCCGCCGACCGCCGCGCCGATGCGGCCTTCATGCAGGCCCTTCTGCAGCAGTTCGGTGATCAACCCTTTGAACGTGGCAATCTGGATGCTGGCCGGTTGAGCTGGCTCTTTGGTCGCGAGGTTCTGCCAGCCGAAGATCCCTTTGATCCGGCATCCTATGAAGCTTTGCTGGTGATTGATGTCGACGCTGCGCAGCTGTCGTTTCCGGATGCTTTCGACGGGAGCATTCTGTAATGAACGGGGCAGGGGATCTGGCTTGGCAAAAGGGAGCAGCGGTGGCTTTTGGCCGCGCGATCTCTTTTGGCACAGACCCTGCCCCGCAGATCTTTTTTAGCGCGAAACCTCGTGCCCCTGCCGCCGTACACAGGTGCGGGCACAGGTGCGGGGCGGCTGCCTTTGCCCCGGGGCTGGGTCTGACAACGGCGCAACGCTGGAATGGGCAACCCGCTGGACTGGGAAATGGAGTGGCAAATCCCCGCCGAGCGTTTGGTACCTTTGAGCGCTGTGCTGCCTATATGCAGCAGGATCGGGCTGTTGCATTGCACCGTGTCGTCCAGCCTGCTTCTTGGGAGAGAAACAAACTCTCCCAGATAGAAGGGGTATCAATATGCGGGCAATCATTTTCAGTCTCGGCCTTGGACTTTGCACCGGGCTTGCAGGGTGTGGCGAAACAACGGGTGAGCAGGCGCTTTATGGCGCGGGCGCGGGGGCTCTTGGCTCGGTGCTGCTTGACGGCAATCCGGTCACCGGGGCAGCTGTCGGGGTCGCGGCCAATCTCATCTATTGCAAGGAAAACCCCAGCCGCTGCTAGGGCGGGCTCCGCATCTGACACACTGATCCGCCGACCTTTTGGGTTGGCTATAGAAATTCACGCAAACGCCGCGGACGAGCCATTGGCTCGACTGCGGCGTTTTGCATTCCGGCATACACAAGAACAAGGGACTGCCAATGTTTGAAAAGATCCTGATCGCGAACCGGGGCGAAATCGCCTGCCGTGTTATCAAGACCGCGCGTAAAATGGGCATCAAGACTGTCGCCATCTATTCTGACGCGGACAAGCAGGCCCTGCATGTGCAAATGGCTGACGAAGCCGTGCATATCGGCCCACCGCCCGCCAATCAGTCCTATATCGTCATCGACAAGGTGATGGAGGCAATCCGCTCAACAGGTGCGCAGGCTGTTCATCCCGGTTATGGCTTTTTGTCGGAAAACTCCAAATTCGCCGAGGCTTTGGCTGCCGAGGGCGTTGCCTTTGTTGGCCCCCCTGTCGGTGCCATCGAAAAGATGGGTGACAAGATCACCTCGAAGAAAATCGCTCAAGACGCTGGCGTCTCAACGGTTCCGGGTCACATGGGCCTGATCGAGGACGCCGATGAGGCGGTCAAGATCTCCAATGAGATCGGCTATCCGGTGATGCTGAAGGCCTCTGCTGGTGGCGGCGGTAAGGGCATGCGGATTGCCTGGAACGATGAAGAGGCCCGCGAAGGTTTCCAGTCATCCAAGAACGAGGCTGCAAATTCCTTTGGGGATGATCGCATCTTCATCGAGAAGTTCGTGACGCAGCCGCGCCACATCGAAATTCAGGTGCTCTGCGACGCCCACGGTAATGGCATCTATCTGGGCGAACGTGAATGTTCGATCCAGCGTCGCCAGCAAAAGGTTGTTGAGGAAGCACCAAGCCCCTTCCTGGATGAAGCCACCCGCAAAGCCATGGGTGAACAGGCGGTGGCGCTGGCGCAGGCGGTGGATTATGCCTCGGCCGGTACCGTGGAATTCATCGTCGATGGTGACAAGAATTTCTATTTCCTTGAAATGAACACCCGTTTGCAGGTGGAACACCCCGTGACCGAATTGATCACTGGTGTTGATCTGGTTGAACAGATGATCCGGGTTGCAAATGGTGAACCGCTGAGCATTTCGCAAGATGACGTTCAGCTGAACGGCTGGGCCATTGAGAACCGTCTCTATGCCGAAGATCCCTATCGCGGCTTCCTGCCATCGATTGGCCGTTTGACCCGCTATCGCCCGCCAGCAGAACAGGCCGCCGGCCTGATGTTGGAAAATGGCAAATGGCAGGGCGATGCCCCCGAAGGCTCTTTTGCAATACGCAATGATACCGGCGTCTATGAGGGCGGCGAAATCTCGATGTACTATGACCCGATGATTGCCAAGCTTTGCACTTGGGCGCCAACACGTGATGAGGCGATTGAAGCGATGCGCAACGCGCTGGACGGGTTTGAGGTCGAAGGCATCGGCCACAACCTGCCGTTCCTGTCGGCTGTGATGGATCACCCGATCTTTATCGAGGGCACCATGACCACCGCCTTTATTGAAGAGCAGTACCCCGAAGGGTTCACCGGTGTTGAGCTGCCAGAGGCAGAACTGCGTCGTATTGCAGCTTCGGCGGCGGCGATGCACCGGGTTGCGGAAATTCGCCGCACGCGGGTTTCTGGCCGGATGGACAATCATGAACGCCGGGTTGGCACCGAATGGGTTGTTTCGCTGCAGGGGCAGGATTTTGCGGTCTCAATCGAGGCAGACCAGCTGGGCTCTACCGTTGTGTTCAAAGATGGTGGCCAGACACGCTTGGCCAGCAAGTGGACGCCGGGTGATCAGCTGGCCAAACTGGATGTGGATGGCAGCCCGCTGGTGCTGAAAGTCGGCAAAATCTCGGGCGGCTTCCGTATTCGCGCCCGCGGCGCCGACCTCAAGGTGCATGTGCGCACCCCGCGTCAGGCGGAACTGGCACAGTTGATGCCGGAAAAAGTGGCTCCCGATACCTCGAAGCTGCTGCTTTGCCCGATGCCGGGTTTGATCGTGAAGGTCGATGTTGAGGTTGGCCAAGAGGTCGAAGAAGGGCAGGCGCTTTGTACTGTCGAAGCGATGAAGATGGAAAACATCCTGCGCGCCGAAAAGAAAGGCGTGATTGCCAAGATCAACGCAAGTGCCGGTGACAGTCTGGCGGTTGACGATGTGATCATGGAATTCGAAGGGTGACACAGGGGGCAGGCATAGGCGGGCTGCTGCAGGCGGGGGGCTATGCCCCGCTTGCAGAGCCCTGCTACCGGGAGGCGGTCGCGCCGCGCCCGATGCCTGCCCTTATTTCCGCAATGCCTGCCTCCATCGCAGAGGGCTTGGCGGCGGGGGGGGGGCCATGCACCAAATCTTCAGACCTTCATGCGAGACCGATAGTATTGCTTTCTATCAAGGTGCCGCATGTTCCGTTTGGCCATAGCTCTGATCTCGCTTCTTTCCCTTCTGACTGGCTGTGCGCTGGACAAGGAAGAAGAATTGCGCGCTCAGCTTGGCGATTGGGTCACACTGGGCGACACCTATTTCTTTGCTTCCACCAGCAGCTGTACAGCGGCAGTCTTTCACGCCGAATCTACGCGCATTTCGTCCCTTTTGGAGCCGGCACGGTCGGTCGATACCGGACTCAAGATGCTGGCCGAGGGGCAATCGGTGGTCTTCAAAGTTGGCGGCAAATCTCCCAACGCGCTGGTCGAGGCGATCATGTCGCGCGATCTGCCCCATGGGATTGGAGTGCTGAATTCTGGCCTGGCCGGCGTCAATTGCATGAGCGAACTGGTCAAGTCGATCTATCATCAGGCGATCATGAACCCGGCCTCGCGGATGGCCTTTATCCCCGAGGGGCGCGCTGTTCTGGTGGTCGATCCCCAGGCCAAGGCCGTGATCTACGTTCGCGGCAACGGCTAAGGGTTTTCAATAACTTTCAAACGCCTGAAGGCCGTTCTTCAGAGAGTTATTTTTCCCGGCGTTCTTCAACTTCACGCAGGCGATCAGGAAACTTGTCGATGCTGCGGGTCAGCTCGCGCACCGTCCAGGGATGTGGTTTGCGCAGTTTGACACCGCCATCCTTGCCCACTAGCACCAGCATGAAGCCACGCGGCCGCAGCTTTTGGCGCAGCTGTGACCGGGCTGCCGGATCTGTATCCGTCAGCACCACAACGTCACGGTCCAGCAGCGCGTCAGCTTCTGCAGTCAACCGGTCCATCTGCTCTTTGAAGCGGGGATCTTGTGGGCTGTCCGCAAAGACCACGACCGGACGTTTCAGCCAGAGAAAGCTGCCAAGATCAGCGGTTTCACCTGCTTGGACCAAGGCGGATGCCTCGGGTTCAGCTGCGAAGACCGCCAAAGGCTGGATGAGCGGAAGAAAACTTGCCAAAACAAAGGTTAGGGCAGGGCTGAGAGATGGTTTCATAGTGTCTCCTACTGGCCTCAATATATGCGCCTGCACGGCAAATGCGATGGGCAATTGGCAGCCCGAGGGAAAAAAGTTCAGCAATGTTAATCGCTTTGAGAGGGTCTGCAGGCAAGAATTGCGCCAATTCCCTTCCCAGGGGCGCAAAATGCGCCTCTTGTCCAAAGAATTGGAAATGTGATGCAAGTCTGTCTTCATCTTGGAGCGCACCGATGCGCCACCTCTTCGTTTCAGGAGTATCTGCGTCAAAACGCAGCCGAGCTTGAGGGAAATGGAATTGGGGTCTGGGGGCCACGTCACACCCGCAAGGGGCTGTTCCACGGTGTCCTGCCGGTACCATCGTTCCATAGCAAAAAGGCCCAGGCGAAACGTGCGCAGGGCCGTTTGCGGATGAAACTCGATAGTCATCGCGCGCGTGGTATCCAGCAGCTGCTGATCAGCGACGAGAATGTTATCGGTAGTGCACGCGCCAATCTCTACCAGGCAGAGCTTTATGGTGATGTTGGGGACCGAATGACGCGGTTTTTCGCGGCGTTTGATGGGGCTATCACCTCGATTGCGCTAAATATTCGCAGTCTTGAGGCCTATTGGGCCTCGGTAATTTCTTGTGCGGTTGCGCGTGGCATTTCTGTGCCACAGGCGTCGCACTTACAGCGGCTGGCAGAGGCGCGGCGTAGCTGGCGCGATGTGATCACTGATATCGCCTGCGCCATGCCAGAGGTGGAGATCAAGGTTCTCCCCTTTGAGACCTTTGGCGGCCGCCCCGAAACGCAGCTGTCGCTGCTGACGGGGAAGGAGACTCCAAAGACCCACGCGCGGGTCCGGCTCAACAGCGCATTGCGACTGGAAGATTTACGGCGCCACATGGCGCCGATGGCTGCGCGTGACCTGCCTGCGGGCGAGGGGCGCTGGCGGCCCTTTGCCAGCGGGCAAACCGCGCTGCTGCGTGAGAATTATGCAGATGATCTGATGTGGCTGGTTGCGGGGGCCGATGGGCTGGCGCAGCTGGTACAGGATCCAGAACACAAGGTGGCGGGAGTAAACCTGCCCCAAACAGATAAGACAAGAGGAACACCCGATGACAAGCAAGACAGACGATTGGCGGGCTCTGGCTGAAAAAGAGCTCCGTGGCCGCCCCCTCGAAGACCTGACCTGGAAGACCCTCGAAGGTATCGAGGTAAAGCCGCTTTACACAGAAGAAGATACCGCAGAGCTGCCACACATGGGCACGCTGCCGGGATTTGGCCCCTTCACCCGTGGCGTCAAGGCCACGATGTATGCAGGGCGTCCCTGGACCATTCGGCAATACGCGGGCTTTTCAACGGCAGAAGAATCCAACGCCTTTTACCGGCGCAATCTCGCGGCTGGTCAACAGGGGGTCTCGGTTGCTTTTGATCTGGCGACGCACCGTGGCTATGACAGCGATCATGAACGCGTTGTCGGCGATGTCGGCAAGGCCGGCGTGGCGATTGACAGTGTTGAGGATATGAAGATCCTGTTTGACGGTATTCCGCTGGACAAGGTCTCGGTCTCAATGACGATGAACGGTGCTGTCATCCCCATTTTGGCCAGTTTCATCGTTGCAGGCGAAGAGCAGGGCCACGACAAGGCGCTGCTGGCGGGCACCATTCAGAACGACATTCTGAAGGAATTCATGGTCCGCAACACCTATGTGTACCCGCCCGAGCCGTCGATGAAGATCATCTCGGATATCATTGAATACACATCAAATGAGATGCCCAAGTTCAACTCGATCTCGATTTCCGGCTATCACATGCAGGAAGCCGGCGCGAACCTGGTGCAAGAGCTGGCCTATACGCTGGCCGATGGTCGTGAATACGTGCGTGCCGCCACCGAGGCAGGCATGGATGTCGACAAATTCGCCGGCCGCCTCAGCTTCTTCTTTGCCATCGGCACCAATTTCTTCATGGAGATCGCCAAACTGCGCGCCGCTCGGACCCTGTGGCACCGGGTGATGACCGAGTTCGACGCCAAGTCCGACCGGTCCAAAATGCTGCGTACGCACTGCCAGACTTCGGGCGTGTCGCTGCAAGAGCAAGACCCTTATAACAACGTGATCAGAACGGCTTACGAGGCGATGTCGGCGGTTCTGGGCGGCACGCAGTCGCTGCATACCAATGCGCTGGACGAAGCGATCGCCTTGCCGACCGAGTTTTCCGCCCGTATCGCGCGTAACACGCAGCTGGTGCTGCAGGAAGAAACCGGCGTGACCAATGTGGTCGACCCGCTGGCAGGGTCTTACTATGTCGAAAGCCTCACGAACGAGCTGATTGACAAAGCCTGGGCGCTGATGACCGAGGTCGAAGAGATGGGGGGCATGACCAAGGCTGTTGCCTCTGGCATGCCGAAACTGCGCATCGAGGAAAGTGCGGCCCGCCGTCAGGCGATGATTGACCGCGGCGAAGAGGTGATCGTTGGCGTCAACAAATACCGCAAGGAAAAAGAAGACCCCATCGATATTCTGGATGTGGACAACGTCGCAGTGCGTGAAAGCCAGATCGCCCGGCTGGAGAAAATGCGCGCTGATCGTGATGACGCCGTCTGCCAGGCCTCGCTGGATGAGTTGACCAGGCGTTCGAAAGAAGGTGGAAACCTGCTGGAGGCTGCTGTCGAGGCTGCCCGGGCGCGGGCCTCAGTTGGAGAGATCAGCATGGCGATGGAAAAGGAATTCGGCCGTCACCGCGCCGAGGTTAAGACCCTGGCCGGTGTCTATGGCGCCGCCTATGAGGGCGACGAAGGCTTTGCCGCAATCCAGAAGTCGATCGAGGATTTCGCCGCAGAAGAGGGCCGTCGCCCGCGTCTTTTGGTGGTGAAGATGGGTCAGGATGGCCATGACCGCGGCGCCAAGGTCATCGCCACGGCCTTTGCCGATATCGGCTTTGACGTCGACGTAGGCCCCTTGTTCCAGACCCCTGCCGAAGCGGCACAGGACGCCATCGACAATGATGTGCATGTGATTGGCATCTCATCCCAGGCAGCGGGTCATAAAACCCTGGCACCACAACTGGTCAAAGAACTCAAAGAACAGGGTGCCGAGGACATTCTGGTGATCTGTGGCGGTGTTATCCCGCAGCAGGACTATCAGTTCCTCTATGACAATGGCGTCAAGGCGATCTTTGGCCCCGGCACCAATATCCCCGAGGCGGCGCAGGATATCCTGAAACTGATCCGGGCCGCACGCAGCTAAGCGGACCCACTGAAATGATGGACTGAGGCGGAGTGACCCATCGGGTTGCTTCGCCTTTTCTTTTGTTAGGGCATTTTGGCAGAGCTTGTAGACGCTGGCGCAGATTTTCTTTGACTGGTTCGCTAATGGCAGGCGTCTTGGGCGAGCTCTGGAAATTCGGGCTCTTGCGCCTCCAGATCGCTGGGGTAGTGTCGGCACAAGAGGAGAGCAAACAATGACATTTGATCATCTGGCGGTGGCAGGCGAAACACTGCAGGAGGCTACGGCCCATGTCGAAGAGGCCCTGGGCGTGGCCTTGCAACCGGGTGGTCAACATCTGGTTTTTGGCACTCATAATCAACTGCTGGGCCTTGCGGATGGGCTCTATCTCGAAGCCATTGCTATCGACCCGGATCTGACGCCTCAGCGGCAACCGCGCTGGTTCGATCTGGATCGTTTTTCCGGCTCTGCCCGGATCAGCAATTGGATCTGCCGCTGCGATGATCTGGCAGGTCAACTGGCGGATCTGCCAGATGGAGTAGGAACGCCGGTTGCACTCACGCGTGGTGATCTAACGTGGGAAATGGCCGTGCCACAGGACGGTATCCTGCCCTTCGATAATGCCTTTCCGGCCCTGATGCAGTGGCATTCGGTGCACCCGGCGGCGCGCTTGCAGCAGCAGGGATGCAGCCTGCACCGGTTGACGATCCTGCACCCGCAGGCAAACGAGTTGCAAACCCTTCTGCCGCTGGCAGATGACCGTATTGTTTTTGAGACCGCAGCTGCCGGGTTTGAGGCAGAGTTTGACACCCCGCATGGGCGACGTGTGTTGCGGTGATAACGCCTTTGTTCCGGGCGGGATGTCGCTTGCGTATTCCTGATATTGTGGTTTTCGGCGCATCCGGCGCTGACAGAGCCACCTTTCCGCAGTAGGTTGATCTTATGTCACTTTGGACCCGTATTTCTGATGCCCTTTCGGCGCTGACACAGGGCGAAAGCCTCGGCGATGTCTTTGACCGACTGCGTGCGCCACCGGAACGTTCGGTGGCTTTTGCCATTGCCGTGATCGCGCTGGGAGCCAAGATGGCCAAGGCGGATGGGCAAGTGACGCGCGATGAGGTCACGGCCTTTCGTGAGGTGTTCCAGATCGCGCAGAACGACGAGGCCGGCGCCGCCCGGGTCTTTGACATGGCGCGGACTGATATTGCCGGGTACCAGGACTATGCGGCCCGTATCCAGCGCATGTTTGCCGCCGATCCAACCACCCTTTGTGATCTGATGGAAGGGTTGTTTCACATTGCCATGGCCGATGGGTTCTATCATCCCGGCGAGAATGAGTTTCTTGAAGAGGTCAGCCGGATCTTTGGCCAGACGCCCGAGCAATTTCAGGCATTGCGAGCCCGCTTTGTACCGGATGCGCCAAAGGATCCGTATACGGTTCTTGGGGTGGCGCCGGATATGCCACGAGACCAGATCCGCAAACACTGGCGCCAGTTGGTCCGCGACACGCACCCCGATGCGATGATTGGGCGCGGCGTGCCCGAAGAAGCTGTGCGCCTGGCAGAAAAGCGGATGATCGACATTAATCGCGCCTGGGACGAAATCAACGGATGCCGGGGTCACGCGCCCCTTCAGCAGGCTTAGCACATGCGCCTTGTCACTTATAATATCGAATGGTTTTCGCATCTGTTTGATGATGAGGACCGCTTGATGCTGGATGGCAAGTCATCGGGCCGCTACGGTGTGGATCGCTATACGCAGGGCATGGCAATTGCCCAGGTTTTGCAGCGTTTGGATGCCGATGCAATCATGGTGATTGAGGCGCCAAATTCTGGGCACAACCAGCATGCGACCCGCGCGTTGAAACGATTTGCTGCCGAAGCCGGGCTGCGCACCAGTGCGGCGGTAACCGGATCCGCCAATGACACCTATCAGGAAATTGCCCTGCTTTTTGACCCCAATGTATTGAGCGTACGGGTTGATCCGCAATCCAGCGAACAGGCACCTGGTTTCACGGATGTCTTTCATATCGATTTGGATGTGGACGACCGCATGGATCGCGTGAAATTTTCAAAACCACCGCTGGAATTGAATGTAAGAACCAAGGGCGGCACTGAGCTGCGCATGATCGGCGCCCACCTGAAGTCGAAGTCACCACATGGGGCGAGCAATCAAAAGGAAGTGGCCCGCCTGTCGATAGCCAATCGCCGCAAGCAGTTGGCCCAGGCAATCTGGTTGCACCGGCGCGTCAAAGAACAGGTTGATGCTGGAGAGCATCTGATTGTTCTGGGGGATCTCAACGATGGCCCGGGGTTGGATGAATATGAGCGCCTCTTTGGCAAGTCCTCGGTCGAGATCGTCATGGGGCAAGAGCTGAGGGATCCTCATGCGCTAAGCCTTTTGCAGCCGCGCCAGCCTATGGCTCCTTCGACATCACGTTTCTACAATCCTGAAACCAAGAGATATTTTAGTGCGCTGCTTGACTATGTCATGATTTCAAATGGGCTAGACGTCTATAACCCACGCTGGCGGATCTGGCACCCGTTTGAGGATGCGGAATGCTATGCTGACGAGAGCCTGCGCGAAGCGCTTCTGGCGGCCTCTGATCATTTTCCCGTCTCGCTCGATCTCGACTTGACTTAAATTTCCTTTGCAAAAAGCTTATATCGGTCTCATGAAACATCTTCTTGTCCCTGCACTTGTCTCTCTGTCAGTTCTGACCACACCGGCTTCTGCCGAGGAGAAGGAGGGAAGCAACGACAACAACAATGGTTCTAGCCTGATGGAGCGCGGTGCCGAACTGTTCTGGGAAGGGCTGCGCAAGGAAATGGCGCCGTCGCTTGAAGAGTTAGAAGAGCTGATGGCAACCATCGGGCCTTCGATGCAGAATTTTCTTTCCGAAATGGGGCCAGCCCTAGCTGAGATCGTCGACAAGGTTGAGGATTGGAGCGTCTATGAGGTGCCCGAAATTCTGCCAAATGGTGATATTATCATCCGTAAGAAACAGCCAGAACCCGAGGATCCGAAATCCTCGGACCTTGATGGCGACAATGGTGCCACCGACCTATAGAAGCCGACCTTTATGGTCTGTTGTTGCGGGTCACTATAGGTTTCTGTCGGGCGTGCCTTCCTAACTCACTTGGTGATCTTGACGCTAAGCTCGGCCTCAAGTGCGTCGGCCAGAGACTTCAGCCGCCCTTCAGCCACTTCGCCAAACAGATCCTTATTGGCGCGGGGCAACTCCAGGCAGAGGTGGCGTTTGCGTGGTTGCCACTTCAGTCGGCCGATGTCGCCATCTTCGCTGACCATCAACATGGCGCCAAACCGCATGGCCTTGCCCAGGATTTCGGCCTCTTTCTGGCCTTTTTCATCCAACAGATCATAAAGATACTCGAAGGCGGTTCCCTGCCGTTTGTTGCGATAGCGGTGCAGCAGGGCAAGGCCCAGAAAGATCCGCTCGGAATGTTTCAAGCCGCCCAGATTGGCGCGGGTGGCATTGTCAAAACAAACCTCGGCGCGATAGTCTGGGTGGGCCCGCCAGCTGACATCATGCAGCAGGCAAGCGGCCTTGATCAGGCGTTTCTGGGTCTGTGGGCCGGTGCTGAACAGCGGCAGAACAAAATCATAGAGGGTTTTACCAAAGCCGGGCAGGCGGGCGTCTTTGGATTCGGCAAAGCGACATGATTCCACCAGTGGATCACGCTTGCGCAGCCGCTGCGGCATCTGCTCATACAACAGCCCCTCGCGAATCCCGTAGCTGGAGACCGCAATGTCCTTGGGTTTGAAGGTTTTGACCAGACGCGACAGCACATCGATGGCATAGGGCACCAATGACATACGCGCACTGGAAATCCCGCAGGCGCTGCGCAGCTCTTCTATATCGGTGGCCTCAATGTATTTCAGGGTTTCGCGCACATCGCGGGCGGTCATTCGGTACTCGTGCAGAACGCGTAAAGGATAGCCGCGCCGCATCATGTCGACCCGCGCAATGGCGCGCCAGCTACCACCGACCAGAAACAGACGGTCCGTCTGTTTGCCCATCTGGGCGCTGAGATCCTGCATCACCTCTGCGATGTGTTTTTTGCGTCCCCGCCGCCCACCTTTGATGTCACGCAGTTTCAAAGGCCCCAGCGAGGAGGTCATGCGGTTGCCAACCTCGCCGTCGTGGATTTCCGCCAGCTCCATTGATGAGCCGCCAATGTCACAGACCAGACCATAAGACCCGGGCCAGCCCAAAAGCACGCCCTGCGCGGACAGACGTGCTTCTTCGCGACCATCAATTACCCAGATCTTCAGCCCGGTTTCGCGCAACACCTCGTCACAAAAATCAGGGCCGTCACT
The DNA here is from genome assembly GCF_001457775.1 of Phaeobacter sp. CECT 5382. Classification (GTDB taxonomy): domain Bacteria; phylum Pseudomonadota; class Alphaproteobacteria; order Rhodobacterales; family Rhodobacteraceae; genus Pseudophaeobacter. The sequence continues at coordinate 89,425 of NZ_CYSG01000004.1, forward strand.
GGCATCGCGCACAGCGGCCGTTGCCACCACTGACAGACCTGGCAGGCCCATGCCCTGAGCAAGATGCTGAAACCTGCGCAGGGCAGACAGGGCGCGTTCGCGGCCCTTCGGGTTCAGTTTTCCGGTCTCGGACAGGCCGGCCCCCAGGGCGCACATGATCTTTTCGTTGTAGAAATAGGCCGGGCTGCGCGCCGCGCCATCAAATATCACCATACGCACAGAGTTGGAGCCAACATCAACCACCCCAACACGCGACAAGGCCCGCGCGCTTGGGTCTTCAAAAACCGGGCGTCCAAACGGCCCCCAGTCAGAGGTGGCAGGATCCTGAGCTGCGGTCATGGGCGCCTCATTTGGTCTGGGTTACGCGGATCACGATGGGACAAGCCCCGGATCAGGTCAATTGCCTGTGGTTGCGACATATTTTGTCTCTTGTGCCCCGTCTTGTGGGCGATCTTGTGACATCAGCCTGACCGCAAGGGGGCGCGACAGGGTGCGCCCTTCGGAAAGAGACATGTTATCGAGCTGCGCCACGATTTCTGCAGCAGCGGCAAAGGAGCGATCCATATGCGCCACCAGATAGGGGATCACATCCGGTTTTGGCGTCACTTGCCGGTCGTTGAATAGCTTTGCCAGTACCACGGCCAGCAGGGCATCATCGGGCGCCTGCAGTTCGGCATGGGTTGCGGCCTGCACGCGGCTTTGCAAATCCGGCAGCGTCAGCTGCCACAGGTTGGGCGAAGCGCGCCCCGTCAGCATTAGCGCATGGCCGTTTGCCAAAACTAGATTGTGTAAGTGAAACAGCGCGTTCTGTGCCTGTGTATTGCCAGCGATTGCAGGTACATCTTCGATCACCACTGGCCCCTGCGCCAGATCCGGAACGCGCTCTTCGCATAGATCGGCAGCCTGGAGGATCTTGGCACCGGACTGGCTGGCCCAGACATGGGCGAGATGGGTTTTGCCGGATCCCATGGGGCCGGTCAGCACCAGTTTGCCACTGGGCCAGACAAACGAGGGATCCAGTAGCGCCACCCCCATGGCATTGGAAGGCGCGACAAAAAAGTCGTCCCGCCCCAGCGCTGGTTTGGCTGGCAGATCAAAGCTCAATTGTTGCGCCATGTTAAGGCTCGTTTTGTTGCTGCGAATCCGGGTGGCTCAATCCCTGGTACAACCGGCTGTCCAGATACTGTTCTACGAGGAAACGTGCAACGACTCCGAGAGCGGCGGCGACAGGAACCGCCACTAACATGCCGACAAAGCCGAACAGGGCACCAAAGACAGACAGCGCAAGCAGCAGCCAGACCGGATGCAGACCAACCGAGTTGCCCACCAGTTTGGGGGTCAGGTAGTTGCCTTCGATCACCTGACCGGCGGCAAAGATGGCGCCGACGATGCCAATGGACCACCAGTCGCCCCAGAACTGAAACAAGGCTAGGCCGATGGCCAGTGCACCGCCAATCAGTGCACCAAGGTAGGGGATGAACGTCACCAATCCGGCGATGAACCCTACGGCAAGGCCAAAGTTGAGCCCGACGATCATGAGCGAGATAGCATAGTAGCTACCCAGGATCAGGCAGACCGTTCCCATGCCGCGAATAAAGGAGGCCAACACGGCGTCTACCTGACTCATCAAGCGGCGAATGATAGGCGCGTGATCTCGCGGCAACAGCGCGTCAACCCGCGCGATCATCCGGTCCCAGTCCAGCAGGAGATATACGGCGACAACCGGAACGATCACCAGCAGTACCAGAACATTCAGTAAGGATGCAGCTGACCCCACAAGTCCTTCGAGTAGTTCGATCCCTTTTCCTTGCAGGGTGCCGGCGATCGACGAAACGGTCTGCTGAGCCCGGCTGCCTTCGGTGAACAGCGAGGGGAAATGAGTCTGCACAAAGGCGCGCAGATCCCGAAACGCTTCGGGCAGGACAAGCGCAAGATCGATCATCTGGGAAATTAGGGTTGGCAGCACCACCAGCATACCCGCTAGAAACAGCAGGATCGACACGACGATTATGGTGGCGGTAGAGGCGGCACGGCTGAGCCCTAGGGATTCGAGCCGGTCAGCGACCGGATCGATCATATAGGCAATGGCGGCGCCCAGCACGAAGGGCAACAGCACATCCCCCAGGGACCATAGAAGGATGGCAAAGACCGCAGCGGCGATGCCCCAGTATTTGAACTGTTTCTTTGCTGGAAGGGCCATGAACACTCTGCCTTGTTGCTGGGGGCGTGCGAAAGGGACTGTGCCACAGTCATTGCCTATGGTCGCGCCAGTGGCAAGGTTGAGTCTGCCCGCAAAGATTTTGCGCGGCAGGTTTTTGCGTGCCCTTTGAGGAAGACACGCAAGCGGTTTAATAAAAGACGACTAAGCCATCTGGACGCGACCTAGTGGATCCGCACGCCCTGACGTTTCAGCTCTGTTTGAACGGCGGTGATATCCACGGTATCCAAGGCAGTATCAGCTTTGACAGACAGCGCCGCAGCGATACCGGCCCCCTGACCGGCGACAGCGCAACAGGCCATGTTACGGGTGGCGGCGTGGGCGATCTTGTCGCCGCCGATGGCGCGGCCCGTGACTAGCAGTCCCTCGACGCCTTTTGGCAGCATGCAGCGATAGGAGATCTGCATATAGCGGCCAGTGGTGGGCAGGATCAAGACGCCGTAACCGTCGATGAATTCGGGATAGATGCCAATGGTATCCTCGAACCGGCCCTGATTGCGGGTCTCGTCTTCGGTGATGTTGTGGTGGGCGTCGATTTTACGGGTGTCGCGAATACCGATGGTCATGCCAAAATTGCGCAGTCGTGCGGCCTCGCAGCCCGGTGTGTAGGCGTTGAGCGCCTTGATCGCCTGCATTGCCTGGGCGCGGCCTTCGATTTCGCCACGGGTCATGCTGTCGGGGTCGGTGCCGTCGATACCTGCAAGATGCACCAGGTTCATGTAGGTCATCTCGCCACTGTCATGCACCGCGCCCCAGGTGCCGCCAATGGTGTTGAGATGTGCCGGGATCACCCCGTCGCGGATCGCCTGACCAAAGGGTTTGGCCAGAAAGGGCGAATACATTTCGTCTTCCTTGCCCGAGGTCTCGACCTGCCATTCGCCTGTTGACCAATCAGCATAGGTTTGCGGGTCGGCTTTAACCCCCTCCATGAACTTTTGCTTGTCGACACCGGCGATGTGGAACATGACGCTGGCCGCCTGCATCTCTTCAACCGGGGTTTTGATCGTTGGTGCTCCCATCATCTGGGCAATGTCGGCGTCGCCGGTGGCGTCAATCACCCGCTTGGCCAGAACCGCTTCGCGCCCGGCCTTGCTTTCGACGATGATGCCGGTGATGCGGTTGCCCTCGCGGATGGGCGCCACAAAGGTACGGTGCAGCATGGGGTGAATGCCGGCCTCTTCGACCAGGCGGTCTGCCACCAGTTTAAAGCCCTCGCTGTCCAGCTCATACGACAGTGACTGGCTTTCGGGGACTGCCGCGCCCATGGATTTGGCCCGTTCTTCAAATTCCCAGCCAATCCCGCCGGCCTCGACCGTTTGCTCGTGGCGATACCAGGCAAAGCCTTCGACGCCTACGGTGGTGATATTGCCGCCAAAGCAGCCAAAGCGATCCAGCAGCGTTACCTCAACGCCCGCGCGAGCCGCAGCCAGCGCGGCCGCCAACCCGCCGGGCCCTGAGCCGACAACCAGAACGTCGGTGGTATGGATGACCGGAGTTTCGCGGGCCGGTTCCAGAACGGTGTGCTGCATGGGGATCTCGCTTGTCAAAAAACTTCACCTACTGTTGAGAAACTGGTATCATCATTCAAGAACTAAAGCGGCAAATCTGGCCAAAAACGACGTTCCGTTGCGTTTCCGCTAACAGTGGGCCCGGGGCAGGGGCCCAGAGCCCAGAATCAAAGCATGATTGAATAGCGCGCAATGATGGCTTAGACCGCAGGGGAAACCCTTCGTAAGATTGAGACCGACATGCGCCTGTCCCGCTATTTCCTGCCTGTTCTGAAAGAGAACCCTTCCGAGGCCCAGATTGTCAGCCATCGCTACATGCTGCGGGCCGGAATGATCAAGCAATCCTCTGCCGGGATCTATTCCTGGCTGCCGCTGGGATTCAAAGTGCTGAAAAAGCTTGAGGGCATCGTGCACGAAGAGCAGCAGCGTGCCGGCCACATGCCGATGCTGATGCCCACCATCCAGAGCGCTGACTTGTGGCGTGAATCCGGCCGCTACGACGACTACGGCCAAGAGATGCTGCGCATGCAGGATCGCCACGGTCGCGATATGCTGTTTACCCCAACGGCCGAAGAGCTGATCACCGATATCTTCCGCGCCCATGTCAGCAGCTACAAGGATCTGCCGCTGACCATGTATCAGATCCAGTGGAAATTCCGCGACGAGATCCGCCCGCGTTTCGGCGTGATGCGGGGCCGCGAATTCTACATGAAGGATGGCTACAACTTCGACCTCTCCAAAGAGGACGCGCTGCACGCCTATAACCGCCATCTGGTGACCTATCTGCGCACCTATGAACGTATGGGGCTGCAGGCCATTCCGATGCGCGCCGACGGTGGGCCAATCGGTGGCGACTACACCCATGAATTCCTGGTGCTGGCCGAAACCGGCGAGTCGGAAGTGTTCTATGATTCTGCCGTGACCGACCTGAGCTTTGGTGACCGCGAGATCGATTATGACAATGTGGAGCAGTGTCAGGGTGTGCTCGAAGAGTTCACTTCGAAATATGCCCGCACCGATGAAACCCACGACGAGGCCCTGTTTAACGAGGTACCCGAAGAGCGCCGCCGCGTGGCGCGCGGTATCGAGGTCGGCCAGATCTTCTACTTTGGCACCAAATATTCGGAGGCGCTGAATGCCACAGTCCAAGGCCCCGATGGCAAGCCCACCCCGGTTCACATGGGTAGCCACGGCATTGGTGTGTCGCGCCTGCTGGGCGCCATCATCGAGGCCAGCCATGACGACAAGGGCATCGTCTGGCCCGAAGGCGTCACCCCCTTCCATTGTGGGATCGTCAATCTCAAGCAGGGCGACGACGAGGCCGATGCAGCCTGTGAGCAGCTTTATGCAGCCCTCACCGCGATCGGGCTCGATCCGCTCTATGATGACCGCAAGGAACGTGCGGGCGGCAAATTCGCCACCATGGATTTGATCGGATTGCCCTGGCGCATCACTGTTGGCCCCCGTGGGCTGAAAAACGGCGTGGTCGAACTCACCTCGCGCCGCACAGGTGAAAGCGAAGAGCTGAGCCCGGAAGAGGCGGTGAAGAAAATCGCTGCGATTTATGCGAACCATCAGTCTGGACCTGGTTTCTGAGGCAGACAGTTCTGACTACACAAAGCGGGGGGCAGCCGGATGGTTCGCCCCTTCTTTTTTGCTTTCGGCCTATAGACCTCCCTACGCCTTTCCCTTGGAAATGGTGCGGCTGAGGTCAGTGAAAACCCGCTGGGGGCGAAACCTGACCTTGACCTGATACGCTTGAAACTCCAGTTTGGCGCAAAATTCCGAGCAGGAGCCAGCATGGCCAAGACACCTCCGCCGTTTGCGCGATTTGAATGGATGATTGCCTGGCGCTACCTGCGCGCGCGCCGTGCCGAGGGTGGCGTTTCGGTGATGACTTGGATCAGCCTCATCGGCATCACGCTTGCTGTTTTTGCACTGATCGCGACACTTGCTGTGCGCTCTGGGTTTCGGTCTGAATTTGTTGGAACCATTCTTGGCGCCAATGCTCATGTGACGCTCTATTCACATGGAAAACTGAACGATTCCGGGCAGTTCGAACGCAAGCTTGAGAACTTCGACGCTCTCGCGGCCAGGGTGTCTGAGGTGCCCGGTGTCGTGCGGGCAGCGCCTCTGATCAAGGGGCAGGTGATGGCGAACGCGCGCCAGCGCAATGCCGGGGTCGAGGTTTTTGGTATCGCCAAGGCGGGTATCGAAACCATTCCCGGCGTGGCCAATAGTGACGGTGCCATGGGCGATCTGAGCCGGTTTAACGAGGGCGTCGCCATCGGATCCGGTGTGGCGCGCGAGCTGAGCGTCAGCGTCGGCGATCGGATCAAGCTGATATCGCCCAATGGGGTCAAGACGGCCTTTGGCACCAGCCCGCGCATCAAGGCCTATGAGGTGGTCTATATCTTTACCGCCGGGCGCTACGATATCGACCGGACCCGGCTCTATATGCCTTTTGCCGAGGCGCAGAGCTTTTTTAATCGCGAAGGCTTTGCGGATGAGATCGAAGTGATGATCAAAGAGCCCGAAGCGGTGGACCTGATGGTGCTGCCTTTGCTGCGCGCAGCGGATGATGCGGTGGGCGTCTGGACCTGGCGCGACGCCTCTGGCGGCTTTTTACGCGCGCTCGAGGTCGAGGACAATGTCATGTTCATTATCCTGTCGATCCTGGTGCTGATTGCGACGATGAATATCGTCTCGGGGCTGATCATGTTGGTCAAGAACAAGGGGCGCGATATCGGCATCCTGCGCACTATTGGCCTTAGCGAAGGGTCGGTGATGCGGGTGTTCTTTATTTGTGGCGCATTCACGGGCGTGCTGGGCACATTGTTCGGCGTCATTCTGGGCTGTCTCTTTGCCAGCTATATCGACCCGATCTTCTCATTTGTGAACTTTTTGATGGGCGGCGGGGTCTGGGACCCCTCGATCCGCGGTATCTATGCATTGCCGGCTGAATTGAACCTGCCGGATGTGCTGTCCGCAGTGGGGCTGTCGTTGGGGCTGTCCTTTGTGGTTACAATTTTCCCGGCCCGGCGGGCTGCCCGGCTCAATCCGGTGGAGGCATTGCGCTATGAATGACGCTGTTCTGGAGCTGAAGGGGGTCACCAAATCCTATAACCACGGCACTTCTGCCCAGGTCGATGTGTTGCGCGGTGTTGATCTGGCGCTGAAGCCCGCAGAGATGGTGGCCCTTGTGGCGCCCTCTGGGGCGGGGAAATCCACCTTGCTGCATATTGCGGGTCTGTTGGACACACCAGATGGTGGTACAGTGCAGGTGGGCGGACAAGAGATCAGCGGCAAAGGTGACCGGACGCGCACAACGTTGCGGCGTCAGGACATCGGATTTGTCTATCAGTTCCATCACTTGCTGCCTGAATTCACCGCGCTGGAAAACATCGTGCTGCCGCAGCTGGCCAATGGCATCAGTGAGAGCGCAGCTATGTCCCGCGCGCAGGAGCTGTTGGCGCTGGTGGGATTGACCGATCGGGCAAAGCATCGCCCGGCGGCCCTGTCTGGCGGCGAGCAGCAGCGCGTCGCCTTTTGCCGCGCACTGGCCAATGCGCCGCGGGTTCTGCTGGCGGATGAACCGACAGGGAACCTCGACCCTGGCACCTCTGATCAGGTTTTTGCGGCACTTATGGATCTGGTGGCGGGCACAGGCCTATCAGCGCTTGTCGCCACCCATAATCCTGATCTGGCAGCCCGGATGGATCGCCGGGTGAAGCTGGAAAATGGTGTGCTGGTCGACCTTTAAAAGGTCGGCCACTTCGAGACCAGCTTGGTCGACCTTTGTAAAGGTCGACCGCCGTGTGACCCGCAGAGGCGGTGTCAGGCGAGCTGGGTGATCCAGACCCCAAGTGCCATGACTGAAATTCCGGCCGAGCGCATCAGGGTCAGGGGGCTGACCTGCGCACCAAAGAGGCCAAAGTGGTCGATGGCGGCGGCACTGACCAATTGGCCCAACAGCACAAAGAACACGGCATTTCCAACGCCGAAATGCGGTGCGACATGGGTGATCGACAAAACGTAAAAGGCCACTAGAAGCCCGGCGAGCAAGAGGTGTTTTGGCGCGGCTTCGACATGCAACAGGGCCTGCGGTCCTTTGATCAGGCTAAAGACCACGGCTGCCACCAGCGCGACAGCAAACAGCACCACACCTGCCGCCGCCGGAGAGCCGATGAACTGGCCCAAAGCGGCATTCAGCGCCGCCAAAACGGGAATACCAAGCCCCGCGGCCAGCATGATAAGAGCGTAGTGAAGCATCGACTTCTCCGGTTGATCATTGACGTGCCGTGATGGCTTTGGGCGATCATGACCTCGAAGGTGGAGCGGGTGCAAGGGGCAAAGGAGCCGTCAGGATCCAAGACCCTGCGGCACGGAAATATGTCGGCATTAAGCTGGTTGTTCTTTCTTGCAATTCAAAACCGTAGATGTAGGCAAAGAGGTAGGAACGCGGCTGCGCTTGACACAGCGCAAGGTTCCGGGCCAGGTGCTGTGAAACTCTGATGGTAGAAAACCTTGGCGGGTTCTGTGCTAAATATTCTGCGATGACTGCTAAGCTAGAATAAGGAATTACCATGAAATCTTCTCGTATTCTGGTGGGGCTTGTGGGGCTTTCCCTGACAGTTGGGGCCTGTGCGATCCAAGACATGGACATGCCGGAAGCCGCCGAAGGTGCTGCCCTGTTCAACCAGAACTGTGCGGCTTGCCATGGCACTGACGCGGATCTGGCAGCACGTGAAGTTGCCACATCTGCACCGGACCTGCGCAAGATTGCCCAACGCCACAAAGGGGCATTCCCCCGCACGAAGGTTCTGTCGCAGATTGACGGTTATGGTCGGGGGCGCGTCAGTGCCGAACAGATGCCCGAATTCGGTGCCCTCTTGGAGGGGGATCTGATCCCGGTTGAGGTGGATGGTGTCTTTACGCCAACGCCACGACCGCTTGCGGCCCTGTTGACCTATCTCGAAAGCATCCAGAGCTGATCGCGCTCTTCAGCACGGGTGGGGTTGGTTGGCCGGTCTAGTTGCAAATACCTGAAAGTTCGGCCTTTTTCCAAGGCAGATAGACGTCGCTTTGCCGCGTCTTAGGCAGGTCAGAGACTGGCATCACGGCTTTCAACATCTTATGCAATCGCTTGCTGCGCGAGGCCTGCGGCGCCAGCGCGCGACAGCAGACGTATTCTTCGACAATGGCGCCCTGTTGTTCATAGCCATAGCTGAGAAAATCAGGGCTGCTGTCCAGTTCAAACAGATAGGGATCCGGGTTGGCGCTATGTTCGGCCGCCGCCCGCAGTGGATGATACCCGGTCTGGCGGCGGTTCTGCCATTGCCAGACATGGGTAACCTCATGCGCCAGCAGCATCGCCTCAACCAGGTAGAGCCGTTCCGGATAGGCAGGCATGTAGTTTTCCGTGTACCAGTCTTTGACAAAGAAAACCCGGTTGAAAATCGTCACCGCCGCAGGGGAGGAGGTGACTATTTCATCCTTGGTCACGGGCGGCAGGATGCTTTCGCGGCAGGTCACACGGGGGCGTGGTTTTCGGCGAAAAGTTACTGCGGCCACGGGTGCGCCCCGGACCAGATGCACCCGCTCCATATCGAGGCTTTCGCCATGAATATCAGACAGGAAGCTGCGCTCGCCCTCGCTCAAAGGGCGGCCACAGGATGCCAGCAGGCAGAGGATCAGACAAAGACGCAGGATCAACATGGACAAAGCCTAACGTGGATCGATTTGCAGCGGTAGCAGTGACTGGGCCTGCCTGCCGGAAACACCGATCAATTACCCGCAACTCAGGGCAAGAACACGACTGATTTCCATCAGGGAGCGTTCGGATTGCTGTTGCCAGCTGTCAAAGGCTTGCTGAACTGACCTCAGCGCTGTCTTTGAGCTGGCAGGCTTGTCGATCACGCCTTCGGCGATCAGTCTTGCGGTCACGTCCTTTGACAGCACAAAGCCATCTCGTCCGGCAAAACGCATCACCATCTGGCCCGTGTTGCCGCCCAAGCGGCTGCCGCGTTTTTCAACATCTCCAGCAAGCCGACGAAATCATCGTTTCGCCAGTTGCCAAACACCTCACCTGCGCCGCCATCCTGTCGCAGCTCCATCAGAAATACGGCATTGTCGCGCACAGTCTGGATCTTAGCCCCATTGCGCACGATATCCGTGTTACGCAGCAGCGCGTCCAGCTTTTCGTCATCCATGAATGCATTGCGCGCCAGATCAAACGCATCAAAGGCGGCTTCAAATCCGGGCCATTTCGCCTCTATCACCTTCCAGCTGAACCCGGCCTGAAAGACGCATTTTGTCATGATCGACAGCCAGCGATCTTCGGGCAGGGTGGCGAGATAGGGATCCGGTTTCGGTAAGGATTGTTCCAGCGCTTCCTCACCGCCATGGCGGTGCGCGGAAATCTCATAGATTTCGTCAAAACTGCGCATGGGGGCCTCCCGGTTAAGGCGCGTAAAAAGTTGCCGTGGCGGTGGAGATTAGTTTGGCACTTTCCTCTTCACGCATTTCCGCCTTGGCAAAGACAAGTGCCTTGCCAGCGCGCACAACTTCGGCGCGGCACAAGATGGCGGTGCCAACACCGGGGCGCAGAAACTGCGTGTGCAGGTCGGTGGTTGCAAACATCCGCATCTCTCCGGCATGGGCGACGGCCGCCAGCACCATAGCGGTATCGGCCAATGCGGCCAGCGCCTGACCTGAAACAATGCCACCTACGCGCGCCAGGTGCGGCGCCAGCGGCATGCGCAGCACGACACCTGTGGGGGCAAATTCTGTAACGGTCAGATCCAGCGCGCGAACCCATTGTGCGAAGTTTTCATCCAGTAAGCTTTGCGCGTCGGAGAGTGTCATCTGCTGTGTTGACGTCATGACTGGCCTTTTGATTGATCTGTTTGCCAAAGCCTAGCGGCGCGCTGGCAGGAGTTCCACTACGGATTTCCCCAGACGAAAAGGCGCTGCAAAGGCAACCATACAAAGCGCAAAGAGCTGTAGCATCAGGATATAGGCGTTGTCCTGCAGGTAGTCCCACTCTTCTTTCAGGCGCTGGATTTGCGCGATCAGTTCGTCATAGGCGCGGGCCAGGATCAGGAAATCCCCAGCGATGGTCGGCACCTTGCGGCGGAGGGTGTCGACCGCATCTTGTGTGGTTTCATCCAGGGCGGAAAAGATCAGAAAAGCATCGGGATTAAAGGCTTCGGCCTTGGCGGCCATGTCCTGCATCTCTTGCATCTCGGAACGTGCGCCCAGCAGGAAGGTGATCCCCTGCAAAGGGGCGACCTCATCTGTGACGGCGATGAACAGGGGCAGTTCTGCATTGCCAGCGGTGGAGGCTGACAAAAATTCGATCTTTTCACAAAGAACGGCGATGTCGCCATCATAAGCGGGGTCGCAAAACCGCAGGCGAAAGCGGGCCGCGTCCCGGTCAAAGGCGGCGGTGGCGGCATAGGCGACATCGATCTGGCGCTCCAGATGGCTGCTGTCGGATTTGTAGATCCCGGCGACCACGGCCACCAGCGCGCCAAAGCCGCCCAGAATGACCCAGACCAGATCCGCCAGTTTCCAGGCGTGATGGCCTGCGGGTTTGCGAAAAAGGAAAGCTGTGCCGATCAGGCCCGCAACAAAGAACATCAGGATCAGCAAGAGCTGGTTGTCAGCGATGAAGGTCATGCAGCATTCCGTCTTGGGTTTGGATCAGATTAGAAAGAGGGCAGGGGCCGGGCAACAGGGATCACGAGACTGTGTGGGGTTGCACGGCTTGGGTCTGGGAAATAGATGAAGCTCTTCGCTTCGGTCTAATGCTCTGAAAGGCAACAGTTGCAGGCTGTTCCCTTGGGTCGCACGGCCCGCGCCTTGGGCTCCGCCCGTTTCGACCTAAACCTGTCCCCCAGACAGTTTCCTCGACGGTCTCAACTCCCCCGTGGAGTTGGAACCGGTTCGCATAGCGACAAACAGTGCGGGGCACTGTTTGAGGTTCAAGCGGGCGGAGCCCTTCGCAGGTGTCCGTAGCTTTGGAAGTTGATAGTTGCTGGTATTCGCCTGGGCCGCCAGGCCCGCGCCTGACCTTCCCCCCGGGAAGGCGCTTCACGCCTCCCCAAGGTCAGGCGTGAGCCTTTGGTTATCTGGCTTGCAATGTTCACTCCTTGATTGGAGCTTTCGTCGATTAGTATGTGAAAGAAATTTCTTCCGGTTTAAAGACACCGTCCGTAGAGCTGTAAATGGAGAACTGTTGTTCAAATTCAATGCCGTTTATGGTTTTCCCATTAATGATCAATGGCCCGCCGGCGTGAGGGCGAAATACATCAATTTGAATTTCTGTATCATTTTCAATCCTGTCAATTGGGTGTCCAGGATCACGTTTTCCTAACCCCGATCGAAGTACGGGGTACATTTTTGAGAATGAGGAAACTGTAACATAGTGAGCTGTCGCAGATGAGTTTACGAGAGAGATTGTAAGGTATTCAGCACCTGAATCATCTTTATTTTCAACAAAATCCAGAACAGTAAATCTCGGTGTGTTCTTTAGGGCAGTCTCAACTCTTCTAGATTGTTCGGTCTCAAGTTGATGTGAAAGGCTTCTTTCGGCGTTTTCTGCTTGCTTTTGTTGCGCTTTTACTGAGTTCCTTAACTCTTTTGCTTGAAGGTTAAGGGCATCAACGCTGTTCTTCAGCTCTTTGCTCTGCTGGAAAAAGCCTAGAACCAGCCAGTAAAATGCAAGAGGTGCAAAAGCACCTGCTAGGAAATCTCCAAGCTCATTTAAGGAAAGAGACTGTCCAGCCGAGGAGTGTTTATAAAACACTCCGGTCAGCAGGCCTATATATCCAAACGTAGTCCAAACGGGGTGTTTTTTGATAATAAAATCAATAATTTTCAATCCGACCTCAATTTAGTTCGTCTCTACACATCCAGCTCCTCAACGAACTTGGCGTTCTCCTGAATATACTGGTAGCGAAGCTCGGGCTTTTTCCCCATCAGACGCTCTACCAGATCACCGGTTTCGCCGGGCTCATCCTCGTCAATCGTCACCCGGATCAATTTCCGAGTATTGGGGTCCATGGTGGTCTCTTTCAGATCCTTGGCATCCATCTCGCCCAGACCCTTAAAGCGGCTGACATCAATCTTGCCCTTGCCGCCTAGCCCTTTTTCCATCCAGGCGTCGCGCTCTGTCTCGTCCAGGCAATAGACGCGGCGCGCGCCTTGCGTCAGGCGGAACAGGGGCGGACAGGCGAGATAGAGATGACCACCGTCGATCAGCGGGCGCATCTGGGTAAAGAAGAAGGTCATCAAGAGCGAGGCGATATGCGCCCCGTCGACATCCGCATCGGTCATGATGATGATTTTGTCATAGCGCAGATCGTCGAGGTTGAATTTGGTGCCCATGCCAACACCCAGCGCTTCGCACAGATCGCTGATTTCGGCGTTGGAGCCAAGCTTATTTGACGCCGCCCCCAGCACGTTGAGGATCTTACCCTTGAGAGGCAGCAGTGCCTGATTGACTCGGTTGCGCGCGCCCTTGCCGGAGCCGCCCGCGCTGTCGCCCTCGACGATAAACAGCTCGGTGCCGGAGCGGTCCTTGGAGGTGCAATCGGTGAGTTTGCCGGGCAGGCGCAGCTTTTTGGTGGCGGTCTTGCGCTGGGTCTCTTTTTCCTGTTTGCGGCGCAGGCGTTCTTCGGCGCGCAGAACAAGGAAGTCGAGGATGGCGCCGGCTGATTTGGTGTCGGCAGCAAGCCAGTTGTCAAAATGGTCGCGAACGGAATTTTCCACCATCTTGGAGGCGCTTTCGCTCGACAGACGATCCTTGGTCTGGCCGACAAAGGCAGGATCCGCGATGAAGCAGGAGACCAATGCACAGCCGCCCGCCATCAGATCGTCGCGGGTGATGCTGCCGGCTTTCTTGTTGCCGACCAGCTCCCCGTAGGCCTTGATGCCTTTTAGGATGGCCGCCCAGAAGCCCGCGACATGGGTGCCGCCTTCGGGGGTGGGCACGGTGTTACAGTAGCTTTGGGTGAAACCATCGCGCGACGGTGTCCAGTTGATCGCCCATTCGACATAGCCGGGCTCGCCGAATTTCTCGCGGAACTCTACTTTGCCTGCAAAGGGTGCCTCGGCATAGACCGAAGCCTTGCCGAGAACCTCGGTCAGGTAGTCCTTGAGGCCGCCCGGGAAGTGGAATGTTGCCTCGCAGGGGGTTTCGCCGTCGTCGATGGCGCTTTTCCAGCGGATTTCGACGCCCGAAAACAGATAGGCCTTGGAGCGCACCAGAGTGAACAGCCGCTTGGGCTTGAACCGGTGCGAGCCAAAGATCTGCTCATCCGCGTGGAAGGTCACAAAGGTGCCGCGCTTGTTCGGGGCGGCGCCGACTTTTTCAACAGGCCCCAGTGGGATGCCACGGGAAAATCGCTGTTCGAACAGTTCTTTGTTTTTAGCAACCTGCACCACGAGGCTATCGGAGAGCGCGTTCACTACCGAAGAGCCAACCCCGTGCAAACCACCCGAAGTCTGATAGGCCTTGCCAGAGAATTTGCCGCCCGCGTGCAGGGTGCACAGAATGACTTCGAGTGCGGATTTGTCTGGAAACTTCGGATGCGGGTCAATTGGAATGCCGCGCCCGTTGTCCGTGACGGTGACGGAATAATCCGCGTTCAGCGTCACCTCAATGCGGTTGGCATGGCCTGCAACCGCTTCGTCCATCGAGTTGTCGAGGATTTCCGCCACCATATGATGCAGCGCGCGCTCATCGGTGCCGCCGATATACATGCCGGGTCGCTGGCGGACTGGCTCCAGCCCTTCGAGCACTTCGATCGAAGAGGCGTCGTATGTTTCGGCGTCGGGCGTGCTGAGAAGGTCGTTGGCCATAGGCGGGAGCTGCTCTTTGTTGGTTTTGGTTTGGACAGCATTATGGCAGGTGTTGTGGCCTTGTGAAAGAGCCACGCTAGGGGCTGTGGATAACCTTGTCACCCAGAACCCTCAAGGTGAGAGGTGCTGCGATCTTCTGTGGGATCTGCTGTGCAATTTTCTACAGGTGGGTGGTTCTTTGCGCAGAGCGCGTTAGGGTCTCCTCAAACAAGGCATCACAACAGACCAAACGGGAGACTGACGGATATGGCCTGGATCAAGACTGTTCCATTCGAAGAGGCAACCGGAAAGCTGAAAAAGCTCTATGCACGGGTGACAGGACCGGACAACAACGTCGACAATATCATGATGGTGCATTCCCTGCGCCCCCACTCGATGGAGGGGCACATGGCGATCTACAAGAACGTGTTGCATCATACGGGAAATACAATTCCCAAGTGGTTTCTCGAGGTGTTGGGCGTATGGGTGTCCGCGCTAAACGATTGTGGGTATTGCGTTGAGCATCATTTCTCGGGGCTGCAGCGTCTGTTGCAAGACACCGACCGCGGGCTCGCCATTCGCGCTGCGATCGAAGCAAAAGATCCTGCTGCGGCCCCATTGGACAGCGCCCAAAGGGCCGCCATGGTCTATGCGCGCAAACTGACCGAGGCCCCCGCTTCACTGGTGGAGGGCGATATCGAAGATCTGCGCGCAGCTGGCTACGATGACGGGCAGATCCTCGAAATCAATCAGGTTTGCGCCTATTTTGCCTATGCCAACCGGACGGTTCTTGGGCTGGGCTGTTCGACCAAAGGGGATGTTCTTGGGCTGAGCCCGAACAATTCAGACAACCCCGATGATTGGGGGCATAACTGACAGACCGATGAGCCAGGCGGGCTGGCGTACCAATCTTGCCCGCCTTGCCCCCCCTGCACAATGCTGGGAACAGGGCAGGATCCTTGGAGGCAAAAGCAGGATAAGGGATGCCAGTCTTCAGTGATGCCAGTCTCAGGGGTGCCAGTCCATGATCGCCCGGGCCAGTGCCTCTGGCTTTTGGTGATGCAGCCAGTGGTCAGCACCTGGGAGTGTCACGCGGGTCAGATCAGCGGCAAATTCTTCGAGCCCTTCGGTGGTGTCCGGCAGCAGCGCAGTATCGCCATCGCCCCAAAGCAATAGATGGGGCTGACGCACCTTCAGACGGTCCAGCGGCAGATCAGGCATCGGGATGGCGGCGCCCGGCAGGGGCACCTGCAAAGGTGAGGCGCGATACCAGTTGACCATGGCCTGCAATCGCCCGGATCGGGCCCATTCACGTTTGTAGGCTTGCAGGCGGGCTCCAGTTAGCCAGGAGAGGTCCATATGGGCAGAAAACAGCGCCATCAACCCTTTGAAATCATCTGCTGCAAGAGCCTGTTCAGATCCGGCCTGTCTTAGATCCAGGATATACTGCGAGGCGACGGTCTGTGCCTCTCCCTTTGCCAAGGCGCGTTGAAATGGCACAGGATGAACGCCATTGGCGATGATCAGTCGGGACACCAGATCAGGATGAGACATCGCCAGCCCATAGGCTACGGCGGATCCCCAGTCATGGCCGAGCACGGTCACAGGCCCCTCCTGCTGTCGGATAAGGGCTGCCATGTCTTCGACCAGGGCAGAAGTGGCATAAGCGCTGATGCCATCAGGTGCCCAGCTTTGGCCATAGCCGCGCTGGTCGGGGGCAATGCAATGAAACCGATGGCGGAGCTGGGTAGCCAATTCTTCCCAGGCGCCGCCATATTCCGGAAACCCGTGCAGCATCAACAGACGGGGCAGGGCAGGATCACCCCAGCGGCGAATGAAAAACGACTGCCCGTCAAGCTGTTCGATCCCGTGCTGTTCGATCCCGAGCTTTTCTGGCCCGCTTTGCCCCATCCCGCGGTGTTCCGTTTTACCGGTCATGATCTGTGCGCCTTTCGATCGTTTGAACAAGGCTGCGGTAGCACCCGCGTGGGATCAAGCACAGCGTCACGTCATGCCAAGCGAGCGATAAAAAACACATTCAATGTAACGGTTTTTTGACACAGGTCAGCGCAGAGTGTCGCGAACGCGCGTAGGCTTTGTATGTATAGTTAAAAGGGAACAATAATGCCGGAAACCACTGGAAACGCCTCCGTAAATTCAACCAAACAGAATTCAGCTATTGCCACAGAAGCAGCGCCTGCAAATCAAGCGGTGTCAGCGCAGATTTCTGGTCCCTCGCCTGAGGAAATTCACAAAGCCTTCGAGAGCGGTCGCTACCCCTATAAGCGCAAGATGTCGCGCCGCAGTTATGAGGCCGAAAAGGCCCGTCTTCAGGCCGAGTTGCTGAAAGTTCAGCTTTGGGCGCAGGAGACGGGGCAGAAATTTGTCATGCTCTTCGAGGGGCGCGACGCGGCCGGGAAAGGTGGCACCATCAAGCGGTTTACCGAACACCTGAACCCACGTTCCGCCCGTGTGGTGGCGCTGAACAAGCCCACCGACGAAGAGCGTGGCCAGTGGTATTTCCAACGCTACATCAACCATCTGCCTACAGATGGTGAAATCGTTCTCTATGACCGCTCCTGGTACAATCGTGCCGGTGTAGAAAGGGTCATGGGGTTTTGTGAACCTGATGAATATCTGGAATTCATGCGTCAGACGCCTGATCTGGAACGCATGCTGTCGCGCTCAGGTATCCGGCTTTACAAATACTGGTTCTCGGTAACCCAGCAAGAGCAGCTGCGCCGGTTCCAGTCCCGCGAAACCGATCCATTGAAACAGTGGAAACTGTCCCCGATCGATAAGGCCTCGCTGGGCAAGTGGGATGACTACACCGAAGCCAAGGAAGCAATGTTCTTTTACACGGATACTGCCGACGCCCCTTGGACTGTGATCAAATCCAACTGCAAAAAACGCGCGCGTCTGAACTGTATGCGCCACTTCTTGAATAGCATCGACTACCCCGGCAAAGATCCAGAGATCGCCCAGGCGCCTGATCCTTTGATTGTTGGGCAGGCGCATCATGTGATCCATCGGTCGGATCACATTCTTGGCAAAGCGCTGCATCCGGATACCAGGGCGCGCTAAGTCGAGAACCCGAAAACAGGGCGGAATAGTTCGGCAATCTTGTTGCTGTCGGATCATGAAGCCCTAGGGTTCTTGTGAATCGTGAGATGCGCTCTCGGTGCTTGCCGGGGGCGCAGTACCTGCTAAGACTTCGTCATGGCAGATGTAATTTCGACTCCCGCTTCAACTCCAAAGATGACCACCGGCGGCCATATCCGCGCGGTGTCGGCGCTTGGCTTTCCTTTGGTCGGGGGGCATGTGGCACAGTTTTCCATTGGGATGACTGATTCCGTCATGCTGGGCTGGTATGGGGCTGCGGCCCTTGCAGCCGTAACCCTTGCGGGATCCTATTTCTTTGTGTTTTTTCTGCTGGGCGCAGGTTTTGCCATTGCGGTGATGCCACTGGTAGCCGCCGCTGCCGGCGCCGGTGAAGATCGCCAGATTCGCCGCGCCACCCGCATGGGGCTGTGGCTGTCACTGCTTTATTGTGTGGCGGCAATGCCGGTTTTGCTGTTTTCCGAACAGATCCTGCTGGCGCTGGGCCAAAAGCCGGAGGTGGCGGGGCCCGCGTCAGCCTATCTGCAACTGGCAGGCTGGGGGTTGTTTCCAGCGCTGCTGGTGATGGTGTTGAAATCCTATCTGGCGGCATTGGAACGCACGCAGATCGTTCTGTGGATTACCATTTTGGCCGCTGTGGTGAACGGGTTCGTCAATTATGCGCTGATTTTTGGCAATTGGGGTGCGCCCGAAATGGGGATCGCCGGTGCGGCCATTGCCTCGATCGCGACCCAGACGGTCTCATTGATCGCAGTTGGGTCCTATGCGCTTTGGGTGCTGCCTGAACATGAGATTCTGAAGAATTTCAACCGCCCTGACTGGGAGATGTTCGCCAAGGTGTTCAAGCTCGGCATGCCGATAGGTCTGACCAATCTAAGCGAGGTCAGCCTGTTTGCGGCCTCGGCCATGATGATGGGTTGGCTGGGGACCATTCCGCTGGCTGCACATGGCGTGGCGATGACGCTGACGGGGCTGACATTCATGGTGCATCTGGGGCTCAGCAATGCAGCCACGATCCGGGCGGGCAATGCCTATGGTCGGGGCGATCGCGCGCATATGGCGCTGGGCGCGCGGGTGGTGATCGCCATGTCACTCCTGATGGCACTGATAGGCAGTGCGGCCTTCCTGCTGTTCCCTGATCAGCTGATCTCGTTGTTCCTGTCCCCGGATGAGCCTAACAAGCCGGAGATCCTGCTGGTTGGTGCCAGTCTTTTGGCGATGGCAGCACTGTTTCAGCTTACGGATGGGATGCAGGTCATTGCGCTGGGCGTGTTGCGTGGGGTGCAGGATACCAATTGGCCGATGGTGATTGCCGCGCTTAGCTATTGGGCCGTGGGGGTTCCAGCCTCATATCTCTTTGGGTTCTATTTTGGCTGGGGCGGCGTTGGTGTCTGGTCCGGTCTGGTGCTTGGTCTCAGCTTTGCCGGGGTGTTTTTGATGCTGCGCTTCTGGCGGCATTCGATCAAGCGCACAGGGGCGGCGGGCGGATCTTCACAGGCGGCGTGATCCGCGTCTGATCGTTCACAGGAATTTAGTCGCCTTTTTGTGCCTTGATCAGCCGATCAGCCTTTTTACGGACCAAAACGCTACGCAGGTCATGCATGGTCAGCAACAGATCATCAGTGACCGCCTCGAGTTGCTCATCCGTGGCCTTGGTCTGGGCCCAATGGGCGGTGAGGTTGAGGTGATCCACAGCCCGTTTGATATCGTCGATATCGCGGGCTGCCAGAACCGCGCTGCGCTCAGCCATCCAGGTCTTGATCTCAGCAAGGTCGCGCTCTGACAGGGCGCGCCCGCCATGCGGCTTAATCTCGCCATTGCGGATATTGATGGCCGCGATCTGCTCCATATCGATCCGACGCTGCCGGTTCTCGGTATCAACCCGAAACACAAAGGCGCCGTTTTCGCGGATACGAAAGAAATATTCTGGCAGAGTCGCGGCCATAAGTTCGCTTCCTGTGTTTAGCTTAGCGCGGCGCAGAACGCCTTGATCCGGGCGCAGGCCTCTGTAAGCGCTGCATCCGAAGTGGCATAGCTGACCCGGAAATTTGGTGACAGGCCAAAGGCCGCACCAAAGACCACAGCCACGTCAGCCTCGGCGAGAAGGGCTGTCGCAAAGGCTTTGTCATCAGCAATCACTGTGCCTTTGGGGGTGGTCTTGCCGATCAGGCCTTTGATCGAGGGATAGACGTAAAACGCGCCTTCGGGCACCGGGCAGGTAATACCGTCAATGGCGTTCAGCTTTTCCACCACCAGATCGCGGCGGCGTTTGAAGGCTAGATTGTTCTCGGCGATGAAGTCCTGAGGGCCGTTCAGCGCCTCGACGGCGGCCCATTGGCTGATCGACGAGGGGTTCGAGGTGGACTGCGACTGGATTTTGCGCATGGCGGCAATCAGATGCTGCGGTCCGGCTGCATAGCCAATGCGCCAACCGGTCATGGCATAACCCTTGGAAACCCCATTGCAGGTGAGTGTCCGCTCATAAAGACCGGGTTCGACCTCGGCGGGGGTGCAGAATTCAAAACCGTCGAACACCAGATGTTCGTACATGTCATCTGTCATCACCCAGACATGCGGATGACGCATCAGCACATCGGTCAGTGCTTTCAGCTCTGCCCGGTTATAGGCGGCACCGCTGGGATTTGAGGGCGAGTTGAAGATGAACCATTTGGTCTTTGGGGTGATCGCCGCCTCGAGCTGTTCTGGTGTCAGCTTGAAATTGGTCTCCAGGCTGGCCTCAACTGCGACAGGTGTGCCGCCCGCCAGCAGCACCATATCGGGATAGCTCACCCAATAGGGGGCAGGGATCAACACCTCGTCACCGGGATTGAGCGTCGCCATCAGCGCATTATACAGCGTCTGCTTGCCGCCGGTGCCAACCGAGACCTGGGCGGGTTCATAGGTCAGGCCATTGTCGCGCTGAAACTTGGCACAGATCGCCTGTTTCAGCTCGATGATACCATCAGGCGCTGTGTATTTCGTCTTGCCTGCTGCGATGGCTGCGACAGCTGCATCTTTGATGTTCTGAGGCGTGTCAAAATCGGGTTCTCCCGCGCTCAACCCGATAACATCGCGGCCTGCGGCCTTGAGTTCGGCGGCCATTGCAGTGATCGCAATTGTCGGCGACGGTTTTACACGTTCGAGCGTCTTGGAAAGGAAAGACATGACGGCGGGTCCCTGTTTGAATGTTCTTGGCAACTGTCATAGGGTGCCACCAATTCTCGATCAAGCTACATTGGCAATGACCAGAACGGAGAGCGTATATGTCTGAGGAAACAACAGATTGGTTTGGACCTGAGGCCGCGACTTTTGGTGACCGTGTCGCCGCCGCCCGCGAAGCTGCAGATATGACGCAGGCACAGTTGGCGCGCCGCCTTGGTGTCAAGAAAAGCACCCTGATGGGCTGGGAACAGGATCTGTCAGAACCACGGGCGAACAAGCTGTCGATGGTTTCGGGGCTTTTGAATGTGTCGATGTCCTGGCTGCTGACCGGCGAAGGTGAGGGTATGTCCGAACCCAACGAGCTGGATGTGGAAGTCGGAGATTTTGCCGGCGTTCTGCAGGAGCTTCGCTCCTTGCGCAACGAGATGCGCAACAATTCCGAACGTGCCGCGCGTCTGGAAAAGAAACTTCGCACCCTGGTGCAGGGCGTCGCAAGTTAAACAGATGAGGGTGCAGGCCATGACAGCTACAAGTGAAAGCCATGAGAATCGCCTCAAACGGTTGACCATGCGATCAATGCGACGGGGAATCAAAGAGATGGATATCCTGCTGTCCGCCTATGCCGCAGCCAATCTTGCGCAGATGGAGCCTGCCAAACTGGACCTTTATGATCAGCTTTTGCATGAAAATGATCAGGATCTCTACCAGTGGGTCACCGGCCAGGTGGCCGCCCCAGCCAACTATGCTGGGCTGATGGATGAAATCGCGCAAACCCATCAAAAAACATAAAAAACCAGCTTAACGTATTTTTCGGGAATTTTCTGCATTCTGTTCATTAGCAAATTCGAGTCGGAGATGCCTATGAGTATGGAATTGCCAATAGGCCAGGTGGACCGCAAAGGGTTCATGACTGGTTACCTTGAAGCGCTGGCGCTGGTGGAACGTCTTCACCGGCTGTTGCTGGACGTGATCAAGGATGAGTTCGAGCGCGTTGGTGTGCTTGAAATCAACGCCGTGCAGGCGCTGCTTTTGTTCAACATCGGCGACAATGAGGTCACCGCTGGCGAACTGAAGAGCCGTGGTTACTATCAGGGCAGCAATGTCAGCTATAATCTGAAAAAGCTGGTTGAGCTGGACTATATGCACCACCAGCGCTGTGAAATTGATCGCCGTTCGGTCCGGGTTCGCCTGACGCCACGCGGTCGCGAGATCCGAGATATCGTTGCGGGGCTGTTTTCTCGTCACGCTGAGGGTCTTGAAGGTAAGGATGTGATCAGTCGCGATGGTATCGCCGACATCACCGCCTCGCTGAAGCGAGTAGAGCGCTACTGGTCTGACCAGATTCGCTATATCTACTAAAGTCAGGAGCTCCGGCTTCCCCCTTTGAGGCCAGACGGCCTCCGAGAACAGGCATCGAGGCAAGAATTGCACCGCCTAAAGACGATCAAAGATCACGACAGCTGCTGATTACCAGCCTGTCACAAACTTGAAGAATTCGGGTTCGCTAGAGACCGCACTGCATTGGTCCCCAAAGGGTCTGCAGTGCGTTTTCATTTTCACACCATCTGCATCATGCGGATCATTTGCTCTGCAATTGGTGCCGGGTTGCCCAAAGGGATCCACAGAAAAAAACGGCGCCTGAATAGGGGCGCCGCTGATATCGCTGACTTTTCTTGGCCGTTGAACCAGGCCGCTGCCCTACCAGTGACCGGTGCTTTCCATGCTGGCCCAGGGTTCTGCAGCTTCCAGCGCTTCGCCATTTTGCAAAAGCTCGATCGAGATATTGTCCGGCGAGCGGATAAAGGCCATGCGGCCATCGCGTGGTGGACGGTTGATAATGATGCCATTGTCCATCAGGAACTGGCAGGTCTCGTAGATATTATCGACGCCATAGGCCAGATGGCCAAAATGGCGGCTGTCACTTGGCAGACCTTCGTCGCCATCCCAGTTGTACGTCAGTTCAAGCGGGGTTTCTTCCTGTCCGGGAGCCGCCAGATAGAGCAGGGTGAAACGCCCTTCTTCGCTGTCGTAGCGCCGCGTTTCGCGCAGGCCCAACAGCTCATAAAAGGCCATGGATTTCTCCAGATCCTTTACCCGGACCATGGTGTGGAGATAGGTAAGCGCCATGCTCGACATTCCTTGAGTTCTGGTACGCCCCTGGCCACCGACAATTCGGGGCGGAACAAAAAAGGCGCATCCTGTTTCGGCAGGTTGGTATGGCTGCAGAATAGTCTCATCTGAAGCGATTCGGGGAGCCCGATTCTGCGGCAGGTGACCATGACGGCGAGGCACCGACTATTCTTGGCACTGTGCAACAGAGAACGGTAGGCCGGGCCTGTTTCAAAGATAGTCTTTTACTATGGCGAGCCTGCGCTTTATGACTTCGGGACCGACGCCGACAGTTGGAAAAGGGGACCCCAGTGCAGCAATATCATCAGGCCTTGCGTCAAATCCTGGATACGGGCGTGCAGAGCAGCGACAGAACCGGCACCGGGACGATCTCCTGCTTTGGACTGCAGGCGCGCTATCCTTTGAGCGATGGCTTTCCCCTTGTCACGACGAAGAAACTGCATCTGCGTTCAATTATTCACGAGCTGCTATGGTTTCTCTCTGGCGATACCAATATCAAATACCTCAAGGACAACGGGGTCTCGATCTGGGATGAATGGGCCGATGAAAACGGTGATCTGGGGCCGGTCTATGGCCACCAGTGGCGGCATTTCCCCAAGCTGGAGCGGATCCCCGGCACCTCTGGTGATGAGGCAATATATCATGCTGGATCCGTCGACCAGATTGCCGATCTGGTCGAGATGATCAAAAAATCGCCCGACAGTCGTCGCTTGATCGTTTCCGCCTGGAATCCGGCAGATGTGCCAGACATGGCGCTGCCGCCTTGTCATACCCTTTGGCAGGTGCGGATCCTGGGTGGCAAACTGCATCTCCAGCTCTATCAACGGTCGGCGGATATGTTTTTGGGGGTGCCTTTCAACATTGCCTCCTATGCGCTGTTGCAGGTGATGCTGGCGCATGTCACCGGCTATGAACCCGGCGACTTCATTCACACCATGGGAGACGCGCATATCTACTCCAACCACCGTGAACAGGTTGATCTTCAATTGTCGCGCAGCCCCAAACCGCTGCCGCAGCTGCAGATCAAACGCCAGGTCAGTTCGATCTTTGATTTCACCTTTGATGATTTCGAGATCACCGGCTATGAGCCTGATCCAGGTATCAAGGCACCAGTGGCGGTTTAAGTCCCGGGTCAAATCCGGATAAACCAGTAATTTTCTCTTTTTGCCGGAGGGATGTCTTTTCCGGCGCTTGAAGGCAGACGACCCATGATCACTTTGATTGTTGCCCGTGACCGCAATAGTGCCATTGGCAAAGACAACACTATTCCCTGGCATGCCCCGGAGGATCTCAAGGCGTTTCAGCGCGAAACACTGGGCGGCGCCATTATAATGGGGCGCAATACCTGGGATAGCCTGCCGTTTAAGCCATTAAAAAATCGCCTGAACTTGGTGGTATCCTCTCGTGCGGATGCGGCGGAAATCGTCTGTAAATCTGTTGTAGATGCAATCCAAGTAGCCACTGCGCAGGGCTATCGGCGGATCTACGGCATTGGGGGAGCGGGTATTTACCGCGAAATGCTGCCGCTGGCAGACCGTTTGCTAATCACCGAGGTGGAAACCGAGGTTGAGGCTGCGGATACATATTTTCCGCAGGTTGACGAGGCCCAGTGGCAACGGAGCGGTGACGTGCTGTTGCGCGAGAGGGATCCGCGCTGCGTCATGGTTGAATATCTGCGCATCGTTTCAGCGCAGCGCTAGACAGGTTTGCATTGTAGGACCGTTTTTGCTGGCTTTCCGAACCGGCCTTCGTAGTTTTGCAGAATAATGACGTAGCGCTGACATACCCCGGCCAATGGCGGGCGATCGACGAGTGTGGTCGTCACGGGGGAGTGTCAGGGGAAAGGAGCCGCACCCGGTCAACTGCGTGTGTTTCTCAGGAACTGAGGCGCAGCACAGGTTGGCGGAGGCGGCTGGAGTTTCGCCGCCTTAAAGCGGCTTGATTTCGCCGGCCATTTGTCGACCATCGCGACCTTCGGTCAATTCGTAGTCGACTTTCATATTGTCAGCGAGGCCGGTCAGCCCGGATCTCTCAACCTGAGAGATATGTACGAAAACATCATTGCCGCCCCCATCGGGCTCGATGAAACCAAAGCCTTTGGTGGTGTTGAACCATTTCACGGTGCCGCTTGGCATCTCCCGTGTCTCCTTCTAACTTGCACGTTGTCCTGGGGCAGCCCAGATAATAAAGGTGCGAGGGACTCGTCATAGTGGTGACGCGGTGAGGCGCGCGACCAAGGAACAGCTGAGCCAGTCGAACCATGCATGACTGTTGCATGGGCTGGAAAAAAATCAAGTGGGTGGGATTCATTCTCCCATAAATTGTGTCGCTCTGGCACTGAGGAAGGAAAAGGTCATGATCTTATATGGACTGAAAAACTGTGACACATGCCGCAAGGCACTGAAAAAACTTCCCGATTGTCAACTTTCGGATGTTCGCGCCGAGGGTGTGCCAGAAACTGTCCTTACCGATGCATTTGCGCAATTTGGCGACCGTCTGCTCAATACCCGCTCCACCACGTGGCGAGGTTTGTCTGCCGAAGATCGTGACCGCCCACCGTTGGAGCTTATTGGGGAACACCCGGCATTGATGAAACGGCCTTTGATCAAAACAGAGGATGCACTGTATTTGGGCTGGGATAAAAGCACCCAGGCGGCCCTTGGTGTCGCCTAAATTCGCCCCCATCTGACACGTGACGCAATAGGAGACATAAGATGCGCAATGCTGCTCTGGTTCTGGGGATAATCGCCGGCCTTTTGGGGCTGATCGTTGGCTTTTTCAGCTATGGATATACCGCTGCGGTTGAACATTTTGGCGCTGTTGAAGGCCTGGCAGAGCAGGTGGAGAACGTCGACCGGTTGCGGGTCCTCGCGGTGCTCTCACCGCTTTTGGCGATCACTGGCGGGGCCATGGCGCGGATGCGGGCACTTTGGGGTGGGCTATTGCTGCTGGCCTCGGCCTTTGGCATGTACTGGGGCTTTGGCTTCAATGTCTTTACCGTCTTTCCCATCGCCTTTGCCGGTGTCGCCGGGGTTTTGGCCCTGGCTGCAGGCAAACCGGATGAGGCAAAGGCGCATTTCTAGGGGGAACACCGGCCCTGCGTCTTGACGCGACGTTGGACGTAAAACTCACCCTGACCGTTGACCCCGCCAAAAGAAAGGGCGCCGCTGCACATGCAGGGCGCCCTTTGTCATGAATAGCTGACGGGAAAAGTCGGCGGTACTGGTGGGTCAGGCCATCACAGGTTCAGCCCGGCGGCGCAGCAGGGCGTCCACCGAAAGGGCGCCGGCCCCTTTGACAACCAGCACGCTAAGAACAAAGACCCAGAACAGGCGTTGGTCAAGGATCAGGCTGTCGGGGAACCGGTCAAACAGGGCCCCAAGGGTTTTGACGTCGGTCTGACCATGGCCGTAGATATCGGTCAGCGACTGCATGACCACAAATCCGATCATCCCGAGCGAAGCTAGGCGGGTGAACAACCCGACAAGGATCAGCAGTGGTAGGATGAACTCCGCCCAGGTCCCGGCCAGAACTACCAGCCAGTGAAAAATGCCAAACTGGCTGACGTCATAGCCGACTTCCTCAAAGGCTTTGGGGAAGATCTGGATATAGGCGCCATCGGACGGCAGGAAGATGCCAAAGAGGCCATCGCCCAGTTTTGTCATGCCGGAATTCCAGTAGTAGATCAGCAAGGTTGCCGCAAAGACGAAGCGTGCGCCGAGCGGCATCAGCCAGTCGCCAACCCGTTCGACCAGGCCGAAGATTGTGTTGTGAAGCGAGACAAGTGCGTGCATGTCTTTACCCTTTTTGGTTCAGTCCAGTGAGTGCGCCGCCCTGCAAAAGCAGGGTCAGCGGATTGCCCAGGTCAAAATCAGCCTCGATTGCGCCTGCGCGCTCCAGAGCCTCTCCAATGCTGAGGCCCTCGATCAAGGCCTGTATCCATTCCGCTTCGGCGGGGGAAAGGACCTGGGGAATTGGGTCGAATTCGGGACGGGTGATCAGGACGGCCTGAGCTTCGCCAAGTGGTTTCGCAGCCCCGTCGTCGGTATTGAAACGCCAGATGGCATGCACCGGCCAGGAGGAACGCAGCAGCTGCACGGCCGGAGCCAGGGTCACGGTGGCGGCCAAAAGCGCGTCAGTAGGCAATGCGCCCAGTGCTTCGGCCGCGATCGGGGTGGCATCGGCAGCATGATAGGCGTGGCGCAACGCCAGCTCGAGCCGGGCGACATCGCCCAGATACCCAAGATGGTTCAGCTGTGCGATGCCTTTAAGAAAGGCGGGGAATTCAGCACCATAAAACATCATGAGGGGCGTTGTCGGTGGATGCGCGCGCAAAAACAGACCGGCAAGACCGTCCATGTTTTCCTTGCCCAGCAGTTTGGCCACGACTGGAAAGGCGCTGTGCATGGCCTCGGTCAAGGAGACCGCCACATTGTTGCGATAGACATCAAACCGCCGACCGGCTGCGACACCGTTCTGATCGACGAGCCCGGCGGGAACCTGCTGTCCGGCGTCCATCAGTGCACGGGTGAAGTCGGCCTGAACTACGTGTGTCGCGAGACCATCGTCCTGGGCCTTTTCAAGCAGGCTTTGGGTCATGCGGGCACCGCAACGGTTTGCGGCAGATTGTCCAGGGCAAAGGCGGCGCGCTCGGCCTCGGCGGCCAAAACGGGCCACTCCGGGACATCATTGTCCCATTCGATCAGCACGGGTTTGGGGCCTGACCGTTCCAGCGTGTAATCCAACAGGGCCCAGACAGGATCCACCACCTCGTGACCATGGCTGTC
This sequence comes from Phaeobacter sp. CECT 5382, assembly GCF_001457775.1. Lineage (GTDB taxonomy): Bacteria > Pseudomonadota > Alphaproteobacteria > Rhodobacterales > Rhodobacteraceae > Pseudophaeobacter. Next base: position 117,198 of record NZ_CYSG01000004.1, read on the forward strand.
GATTAGCAAAGGTCGGCCCTGTTCATCCTGATCTTCGTCATGGCCACCCAGATGGATCTCTCCGACTTTTTCCAGCGCAAAGGCATCGATATAGCCCTGTGGAGAAAAATCGAGGTTGGTGGCTGACACAAAAACGTTGTTCACATCCAGCAGCAATCCGCAGCCGGTGCGATTACTGATCTCGGCGAGAAACTCCGGCTCTGACCAGGTGCTTTCGGCAAAGGCGAGATAGCTCGACGGGTTTTCTAGCAGTATGGGACGGCCGATGGCCTCCTGCAGCTGGTCAATGTGGTCGCTGATCCGGCCAAGTGTCGCCTTGGTATAAGGCAGCGGCAGCAGATCGTTGTAGAAATGGCTGTCATGGGTAGACCAGGCCAGATGTTCGGAAAAACTCGCCGGGTTCAGCCAGCTAACCAAATGTTTGAGCCGGGCAAGATGCTCCAGATCCAGTGGGCCTTCGCCGCCGATCGACAGGCCAACGCCATGGACTGACATGGCAAAGCGTTCTGCCAGGTGGCGTAGCTGTGCCAGGGGGCGTCCACCATCACCCATATAGTTTTCCGCATGCACCTCAAGCCACTGAACCGGGTCGGGGTGCTCCATGATCTGGGCAAAATGCTGAGCTTTGTAGCCGACGCCGGGGGCATTGGGCAGAGATTTGAACGCGGCGGTGTCAAGCATGGCGGATCTCGTTTCGGCAAAAGCGATCAGAAATAGAACGCCTCAGAGGAAGGTACAGAGAGAGCAAGGAGGGCGGAGCTGTGCCACCGCCCTCCGAAGTATCTAAAGGGTCTGTATGTGCCGGAGGCCTGTTTGCACCCGGCTCTGAGCCTTATGCGGGCAGGTCGCGCTCGATTGGCTCAAGCGAACCATTGCGGTGACCGCCATCTGCCAGATCTGGCAGATCGATGTCAGCACAGGTACCTGCGTCAACAAGGGTCCAGGCGTTGCCCTGATAGTCAACAGTGGAGGTGCCAGCACAGGTGGTGCCGGGGCCTGCAGCACAGTCGTTCTGACCGGCCAGCGAAACGCCGTAGCATTTTTCCTTGGTGCCGGCAGCGGCGGGCATGGTGGACGCAGCAGTCAAAGCGGCGGCGACGGCACCGGCAACGGCGAGAGATTTGGCTGTTTTCGACATCTCATGAATTCCTTTTGGTTTAGCTTGCGCTGTCGTGATGACACGTAAAACCTAACCTGCGATGTTTAGGAGTTTAAGTCACGAGCGCGTGTCTCACGGCGGCGTCAGCCAGTGTGACTAAAGATGTTGGTGCACCTACCTGATACAAAAGAGAATTTTCTGGAATTGAAACAAAACGGCCCCAAAAGGGGGCCGCAAACTATTCTTTTGAGCGCAAATGTTACAACAAATCTGGTGGGGTCGCTTCCAGGCCTAGCGCCTTTGTAACAATTTCGAGGCTGTCCACACGGGTCTGCTTTTCGCCGAGACGGCGGATCGACACGGTGCGTTCTTCGACCTCGCGGTGACCAATGGCCAGGATCACGGGAACTTTGCCCAGCGAGTGCTCGCGGACCTTGTAGTTGATCTTTTCGTTGCGAATGTCAGCCTCGGCGCGCACGCCGACCTTTTGTAGCGCGGCCACAACCTCTTGCACGTAGTCATCTGCATCCGAGGTGATCGAGGCAACAACCACCTGACGCGGTGCCAGCCAGAACGGCAGCTTGCCTGCGTGTTCTTCGATCAAAATGCCGATGAACCGCTCAAAAGACCCCAGGGTGGCGCGGTGCAGCATAAAGGGGCGATGCTTGTTGCCGTCCGCACCAATAAAGTTGGCCTCCAGACGTTCCGGCAGGTTGGGATCCACCTGCAGAGTGCCGCACTGCCAGTTCCGGCCGATGGCATCGGTCAGGGTGAACTCCAGCTTGGGGCCGTAGAACGCGCCTTCGCCTTCCAGCAGCTCGTATTCATAACCCGCCGCCTTGCAGGCATCGCCCAGGGCTTTTTCCACCAGATCCCAGCTCTCATCCGAGCCGATGCGCTTTTCAGGGCGGGTCGACAGTTTGATGGTCCAGTTGTGGAAGCCAAGATCGGCATAGACCTTGGACAGGAAGGCGATGAATTTGGCGGTCTCGGCCTCGATCTGATCCTCGGCGCAGAAAATGTGGCCATCATCCTGAGTAAAGCCGCGCACCCGCATGATGCCATGCAGCGCACCGGAGGGCTCATAACGTGCGCAAGAGCCGAATTCGGCCATGCGCAGCGGCAGATCGCGGTAGCTTTTGAGGCCCTGATTGAACACCTGCACGTGGCAGGGGCAGTTCATTGGTTTCAGCGCGTTGACGGCTTTCTCGCGGGCATGCTCTTCGTCGACTTCAACGATGAACATGTTTTCCTGGTATTTGTCCCAGTGACCCGAGGCCTCCCAGAGTTTGCGATCGACCACCTGCGGAGTGTTCACCTCGACATAGCCGTCGCGTTCCTGCATCCGGCGCATGTAGTCCTGCAGGGTGGTGTAGATTTTCCAGCCGTTAGGATGCCAGAAGACCTGACCGGGAGCCTCTTCCTGCATGTGGTAGAGGTTCATTTCGCGGCCCAGCTTGCGGTGGTCGCGTTTGGCGGCCTCTTCCAGCATGTTAAGATGGGCTTTGAGCTTTTCCTTGCCGGTGAAGGCGACGCCGTAGATCCGCTGCAACATGGCGCGATCACTGTCGCCGCGCCAATAGGCCCCGGCGATGGACATCAGTTTGAAGGAGTCACCCGGCAGCTGGCCAGTGTGCTGCAGGTGTGGTCCGCGGCAGAGATCCTGCCAGTGGCCATGCCAATACATGCGCAAAGGCTCGTCACCAGGAATGGCGTCGATCAGCTCCACCTTATAGGGCTCGTTGTTGGCCTCATAGAATTTCACTGCACGTTCGCGCTCCCAGACCTCGGTGGTCACGGGCTCGCGCTTGTTGATGATTTCTTTCATCTTCTTTTCGATCACGCCCAGATCTTCGGGGGTGAAGGGCTCGGCGCGGTCAAAATCGTAGTACCAGCCGTTTTCAATGACGGGTCCGATAGTGACCTTGGTGTCGGGCCACAGTTCCTGCACGGCGCGTGCCATGACATGGGCGAGATCGTGACGGATCAGCTCATTGGCCTGTTCTTCGTCCTTCATGGTGTGCAGGGCGATCGAGGCATCGGCCATGATCGGCCATTGCAGATCCCAGTGCTGGTCGTTGACGGTGGCAGAGATGGCTTTTTTCGCCAGCGAGGTCGAAATATCGGCCGCGACTTCGGCTGCGGTGACGCCAGCCTCATAGCTGCGTGCATTGCCATCGGGAAGGGTGAGAGAGATTTGGGCCATGGTCTGGCTGCTCCTCGTCGGTTTGGCGCCCACTGAACGCCCGGTTGCGGGTTATGTGTTTCGTGAATGATTTGGCAGCTTGATCGGGTGCTGTCAATATCGCTGCGACATCATAGCAAAACACCCAATTTAGTCAGGTGTAGACCGGTCTTGCCGCAAATCGGGGTTTTCTAATCTTGCAGCGGTGCGGGAACCCCGTCGCGGATCACGGCGGAAAAATCAGGGCCAAGCCCATAGGCCTGCGCCCGAGGGCTGATCTGACCCTTTTCAATCAGCTCCGATAGAGACAGGCGGCTGTCTAGCACCCCGGCATCAAAGGAGTATTCCGGCAGATAGCCGTTGGCCATGACGCGCCAGTCCAGCGGGACCTCGTCAACAATGGTGCGGATCATCTGAAAAACCACGGTTGTGCAATTGGTGAACAGCGAGTTGTACCATTGTGGGCGCTGCGCCAGACGATTGGCCGCGTCAACATATTGCAACAACAACGCGCGGGCCTTTTCAGGGGTGACCCTGATCCGGTAAAGCTGCACGTCTTCGCCGCGGGCATTGGTACGGGTGCCGACCACGTCGCGTTCATCGGCGGCGACAATGGCCAGGGTATTGGTCTTGAACATATCCGCCACCGGAGAGAAGCCGCCGCCGATCTGGCGCCGCACTTCCACTGACCAGGCAATATGGTCGCCGCCTGCAAAGCCAAAGCTGACAATCATATGCGCGATGGCTTTACCGGACCAATAAGACATAAACAGATCTACCGTTTGCAGCTGGTCCAGATCATAGCTGCGCTGTTCCCACTGGACGTCAAAATCCTGCGGACTGCGCCAGGTGAAGTTACGCACATCCTCCAACCTCAGGACGGATCCGTCGAGCGATCCCGTCACCTGTCGCGCCACATCCGGGGCCCAGGGACGGTCGGTCGGAGGCGTCAGCGAGACCCACCAGGTCAGCACAGTTGCCAGTGCCAGGCAAAAGGTTGCGAGTGCACGCAAGCGACGGGGGCGGAACTGGCCCAGGATGACAGCAAGCCCCAGCAGTACAAAGCATAGCGCGAATACGGCCCTCATTATCTCTCCGAAGGGGAGGCGGTACCACAGCGCCAGAGCTGCCCAGAGGCTGGCAATCGCGATCAACAGGCACAAAAGAATGAGAAAAGTGCGGTGAAATGCTTGTGTCATCGGCCTGCCTTAGGGTCACTGGGGATCGCGAATTTTTTGGCGCACCCTTTTTTGGCGCACCCTAGGGGCAGAGCAGAAATGGAGCAAGCCCGGCTTCGCACTGCCTGCCGGGGCGGGGGATTGGCAATTGCAGCTGTCAAGATTGCATGGCACATCTTGGAGTGAAGCCCAAAATGGAGAAACTGATGATGGCTGAGACGCGTTTTCTTGAGACAGAGCAGGGGCGCCGCATTGCTTATCACCACCATCCCGGCAGCGGACCGACGGTGATTTTTCTGGGCGGGCTGAAATCCGATATGGAGGGCACCAAGGCGATCCACCTCGAAGCCTGGGCCAAGGCGCGTGGGCAGGCATTTTTGCGCTTTGACTACTCTGGCCATGGCGAAAGTTCCGGCACCTTTGAAGAAGGCTGTATTGGAGATTGGCATCAGGATAGCGTTGCGGCGATCTCGACCCTGATCGAGGGGCCAATCCTGCCGGTTGGCTCCTCCATGGGGGGCTGGCAGGCGCTATTGTTGGCCAAGGCCATGCCGGAACGCATCTGTGGCATGGCGACGATTGCTGCCGCGCCGGATTTTACCGAAGATGGCTATTGGGAGAGTTTCACTGAAGCCCAAAAGGCGGAGCTAGAGACCCGTGGCTATGTTGAACTTCCCAGCGACTATATGGAGCCTTACCGCATCAGCAAACGTCTGATCGAGGATGGGCGTGATCACCTGGTGTTGCGCGGCCCTCTGGCGTTGCCTTTCCCGGTGCGTAGCCTTCAGGGCACGGCGGACACGGCGGTTTCGACTGAAACGGCATTGCGCCTGCTGGATCACGTGACCTGCGAGGATATGCGCCTGACCCTAGTCAAGGATGCCGACCACCGGTTTTCTGATGGTCCCTGTCTGGGACTGATCGAGGCCGCTGTGCAGGAACTGGCTGATCGCGTCTGATATGCACAACCCGCTGCGACAGAAGGAGGAAAGACAATGGAACAACGGGTCAGTCTGATCACTCTCGGGGTGCCGGATATGGACAAGGCTGCTGCGTTTTATGACGCTCTTGGCTGGACACGAGCCGAAAGCCCGGATGGGGTGATTGCCTATGATCTGATTTCGCAGACGCTGGGGCTGTACCCTTTGGAAAAACTGGCCGAGGACATGGGGCTGCCCCTGTCCGCCTTGGGAGCTGGGGCGATGACGCTGAGCCATAATACCCGTTCTGCGCAGGAGGTGGATCAGCTGATGCAGGCCGCAAAAGCCGCCGGAGCAGAGGTTCTGCGCCCCGCCGGGGAGGTTTTCTGGGGCGGCTATATCGGCTATTTTCGTGCCCCGGACGGGCATATCTGGGAAATAGCCCATAATCCGTTTTCACCGCTTTCCGAAGAGGGCGCGTTCCGGTGGAATGGGTTCTGAGCGCGCGTCTCTGCGACCTCTGATGTTTCCACCGTCTTCATCACCGTGAAAGCCTGCGAACACCCGGCTTTACGGTGCAGAGTGCCGACTGACGCTGTGACAAAATCCGAATGACCGCTTGCCCTGTCGGCCATCAGGCCGCAAGACTGGCTGCGAGATCGCGTTCCGGCCTTCAGTCAGGGCGGGCGTGACAACGGGTGCCGCAGTGAATGCACCCGAACAGGCAGAGGGCACTGGTGATGGAACAATCGGGGAATTGGGGGCAGGAACCGGTGGTTCTGTTGCCGGGCATGATGTGTGACGCTCGTATCTTTACGCCTCAGATCAATGCCTTGTCTGCGCAGGCCCCCGTGATGGTAGCGCCTCTTGTTGGCGGTGATCGTGTCGAAGATATTGCTACCCACATCCTGTCGATGCTGCCGGAACGCTTTGCACTGGCCGGGCTTTCGATGGGCGGTATCGTGGCGCTGGAGATCCTACGCCGCGCGCCGTCACGCATCACGCGGTTGTGCCTGATGGCGACCACACCGTTGTCGGAAACCCCGGATCAGGCAGCCATGCGTGAGCCACTGATCATTGCAGCGCGTACGGGCGGGCTGGACAAGGCCCTGCAACAGACGCTGCCACCCGAGGTTCTGGCACCTGGTGGGCGTCGACTGGAGGTGCTCAACCTGGTGCGGGAGATGGGGCTGGATTTGGGAGCAGAGCTCTACGTCGATCAAAGCCGGGCATTGCAGCGGCGTTCTGATCAGCAGGCCACAGCGCGACGCTGTCAGGTGCCGACCCTGATCCTCTGTGGGGAATACGATCGTCTTACGCCGGTCAAGCGACACGAGTTTCTCGCTGAACTTATTCCACATGCCGGGCTGGAGATCATCGCGGGTGCGGGGCATCTGCCGGGACTAGAACAGCCCGAAGCGGTCAATCAAGCGCTTTTGGGATGGCTCGCGGCACCTGCAGGAGTTGCAGCCCCGGCGTGAAGTTCATCCGCGCGGCGCCGCCAAGAATTTGCCGATTGAGCAACGTCATTGCCAAGATCATTGCCAGATGTGAACGAACCGCAGTACCGCCTACTGGGGGTAAAGCGTCGCCCGAGCTTCTTTGCTCAGGACTTCAGGCGGGGCGACAGGTGCGCCGCTTTGTGCGTCGAAAAAGGGGGTCTCGCGCCACAGCCCGGACAGACGGGCAGTAGTCATGCGGGAAAAAATCCCAATGACCATGCGCATCATGCCTTGGTTCTGCGGCGGCTTTCCCGGTTTGATCACATGTGATTTGGCGCGAATTCTGCCCAGGGCAGCCGTGTCGTCAAATAGGTCCGACCGCAGTCCAACAAAGGCCAGCTGCGGTTTGGCCAGGGTATTGGCGACGGGCGTGCCACAGCATCCCGCATACCAGCGAAACAGCCCCTTGGGACCCAAGCGCATCAGGCGCAACTGGTCAGCGCCCTGCGTCAAGGTGATCCCATGCGGGGCCAGCTGGAACAAATCGACGCCTGCTGTCGGGTCCGGTTGCTTGTGGTAGAGCTCGTTTGCGCGACAGTCCGGGCAAAAGCACATCAGCCGAAGCCCGGATTTCCGGGCCTCAGGTGATATATGTCCGGCCAGCTGACCACAGGAGCAGGAAAACCCAAGGCAGGCTTTGCTCATTGCCTTCAGGCCTCTTTCGTCTTGGGCTTGGCTGTGTTGCGGTTCGCCGCCTTTGGCTTAGGCTTGCGGGAGTTGGCGTCCATGAAGTCGATCACCAAGGGGCGGATATTGTCGCGCCAGCTGCGCCCTGCAAAAATACCGTAGTGGCCAGCACCGGGTTCGACATGGCTGGCTTTCTTGCTGTCGGGCAGGCCAGTGCACAGGTCTAGCGCGGCGATACACTGTCCGGGGGCAGAGATGTCATCATTGGCGCCTTCGACGGTTTTGACCGCGACATCGGTGATGGCGCCGATGTCGACCTTGTGGCCATCGACGATGAACTCATTGCGGGCGATTTCCCGCGATTTGAACACGCGTTCCACGGTGGAAAGGTAGAATTCCGCCGTCATGTCCATCACCGCCAGATATTCGTCATAAAAGCGGTTGTGTGCATCGTGATCCGAGGCTTCGCCGCGGCTGGCACGCTGAATCTGGTCGGTAAAGGCCTTGGAATGGCGGTCCATGTTCATCGACATGAAGGAGGACAGCTGCAGCAGGCCGGGATAGACTTTGCGCCCGACGCCGGGATACTTGAAACCGACGCGCTGGATCATGGTTTCTTCCAGTTGGCCCATGGTGACGCGGCGGCCAAAATCGGTGACTTCGGTTGGGGTTGCATCCGGGTCAACCGGGCCACCAATCAAGGTCAAAGATGAAGGCTGAGCCTCTGGATCCTGTTCGGCGAGATAGGCGGTTGCCGCCAGCGTCAGTGGTGCGGGCTGACAGACAGCAACCACATGGGTGTCAGGGCCGAGTTCACGCATGAAATCAACGAGGTAAAGGGTGTAGTCTTCGATGTCGAATTTGCCGGCGGAGACTGGGATGTCGCGGGCATTGTGCCAGTCAGTGATATAGACTTCGCAGTTGACCAGCAGGCTTTTCACGGTGGAGCGCAGCAGGGTCGCATAGTGGCCGGACATCGGCGCGACGACCAGAACTTTGCGAGGTTGTTCCTTGCGGCCCGCAACATGGAAATGGATCAGATCGCCAAAGGGGCGTTCCACCACGGTATTGACCTCAACCAGATGGTCCTTGCCATCTTCGCAGGTGAAGGTGCGGATGCCCCAGTCGGGTTTGACGGTCATGCGCTGAAACGTGCGCTCGGTCACTTCGCCCCAGGCGGCCATCCAGCTGAGCGCCGGGTTGGGCAGGGCGGCAAGACCGGGATAGGACGCCATCGACAGGGCGCTTGCACCCAGCCATTGGTTCATGTTCCGGGCGGTTTCCATCAAGTCGTACGACAACATATAGCGCATATGGCTCTCCTTTGGCTGCCCGTCCCAGTTCCCGCAGGTGCGGACGGAAAATAATGCAGGGCCTCGGACCTTTCGTCGCTTTGGCGTAATATGGCCAGACCAGTATTCTGCACAGCAGAAAGAGTATGAGGGATTCCTTAAGATGACAACAAGTGAGACATTGGACCTAAGCACTTCTCCGGAACATATTGAACGACTTAAGGAAAATATGGAAAAGGTGGACAGCCTTTCCAGGAAACTGGTCGAAATCATGTCGACCAAGAAGCAACATCATCCTGGATTGGATGCTCCGAATCACGAACTTTTTGCACGTGCAGCAACGTCATACTGGGCCGAAATGCTGCAAAATCCCGCAAAAATGATGGAACAACAGGTTGAATTTTGGGGGAAATCCGTCCTGAACTTTGCCGAAGCGCAGAAAATTCTGGCGGCGCAAGAGGGCAAGGAAGCGTTGGAGACGAGTCCTTCGGATCGGCGTTTCACCAATCCGATGTGGGAAAAAAACCCCTATTTCAACTATATCAAACAGCAATATCTGACCAATTCTGAGATCATTCGCATGGCCGTTGAAGAAGTTGCAGACCTGGAGCCGCTTGACCGCCAGCGACTGTCTTATTTTTCCGACCAGATCATCCATATGATGGCGCCGACCAATTTCCTGCCGACCAACCCGGATGCTTTGGAAAAGGCGTTGGAAACCGAGGGGCAGTCGCTGATTGATGGCTTGCAGAACCTGGTTGCGGATCTCGAAGCCAACAATGGTGAACTGGTGGTGCGGCTGGCGGATGAGAGCGCCTTTGAGATTGGTCGCAATATTGCCACGACGCCCGGCGAAGTCGTCTATCGAAACCGGATGATGGAGCTGATCCAATATCGCCCCACCACGGAAACGGTACATGAAACCCCGATCGTGCTGTTCCCGCCCTGGATCAACAAGTTCTACATTCTTGACCTAAAGGCACAGAACAGTTTGATCAAATGGGTGACAGAGCAGGGCTATACACTGTTTGTCGTGTCCTGGATCAACCCGAATGGTGACTACGCCGACGTCGGCATGGAGGAATACATCGAAGAGGGTTTCCTGACCGCCTTTGAAAAGGCCAAGGAAATCTGCGGCGTCAAACAGGTCAATGCCATTGGCTACTGCATTGCGGGCACGACGCTCAGCCTGACGCTGGCGCTGATGAAAAAGCGGGGCGACAAATCGGTGAAATCGGCCACGCTGTTCACCGCTCTGACCGATTTTTCCGATCAGGGGGATTTCACCCCGTTTTTGCAGAATGATTTTGTCGACGCCATCGAGGCCGAGATCGGCGAGGATGGTATCCTTCCCTCCTATATCATGGCGCGGACCTTTTCCTATCTGCGCTCCAATGATCTGGTCTATGGGCCGGCTATCCGCAGCTACATGATGGGGCAAACGCCACCGGCCTTTGATCTGCTCTACTGGAATGGCGATGGGGCTAATCTGCCGGGCAAGATGGCGGTGCAATATCTGCGGGGCCTGTGTCAGGGCAATGCCTTTGCTGACGGCGGCTTTGAGGTGTTCGGTGAAACCCTGCACCTGAGAGATGTCGACATCCCGGTGATGGCGGTGACCTGCGAGACGGACCATATCGCCCGTTGGAGTGACTGCTACCGTGGTGTGCAACAGATGGGTGGACGCAGCAAGACCTTCATCGTCTCGCAATCGGGCCATATCGCCGGGATCGTGAACCCGCCAAGCCGCGACAAATACGGTCACTACACAAATGCTGATCTCAAGCTGGATGCGCCGGACTGGATGGCGGGAGCCACATTCAACGAGGGCTCCTGGTGGCCACGCTGGGAAAGCTGGCTGAAGAAGCGGTCCGGTAAGCAAGTTCCAGCGCGTGAGCCGGGTGATTCGGGGTATCCTGCCCTGGAGCAGGCACCTGGAAGCTATGTGCGTGCCCGGGCAAGATCCTGACAAGGTCTTGAATTTTCGGGTTTTACGATGATTTTTCTGCATTGCAGCAAAAATATGTTGAAATGCTGCGGTGCAGAAATTATAGTTTAGTCATGCTGAAACGCGGGGTGGTCCCGAGATGGCAACCAAAGGAACCAGTTTGATGGCTAAGACCCAAGATTTTACCGCATTGATGAAAGACATGATGGGCGCATTTCCGGTGGATACTTCCGCCATGGAAGAAGCGTTCAAAAACACTGCCGCGCTGAACGAAAAGCTGAGCGCTGTTGTTCTGGGTGCTGCTGAGCAGTCCTCGGAAATCTCGACCAAATGGACCAAAGATGCACTGACCAAAATGGCAGACATCTCCAAAGCGAAAACCGATCCGGCTGACTACGCCAAATCGGCAACCGATTTCGCCAGCGCCTCTGCTGAAGTTGCAGCCGAAAACATGGCCGCTTTTGCTGAAGTCGCCAAAAAAGTCCAGATGGACACAGTTGAGCTGCTGATGGCAGTCGGCAAGGACATGGGCGAAGAAGCAACCGCCGCTGTCAAAAAGGCCACTGATGAAGTGACCACGGCTGCCAAGAAGGCAACCGCCAAGTAAACCAGCCATTCTGGCTGAGCGCGGAGGCGGATCATCGCTCCTCCCTGCAAAGAATTCGCAGCCGCGTGTTGAAAGGACAGGTCATTTTGACCTGTCCTTTTTTGTGCTGGTCACTGGTGCTGAGATCAGGTGCAAAGTTCAGAAATCAGCCTGGGTGAAATCGTGAACTTCAGGGACCCAGCCGCAGGTGTTGCGCAGCTTTTCTGCGCTCATCTGCTGATCCAGGGTTGGCCCTTCAGCCCAGGCGCCGTGTTTGAACATCACATGCTTCCGGCTGCGAATGACATAGGCACCATCATGGCCACGCCGCCTGACAATTTCATCGACAATGCGTTGCATTGAAACTCCCTGTTGGGCAGCGACATTGAAGGATCCTACTAATGTGGCGTCGTCAACTAGCATCCGGTAGGCCCGGGCCAGATCACGACGGTGCACCAGCGGCCAGCGGGTGCGAAGACTGCCCCAAACCTCCAATGGCTGCCTCTCATTGGCCTGCTGCAACAGGCGGCCAAAGACACCGCCCTCTTCGTGGTAGACCATCGCCGGGTGTACCACGGCGGTACACAGGGCTGAATCTGATAACAATTCCGCCGCATGTTCTTGCATCCAGGCAAAGGCCGGGATTGGGCGTAGAGGACGATTTTCATGGGCAATCAAGTTGCCGGTTTCCCCATATAGCCAGCAGCCACCGGTGTATATCAGGCGCAGCGGCTGGGCGCGGTTTTTGGCTTCGGCGCGGATAGCCTGCAGGGCGCGGGCATCCACTGCTCCCATGTCATCGTCAAAGGTGCTGGCAAGCTGGATGACAGCTTCGGCCTTGGCAAGGGCTGCGCGCCAGGTTTCAGGTTGGCGCAGATCCCCCATCACAGGCGTGGCCCCGAACTGGCGCAGTTTTGTGGCGGATTCCGCAGATCGGCAAAGGCCTGTCACCGCATGCCCACCAGCGACCAGCTCTGTGGTGACAGCGCTGCCAATAGAGCCGGTGCCCCCCAAGATCAGAATATTCATCTGTGTCTTTTCCTTTCGTGCAATGGGGTAAGCTATAAAACCTCAAGTCCAGTTTAGCTCAAGTACAAATTTCTACTGCCATATTGTCCTGCACCATTGAACTGTCACGCAGTCGGAGGCCGCAGCAGGCTTTTCTTTTGTTCTGCGCTCGCATAGTCTTTTTTCTGCAATGCATCATGTCCGGGGAGGGACGGTATGGCGGAACAGGAAAAACCCCTGCTGATCAAGCGCTACGCCAGTCGGCGCCTGTATAATACCGAAACCAGCGATTACGTCACGCTGGAGGATATCGCGGGGTTCATCCGGGAAGGCCGTGAGGTCCAGATCGTCGATCTGAAATCTGGCGATGACCTGACGCGTCAATACCTGCTGCAAATCATCGCCGAGCATGAAAGCCGCGGTGAAAACGTGCTGCCGGTGAATGTTTTGAACGACCTGGTGCGCAGCTACATGCAGCCAGGTGGGGGCGTGATGCCTCAGTTTCTGCAGGCGTCGTTCGATATGTTGCGCGACAGCCAGTCACAGATGGTCGAGAATATGTCGGCGATGAACCCGATGGCGCAGATCCCGGGGTTTGAAGCGATGCGCACGCAGCAGGAGGCGTTCCTGAAAGCCATGACCGGCGGGCTGTCCGGTGGTTTGGCCAGCGGTTGGAGCGGTGCAGGATCGCCAACCGAAGGCGGCGCGCCAGCTGAAGAAAGTGGCGAAGATCTGGATGCGATTAAACGCCAGCTGGCCGAATTGCAGGAAAAGCTTTCAAAACTGAAATAACGGGTCTTTGGAGAGCCGACCTAAAAGAGGTGCTCACCAGAACTAAGAGAATAAAAGGCCCTGATTTTTCGGGGCCTTTTTCTGTGGTTGGGCTTGCGAAGTCTCAAAATTGAGGGCTGCCAGCACTGTCAGAATGAGAACTGCGGGCACGATCCGAGCCGGAGATCTCCCGCCCGGAAGGGTTGATCTGTGAGATAAACCATTCCCGTTGGGCCAGGCGCCCCGCTGACGCGCGGCGCGTAACCGGGATATGGCATTGGTGCGACAGGCGTCTCAGGGAAGGTTGTCCCCCTGAGACGCGTTGGCGGCGATGCTAGGCAGCAGCCCGCGCGGCGGCGTCATTGACTGCGTTCAGAAGGATATCGGCGATTATATCCAGCTCTGCCTGAGACAGTCGCACCGGCAGGCGCACGTCACAGGCCTGCATCAGCATGGCGCGGGTTTGTGGAAGCTCTGGCAGGTCCTTGATGAACTGCCAGTTCCAGAAGGCGCGGGCATTGTCGGCGGAGCGGCCAAAAATCTGTACCTTGACCCCGGCGGCGGCAGTCGCTTCGGCGAAGGCGGTGATTTGCGCGTCGGTCAGGTCAACCAGGTTGAACTGGATGGAGTCCGGCGCGCGCTGCTCTGGTGCCAGCGGTGCGGGAACGTGGAAGTTGGGGCTCTGGTTCAGGCGACCGGCGACATAGTCGTGGTTCTTGAGCCCGTCACGCACCCGGCGCGCCAGTTCCGGCAGTTGAGGGCGGATCACCACTGCTGAGAGATTGCTCATGCGTAGGTTATAGAGCGGCAGCTGATTTTGCCACTTGGCAAAGGCCTGGGCCAGATCGGCACTGTTGTCGCCTCTGGGGCCTTTGTGTTTCTGCCAGTTGTGCTCATAGGCGCCGGACATGATCACGGCGCGGGCGACGAGATCGGCATCGTCGGTGATCAAAATGCCGCCTTCGCCGGCATTGATCATCTTGTAGGATTGGAAGGAAAAGCATCCGATCTTGCCCAATGTGCCGATGTTTCTGCCGTGCCAGGTGGTGCCAAGCGAGTGGGCAGCATCTTCGATCACAGGAATATTGCGGGCGTCGCAAAGCGCTAGGATCGCATCCATGTCAGAGGTGTGACCGCGCATATGGCTGATGATTACGGCCTGAATGTCATCGTCAAGGCGGGCTTCAAAGTCTGCCATATCAATGCGGTAGTTGTCGCCGACTTCGCACAGGACCGGAATGCAGTCCGCATGGACCACCGCAGAAGGCACCGCCGCAAAGGTGAAGCCGGGGATTAACACGCGTGCATCACGTGGCAGATCCAGCGCTTTCAGCGACAGGAACAGTGCAGCCGAACAGGAGGAAACTGCCAAAGCGTATTTGCTGCCCAGAAGTGCTGCGAACTCTTGTTCGAGCAGGGCAACCGGGGCGTTTTCCGGTGCTGTGTAACGAAACAGGTCGCCGGATTGCATCAGATCATCAATCGCCTGACGGGCCGCTTCAGGGATGGGTTCCGCATCATGCACATTTGGGGCTTTCACAGCTGTGGCCTGAACACTTGAAGCCTGAGTCATATTTCAAATTCCTGAATTATGGATTTGATAAATATAAAACAACTGGACTGGACTGCCAAGAGGTGTGCGGCAAATGACAGCCGTCATCGGCGAGATTTCACAGATCTGTTGCCTTTGGCTGACGACAGGCTGAACTGATCACTGCTGCATTTGGACCTGCTTTGGCCGCCAGACAGAAAACGGCCCGCAGAGAGGTCTTCTCTGCGGGCCGTATGCGAAATCTGGTTTTGTTTGGTGGTGCTAAAAGCCGAGCCGATCACGCAGGGCAAACCAGGTCATGGCGAGAACCAGCAGAGGTGAGCGCATGGAAGGCCCTCCCGGAAAGGTCGGGGCAGGGACCCGGGACAGGGTATTAAAGCCTTCGGCTTCGCCCTGAATGGCGTGGGCCATCAGCTGGCCTGCGTGGATGGCCGTGCCGACACCATGGCCGGAATAGCCCGAAGCCGACAGGACATTGGGGGCCAGACGGGCCAGATAAGGCATGCGTTTCATGGTGATCCCAAGCGTGCCACCCCAAGCGTAGTCGACTTTGACATCCCGCAGATGCGGAAAGATCTGCGTCATCGGTTTGCGCACCACGGCTTCGATATCAGTAGGGAAGCGATAACCATAGCTTTCACCGCCGCCAAACAGCAGGCGTTTATCATGGCTGAGCCGGAAATAGTTCACGACGAACTTGCTATCTGCCACAGCGACATCACGGCCAAGCACCTGTTCGACCGCGTCCCCCAAAGGCTCTGTTGCGACGACGAAATTGTTAATCGGCATTACCTTGGACGCCACTTGTCGGTTCAGCCCGCCAAGGTAGCCGTTGCAGGCGAGGATCAGATGGTTGGCGCGCACTTCGCCACCCGCTGTTTTGACACAGACTTCGGCACCTTCGCTGATCTCGAGAACCTCGCTTTGCTCATGCAGGGTGGCACCGGCTGCAGCGGCGGCGCGGGCCAGACCCAGGGCCAGGTTCAACGGGTGCAAATGCCCGGCACCATGATCCAGAATGCCGCCTTTGTAATCCGGTGACGGACACATTTTCTGGCTGGCCTCGGGCGACAGGATTTCGATCTGATCATAGCCGTAGCGATCCTGCAGGTGGCGGCCATAGTCATGCAGATGTGCCACGTCCTTCTTGCTGGAGGCTGTCCAGGCCACACCGGGCTTCAGGTGGCAGTCAATCTTATGTTTGGCCACCAGGGATTTCACCAGATCCTTGGCGTCTTCGCCCAATTGCCAAAGTTTTTGCGCCTCGGGCTCACCCATCAGGCTTTCCAGCCCTTCCTGATCAAGGCGCTGCCCGCTGCCGAGCTGGCCGCCATTGCGCCCTGATGCGCCAAACCCGACGCGGTGCGCATCAAGCAGCACAACCTCAAGCCCGGCTTCGGCAAGATGCAGCGCCGCCGACAGGCCGGTATAGCCGCCGCCAATGATGCAGACATCGGCGCGCCGTGTGCCGGAGAGCGCCGGAAAAGGAGCAAGGGACGTGGCCGTTGCCGCATACCAGCTCTTGGGGTATGCGCCCGTGTGATCATTGGAATGGAGCAGATTCAGGCCCATAACCCACCTCTTTCGAAGGCTGGCGCTACAGCAGCTCCCAGCGTTTTATCTTTCGGAAATCATTCGATTGCTCTGACGTCGCGCGTTGGCGCAACGCCAGAGTTTCTTGCCCGCAGGTCAGACGTTCATCAACAGGTGTTCGCGCTCCCAGGGGGAGATAACCTGCAGAAACTCGTCGTACTCTTCACGTTTGACGATGCTGTAGACACGAGCAAAGTCGGGGCCCAGGATCTCATGCAGCTTGGTGGCTTCGTCAAACAGTTCCAGTGCGCTGCCCATGACCTGGGGAATATCGCCTTCGCCCTCGTAGGCATCGCCTTTGAACTGCTCGCGCGGCTGCTGTTTTTCGATCAGGCCAAGGTATCCACAGGCCAGCGAGACCGCGATGCCAAGGTAGGGGTTGCAATCCATCCCGGCGATCCGGTTTTCCACCCGCCGGGCCGAAGGGCCTGACAGTGGGACGCGAATGCCAGTTGTGCGATTGTCGCGCGCCCATTCCAGATTGATCGGGGCAGCGTGGTCTTTGACGTAGCGCCGGTATGAATTTACATAGGGAGCCATCACCGCGATCCCGGCGGGCAGGTGGGTCTGCAGCCCGGCGATAAAGTGGAAAAACGCGTCGGTTTCGCCACCATCGGCATCCGAGAAAATATTCTCGCCGGTTTTCATATCCAGGATCGAATGATGGATATGCATCGCTGATCCGGGCTCATTCTCGATCGGTTTCGCCATGAAAGTGGCAAAACAGTCGTGCCGCAGGGCCGCTTCGCGGATCAGCCGCTTGAAATAAAAGACCTCATCCGCCAGTTTGACCGGATCGCCGTGCAGTAGGTTGATTTCCAGCTGACCGGCGCCGCCTTCCTGGGTGATGCCGTCAATCTCAAAGCCCTGTGCTTCGGCGAAGTCATAGATGTCGTCGATCACTGGTCCGAATTCATCCACTGCTGTCATGGAATAGGCCTGACGTGCAGCCGCAGGGCGGCCAGACCGGCCCATCATCGGTTCGATCTTTTTGGCAGGATCAATGTTGCGCGCGACCAGGAAGAACTCCATCTCTGGTGCCACAACCGGCTGCCAGCCTTTGTCATGATAGAGCTGCACCACGCGTTTGAGCACATTTCGCGGGCTATAGGGGATCGGGTCGCCGTTGCGATTAAAGGCGTCATGGATCACCTGAAGTGTCCAGTCACCGGTCCAGGGCGCAGCCGTGGCCGTGGACATGTCCGGATGCAGGGTCATGTCTTTTTCGATCCAGCCGTCTTCATCCGCGGCCTCGGCCCAGTCGCCGGTGATGGTCTGATAAAAGATGCTGTCAGGCAGGTGGAAGTAGTCCTGTTTGGCGAACTTTGATGCCGGTACTGCCTTCCCACGGGCAATACCGGGAAGGTCCGAGATGATGCATTCTACTTCGTCGAGACGACGGCCCTCCAGATAGGTTTTTGCCGCGTCAGGAAGATCGTCGAGCCAAGCTGACATCAAGTCCTCTCTTTCTTCATAAAATTTGCGAGGAAGGTTGCGATAGTTGGAGCGTCTACGGGGGTATCAAGGCCTTTGCTGGCCTGATCCAAAACATTATCTGGCACCACGCCGCGGCCACGTTTGTCGATCAGCCCACCGGTGAAGGTATTGCTGAACTCCGGGTGTGGCTGCACCGTCCAAATGTGGTCGCCATAGGCGAGGATGCCATTTTCACAAAAATCATTGCCAGCCAGAACACGGGCCGCTGCGGGGCGCTCGACCACTTGGTCCTGGTGCCAGGCATTCAGGGTCAGGGGGGCGCCGTCTTGTTGATAGGTGACATGGCCCACGGCCCAACCGCCGTCATATTTGGCGACTTTGCCACCCAATGCCTGAGCGATGATCTGGTGGCCAAAACAGATCCCTGCCAGGGGCTGCCGCGCAGCGTCGATCTCGCGGATCAGATCTTCCAGCGGTGGAATCCAGTCGTGGTCTTCATAGGCACCATGGCGCGAGCCAGTAATGAGCCAGCCATCAGCTGCGGCGGCGCTTTTGGGAAAAATACCGTCCACCACGGCGAAGGTTTCAAAGTCAAAGCCGTTGCCGCCCAGGAGGTCACGAAACATCTGGTCGTAATCACCCGAGGCCTCGATGAGGTCTTCAGGGGCGTGGCCAGTTTGCAAGATGCCGATTTTCATAAGTCACCAAATTTGATCAAATTCAGACTAGCCGAGGCAAAGACCTCAGGCAAGCCGTGTTCATACGTCTTCGAGCCAGCTGAGCCAATGCTTCTCTTGCGGGATGTCGGCAAAGCCTGCCAGCTCTTGGCGTTTGGTCATGACCAGATTGCGGATCATCATCGGTGGCAGGATCCGGGCCATCAGCGGGTCTTGTTCAAACAGGTCGATGGCGTCCGCCCAGCTAGGGGCTAACTGCGGCAGGTCGGGGATGTCGTAGATGTTACCTGTGGAGGCGGGGGGCGGGGTCATCGTATCTTCGATCCCAACCATGGCTGCCCCCAGCACCACAGACAGCATCAAATAGGGGTTGATATCGCCCCCTGCCGTGCGGTGTTCGATCCGGCGCGCCTTGGGGCTGCCACCGGGGATACGAATTGCAGCTGTTCGGTTTTCATAGGCCCAGGCGGCCGTGGTCGGCGCATGGGCCCCGGGTATCAGTCGGTCATAGGAATTGCCGTGCGGGGCAAAGACCAGCGTGCTGGCGGGCATTGCCGCAAGACAGCCTGCCACAGCTTGCAACAACAGTTCAGAGCCTGTCTCGCTGCCGTTATCGAAGACGTTATTGCCCGCGTCATCGACAACCGAGAAATGCACATGCATGCCATTGCCGGCCTCATCCTCATAGGGTTTGGCCATGAAGGTCGCCGCCAGCCCGTGTTTGCGCGCAAGCCCTTTAACCAAGGCCTTAAACAGCCAGGCATCATCGGCGGCACGCAGGGCGTTCTGGTGATCAAGATTGATTTCAAATTGCGCAAGGCCGGCTTCAGAGATCGCCGACTGGGCCGGAATGCCCATTGCCTCGGCGCCGTCATAGAGGTCGGTGAAAAAGGCGTCAAAGGCGTCTAACTCAGCAACCGACAGCACAGATTGCTGATCCAGGGTGCGGCCGGTGATCGGGTTGGCAGGGTGACCCAAGGTGCCATCGCTGTCATCAACCAGATTGAATTCCATCTCGGTGGCGGCCATGACCTGCCAGCCGCGCGCCTTGTAGCGATCCAACACCTGCGACAGAACCTGACGGGGATCGCCCATAAACGGCGCGCCACTTTCGGTCTCCATCACCATGGGCACCAGCGCCGAGGGGCTGCTGAGCCAGGGCATAGGGACAGGCCCGCGGTTTGAGGGTTTCAGGATGCCGTCGGCGTCACCGGTTTCAAACACCAGTGGGCTGTCTTCGACGTCACGGCCCCAGATATCGACGTTCAAGGTCGACAGTGGCATCCGGGCAGAGCCATCCCCCAGTTTGGCGGCCATCGAGGCGGGCATGCGTTTGCCGCGCATCTGTCCGTTCACATCACAAGCGGCAATGCGGATGGTTTTCAGATTGGACAGGTCCATGGTCGGCTCCATTGTAGTGTTGCAGCAGTTGTACTGCAGGATCTTTGATGAGCCAAGAGAATTTGATCAAAAGTTGACTCTCTGCCGCAGGGGACTGCGAAATCCCCATAAAAAATGGCCCCCGAAGGGGTCATCTGAGTGTCTGTTTTTTGATCTTTTAGCGGATCAGATTAGGTCTGAGGCGCAGTTTTCGGCGTCTCTCTTGCGGCAGATGCCGGTTCAGCCGCTTGTTGATCACCCCAAAGAGCGAGATGATCACCAGGGTCAACAAGATGAAATAGAACGCCAGGATCGGGTAGGGGACAAAGGGGTTGAAGGTCTTGTCAGCGAAGTAATTCGCATAATAGAGCGCATCGCCTTTTTGCCGCCAGGCCGGAAAGCCAGAGAAGAACACCAGCGTGGTGGCGTGAAACAGAAAGATCGCCTCGTTGGTGTAGGCAGGCCAGGCCAGACGCATCATGGTCGGCCACATCACTTTGCGAAACCGTGACCAGCCGGTCAGCCCATAGGCATCTGCAGCCTCGATATCACCCTTTGGGATCGAACGAAGGGCGCCATAAAAAATCTCGGCGGAATAGGCGGCGGTGTTCAGGAATAGCACGATCAGCGCGCCCAGCCAGGCAGAGGAAAGCGGATCAAAGATGCTGGACACGCTTTTGAGGTTCAAAAACAAGAAGTAGGCAAAGAAGAACTGGATAAACAGTGGCGATCCACGAAACAGGAAGATGAACCATTCTGCGGGCTTGCGCGCCCAAGGGGATTTTGCGTTCTTGCCGACGGCCAGCAGATTGGCAAACAAGAACCCGGTAATCACGGCCACGGTGCCATAATAGATGTTCCACATCATGCCAGAGCCGATCAGGGTGAACTGCTCACAGAGGGTGAAATCACTGCGTGGCAACAGGCGTTCGCCATAGCCAAAGGCGCGAAAGGCATAGTCCTGGACCGTCTGATAGCAGCTCATGACGCTTTCCTTTGCGCTTCGCCACCCAAGGTGGCCTGTCCGTGGGACAAACGGGTAGTGATCCGGGCGAGAACCAGTTCAGAAACACGGGTGAAGGCGAGGTAGAATACCAAGAGCCCGAAGAAGTACCACATACGCCAGTCCGGGTGCGGATAGGCGGTGAATTTCGCGGTTTTGGAGCCACCCAGTTCACGTGCCCAATAGACGATGTCTTCAACACCCAGCAGAAACAGAAGTGGTGTCGCCTTGATCAAAACCATCCACAGATTGGCAAGGCCGGGCAGGGCATAGGTCCACATCTGTGGAACCAGAATACGCCAGAATGCCTGGCGATGGGTCATACCATAGGCCTCGGCGGTTTCAATCTGAGCGCGCGGCACCGCCTGCATGGCGCCGAACAGGACGTTGGCGGCAAACGCGCCAAAAACGATGGCAAAGGTCAGCACGGCAAGGGCAAACCCATAGGTCTCGTGGATCCATTGTGGTGAATCCCCCAGCGGCATCTTGGCGATGTCACAGACGATGAAATCGCTGCCTTGGCGAATGGGTTGATCCCAGTCGGGGCATTTCACCTTATGGCGCAGATATTCGATGCCCTGATCCAGCGCGATCACAAAGAACAGGAAAAAGGCGATGTCGGGCACGCCGCGCACGATGGCGATATAGCCGCGCCCCAGCCAGCTGAGTGGCGCAAAACGCGCCCGTGCTGACATGGCGCCGCCAAATCCAAACATCAGGGCCGTTGGCGCGGTTATCGCCAGCAGCAAAAGCACTGTTCCGAAAGAAACATAGAAAGCCATGTGCTTTCCGGTGGTGAGATAGCAGCTCATCCACTGGAAAGTCTCCAGGGTGGCCGGGTCAGAGCAGTAGGAGAAAATGGCAGACCTCATCGTCTAGATCGGCGCGGCACAGTCAGACTGCAAAGCGCCGGGAATGAGAAAAGGGAGGCAGATGCCCCCCTTTATCAAGAGCGTGTCAGTTAGACCTCTGGCTTACCAGGTGCCGCCGACTTCCCATTTTTCGATCAGCGTGTTCAGGCTGCCATCTTCCTTCATCGAGGTGATGGCCGCGTCGAATTTGGCACGCATGTCATCGTCGCTTTCGCGGAAGGCCATGCCGATACCACCGCCCAGTGGCACATCGTCACCAACGAAGATCATGTCCGAGGCTTCGACTTCGGGCTCGAGGTAGTCTTTATCGGCGATAACGGCGTCGGCTTCGCCGGCTTTGACGGCCGCGATGGTCTCATCCGGGGTGGGATATTCCACCAGGGTGGCGCCAGTGTCGACAACGTGGTTGGCCTGGATGGTGGCGGTCTGAGCTGCGATCACGCCGCCTTTCAGATCCACATCGGCGGACATTGCAGCATAGGCAGAGGGCGACGGCGGTGTGTAGCCCTGGGTGAAGTCAACAACTTCTTCGCGCTCGTCGGTGATCGACATGCCGGCGATGATGGCGTCGTAGTTGCCGGACACCAGGTTGGGGATGATCGAATCCCAGTCATTGGTGACCCATTCGCAAGTCAGCTCGGCGCGTTTGCAAAGCTCATCACCCAGCTCGCGCTCAAAACCGTCAACTTCGCCATTGTCGTTGAGGAAGTTGTAGGGAGGGTAGGCGCCTTCGGTGCCCAGACGGACAGTGTCGGCCAGACCCATACCAGCGGTCAGCGCCAGAGCGGCGGTGGTGAGGATTAGTGATTTCATTGATGTTCTCCCGTTTATGGTTGGTTATTGAAGTTTCTTATTCGGCTCTTGTCAGCATGACCGGATCATGGATCCAGCCGGGCGTTTGATCAACTGTTTGATCAGCCGCCGTGTCGGGTCGAGGACAGAAATCCGCGCAGACGTTCAGAGCGGGTGTTGCCAAACACCTCATCCGGAGAGCCCTGTTCTTCGACCAGTCCCTTGTGCAGAAAGACAACAGTATCAGACACATCGGCAGCCAAATTCATGTCATGGGTGACGATCATCATGGTGCGGCCTTCGGCGGCGAGATCCTTGATCACCTTGATGACTTCCTGTTCCAGCTCAGGATCCAGCGCCGAGGTGGGCTCATCAAACAACAGTGCTTCGGGTTCCATGCACAGGGCACGGGCAATGGCGGCGCGCTGTTGCTGGCCCCCTGACAGTTGCGCTGGGTAGACATCGCATTTGTCGCCGATGCCGACCTTGGCAAGGTATTTGCGGGCGTCCTGCTCAACTTGCTCCCGATCGCGGCCCAGCACTGTCACCGGTGCCTCCATCACGTTTTGCAGGATAGTCATATGAGCCCAGAGATTGAACTGCTGAAACACCATCGACAGGTTGGTGCGGATGCGCAGCACCTGTTTTGCGTCAGAAGGGCGGCGGGACAGCCCGGTACCGGTCCAGGTGATCGGCTCACCTTTGAACAGGATCTCGCCTTCCTGACTGTCCTCGAGCAGATTACAGCAGCGCAGGAGGGTCGATTTTCCCGACCCGGAGGATCCGATCAGCGAGACCACGTCGCCCCGCTTTGCGGTGATATCGACACCTTTGATCACTTCCAGCTCGCCATAGGATTTATGCAGGCCGCGGATTTCGAGTACAGGTGCCGGATTAGTCAAAGCGGATACGCCCAGTTATGAAAAAACTGGCTCTTATTGGACTGAAAAAATGGCCGAATGCAATGTCAAAACCGGATGCTTTACAGTGCAAATTCACAAAACGGTCAAAAAACAATCCGAAACGGAGGCATCCGCGCTCTAGGTGCGCGCCTTGATCTTCATCTGCGTCAGCACCGGGCCAGGCGGGGTCGGAACCGCCAGATAGTCACTGATCGGGACATGGACAAGCCCATTCAGATGCAGGGCTTTCCGGCTGGTCTCATCCAGTGTTTCAATGGCTGATTTCAGGGCCAGAAATACCTCGGCGGGATCGGTTTTCAGCGCGGTGATAAAGGGCAGCCCCGGCGTCGGAACGGTGCGTTCGATTTCACATAGGTCGGCCGCGAAATCATCATGTTCCAGCATCATCTGCCAGCTCAGCAGATCAAGCGATGCAAAGTCGGCGCGCCCCTCGATCACCGCCAGCGCAGAGTTGCGATGGCTGCCGGTTTCGACCAGCTCTCCGGGTAGAATATCGCGGTCCTGCATATGGATCAGTGGCGCAGCCCAGCCCGATTGCGACAGCCCGTCGTTATAGGCAAACCGGGTGCGGTCAAACCCCGCGAGCGGTTTATCAGCATCTGTTTTCCGGGCGACAAAAACGCTGCGATAGTAGCCCGGCGGGCAGTCCGGCAGGCCGTAGTCCGGTGTGCCGACCAGTTCGACCTCGCCATACAAGCGTGTGCGAAAGGGGCAGCCGCAGGTCTGTGCCAGCAGCAATTCCGCCGAGGTCCAGGCAACCCAGGGGTCAACATCGCGGTGCAGTGTCTCAGGCCCGCGTCCCAATGCGCTGCGGATTCCCTGCCAAAACAGATCATTTGCTGAAGCAGTTTCGGGGCGGTCATACATGCCAAGATATGCGATCACTGCGCGGCCTCCGCCCGTTGCCGCGCCTTGGCACTTTCGACGTCGCTCACGCCCAGAAGATTGCTTGATAGCCGCAACAGTGCATCTTCGCTGGCGTCGCGGTGACCGTCGGCCAGAGCCACTTGCCAAAGGGCTTCAACGACGCCAATGCGATCTTCAAAGGCCACGGCGTCCTTAATGGCGCGGGTGAAACGTACGGTATCAGGAGCCTCTGCTTCCATCGCTTCGGCCTGTTCGCGCAGAATGATAGCACCGCCGATATCCTGACCAAAACGGTGCCGGATGATGCGGTCGATGCGATCTTTTTCGTCTTCCGAATAGTTGTGATCAGAGCGGGCAATCCGCACCAGAAGGGCGGTCAGCGCAAGTCGAGCACCCTCGTCGCTCAAAGGTTCCGGCGCGGGAGCCAGCAAACGGTTCAACAACTCTTTAAACATCTCTACTTATCCTTCGCGGTTGCCGCCAGTTTGGCACGGGCCTTGTCGCGCGCGGCCTCGTTGTCGGCATAGGACAGCCCCATGGATTTACGGGCTTCCTCGACAATACGAATTTCACCTTCATGTTCGTTCTGATCAGCCAGCACCACTTCCCACAGCGCATCCAGCGCCGCGAGGCGTTCGTCCAGCCCGGTGGTTTCGCGGATCAGACGGCCAAAGGTATCGGTTTCAGGTGCGGCGGAATGTAGTTTTTCGCAGGTGGCCCGCACCTTGGCCGCCTCGATCGCATCGTGTTGATACAGACGCGCCAAAATGCGGTCGATCAGGCTGATCTCTTCCAGCTGATAGTCCCGGTCAGATTGCGCCACCCGTACCAAAAGTGCGCCCAGTGCCAGTTCCGCATCCGGGTCGGGCAGGGCAGGTGTTTCCGTGGGGCGAAAGGCTTGAAAGAATTTCTTGAGCATGCTGACAGGATACTCCGCGTAGATTTGGGCCGACCCGCAAAACGGGCTGGTTTGAGCTTTGACAGGGGCAGGTCTAGGCTGCAAGACCCTCTTTGAACAAACGGCTGACAGGTCTTACCCGTCGTAGCCTTCGATGATTTCCATGTCGCCGGTCGAGACAGGGTCGCGCAGGGCCTTGGCATCCTGATAGGCAACAGAATCATAGCAGGATTTAGCGGTTTCGAAATCCTTGAATTCAATCACCACCGTACGGGCGCGCATCTTTCCTTCGCGCACCTCCTTTGGACCTCCGCGGACCAGGAAACGGGCGCCGTATTCGGCAAAAGGTGCCGCATTCGCAGACACATATTCCTTGTAGCGGTCCATGTCCTGCACATCGACATGGGCGACCCAATAGCCTTTTGGCATTCCGGCAACTCCCTCAATCTGTTGGCGACAAGCTGATACAGATTTGCACCAATGACAATGGTGCCGACGCAGCCATTTTCCCCCTAACGAGCAAAGCTACCGGTAATTTCCCGCAAGTCATTCCTAAAATACTGTGTAAAACCTGCGCTTAGACCCGGCTGCAAGGGTGTCCATGCACAAAAACGCCCGCACGACGGCGGGCGTTTTCATTTTTCAAAGGGCAGGGATCAGTCGAGCTCTTGCAGGCGGCCAAGCGCGTCCTTGATCTTGGCCTCTTCCTCTTCGCGCAGAGCGAGGTTTTCGCGCGCCTCTGCAACCACCTCATCCGGGGCGGAAGCCACGAATTTGGGGTTTTTCAACCTGCCGCGCAGACCACCCAACTCCTTGGCTAGTTTGCCAAGGTTCTTTTCCAGGCGGGCTTTTTCGGCGTCCACATCAATGATTTCTGCCAGCGGCAGACCAAAGCTGGCTCCGGGGGCTGCCACGGATGCGCAGCCTTTGGGGAAGCTTTCGACCTGATCCAGGCTCACCACGCGGGCGAGTTTCTTGATCATGCCCTCATTGGCCTCCCAGGCGGCGCGGGCGGTGTCGTCAAACTGCGTCACCAACATCGGAATTTTGGCCCCGGCGGGGACATTCATCTGGGCGCGGGCAGACCGGATGTTTTCGATGCAGGTGATGACCCAGGTCATCTCGGCGTCGGCTGCCTCGTTGACCAACTCCAATCCGTAGGAGGGCCAGTCTTCATGCACCAGCATGTTTTCGCGCTTGGCAGTCTTGCCCCAGAGCTCTTCGGTGATGAAGGGCATGATGGGATGCAGCAGCACCATGCATTGATCCAGCACCCAGCCCAGCGTCTGGCGGGTCTCGGCAATCACGGCTTCGTCTTCCGAGCCAAACAGCGGTTTGCTGAGCTCAATGTACCAATCGCAGACCTTGCCCCAGACAAAGGCATAGAGGTTGAGGGCGGCATCGTTGAAGCGATAAGCCTCAAGTGCGGCATCGACCTCTACCCGGACTTTGGCGGTCTCGCCAATGATCCACTGGTTTACGGCTGCTTTGGCATCGGGGCAGGTATAGCCCGGTTTGGTCTCGTCATAGACCTCGTTGTAGTTGGCGAAATTAACCGCGTTCCACAGTTTGGTGCCAAAGTTGCGATAGCCCGCGATACGCTGCATGTCGAGCTTCAGCACGCCACCGAGGGAGGCCATGGCCGCATTGGTGAAGCGCAGCGCGTCGGCGCCGTATTCGTCAATGATTGCCAGCGGATCGACGACGTTTCCGGTGGACTTCGACATTTTCTTGCCTTTGGCGTCGCGCACAAGGCCATGCAGGTAGACGGTGTCAAACGGGATACGCTGTTCAACCGGCAGATCCTGATCCAGAACCGCCAGCTGCATCATCATCATCCTCGCAACCCAGAAGAACAGGATATCTTGACCGGTGACCAGGGTCGAGGTCGGGAAGTATTTCGAGGTCTCATCGGTCCATTCGGGCCAGCCCAGGGTGCCAATCGGCCAGAGTCCGGAGGAGAACCAGGTGTCCAGCACGTCGGGGTCGCGCCAGATGGGGTAGACTAGTTTTGTTGGGTCTTGGGTTGTTTCATACTCAGCCAGTGCAGCCGCGAAAAGTTTGATCGCGTCGGCACGGGTATCGACCTCGACCACATTGGCGTGGCTAAGCGGAGTCGGCAGCCCGACCAGGATATCGTCGAAATGTGACTTTACGCTGCCAAAGTCCGGTGCACAGCGGTTGGGCTCTTCGCCGATCAGCAGCTTTTGCTCCCACAAAAGGCGCAGGGTTTCGACGAGATCCAGCGCGCCATCGCCTTCGTCATCGACAAAACCTTCGGCAGACAGGTCAAAGCCATACCAAACCGGGATCTGATGGCCCCACCACAGCTGGCGCGAGATGCACCAGGGCTCGATGTTTTCCAGCCAGTGGTAATAGGTCTTCTCGCCGCTTTCAGGCAGGATCTTGACGGTGCCGTCTTTCACGGCTTCCAGCGCAGGGCCGACGATCTTTTCGGCATCCACGAACCATTGGTCGGTCAACATCGGCTCAATGACGACCTTGGAGCGGTCGCCAAAGGGCTGCATGATCGGCTTGGCTTCGACGTAGGGCACGTTGGTGGTCACTTCAGTCTCGTTGCCGTCTTCGTCTTTGATCTTATTGGTCTCGGTGATCATCACAGCCAGACCCTCGGCGGTGATATCTGCTACCACGCGCTCACGCGCCTCGAACCGGTCCAGACCGCGGTATTCCTCGGGCACCAGGTTCATCGCGGCAATGCTGGCCTCGGTGAACTCCGCCTCGCCATTGGCGATGGATTGCGCAGTGGCAGCCTCCTCGACGTAAGGCGCCCCATCGGCACGCATATTCGCCTTACTGTCCATCAGGTTATACATTGGAATGCCGCCGCGTTTGGCGACCTGATAGTCGTTGAAATCATGCGCGCCGGTGATCTTCACCGCACCAGAGCCAAAATCCTTGTCGGGGTATTCATCCGTTATGATCGGGATCAGGCGGCGCTGCGCCTTGGGACCAACGGGGATTTCACAAAGCATGCCAACGATCGGTGCGTAGCGTTCATCAGAAGGATGCACTGCAACCGCGCCATCGCCCAGCATGGTTTCGGGACGCGTTGTAGCGATGGAGATATAGTCGCGCTCTTCTTCAAGCGTGACGTTGCCGTCCTCGTCTTTCTCCACGTAGGTATAGGTGGCCCCACCCGCCAGCGGGTATTTGAAGTGCCACATGTGGCCTGCAACTTCGATGTTCTCGACTTCAAGGTCGGAAATTGCGGTCTCGAAATGTGGGTCCCAGTTGACCAGTCGCTTGCCGCGATAGATCAGACCCTTGTTGTACATCTCCACAAAGACCTTGATCACGGCGTCGTGGAAATTGGGCGAGTTCTCATGGCCCACCCGGGTGTCACCATGGGCGCCCGCCATTGTGAAGGCGGTGCGATCAAAATCACAGGATGCCCCGAGGCGTTTCAGCTGCTCGATAATGGTGCCGCCGGACTGTTCTTTCCATTCCCAGACCTTTTCCAGGAACTTTTCGCGACCCAACTCGGCGCGGCTGGGCTGCTGGGTCTTGGCCAGCTCACGCTCCACCACCATTTGCGTGGCGATGCCCGCATGGTCGGTGCCTGGTTGCCAGAGAGTATCGAACCCCTGCATACGTTTCCAGCGGATCAGAATATCCTGCAGGGTGTTGTTAAAGGCGTGGCCCATATGCAGAACGCCGGTGACGTTTGGCGGCGGGATCATGATGCAATAGGTCGAAGCTTCCGGCTTGGCATTGGCGCCAGCCTTGAAACAGCCGGCCTTTTCCCAAGCTTTATAAAGGCGGCTTTCTGCTTCGGCCGCGTCGAATGTCTTGTCCAGTGCCATGAGGGTCGTCCTGCGTCGGTTGAATTCAGAGTTGCTGCCTCCAATAGCGAATGGGCGCGCAAAGGGGAAGGGATGGTGCCATCTTGGCAGACAGAATTGCCAGTTAACATGGCTGCCAAAAACCCTCCCCCTGCAGGCTTTGCTTGCCGCTAAGGCCTATGCGGTACGATCCAATTTGGTCGCCAGGTGGATCAGACTTTCAGAAGACCTGACGCCGCGCGCCTCGCCGATGCGATCAATCGTCTCGTCCAGATCCGCCGTGGTTTGCGCAACCACTTGGGCCAGCAGATCAAAACGCCCTGATGTCGTATGCACCACCTCAACCCCAGAAAGGCTGCGCAGGCGCGACAGGACTTCGGGGCCAGACCGTGGTTCGATCGAGATCAGCACGGTGGCCTGCAGTGGCGGGCGCGCCGCCGCCGTGGCGCGCAGGGTGTAGCCTGCGATAGCGCCTGTGTTTTCCAGGCGTTCTATCCGCGCCTGAACAGTGGTCCTTGCGAGGCCGAGCGCCCGGGCTAAATCGGCCACCGGGCGGCGGGCGTTTTCACGCAAAAGGGCTAAAAGCTGTTGATCGGTGTCGTCATTTTTCATGAAATACCTGCATAATGCCGTAAATTTTCGTCACTATGGTCGAAATGCCGGAGGAAATCGACGCAGAAACGTCGGAAAATGGGTAAAACACATGAGGCTTTATCCCGATGCAGCAAATCCCACCGCTTTGGCTCGACCCTGAAACCCACTTGGCGCGGCGCACGCCGGATCATCCGATCCTGTATTTCTCGCCGCGGGTGCTACATCACGTGGCTGAGCGGTTTCAGGCAGGTTTCAACGGGTTGGTGACCTATGCGGTCAAGGCCAATCCGCATCAGGCGGTGCTGTCTAATCTGGTAGCAGCAGGGATTTCGGCCTTTGATGTGGCGTCGCCTGCAGAAATGGAAGCTGTGCGCGCTGCCAGCTCGGATGCCGCCATGCATTACAACAACCCGATGCGCTCACGCGCTGAAGTTGACGCAGGCATTGCCCATGATGTTGAGAGCTGGTCGGTCGATGAACTCTCTGAGTTGGAAAAACTGCATGCGGTGCCGCGCGACAAGGAAATCGCGGTGCGGTTTGCGCTGCCCGTGGCCGGTGCTGCCTATGACTTTGGCAGCAAGTTCGGCGCCGCCCCGGAGGAGGCTGTGGCGCTGCTGAAACGCGTCGCCGCCGAGGGCTGGACGCCAGCACTGTGTTTTCATCCTGGCACCCAATGTGAGGATGAAAGCGCCTGGGTCGAATACATCCATGCCGCCAAGCGCATTGTCGATGCTGCGGGTGTGCAGATCGCGCGGTTGAATGTCGGCGGAGGTTTTGCGGCCAATCGTGACGGCGTGGCGCCAGATCTGGAAAAAGTCTTTGCTGCGATCAGTACCGCCGCAGTTGCGGCCTTTGGGCAGGACCACCCGCCGCTGATTTGTGAGCCGGGCCGGGCGATGGTCTCGGAAAGCTTCACCTTGGCGGCACGGATCAAGGGGATGCGCAAAGGCGGCGAAGTGGTGTTCCTGAACGATGGTATTTATGGCGGCCTGGTCGATATACGCGACATGGGCCTGCCGGGCCGGGTCGAGGTGGTCAGCAGCGAGGGGCTTCACCGTGAGGGCGCGCGACACCCGCGCGTGGTGTTTGGCCCCACTTGTGACAGCCTGGACCGTTTGCCTGACGGTCTCCCACTGCCCGAAGACACCCAGATGGGGGACTATGTTCTGTTTCCCGGACTGGGTGCCTATTCTTCGGCCATGAGTACGCAATTTAACGGCTACGGGCTTTCTGACGTGGCGACGGTGATCGAGCTCTCTGGACAACGCCCGCGCTAACACTACTGTCCCCCCCGAAAGCACCAGCAAGCGTAAATAGGGGGCGAGCATGGAAAAGTTCGGAAAAAGCCA
This sequence comes from Phaeobacter sp. CECT 5382, assembly GCF_001457775.1. Classification (GTDB taxonomy): domain Bacteria; phylum Pseudomonadota; class Alphaproteobacteria; order Rhodobacterales; family Rhodobacteraceae; genus Pseudophaeobacter. The sequence continues at coordinate 148,057 of NZ_CYSG01000004.1, forward strand.
GCCAGTCAAACGGGTCGAGGATGTCCGGTTTCTCACCGGTCATGGGCGCTATATCGAAGACTGCGCCCCAGAGGGCGCGCTGCGTGCCTGGGTGCTGCGCAGCCCTGTGGCCCATGGGGTGATCAGCGAAATTGATCTGGAGGAGGCCCGCGAAGCCGATGGCGTGCATATGGTGTTGACGCTGGCGGATCTACAGGCTGCTGGCATGACCACCACCATGGATGCAACTGTGGTGAAAAACCGCGACGAAAGCGACGGGGCTGCCCCGGCCCGCCATATGCTTGCGGACGGCCGGGTGCGCTTTGTAGGGGAACCCATTGCGGTCGTGATTGCCGATACACTGGATCAGGCACGCGACGCTGGTGAGATGATTGTGCTCGATTTCGATGATTTGCCAGTGAAGTTGGACCTTCACGCTGGCGGAGAGACGATTCACGCGGAGGCGCCCGACAACAGTGCTTTTGACTGGGGCATGGGGGACGAGGCGGCCACGCAGGCGGCGTTTGACGCGGCCGACCATACCGTCTCCCTGCAGATTGACGACAACCGGATCATCGTCAACGCGATGGAGCCACGGGGTTGCTTTGCCACCTGGGAGGATGATCGTCTGCATTTCACCTATGGTGGCCAGGGTGTCTGGGGAGCCAAGGGGCAGCTCTCGGCCAAACTTGGGTTGGACGAGACTGCCGTGCATGTGGTGACACCCGATGTGGGCGGTGGCTTTGGCATGAAGGCAATGACTTACCCTGAGTATTTTGTCGTCGCCCATGCGGCGCGTGCCCTTGGCAAGGCTGTCTTTTGGATGTCGGACCGCACTGAGGCGATGCTGAGCGACAATGGCGGGCGGGATCTGACCTCGCTGGCAGAGCTGGCCTTTGACGAGGATCTCAAGATCACGGCCTACCGGGTGCAGACCCGTTGTAACCTTGGGGCCTATAACTCGCAATTCGGCCAACCCATTCAGACACAGCTGTTCAGTCGGGTTCTGGCGGGGGTCTATGATATTAAAACCGCCTGGCTGCAGGTCGAAGGCATCTATACCAATACCACACAGGTAGACGCCTATCGCGGCGCGGGCCGCCCTGAGGCGATCTATGTCTTGGAGCGGGTGATGGACCGTGCTGCGCGCGAGCTGGGCGTGGACCCATTTGAGTTGCGCCGCCGCAATTTTATTGCGCCTGCCAACTTCCCCTATGCCACGGTCACCGGCGAAAGCTATGACGTGGGAGATTTTGACATGATCCTGACCGAAGCCATCCAAAAGTCAGACATGGCGGGGTTTGCGGCGCGCCGTGCGGCGGATGCGGCCGAGGGCAAGCTGCGCGGCGCGGGCCTGTGTTACTATATCGAAAGTATTTTGGGTGACCCTTCAGAAGGCGCGGAAGTGGAATTTCTGGAGGATGGCTGGGTGAATATCTATGTCGGCACGCAAAGCAACGGGCAGGGGCATGAAACTGTCTATGCCCAGTTTCTGGCCGACCAAACCGGTATTCCGGCTTCGATGATCACCACCATTCAGGGCGACAGTGACCTGATCGCCAAGGGCGGTGGTACAGGCGGTTCGCGCTCGGTCACAACACAGGCCAACGCAACATTGGCCACGGTGGATGTCATGGTTGCGGCCTTTACCCCGTTTCTGGCCGAGGAAATGGGGGTCGAGGAAGAGGCACTCAGCTTTGATGGGGAAACTTTCCGCGCGCCGGGGTCCAATTTGACGCCATCGATGCTCGAGGCGGCAGAGATGGCCCGCGCGCAGGGGCGCGTTGATTTGCTGCGTCACGCCGCGCGGGCGCAATTGCCTGGGCGCTCGTTTCCAAACGGGGCCCATATTGCCGAAGTCGTGATCGATCCGGAAACCGGTGTCACAGCAGTTGATCGCTATACGGTGGTTGATGATTTTGGCAATCTGATCAACCCGATGCTGGCCGAAGGTCAGGTGCATGGTGGCGTGGTTCAGGGCCTGGGGCAGGCGATGTTGGAACACGTGGTCTATGACCAGGACGGACAATTACTCACGGCATCGTTCATGGACTACGCCTTGCCGCGGGCCGATGACGTACCCATGATTGGATTCACCTCCGAGCCAGTGCCCTCTATCCAGAACCCGATGGGAATGAAGGGCTGCGGCGAGGCTGGAACGGTTGGTGCGCTGGCCGCATTGGCAAATGCGGTGCAGGATGCCACCTGGGAGAGGGGCCTGCGGCAAGTGGACATGCCGTTCACACCGTTGAAACTATGGGAAGCACTGAGGAATGGCACTGAAGCAGCTTAGCAAACGGTTTTTCGGATGGCTCGGGCGCCCTTTGCGCTCGGAACATTCCGGTGAGGCCAAGCTGCGCGGGCCGCAGGCCCATGTGATCATTCTGGATGGCACCATGTCGACGCTGGAGCCTGGGCATGAAACCCATGCCGGGCGGCTATATCAGATGTGTCTGGAGATGGGCGCCGGAGTTTCGGTGTTCTACGAGGCGGGCGTGCAATGGACCGGTTGGACCAGCGCGCCGGATGTGATGATGGGGCGCGGTATCAATCGCCAGATCCGACGTGCCTATGGCTATCTGGCTTCAAGATACAGGCCCGGTGACCGGATCTATCTGATGGGTTATTCACGGGGAGGCTATGCGGTGCGCTCGCTTGCGGGCGTCATTGGCGAGGTTGGTCTGCTCAAGGCGGAACACGCCACCGTGCGCAATATCCGTACCGCCTATCGCCACTATCAGCAGGCCGGATCACCCGAGGTGGCGCAGGCCTTTCACAGAGCCCACTGCCATCCGGAAACCGAGGTCGAGATGATCGGCGCCTGGGACACGGTCAAGGCACTGGGCCTGCGCCTGCCGTTATTGTGGCGCTGGGCGGAAAGCCGTCACTCCTTTCACAACCACGAATTGGGCCACCATGTGAAACATGGCTATCATGCCTTGGCATTGGACGAGACACGCGATGTCTTCCAGCCTGTGCTTTGGGCCTGTCCCAAGGGCTGGAATGGACGTGTTGAACAGGTCTGGTTTCATGGCGCCCACGGCGATATCGGCGGCCAATTGGCAGGCCATGAGGAAGCGCGTCCCCTGGCCAATGTACCAATGGTCTGGATGCTGGAAAAGGCCGAAGACTGTGGACTGCCCTTGCCAAGGGACTGGCGCATGCGCTTTCCGGTCAATCCACATGCGCCCTCGATTGGTACCTGGCAGGGCTGGGGTAAAATATTTCTGCTTCGCAGTAAGCGACAGATCGGGCTGGATCCGAGCGAGCGCCTGCACAACAGCGTGCAGGGGGTAGAATTGAAAAAAAAAGCCGCTAGCGGATGGTTGGCCAGCCTGACCGGTACTGCGCGCTAGCAGGGATCGCGCGTGTGCAGAGGGATGACTTTCTCATCTCTCTGCAAGCCTTTGTGTGCCGCCAGTAAGTGTGTGAAGCACGTGCAGACCTGACTGATCATGCTGATCTGCGCTGCTCGGATAGGCGCTCTAGGCCTTTTTGCCAAAGACATTCATCACGATACAGGTGGTTGATCCGGTAGCATAAAGCTTGCCATCCTCAACCCCGCGAATTTGACCATGGGCGATCCCGGTGGAGCGACCGACATGGTCGATATCGCCGGTGCAGTCCACGGTAGTGCCCAGTGGGATAGAGCGCAGAATGTTGATTTTGTATTCCAGCGTCGTATAGGCAGAGCCCTTGGGTACGGCTGTCATCACCGCACAGGCCATCGCACTGTCGAGCAGGGTTCCGTACCACCCCCCATGCACGGTGCCCATCGGATTGGTGACCTCGAATTCGGGCGTTCCGCGAAACACCACATGGCCCTCGCGCACCTCATGCAGCCTGTATCCCAGCTGGGCGCCGATAGGCGGGCCGGGCAGGCGCCCTTCAAGAATGCCCTGCATGAACTCCAACCCTGACAGCTGGGTGATTTTTTCCATCGGCAGAAGGTCTACGGGTGATTTTGCGATAAACATGGCTTGGCCCTTTGTCGTCTTTCCGATCAGAAAGCAGAGCCTGAAGCATATCTGGGCGCTGCAGGGTGCGTTCCTTTTTGGAATGACCTTAAAAGCCGGGCTGCGGTAGCAACAAGCCTTACGCTACGTTCTCAAGAGCAGCCTTTGGTGTGATGCCAAGCGCGAAGCAGACATCGCGGGTCAGCTCAGGCCGGTTGAGGGTGTAGAAATGCAGCTTGTTGACGCCCTCGTCCAGAAGTTCAGAGCACAGTTCAGTGCAAAGTGCTGTTGCCAGCAGGTCTTCGCGATCATCGCGGATAGCCTTGTCAAAGGCATCATCCAGCCACGTGGGAACCTGGGTGCCGCAACGCTGAGCAAACTTGCGCACACCCTTCCAATTTTCGATTGGCAAGATGCCCGGAACCAGAGTGTCGCCATCAATGCCAGCAGCTGCGCAGGCATCGCGAAAGCGGAAGAATGTTTCGGATTCAAAGAAAAACTGCGTCAGGGCCTCGTCAGCCCCGGCGTCGAGCTTGCGTTTCAGCCAGTCGACATCTGCTTGGGTGGTGGCTGCTTCGGGGTGTTGATCGGGGTAGGCGCCAACACGCAGGGTGAACTTTCCGGTCTGCGCCAGTGCCTCGACCAGCTCGACCGAATTGGCAAAGCCTTCGGGGTGTGGCGTAAAGCTGCCTTCGCCTTTTGGAGGATCTCCTCGCAGGGCAACAATTTCGCTAACGCCTGCCGCTGCAAAGTTTTCTGCAATCTCAAGCGTTTCCGCCTTGCTGGCATTCACGCAGGTGAGATGGGCCGCGACATTCAGACCAGAAGAAGAATGCAATGTTTTGACCGCGTCACGGGTCAGATCACGGGTGGTGCCGCCCGCGCCGTAAGTGACGGAAACAAAACGGGGATCCATTGGCGCCAGGACCTGAATTGTATCCCAAAGCCGGAAGGAGGCTTCGAGATTTTGCGGCGGGAAGAATTCAAAGGAAATCTTGGGCGTCATGTCTCTGCTCTCTCGTTTCGCTGTCATATCTTGCGGGCGTTTCTTAGGATTTCAGCACTTGTTGCACAGGCAGCATTGTGAGACAATTTCATAATTCTCAAGAACAACATGAGTTGACCTGCAAAATGCATATCGAATTTCGCCATCTTCGTACTATCAAGGCCATCCACGAGGCCGGCGGGCTGGCGCGCGCAGCAGAGCAGCTCAACATCACCCAGAGCGCGCTGAGCCATCAGATTAAGGGGCTGGAGGATCAGGCCGGGGTCGAGTTGTTCCTGCGCCGGTCAAAGCCGATGAAGCTGTCGGCGGCGGGCCTGCGACTGTTGCGGCTGGCAGATCAGGTCTTGCCGCAGCTCGAAGCGGCGCAGGCAGAGTTTTCATCCCTGCGCGATGGTCATGCTGGGCGGATGCATATCGCCATCGAATGCCACGCCTGTTTCGAATGGCTGTTTCCGGTGCTCGAAGGGTTTCGCAAAAGCTGGTCGGATGTGGATGTGGATATCCGTCCTGGCCTCGCTTTTGACGCGCTTCCCGCGCTGCAAAAGGAAGAGGTGGATTTGGTGGTCTCGTCAGATCCCGAGGATATTCCGGGCGTCGATTTCATCGAGCTGTTTGACTACAAAGCAGTTTTTGTGGCCTCTTCGCATCATCCGCTGGCGCAGAAAGCCTATATCGAGGCTGAGGATTTTGCCGATCAGACGCTGATAACCTATCCGGTGGAAAAAAGCCGGTTGGATGTGTTCAGCCAGCTGTTGATTCCGGCCCGGGTCGAACCTGAGAGCATTCGTCAGGTGGAGCTGACTGCGGTGATCCTGTTGCTTGTGGCTTCGAACCGGGGAATTTCGGTGTTGCCGGACTGGGTGGTGCGTGAGGTGAAGTATTCATCCGACTATGTGACCCGCCCGCTGACCAAGACCGGCATAACTCGGCGTTTGTATGCGGCGATCCGTAGCGACGATCGCGAAAAACCTTACATGCAGGAATTGATCCGTTTGGCCAAAGTAGAGGCCCGCAAGCTGCAACAGCAATGAGGGCATGCTTGAGGAGCGCAGTTGGTGCGCTCTGATTTCAAAACAACCTTGGAGCCCCTTACGGTCTCGAAACATGAGGGGCTCTCAAAATGCGTTCGGCAATTGTACCCTTAATTCCAGCCTGGGTCGGATCTCAGAAAAACGGGGACCACACCACGGGGTAGAACCTCGTGGTCGCTTCCTGCTGAGCAGGAGGCAGTTAGCCGGGCGCAACTGGTTCTGCTATTTCTTGTCGCGCGCGTTTTTTTCTTCTTTGGTCAGCTTGTTGTTCCAAACATTGTTGCTCAGCCCAAGCTCGGCTGGTGCGGGTTTGGTCTTGCCAACGCTGACTTTGCCGCCCTTGTTCAGAAATTCCTGAATAAGCGCGTCATCGGTTGTTTCTTTGGGGACATGTTTCATGAGGAAAGCCTAGCCTGTCTGCGACAGACAGGCAATCAAAGCTATTGTAACAGCCGCTGTCTGCGGCGGGTTTTCAGTGTGTGTTCGATGGCGCAGTGACAACTCGTAAAACTTCCAAAAGCATCATATATTGCAAAGAGTTAACCTGAGATATTAAAGTGCGCGGGAGGCGACTTAAATCCCGCTTCGCAGAAATCCAACAGTGCTTCGGTGAGATCCAATCCATTTTCGGATGCGGAAAGTGCGTCGATCCTCCAGCGCGAGGTGCAGATAGACAACATTGATGAAACCATGAAAACGAAATGAGCGCTGATTCTCTGTGCGCAGACATCTGGCAGAACACGGCTGATTTCATCGATGAAGATCTTTGCCGTAGGGTCGAAACAGGTCTCTGAGATGTGACGCCAACGTGCGTCGGATGAGACATAGGCGATTAATCTGCCATAGGCTGCCCATTCGGGTCCACCTTGCAAAAAGCGGTCGGTAAAGGGCTGGATGAAGCAGGCCAGAACGTCGCGCAGGCTAGGGGCGGCGGTAGCTTTCTTGTGGGTCAGCGCTTCAAACCGCGCCTGGGCAAGTTCGTCCGCGCGTCGCGAAACCACCGTTACGAACAATTCCTCCTTACTGCCACCATGATGGTTCACCAGTGCACCTTGTACCGGTGGCCCCAGTTGCGAAGCCGCCCGCGCGATGTCGCGGATTGATGCGCCCTCATAGCCGCGATCAGCAAAGACCTGCTCTGCCGCGTCCAGGATTCGCTTTCGCGTCTCCAAAGATCTCTGGCTAGGGGCCCTTTGTCTTTGTTTTTTAACAGGTTCTTTCGTCATGGTAGGAATATCTTGCCTTATTTTTAACAGTCGTTCAATCTAAAACGAGGGCGAATGGGAGGAATACGAATGTCAGAACAAAGGGACGCGGTGCCAAGGGGTGCCGCGACGGAGAAATACGCCTTGATCGGTGCCGGGCCGATGGGCCTGGCCATGGCCAAGGTCCTGCGTGAGCAGGGAATTGCTTTTCGGGGGTTTGAGCTGAATTCAGATGTCGGCGGGCTTTGGGATATCGATGCGCCACAATCAACAATGTATGAAACTGCGCATCTGATCTCGTCTAAGTCGATGACGGAATTTTCCGATTTTCCAATGCGCGCGGATGTTGCCGAATACCCGTCGCATCGCGAAATGCGCAGCTATTTTCGCGATTTTGCACGGCATTATGATCTTTACCGGGACTATTCTTTTAACAGCGAAGTTCTGTCTTGTGAGCCTGTCGGGGAGGCGGGCGCCGGATGGCAGCTGCGCTGGCGTGACGGTGACGGGGCCGAGCACAGCGATGTCTTTGCTGGTGTTTTGATCGCCAACGGCACCCTGGCAGAGCCAAATATTCCAAGCTTCAAGGGGGATTTCAGCGGTGAGATGATCCATTCCGCCCAGTACCGCGACCCGCGCCAGTTCGCCGACAAGCGGGTGCTGATCGTGGGCGCCGGCAATTCCGGCTGCGACATTGCTGTAGATGCAATCCATCACGGGGCGAGCTGCGATATCTCGATGCGACGGGGATATTACTTTGTGCCAAAATATGTTTTCGGCAAACCGGCCGATACAATGGGCGGGCTGATCCAGCTGCCGATGTGGCTCAAGCGCCGGCTCGACGGCATGATCCTGAAATGGTTCGTGGGGGATCCGCAAAAATACGGTTTTCCAAAACCGGACTATGCGCTTTATGAAAGCCATCCGGTGGTCAATTCCCTGATCCTGTTTCACGCCGGGCATGGCGATCTGAACGTGAGGCCCGACATTGACCGGCTCGACGGCAAGACGGTGCATTTCTCGGATGGCAGCAGTGCCGACTACGATATGATCCTGACCGCAACAGGCTATCTGTTGCACTATCCTTTCATCGACAAGGAACTGCTGAACTGGCAAGGGTCCGCACCGCATCTTTATCTCAACTGCATGCATCCCGACCGGGATGATCTCTTTGTGCTCGGCATGGTCGAGGCCTCCGGGCTGGGCTGGCAGGGGCGACATGAGCAGGCCGAAATGGTGGCGCGATACCTGAAGGGGTTGCAGTCCGGATCGGCTGGAGCACAGCGATTGAAGGAAGAAAAATCAGCGGGATTTGAACGTGCCACCGGCGGCATGCAGTATCTGAAACTCGCCCGTATGGCCTACTACGTTGATAAGGCCACCTATCGCAAAGCTGTCACTGGCTGGATCAAGGCATTGGGAGGGCGCGCAGCATGAGTGATATTGATGATATCTTTCTGAACTTCAGTCCTACCAGTCTTGTGGTCTTGAACGCGGTTCTGGCCATCGTGATGTTTTCCGTGGCACTCGACTTGAAAACAAGCGATTTTGCCCGGCTGATGCGCGCACCAAAACCTGTTCTGACAGGGCTTGTGTCGCAATTTGTGATCCTGCCAGCGCTGACATTTCTGCTGGTGTCGGTCATGCAGCCGCGCGCCTCGATTGCGCTGGGTCTGATCTTGGTTGCGGCCTGTCCGGGTGGCAATATCTCGAACTTCATCACTCAGCGGGCTGGAGGAAATGCGGCCCTGTCGGTGTCGATGACCGCCTTTGCCACCATTGGCGCCATTCTGTTCACACCGCTCAATATCGCTTTCTGGGGAGGCCTTTACGAGCCAACTCGCGCGATTCTCACTGCGATCCAGATCGCCCCGCGCGACATCGCGGTGACCGTGACACTGATGCTGATCCTGCCGCTGATCCTTGGCATGGCCCTGAACAGCATGCGGCCACAGCTGGCGGGCAGGATCCGGCGCCCGCTGCAAAATCTGTCGATGGTGATTTTCCTTGCCTTCATCGTGCTCGCACTTGCGGCCAACTGGGACTTCTTCCTCGGCTATGCGCATTACGTGGCCTTGCTGGTAGTGTTGCACAACACAGTAGCGCTGGCGGGCGGCTATGCCACTGCGACAGTTGCGCGACTGTCAGCATATGACAGGCGGGCGGTGACGATTGAGACGGGCATCCAGAATTCCGGCCTTGGCCTGGTTCTGATCTTTGGCTTTTTCGGCGGCCTTGGCGGTATGGCCGTGGTGGCGGCGTTCTGGGGTATTTGGCATGCGATCTCGGGAATTGCGCTGGCCAGGGTCATGTCCCGTGTGGAGGCTCAGCGATGACAAAGGTCTTGATTACTGGTGCCGCTGGCGCTGTTGGATCGGCTCTTTTGCAGGAGCTGGCGCAAAGTTCCTATGAGGTGGTGGCAACCGATCTGCGACCGCCAGCGACCCTGCCCGAAGGGATCCGCTTTGTCGCCTTGGATGTGCGCGCTTCGGACCCGGACGAGGTGATTGGACGCGAGAGACCCGATGTGGTTTTGCATCTTGCCTCGATCGTGTCGCCGACGACGCGGGATTTTGCCTATTCGGTTGATGTCACTGGGTCGCGCAATGTGCTGTCGGCCTGTCTGCGCCATGGGGTGCGCCGCCTGGTCACGACATCCTCGGGGGCGGCATATGGTTATCACGCGGATAATCCTGTGCCGCTGGTGGAGACAGACCGTCTGCGCGGCAATCCGGAATTTGCCTATTCCGATCACAAACGCCAGGTCGAGGAAATGCTGGCCGAGACCCGCAACACAGTGCCCGCGTTAGAACAGGTGGTGCTGCGCGTCGGCACCGTATTGGGGGCGGGGTTGGAGAACCAGATCACGGCCCTGTTTCACAAGCCACGGCTGTTGGCCCTGACGGGCTGTGAAAGCCCGTTTGTGTTCATCTGGACGCAGGATCTGGCGCGCATTTTGCACCGCGCCATTGATGCGGGGCCTGCCGGTATCTTCAACGTCGCAGGCGATGGTGTCCTTGGCGTTTCAGATCTGGCAAAGGCACTGCACAAACCGGTTTTGCGCCTGCCACCCTGGCTGTTGAAGGCGGCGCTGGCGATTGCGCATCCACTAAAACTGTCGCGCTACGGTCCGGCGCAGGTGCGGTTTTTGCAGTTCCGGCCTGTGCTGGACAACACGGCTTTGAAAACCACATTTGGCTATGTACCAGAATTGACCAGCGCCGAAGTTTTTGATCTGTGGCGAAAGGCGGCCGGGCTATGACAGAACGATCAGAGGTTCAAAACACGATCTCAGCGAAGACCGCCATCATCACAGGCGGGGCAGGCGGGCTCGGGCTGGCGCTGGAGGCGGCTTTGCGCAGGCGCGGCTGGTTCACGGTGCTGGTTGATCTTCCCGGGCCAACCCTGGCGGCGCTGGAGACGCTGCCGGACCGCATGACCTGCGCCTGTGATCTGACTGACAGCGCTGCCATGCAGGTGTTGTGTGATGAGATCCGCAGCCAGCGCGCCTCAATCGATATGGTGATCTACAATGCAGGCATAACCTGGATTGGTGACTTTGCCGATCTGGGCGACGCTGCCCATCGCAAAGTCTTTGACATCAACTATTTTGCGGCTGTGCAGATGGCGCAGGCACTACAGCAGGATTTGCGCCAATCGCGGGGGGTACATCTGGCGATCTCTTCAGTTGCCGGGTTCAGCCCCTTGTTGCGTCGCACCGCATATGCTGCCAGCAAACACGCGCTGGAGGGGGCTTTCAAATCGCTACGCTCTGAGGAAAAGCCCTATGGCGTGCGCTGTGTTATCGCCGCTCCCAGTTTCGTCGCCACCAATATTGGCAATCCCGAAACCGGCACCGATGGCGTGGCCCGGCCGGGATCGGCAACTGACGGCGTCGACTACATGACACCGCAAAGTGCAGCCGAGGTGATCCTGACCGGGGTCGAACGTGGGCGCGATTTCATTCCAGTGGGACGCATTGCGCGACTGTCAGCGCTTGTGAACCGGCTGTCACCGCGCCTGTTTGCCCGCTTGATGGAGCGCAACATCGGGCGAGACTGAAAAAAACGCCTCCCCCGTGGGTGCGGGGGAGGCGGAGCAAAAGCCGATCTTTGGATCAGGTGTCTGTCGTTCAGACCAGCTTGACGATCTGTTTGCCGGTATTGCCGCCGGTCAGCATCGCCATAAAGGCTGCAGGCGCGTTCTCCAGCCCCTCTGCTGTGTCTTCTAAGAAGCGAATTTCGCCCTTGGCCACCAGGGGCGCGACTTCCTTCAAAAACTCCGGGTAGCGATCAAAGTGATTGGAGATGATGAAACCGTTCACCGAAAGGAACTTGACCAGAATATTGCGCCAGATATTGGGGCCGGTCAGGGCCGTGTCGCTGGCGCCTTCGCCAAGTCCGCCGGCATTATACCAAGAGATCATGCCGCAGATCGGGATCCGCCCATGGGGGTTCATCAGCGGGAGAACCGCCTCCAGCACCTTGCCTGCGACGTTTTCAAAGTAGATGTCGATGCCTTTGGGGCAGGCCTCTTTCAGATCCTTGCGCAGGGATTTGGCGTCTACATAGGCGCGGTGATCCAGGCAGGCGTCAAAGCCGAATGTGTCGACAGCGAGTTTGCATTTCTCTGCACCTCCGGCGATGCCGACTACACGCAATCCAGCCTGTTTCGCCAACTGGCCCACCATGGAGCCCACGGGGCCTGTGGCTGCCGCCACCACCAGAGTTTCGCCTGCCTGTGGGCGGCCGTAAGCGGACAAGCCATGCCATCCTGTAAACCCTGGCATGCCCAAAACACCTAGGGCAGCCGTGATCGGCCCCTGTTTCGGGTCGAGCTTTCGCAACTCTTTCGCGGGCAGACAGCCATGGCTCGCCCAGCCAAACATGCCAAAGGCAAAGTCACCAACCTGAAAATGCGGACTGTTGGAGGCGACAACCTCGCCAACGCCACCGGCCTCCATGCAGCCACCGATTGGCACCGGGGCGGCATAGGATTTGGCATCATCCATCCGACCGCGCATGTAGGGGTCCAGTGACATATAATGCACTTTTACAAGCACTTCACCTGCACCGGGTATGGGCAGTGCGCTGCTCTCAAGGCGGAAATTCTCGGCTGTAGGCGCACCATCGGGGCGGCTGGCCAGCACGATCTTTTGCATCTGGTCGGACATCTGTATCTCCCTTTGTGAATTGACTGCAGGGGGTGACCTGCAAGGACCGTTTTTCTGAACTGTGTAGTTCACTTTCTGCTTTGGCAACTGCCGTTGTCGCGTGACCCTGCGGAAAACGGCCTGGGGACTTTGATAGGAGCTTGAGACAAGGGGGTGAAAATCGATCACCATCAGGTCCTGATTGACCCTTGGCAAAACCGGGCTTGCGGCGTATAGGCACGGTTTGACCGACATCTCCCCGACCGCAACAGGATCCAGCAGACATGATTGGCAGCGCAAACCTCAACGTGATGATCAAAGCCGCCCGCAAGGCTGGCCGCTCTTTGGTGAAAGACTTCGGCGAGGTGGAAAACCTTCAGGTCTCGCGCAAAGGCCCCGGTGACTTTGTCTCCAAGGCTGATATTGCCGCTGAGGCAATCCTGAAAGAAGAGCTGATGGGCGCGCGCCCCACATATGGCTGGTTGGCCGAAGAGGGCGGCGAAATTACTGGCGAGGATCCTACCCGCCGCTGGATCGTGGACCCATTGGATGGCACCACCAATTTCCTGCATGGTCTGCCACATTGGTCCGTCTCCATCGCACTGGAGCACAAGGGCAAGGTCACAGCCGGTGTGATCTATGATCCCTCCAAAGACGAGCTGTTCTTTGCCGAAAAAGGCGCAGGGGCCTGGATGAACGAGAGCCGGATCCGCGCTTCGGGCCGCCATCGCATGATCGAATCCATTTTTGCCACTGGGCTGCCTTTTGCCGGCCGCGCTGATCTGCCCGAAACTCTGCAGGACCTGGCGCGCCTGCTGCCTGCGACCGCCGGTGTGCGGCGCTTTGGCTCTGCTGCGCTGGATATGGCTTATGTGGCCGCCGGCCGCTACGAGGGCTATTGGGAGCGTCGTCTCAACGCTTGGGATCTGGCAGCAGGTATCATCATCGTCAAAGAGGCCGGTGGTCTGGTTGAGGCTTTGGATCCTGAAAAGAGCATTGTGGAAAGTGGCGAAGTCATCTGCGCCAATGAAGCGATCTACGAGACCTTTGCCAAAGTGATCCGTTGCTGATCCGCAGCAGATCATCTCTGACATTTCGAATGATAAAACGCGGCTCCAAGGCCGCGTTTTTTTTGTCTAACCGCTTGCTGTTTTACTTACTGATCTGAGGGGTGATTGACGCCATCGTTCCAGGGAATCTCGCCATAGGTTTCACTGTGATGACGCGGATTTCCGCCCGTGATACAGCCAAGATTGACACCGCTTTGCGTAGGATCTGACCGACGTTGATGATGGGTGTAGATGCCGCAGGTTTTGCAGAAATAATGCCGGGCCGTGTGCGTTCCCCAAGAATAGCAGCTCAGGTTGTCGCGGCCCTTGTTTATTTGCAATGAGGCTGTGAGGGCTGTTACCGCAGCCGCGCCCCGGCGCAGGCAGAAGGAACAGTCACAGCGTGCAGCCGAGCACAGCCCGTCAGGGAAGTCTGCCGAAAGCTCGACTGCGCCACAGTGGCAGCTTGCTGTCAGTGCAACCATATGATGTTCCTCATTTCCCCCAGGGTCCAGATCTGTTGTATCCGGGTTTCTTTTGTTTGCGCGGCAAGCGCGGAATGCGGGTGGCGCTATAGGTGTATTGGGTTCTGGGATTAGCGGGCCTGCCTTGGCCTTTCGTCCAGAACGATGTGCCACCGCGCAGCAGCCAGAGAGGGAGGGTCAGCACCAGCCCGACCACAAATCCCCCTGCATGGGCCCAATAGGCTACGCCGCCCTCATCAGGGTTGGCGCCTAGACCGCCGAGAAACTGCAAGCCGAACCATAATCCCAGCATCAGCGCAGCCGGCACCGTGATCACCCGGAAAAACACGATCAGGATCAGCAGGATATCAACGCGCGCCTTTGGGTAGAGTAGCAGATAGCCGCCCATGACCCCGGCGATAGCACCGGAGGCGCCGATGGTGGGCACCTGAGAGTAAGGCGCGACCCAGACATGGATGATACCGGCGCCAATACCGCAGGCGAGATAGAAGGCGAGAAAGGGAAGATGCCCCATCTCATCTTCCAGGTTGTCGCCAAAGATCCACAAGAAGAGCATATTGCCGCCCAAATGCATCAGCCCGCCATGGATAAAGACTGAGGTCAGCAAGCTCGCAGAACCTTCGCCACGCGTGATCTCCGCCGGGATGATCGCATAGCTTTGATAGAACTGCATCAATGCGCGCGGATTAGAATGGATGCCAAAATAGAGCAGATAGGCCAGCACATTGACGGCCATCAACCCGTAGACAACATAGGGCGTGCACTCTGAAGGATTATGATCGCGCAGGGGAAACATGCAGTGACGCTGGGCCGGTTTCAGCCCAGCGTCAAGAGCTTACCTGCAGGTTCTGACCTAGCCTTCGCCCCCCAGAAGGGCGGCATTGCCGCCAGCTGCGGTTGTGTCGACGCAAACGTGACGCTCTGCCAGAACGCGGGCGCGGTCGGGCAGGCCGGGGATCAGCGGCAGGATGGGGCCTTTGCGTTTGGCCAGAGTACGCTCGATCTCGCGGCCGATCTCAGCGTCACCCCACCACAACACGCCGGCAATGCCCTGAATGAATTCCAGTCTGTGCAGATCGAACATGCCATGGGCCTCTATCGCGGTGCCGCCCATGCCGATGACCTTTTTGGCCTGTGCCGCTGCCGCCTCTGGCCCGGGTCCCATGCACAACAAAGGTGCGCGGGCCGAGGTGGTCAGCCGGTTGGATTCCCCGGTCGGGCCGGGCAGGGTGGTGGTGATCGGGCGGCCAGGCACTCCAGTTTCAGCAGGCAGTTCCGCCAGATTGCTTTTCCATTGTGTTGTTGCCTGCTGGCGGTCCGGGGCGCAGAACCGCGCTAGATAGTTGGGGCCACCCGCTTTGGGGCCGGTGCCAGACAGGCCCTCGCCGCCAAAGGGTTGGCTTCCGACAATGGCACCAATCTGGTTGCGGTTCACGTAGATGTTGCCTGCGTGAATGCGGTCGCAGACATGCTGGACCCTGTCATCGATGCGGGTGTGCAGACCAAAGGTCAGCCCATAGCCCGTCGCATTGATATCGCCGATCACCTTGTCGAGATCCTGTGATTTGAACCGGGCCACATGCAGCACCGGGCCAAAGATCTCCTCTTGCAGGTCACCAATGCCGGAAACCTCGATCAGGGTGGGGGCCACAAAGGTGCCGCTTTGCGGTGTGGTCATCTCTTTCAGCACCCGGCCCTGGGCACGGGCCTCGTCGATATGGGCGAGGATCCCGGCGCGCGCGCCTGAATCAATCACTGGGCCGCTGTCGATGTTGAGGTTCCAGGGATCGCCCAGGTGCAAAACATCCATCGCGCCTTTCAGCATGGTCAGCACGTCATCGGCGATGTCTTCCTGCAGATAAAGGCAGCGCAGCGCCGAACACCGCTGGCCAGCTGATTGAAACGCGCTTTCGATCACCGATTGCACGGCCTGCTCGGGCAGGGCGGTACTGTCAACGATCATCGCGTTCAGCCCGCCGGTTTCGGCAATCAGCGGCGCGCCGGGCTGTAGGGCGTCGGCCATGGTTGCACGGATCCGCATCGCGGTGGCGGTAGAGCCGGTAAAGGCCACGCCATTCACGCGCGCATCGCCCGTCAAGGCCGCACCGATTTTGGAGCCACGTCCCGGCAGCAGTTGCAGGGCGGCGCGTGGAACACCTGCCTCGTGCATCAGCGATATCGCACGATGGGCAATCAGCGGCGTCTGTTCCGCCGGTTTTGCCAGCACCGCATTGCCACAGGCCAGCGCGGCGGCAATCTGGCCAGAGAAAATGGCCAGCGGGAAGTTCCAGGGCGAGATGCAGGTGAACACTCCGGCCCGGGCTGCATCGGGGATATGGGCGGCGTAGTAGCGCAAAAAGTCCACCGCTTCGCGCAGTTCCGCCACCGCATCGGGAATGCTCTTGCCGGCTTCGCGCGCCAGAATGGCAAATAGCTCGCCAAAGTTCTCTTCATAGAGATCGGCTGCCTTGTTCAGTGCTGCGGCGCGTTCATATGCGGGGGCGTCCCAAGGTTGGGCCGAAGCCAGCGCCAGTTCGACATCCTCGGCACTGGAGGGGGAGACCTTGCCGACGGTTGTCAGGTCTGATGGGTTGATAACATCCTCGGCCACCTCGGGCCTGGCTTCACCGTCGATCAAGGGGGCGACTTGCCAGCTGTGCTTGCGCCAGGGGGCACGCGCCTTTTCGATGCGGCTCAACGTTGGCGCATGGCCGAGGTCGAAGCCCTTGGAATTGGGCCGCTCAGGGGCATAAAGTTCGGGGCCAGTTGGGATCTGGTTGGCACAGTCCGATGCCGCAATAAAGGGGTCTGCTGCAACGATTTCAGGTGAGACGTCTTCATCGACGATCTGGTTCACAAAGGAGCTGTTGGCGCCGTTTTCCAAAAGGCGGCGTACCAGATAGGCCAGAAGATCACGATGCGCCCCAACCGGCGCATAGATGCGACAGCGGGTTTGGTTCTGGTCCAGCACCATATTGTGCAGGGTTTCGCCCATACCGTGCAGACGCTGAAATTCATAGGTTTCGGCATCCCCCGCCATATGCAGAATGGCGCTAACAGTGTGGGCATTATGGGTGGCAAACTGCGGATAAATCCGATCGGTCATGCCCAGCAATTTGCGCGCATTGGCGATGTAAGAGACATCGGTCAGCGCCTTGTTGGTATAGACCGGGAAGCCATCGACGCCTTCGACCTGGGCCAGTTTGACCTCTGTGTCCCAGTAGGCGCCTTTGACCAGGCGCACCATGAAACGACGGTCGTATTTTTCGGCCATCTCAAACAGCGCATCAATTGCGAGGCCCGTGCGTGGACCATAGGCCTGCACTACTACGCCAAAGCCTTCCCAACCCGCCAAAGAAGGATCAGACACAACCGCCTCGATGATCTCCAGTGACAGCGACAGCCGGTCGGCCTCTTCGGCATCAATGTTGAGCCCCATCTTGGCGGATTTGGCCAGCAAAGCCAGCGCCTTGATGCGCGGCACCAACTGTTCCATGACGCGCTCTTCCTGGGCCAGCTCATAGCGCGGATGCAGCGCCGACAGCTTGATCGAGATGCCAGGGTTTTTGCGGATGTCACTGCTGTTGCAGCCTGCTGCAATCGCCGAAATCGCTTTGGAGTAGGCGAGGTGGTAGCGGGCAGCATCTGCCTCGGTACGCGCGGCTTCGCCAAGCATGTCATAGGAATAGGTATAGCCCTTGGCTTCCATCCCGGCAGCGCGTTTCATGGCAGACTCGATGCTTTCTCCCAAAACGAACTGACGGCCCATTTCTTTCATGGCGCGCCCCACGGCGGTGCGAATGACCGGCTCGCCAAGCCGTTTGACGGCACCGCGCAGCGCACCCACCGGGCTGCGATCCTCGTCCAGCACTCGGCCGGTGAGCATCAGCGCCCAGGTCGAGGCATTGACCAGCGACGACGAAGATCTGCCAAGATGTTTGCCCCAATCAGAGGGCGCGATCTTGTCTTCAATCAGTGCGTCGATGGTATCGGCGTCGGGCACCCGCAACAGCGCCTCGGCCAGACACATCAGTGCGACACCTTCATCGGTAGAGAGACCATATTCGGCCAGAAAAACCTCCATCAATCCAGGAGAGGAGTGACCGCGAATATCACGCACCAGAGCGGCGGCATTGGAGCAGATCAGGGCCCGGTCTGCCTCGCTTAGCGCGGCGGTGCTGCACAAGTGACCAAACATGTCCTGTTGGTCGACATAGGTCCCGGCGTCAATTCGGTGGCGCAGTTTAATATCATTGCTCATCTGAGAAACTCCAATTCATATGCGGAGGGCATTTTGCTCAGGATAGGGGGTTTTTGGCGGGACAAATCACTTATCATGTGAGAATATTGATCCAAATGGTGTGTTTTTCATGAAGGGGCAGTTCAAATGGGTTTTTCT
The DNA here is from genome assembly GCF_001457775.1 of Phaeobacter sp. CECT 5382. Lineage (GTDB taxonomy): Bacteria > Pseudomonadota > Alphaproteobacteria > Rhodobacterales > Rhodobacteraceae > Pseudophaeobacter. The sequence goes on from NZ_CYSG01000004.1 coordinate 166,319, forward strand.
GATCTGGATCGTTTCGACCGGGAGATTCTGAATGTCCTGGGGGCGGATGGTCGAATTTCCATTGCTGATCTTGCCCGGCGCATTGGATTGTCCAAATCGCCGACGCAGGCCCGGCTCAGACGGTTGGAAAAGGAAGGTATCATCACCGGTTATCGGGCTTTGATAGATCCGATCCGGCTCGGGCTGGATCATGTCGCCTTTGTCGAGGTCAAGCTCGAGGATACGCGGGAAGCTGCCCTGTCAAAATTCAATGCCGCGGTATCGCGGATCCCTGAGATCGAACAGGCCCATATGATGGCGTCACATTTCGACTACCTGCTAAAGGTGCGCACCCGGTCTATGTCGGCCTATCGCCAGGTTCTGGGCGAAAAAATCTCCTCCTTGCCCTACGTCTCGTCGACATCGACCTACGTTGCGATGCAGGCCGTCAAAGAGGACGGCGGCCTGGCCCCGGTTTGAGTCGGCCCCGGTTTGAGTTGGTCCCGGTTCCGCCTTGGGCGATGCATCGCTTTGGGCAATCATCGACGAAAAACAAGAGCAACAATGGCGCCAGGTTGACGCAGCACCGACTGAGCAGGATTGATCCGATTGGCACTCTCCATAGGGAGCCCCCTGCTGGGCGCATCAAATTGCGGACGCGAAAAATTGATTTGCCAGCTGGGGGCGGATTTTTGCAGCATCATCATATGCTTTTTTTTGCCCAGAAAATCCCGCCATCCCGTACCGACAGCCAGCCCCCCACTGGTGTGTTCCTGGCTCTGATTGTCGGACTGGGTTTGTTCGCGACTCTTCTCGTGCCTGCGGGCCCGGCGTTTGCCGAAAGCTCTGCCCAAAAGGGCCGAGATGATCTCTGCCCAAAAGGGCCGAGATGATCTCTGCCCGGCCGCACCGGACCATAGTGCCACTTTAGACCGCTTAATCCGCGACGTTCAGCGTGCAAGTTCCGAGGCGGATGCGCGGAGGATTTCAAATCAGATGTGGGCCTTTTGGGCCCAGGCCCCGGATGCACGCGCGCAGGCCATTTTGGATCGTGGGATGACCCGGCGGGCGGCGTTTGATTTTCTTGGCGCATTAGCGGATTTTGATCTGCTGATTGCCTATTGTCCGGACTATGCCGAAGGCTACAATCAACGGGCTTTTGTACATTACCTGCGTCAGGATTATGCGACCGCTCTGCCAGATCTGGATCGCGCCATTGCCCTGTCGCCGCGCCATGTTGCGGCCCTGAGCGGCAGAGCGCTATCGCTCTTTGGCCTGCAACGCATTTCCGAGGCGCGTGCAGCTCTGGGCGCGGCACTAATCCTGAACCCTTGGCTACCCGAACGCAGCCTTGCAATCCCCGGTGGAGCTTTGTCGCAGGAGCCAGTACAACCGGCTCCGCCGTCTGGAGAGGACCTATAAGGGCAAGGCCTTTGGAGAGCGACAGATAAGCGACGCAAACTGTAGTGCTGTTTGTACTGAGAGCGGCCACATGTCGTGCAAATGACTTACCGCTGTATAAAACCGATTGTACACCGCTGCCGAGCTCGCTAAATCTGGGCGCAGGGTGCCAGTTGCGCCTCACACGTTGTGCGGGCGTGATGGAATGGTAGACATACCAGACTTAAAATCTGTTGGGCCTTGTGCCCGTGTGGGTTCGAGTCCCACCGCCCGCACCAAATTGCCGTTGAAAACATTGAATAAAGTGTGACTTTATGTGTTTTGGCCCCCACTCACTGTGGCGCTTTCCGGGGTATAGATCCCGTCAATTTGGGCAACGGAAAACACAGGCCGAGACCCTGGGTATGGATGATGTTTGTGAATCAGACCGTTTCTAACCATCTTGTAAAACGTGTCCCGACCAAAGGGCCAGCGTGGAGAGCGGATTGCCTGGATGCCAGTTACAAACTTGGCTTCTTCTGGAACGTAAGCTGAAGTCATAGGGCCTCCGGTTGCTGCTTAGTGACTGTTTGATCGTTTTAGCGGGAGGCCGCGCGTTCCAGTTCATCCAGACGCGTACGGGCTTGGTCGATAGTGATTTGATCAGATTTGCGTTTGACGAGAACGCCCAATGCAAGGAAGCAAGTGAAAATGAAGCCGGTCCATTGCATCGCGCTACTCTCCAGGACTGCGCCTGTCCCAATCAGGATTAGAGGGATCAGCGTGAAATAGAGCCGCGCCTTCCAGAGCGCTGGCGTCCGGTGATCAATGATGTGGATGAAGGTGGGATCAGTGGTGGTTTTTGCTGTCATGTGAGGCTCCATTTAACGGGTGCGGTTTCCTGAAACTCCACCACGTTCTCCAGCAGGATCACCTCGGGGCGAACAAGCTTGATCCAATGGGGTACGATCCAAGCCAGAGAGTGGCGGTTGCGGCAGACAGGCTTGCCGCCCTTGGCGCGGCTAAAATCCGTCCAATCTGGACTGGCCCAGAGCAGCCCGACCCGCTGGCCAGTCTTCACCAGGTCGCGCGGATCTACAGCATGCACTGATGTAATCCGGTGTTCGGTCTTTGGGTGGTTGGCGGCATGTAGGGAGAGGGCGGTTTCGCAGTGGTTGATCGCGAAATGCGGCTCAATTCCGAGTGCTGTGGCTATTCCGGTCGAGGCACCGCCACCACCGGCAAATAAATCCGCTATGATGGGCTGCGAAACCGGAGCCGGTTGCGCTAGGTCTTCTGGGTTGAAAAGGGAGGTCATGGCGGCTCCATCAAAGGGGTGCGGTTTGAGGTGTTACTGCAGTAACAGCCGGTCTGGCTGTCGATGCGGTTTCGGTGCTAGGTGGAAATTCCGGCGCGGATCATCGCGGCGGCAATTTCCTTGGCTTCCTTGGCAAGGGCGTCGTGCCAGTTCTCGGGATCGCCGGGGCGCCATTTGTAGCGGTTCGGGTGCGCAAGCATGCCTTTCATAGCTGCGGTTGCGATCCTCTCGACTTGGCTTGGGGGGACGGGAGGTTTGGCGTCCAGCAGGTTCTGAACGCGGTCAAGTTCGGCGCGGAGGCGGTCTAGTTCAGCGTTGGACATGGTTTCTCCTGAGTTTCATCTATGCGCGCGTTCTTGGGGTGGGTGGGTCAGTTTTTACCTTCGGCGCGGCGCATGCGGCGGATGCTTCGGCGCATGATGCTGGCGCGTTCTTCACGCATGGTCGCGAGCGCCATTTCCTTGCGCTGGATCCGGTTGTGCAGCCTCGCCAGTCGTTCAAACTCTTCCGGGTTGGTGTGGTGTGTCCATGGCGCGCCCAGGCCGAATGGCTCTTCCTTTTCGGCGGCGGGGGATTGCTCCAGTACAGCAGCAGCCAGTGCACGAATTTCAGTTTCTGAGGTGTGCTTCATGGTCATTTACCCAAACTTTCTGGGGGCTTAGCTGCGGCCCGCCCAGATCAGAAAATCAGTGTGCATTTCTTCAAACGGCTGAAAGGCGTCGTTGTCAGTTGCCAGATTGCGGCGGCTGAAGACGCCGCAGACGGTGCGCAGGTGCTCGGTGGCGGCGGTCGGGCTGAACTGGTGGCCGGGGAAGCCGTTGCGGGTGGCTGCGTAACGCCGAAAGGCCACGTCATTGGAAAGCATGGCGGCGCGCATTGGGGCTTTGTCCTGGGTGATCTGCTGCATAGTTGCCTCCTGTCGTCTGGTAGGGGCGCGGCTGTTGTCTGTGAGTGGTGGGCTTTGACGCCGCGCCCCCTGTGCAGCGCTCACACTGCGGGTGTGGCTGTAGATGCCGGGGCAGGGCCTGCGCCGTCGTAGGGGCAGTCTGGGCGGCCATCCGTGGCGCGCCTCTGTGATTTCCCGGCCCGCGCTTTGGTGATCCAGTTATCGATGGCCTCAAGACTGTCTGCGCCTGAGCCTTGGATGCCGTGAAGCGCTGCGCGGTGGGTCAGTGTTTCTGGCTCCCACCAATCGGTAGGATCATCGCTGGGCGGTGTGAGGGTGCCGCCGAGGTCATGGAATTTCAGGATTTTGCAAAGGCCCTGCTGGCCGGTGATTTCCGCTGCGGCTGCGGCCAGTGTGTGAGGGGGCATAATATACTCCAATGTGGCAGCCTTTTTCTCATAGGCACCGATCACTGAGCCATTGGTCGCGTTGATGATCCGCGCCAGCAATGAATCGATCTGCTTTTCAGCCGCAGTGATTTGCTGTTTGACGGACGCCTCTGCGTCTTTGATCTGTTCTGATCTGCTATCCCACGCTGCGTGGAACATGGTTCTCGCCAAAGCAATCATTGCCGAACTGGGTTCAAGAGTTTTGACGACTTCGCCAAAGGTGTCTTCTAATTTGTCACGGGGATGGATTTACCGTAGCTGCTACATGTCTTGGTTTGACACGGATAGTACTGATAATGCTTGTTTTTTGTACCATGAGGAGCGAAACGGCACAGGAATGATCTGCGTTGTGCCTTTGCCCGAACGCGTCGGGGCGACGGTCAGAAGATGTCGATCACCTTTGTAAGAGATAGCCCTGTGGTCTTCGCGCACGAAGGTTGACCCAAGCCGAATACCATCTGCACCAATGACATTGGCTTCTTGCAGATCTTCAGCATTTGCCCAACGGCTAGACCCAAAGGTGGTTGGAACTGCCCCCCCCAAAACTACGAGACAAAGTAGCCACTCGAGGATGCCAGCTGCTGAGCGGGCAACCAAAATGGGCGGATTGTGGTCGTGTCCACCTTTGATGGTTTCGGGTGCGGGAATGGAGGGAATTGCCAGTTGCTTTGCTGAGATCTTGCCCAAAACACGCTTGGCGCAGGCGGGCGTAAGGTGGTCAGTGGTCAGGTGAGAGCTTTGTCCGTCCCTGTCCATTTTAGCTCCTAACGCTGCGTGGTGAAGTGAAGTTATGTCCAATAAAATGGCTATTCAGTATTTGTGTCCAAAATTTTAGCCATAGAAATCTCTGCTCCCAACGCAATTCCTTGTTGGGGTGTCTGAGTGTTAAGGCACAGCCTTGTTGGCTGTTTCGAATAGGAGAGAGGAAAAGTAGCATGCGAACTGTTGAAGTTGCCGGGGCACTTGGCGCCCTGCGGGCGAACATGATGGAGGACGGCTTCACCATCAGGGAGGTCGGTGATGTTTCAACCATCCCTAGTTTGATCGAGAGAATTGGAAAGCCGTATCTAACCCCAATATCCAACCCGCTGCACAATGACTTTACTGAGGGGAATTCAATTTGGTTGGTGGCAGAAAAAGACGGGGAGCCAGTCTACCTAGGGTGCGCCAGGCTTGAAGACTTGGGGAGTGAAAGCGTTAGCCGATATTGGTCGCGAGTTCTTAGTCGCGCATACTCCGAAGGAGGGAGGGAGAGTGTAATCGAGAATGTCCGTCCAGAGGTCGATAAGGCGCTGGGTGGAAGGATTGTCTACTTTGGGGATCTCTTTGTTAAGCTGAAGGGGCGAGGTTCAAGGAGGGCCTTGAGATCATTTGTCGCAATTGGTCACTTGGCCGTTTCGTTGAAATGGAATCCGGATTGGATTTATTGTTTTGTGAGGGAGGCGGATATTCTGCGCGGTGCAGCCATCTTGTACGGCTTTACCACACTCTTTCCCAACCCCTTTCATTGGGTGGAGCCACCATTTCCACGTGATAACTCTGAGTGGTTGGCAGCCCTGCCGAGATCGGAAGTTTGGTACTGTGCCGAGGCCGCTTTGAGTGCTGCGAGGGGTGGCACTGGATCTCAAGAAGGTTTGAAGTCAAATCACCAGAAGAGAAAAGTTCAAGATGAGGCTCGCCCCATCGCTACATTTGACGGGTAGCAGCACGCGGATGAATTCCATTTTGACCCGAATGGGTTGATTGGGCATTTGGACGTCCAGAGATTCTAGGGATACTCTTGGGCCGCTCGTCAATGTACTAGAGTAATCAGCAACCCAGCGGGCCTTGAGTTCTTGATCTGGAACTGTGTCTAAGGCACGTTGCAGAATTTCCCTGCTGGGTTGGTTCATTGTTATGGATGAGAGGCTTTTTGCACCTACTTTAAGAACCTTGAGTGTGGAGTCTTCAGGCTGAGTTGGTTTGTACTGATCACAGTGATCAAGGTGGTCTCTAAATGCTTCGAACATGCCGCCAGACTTCGCGAAAACTCTGATGAGGCCGTCTGCGGTGGGTGTCTTGCCATTGAGTAGATACTGTCCTGTAATGGAGTCGCCAGCATGGTCTAGGAGCTTCGAGCTAGCGCTTGAAATTGTCGGTATCGGAGGTGCCATCCCGGCAAGGTAGTCAAGGGAAGTGCCGAGCAATCCTGCCACTCGGGCCATTCCGAAGAAGCCTGGCCCGGTCTGGGAGATATCAAGCCTCTTATCGTTAACAATGCTCCAAACGGTTTTCTTGCTTAAGCCTGCGTCTATGGACAATTTCCAGATGTCCTTTCTGTATTGGGATGAATCAATCGCCCCTTGAAGTCGACCCCTAAAACCCTTCATGAAATTACCTTTCCAAAATTATGGAATTAAGTTGCCTTGATTTGACCACATAGATCAAGCTAGAACAACCCATAGGTTGAGAGAAATTTGCATGGACCCGCTAGGGGGTGGAATTGAACGCGACTGAGTTCTGTATAGAGATTCTCGCAATGACGGAGCGGGAAAGAAAGGCTTTACGCTTCTACGGTGAGAGCTTCACTTTTTGTCAAGGAGAGACAAAATCCCATCACGAGCCTGAGGCTCTTTCTCCATCAGAGCCATTAAACGCTCTGTCTCTGGAGAGACCTCAAACCCAAACAGAACGTAAGCGAGACTGAAGCCGTTGGCACTACAGATCTGTGCCAACTTTTGTACAGTTGGCTCTGCGCCACCTTTGATCACCGAGTGCAGATAGCCAGGGGTGCTCTCCCCTTTGATCGAGGCAACCCGCATGGATACGCCGTGCTCCTCTAGCAGGGCTTGAAGGCGCTCGCGCATGGCGATGGTGTCGTAGGTAGCTGTCATTCCGGGATTGTCCAATATAATGGAAGGGTGTGCACGTCCTTTATTTTGGAAACTTTACTTATCTAAAATAATAGATGCAACTTCAGGCGATGAAACACGCAAAAACAATATGACTTGATAGACCCTGTGGTTCCTTTGGGGGGAGATCCTTGGCCTGATCAGGCGTGCAGAAGCCTTCTGTCACGCCGAGAACTGGTCTCAAGGGTATTTGGGGAAGCTTGTAGCGGGCGACGGCATGATTTCAAACCGCTTGGCCGCGACTGGAAAGGTGCAGGCTCGCTGGCTTCTACGAATTGAAGAGTACCCGGACCAACTTGAAGGGGGCATTGAAGAGGTCAAAGAGGTTGGTCAATGAGACCGCCTCAATTTCTTCAAGCCCTTGCAAAAAATAGCCCGACAAAATGTGTGCGACAGCGAATGAGACGCTCCTCATAGCCATTTCTGCAGGATTGCACGTGCAAGCATTCGGGCTTCGTCGGTAGCGCGAGCCGCCCACGATTTCTGTTGTGGATTTAAGGTAAAGTCATGATTCATAAAGGAACCCATTGGCTGGCCGATCTCGATCCCGGCCTCAACTTTCCCAGCTCTGCCGGGACAAGTGCGCAGGACAGGCTTGGGACATGATCTGGATTGGAGAGGCCGGGGCATGTGCCCGTTTTGGGACTGTGACCAGAGCATTTGAAAACCCTCTCCTAACAGGTGATTCCGCGATTCTGCAGGTCAATCCTAAGCGCGTGCCGCCATTGCGGGTGGGCTGTGTATCCCCCTGTCTGGCAGGGGAATACACCATGTTTAGGCAATCAACCAGGTTCAGATAGGTTCGGCCCGGCTGTCACTCTTAGAAATGAACCGAACGCGCGCCAGCTGGTTTTTCGACCGGCGGGGCAAACTTGGTCAGATCAATGCCCTCAACGGCAGCTTTGTATTCTTCCATGCTGGGCGTTCTGCCCAGAATGGCCGAAAGAACAACGACAGGCGTCGAGGCCAGCAGGGATTCGCCTTTTTTCTCGGTCGAATCTTCCACAACACGGCCCTGGAACAGGCGTGTGGATGTGGCCAGAACTGTGTCGCCTTTGGCGGCTTTTTCCTGGTTACCCATGCAGAGATTACAGCCAGGGCGTTCGAGATACAGGATGTTTTCGTATTCTGTACGCGCCGCACTTTTGGGGGCGAAGTCGTCGAACTCAAAGCCGGAATACTTCTGCAGGATTTCCCAGTCGCCTTCTGCCTTCAACTCGTCAATGATGTTGTAAGTAGGTGCAGCAACAACCAGAGGTGCCTTAAACGTCACTTTACCTTCGGTCTTTTCGATGTTTTTGAGCATTTGGGCGACGATCTTCATGTCTCCCTTGTGGACCATGCAGGATCCGACAAAGCCCAGATCGACCTTTTTGTCGCCGCCATAGTAGGAAATGGGGCGGATAGTGTCGTGGGTGTAACGCTTTGATACATCGGCGTTGTTGACGTCGGGGTCAGCGATCATTGGCTCAATGATTTCGTCGAGATCGACAACGACCTCAGCGAAATACTTGGCGTTCTCATCCGGTGTCAGGGCAGGGTTCTCACCCGATCTGATCTCGGCGATACGCTTGTCTGCCTTGTCGATCAGGCCCTGAAGTGTCTGTGCTTCGTTGTCCATCCCCTTGTCGATCATGATCTGGATGCGGCCTTTGGCCAGTTCCAGCGAGCCGATCAGGGTCTCATCATTGGAAATACAGATGGAGGCCTTGGCCTTCATCTCGGCGGTCCAGTCGGTGAAGGTGAAGGCTTGATCCGCCAACAACGTGCCAATGTGCACTTCGATGATGCGGCCCTGGAACACGTTGTCGCCAAATTGCTTGAGCATCTGCGACTGGGTCGCATGCACCACATCGCGGAAATCCATGTAGTCTTTCATGGAGCCTTTGAAGGTCACCTTGACGGATTCAGGGATCGGCATGGTGGCTTCGCCAGTGGCCAGCGCCAGCGCAACAGTGCCGGAGTCGGCACCAAAGGCCACGCCTTTGGACATGCGGGTGTGGCTGTCGCCGCCAATGATGATGTCCCAGTCATCCACGGTGAGGTCGTTCAGAACCTTGTGGATCACGTCTGTCATCGCCGGGTACGCGTCCTTGGGATCGCGCGCGGTGATCAGGCCGAACTTGTTCATGAAGGCCATCAGTTTCGGGATGTTGGCCTGGGCTTTGAGATCCCACACGGATGCGGTGTGACAGCCCGACTGGTAGCCAACGTCCAGCGACGGTGAAATCACCGTGGCGGCCATGGCTTCCAGCTCCTGCGCGGTCATCGGTCCGGTGGTATCTTGCGAGCCTACAACATTCACCTTTACGCGCATGTCCGATCCGGCGTGTAAGGTCTCGCCCGGGGTGGTGCCGCGGGCATTGCGGTTGAAGATCTTTTCAACAGCCGTCAGGCCCTGTCCGTCAACCGACACCTCTTTGGAGGGTGCATAGGCAGATTCGAGCGGCTGTCCCAGCGCCTCGGCGGCAAATGTCTGCAGCTTTTTACCAAAGACCACAGCATAGGAGCCGCCGGCCTTCATGAATTCAGCCTTTTGCGGCGTAAAGGAGGATGAAACATCCACCAGCTCGATGTCACCATCATAGAGCTTTTTGGTCTTTGTGTTGATGGTCAGCACCTTGCCCGTCTCGACCGAATAGGTCTGCTCCAGCACCGGATCACCGTTTCCGTCCAGAAGGGTATTGCCATCGGCATCGGTCTTTTTGACCCAGTTTTTAAGATCAAGACCTATTCCGCCGGTCACACCAACGGTGGTCAGAAAGATCGGCGAGATACCGTTGGTACCTGCGACAACTGGGGCGAAATTCACAAAGGGCACATAGGGGCTGGCCTGTTTGCCAGTCCACAGGGCGACGTTGTTTACGCCGGACATCCGCGAAGAGCCAACACCCATGGTGCCTTTTTCTGCGATGAGCATGACCCGTGCATCAGGATGGGCCTTTTGCAATGCTTGAATTTCGTCCTGGGCTTGTGGTGTGATCAAGCATTTGCCGTGCAGCTCACGGTCGGCGCGGGAGTGCGCCTGATTGCCAGGCGACAGCAGGTCGGTGGAAATATCGCCTTCGCCAGCGATATAGGTGACGACCTTGATCTCTTCGTCGATGTCGGAAAGTTTGGTGAAAAACTCAGCCCTAGCATAGCTTTCCAGAATGGCTTTGGCGACTGCGTTGCCAGCGGCATAGGCCGCAGCAAGGCGATCGGTGTCGGCTTCATACAGGAAAACCTGCGTTTTCAGAACCTCTGCAGCCTGATCGGCAGTGGCAGCGTCATCGCCCAGAGCGAGATCAAGAAGCACGTCGACCGAGGGGCCGCCTTTCATGTGCGACAGCAACTCGAAGGCAAAGGTCGGAGAGATTTCTTCGACAACGGAGGTGCCAAGAATGATCTCTTTCAGGAATTTGGCCTTCGCGCCAGCTGCGCTCGTGGTGCCAGGCAGGGTATTGTAGATAAAGAACTTGAGAGAGTCTTCCCGGTGCGCGTTTCCGGCATCTTTGATCTGCGCGATAAGCTCGCTTACGAGCGCGCCATCATCAATGGGCTTTGGGTGCAGTCCTTGCTCTTTACGCGTGGCGATCTCATTTAGGTAATCTGTGTACAAGCTCATGACGAATCCAACGGTTTGGTGCTAGAGTTAGTTCAAGCGCCGGGTCTCAGACACCTCTGTCTCACCGGCACTCAAATGCGTTGTATGCCGAAGTATACCTTATGGGTCTGAGTTGCAAGATGCCTCGCCGGCCTGCTGATTGCCCATCTCCCCTCTCCGTTGGTTACAGAACCGCTTCGCAGTTTCTTTTACCATCGTAACCACAGGACGGAATTGAGCGTTGGGACGAAATCCAAAAAACTGAACCTTGCTAATAAACTGGTTCCCCTCCAGAGATCGCAGACCCCAGATTGACGCCTTTGTCGACCTCTACACCCATCAGGGCCACCACGCGATCCTCAACAATGTCACACCAGAAGAAGACTGCTTCGGTCGCGATAAAGTCATTCCGGAATGAAGAGAATAGATGGAAGGCAAGCTCACAGGCAAACCTGCAGGCAAACCCTTGGACAAATTGTGGCGCAGTTTCTCGCGCCGGGCAGTGAGGAGACGCGTTAGGTAGGTCAGGTAAGGAGGTGTGGGGGCGGCGGCGGCGGCCTTTCATGCCTGAAACCAATCTCTTGGCACAGCAGATGAACACGATGGACCAAAAGCCAAGCATGCACTAGCGTTCAACTTGGGTTACTCAGTGTCTGATTACTCAGTGCAGGTTCACTCGGTCGGGGAGGCTCACGACTGTTTCGGGTTAGGATCGTATTGCGTTTTGCCAGCGGCCATCTTTTGGCCGTATTTTCAAGAGAAAATGATGAGCCGCCTGTGCCCGGCCTTTGCTTGGCCTGTGCCCTGCTGGAATGTGGAGGCGGTGAGCGGCTTCCTTAGGCTTCCGTTCACCAAGATATGGAAAGATGTGACGGACGCCGCAAGGAAGATGCGAATGTTTAAATTATCGCCAGACCTAAAAAAATCTGTGGCAGCCCAGAATAAATTGGTCCGCGCGGATCTCCCTTATCGGTTCGCCTCAATCACGCTGGTCTCGATCCTGTCGCTCTACTATCTGCCGATGCAGACTGTAGGGATGGTCTACTGTGCCTATGCGCTGGTCGAGATCGTGGGCATCATGGTCTTTAAAAAGCTGGACCGTGAGGTGACGCCGGGAGGGATCCTTCTCTTTACACTCTCGGCCTTTATCGGGATCTGGATCTTCAATTCGATCCCGCTATTGCTGTTTTTACAGCCGGAACCCTTTCCAAAACTAACGGGAACGATGTTGCTGATCATCGCGCTCAACCATTCCGTGGTGGCGCGGTCCGCCTGGATGTTCTTTGGCCTTCTGACGGCGATTCCGATCATTTGTTCGGTCGGCTACATGATCATCAGCTTTCTCCATGCCTTTGCAAGCCCGACGGAAAACATCATCGCTGTTGTTATCATGATTCTGGGGGCAGGCTATGTGGCAAACAGCATGTGGGCTCTTAATCAGCTGACCAGCCGCTTGCGCGAAGCCCTGAGAGCCGCTGAAGCCGGAAGCCGCGCCAAGAGCCGGTTTCTGGCCGCCATGAGCCACGAAATCCGGACGCCTTTGAATGCGATTTGCGGCATGTCCGAGCTTATCGAAGAAGAAAATGCGGATCCCGAAACCTTGAGAGAGCGCACCATGTTGCTGCGTAAATCTGCTCAGGCGCTGACCAGTATCCTGGATGATGTTCTGGACCACGCCAAAGTTGAATCCGGACATGTCGACCTCAGCCTCGCGGCGGCTGCTCCGGGACTCGAGATCGCAAGTGCTGTCGAAATGTTTCGAACCTCAGCCGATGAAAAGGCGCTGCAGCTTGACATCAGTATCGGCGAGGGCGTGCCGACCTATGCCGAGTTTGACGCCCTGCGGATGCGACAGGTGATTGGGAACCTGGTCTCCAATGCGGTCAAATACACCGAAACCGGGCAGGTGCACGTGACGGCCCGCGGCGAGGAGAGTGGCAGCCACTCCATTCTCACCATCGAAGTATCCGACACCGGGCGGGGCATGACAGCCGATCAAGTCTCCAATTTGTTCACCGAGTTCTATCGGGTCGAGGACAAAAACGCCCCGAGTGTTCCGGGCACCGGTCTAGGGCTGTCCATCGCGCGTCGCTTTGCACGGATGATGGGTGGTGATATCACTGTTTGGTCCAGCCCCACGCAGGGAAGTTGTTTTACTTTCACCTGCCAGGTCAGGGTTCTGGAGGCTTCTGACGTGCCCTCTGAAGAGTCTCGGTCTGAGGAGGAAGCCTCGGTTGTGTCCCGTTCAGTGGTTCAGGCCTCCGAAGGTGGCGTACGCGATCTTGGTGTGCGGTCAATTCTGCTGGTAGATGATACCCGATCGAACCGGGTGGTGGTGCGGGCGTTTCTTAAGAACGGTGATTTCGAGATCATTGAAGCCTGCAACGGAGCCGAGGCCATGGCCTGTCTCGAGCGCCATCCAATAGATCTGGTTCTGCTGGACATGAAAATGCCGGTTATGGATGGCCGGGAGACATTGATGGAAATGGCTCGGCGTGGCGGACGGATTGGCGCCACTCCGGTGATCATGCTGACGGCGAATGCAGCGCCAGAAGATCGCAAGCGCTATCTGGCGCTTGGCGCTGCGGGCTATATTGCAAAGCCGGTAAAGAAATCAGTGTTGCTGTCTGAAATCCGCAAGGTCTCAACGGGCCGGTTTGCCGGGGTGGCCTGATCCTGCCATCTGTGCTTGCCGCAAGCGCATTACTCAACGTCAGCGAGTGGCAGAGCGACCTTCAAGCGTAAAATCCCCAGTCCCACATCGCGACAGTTAATCCGTTTTTCTCTGGGGGATTGCTCCCATACCATGCGGAGACATCGCCGCAAGCCTCGACAAAGTAACAGCAAAGTTGTGTTCGGGCTGACGTCTGCAGTGGGATCAGGAGAATTAATGCAAAATTTACGATTACCTGCAAAAGTTGTTTCAAATTTTCAGAAAATCCTGCGGGCTTCGCTGTGGGCTTTGGTCTGAGAACACTGAAACAAGTAATCAGGCACGCCGATGCAATCCACAGATATAACCTTCGATAACTTTGATGAGACCGGAGCTTTGTTCACGGCGCTTTTGCGCGCCAGGTATCATCATTTCATTGAAACACGCGGCTGGAAGCTGCCAAATACCCGCGGGCTCGAATTCGACCAATACGACACACCAGAAAGCATCTATTGCAGTATTCATGATGGGATGACTGTCCACGGTGGGCTCCGGGTGACGCCGACGACCGCGCATAATTTCAATGCAAGCTACATGCTGCGAGATGCGCAGCTTGGCCTGCTGCCTGAACTGCCCTCTAGCATTCTTGATGAGTCCGCCCCCCAGGATCCGGGGGTCTGGGAGGTCAGCCGGGTCTTTGTTGCAGATACTTTGAGTAGCCGCGAACGTATGCGGGTCAGGGGCGAAATCGGGCTGAATCTCGCCCGGCTGGCACAGCTCTGGAATATCAAAGCCTACATTTGCCTGACCACTGTTTCTGCCGGGCTGCTGATGCGCCGGACCGGATTGACAATCGCCCCGGCCGGACCCCGATTTGAAACCGGAGGGGAGCTTTGCCAAGCTTATCATCTTAAAGTGGATGCAAAAAACGTACGCAGCTACGCTGCATGATGCGGTGGCATCTGACCAGCGCAAACAGAGCCAGGTGTTTACACTGGTCGACCGTTGCGCCTGCGGGCGGTCGAGAGCGCTTGCAGGTGAACCGGCGTCACCAAACAGAAACTTTGAATGGTGCATTTCAAACACTCGCCGCCCTTCCTGACATTTTGATAAAAGTTAAAGAACGTTTGCGAAAGCTCTTTAAACGGGACATCGAAATTCGATGGGATGCTGGAAACATAAAGGTCTACTTTTTGCACGGCGATAGCGCGGCCTATTCGTCCGGGAGAGAGGCATCTGGGCTCTTACACCTAGTTGGCCTTTTGGCGATGATCTATGATGATGAGGTCGGAGCTCTTCTACGGATGAACCCGAAGTTTCATTGCACCCACAATTGCAGGCGTTCTTGCTTCAAGAAATCATATCAGTCTCCGGTTGGCCGGTAGCTGGCAGCAACAAGAAGATCATTGTTCTTTGCACGCACTCAACTGAATTTATCGAACTCCTTGTAGATGATATTTGGGCGGATCCCGTACTGGCGTTTCGCTTTGCCCGACGATTATCCGATACCTGGAAAGTGACTGGCTTCTTTGATGTTGGTGGTTTTGGCCTAGGGTCAGATCTTACCTGGCAGGCCTTGATTGGGTTTACCTATGAGATCAATGACCGCTGGTCGGCACGTGCCGGATACCGCCACCTACAGGTTTACACCAAAGCGTGCGGCAGTTCTGGGTTGGGGGGCTGACCCTTAGGTCGAGATGGTGAATCTAGTTGGCAAACTGCGGTACACCTTGCTCAGAACCCATTGAAACATATAGGACGGCATTTTCGTTGTGCGGTGCACCCATTGCCTTGAAAACATTGTTTTTTTGGCGGTGGTGGTAGGCCCGGCAGGATTTGAACCCGCAACCAAAGCGTTATGAGCGCTCTGCTCTAACCGTTGAGCTACAGGCCCGCCTGTGACGTGGTTAGAAAATGGTAGCGCCGAGGTCAAGCCAAGATTGCACAGGTTGGGCAGGCTTGGTGCTCTGAGGCAGCGTTGAGATCTTTTAACCTTTGCAATAGGCCGGTGATGATGACTTCGTGGCGCCTGTCAAAGCTGTGGCGTGACGGGTAGACTGCAAAAATCGGCTTTCCGGGGATCTGGTAGTCGGGCAGCACCTGTTCAAAGGTGCCATTCGCCAAAGCTTCCTCGAGAAACAAACGTGGTGCACGGGCATAGCCTGTCTCGTTTGTAACCGCCCGAACGATCAGATCGGGGTCATCGGCCGTGAACCCCACGCGCACCGGGGCCTGATATTCCACCCCATCGCGTGTGAGCGGAAAGTAGCCACCCGTTTGATCTTCGTGGTGCTGGATGAATTTGAGCCGTTTCAGGTCTTCCGGAACCTCCGGGCGTCCCTGCTGATCAAGGTAGCCAGGGGCGGCAAACAGTACATTCTCCATCTCGGTGATCTTGCGGGCGGCGCCGTCGGTCTCACCCAGAGTGCCGGAACGGATCGCTAGGTCAATGTTTTCGCGCACCACATCCACCAGACGATCTTCGAGCTTCATGACAATATCAAGATCGGGATAGGCCTGATTTATGTCGAGCAGTACAGGCCCAAGCACGATCCGGCCAAAAAAGGTGCTGGTGCTGACCCGGAAGGTTCCCTCGACCCGCGCGTCGAGACTGCTTAGCTCAGCACACATCAAATCATAGCCGGAAAGCAGCCCCTGCGCCTGTGCATAGACCAGCTGACCCGGGCGGGTTGGCTTCACCCCCGACGAGGTGCGCAGCAGCAGTTGATGCCCCAGCAGCGCCTCGAGTTGTTTGATTTGCAGGCTCATCGCTGGCTGACTGATGCCCCGCCGCTGTGCGGCTCGGTTCAGGCTTCCTTCGTCCAGGGCAATGACAAAACTTTCGAGCAATCCCAATCGGTCCAAGGGGTATAACTCCTGCTTATATAAGACATAGGCGTTTCCCCTCTACATTGGTGGAAACAGCCGTCCTAATTCAAGGGTGTGATCAGATATTGGTCAAAACCATATTGGAGTTCTTTATGACGATCAATCGTAGAACCGTTCTCGCAGGCCTTGCAGCCGTGCCTGCTGCCACCTTGGTCTCAGGTCAAGCCACCGCAAGTTCGCAGCCTTCAGCGGATTTGCAGCCGGTGCTGCATCGTTTCTCATTTGGGGATGCAAAAATCACGGTGCTTTTAGACGGGCATCTGCCTCTGGGACCTCAGCTTTTTGCAGACTACGAAGAGGAAAAGGCACGCGTGGCCTTAGCCCGTGGGCTGCATCGTATGACCCTAGAAGGACTCAATATTCCCGTAAATGGCTATCTGGTTGAGCAGGGCGCCCGCAAGACTCTGATTGATACAGGCACGGCGGATCTGCTGGGGCCGAACCTTGGTGGGCTGGGGGCCGGTCTGGCAGCTGCTGGCGTCGAACCAGCTGAAATCAGCACCGTCTTGCTGACCCATATGCACCCCGATCATTCCGGTGGCCTGGTCACCGCTCAAGGCGCCGCCGTCTTTCCCAACGCAGAGCTGGTGGTTGCACGGCAGGAATGGGACTTCTGGCATGATGACGCCATCATGGCCTCCGTTCCCGAAGGCAGTCGCGGCTTTTTTCAGATGGCGCGCGGCACGGTTGCGCCCTATGCGGATCGGCTGAAAATATTTGAGGGCGAGGCTGCTGTCGCCGCCGGGTTTGCCGCAGTGCCTTTGCCGGGCCACACGCCGGGTCACACTGGGTTCATGTTGGATGGTGGGGATCAACAGCTGTTGTTCTGGGGGGATGTGGTGCACAGCACCGCGCTGCAATTTGCCTATCCTGACTGGACCATCGCTTTTGACACGGATCCTGCCCAAACTGCGGCAACCCGCCGAAAGATGTTTGAGCGCGCAGTGGCCGACAACCTGTTGCTGACCGGTAGTCATATCGACTTTCCGGGGCTGGGGCGCGTGTTGCGTCAGGGGGAAAGCTTTGCCTACCAGCCCGCTCCCTGGCAATTCGGGCTCTGATTTTCCGCCTCTGCCGCACGACATGAGACGTGCGGCAGATTCCCTTGTTTCTTTCTGCAGCGCCTTGCGTTAAAGGCTGCGCAACATGTTTGAAGGAGCCAAGAGATGACCAGCGGCAAGAACGGTTTGACCTATGCGGATGCGGGTGTGGACATTGACGCGGGCAATGCCCTGGTGGATCGCATCAAGCCAGCCGCCAAGCGGACCAACCGGTCCGGCGTGATGAGCGGTCTGGGCGGCTTTGGCGCGCTGTTTGACCTGAAAGATGCAGGCTATAGCGACCCGATCCTTGTTGGCGCTACCGATGGGGTTGGCACCAAGCTGCGCATTGCAATCGACACTGGCCTGGTTGACGGGGTTGGCATTGATCTGGTCGCCATGTGTGTCAACGATCTGGTCTGTCAGGGGGCTGAGCCTCTGTTCTTTCTCGACTATTTTGCCACTGGCAAGCTCGAGACCGAGACCGCTGCCCGGATCATCGAAGGTATTGCCGAGGGCTGCGTGCGGTCTGGCTGCGCTCTGATCGGTGGCGAGACAGCAGAAATGCCCGGAATGTATCCTGAAGGTGACTTTGATCTCGCCGGTTTCTCTGTCGGTGCAATGGAACGCGGAACTGCCCTGCCTGCAGGCGTGGTCGAGGGTGACGTGCTGCTGGGGCTGGCCTCGGATGGGGTGCATTCCAATGGCTATTCCTTGGTGCGCAAGATTGTCGAACTCTCTGGCCTTGGCTGGGATGCGGATTGTCCCTTCAGCGAGGGCACCCTGGGCGAAGCGCTGCTGACCCCGACGCGTCTCTATGTGAAACAAAGCCTCGCCGCTGTGCGGGCAGGGGGCGTGCATGCGCTGGCGCATATCACGGGCGGTGGTCTTACTGAAAACCTGCCACGGGTTCTGCCCGAAGATCTCGGCGCGGATATCGATCTGGATGCCTGGGAGCTGCCCGGCGTGTTCAAATGGATGGCCGAGGTTGGCGGCATTGCCGAAGCTGAGATGCTCAAGACCTTCAACTGCGGCATGGGCATGATCCTGTCGGTTTCTGGTGAACGCGCCGATGAACTGGTCGCCGTGCTCAAGGATGAAGGCGAGACCGTGACACGCCTGGGGACGGTCACGGCCGGTGCTGGCATGCGTTACACAGGCAAGCTGCTGTGAGCGAAAAGAAGAAGGTCGCCATTCTGGTTTCCGGCGGTGGCTCCAATATGGTGGCGCTGGTTGAAAGCATGACCGGCGACCATCCGGCCCGCCCCTGTCTGGTGCTGTCCAATGATGCCGAGGCGGGCGGTCTGAAAAAGGCCGCCGCCGCAGGCATTGCAACGGCTGCCGTGGATCACCGCCCCTTTAAGGGCGACCGCGCGGCCTTTGAGGCCGAGCTGGTCAAGCCCATTCTGGCCTCTGGTGCAGATATCGTTTGCCTTGCCGGGTTCATGCGGGTTCTGACCGAAAGCTTCGTGTCGCATTTTCAGGGGCGCATGCTGAATATTCACCCCTCTTTGCTGCCAAAATACAAAGGCCTCCATACCCATGCTCGCGCGCTTGCGGCCGGGGATGCGGAACATGGCTGCACCGTGCATGAGGTGACAGCTGCGCTGGATGACGGACCCATTCTGGGGCAAGCCAGACTTCCTGTTCTAGCCGGGGATACGCCTGAAACACTGGCGGCGCGGGTGCTGGTACAGGAGCATCGGCTCTATCCAGAAGTGCTGCGCCGGTTTGCGCTGGGGGATCGCACACCGGTCTTGCTGCAGGGCTGATCTGGCGGTTTGCATTGCGGGCGTCAAAGGCGTATCACCGTCGCAGCCCATTCGTGTAGAACACCAGAAAAGTCGTGATAAATGAAAACTCTGACCACCACCGACGAGCTGCAGGCCTTTTGTGAAGAGGCTGCAAACTATCCCTATGTGACGGTCGATACCGAGTTTCTGCGCGAACGCACCTACTATTCCAAACTCTGCCTGATCCAGCTGGCATTCTCTGGCGATGGTGAGAATGATGCGGTTCTGGTCGACCCGCTGTCTGATGGTCTGTCACTTGAGCCGCTCTATACCCTGTTTCGAAACGAAGCCGTGGTCAAAGTCTTCCATGCAGCCCGTCAGGATCTCGAAATCTTCTGGGTCGATGCCGGTGTTTTTCCGGTGCCGCTGTTTGACACGCAGGTGGCAGCGATGGTCTGTGGCTTTGGCGAACAGGTCGGCTATGAAACCTTGGTGCGTAAAATCGCCAAGGAGGGTGTCGACAAAAGCTCTCGCTTTACCGACTGGTCCCGGCGCCCCCTGACCGAGGCACAGCAAACCTATGCGCTGGCGGATGTGACCCACCTGCGCCGGGTTTACGAGTTTCTGGCGGCAGATCTGGACCGCAGCGGTCGCGCCCATTGGGTCGCTGAAGAGCTAAAAGTGCTGACTGACCCCGCCACCTACAATATCCAGCCACAAGATGCTTGGCGCCGGGTGAAGACCCGGACCTCGTCAGGGAAATTCCTGGCTGTGGTGCGTGAACTTGCAGCCTTTCGCGAAGACTACGCCCAGACCAACAACGTGCCGCGCAACCGGGTTTTTAAGGACGATGCCCTTGTCGAGCTGGCCTCGACCAAGCCGCGCACGGGTTCGGACCTTGGCGGTTCGCGCCTGTTGTTGCGCGAGGCGCGCAAGGGCGCCATTGCCGAAGGCATCCTGCAGGCGGTTACCAAAGGGCTGAACTGCCCGGCGGACAAAATGCCGAAACCCGATCGCAGCCGCGAGAAACTGCAAGTGAACCCGGCGCTGTCGGATTTGTTGCGTGTGCTGTTGAAAGCCAAAACCGAATCTGCGGGTGTTGCCGCCAAACTGATTGCGCCCAGTGCCGACCTGGATGCAATTGCGGGTGGCGAAAGAGATGTTGCTGCCCTGACAGGCTGGCGGCATGAAGTCTTTGGGGAGGATGCGCTGCGCCTTTGCAATGGCGAAATCGCCCTGGCGGCCAAAGGACAGATGGTCAAGGTGGTCGAGCTCTAATCGACAGAAAACCTTTTCTTACATGCTTTTTGGGGGTTATTTGCCTCCGTTAAGACAGAACTAAAAAAACGCCCGGTGGCCATTGGCCGCGGGCGTTTGTTGTTGAACCATTTTGGAGAAGGCCAGTCTGGAGAAGGCCAGTCTGGGGGGCGACGGTCAGTCTGGCTTCGCCAGCATTTTGTGCCTATTTGCGGCGGGTATCGCGCGCGTTTGTGGCTCCATTGACGCGGATCAAACGGATACCTGCCATATCCTGTTCAGACAGGGTCACGGCGGCATGGACCGTCCGGCTGTGGATGCTGCCAGTAGCGGTCTGCGCTTCTGGGTAAAGCACGTTGAAACTGTATTCCAATGTGCCTGCGGGGCTGTCGTCCAGGCGGCGCAATTGCAACTCATGAGCGCCCTGACGTTCTGCCACTCCGGTGGCATAAATAATCGCACCAGTCGGGGTCGGCTCGACCCGCAGGGCGCTGATCTCTGCAACAAGAACACTCAGATCTTCTGCTTCTTTGCGTGCAAAGATGCTCTTGCCCTGGCGTTCGGGGATCAGCGGATTGGTCTCTTCGGCGACCTCGGTCGCAACTGGCACGGATTTGGATTTGCCAAACCAGTTGCCCGGGTTCACCCGTGAATCACGCCAGCCGCCGCAGCCTGCCAGCACAAGTGTGCCCGCCAAGAAGAGTGCCAAGGAAATGCGCATGTCGTCCCGCCCGTCTTTGAAGTCTGGTTGATTGTGGTTACCCGATTGTGCGGCGCTTGAAAAGCTGTTGAAAAACATAGGCAGGCGGCATAGGTGCTGGTCTGCTGATTTCCGTCACAAACGAGGGGGACGCCCGGTCATGGCCAGCGCCGCATTTGAAGAAATTGTCGAAGACTTCGAATTCCTGGAGGACTGGGAGGATCGCTATCGCCATGTGATCGAACAGGGCAAAGCAATGGAGCCCCTTGCGGACGCGCTCAAAGTGCCTGCCACCAAGGTCGATGGTTGCGCCAGTCAGGTCTGGCTGCACCCGGTGATCCAGGACGGGACGTTCCATTTTGATGGTGAAAGTGATGCGCTGATCGTGCGCGGGCTCATCTCGGTACTGCGCAGTCTTTACAACGGTCTCACCCTGCCTGAGGTTCTGGCGGTAGACGCCCGGGCCGAGCTGGAGCGTCTGGGGCTCAATGAACATCTGTCGGCGCAGCGCTCTAACGGGCTGCGGGCGATGATCGAACGCATCCGCGAGACAGCCGCAGCACAGCTTTGAGAGGCTTAGCTGCTGCAGGCCGCACCTGATTGGTGCTGGTTGATCCTGTCTGGATCTTTCAGATAGGCCACATAGTCCCGTAGCAGGGGCACACGGCGGGGGCGAAAGCTCTCGCCGGTTTTTTTATAGGCCTGGATGCGGGTGACGTGGAACATGCGAAAATCCTCGCGTTTGCAACACCAGCCCAGCAGCATGACGGCGCGTTCATGATAGGAGAGAGCCAGCGGATATAGGCGTCTGCGCGTTTGGTTCTCCCGCAGGTCTGTATAGTGGATTTCCAAAGCTTCCTCGGCCCACATCGCCTCGCGGAGGAGCGTCATGTCAATGGTCGGCATTTGTGGTGCCGCAAAGCGATTCACCAGATTGACCGCATGCATGGCCTGGCGTTGCTGTCGTTCCGGAAGGGTGGCCAGGATTTTTACCAGAGCGTCACTGGCCGCCTGTGCCAGATCTCGGTCGCCACGCTGGCCGACATCGGAGAGGCCCAGTGTCAGGGCTTCGATTTCGAGCTGGGTAAAGGTCTGCGGTGGTAGGGCCGGGTCCTCGATCATGGTATAGCCCAGGCCTGCCTCTCCTTCGATCCGCGCACCGGCCGCCCTCAGACTGTCGATATCGCGGTAGATGGTACGTTCCGACACCTCCATCGCAGCAGAGAGCCGTGCGGCGGTCACCGGAGGTGTCAGCCCCCGGATGAGATGCAGCAGACGGAAGAGACGATCTGATTTGGCCATAAGATACCCTAGGCAATACATCCTGACAGAATTTGGCAGGAGGGTAGCGGCATATAGCGGGTATCGACAACCACAAACCCGAAAGGTTTCAAATCAATGCCCAAGCTTTTTCACTCTCCCCACAGCCGTTCCTCCCGTGTTGTCTCCCAGCTCATGCTGATGGAGAAGCTCGACGCGGTCGAGGTGATCTGCGTTGATGTCATCAAAGGCGACGGCAGCGGCCGCAAGGATCCAAAGAATGCTCATCCCGAAGGCAAGGTGCCCTATTTGGTCACCGACGCGGGCGAAGAGATCCGCGAGAGCGGCGCCATCATGATGTATCTGGATGAACTGTTCGGCCAGCCATTGAGCCCCAAACCCGGCGCCGCGGGGCGCGGCAGCTACCTGTCTTGGATGTCTTACTATGGCGGTGTCTTGGAGCCTGCCTTGGTGGCAAAATTTTCCAACCTCGACCATCCGGCCCTCGTCAGTACGTTTCGCACCATGGAAGAGGTCTATGCGCAGCTGGAAGCCGCTTTGACGCAGACCCCGTTCTTGCTGGGTGAGGAGCTGTCTGTGGCGGATCTCATCATGGCGTCACCCTTTCACTGGGCGCCAAATTTCATGCCCGAGGTCGCTACGATAAAGGATTGGGTCGCCAGGGTATCAGAAGCGCTGGACATGAAATCGCTGGAGGATTTTGAGGCCCAGGCTCTGCAAAGCTTGAAGGTTCGCGAAACCGCCTGATCCATTGGGGCCGGAGCTTGGGGGGGCTCAGGCTTCGGACTTTCCCCATTTCAGCAGCGCGTCCTGGAGCTCGCCATATCCTGTGTGGCGGTGCTCGAACTCCAACCCCATGCGGCTGGCGCAGTCGCGGGCCTTTTCGACCAAAGCCGGGTCGGTGAGCTGCGATTGATAGACCATCTTGGTGTAGTTGCCAAAGATCATCTCGCGCAGCTCTGGATTCTTGTCGAGTCCCATAGGTTTCCAGATGAAGGCATCAAATTGTTTCACCAGGAAATCAGTGAGGTAAAAGGCAGTGATCTCGCCTGCTTCGGTGTGCTCTGCAAAAATCTCATTGCCTTCAAAAAAGGAATAGCAATGCGGGCCGGGCACCATCTCCCCGCCCAGCTCCGTGCATTTCTGCTCTAGCTCCCCGCCGGTGCCGCAATCGGCATAGACCACGCAGATCTGATCGTAGGACGCACGGTGCTTCAGCACGGCGCCCTCGACGGCGACAGTGATTTGATCGGGATAGAGATGTAGCTTCGCGGGCAGACAGGTGAGGTCAATGTGATCCAGCCCGTTGATCTGCTTGATGGCAAGAATTTCACGCGCCAGCGCGCCACAGGCAATCAGCAGGATACGGCCAGTCTTTTTCTCAGGGGCAGCCAGGCCCTGTTCGGTGAGGGAGCTTTCCTCGAGGCTGCGCCCGGTAGGGCGGCGAAATGCAGCCCGCTCTGTCAAGCGGGCTGCACGTCCTTTGCGTGCCAAATCAGGCGCTCATCTGGTTGTGCTTGCGCGCAACAAAGTCCTTGGCCATTTCCACAGCCACGGCAGCATCACGGCAGTAGCCGTCAGCACCGATAGCCTTGCCGAATTCTTCGTTCAGCGGCGCGCCGCCAACCAGCACAACATAGTCGTCGCGTTTGCCTTGCTCGATCATCGTGTCGATGACGACCTTCATATAGGGCATTGTGGTGGTCAGCAGGGCGGACATGCCCAAGATGTCTGGCTGGTGCTCTTCGAGTGCTTCCAGATAGTTTTCGACCGGGTTGTTGATGCCCAGATCAACAACTTCAAAGCCGGCGCCTTCCATCATCATGGAAACCAGGTTCTTGCCGATGTCGTGGATGTCGCCTTTGACGGTGCCAATGACCATCGAGCCCATGCGTGGAGCACCGGTTGCAGCCAGCAGTGGTTTCAGGATGGACATACCACCCTTCATCGCGTTGGCGGCCAGCAGCACTTCGGGGACAAACAGGATGCCATCACGGAAGTCGGCGCCAACGATGGTCATGCCACCCACCAGCGCTTCGGTCAGAACCTTGTAGGGGGCCCATTCGCGCGACAAAAGGATGTTTACCCCTTCTTCGATCTCTTCCTTAAGACCATCATACAGGTCATCAAACATCTGTTGGACAAGTTCTTCGTCGTCCAGTTCCGCCAGGATGATATCTTCTTCTTCTGACATGCGCCTATTCCTTGACTGGGCGGGGATTCCCCGGCGTGGCCTTGTTTTACGACTATTGGGCCAATTTGCCGCGCTGAGACTGCATTATTTGCGACATTGCCTTCGTCCGAACCGACCTATAGGGGCAAAAAATGCAGATTGATAATGAAGATTTCGCAAGGAAATCTTCGATTTTTCGGGTTTGTTCTTTATTTGTTCCATTTGCGGTGCGAGAAAAGCGAAATGGAACAGATGATTCACAACTCAACTGCGCGTCGCAAAGCGCGTGCCAGTCTCAGTAATGCGTCAGGTCGGTTCGATCTGGCACGCGAGGATATCGATGACGGATGGGCACAGGAGGCGCCAGCGGAGGCAATTTCGACCGATGTTCGGTGCGAGATCGCTGGCAGCGTGATCTCCTACAACCGCTCGCCGGACCTGCCTTTTGACCGCTCGGTCAATCCCTATCGTGGCTGCGAACATGGCTGCATCTACTGTTTTGCACGGCCCAGTCATGCCTATCTTGGCCTGTCGCCGGGGCTGGATTTTGAAACCCGACTGATTGCGCGCCCCAACGCGGCGGAGGTTTTGCAAAGAGAGCTCTCTGCCAGCCGCTACAGGGTGGCGACGCTGGCCATGGGTACCAATACCGACCCCTATCAGCCCTGTGAGCGCGACTATGGCATCACCCGTGCCTGTCTTGAGGTGCTGCAGGCGTTCAACCACCCGATTGCGATTGTCACCAAGGGGACGTTGATCGAGCGCGACATCGATATCCTGTCCGAGATGGCGGCCAAAGGTCTGGTGCGGGTCGGGATCTCGGTCACCACTCTGGACCCGGATCTGTCGCGCCGGATGGAGCCACGCGCTCCGGCACCCGCCCGCAGGTTGGCGGTTATCAATCGCCTCTCACAAGCAGGCGTTCCGGTGCGGATAATGACCTCGCCCGTGGTGCCAGGCCTCACAGATCACGAGCTGGAGGCGCTTTTGGCAGCCGGGGCTGCGGCGGGAGCTGACACAGCCAGCTGGATCATGCTGCGCCTGCCACGCGAGGTGTCAGAGCTGTGGCAGGACTGGCTGGCTGAACATGAACCAGGGCGCGCGGCCAAGGTTATGGCACGGCTGCGTGAAATGCATGGCGGGCGCGATTATGACCCACGCTGGGGCCAGCGTATGCGCGGTGAAGGCGAATATGCCAGTATGATCGGACGCCGCTTCAAAGCGGCCTGTAAGCGGTTGGGGCTTGAAGAAAAAGCACCAGATCTGCGAGTGGACCTGTTTCAGCGCCCGCCACAACCTGGGGACCAAATGGCCTTGTTTTGACGTTGGATGATCTGTCCCAAAGGTTCAAACGCGCATGAAAAAGGGCGGCGTTAAAACGCAGCCCTTTTGAATGACTTTACTATTCAGCTTGTTAGCTGCGGCGACGCCCACGACGCGAGCGGCGCTCGCTGGCGTCTTTGGCATCTTCTCCGGTGCCGTCACTGGCAGAGCTGAAGGGGCCAAGAACGTCTACAATTCGTTCCAGCGTCGGGCGGTCGCCACGGGGACGGGTGTCGAGCGCTTCGCGCATGTGGCGCAGATGGTCGGGCATGGTGCCACAGCAGCCGCCAATGATTTTGGCGCCGGAATCGCGTGCCAGAATCGCATATTCACCCATCAGTTCAGGTGTGCCATCATAGTGGATGTGACCATCAACATATTTGGGAATGCCGGCATTGCCCTTGGAAATGATCGGGCGTTCGGTGCCCTGTGCGGCAAAGCCAAGCACGGTGCGCAGAATGTCCGAAGACCCGGTGCCGCAATTGGCGCCAAAGGCCAGCGGTGCGTTGGGCAGATCTTCGACCAGCTGCGCCATATCGGCGGAGGTGACGCCCATCATGGTGCGACCAGCAGTGTCAAAACTCATGGTGCCACACCAAGGCATATCTGCCAGGGCAAAAGCCTCGGCTGCGGCGCGAAACTCTTCGGGGGCCGAAATTGTCTCGACCCAAAGAACATCAACGCCGCCTTCTTTCAGGGCCTCTGCCTGTTCGTGGAACATTTCCACCGCCAGCGCATGGCTCAGTTCGCCGACGGGCTGCATGATCTCACCGGTAGGTCCGACAGAGCCTGCTACGGCAATCTTGCGTTCGCATTTATCCGCGACTTCGCGGCCAAGTTCAGCGGCGGTCCGGTTCAGTTCGCGCACGCGACCCTGGGCATCATGCAGTTTCAGACGCGCAGCTGTGCCACCGAAACTGTTGGTCAGAAACAGGTCACTGCCCGCATCTACTGATCCTTGATAAAGCGCCATGATCTTTTTGGGCTCGTCCGTGTTCCACAACTCGGGCGCGTCGCCAGACTGCAAGCCCATGTTAAAGAGATTGGTGCCCGTGGCCCCATCGGCCAGAAGGACGTCTTTTTCCGCAAGGAACTCGGCAAAGAAATTGGTCATAGGTATATCCGGTCAAGACAGGAGCGGGCAGGGGGCCGTTTTCAACGGGCATGCCTTCCCCTTGGGGGTTTGAGGGTGCTGTGTCACGGCAGGCGCTTCAGGGCAATTGCATAATCCTCAACTTCATTATGAAAGCTGTGCTCATTGGCATGAGCGGCAATATCCTCGGCATTGGTCCAGGCGTCATCCGCTAGGTTTTCCTGATCCGCCGAATTGCCTTCGACCCGGTAAGGGGGATCGGCAGGTGTGACGGGCCCGGGGCGGTGTACAAGTCTGACCAGCTCTGCCAGCGCCAGTGCCATCTCGCTCCAGCTTGGGCAGGCCATGTAACGGCCCTCCCACTGCGGCGCAAAACAGGATTTGAAACGCCGCAGGCCAGGATCCATACGGCCAGCCCATCGGTGATCCGGCACTGCTGCTAGCGACA
Source organism: Phaeobacter sp. CECT 5382 (assembly GCF_001457775.1). Classification (GTDB taxonomy): domain Bacteria; phylum Pseudomonadota; class Alphaproteobacteria; order Rhodobacterales; family Rhodobacteraceae; genus Pseudophaeobacter. The sequence continues at coordinate 193,398 of NZ_CYSG01000004.1, forward strand.
GACGGGCGATGCTTTCGTCAGCGGCAGCGGCAATGGCGGTGCGGACTAGAATATGGCCAGTGCCATCCGGTGCGTCGGGACAGATGCGGATCAGATCAAGGCACCATTCGTCGGCGGCTGTATGCAGACTGACAAATCCGATAATTTTCCCAGCCTGCCAGGCCAGAAACACGCGCTGTCCAGCCAGATAATTGGCCTCAAAGCGGCCCATGGTGGTGCCATGGGCGCCGCCATGGCGGGCTTGCCAGAGCTGATCAAGGGCCTGCATCTGATAAAGCGGCAGCGTCGGCGGGGCGGTATGGACTGTGAGACCAGCCTTTTCGGCATGGCGCAATTTGCGGCGCAACTGGCGATGGCTCGATCCGCTGTCGCTGAAACTGGTGGGAAACACGACGGCTTCGGCAGCAATGCGCCAGACTGACCAGCCTGCCCTGCGGGCGGCCCGTGCTGTGCGCCGACTGCATTTGTAGAGGCAGGGGACAGTGTTGCGTTGCCGGGCATAGTGCCGCAAGGGCGCAAAAATCTCACTTGGATCCCCGGAGAGTGGATCAAAGAAAGCTACAGAAATTTGTGGGCTGTCGAGCATCGCCACCTGAGTGAAGCCAAATGCCTGAACATGGCCTCCATTCTGGCGGATAATGCCGGTTTCGGCCCGGGGGCGTTTTTCTGGCAGAGCGCTGGCCGGTTTGCGCAGGGCCCCCAGCAAGTCCGGGTCGCTCAAGGGCGCGCGCATGTCCTGTGCCTGTCGTGGCATCAGCATGACCGCACAGGCCAAAGCTGCTGGCAGGGCGTAGTAAACTAGGCGAAAGGCCAGAAGGGCAGCCAGCAGCCCGGTGCTGCTTTCGCCAGGAAGCAGGGAGAGGACCATCAGCTCCAACGGGCCGGTTCCACCGGGTGCAGAAGACAGGATCGCGGCCCCTAGGGCTATGAAATAGACGACGAGAAGGGTGGTCCAGGCGATTTCGACCCCGGCAGGCAAAAGCAGCCAAAGCGCGGTGCCCGCAGCGGCCACATCTAGCAGGGCCCAGGTGGCAAGCGCCATCATGGCCGTCAGGGACGGCCAGCGCAGATGGAGTTTCCCCAGGGGCAGGGCAGGGGCCAGAAAACTGACCACGGTGGCACAGGCGGTGGTCACCAATATCAGGGCTCCAACCCAAGAGAACCAAGGTGCTGGGGCAAACAGAACCATGGTCACGCCGCTGATTGTGGCAAGGGCAGCCATGAAGGTCAGCCCGACCATCCCTGTCAGTTGCGCTGACTGCATGGCTGTCAATCCTGGCAGCAGGCGCCAACGCGCATAGGCCCCGGTAAAGAGACCGAACCCAACCATCTGCGAAAAGGCAATGGCTGCCATGCCGGCACGGCGGGCTTGCGGACCATCGAGGCCGGTTTGCAAATGACGGTGAGCCACAGAGTCATAGCGTCCCAAGGCCCAAAAACTGACGGCCGTCGCTGTACAGGCAGCCACCCATTGCCACAGCTGCAACCTGCCGAGTAGCGCGCCAAGATCAGCCAGAGTCGGGAGCTCAACACGTGCCGAAAGGGCCCAAAGGCACAAGGCGGCCATGGCAAAGGGCGCCGCGAAGCGGAGGGTGTGAAGCATCGGTCCCGCCGTCATGGTTTTCAGACTGAGCATTGCGTTCCTTGTCCTGGCCCGAAGTGCCGACCAGAAAGGCTGGCCGGAGTGCGCGCCCGGTTTGGGCCTTGCTTCAATGATACCAGAGACGGGTTTTCGGCAGGTTAACCCCGCGTCGATAACCGCGCGAAAAGTGCCTGTCCGCCGGAATGTCGGCAATCAAGGCTTGAGGCAAACAAGGCTTGAGACGGGCAGAACGCGCGCCGGATCACCCCAGTTGGATCAATTCAGCCGGGTCAAACCTGACGGATTAAAGCCGAGCATCAGCAAAACACACTTGGGGCAAAACGCTCAGGCTTCTGCCAGCATCTGCTCCATAGCCTGCGATAAAAGCTCAGCCATTTTCTTGCGGACGTCGCTTTCGTCGACCTTCCCGGCCAGATCAGCCGAGACTTTACGTAGCACGTCTTCTTCACCGGGTTCTTGGAGATCGGTTGTCACGATGGTTGACGCATAGGCTTCTGCAGCCGCGTCGCTATGTCCCAAAAGATCCGCAGCCCACAGGCCTAGCAATTTGTTGCGGCGAGCCTGAACGCGAAAGCGCATCTCTTCATCATGGGCGAATTTTGCCTCAAAGGCCTGCTCTCGGTCATCAAATGTCGTCATGTCATTCTCCTTCCTATAAACAGTCTGGTGTTAACCAATATGGGGGCGATGAGGCTGCGAGGAAAGGTTTGGCCCGGGAAAACTCAGCCTTTATGTCCTTGGGGATGTCGCATAAGGCTGTGGCCAAAGGTCACCTGACGGGCGGGTTGGCCAAGCAAGCTTGCAGCAATTGACCCCTTGCACTATGAGAGCGGCAAGAAAACCGGGCCGGGATTCCTGGCCTTTACCTGGAAGGGCCCCACATGGCACGTCGCAAAAAGATCTACGAAGGCAAAGCCAAGACACTGTATGAAGGTCCGGAGCCGGGCACCATCGTGCAGTATTTCAAGGATGATGCCACTGCATTCAATGCGGAAAAGCGCGACGTGATCGAAGGCAAAGGCGTGCTCAACAACCTGTTGAGCGAGTATTTCATGCTTGGCCTTGGCCAGATTGGTGTGCCAACGCATTTCCTGAAACGGCTCAATATGCGTGAGCAGCTGGTACGGTCCTGCGAGATCGTGCCTCTGGAAGTGATCGTGCGAAACTATGCTGCCGGCTCAATGTCCAAACGTCTGGGCATTGATGAGGGCACGCAGCTGCCACGCCCGATTGTGGAATATTGCTACAAGGACGATGCGCTTGGGGATCCGCTGGTCACCGAAGAACATATCGCCGCCTTTGGATGGGCCAGCCAGCAGGACATGGACGATATCCTCAGCCTGGCGCTGCGGGTGAATGACTTTATGTCTGGCGTCATGCTGGCCGTTGGCATTCGTTTGGTGGATTTCAAAATCGAGATCGGCCGCGTCTATGATGGCGATTTCCAGCGCCTGGTGGTCGCCGATGAGATCAGCCCTGATAGCTGCCGCCTGTGGGACATTGAGACCGGGCAGAAGCTCGACAAGGATGTGTTCCGTCGCGATCTTGGTAGCCTGACGGATGCCTATAGCGAAGTAGCGCGGCGCCTTGGCGTGATGCCAAACAATCCACCCGCGCCGAGCAAACCGACGCTGGTGAACTGATTTTCACCCGCCCTGAACCATTCGGGGCGGGTTTTACTTTTACTGCAAAGGGTGCGGCACTGGTCGGCACCCGGACACGAACCTGAGGGAAAATACGATGAAGGCACGGGTGCATGTAATGCTGAAGAACGGGGTTCTGGATCCGCAAGGCGAGGCCGTGCGCCATGCTTTGGGCGCCATGGGGTTCGACAAGGTCGAAGGCGTGCGTCAGGGCAAGGTCATTGATCTGGATCTGGCAGCCGACGCCACCGAGGCGGACGTGACCGAGATGTGCGAAAAGCTGCTCGCCAATACCGTGATCGAATCCTACAGCATCGAGATGAAGTGATGAAAGCAGCCGTCGTCGTATTTCCCGGATCCAACTGTGACCGCGATCTGGCGGTCGCCTTTGAACAGGCCGGTTTTGATGTTTCCATGGTCTGGCACAAAGATAGCGTGCTGCCCGAAGGTGTTGATATCGTAGGCGTTCCCGGTGGGTTCTCCTATGGGGATTATCTGCGCTGTGGTGCCATCGCCGCCCAGTCGCCAATTTGTCAGGCCGTGGTCGAACATGCCAACCGGGGCGGCTATGCTCTGGGCGTCTGCAACGGGTTTCAGATCCTGACAGAGACCGGCATTCTTCCTGGAGCACTGCTGCGCAATGCCGGACTGAAGTATATCTGCCGCACCGTTGATCTTCAGGTCGCGACCGAAGACAGCGTCTTTACCCAAGGCTATACCAAAGGCGATGTCCTTGGAATTCCGATTGCGCATCACGATGGCAACTACTTTGCCGATGCCGGAACGCTAGCCGCCCTGAAAGATCAGGACCGGGTTGCCTTTACCTATGTGCAGAACCCAAATGGATCTCTTGAGGACATTGCCGGTATCTTGTCGGAAAACCGGCGGGTTCTGGGTATGATGCCACATCCTGAACGGGCAGCCGACGAAGGTCATGGCGGCACCGACGGAACGGCTATGTTCCGCGCATTGGCAGGTATTGTCGCCACTGCGTGACTTGAGCTCCTGCGGGGAGGGGAATAGAATTTCCCGATGAACGCCCCGCAGGATTCCAACCAGCCCACTATCAAGCAGTCGCGCTCGGGGACTATTCCCTGGCAGGCGCGGCTGGCGCTGGTTCTGTTCATGGCGGTTGCGGCCGCAACGATTTGGATCACCAATCAGCAACTGACACATCGTTTTACTGACAGCACCCGCAATCGCGGTGAACTACGGCTGGCGCTCTATTCCGGCAATCTGGTTAGCGAACTACGCCGCCATGCCATTGTCCCGCAGCTTCTGGCACGCGATCAGGCGCTGATTGCGGCGCTGCAGAGCCAGGACTTTTCGCTTTCGACCCAGCGGCTGATTTCTTTTGTCGATGAAATCGGCGCGGCCTCTATCATGCTGGTGGCCAGCGACGGGCGCACGGTGGCGGCGACGAACCGTAATCGATTGGGTGAAAACCACCGCAATGCGGCCTATTTTGTTGATGCGGCCCGGGCGAAGTCAACGGTATTTTCGGTAATAAAACGCGAGGTTGGCGGCTACCGCTTTACCTATTCGCGGCGCATGATCGACACCTCGGGGCTGCTGGGGGTCATTGTCATTGAGGTCGACCTACGTAAATTCGAGCGGGCCTGGGCCGGGATTTCCGACGCGGTTCTGGTCACCGACAGTAAGGGCAATATCGTGCTTGCGACCGAAGCCCGCTGGCGCGGTTTGCTGGAAAGTGACGCGGTAAAGCTGCAAACCCCCGAAGGGGCTATCCAGCGCGCCATTCGCGCCACTGCCGATTGGAGCACGCTGCCCCCCGATGCCTATCTGCAGGGCGAGGCGGTGATGCGGCTGGAAACCCGGGTACCGTTTCAGGGCTGGCGTATGACATCTTTCACCACCTACGCGTCGATCCGCGAAAAGGTAAACGCGGTTCTGGCACTGGAAATCATGGGATTCGCCATCTTGCTGGCGCTGGCCTTCTATGCGCTCAGCCGTAAGACGGCGCTGCGGATGGCGCTGTTTCAGCGCGAGTCGGCGGAGCTTCGCGTATTGAATGCGCGCTTGCAGCGGGAAATTGCCGAACGCGAACGGATGCAAAAGACCCTGGCGGTGGCCGAACAAAGCCTAGCTCAAAGCTCCAAACTTGCGGCCCTGGGCGAGATGTCAGCCGCTGTTAGCCACGAGTTGAACCAGCCGCTGGCGGCAATGAAAACCTATCTTGCCGGGGCGCGGCTTTTGCTCAATCGCAACCGCCCCGACGAGGCCTTGGCCTCCTTTGGGCGGATTGACGATCTGATCGAACGCATGGGGGCTATTACCCGCCAGCTGAAATCCTATGCCCGGAAGGGGGGCGATAGCTTTAGCCCTGTAAACCTTGGCGATGCGCTGGCCTCAAGCCTGTCGATGATGGAGCCGCAACTGCGTCAGCGCCACGTCAAGATCGCCCGCATTCTGCCCGAAGACCCGGTCTATGTGATGGCAGATCGCATGCGTCTTGAACAGGTTATGGTCAACCTCTTGCGAAATGCGCTGGACGCCACCAAATCAGTGGAAGACCCAGAGGTGGAAATTCTTTTGGCCGCCGGAGAGACGGCAACGCTGACGGTACGCGACAATGGTGTCGGTATCGAAGATTTCGGCAGCCTGTTTGATCCGTTTTACACCACCAAGCAGGCCGGTGACGGGGTTGGACTGGGGCTTGCCATCTCCTCTGGGATCGTAAACGACCTAGGGGGAAGGCTCGCGGCCCGCAACGGGCAGAACGGCGGCGCCGTGTTTGAAATGCAATTGCCGATCCTGGTGGACGGGGTCGAAGCCGCTGAATAAGCGGAGTGAAAGATGGAAGGTTGAGAAATGGCACAGGCCATGAAAATCGCGATCGTCGACGATGAACAGGATATGCGCCAGTCCATCAGTCAGTGGCTGGCTTTGTCGGGCTATGACACCGAAACCTTTGCCAGCGCCGAAGATGCGCTCAAGGTGATGGGGCCCGACTACCCCGGCATTGTCATCTCGGACATCAAGATGCCCGGCATGGACGGTATGCAGTTTCTGAAGAAACTCATGGGGTCTGACAGCGGGTTGCCGGTGATCATGATCACCGGGCACGGCGATGTGCCGATGGCTGTTGAGGCGATGCGCGTGGGGGCGTTTGATTTTCTTGAAAAACCCTTCAATCCGGACCGGATGTCAGAATTGGCGAAACGCGCCACCGGCGCGCGCCGTCTGACGCTGGACAATCGCGCCCTGCGTCGCGAGCTGTCAGATGGCAGCCAGATCATGAAGAAACTCATCGGTATGAGCCCGGTGATGGATCGATTGCGCGAAGATATCCTGGATCTTGGGCAGGCCGATGGCCATGTGCTGATTGATGGTGAAACCGGCACTGGCAAAACCTTGGTGGCGCATGCGTTGCATGCGGTGGGCAGCCGGGCAGGCAAGAAATTCGTGCTGATCTCTTGTGCGGCTCTTGAAGAAGATGCGCTGTCCAAACGCCTGTTTGGCCCGATGCAGCCCGAAGACAGCCTGTTGCCCGCCCTGGAAGAGGCGCGTGGTGGCACTCTGGTTCTCGAAGGGATCGAGGCGCTGAGTGAGACCTTGCAGGCGAAACTGCTGAGCGCCATCAATGAGCAGGGGATGCCGGGCGAAACCCGTATCATTGCCATTTCCAACCTGCAGGAAGCGGGCAAGACCAGCGAAGATGCGCTGCGGTCTGATCTGTTTTACCGGCTCGCCGCGCTGCGGATCACTGTGCCACCGCTGCGCCAGCGGGGCGAAGACATCCTGACGCTGTTTACCCGGCTCTGTGAACAATTTGCCGAAGAATACGGCTGTGAGGCACCGCAGGTCTCTGCGCAGGAGGCGGCGCAACTGTTGCAGGCCCCCTGGCCGGGCAATGTACGTCAGCTGATAAATGTGGCGGAACGCGCTGTGCTGCAATCGCGCCGCGGGTCGGGAACCATTGCGTCGCTCCTGATGTCTGATCACGAGGAAATGCAGCCGGTGATGACCACCGAAGGCAAGCCTTTGAAGGAATATGTCGAAGCATTTGAGCGCATGTTGATCGACAATACCATGCGTCGGCACAAAGGCTCGATCGCCAGCGTCATGGAAGAACTGTGCCTGCCACGGCGGACCTTGAACGAGAAGATGGCAAAATACGGTTTGCAGCGATCAGACTATCTCGCCTGATCATCTGACCCGAATGACGTCCAGATTGTTTTGTCCTGCCGGGCAGTCAAATACACGCGGCAGGGCAGTCATCTAGAAGTGCAGCGCCGGAGGCTCTGATCCGCTAGAGTTTCCGGGATTTTGTTCAAATGTTTGGCGACCGGGGCAGGGTGGTCTTGGCCTGTGGTTTTTATCCGGTGATTTAGATCATGAGAAACGAGCAACGCATTCGGCGGTAAAAACTTTTGAAAAACCATGGTCTTGAGGTCGGTGCATAGCGACAGATTCCGGAGCCGCGTTGAAATATCCATGCAATATTTACCATTTTAAGTTTTACTACTGGTGTTTTCCCATTCGGTGCAGCCCATTTGACGAATGACCATTGTCATTGCCTCTGCGCTGGCCTTATGGTGTTGACGCGGCGTGCCGTCTGAGTATCAGCGCGCCACAATGAGATGAGATTCGCTGTTTTGTACTTTTGTCCGGCATGATCCGAGACCGGCATGATCCGAGAAAGACAAGGCAGACCGATTGGCCCCGAAATACGCGGGGCAGTTTAGCGCCTCTTTCGGCCTCCCCGACTGGGATTTCTGAAGAGGGATAAAAAGGCAGGAGACAGGATACCCAAGCGGGTCGCCTCACCTGTCGGAGAAGAAACGCGATGACACGCGCGCGAGCGAAGAGCATGCAGGCACGAGGACCGGACGTAAGTTCCAGGGCCGTCTCCTGCTGCGCGCCGTCCGAGATCGCCCTGACAAGACACCCCCCAATACATGCGCGGCCCCCCGGACTGGGAAGGCTTGCGTCTGCGCAGGGCAGGTGCACTAAGGAAACATGGCAAAGAAGATGCTTATCGATGCCACCCACGCGGAAGAAACCCGCGTCGTGGTGGTCGACGGAAACAAGGTCGAGGAGTTCGACTTTGAATCTGAAAACAAACGCCAGCTAGCTGGCAATATTTATCTGGCAAAAGTCACCCGGGTCGAGCCTTCGTTGCAGGCGGCCTTTGTGGATTATGGTGGCAATCGCCACGGCTTTCTCGCCTTTTCGGAAATTCATCCCGACTACTATCAGATCCCGGTCGCCGACCGCGAAGCCCTGATGGAAGAAGAGCGTGCCTATGCGGAATCGCAGCGTGCGCGGGACGAAGAAGAAGAGGCGAAGCCTTCGAAGTCGCGGTCGCGCGGTCGTAAGGGCGGGCGGAGCAAAGCTGCCAAAGTAACCTCCGGCGATGCCGTCGAAACCAAAGAAGTGTCCCCTGAAGACGGAGTTCCGTCTGAAGAAACACCAGTCGTTTCGGAAATTGCCGGAATGGAAACCATTGATCTTGTGGATGAGATCGAAGGGGACGAGGCCAAGCTGAGCGATGTGCCCGAAGGCTCTTCGCCGATGGAGCTGGTCTCGGATACTCCGGTTGAAGAGCCGGGCTCTTCTGCTGAAGAGACTCCGGTTGAGGAAAACACAGTCGCAGAAGCTGCAGCTGAAGAGACAGTTGTTGAAAATGCGGCCGAGGCTGAAGCCGCAGAAACCCAGACAGCTGCCGAAGAAGCAGTGTCACAGGATGTTTCCGAAAGCGCAGACAAAGACGAAGGTGTCGAGACCGCTGCTCCTGAAGCCGCAGCCGGGAACGCTTCTCAGGAAGAGGCCTCTCCGGAGGGGGATGAAGGCGATGCACGCGTCGATCCGGTAGCAAAAGACGAAAGCATCGAATCCGTTGCGGATGAAGATGACAGCGAAGACATTCGCCCTCCTCGCAAACCTCGGGCGCGTCGGTACAAAATTCAGGAAGTCATCAAAGTCCGTCAGGTTCTTCTGGTGCAGGTCGTAAAAGAAGAGCGCGGCAACAAAGGGGCCGCCCTGACCACTTATCTGTCGCTGGCGGGTCGCTACTGCGTCTTGATGCCCAACACCGCCCGCGGTGGCGGCATCAGCCGCAAGATCACCAATGCCGTTGACCGCAAGAAACTGAAAGACATCGCAACCGAACTCGACGTGCCAACCGGCGCGGGCCTCATTGTGCGCACCGCCGGTGCCAAACGCACCAAGGCCGAGATCAAGCGCGACTACGAATACCTGCAGCGCCTGTGGGAACAGATCCGTGAGCTGACGCTGAAAAGTGTCGCGCCCGCCAAGATCTATGAAGAAGGCGATCTGATCAAACGATCGATCCGCGATCTCTATAATCGTGAGATCGACGAGGTTCTGGTCGAAGGTGAACGCGGCTATCGCATCGCCAAGGACTTCATGAAGATGATCATGCCGTCCCATGCCAAAAACGTGCAGCACTATCAGGAAACCCTGCCACTGTTCGCGCGCTTTCAGGTCGAAAGCTACCTTGGCGGCATGTTCAACCCGACCGTGCAGCTGAAATCCGGTGGCTACATCGTGATTGGTGTCACTGAGGCTCTGGTGGCGATCGATGTGAACTCTGGTCGTGCCACCAAGCAGTCTTCGATCGAAGAGACTGCGCTTAACACCAACCTGGAGGCCGCCGAAGAGGTGGCACGCCAGCTGCGTTTGCGTGACCTTGCCGGTCTGATCGTGATCGATTTCATCGACATGGATGAGCGCAAGAACAATGCCGCCGTCGAAAAGCGGATGAAAGACAAGCTGAAGACGGATCGTGCCCGCATCCAGGTTGGCCGCATCTCCGGCTTTGGCTTGATGGAAATGTCGCGTCAGCGTCTGCGCCCAGGCATGATCGAGGCGACAACCGCGCCTTGCCCGCATTGCCATGGCACCGGTCTCATCCGTTCGGATGACTCGCTGGCGCTGTCGATCCTGCGTCAGATCGAGGAGGAAGGCACTCGCCGTCGCTCCCGTGAGGTTTTGGTGCGCTGCCCGGTCAGCATTGCCAACTATCTGATGAACCAGAAGCGCGAGCATATCGCGCAGATCGAATCCCGCTATGGGCTCTCGGTACGCATCGAAGGGGATCCGCATCTGGTGAGCCCGGACTTCACACTTGAGAAGTTCAAGACCGCGTCGCGCGTGGTTCAGGTTGCGGCGGCCCCTGTGGTTTCCGTCGATACCTCGATCATGGATCAGGTTGATGCCGAAGAAGACGTGGATGCCGTAGAGGAAGAGGTCGCCCAGGAGGCGAAAGATGCTCCTGAGGCGGATGCGGAAAGCGAAGACAAGCCCAAGCGTAAGCGGCGGCGTCGGCGTCGGCGCAAGTCCGGAAATGGCGGCGATGAGGCGAATGACAACGACCAGGGCAATGGCGAAGGTGCTGAGGCTGGCGCAAATTCTTCCGCTTCGGAAGGTGAAGCCGAGGCCAAGCCCGATGAGACCGAAGCTGAGGCAGCAGAGGCTGCAGCTGAGGATGCCAAGGATGAGAAAAAGCCTAGTCGGACCCGTCGGACTCGGACCCGTGGTGGCCGTGGGCGCTCCAAGAAAACTGAGGAAGTAGCGGCTGAAGAAACCGCTAAAGAAACCGCTAAAGAAACCACTGTGGAGGATACTGAAAACAGCGAAGCCGCTGTCGAAAGTGCTGCTGTGGAAAGTGCTGAAACTGGGACGTCAGAAACAGTGGTCGATACCGCTGAGGCTGCGGATCAAGGTACAGAAACTTCCGCAGATACGCCCTCAGCTGAGCCAGCTGTAGCGGATCCTGAACCTGTTGCTGCAGTGCAAGAAGAGCAGGCAGCAGATCCGAAGTCCGAAGACGTGGCTGCCGAACCTGTCGAGGCTTCAGTTGAAGCTCTGGCCACAACACCAGTGGTTGAAGCAGAGGTCGCAGCATCGGCTGCAGCCGAGCCAGTAGCGGAGGCGGCATCTGAACCTGTAGCTGAAGCGGTAGAGAGCGAGGCAGTGGTCGCTGCGGAGCCTGAACCGGCCTTGGCAGAGGCCGAACCTGCCGCACCACCAAAACCGAAACGCCGAGGTTGGTGGTCAATTGGCTAAATAACGAAAAAAAGGCGGGCCTCAGGGTCCGCCTTTTTAATGTGTTGGACTGCCGCCCCCGGATACGGGAAACTTAGCAGAGGTTTATGTGACCGAAAATAAATGGGATGAGCCAGAGAGACTCTCTGAGATATTGGAGCAGGAACATAGGGTTTGGCAGGCTCTGGTTGCGGGAGATGCGATCACCGACAATGAGGCGCTGCATGCAGATTTTCTCGGTGTGTATCCAAGTGGCTTTGCTACGCGGACCGATCATGTGGCGCAATTGACCAAAGGCCCCAGTGTTCAGTCCTACACCATCAGTGAACCCCGTCTGTTGGACCTCGGCAAATGCCATCAGTGCCTGTCCTATCGCGCCAGTTTCATCCGCCCAGGCGAAACGGCTGAACAAGTCATGTATGTCTCATCTATCTGGCGACAGCAGAACGGGGCGTGGATCAATATTTTCAGCCAAGACACACCTGCGGACGCGAAAAATGGTGGCGCATGAAAACAGATAGGCCGTTGCAACTGGTAATTTTTGACTGCGACGGCGTGCTGGTGAATTCGGAACCGATCTTCAATCGCGTGCTGCATGACTACCTACAGGACTGCGGCGTCAAAATTTCCTTTAGCGAGACCTGCAACCGTTTTACTGGCAAAAGTCGCCACACTGTTGAGGCCTGTTTTCGAGACCTAGGGCGGCAGCTACCGGAGGACTGGCCTGATGGGTTTTACACAAACGCGCTGTCGGCATTGGCGACCGAGGTGCAGGCCATAGAGGGGGCAAAATTCGTGCTCGATGCTCTGGCGGAAAAAGAAGTGGCTTTCTGTGTCGCCTCCAATGGCTTGACGCAAAAGATGGAAGTGACCCTGGCCCGGGTTGGGTTTCTGGCCCGGTTTCAGGGAGCCATGTTTTCCGCTACGATATCGGCCAGAGCAAACCGTCACCGGATGTATTTCTGCAAGCGGCCAGTCAGATGGGAATTGAGCCACAGGATTGTGTTGTGATCGAAGATTCCGAAAGCGGCTTTGAGGCGGCACATCGCGCTCAGATGCGCTGCTTTGCCTATCAGCCGCAGGGACCACTGCCGCAGGGGCGCATGTTTGGGGCTGTTTCTTTTCGCAAAATGCAGGATCTGCCTGCTTTGCTGGATCTGTAGCTGAATACCCAACGGGCAGTAGGCCGTTCTTTGGCTTAGTTGCCTTTGCGGATCAGATAGATCTGATGCCCCTCAGCCTGGTTCTGCCCCAGAAAAACATGACCTGCCTCGTTGCAGAAATGCGGCAGATCAATGATGGCTGCCGGATCATCTGCGAGAACCTGCAACACTGCTCCGGCGGTGAGTGCTTTCAGACGCTTGCGGGCCTTAAGGACCGGCAGCGGGCAAAGCAGGCCGATTGCATCAAGGGTCGCATCAAAGGGTTGATCAATAGGTGCATCATGTTCGGTCATGACAGTGAAATAAGCAGGAACTCACGTCCTGTCCACAAGGATGTGACTGCCTGACCTCGTGACCTTTGGGGCTGGGTGGTTTATGTCAGCCTGACTGATCTAAGGGCCTGAACGATCTAAAGGAATGACATGTTTGGAATAGAGATCATCGACGCAGGGCTGTTGCCTGCGATGTTTGTGGCGCTGCTGGGTGGGCTTGTCAGTTTCTTGTCGCCCTGTGTGCTGCCGATTGTGCCGCCCTATCTGGCCTATATGAGCGGGGTCTCCATTGGCGAGATGCAGGGGACAGCGGCTGCGCGGCGCAAGGTTATCCTGTCGGCCCTGTTCTTTGTGATGGGGCTTTCGACGGTTTTCCTGCTCCTGGGCTTTACAGCTTCGGCCTTTGGGGCGTTTGTACTGCAAAACCAAGAGCTGTTTGCCAAGGCATCCGGGGTAGTGGTTATCATTTTCGGCCTGCATTTTCTGTCGGTTTTTCGGATCCCGATCCTGGATCGTGAAGCGCGGGTCGACACTGGCGATGCCGGAGGCTCGGTTCTTGGCGCCTACGTGCTGGGACTGGCCTTTGCCTTTGGCTGGACACCCTGTATCGGGCCGCAACTGGGGGCGATCCTGTCGCTGGCCGCATCCGAAGCTTCGGTCAGCCGAGGCACCCTGCTGTTGGGGATCTATGCGCTTGGCCTTGGTGTGCCCTTCCTGCTGGCGGCGATCTTTCTGAATCGATCCATGGTGTTGATGAACAAGATGAAGCGCCACATGGGGCTGATCGAAAAGATCATGGGCGGTCTGTTGCTACTGGTTGGCTTCATGCTGGTGACCGGTCTGTTTTCCACTTTTTCCTGGTGGCTGCTGGAGGTCTTTCCGTTTCTGGCCACGCTGGGCTAAGGCAACGCCGGGCGGATTGTTTTCCGCCCACACGTTTTACATACACGCCTCTCCGGTTTCGACCGGGGAGGCGTTTTTTTGTGAGGCAAACGTCCAGTCTGTCTGGCCAGAAAATTCGCGATCAGGCATTTTGACCAGGGGCGAGAATTATTCGCATCTCCTTGTCTTCTATGGGCCTTACGCTCGTACCAAATCCGGCCTAGGCTGTCTCGATCGGATAAGAGGCCAGGACATGGACGGGACCGAGAGACAGAATATCGACAACGGCGCAGAGGAGCCTGTGGTCAGAACACGTCGGGTGTTTTACATCCCCGGTTATGATCCCATTCATCCGCGCCGCTACCGCGAATTGTACCGCAAAGAGGCGCGTGCTCAGGCAGAAATATCTGGCTATGAGATCGCCCTGCAGGCGCAAAACGGCGCGGATAAATCCGGGACCGCAAAGTCAGGCAGGGCCAGGCGCTCCTATGGCTGGCGGGTTTCGTCCCGGATCGAAGGCGTCGAGGTACGGTCCGATTTCAGCGTTCTCGTTTGGTCCGATATTGTGCGTGACAGCATGGACGCTTCAATAGTTGGCACCTATCTGCAACTGCTACGTACGGTCTGGGTCTATGTCGCTTCCGGCGCTTTGGCGCGTTTGGTACGTCTGCGCAAAGGGCCTGTGATTGCAGCGCTTTACCCGGTGGGGATGCTTCTTTTGCAGGCCGCGTTGGCGGTATTGATGTTCTGGGGCATCTCAGCAGGCTGGCAGACCCTATTGCAGCAGCAGCTGGGAACACAGTCATGGCTGTTTGTGGTTCCGGGCTGGCTGGTTGCCGCAGCGGCATCCTGTGTGCTTTTGCAGTGGTTCAAAAAACAGGATGGCAGGTTTTTTGCCTACTATCTGATGCATGACTACGCCTACTCCGCTGATTCTAAAGGTGAAAACTCAGTAGCGCTTGAAGCGCGCATTGCAGCGTTTCGGGCGCAGATTCAAGTGTGCCTTGAGGCAAACGATGTGGATGAGGTTTTGATTGTCGGGCATTCGTCGGGCGCACATGTCGGGGTTTCGGTGCTTGCGGATCTGATCCGGGAGGGCTTGCCGCACGAGCCTCCCACGCTTGGATTTCTGACCTTGGGGCAGGTGGTGCCAATGGTCTCCTTTCTACCACGTGCCGAGCGTCTGCGCGCGGATCTGCGCTATCTCGCGGCGCGCGACGAAATCACTTGGGTCGATGTCTCGGCACCGGGGGATGGCTGCGCCTTTGCCCTGTGTGATCCAGTTTCAGTCAGTGGTGTCGCCCCAGATAATAAGCGCTGGCCGCTAGTGATTTCGGCCGCATTTACCCAGACATTGAGCCCCGCGCGGTGGAAATCCCTGCGCTGGCGCTTTTTCAGGCTGCATTTTCAATATCTCTGCGCTTTTGATCGGCCTGGGGACTATGACTATTTTCGTATCACGGCAGGCGCGCGCACACTGCGGGCGCGCTACAACGGTCGCAAGCCTTCGCGCTCACGAATTGATGTTGCAGTCTCCAAATACACGTCGGTGGCCAAGGGATGAGTGCCTCTGATCCTCTGCGCCCGATGCCCCCGAAGCCCGCAGCACGTCCCGACCGGGTCTCGCTGTGGCGCTATGTAAAGCTGTTTCGCCAGGACATCCTGTCGGCGCAACCGGCCAAGCTGTATCACGCCTGGATGGCAGAGTTTCGTGCGCCAAGCTTTCGGTCTTTCATGATAAACCAGCCCGCGCTGATCAAAAGGGTTCTGAAAGACGAGCCAGAACATTTTCCCAAATCCGACCGCATCGCCGAAGGGTTGAAGCCGCTGCTGGGGAATTCAGTTTTTCTGACCAATGGCGAAGAGTGGAAGCGGCAGCGCCGTATCATTGACCCAGCCTTTGAAGGGGGGCGGCTGAAAGAGACATTTCCAGCGATGCGCGCGGCAGCTGAGGCCGCCGTCGCCCGTTTGCAAAGGCAGGCCGGGCAGGGCGCTGACATTGAAATCGAGGAAGTCACCAGCCACGCTGCAGCGGATGTGATCTTTCGCACCCTGTTTTCTATACCCATCGAACATTCAGTAGCCTCAGAGGTGTTTTCCCGGTTTCGTGACTACCAGCGCAGCCAGCCGCTGCTCAATCTGGCGGCATTTCTGCCGGTGCCGAATTGGATGCCGCGGTTTTTTCGGCGTGGGACCCGCGCCAATGCGGCCAGAATTCGGGCACTGATCACTGACCTGACCCGCGATCGTATGGTTGCGATCAAATCGGGGGGCGCTCCGGATGATCTGGCGACTAAGATAATGACCACCAGTGATCCAGAAACTGGTGAACAGTTTACGACCGAAGAAATGGTCGATCAGGTTGCGATCTTTTTTCTGGCCGGGCATGAGACCAGTGCCTCGGCTCTGGCCTGGACGCTTTACCTCATGGCGCTTTACCCAGAGTGGCAGGAGCGCCTGGCGCAGGAATCTGTTGCACTGGAGGATGACAGCTTTGCCGCAGTGTCAAAGCTGCGTTTGTCGCGGGATGTGTTCCGCGAGGCGCTGCGGCTCTATCCGCCGGTTCCGATGATGGTGCGCGAGGCGAGCTGCCCGGTGAGTTTTCGGGATCGAAAGGTTCCCAAAGGCGCGCAGATCGTGGTCAGCCCCTGGCATTTGCATCGCCACGAACGGCTTTGGGACAATCCGGATGGGTTTGACCCCAACCGCTGGCAGACAGAAAATGGCAAGCAGTGCCAGCGCGAGGCCTATATTCCGTTTTCCGCCGGTCCCCGTGTCTGTACCGGTGCTGGTTTTGCCATGGTGGAGGGGCCTTTGATCCTGTCGATGATCCTGCGTGATTTCAAGGTCGAGCCGATTGAGGACGCCGAGCCCGTGCCTGTTGCACATTTGACAGTGCGGTCGCACAGCGGGATCTGGTTGCGGATCACCCCACGCCGCGCAAAATAGCTGTGCTTAGGTGTCGCTCTGCGCCGTCAATTGTGCCTGAAGATCCTGAAGAACAAACAGGCGAATGGCCGAGGCCAGCCCAGAGTCCACACCGCGTTCTTCATCAATTTCGGCTGCCAACTCATTGATTGGACGTCCTGTTCTGGCAGCAATTGCGCGAAAGGCATTCCAGAAAGGATCCTCGAGCGAGACCGAGGTTCTATGACCGCGCAGGGTCAGGGAGTGTTTTTTTGGGCGGCTGCTCATCAATGACGCTTTTCAGGATCAGACCGGTGATCATCCAGGCGACGGATCTCTTGGTCCTTGCGGGACTTGTCGAGCGATTTTTCTGCCTTGGTGCGGCCGAATTTCACAGCGTTTTGATCAGCGCGGGCCTTTTTATCGGCCCGCGCCTTTTCTTTTCGAAACCGGTTCAGGTTGACCGGCTCTGCCATTAGTCCTTGGGACCGATCATTTGCTCTGGCCGCACAACAGCGTCAAAAGTCGCCTCGTCGACAAAGCCAAGCGCTATGGCCTCTTCTTTCAAAGTGGTGCCGTTTTTGTGCGCGGTCTTGGCAACCTTGGTGGCGTTGTCATAGCCAATTGTCGGCGCGAGCGCAGTCACCAGCATCAGGCTTTCCTTCATCAGCTTGTCGATGCGCGGCTCATTGGCCTGAATACCGTTGAGCATCCGGGTCGTGAAGCTGTCAGCCACATCGCCCAGCAACTGCATGGATTGCAGCAGGTTGTAGGACATCATCGGGTTATAGACGTTGAGCTCGAAATGGCCCTGGCTGCCGGCGAATGTCATAGCGGCATTGTTGCCCATCACATGGGCCGCAACCTGAGTCATGGCCTCGGCCTGGGTCGGGTTGACCTTACCGGGCATGATTGATGATCCCGGTTCATTTTCCGGCAGGATCAGCTCACCCAGACCCGACCGCGGGCCAGAGCCCAGGAACCGGATGTCATTGGCGATTTTGTACATGGAGCCGGCAACGGTAGCCAAAGCGCCCGACATAAAGACCATGGCATCATGGGCTGCCAGAGCTTCGAATTTGTTGGGGGCGGTGACAAAGGGCAGGCCGGTGATTTCGGCCATATTGGCTGCCACTGTTTCGCTCCAGCCAACCTGGGTGTTCAGGCCAGTGCCGACGGCGGTGCCGCCCTGTGCGAGTTCATAAATACCAGGCAGAGCTGCGTTGATACGTGCAATGCCCTGACGGACCTGATGCGCGTAGCCGCCAAATTCCTGACCCAGTGTCAGCGGTGTCGCATCCTGGGTGTGGGTGCGGCCGATCTTGATGATGTCTTTGAACTCTTCCGATTTGGCCTCAAGACCCTCGGCGAGTTTGGTGAGACCGGGCAGCAGCACATCGCGCGTGGTCATGGCGGCAGCAATATGCATCGCAGTGGGGAAGGTGTCGTTGGACGACTGACCCATGTTGCAATGATCATTCGGGTGTACCGGATCTTTTGACCCAATCACGCCGCCCATGATTTCAATCGCGCGGTTGGCGATGACCTCGTTGGAGTTCATGTTGGACTGGGTGCCGGACCCGGTCTGCCAGACCACCAGTGGGAAATTGTCGTCGAACTTGCCTGCGACCACCTCAGAGGCGGCCTGGATGACCGCATCCGCGATGGGGGTCTCCATCTTGCCGCTGGCCTTGTTCGCCATGGCGCAGGCCTGTTTGATCACGCCGAGCGCGCGCACGATGGCGACGGGCTGTTTTTCCCAACCAATCGGGAAATTCATGATCGAACGCTGGGTCTGAGCGCCCCAATATTTGTCGGAAGGAACCTCTAGCGGACCAAAGCTGTCGGTTTCTGTGCGGGTATCGGACATCTTGTCTCTCTCCGTCTGGTATGCCGTTGCATGCCGTTTATCCTGAGCGTCCTCGTGACGCAATTGGCCAGTTGCGCGCAGCATAGCCAATCGCAGGTCGGCGTATAGGGAGAAAGAGAAGCGTTCCGTTTGAAACCCGTTCCATTTGTCTCATGTCATTGCCAGTGGGGACTGGATAGTTAGACTATGGTATCAGGCCCCGTCAAAGCAGCACAGGAACCTCTGCCGTGTCACATAGTTTTCAAGCCAGCTCCCGTAGCCGTTGTACGCCGCCCAGCTGCGCCCGGAGCAAAAGTGTTGTCTCACCTGTCGGCTTGGCTTTGCGGCTGTTGTGGCTGATCTGTGCGGTTGTCTTTCTGGCGCCCGGGGCCATGGCGCATGAGATTTCGGAATTCTACGGTCGCTATACGGGTTCGGTCGATGTGATCTATGCGGGTGGGGATGTGGATCCGCGCGACATGAGCGTTGAAATCACCGAGACCCGAAAGGGTTTTATGGTGAAATGGAGCTCAATCACCGAAAAAGATGATGGGCGTCGCAAAGAGAAGACCTATGAGATCGAATTCACCGGGAGTGGTCGTGATGGGATCTTTGCCGCAGCAATGCAGCGCAACGTCTTTGGCCACGCAGTCCAGCACGACCCGATGAAGGGGCGTCCCTATGTTTGGGCACGGATCATTGGCGAAACCTTGACCGTGTTTTCAATGTTCATCCACCAAAATGGCGATTATGAGATGCAGCAGTATGACCGCAGTCTGACAGATACAGGTCTGCATCTGGTCTTTACCGCGCATCGCAACGGACAGCCCATACGCGAGCTGGTGACTGATCTCATACGTGAGTAATTTGGCAGTAGGGCTGTCTATTCTACCAGTGGTAGCCGAAGATCAAGCGTCTTGGGCGTTCAGCAATCAGACCTGTCTAAGTTGGCCGCTGGGCTCAAACCCTTGATCCATAATTCTTGACCCTGCATTCCTGAACCGGAGTCAAAAAGCCCCGCGGATTGCGAGGCTTTTTCAATTTGCAGGCATTTCGCAGACCAAAGAATGCGGCGGCTATTTTCGAAAACTGTCCAGCGAGACAACATCACCCTCGGTCGATTTTTGCGAATCTTCCTCGGTTTCTGGCATGTCTTCATCCAGCTGGCCTGCCGCGTCAACGTCTTCGTCGTTTTCTTCGGCGGTTTCAAAGCGCAGGCCGAACTCGACCGATGGATCAACAAAGGTTTCGATCGCGTCATAGGGAATATACAGCGGCTCTGGCGCGTCGCCAAAGTTCAGGGTGATGCCAAAGCCATCTTCGCCCACCTCGAGATTGTCGTACCAGTGCTGCATGACCACAGTCATCTCACCGGGATAGCGATCGCGCAACCAATCCGCCAGCTGTGCATCTGGATGGTTGGTGTCGAAGGTGATGAAAAAATGATGATTGCCCGGCAGACCATGGTCCGCAACCTCCTGGAGGACGGTGCGGATAAGGCCGCGCATAGCGGAATGCATCAGATTGCCGTAGTCGATTTCGCGGGACATGAAAGAGACCCCTCTTAAATTGCTGCACCAGCATAGGGGATTCGACGGGAAACTAAAGAGTGCAGCCCGATGTTTTACAACTATTTTAGGCACCTAGCCCTACGCGTGAAGTCTAAAATGCGGCCAGAACTGACGGGGCAAATAGGCCCATTCCGGCCATGACGGCCAGCAGCCCCAGCAAATTTCCCCGCAGTGACATCGCGACAACAGGTGCGAGCAGTGTCAGCACCAGAGCAGTCAGATCAAGACTGTGGATTTCGGGCCAGGGCATGGAAATCGGGCCGATGCTGTAGGAGGTGACCTTTTGAAACACAACATGCAGGGTGAACCAGATCATCAGGTTGAGAATGACACCTGTCACCGCTGCGGTGATTGCCTTGAGAGCTGCACCGAGCCGGGGATGGCTGGCCAGTCGTTCAACATAGGGGGCGGCGGCAAAAATCCACAAAAAACAGGGGGTGAAAGTTGCCCAGAGAGCCGTTGCCCCTGCAGCCAAAAACAAGTGCAGCCCGCCCTCCTTGAGACCCGCCAGCATGGCAACGAACTGCGTGACCAGAATCAGGGGCCCAGGTGTGGTTTCTGCCAGTCCCAACGCATCAATCATCTCCCCGGCACTGACCCAGTTGTGCTGCGTCACCACGGTCTGGCTCATATAGGCCAAAACTGAGTAAGCACCGCCAAAACTGACAACCGCCAGTTTGGCAAAGAACCAGCCAATACCGGCCAGAAACTCTGCTCCGCTGAAACTGAGTAGCAGCAGTGGGGTGAGCCATAGTCCTGCCCAGAGAACCATGGTTTTCAGGGTGTTGTGGGAAGTCAGGTTTTCGGCGGCAGCAGCAGAGCTATCCGCAACAGGCGGGCGCAACAGGCCAATAACGCCAGCACCTAGAATGACCAGAGGAAAGGGCAGCTGCAAAAGAAACAGCGCCGCGAAGCCAAATCCGGCCAAGAGCCAGTCTTGTCGGCGTTTCAGGGCCTTGTTGCTGAGCCGCCAAAGCGCTTGCAAAACAATGACAACGACGGCGGCCTTGATACCCAAAAAGGCAGATTGCACCGCAGGCAGCGCCCCAAAAGCGGCATAAAGCCAGACGAGAAGCCCAATGACAAAGGCGCCCGGCAGCACAAACAAAAGCCCCGCCAGCAGCCCGCCCCAGGTTCCGCGCAGACGCCAGCCGGTGTAGGTGCAAAGCTGCATCGCCTCTGGTCCCGGCAGCAGCATGCAAAAGGACAGCCCGCGCAGGAACTCCTCTTCATTGAGCCAGGGGCGTTCCTCGACCAATTCGCGGTGCATCACGGCGATTTGCGCGGCTGGCCCACCAAAACTCAGCAGGCCAATCCGTCCGAAGACCCGCCACATCTCGCGCCAAGATACCGTCTTCATGTTGTCTTTCCTGTTAGTCGGCCACCCGTGGGCCAGTCATGGGCTTCGCCCTGACCATCCCTGGCCCAGCGATAAAGAGCATCATAGAGCCCAAGTCCAGCCTCAAGCTGTTGATGATCGTCGCGAAACTGGCGCGACAGGCCGACAGAGATTGCCAGCAGGCCCGCAGCCTCAGGAGAGAGGTCATGGCGATTGGTATCGGCGGCGCGCACAACGGTGGACAAGCGGTCTAGGGCCGGGGTTCGCAGGGCGAATTCATCTAGCATGGTGTCAAAGGTGCAGAGCGGCCCGCGGTGCGACCAATTGCATTCGGCAACATCAAAGGGCGTGGCGCCATATCTGTCTGCAACACCGGCGACTTGGCTTGGCGAAACAAACAGAAATCTTGCATGCGGGTCAATAAAACGGCGTATCAGCCAGGGGCAGGCAATGCGGTCAATCTTTGGACGGTGCCGGGTCACCCAGAGACTGCTTCCATCAGTCGTTGGCGGCAAATTGGCAAAGGGGATCCGGGGGGCATCCTTCGTCGCACGCCACTCATACATGCCTCCCTTAAGGTATTCGGCCTCGATCCCGTCGCTGCGCAGCCAAGAGGCGAGGCCCTGAGACAGTTTTATGCCGCGCTGACAAATCAGCACACAGCTTTGGCCCGCGAGACGGGCCTTGAGCCCATCGATATCTCGATGGGAATGGCGAAAGGAGCCGGGGATCAGATAGGGGTCTTCTGCAAAATCTTCATCTATCGAGATATCGACCAGGCGCGGCGCGTTGGCTGTGCCGATCAGGCGCAACAGTTGGGCGGGGGTGATTTCGTTTGGGGCA
The DNA here is from genome assembly GCF_001457775.1 of Phaeobacter sp. CECT 5382. Taxonomy (GTDB): domain Bacteria; phylum Pseudomonadota; class Alphaproteobacteria; order Rhodobacterales; family Rhodobacteraceae; genus Pseudophaeobacter. The sequence goes on from NZ_CYSG01000004.1 coordinate 215,504, forward strand.
GCCATGGGCATGTCTCCTCGCACGCAAGGGTTAACATGCGAACCTTGGGCTTGGCGCCTCACGGGGCGTTCGCGACGCTCCCCAGGACTTTAGTGATGCGGCTCGCTTCAGAATTTGTCAAGCGAGGGATCAAACAGCGATCAGGGGCGTTGATTTCAGGGCGGGCTGGGTTTGGGCAAGTCGGTCAATTCAAAATTTGCCCGCCCATGCAGGCGGCAAGAGCGTCGCTGGGCAATTGTCCAAGCTTTTCAAACAAGGTGAAATAGTCTGATTGGCTGAGTATCTCGGCCAATTTTTCTCCCTCGAACCGGACCATCAGATGATCGGTAAAGTCAAAGACCTCTCCGGTTCTAGCGGAAGAGGTATGGACATGGAGGCGGGCGGCGATCCAATCATCCTGTTCAATGCTGTGCGAAATGGAAAATCGGCAGGGCCCGGTTAGGCTACGCAGGCAAAGGATAAATTCTGCGAGCTCGGCTTTCCCAATCGGTCCTCGGGACAATGCACCACAACAGTGGCTGTCCGGGGTCATAAGCGTTTCAAGAGATTGCAGGTTTTTATTCCCAAATGCTTCGTTAAGCCAGTGTAGCAATATTTCTGATTTCGACATTCTGTCCCCACTTCATATTTCCACTTAGAAGTGTGAGGTGAGTCCTCTCAACAAATCCCTAACTTGAACCAAGTGCGTGGCGAAGCTGCGGGTTTTGTCCAAGTCTATTGGTGAGGCTTTAGCTTTGAATTCGAAATAAATGTTCTGAAAGGACAATCTTCCGCCTGATGATCAGGCGACGTGAACATTCTGATCAACACTGAGCTGATCAACACTGACCTAGCTGCACAGACCATAGTGAAATGAGGGGAAATGAGGGAGGGGAAATGCAGGTTTCTGTTGCCAGGTACCTGCGAACCCCGCCTTACGCTGCTAGGCACAAGGACTTAATTTTCGGTTTTCCGAACTGCTTACGCAGCCAGGGCTACCGGAGCACGATTGTCATTTGCAATTGTACAGTTTTCGCCGATAACGGTGGCAGACAGCCGAGACAAAGCTAACCCCTTTAGACGTCCGTCGATCCTGTTTCGACCCCATGATGCCCAAATGAAGCATTTTTGGTGGAGTCGCCGGGTACCGCCCCCGGGTCCGATCCGTGTATTACGAGCGCATTTATGTCCATAGTTCCCGAAGGAACAAAATCAATATAGGCGCGCGCTGCAGGGAGTTAAAGGGAAAAGTCCAGAATTTCTGCTAAGTCGCTGCTCCCGTATGAAACCCGTATGAAAATAGGCAAAGTGTTTCTGGAGGTTGCTAGCCCATTGACCTGCGCGGACCTGCGCGGGCCCATCTCTCGCATCCCTTGGTCTTAGACACTGGTACGAGGAGCTTAGGCACTGGCACGAGCGGCAAAGACCTCTGTTGCCAATGTCCGGGTTTCGATCTCCAGATCGGTCAACCCATCGATGGCTGCGCCTCCGTTCCCGGATTCGATGGCATCGGCAATGGTGCTGTGCAGCTCTACGATCCGGGCGCGGTCACGGGCCGAAAAGGTGATCATGTTCATCAGGGGCTGCATGGCTTCTACCGCGCCGGCCAGTTGATAGGACAGTACCGGGTTTTCAGCGCCATCAACCAAAGCGCGGTGAAAGGCAACATCCGAAGCGCAGAAGGCCTCATCGGTGAGGCCCGGTTGGCCTTGTCTAAAAATCTCGGCCCGCATGGTGGCGAGGTGATCGGGGGTACGGCGCTGTGCTGAAAGTGGCGCACAGGCGCGTTCAAGGGCGTAGCGCGCTTCGCAGGCTGTCTCGAAACTGACGTCATTCATGCTGAGCAACAGTGTCGAGGTGGTAATCTGCTGAGCATAGGCATCTTCAAAGCTGATCCGGTTGACAAAAGCACCTCCAGAAGCGCCGCGTTGAGTGCGGATCAGCGATTGTGCTGCCAGGCGTTTCAATGCTTCACGCACCGTGGGGCGCGACACCTGGAACTGATCGGCCAGTTCGGATTCCGAGGGCAGGCGCTGATCGACAATCAGGTCGCCATTTATGATGGCGTCTTTGATGGCCTTTGCAATCTGCGCTGAGAGATCTGCTGAACTGTTTGGATCAATCTTCATTTTGGGTCCTGGCTGTGCGAGCTGCACTTTTTATTTGTCTGACATTTAAAAGTCTGACATTTAAATTGCAAGCGGTGAGTCGGTTATGGGTCTACCCGGAGGAAACTATGAAAGCCATTGCAGGATGGAGAGAGAGCCAGAGAGGCATGGCAATCGGCAGTGCTGATTGCTTTGGGCCTGTCAGCCCTTGTGCCCAGTTCCAACAGGTCGATCTCGCGTTCTCTATGCTAAGCTAACAGGGCGGATGCGATGTCAATCTGGCCCAATTATTGAGTTCCCCGTTGCCAGGAGGATGAAGAATGGCATTGATTTCACCATCGCGGCGTCTGCGCAGAACCCCTTTCTCTGAGGGGGTCGAAACAGCTGCAGTTAAGGCCTATACCGTCTATAATCACATGTTGTTGCCGACGGTCTTCGAGAGCGTCGAGGCCGACTATCTTCACCTTAAGAAACACGTACAGGTCTGGGATGTTTCTTGCGAGCGTCAGGTGGAACTGCGGGGGCCGGATGCCGGGCGTCTGATGCAGATGCTGACCCCGCGCGATCTGCGAGGGATGTTGCCGGGGCAGTGCTATTATGTACCTATCGTCGATGAAACTGGTGGGATGTTGAATGACCCTGTTGCGGTGAAGCTGGCAGAGGACCGCTGGTGGATTTCAATCGCCGATAGCGACCTGCTGTATTGGGTCAAAGGTATTGCCAACGGTTGGCGTCTGGATGTGCTGGTGGATGAGCCCGATGTATCTCCCTTGGCGATACAGGGGCCAAAGTCAGAAGAGCTTTTGGAACGGGTCTTTGGGGATCGTATTCGATCTATCCGGTTCTTCAAGTTTGGAACTTTCCAGTTCCAGGGCCGCGATCTGGTGATTGCCCGGTCTGGATATTCCAAACAGGGCGGGTTTGAGATCTATGTGGAAGACAGTGAAATCGGCATGCCCCTGTGGAACAAGTTGTTTGAGGCAGGTCAGGATCTGGAAGTGCGGGCAGGGTGCCCCAACCTGATTGAGCGCATTGAGGGTGGATTGCTGAGCTATGGCAATGACATGACCGATGATAACACCCCGCATGAATGTGGGTTGGGGCGGTTTTGCGACACTCATACCGCGATTGGTTGCATTGGGCGTGACGCTTTGTTGCGCGTGGCCAAAGAGGGGCCGGTTCAACAGATCCGGGCGATCGAGATTGCTGGTGATCCGGTGCCAGCCTGTACGGAATTCTGGCCGCTCTACGCAGCAGGTAAACGGGTCGGGCGGGTGTCTTCGGCGGCTTGGTCACCGGATTTCCGGACAAATGTAGCCATTGGCATGGTGCGCATGACCCACTGGGATTCTGGTGCAAAGCTGGAAGTTGAAACCCCCGATGGAATGCGTGCGGCGACTGTACGTGACAAGTTTTGGATTTGAAGGAGAGACGAAAATGTTCAACGCATTGATTGTGAACAAGGACGAAGACAGCGGGCTGGCGACAGCAGCAGTAGAGCAGATCAGCCTCGATCGGCTGCCCGAGGCCGAAGTCACCGTTGCGGTGGAGTATTCGACCGTGAACTACAAGGACGGGCTGTGCCTGAGCCCCAAAGGCGGCGGCTTGGTGCGCAAGTACCCGCATATCCCCGGTATTGATTTTGCCGGTACTGTCGAGGCCAGCGATGATGCGCGCTACAAGCCTGGTGACAAAGTGGTGCTGACCGGCTGGCGCGTTGGCGAGGCCCATTGGGGCGGCTACAGCCAAAAAGCGCGCGTCAAGGCGGACTGGCTGGTGCCGCTGCCTGCGGGGCTCGACAGTCGCCAAGCCATGGCCGTGGGCACGGCGGGGCTGACGGCGATGCTGTCGGTGATGGCGCTTGAAGATCACGGGATGCAGAAGAACCACGGGCCTGTTCTGGTCACAGGGGCTGCAGGGGGCGTGGGATCGGTCGCAACGGCCATTCTCGCCAATCTGGGTTATGAGGTCGCAGCCGTGACCGGGCGCCCCGAGACCGAAGACTACCTGCGCAGTCTTGGCGCGACACAGATCGTGGCCCGTGAAGAGCTGAACGAGACCGTCAAGCGACCTCTGGAAAGTGAAAACTGGGCAGGCTGCATTGATGCAGTTGGCGGCGCTATGCTGGCGCGGGTGCTGGGCCAGATGAAATATGGTGCCTCTGTCGCGGCTGTCGGTCTCGCCGGTGGAGCGGATTTGCCTGCCACTGTCATCCCGTTTTTGCTGCGCGGTGTGAACCTGCTGGGGATCGATTCCGTGATGCAGCCCTATGACAATCGCCTGCGCGCCTGGCAGCGTCTGGCGACGGATCTGCCCATGGAAAAACTGGAGGCCATGGTGCAGCCCGCTGTGTTGTCTGATCTGCCCAAACTGGGAGCCGAGATTTTGCAGGGGCAGGTCAAGGGGCGCGTTGTTGTCGATGTGAACGCCTGAAATTCGTGATCATCGAGGCCATGGTCTCGAAACTGGAATTGGCCGCCCATTCGGGCGGCCATTTTGTTTGTCCCGACTTGTTTGTCCCGACTTGTTTGTCCCGACTTGTTTTTCCTGACGTGCGAAAGTGACATCCGCGAAGGATGCCCGCACATGAGTTTGTGCAGGAAACTCTGGCAGAATAGCTTTTACAGATGTTTGCGGATAGTCGTGATGGTTATCATTTTTCTTGAATGGTTATTTAATAAATTGTTTGTATAATCAATAAGTTTATGGATTTCAGAACCCTTTGTTTTAGGGCAGTGGCCTGCCGACTCAGTTGTATTGAAAATACGGCGCTTCGATTTAAGCCTGCGGCGCGCACTGGGTCCGTGGCGATTTTCATGCCGATTTTGTCCCTTTGCTGGTCTCTTCTGCGATGTCTGCGCGCCTTTTCCTTCTTCATCAGCACCAATACGTGTCTAGCGGAGAGGAAATATGTCACAAGAAGACCAAGCCCGGGCCGGAGGGGAAACCCCAGCAGCTACGGAGTATGAGCCAGGACAGGATAACGTTCAGATCCTGGGGCTCGACGTTCACAATCCAGTCTTTGCCGTTTCGGCGCTGACCATCATTGCTTTTGTCTTTTTCTCACTGGTGTTTCAGGATCAGGCAGCCGAGTTCTTTGGCTGGCTGCGCCCGGCTCTGACCAGTCAGTTTGACTGGGTGTTCATGATCGCCTGCAATATCTTTGTCCTGTTCTCGCTGTTTCTGGTGGTTTCGCCTTTCGGCTCCATCCGCCTTGGTGGCGACAAAGCGCGCCCTGACTATAGCTACCTTGGCTGGTTTTCAATGCTGTTTGCAGCAGGAATGGGGATCGGATTGGTGTTCTGGGGGGTCGCAGAGCCGATCTCGCATTACGGGTCGTCACTAGGTGGAACAGCACTTGGTGAAGACGGGCTGCGCAGCGACTGGGCACCCTTGGGGGCTGCTGCCGCAGATGCAGAGAAGGCGCGTGAAATGGCCATGGCTGCAACGATCTTTCACTGGGGTCTGCATCCCTGGGCGATCTATGCAATTGTTGGCCTGGCGCTGGCGTTCTTTAGCTACAATCAAGGCTTGCCGCTCACCATGCGTTCGGTGTTCTACCCGCTCTTTGGCAAAGCAACCTGGGGCCCGCTGGGGCATATCATCGATGTGATCGCGGTCTTTGCGACGATCTTTGGCCTTGCGACGTCGCTTGGTCTGGGCGCAACACAGGCTCTGGCCGGATTGAACTATTTGTTTGACGTGCCAGTGACCGATGGCATGAAGGTTCTGCTGATCATTCTGATCACAGCCTTTGCGCTGGTCTCTGTGGTGGCAGGGCTCGACAAGGGCGTGAAACGCCTGTCAGAAGCCAACATGATCCTGGCTGCCGGCCTGCTGGTGCTGGTCATCATTGTCGGGCCAACCCTCGCGATCCTGACCGGGTTTTTCACCAACCTGGCGGATTATGTCATCTACCTGCCAGAACTGTCCAACTGGGTCGGTCGCGAAGATACCAATTTCCTGCAGGGCTGGACCACGTTCTACTGGGCCTGGTGGATCAGCTGGTCACCCTTTGTTGGCATGTTCATTGCACGGATTTCACGTGGTCGTACCATCCGTGAATTTGTCACCTGCGTTTTGCTGATCCCGACCGTGGTTGGCGCCCTGTGGATGAGTGTCTTTGGTGGTGCTGCCCTTGATATGGTCATGGGGGACAGCGGTCAGGCGCTGACCGATGCAGCACTTGAACTCAAGATGTTCAAGATGTTCGAAGCCTTCCCGATGACAGGAATCCTATCCTTTATTGGCATCATCCTTGTGGTGGTCTTCTTTGTTACCTCGTCGGATTCGGGATCCTTGGTGATCGATACGATTACCGCCGGTGGCAAGACCGATGCCCCCACGGCACAACGGGTGTTCTGGTGCATTCTGGAAGGGGCCATCGCCATTGTACTGTTGCTGGGCGGTGGTCTCGGGGCATTGCAGGCCGCGGCCATTGCCACAGGTTTCCCTTTTGCGATTGTGCTGGTGCTGATGTGCCTGTCGATCCTGATCGGCCTGATGCGGGAACGCCGCAAAAAGGTCGGCGCGGTCCATTAGGTCAGCTATTTGCGCTAAATGACTGGCTCTGTTGAACCAAGCAGGTGAAGTGCAGAGCTGAAACCTGTTGAAACAAATGTGGCCCCGGGCAGAGATGTCCGGGGCCGTTTTTTTACATCTAACCCTGTTGGAAGATTTCCCGGCGCGACCGAAGCCTTGCCATCCGGCTTGATCTTACTTGCCATCCGGCTTGACCTTGCGGTGCAAGATCGGCATCCATTTTGCAAAAGCATTTCAGGAGAGAGCAATGGCGCTTGATATTGAGTTTGTACGCGGGCAGTTTCCTGCCTTTCAGGAGCCGTCGCTACAGGGGCAGGCCTTCTTTGAAAATGCTGGTGGATCCTATACTTGCAGCCAGGTGATTGATCGACTGACGCGCTATTATACCCAGCGCAAAGTGCAGCCCTATGCACCCTACGAGGCCTCGCGCCTGGCAGGTGCTGAGATGGACGAGGCCCGGCAGCGCCTTGCGGCGATGATGGGGATCGAGACGGACGAGCTGAGCTTCGGGCCGTCGACCACGCAAAATACCTATGTACTGGCCCAGGCCTTTCGTCAGTTTCTGAAACCTGGCGAGGCGATTGTAGTCACCAACCAGGATCACGAGGCCAACACAGGTCCTTGGCGTCGTCTGGCCGACGAAGGCATCGAGGTGCGCGAATGGCAGATTGATCCACAGACTGGTCATCTGGATCCGGCTAAGCTTGAGTCGTTGTTGGACGAGAAAGTCCGCCTAGTTTGTTTTCCGCATTGTTCCAACGTGGTCGGAGAGATCAACCCGGTCACGGAGATCACGGCCCTGTCCCATGCCGCCGGGGCCTTTGTCTGTGTGGACGGTGTTTCCTACGCCCCTCATGGGGTGCCCAATGTGGGTGAACTTGGGCCGGATATCTATTTGTTTTCCGCCTATAAAACCTATGGGCCGCACCAGGGCCTCATGGTGATGCGACGCGAATTGGGAGAGCTGTTGCCCAATCAGGCACACTATTTCAATGCAGACTGCCTGTATAAACGGTTTACCCCGGCCGGACCCGATCACGCCCAGGTCGCCGCCAGCGCCGGTATGGCGGACTATATCGAGGCGCTTTCGGATCATCACGGCGGCCCAAGCGAAGGGGCGGCAGCCAAAGCGTCTTTTGTGCATGATCTGATGCGCGCCCATGAGGTGGAGCTGTTGCAGCCTCTGCTTGACGCGATGAAGGCGCGCAATGATCTGCGCCTGATCGGCCCAAGTGATGCCGCTTTGCGGGCGCCGACCGTGGCCTTGGCACTGAACCGGGCTGCCGCTCCTGTGGCGGCGCAACTGGCAGAGCATGGCATCATGGCCGGCGGTGGTGATTTCTATGCGGTACGGGCCCTGACAGCGCTGGGGATCAAACCGGATGAGGGTGTTTTGCGTCTGAGTTTCACGCATTACACCTCTCAAGAAGAAGTCGAACAGCTTATCAAGGCGCTGGATTTGGTTCTGTAGGCCAAGGTCTGAACAGCGCCGGTCTCTCCGTCTAGTTTGGATTAGAGTAACCCGTTAACACACTGTTAACGGGTCATTATTCTGAATTTTCAATTGCTTTTCAGAAGAGTAAATCCCACCTTGGGGGGCGGCAAATTTCGCCATGAAATCGCCGCCCTGAACTGCGTTCTTGCCTGAAAGCCGAGGGGCATCTAGCCTGTTTGGTGTCAGGAAAGACGGAGAAAGACGGGGGAAGCTGATGGTTTTAACGTCAACCCGCGGTCAGGCCGATCTGCCGCGATACTTTGCACCGGTGTTCGAAAAACTCCGGGCGATGGAGGTCGGGCAGTTGGATATCTTTCTGCCGGATAGCCGTATATTTCGCGTGGCCGGGCGTAATCCTGGCCCGGTTGCTGACCTGCATATTCACAACCCGGACTGTTTTTCGCGTCTTATCCGAGAGGGAGATCTGGGCTTTTCCGATGCTTATCTCGAAGGCGATTGGAGCACGTCGGATCTGCAGGCCTTTATGGATCTGATCCATATGGGGGCTGAGACGGTCTATGATGGCTTTCCGGGACAGGCGTTGGCTCGGGCTTACGAACGGTTCCGGTTCTGGATGCAGCGCAATCACCGAACACAGGCCAAAAAGAACATCTCTTATCACTATGATTTGGGAAATGATTTCTATGGGTTGTGGCTGGACGACAGCATGACCTACTCCAGTGCGCTGTTCCAAACCGGACATGAAAGTCTGGAGCAGGCGCAGCGGGCAAAATATGCCTCGATGGTGGATCAAATGGGCGCCAAGCCCGGGGATCACGTGCTGGAAATCGGCTGTGGCTGGGGTGGCTTCGCGGAATATGCGGCCCGCGAACGCGGGTTGCGCGTTACTGGCCTAACGTTGAGCCAAGAACAATATGACTACGCTTGCGACCGCATTGAAAAAGCAGGGCTTTCAGAGCAGGTCGAGTTTCGCATTCAGGACTATCGTGATTGTGGTGGCCAATTCGACGGCATTGCCTCAATCGAGATGTTCGAAGCCGTTGGGCAGAAATACTGGCCGACCTATTTCAACTGCGTTCGCGACAGGTTGCGCCCGGGCGGCCAGGCAACCTTGCAGATTATCACCGTTGCTGACAGACGATGGGAGGTCTACCAGAAGGGAGTTGATTTCATTCAGAAATACATCTTTCCCGGTGGTATGCTGCCATCGCCACAGGTATTGCAAAATGAGATCGAACAGGCGGGGCTTCAGGTGGTGCGATCGATTGAGTTTGGCGACAGCTATGACGTAACCCTGCGCCGTTGGCACGAGGCTTTCAACAGTCGCTGGGGGCAGATTAGCGATCTGGGCTTTGACGAACGTTTCCAGAAAATGTGGAACTTTTATCTCACCTCTTGTGCTGCGGCCTTTAAAACGGGAAATTGCGATGTAACGCAAATCACAGTGGCGCGGTCTTCGGCGTCCTGAGCAAGGAAACCCGTCGCAATGCCCACCGGTGCCCGTCTGACTGCTGCTTTCTGCCTGGCATTGCTTGCCTTTGTTTTGTCCGGTCTGGTGATGCCGCTGATGCCCGAAGGCACTGATTTCGGCTATTTTACCCACATTAACATGGCCTTGGGGGCCGCAACCGGTTGGATCTACATGGGGCGCCGGGTGGGGGGCGGTCTGGTGCCGGCGATCAATAATGGCCTGACAGGGGCCGCCGTCATGGTGTTGTGGGCTTTGTTCATTCAGGGCGCCTGGGAGATGTTTCGTCTGGCGATGCGGCACCGCTATGATGGCCCGTTCGAAGCCCTGTTGGCGATCTTCAAAATCTCTCTGGATTTCTTTTTTGTGATTGCAGTCCCGTCTGTTCTCATCCCTTTTGTCATTGGGGGTGTTCTGGCCGGACTGCTGGTAGAGAACGCCCATCGCCGCTGGCCATAATCAAAATTAAACAATAGGTTAAGACACGTGATTGATCTCTTTTTTTACGGCACGCTACGCTATGTGCCGCTGTTGGAGCGTGTGCTGGGTCGGGGCGGTGATGATCTTGACGTCCAAGAAGCGAGCCTGCCGGAACACGGCGTCTTTGGGGTCAAGGATCAGCCTTTCCCGGCAATCGAAGCTCGGGCGGGCGCTATCGCTCAAGGTGTTCTGGTGCGGGGCCTGTCGGAGGATGATCTGGCAGCGTTGAACTTCTACGAGGGCGGATTTGACTACGCGCTAAAGCCAATCACTGTGCAGCTGCAGGATGGTTCGCAGGCGGCGGCAGAGGTCTATTTTCCCGAACCCGGTCTGTGGCCGCTTGAATCCCGCTGGGATCTGCAGGCCTGGATCACGGCTTGGGGGCCGCTGACGCTGCGCGCTGCAGCCGAGGTCATGTCCTATCGGGGGCGAATGAGTGCTGCGCAAGTGGCGCGCAGTTTCCCATCCGTGCGCCGACGCGCGGCGTCGTGGCTGGCCGCACAGGCCCATGAGGCGGACCCCGATCACGATCTGAGCCGCGATGTCATAGTCCACGGTCACAAACGGGCCTACATGAATTTCTTCGCCATGGAGGAAATGGATCTGCAGTTTCGCCGCTATGATGGCAGTCTCAGCCAGGTGGTGAACCGTGGCGTGGCGATGGTGGGGCAGGCTGCGGTGGTGCTCCCCTATGATCCGTTCCGTGATCAGGTGCTTTTGGTGGAACAATTTCGCGCCGCGACCTTTATTGGTGGTGAAAAACAGCCTTGGATGTGGGAGCCGGTTGCCGGGCTGATTGATCCGGGCGAAACCCCGCAAGCGGCCGCAATACGCGAGGCCAAGGAAGAGGCAGGGCTTACGATTGCCAAGCTGGAACCGGTGACACAGGCCTATTCTTCAAGCGGCTCTTCTAGTGAATTTATTCATGTTTTTGTCGGCCTTACGGACCTTTGTCAAATTGATGGCGGCGGCGGAGTTGCCGGAGAGAATGAAGATTTGCGCAGCCAAATCCTGGGGTTTGACCAGTTGATGCGCGGCATTGATGATCTGATCTACCGGGATATGCCACTGGTGACGGCTGCGCTGTGGCTGTCACGTCACCGTGATCGACTGCGGTCAGAGCGGCGCTAAACCTGCTTCGCCGCTTGTGAAGGTCTTTCGGCTTGGGTACATCTGAAGGCGAATGAGTGAAAGGGATACCATGCGCATTGCACGCGATTTGGCCGACGCGATTGGCCACACCCCGCTGATCCGTCTGAACCGCGTCAGCGACGAGACCGGATGTGAGATTCTTGGCAAGGCGGAATTCATGAACCCGGGCCAATCGGTCAAGGACCGGGCAGCGCTTTACATCATCAAGGATGCAATTGCGCGCGGCGAACTCAAGCCCGGCGGCACCATCGTCGAAGGCACCGCCGGCAATACCGGAATCGGGCTTGCACTGGTTGGTGCTTCGATGGGGTTCAAAACGGTGATCGTGATCCCGGAAACCCAGTCCGAAGAGAAAAAGGACATGCTGCGTCTAGCCGGTGCTCAGCTGGTTCAGGTGCCCGCAGCGCCCTATCGAAATCCCAATAATTTCGTGCGCTATTCCGAGCGTCTGGCAAAAGAGCTTGCCAAGACCGAACCTAATGGCGCGATTTGGGCCAATCAGTTCGACAATATCGCCAACAAACAGGCCCATGTGGAAACCACTGGCCCTGAAATCTGGCAACAGACAGATGGCAAGGTCGATGGCTTTACTTGCGCTGTCGGCTCGGGTGGAACACTTGCGGGGGTTGCCGAAGCGTTGCAGCCCAAGGGCGTGAAAATTGCCTTAGCTGACCCGATGGGGGCAGGGCTTTACTCGTATTATACCACCGGTGAAATCGCGATGGAGGGATCCTCGATCGCTGAAGGTATCGGCCAGGTGCGCATCACCAAAAATCTCGAAGGCTTCAAACCCGACTTGAACTATCAGATCTCAGACACCGAGGCGCTGCCCTATGTCTTTGATCTGCTGCACGAAGAAGGGTTGGTACTTGGCGGATCTTCGGCGATCAATATCGCGGGGGCCGTGCGTATGGCCCGTGATCTGGGGCCGGGCAAGACCATTGTCACCGTGCTGTGCGACTATGGCACCCGGTATCAGTCGAAACTCTTCAACCCGGATTTCCTGCGCGAAAAGGATCTGCCGGTGCCTGAGTGGATGACGCATATTCCGGCGTCCATTCCGGGCGTATTCGAGGACGTATGAGAACGGCCGCCCTGCAGGCGTCTGGGATGCACCGCATCAGCCCCGTGACCGCGATAGCGTGGTTGCGGGCGTTGTATTTCTGGACTTTTACAGTTCTGGCGGCAGCTTTTCTTGTCCTGACGCTTGCGGGCGGCAGTCTTGCCCAGACGAGCGAACGGGACACGGACTATTATCAGAATTGGCTGAAAACCGCGCTCAGGGCCGAACAGGTCATTGATGCCAGTCGCGCCTCAAGCGCGGCCTTTGAACAATTGCGCAAAGATCTGACTGGGTATCGCCAGTCATTCCAACGCGTCAGTGGCGAGAACAAGCAGCGTATTTCAACGCTTGAAAGTCAATTGGCGGCTCTTGGTGATCCACCAGCCGAGGGCAGCGACGAGCCTGAAGATATTGCGGCCCTGCGGGCGAGCCTTACTCTGCAGCTCAACCAGCTGAAAGTGCCGCGGATTGTGGCCGAAGAGGCCTTTCGCCGCGCCAATGGTTTGATTGGCGAAATTGACATCATCATTCGTGATCGCCGCACCAAGCGCCTGCTGGAGCGTGGGCCGTCCCCTCTGAACCCGGAGCACTGGCCCGGCGCCTTTGGCGCGCTGAGCAAATCCGGCAGAACGCTTTGGCATGAGACGCAAGCCCAGATTGGCAACGACACAACGGTCGAACGGATCAGCGATGATTTGCCCGGCATTTTGGTCCTGTTGATCACGGGCATCTTGTTGGTTTTGAGAGGACGTCCCTGGGCGCGCGCGATGGGGAACTATCTGCGTGCCTTTGGGGCGCGCGGCACAGGAGTCTGGAGCTTTGTAGTCTCGCTGCTACAGGTTTTGCTGCCGCTTTTGGGGGTACTTGTTCTTACCACGGCAGTTGACCTGGCGGGCATCCTTGGGGTGCGCGGGACCTTGATGCTGGAAAACCTGCCGAGCTGGGCTTTCATCCTTTTGACCTTCCACTGGCTGGGCGAACAACTTGTGGCATCGCGTCGCGAGGTTGATCTGGTTTCTGTCGGGGAGGGGCGCCGCGGCGAAGTGCGGCTAATGATTGACATGCTGGCGGCAGTTCTGGTGCTGCAGGATGTGCTGACCCAGTTCAATCTGCTTGAGAACACATCGCAGGAAACCAGTGCAGTTCTGGCCTTTCCGTTGATTGTTGCTGCAGCATTGATCTTGCTGCGTCTACAGAAGTACGGGTCCTTGAACAGCAAACCGGATGCCGAAGCGGACCCGGACGGTGAAGGCCGTATCGCAGCCGGTGCCAGCCGCATCATCGCTCTGGTGCGCCAAGGCTCCTACCTGCTGGGCTTCGTGGCGCCGGTTCTGGCGGCTTTGGGCTATGTGAATGCCGCCGAAGCCCTGATCTATCCTGCGATCAATACGCTGTTTCTTCTAACTGCCTTGGCTGTGGTGCAGCGGTTTGCCGGTGATCTTTATGGTTGGCTGTCAGGGCAGGGCCAGGCGGCGCAGGATTCGCTGCTCTTTGTTGGCATCGGCTTTTTGCTGGCATTGTTGGCCTTGCCGCTGCTGGCCCTGATCTGGGGCGCGCGGGTGGCGGATCTTACAGAGCTGTGGTCAACTTTCCTCGCCGGGTTTCAAATCGGCGATACCCGGATATCACCGATGGCTTTTCTTAGCTTCGTGGTGGTTTTTGCCGCAGGTTACGGTTTGACGCGGCTGATCCAAAGCAGTCTGCGAAATTCGCTCTTGCCGAAGACAAAAATCGATCCTGGTGGTCAGAATGCCATTGTCTCGGGATTGGGCTATGTCGGTATCTTTCTGGCTGCCCTGGTGGCCATTTCGATGGCAGGGCTTGATCTGTCATCGCTGGCCATTGTTGCGGGGGCTCTTTCTGTTGGCATTGGCTTTGGTCTGCAAACCATCGTTTCGAATTTTGTCTCTGGTATCATCCTTTTGGTTGAACGTCCGATTTCAAAGGGAGACTGGATCGAAGTTGGCGGTCTGATGGGCTATGTGCGCGATATCTCGGTGCGCTCGACCCGGATCGAAACCTTTGATCGCAGCGATGTTATTGTTCCGAACTCGGATCTGATTACCGGTACGGTGACCAACTATACCCGAGGCAATACCGTGGGGCGGGTGATCGTCCCTGTCGGTGTCGCCTATGGCACCGACCCAAGGCAGGTCGAGGCGATCCTGTCTGAAATAGCCCGTGCGCATCCAATGGTGCTGATGAAGCCGGCGCCGAATGTGGTGTTTCAAGGCTTTGGTGCAGATAGCCTGGATTTCGAGATTCGCGCCATTTTGCGCGATGTGAACTGGGTGCTTTCGGTGAAGTCTGACCTCAACTACGAGATCGTGGCGCGGTTTGCAGCAGAAGGCATCGAAATCCCCTATGCCCAGCGTGATCTCTGGATCCGCAACCCTGAGGCACTTGGGGCTTTGGCTGCCACCGCAGTCGCAGAGGCAGGCACCACAGCTGAGAATGGAAACATGCCAAAACCCGCGCAGCCGGACCTTGAAGATCTAGGGCAGGCGGACACGGATGGCGATGCAGACGGGGATAAGTAGCGCGACCTTTTCGAAAGCTTGCGCCGCTTTCTTCTGACGTTTTTGACCGACTGACAGTGCGATCTGAAAGGGCCGCCGTTCGCTGGTGGCTGTCATCGAGCAGCGCAGGTGCAGAGCCTGCGGTCTCGGCCGCCTCCTGGCCGCCTCCTGGCTAGGTCTGTGCCCGGATGTCGCCTCCTGCGCTCGGTCGGAATTCTTTGAAAAGAGTTATTTTTTCGGGATGGGCCGCGCGAAAATCCGCTGTCGCAGTTCCGTCGCAGTCCCGTCTTTGTATCTTGGGGGCGGAGGGTTGAAAGAGCATCTGAAAAAGATGTGGCTTTTGTCAAAAAGGGTCTTGCTATTCCCCCTGCCATCCGTCAAAAGTCCGCCTCACGGAGAGGTGGCCGAGTGGTCGAAGGCGCACGCCTGGAAAGTGTGTAGGCGGGAGACCGTCTCCAGGGTTCGAATCCCTGTCTCTCCGCCATTACCCATTTTGAAATATGGCTCGCAGCAAACTTTCTGACGTCTTGCGTCGTTTAGATCATGCGCAAAACGGATAGTTGTTTGGCCCGAATTTTGAGCTGCGTGCATCAGGACTGACTGTTTTGGTTGCTTGAGTTCTTACAGCCATTTTGCCTAGGCAGTTCACACAGTCAGGTCTTTCAGCCAGCTCTCACAACCTATGCCGGTCCAGGTTTCAGAATGGGTCTTTTTCCGGAACGCTTATTTGGCTTCAGACCGGCTGGAAGCTGCCCAGAGCAGTGCTTCCTGAGTAGGCAGCCGAAGGTTGGATTTATCAAGCTTTCAAATCCCGATTCGACCAAACTGCGGGCCAATCACTATGTTTGCTCACCGCTGCGAGGCATTGTTTCCCAATCGAATGTTATGGCGCAATTGTTTTGCAATTGACCTGACGGGCGGTCTGGCATGAAATTTTTATGTCCATTCAAACCTGTGGCGGTGCCGGTCTTTCTTCCGAAGATCAGTGCTGTGATTGTCGCGATAACAGCGACAGATTTGTTAGAAAGGGCCCCTTTTTGTTTCCCTACGGGGAATGATCGGGCTGAACCGCTTCTTTTGGGGAGCAGATCGGTACAATTGCCGCGCTTTGATGGTGCCGTCTTGAGCTGAAGGCTTTTCGGGATTTATCGCCGAAACCTTGTTTCAGAAGATTTCCAATAAATTTTAGTCTTTGTTTGCCTAGTTCACCGGGATACTCATATCCCCGCTCCTCTGGAGGTGCCTGGAGGTGCCTGGAGGTGAAGAGTGCCCTGGTTTTTCCAGGTGACAGTTCCGGATGAGTAAAAGGGATTTTGTGACCCACGTTTTACGGCAGGGTGACATGGTTTTTGTTTCAGAACCTGGTCTGGGAACACCGGATCAGGAGAACTGCGACCGCATCCACGGTGTGTGGCTTTGCCAGCGACGGTCGTCACCGAGCGAGAACTGGACCGGGTGTTTGGCCGATAGGACGCGGGGCAAGATGCGCTGTGGGTCGGGGCTAAAAGAATTGGCTGCCTTGCGGGGTGGTTCGGGAATCCGATGGACCGCTGCCTTTGTAGGCAAATCAAAGCGGCCTCGGAGCGAAGGAGAGAACAGGATGGCCGATAAAGTTGATATGTTGCATTCGGCCAGCCTGGTTTCTGGCCAAGTGTCAGCCCCTTGTGATGCGTGCGAGCCTGAAAGTGGCATGGTATCCTTTTTGAATGCCGCCGGAAAAGTGACTGGCACTGCAAATCTCTGTGAGATCGAACATGTCGTGACCCCCTGCTTTACGCCGGGAA
Source organism: Phaeobacter sp. CECT 5382 (assembly GCF_001457775.1). Classification (GTDB taxonomy): domain Bacteria; phylum Pseudomonadota; class Alphaproteobacteria; order Rhodobacterales; family Rhodobacteraceae; genus Pseudophaeobacter. The sequence continues at coordinate 232,055 of NZ_CYSG01000004.1, forward strand.
CGCTGATCGCCACCCCGGCCGGTGAGCGCAAAGTAGAGGATCTGGCTGTGGGGGATCGGGTGATAACCCGGGACAATGGCATTCAGGGGATCCGATGGGTGGGTAATCGTCGCATCGAAGGTCAGGGGCTGCAACATGCAGAACATCTGCAACCGATCCTGATCCGCGAAGGGGCTCTGGGCGACGACTTGCCAGAACGGGATATGATGGTCAGTCCGAACCATAGGGTTTTGGTGGCAAACGACAAAACGGCGCTTTATTTTGAGGATCGCGAAGTGCTGGTGGCTGCGAAACACCTGATCGGGCTGACCGGCGTCGATGCGGTCCGGACAAGTGCTGTCAGCTATATTCACTTTATGTTTGATCAGCATGAGGTGGTGCTGTCAGATGGCGCCTGGACCGAGAGTTTTCAGCCCGGCGATCAGTCGTTGCGCGGGCTTGATAACGCCCAGCGAAACGAGATCTATGAGTTGTTTCCGGATCTGAAGTCCGAACAGGGTTTGGCGGCCTATTCCTCGGCACGCCGCTCTCTCAGAGGTCATGAGGCACGTCTGCTGATACACTGAGCGTGACACCAAGCCTGTGAATCTGTCGTAACGTAAAATGGCTGCTAGCTGCGGGCACGGGCGGCGCGCCAGGCGGCCCAGGCTTCCGGGGTGTCCAGATCTGTAAGAGCGCGCTGCCCTGGCAAGCCGATATCTTGTACCGGCACGGTTTTAAGCAGGGCACGGGCGCCCTGATCTCCGCTCAATTGTATCAGAGCGGCAAAGCAACGCCTGGGAAACAGTACCGGATGGCCGGGGCGTCCGTCACTGGAGGTGGCCCGCAGGATTGGGCTGTCAGCGCCGTGAAAATGACTGGCGATATGCGCCAGGTCCTGGCTTTGCAGATCTGGCATGTCGGCCGGCAGGATCATCACGGCTTCGGTATCGCTTGGTAAAGCCTTGACCCCGGCGCGGATCGAGGCCGCCATGCCTTCGGCTGCGTCCGCAACAGGCACGACTGTGGCCGTTCCCGTTGCCGTGACGCGCGGGTGACTGTGACTGGGTACCGTGACATAGCAAGGCAGGCCTGTGAGCGCAGCACGGCGGCACATCCCCGACAGCAGCGGCTCACCGTCAATCTCTTGCAGGAGTTTGTCTTGCCCCTGCATGCGCGAGGAACTGCCCGCCGCTAGCAAGAGAATGGAAATCTCGCTCATTCATCCACCGTTTCACATGGCCGTCAGCTGAGATGCCTCCGGCGGGAATATTTTTAGAAAGATGAAGGGGAAAGACCAGAGGTTTTTGCCGCCTGGGGGCGAACAACGCCACCGAATGACGGATGGCGTTGTTTGGGGTCAGGGGATTAGCCGCGCATGCGGTCGCCATCGCTGTCGAACAGCGGGGTGGTGATCAGGCGTGCCTTGTGCATTCTGCCGAGGATTTCGATCTCAACTACCAACCCATCTGTTGCAGCCTTTGTAGGAACAAAGCCCAGAGCAATGGATTTTTGCGCATGGTGGGAATACCCCCCGGATGTGCAGAACCCCACGACGGTGCCATCGATGGAAATCGGCTCATACGCCACAACATCTGCATCCTCTGCCATGACCTCAAATGCGCAAAGTTTGCGCTGTGGACCTGCCTCGCGTTCCGCTTCGGCTGCTGAGCGGCCAATGAAATCGGTGTTTTTCTTGAACGAGATGAAGCGATCCAGCCCGGTTTCGGCGGCGGTGTAATCGGGCGAAAACTCCCGCATCCAGGAGCCGAAGAATTTATCCAGGCGCAGGGACATCATGGCGCGCATCCCAAAAGGTTTCATGCCATGCGGCTGGCCTGCCTGCCAGAGCGTCGACCAAAGCGCACGCTGGCTAGGCAGATCACAGTAGATCTCGTAGCCAAGATCGCCAGTGTAGCTGACCCGCTGAACGATACAGTCCACCATGCCGACGGTCATGCGGCGCAGATCCATGAAGCGCATGCTCGACACATCCTGCAGGGTACAGGCCTGTAAAACCTCACGCGCCTTGGGACCGGCGATCTGAAACCCATTGCGGGTGTCTGATATGTTTTCGATCTGCACGGTGTTGTCCTGGTGCTTCAGGAACCAGCGCATGTGATAGGCTTGGGCCCCATAAGATGCCGTCAACTGGAATTCGCCCTCTGCGAGGCACGAGATGGTGAAATCGCCAATCAGGCGTCCCTTGGGGGACAGCATCGGAGTCAGGCTGATGCGGCCAGGCTGCGGTACGCGGCCAGCCATGATGCGGTCCAGCCAGGCGCGCGCGCCCTCACCAGTGATCAGGTATTTGCCGAAATTATGCACCTCGTTGATGCCCACGGAGTCGCGCACGGCTTTGACTTCACGCGCAGTGGCGTCAAAAGCGTTGGAGCGGCGAAAGGACGGGGTTTCAAAGCGCGGCTCATCGCCTTGGGCGAAATAGTTTGGAACCTCGAGGCCGAACTGCTGCCCCCAGACCGCGCCCATGCCGTCAAAGACGTCATACATTGGCGTGGTGCGGAAGGGACGCGCGGCTGGCAGTTCTTCGTTGGGATAGGAGATCGAAAAGCGTTTTTGATAATTCTCAACCACCTTGGGTAGAGTATAGCCCGGCGTGATCCAGTCGCCAAAGCGCGCACAGTCCATCGCCATGGTATCGCGCTCTGTCTCGCCTTCGATCATCCACTGGGCCAGCATCAGGCCGACGCCGCCGCCCTGGCTGAAGCCGGCCATGACACCGCAGGCGGACCAGTAGTTGCGCATCCCCGGCACTGGTCCCACCAGAGGGTTGCCATCGGGGGCAAAGGTAAAGGGGCCGTGGATCACCGATTTCACCCCAGCGGCCTCCAGCGCGGGGAAGCGTTTATACGCAAAATCAATGGAGTCTTCGATTTTGTCAAAGTCATCGCCCAGCAGCTCATGTCCAAAATCCCAAGGGGTGCCATTCACCGCCCAGGGTTTGCAGGGCTGTTCATAAAAACCGATGCAGAGCCCGCGACCCTCTTGGCGCAGGTAGCTTTCGCCAGCGGGGTCCATCACATGGGGATGTTCGCCACCTGCATCGATGATCTCGGCAATCATCGGGACTTCATCGGTGACGATATATTGGTGTTCCATCGGATGCAGCGGGAAATAGATCCCCGCCATGGCGCCGACTTCGCGCGCCCAAAGACCGCCGGCATTGACGATATGTTCCGCATGAATAGTACCCTTGCTTGTAACCACATCCCAGGTTCCGTCGGCGCGCTGGTTGGTGGCTTCGACCTTGCAATGGGTCTCAATTGTGGCCCCGCCCATGCGGGCGGCCTTCGCATAGGCATGGGTGGTGCCAGAAGGATCCAGATGCCCATCAAGTGGATCATATAGCCCGCCAACGATTCCCTCGATATTGGTGACCGGTGCAATTCTGGCGATCTCTTCCGGACTGACGATTTCAGTTTCGAGCCCCATGAAGCGATGTTTGGCGCGCTCTGCCTTGAGCATGTCAAAGCGTTCCTGATTGTCGGCCAGAGTGATGCCGCCGACATGATGCAAGCCGCAAGACATGCCGGTGATCTCTTCCAGCTCGCGGTAGAGCTTGATGGTATAACCCTGAAGAGCCGCCATGTTGGTATCGCCATTCAAGGTGTGGAACCCGCCCGCAGCGTGCCAGGTGGATCCCGACGTCAGCTCCGAGCGTTCGATCAACATGACATCGCTCCAGCCCAGCTTGGTGAGATGGTAAAGCACGGAACAGCCAACGACACCGCCGCCAATGACGGCCACACGGGTTGAGGTCTTCATGAGGTCACTCCCTGAGATAGGTTTTGATTTATTCTGGACAGAAGTGAACAGTAGTCCAGTAAAAAAGCGACCCACCTTGTCGGAGTTGAACTGGATTCAGCAGTTTCATTAGAAGTTTCGGGATCCAGGGCAATTTTCAGCCCGTTGCAGCTCAGTCGGTGCTGCGCAGCGGGCTGAGCTGGACCAAAGCGACGGCGGCAAAGGGCATTGCAAGTTTAAGCACCGCCACGGTGATCAACAGGGCACCCAAAGCGCTGTAATCCTCAGGCGTGACAATCACGCCGGATTCATCTGTGACCTCGCGGGTGACCACGAAAAACTGGTTGAGGTATTTAGTGCCCAGACTGGAAGCCGAGAGTGCCAAATTGGTGAAAGACGCCATCACCGCAAAAAACGTCGCCTTGAGATTGCTGGGCGCGTTGCGGGCAATCCAGGCCAGCATGGGGATCATGGCGATCTGCCCCAGCGGAGATTCCACTGCGGTGTCGACCAATGCAATGAAGCGCGCATCCACTAGCCCGCCTGTTTTAGCAGCAGTCCATTCGTGCACCCCGTAGTACAGGCCGATATTGGGAAGGCTCAGCAGGGCTTCGGTGATCGCCAGAAAGGTGACAATCCAGGCAATGGTGTTATTGGCCATCATCGGACGCAGAACCAACATCCCTAGCAGGGTCAGTAAGGATGCAATCAGCGACAGTACCGACAGGAATTGCTGATCGAACCCGAGCACGTCGATTTCAAACCAGCTGGAGGCGGCACCATTCAGCGGCGTGGCGCGATAGGCAAAAATGATGATCGCGGTGCCGACCAAGGCGCGGCCCTGTTCTGGTGTCAGCGATTTGATGAGCTGACGGATCAGCAACAGAACAATCAGCATTGAACCGGCAAAAACCAGTTCCTGGGCCTGCTCCAGATCACTTAGTCCAGCACCCAGTGCCAATGCAACAAAGGCACCACCACCGATGAAATACCACCAGTTCAGCTCTACTGGATCGCGTGGTTGCGTCAGGCGCTGCGTTATCTCTTCGGGGCTCAAGCCGTTGCGCTGCAGTTTAGTCCGTTGACTAAAACGTTGCAGCAGAGCGACCAGGATGCCAGTCAGAGACAACAAAGGCACGGCCAGAGCCAGTAGGAACACATACGCATAAAGCGCGCCTTTGTCAGCCTGGGGCAGGGCTTCGGCGCCGTTGAACAGCCAGACGTTCAGGCTGGCGGCCGCGCTGAAGCCACCGATCAGGGTGATCCGGCCCAAGGTCTGCATTGTGGTATGCATGGCGCGGGTTTCAGCTACGGAATATTGCTCACCGGTCGGGCGACGAAAAGGGACCGCCTCGACTGACATGGCATCGGCTACGATATCCTGCAGGACAAAGCCGCAGGGCGCCAGCAGGGCCGAGGTGACATACCAGGCATTGGCAGGCATGATCTGTGCCATCTGATCCGGGATCATCAGCAATGCTGCAATGATGCTGTAGCTGGTTGCCATCAAGCCGGCCCCCAGCACAATCAACAGATATTTCCAGCGCCAGATCAGATCAACCAGATGGCCCAGCGGCATTTTCAACGCCCAAGGCAGGCCAACCCAAAAGGCCAACCCGGCCAAAAAGGCTGCTTCTAGGTCAAGGTATTCTTTGACAAAAAACGTGCCAGCAATCGAGGTGACGCCCTGTATGCCATAGGCAAAATAGATCAACAGTGGTGGTAGAAAACTCCAGCGCAACTGCCGGAAAAGATCAAAGACAATCTGGTCCAGCCACTGATATGCGCGGGTCATGTCAGCGGGCGAAGCAGGGGGCGCACCTTGAATTCGGTGACCCGGTTGCCGGTGCGGGCAGTGACCTCAAACCGGAAGCCGTGGAACGAAAAGACCTGCCCGACGGTTGGGATCATCTGTGCCTCGTGGATGACCAGACCTGCGATGGTATTGGCCTCGTCATCCGGCAGGTTCCAATCGGTGGCCCGATTGAGGTCGCGAATAGTGGTGGCGCCTTCGACGGTGAAGTTTCCGTCGGTGTCCTTTTTGACCAGCGATTGTTCGTCGGGGTCGAATTCATCGGTGATCTCGCCGACGATCTCTTCCAGGATGTCCTCAAGCGTGATCAGCCCCTGCAGGGCGCCATATTCATCGACCACCAGGGCAAAATGGCTGCGCATGCGCAAAAACTGACGCATCTGTTCGTCCAGGGTGGTGGTTTCGGGTACAAAATATGGCGGTTTCGCCACCGTGGTGATCTTGAAATCGCGCAGCGCTGCCGCGTCGCCTTCGGGGCCGCCAATCTGGGCATACATTTCGCGCAGCAGATCCTTGGCATGGACGATGCCGATGATGTTTTCCGGTTCATCCTTGAAAACGGGCAGCCGCGTATGGGGCGAGGTCAGGCATTGTTCGAGAATATCGGCTGGCTCGGCGTCGCCATCAATCATCTGGATATGAGACCGGTGCAGCATGATCTCTTCGACGAAGCGATCCGAAAGATCCAGCGCGCCCAGGATCCGGTCGCGATCTTCCTTTTCCACCACGCCCTCGGAATGGCCCAGCTGCAGCGCGCCGGCGATTTCTTCGCGCATGGCCATGATGTGACTGTCGGGGTCGATCTTGACCCCGAAGAGACGTAGAATTCCGCGTACCAGTAGACGCACTGCCCCAACAACGGGTGCCAGAACGGTGACCAGCACGGCGATCACCGGTGCCACAGCAGAGGCGGCCTTTTCGGCATTGGAAATGGCGTAGGTCTTGGGCAGAACTTCGGCAAAGACCAGAACCAGAAGGGTCATCACCAGCGTGGCAAAGGCAACGCCACTTTCGCCAAAGGCGCGCGTCAGCAGCGCTGTGGCCAGCGAAGTGGCTAAAATATTCACCAGGTTGTTGCCCAGCAGGACCGAGCCGATCAGCCTTTCGCTGTCTTCGGTCACGTCCAGCGCGCGTTTTGCCCCGCGTGATCCCTTGTCCGCCTGTGTCCGCAGCTTGCCACGCGAGGCTGCTGTAAGGGCCGTCTCTGAGCCCGAGAAAAAGGCCGATAGGACCAAAAGCAGCAGGATTGCCCCTGCCGAGATCCAGAATGCGCTATCCAAAACGGTTTGGGCGGTGTCCATGACGGGTCCAGGTTCTGTTGTTGTTATCAATGGTTATGCGCATCCCATGGGCCGCAGGCAAGTGGGGCCTACTTGGAAATCCACTGCGGAAAAGAAAAGGGAGGCGGCTGTGGCGCTAGATATCGTCTTCGGCTGGCGGTTTTGAAACTGTGCCGCTGCGCGACAGAGGGTGATGTTCCAGCACCAATTCGCTGAGGCGGGCATCCAGCACATGGGTGTAGATTTCCGTGGTGGCAATATCGGCATGGCCCAGCAGCGCCTGAATGGCCCGCAGGTCGGCGCCATTGGCCAAAAGATGGGTGGCAAAGGCGTGGCGCAGAGTATGCGGCGTGACTTTTTGCGGATCAACGCCGCCAGTCTTGGCCAGATCCTTGATCAGCAGGTAAAACCAGTGCCGGGTCAGATGGCCTTCCTTGCCCCGTGAGGGGAACAGGAATTTGCTGTTGGCCTGACCCTTTTTGCGGCGCAGTTCTTCTTCCTGATCCCAAATCGTGAGCCAGGCCCGCAGCGCGTCACGGGCAGGCGGCGAAAGCGGCACCATGCGTTCCTTACCGCCTTTGCCACGCACCAAGAGCATATTGGGGTCGCCACGTGCAGCAGTGACCGGCAGCGAAACCAGTTCGCTGACCCGCATACCAGTGGCATAGAGCAGCTCCATTAGGCAGGTATTGCGCAGCCTGTCTTCGGTCTTGCGCCCGGTCTGGCGGGCGGCATCCAACAGGCGATCAACCTCGATGACCTCAAGCGTTTTGGGTAGTTTTTTGTCACGCCCCGGCCCCTTGATCTGGATCGCCGGGTTGTCGGCGCGCCAGCCTTCGTCAAACGCAAAATGATAGAGCTGCTTTATTGCGGACAGGCGGCGCGCACGGGTGGCGCGCGACAGGCCTTCTGCATCACAACTGATGAGATAGGCCTCGACCTCAGACCGTGTAGCATTGGAGAAACCCAGATCACGATAGGCAAGCCAGGCCGCCAGGTCTTTCAGGTCGCGGCCATAGGCCAATAGGGTGTTGCGCGCAGCCCCGGCTTCGGCGGCCTGCGCCTCGAGAAAGGTGGAGATCCACTGCAGATCGTTGCCAGGAGCAGTCATCTATCCGCGCTCCAAAAGCATCAGTTGCATGGCGGCACGGCGTGCGGTGTCTTCCAACCCGATGGCGCGCAAGGCGGCAAGGGAGCCACTGAGGTCCCCGAGGTTCCCCTGTGCGCCCTGCTCAAACAGCGCCATGCTGCGCAGGATGGCTTCGCCCAGCTGACCATTATCCAAAAGCGTGCGAATTTGCTGCGGCACTGGGGTTACGTCGTTAAACCCGCGAGCGATCGACTGTGCCAGCGGTTCATGCGCCAGCGCGCTGAAAGCTGCAGCAGGAGAGAGCGAAACTAAGGTTCCCCGTGAATTAGCCTGTTCCGCATTCGACTGTTCTGTATCCTTTTGATCTGTCCCGGGTTGGTCCACTGACGTCGTGGCCTGAGCCGAAAGGTTGCCAAGCCTGCCCTGCGCGAGTGCGCTCAGGAAGTCATTTCGGGCGGAAGAACTGGGCGGACTGTGAGAGGCAATTTCATAAGAAGGTGCGAGCAAGCGAATACGCCAGGCCAAATCGGCAACGTCGCCCGAAAGTTTGAACCGGGCTAAGGTTATGGCAAACAGATCAGCAAATCCCACTTCCAGTCCGGCAGACTGCATCGCGGCCCACACCGCAGGCAGCGTGTTGGCCACTTCGTCGCTGCTGGCAGAATTGAGGGCGGCTTCAAACTTTTGAAGTGCGGCGACCCGGTCCCAGATCCCCCCCGACGCAGCAGGGCTGCGTTCCGTATAAAGCCCCAATAGCTGGTTCGGGTTCAAAGCTCCCGCTCGTGTCAGTCGTTCTGCCGCTTCAAGCTGCGCTTTCCAACCGGCCACATCCCGCAGATCAGCCGCAGCAAAGGCCCGCGCGAGCGGCGCTGTCGGCAGAGGTTCTCCGATTGTTTCATAAAGGCGAAAAGTCAGCGGATCCGGCTTTGTTGGGATAGGCAGCGGGGGCGCCAGCTCAAAGATGTCTGGGTTGAGAAAGCGGTCGAGCAGCTGCAGCTGATCATTTGGTAAAATCTCCAGCGCATGGGCTGTTTCCAGCATCAGGGCCGCCGTTGGCCAGTCACCGCTTCTGGCGGCACAAAAGACCCGGGCACTATAGTTTGGCGCCAGGTAGGGGGCTGCAATCATTGCCGCACAGGCGCGATCTTCATCGCCGCTCAGCAAGGTGGTGAAAAACCAGCGCCGAAAAATTGCAGGTGTTTTGGCGGGTCCCACCTGTTCCACCAGCGCCTGGGCGGGATCAGTTGCCCCAAGAATGATCAGGCGATCCAGCCGCGCTAAGAGTACTGGGTCGCCTGTTTCGAGCAAGGGGCGACTTTCGGATAAAAGCAGCGTGAACAGGAGCGATTGCATCGCCGGGCTGTCCTGCACCGACACGGTACGGATCAGCTTGGCAATGGTTTTGGGATCACTACCGCGCCACAGATCAACCGGCAGACCGGTTGCAGCCGGAGCCACCAATCCGATCGGCGGCAGAAGGGCTTGCAAAGGGGTCACGGTGATTTGCGGCTGAGCTGCGCTGCCAGCGACTGGTGGTTCCAGCAGTACCGTATTGGGCAGGGGCGGGGAATTGTCCGGCTGACCCAGCCAGTCAATCACCGTAAGGGGCGCCTGAGCAACCGCAGCTGAAGCGCACAGGGCGCTGAAAACAAAAGATAGAAAAGCCGATTTAGTTGGCATCCAACAACACCGGCTTGCGGATTTCTTGCACCGGAACGCTAAAATCAGCGCCAAACCAGGGCCCAAGATAGGCATAGGCCACCAGCCCCGCGACGGCGAGAACCCCGAAAATGAGAAGATATTTGATCAATCGCGCCATTGCACACCCGCTGCCTGCTTCTTTGTGTTTTGCTCAAGTTATATATGGCCTTTTTTGCAATATCACGTCATTCACTGAAGAATGAGCGAAAAAGAGCAAATTACTGAGGCCCGCGCCCCTGAACTGCAGCCAGGACGGCTGAAAAAGACCATTGTCATGGTGGGGATGATGGGCGCAGGTAAAACTGCAGTGGGCCGTGCGCTGGCTGCCCGCCTGAAGGTTCCGTTTCTGGATAGCGATCACGAAATCGAAACCGCTGCCAATATGACAATCCCGGAAATCTTTGCCCGTGATGGCGAGCCGTTTTTCCGCCTGAAAGAACGCCAGGTCATCGCGCGCCTGCTGACCGAAGAATGCGGCGTGCTGTCAACAGGGGGCGGTGCCTTTCTGGCAGAAGAAAACCGCGAGACAATCACCCGCAACGGGGCGTCGGTCTGGCTGCAAGCTGATCTGGATGTACTGTGGAATCGGGTGCGCCATCGCGATACCCGTCCCTTGCTGCAGACGGCGGATCCGCATGCCACACTGGCCGATCTGTATCGCGCGCGGGTGCCGCTTTATGCCAAGGCGGATTTGACGGTGGTGTCGGATGGTCAGGCCTCGATTGAGGAAATGGTGGACCGGGTGCTGGATGCGCTACGGACCCGCCCGGATGTTTTGGAGTTTTGACAAAGATGGAACGCAAGGTGCATGTGGCCCTGGAAGGGCGTGCCTATGATGTGGTGATTGGGCCGGGTCTGTTGCAAGAGGTCGGCGCGCGCATCGCGCCTTTTCTGAAACGTCCGCGAGTTGCCGTGCTGACCGATGAAACAGTAGCCGATCTGCATCTGGACACATTGCGCGCCGGTCTGGCGGCTTCGGGGATCGAAATGCAGGCCCTGGCGCTGCCGCCGGGAGAGGCAACCAAGAGCTGGCCGCAGTTCAGCCGCGCGGTGGAATGGCTGTTGGAGGCCAAGGTCGAACGAAATGATGTGGTGATCGCCTTTGGCGGCGGAGTGATTGGCGATCTTGCCGGGTTTGCCGCCTCGGTGCTGCGTCGCGGTGTTCGCTTCATCCAGATCCCGACGTCGCTGCTGGCGCAGGTGGACAGCTCTGTTGGCGGCAAGACCGGCATCAATGCCCCGCAGGGCAAGAACCTGATCGGTGCCTTTCATCAGCCCAGCCTTGTGCTGGCAGATACCGAGGTTCTGGGAACCCTGACAGCGCGGGATTTTCTGGCCGGGTACGGTGAGGTGGTGAAATACGGCATGCTGGGTGACGCTGATTTCTTTGCCTGGCTCGAAGACAACGGCGCGGCATTGGCCGCAGGCGATATGGCGGTACGGGTCGAAGCTGTGGCGCGCTCTGTACAGATGAAGGCCGATATCGTGGTGCGCGACGAGACCGAGCAGGGCGATCGCGCGCTGTTGAACCTTGGACATACTTTTTGTCACGCGCTGGAGGCCGCAACCGGCTATTCTGATCGCCTGTTCCATGGCGAAGGCGTGGCAATCGGTTGCGCGCTGGCCTTTGAACTGTCGGCTCGTCTGGGACTGTGCAGCCAGGAAGACCCCAGCCGGGTGCGTGCGCATCTGAAAGCCATGGGGATGAAAACGGATCTTAGCGATATCGGCGGGACATTGCCCGATGCCGAAGCCCTTTTGGCACTGATGGGGCAGGACAAGAAGGTCGTCGATGGCCAGTTGCGTTTCATTCTTGCACGTGGCATCGGTGAGGCCTTTGTGACTGCAGATGTCCCCAAGGAAGCAGTTTTGGCCGTGTTGCAGGATGGCTTGGCCGACTGCCAAATTGCTTAGCGCTTTTCTGCGCAGTCAAATAGAAGAAAAGCCCGAAAGCCCTGTGTGCCGTCGGGCTTTTTTCACCTTCAGAGGTTTGCCCCGCCACGGTGGGCACTAGCCAGCCGCCCGATAGGACTGGTTAGACAGGACGAGCTAGGCGGAACGGGCTAGATGCGCCAGCCAAGCAGGCGTCGTTCGATCAGGCCAATCGCCCCCGAGGTCAGAATCCCAAGCAAGGACAGCATGACAACCCCGGCAAACAGCCGCTCCAGATCATACAAAGACCCGGCTTCCAGAATATAGGCGCCAATACCATATTGCGCCCCGAGCATTTCGGCGGCGACCAAAAGGATGATCGCAATGGCCAAAGAGATCCGCAACCCGGATAAAATGCCGGGCATGGCCCCAGGGAGCACGATCTTGCGCACAATGGAAAACCACGACAGGCCAAAGCTTTGCCCCATCCGGATGAGCGAGCGGTCCACGTTATCCACGGCACCATAGGTGGCGACAACAGTCGGGGTAAAGGTGCCAAAGGCGATCAGGGCATATTTTGACCCCTCGCCAATGCCAAACCAAATGACAAAGAGCGGCAGTAAGGCGATCTTTGGAATGGGGAAGATGGCCGCCACCAAAGGAACCATCCCAGAGCGGATATAGGAAAACAGCCCGATCTGAACACCGACAATGATCCCGAGGCTGACGCCGATGAGGGCCCCAACAACAAATCGTGTCAAAGACGGGACGAGATGTTTGAACAACTGTCCCGAACGCCACAACTCACCAAATGTAGCCAGAACATCTGAGGGCTGGGGCAGCGACAAAGGTGAGATCCAACCCGTGCGCGTGCCCCATTCGGTCACCAAAATCAGGACCACAAACACTGCCATACCAATCCAGCGATGGCTGGTCGGGGCAAAACCGCCGCCGCGAAAGCGCACTTCCAGAGGCTCTTTCAGTGGCGACGTGGGGAGAGAAGGGGTATCAGACATCAAGCAATTCCTCGTCGGCGGCGCGGGCTTCTTCGCGCATCAACTCCCACAGATGTTTTTGGATCGCTTCGAGATCTGCGTCGCCATAGCTGCGTTCAGACAGAGGCTTTTCGATATCCACGATCTGGCGGATCTGGCCCGGACGCCGCGACAGGACCACAATCTTGTGCCCCAGCCGGACGGCTTCGGCTAGATTATGGGTGACATATACGGCTGTGAAAGGCTGCCGGGTCCAGAGCGCGACCAGATCATCCATCAGCAATTCGCGGGTTTGGCTGTCCAGCGCCGACAGCGGCTCGTCCATCAGCATAACGGCAGGGCGCACTGCCAGCGCGCGCGCAATGGCAACCCGTTGCTTCATCCCGCCCGACAACTGCTTTGGCAGTGCCTCGGCAAAATCAGAGAGTTTGGTGCGGCTCAGGACATCCTCGATGATGGCGTCTGCGGCAGCACCTTTGACACCGTGATCTTCAAGAACCAGCGAGATATTCCCACGCACTGTTCGCCAGGGCAAAAGCGCAAAATCCTGAAACACATAGGTTAGCGGATTGAGACAGCCCCGTGGCCGGGTGCCCAATTGCAGAACACGCCCGGCAGAGGGGCGCTCCAGCCCGCCCAGAAAGCGCAAAAGCGTGGATTTCCCGCAGCCAGATGGCCCAACCAGACAGACAATCTGACCAGATGGCACATCCAGAGAGATATCGCGCAAAATTTCGGAGCGGCCATATGAATGGCTGATGCGGTCCAGACGAATGTCCATGCGTGTCTCGTGTGTTGTGGTCGGCGGCGGATCGCGTCAGACGGTCCACCGCCAGATGTGAGGACCTAGGCGGGAATGGTGTCGACGTAGGACGCATCCACCAGATGGTCGAGCGCGATGTCTGCATCAACCAGACCTTCGGACTGGAACCAGCCCAACTGATCCTGAATCGAGGCCAGGTTGAGGGCAGCTCCGGTGTTCAGGCGCATGGTGCCATTGATGATAGACTTCGCCGCCTTTTCACGGGGGCGATCCGCATAGACATATTTGTGGATGAGATCGACCATCGCGTCTTGGTCGGCGGTCTTGTCGATCATTGCGGCGGCATAGTCATCTACGCCTCTAGAAAACCCGTTCAGGAAGCTCTCGGTCATGCCACGCTCGTTTGCGGCATTGCCGGAGGAGGTGAATACAGTCGTGACCTGATAGTCGGGGATATAGTCAGAGACATTGGCGATCATGTGCCAAGCTCCGGCTGCAGCCAGTGGTTTGGCGATATGCGGCACGATTGACCAGGCATCAACTTGGCCTGATTTCATTGCACCAATGATGGCGCCGACCTTTTGCAGCGGTGTGAACTGGAGGTCGATGCCTTCGGCGGCGGCCAGTTTGGCCCCCATGTAGTGAAAGGATGATCCGGCCTGGGTGACGGCGAATCTTTTCCCGTCCAGATCCTTGGCTGTTTTGATACCCGCCTGATAGGACGCGTCCGAGATCAGATACTTCTGACCGTCGATCCCCTTTTCTTCGGAGAGAGCACCACCGATCACCTTGATCGCGCCTTTCTGGGCGAGGCTGATCAGACCGCCAGAGACGGCAGTGACGGCGTAGTCGATATCGCCCGAAGCTATGGCAATCGCCATTGGTTGGGCGGCCTGGAAGAATTCGAATTCCACGTCCAGCCCGGCATCGGCAAAATACCCTCGTTCCTGAGCAATGAAACTGCCGGAATGGGATGTAAAGCGCAGCGCACCGACCTTGATCTTTTTGTTCATAGCCAGGGCCGGGGCAGCCAGCCCGGATGCGGCCGCAGCGCCCATAAGTGTCAGTGTCTGTCGTCTGTTGAAATGAACCATGTTTTCCTCCCACGGATCTTTGGTTTAAGCTAAATCTGCCCTAATACTCTCCTCAAGCACCTGCAGGGCATCGGTTTCGTCTCGCTCTACAATCGCAGTCCTGAGTGCTGCTTGCCGTGTCGCGCGTGCGGCGAAATCAATCCGCCCTTCGCGCAGGGATGCCAGCCGAAAACGGCGGGACTGGTTGTGAAACCGCGCCGCCGTGTCGATCAGGCGGGGGGAGCCACAGGCGCTGATCAAGGTGGCCGAGAAGGACCTACAGGCCTCGTCCCATTCCAGTGCTGTCACATCATCCGGCTCGGCCTGCACCTTTGCGTCAAACCTTGCCAGCCGATGCTCTTCTGCGATCACTGCGGCCTCCCAATCGACGTTGCCGCGCGCGATGGCACGGGCCAGGGCAATTCTTTCGATCTCGACCCGCATCAGAAAAATATCATGCAGGTCATCCTGGGTTGCCGAGGTCACACGAAACCCACGCTGAGTGATTGCCTCGACCATGCCTTCGGCGACCAAGGTGCGCAGGGTTTCACGCATCGAATGGTTTGATCCCCCATAGCGTTGGCGCAGGGCTTCGATCTTGAGCTTTTCATCAGGACGCAGAACCCCAAAGGAGATGTCGCGTCTCAGAGCGGATGCAAGCATCTCGACCACTGTGTCATCTTCGGTCGTTTTGCGAGAGAATAACATCTTGTACCATATTTTCGAAAATGTTGGACATTTGTTGTGGATATTGCACAGTCCGTCAACCTGATTTTCTACCGGTAACTTCCACGGGTCATTTCTTCCGGGCAAGGTGAAACGGCCAAGGGGAAAGTCTAAGAGAGCAGGGCGGCGGCGGACACGTGGCGCTCTTGGCAGGGCCAATTCACCGCGGTTAAATTCAACGCGGTCAAACGGTGCGCGCGACGTTCATCATCGACCCAGGAGCCATGTTGCGTGCAACGATTTATTATCCGATGACCACAGGCCGCTCAGTTGATGAGTTTTACCGGCCTATTCAGGTGCTTCAGACCTCGGATACACAAAGTCGCGCCCTTAGAAAGCTGGAAGCCTGGGAAAGCTGGAAGCCTGGTGAGGATTTGATTGTTCGATGCCGCAAACTTCCAAGGCGGGCGAGGCGCGTTTGTCTGAGGGGGGTACCAAGGATTGGTTTTTTCGACAAAGCCATTATACGCCGACGCTTGTCCGGCTCTAGGCCTCGAACGGACGCACCGAACATCCACCGGACGTGTCAGGCTGAATGGCCAATAAATCCAGCAAGCCGCAATTTCCGCGTACAAGATCGTCCAGTGTGACCAAGTCCAACTCGTGATAGAAGCTGCATGGACCACCCTACAACGCGTCTTGAGAAAAAGTCGATTACGACAGCCAGATATGACCAGCCTTCATGAGACCTGATGTATGTAGTGTCTGTCACCCAAACGAGGTCGGGATCATCAACACCGAATTGCCGGTCCAGCATATTATCTGCAACGATGGCTGGTTTGCCGCCATAGCGGCCTGGACGACGTTTATAACCGATCTGTGCGGCGATGCCTGCAAGACTGGCCAGACGTGTCAAACGGTTCTCTGAACAGATTTCGCCTGCATCGCGTAGATCATCGGTCAGCTTCCGATAGCCATAGACCTTTCCGCTCTCTTTCCATGCTTAGTGGATCAGCTCCGTCTGACGCGCATCTTCAAGCGCACGCGGGCTTAGCGGTTCTTTAAGCCATGCATAGAAACCGCTGAAATGCACAGCCAGCACCCGACACATCGACCGTACCGAAAACTCCGCACGGTGAGCCTCTATGACCGCGTACTTCACTGAGAACCGCGCGCGAAGTACGCGGTCGCCTTCCTAAGAAACAGCCTTATCAATCTCGGCAGCCTGTTCCGCAACCTCTGACCTGACACGTGGCGACTTCGCAAACTGCGCCTTCCACGTGTACAGCGACTTGGTGCTGATCCCTAGTCGATCAGCCATTTCACTGTCTGCATACCCACGCTCAACAACCTGCGCCACTGCGTCCTGTTTGAACTCGTCTGTAAACCGTATTCCCTTGTTCATATCCTCCTCTCCTTGGTTCCAAAAATACCAAGCAAAGCGTCTACAAATCTAGGGGCACCTCAGTTTTGATGTTTCTTAGTCAAAGTCTTCTTGATTGTTTAAATGGCGAAAGGTCAGGCCCGGCATCGCCAAAAGGTTCTCTTCCCTGGAGATATCGTAGAGTTTCAGGTTTTCTGCATAAATGGCGTGGCCAATATAGACATCTTCCAATCCTATAGTTCTCATCGCAAAGAACTCTTTCATAGCCAAATACATGTAGGAACAAGCTTCCAGCCCCTTGCGACCCAGCACATATCCATATCCACCAGCCGCATATTCCCGGGGAAGAGGAAATTGATAACCTCGTTGTTCTATGACCGGGTCTTCGCATTTCGAGAGATGCCAGCCGTGCCATTGGTTCTTGTGATGAGATGTACCGACCCGTTTTCCGGCATAGTGGACGTTCTGCGCTTCAAGATCGTCCATCAAGACCGAGAGTTCCGGTCCATCAGCCAAGAAGAGGTCGTCATCCAGCTTCAACACAAATGCCGGGTTGGCTACAAGATCGAGCAGTGTCAGAGCGTAAAAGACCTTCCGGTGGAGGCTTTCATAGTTGTCAGGGACTGGCACGATCAGTGTCTGATCGTCGTAGTTCAAGGACAGTACCGTATCGTTCTCGTGGCGAACCTGATCTTCCCCAATCAGCAGGATATGGTGATGCTTCTTATCCCATTCTGAAAAGGAGGCGATGGACTGCTTAGCATAGCGAATGCGTGATTCACAACTTGTGTGAAGAATGACAATCTTGTCTTTGCAGTCGGTGCGTAGCCGGGCAACCGCCTCAGGGAATTCTATTTCCAGCACATCGCCAAGAAACCGCTTCAGGTGGACGTTTTTAGGAAAGAGTGAGTACATGTCGCGCAGCTTGGCAAAATCTTTGCAAAGATCCGCAGCGCTTTTGGAATCCTGAAGGTCAGAAATCTCTTCCAATTGGCGTTCTGGGCCGCTGACGCAAAACTCGAGATTGTAGTACAGGGGGCGTGTTGGCCGAATTTCTTTGGGGACACGAGAGATATTTCCCGCCAGAGTTTTGCCAACCTCTTTGATGAGAGGCTGACTTTTCTGTTCGAGCCGCTTGAGCGCATCATGTAAATTCCGGTCTTTCGACCGGTCTTTGAAGGATTGAAGCGTGTCCACAACAGTGGAATCGCGAAACAGAGTCTCTGCTCTCAAACCAAAAACAATATCTTGTTTTGATAGTGCTAGATCTTTCCAGAAGGCGCCCAAACCTTCGGTTTGAAGCTTTCGATATTGATCGCGCCAGGTTGCACCGGTCGTGACTGGCAATTCCGTGTTTACGGCATATGCGGCACCGCCAACTGAGATCTTGTGCTTGTATTGATCCAGAGTTCGATGCGGATAATGTAGAATGATCAGGTCTTCTTCGATGTCGAGCCGTTCCCCAGCTACGCCCGCGACGCTATGGTTTCCCTGTTCGACAATGACGTAGTCGCTGGCACGATGAATGCATTTTGTTGGAAGTGGTTGACCAAAGCTATTCAGGCTGGTGCATTCGAATATTTCAGTTGTTTGTTGATGTGCCGTTGCATTCCCTGAATTTCCTCGGCCAGACGTCAAGATCGCGTTGTACCTATGCAGATTCAGAACGCCGACTTCTTGAGGGATCTTGGAGAGAAACGTTTTGATCGTGCCGCTTCCGGCTTTCCAAAATTCATCCGCATCGTTGTTGATTACCCAATCAGCCGCATGGCTTTGGCTTGCTCGCCGTGCCATGTCTGTAACCCATTTGTGCTGATTGTAGTCATCTTCCACCTGATAGAAGTATTCGATATCCAGCTCTCTGGACAAACTCTTGATGATTTCTGCGGTTCGGTCCGTTGATAAATTGTCGGTAATAAGAAAGGTGTCGATCCCCTGCGCATGATGGAACCAGAGGTTGTCTTCCATGATCTCCTCTTCATCCCTGACCAAGAGCGTCATTGCGATCTTTGGATATTCCATACTATCATTTCTTTCTAAAGGGATTTCCGCTCAGTATCGAGGTTTTGGGCTCATCTCCGCAATGCGGCGCACACTTCATTGCGAAATCCGCTCAAAGCAAACGACCGCGCCTTGAGATCCGTTAGGCTGATACACGAAACCATTCTGATCAAGCCTTCGAAAAATCTTTTGTATCGAACTGGCTGGGTACTTGTCAGGGTGAAGTTCCAAAATGATCTGGCGCAAAACTTCCGGCAGTTTGGTGGTGAAAAAATTAGTTTCGGCGCCCTCTGCATCTACCATTAGCACCGTAGGCTGTTTTTCTTCTAGTAAATCGGCCAGAGAAATCGCGGGCACAGTGACCTCGCGATGGGCCTCCTCCATGCCATCAGCGGTTACCGACGCCGCCCAGAACGACCGGGGAAGAAAGAACTGCGCTGTCTGGTCCTTGACTTCAGGTACCACAACCGCATGAATGACCTCTGCTGCCTCAAAACCGTTATCCGCCAGGTTCTTTTTGATAACCGGTATCATGTCTGGGTTGGCCTCGACGGTCGTGACACGCTCAGGGCTGACCTTACGGGCGCTCAGCGCCGCAATGAACCCCATGCCGCCCCCGATTTCCAAGAACCTGTCTTCAGTGCGTAAATGTCGGTTCAGAGCCCGCATTTCTTCGATCTCATACCAGCCATTATCGATCATGTTTTGAATTGGCTCGGTCAACAGAGCGTCGGGAAGCGTAAGCTTCAAGCCAGATAGAGAGAATGCGGTCAAAATTTACTACCTTGTTGTCTTATGCCTGCGCTCCAACCAGGATCAGCTGATCTGCAGGGATAACAATGAATACTTTAGAACGAAGGCCTTCAATTGAAGCTGCGACGCAATCCCGCACCAGTAAGCAAACAAATTAACACTTGCCACTGGAAGCGCGGATAGCCACTCTAGTGCATTCGTTCGCGGCACTTGATCCGATGACTAAGATGCCGATGCCCACATCATGGCTTGCGATAGGTTTGGGTCGCAATTTTTTTTGAGTGTGATCGTCACATCTCCTTTGTCCTGTTCCGTATGATTATGTTGTGAAACAGACAGAATTTCTTGTTGTGAGAACAGGGGGGTGAGATCAACTTTCAGACCTTTTTGCGACAAGACAATCTTATCATCTTGTTTGTTCAGGTTCCATTGATGAAGCCCACCATAGTTTCCTCCATCCGCTTCGTTCGGATGAAAGCTCAGTATCAAGCGCCCGCCGTGCCGACACATCGCGATCAGATTGTAGAGCCCTAGCAACGGATCAATAGAATGGTCGAGCGCATTGCGACACCAGACAACATCAAAGCGGTTTTCCCCCAATTGGCCCAAAGCCGTTTCAAAATATCCTTTCTGAGGTCGTGGAATGTCGATGATACCGTTGCTTTCCAAAATCTCATTGTAGGCGTCAGCCAGCGGATCAACGAGGGTCAGGTTGATAGCTCGATTGGGGCTGCTGTATCCCAATAGGCTCAGAGGGCCGGAGCCTATGTCCAGTATTTCGGCAGCGGTGGACGGGTCCAGTTTCATGTCTTCCAGCTGGCTATCTACCGCTTCGATGAGAGGTGTCTCTCGATCTGTTCGGTGTAGAAAGTCTTCGGGCCATCTCCCCCCCTTTGTTGCCACCCAATTGCGCCAAAAATTGACTTCACTATCGGCGCGGCTGTCCCATGCATCCGTGCCCATCTTGGGAAGTACGTTGTTTGTCATTGGTACTGTTTCTTTCCTGAAAGTTTGGGTGAGATCCGAAAAGCTCAAGCTTCATGAAAATCGTGAGTTTCATGCCACATCTACACTGACATTAACAACTTCGTTCGACCGACCTAAAGGATTTTGAGCCAAAGGGGGTAGTCATGAAATCCAGCACAATTGTCTTAGCCTTCCACCAAAGTGGTCCTTTGATAAGAAAACCAAACTGATCACATTGGCGTCGCCAGCTGTGGATCAGCCTCTGTCGTGAAGACCAAGGTCTGTCGTGAAGATCAAGGCCCTTCTCGGGTGCATTAAGCTTTTTGAATATCTTTTGACTCAAATCAAAGCCTCTCCGACTGGACAGGTTCAAAAAAGTGCCAGTTGTGCAAGAGGCGATCCATACGACGATGCATCGGCCTGTCTGCCCATTTCAACTTTTCTGCATGAGGCCTTTGCCCACATGTTCCAGATGGAGGAAAGACAATGAGTGATCCTGATGTCGTTCAAAATGCAGTCCCCGACTACTCTGTAACCCATACCTTCAGCACTTCAGACATTGTTGGCACTTTCGACGGGACCTCCGTTGCGGACAATCCATCGTTCATCGATTGGGCTGCTGACCCTGAGGTCACGAAGGAAGGCATGGAACTTTTCCCGATTGACAGTGAGTTCGGTTTCCACGTTACCGACTTCGTCGGTGGTGAAGAGAAGGAAATCGATGGCAGCTACACCGAAGGTTGGGCAGGCGATTTGAAGGGAGACGGAGGCGAACAGGTTGGTATCGTCGTTTCCAACGCTCCCACGGATACGTTAAAGACACCGGCTGTGCTGGGAACCTGGTTGTCCGGTTTGGGCGGAAACACGGTCAAGGCCTCGACCGAACATTACTCGGTCATGCAAGCGGTTTTGTCCGACCAGAAGTTTCCCGAAGATCCTGATGCCCTTTACCAATTGGATGACGACCTGCGCTTGGTTGACTTCGAAGGTGGAGTGGCCGGACCGCTTAACGACTTTTACGTCTACGAGATGACCGAAGCCCTGGAAGAATCCTTTGAGGACAAGGAGCTCGGCACGCCTACGACAGGGCTGTCTATGGATTTCGACCGGGATGGCGTCGCCGAAACTTACCAGACGGGGACGGTGACTATCGATGGGTTCGAGGTTTCGGCTGTCGATATCGGCGAGGATGGCACCTGGGACATTATCGACCAGGGTCTCAATGGCTATGGCGGAGATGCCGGGATCGTTGACCTCATGGAACCCAACGAAAGCTCGGTCACCCAAGACATCGCCTATGGTGACGACTATTCCGTGACCGTGAAAGACGACGGAAAGCTGCTTTATCGCTGGGGCAACACCATCAAAAGACCCAATGATATTCGCATTGAGGTGGAGATTCCGCTGCCCGATGATTGGTCGCAGGTTGATCCATCCACCGGGTTGCTTCCTCTTTATCAGGTCACCTCTGCAGAATTGGCGACAACGCATACGATTACCAACAATCCGAACGATCAGATACGACCCGAAAACTTCGAAAACGAAGCGGCGATCGGCGTTCTGCCCTCGTTCACAGTGGACGCAGTTTCCGGCAACTTGGTGTCGACAGACGACTATTATGCTGGCGATGGCACGTTCTATCCCGCCGGAACCGTTTTGCTGGATACCGCGATCCCAGACGAGATTGACGGGACCTTGCTGGCTGATATCGGTGCCGCGTCACCAGATCTCTTGGAAGGCTATACCAACGCCTACTACACGACATTGGATCGTGAGCCCTTCACTGCCATCCCCGATGGTTCAGGAGGGTACACTATGGGGCCACGTTGGCGTTTGCAGCCTGATAAATACGGTCAGGACCTGCCAAGCGTTGTCATTCCCAATGACCCGAGCCAGTCCCCCCCATACACAAATTCCGATCATAAGTATGAGGTTGGAGAAGACACCCTGACCGTGATCAATCTGCTCGATTGGGAAACCACAGTGTCGCCGCTGTCGATCAGTGCTGGCTACCAAAACAACGTTGGCAGCGCCGACGAGGGTTTGAGCATGACAGGGAATTTTGATGCTGCATTCTACGTAAAGGGCGATACCAAACCGGCGACTCTGTATAATACAGAGCTGATCATGAGCTATGATAAGTTGACGGTCACTGATGAAAACCTTGCAATTACTGGCTCTGCCTCTGGCGACTATCTTGTCGGCCAGGGCGGCAACACTTTCACCGGCGGCGCAGGGAATGACTTGTTCGTTGTGTCTTATGGCGGATATCCCGGAGCAACCTTCAATTCCAGCACGGTCCTCGACTTCACTGCTGGTCAAGACGTGGTCGGGCTCATCGGCGTTGGAGCGGACAACATCGAACTCGATACCGCGATGGCGTCGACCAATATCGGACAGGAGAGCGTTGGCGGAAATCTCGAGATCTCTGTCGATGGGAAACTCATCGTCACCCTCAACGGAGTGACAGAGCCTCTCGGTGCCGAGAGCTTCTTCACGTCGACTCAGTCGGCCTACCCCTCCTCTGGCGGAGCAGGTGACGATTACCTGGTTGGCACGCCCAATGCCGATCTGATGTCGGGCTTCATAGGCAACGACACAATTTTGGGTCTGGATGGCGACGATAACATCATGGCAGGCCAAGGGATGGATTCCGTTCTGGGGCAGGGAGGCAACGACACCATCAATGGTGGCGAGGACGGCGACTGGCTTTCGGGCGGTGCCAACGATGACAAAGTCTGGGGCCTCTCTGGGTCTGACTATATCGCCGGGGACGGTGGTAACGACTGGCTCGGTGGCGATGTCGGCAACGACACCATCAACGGTGGTGACGGTGAAGATTGGCTCTGGGGGGGCGCTGACGATGACAGGCTTTGGGGATTGGCCGGAGCTGACAATATCGAAGGTAACGACGGTGGCGACGCATTAGGCGGCGGCGACGGAAACGACACCATGAACGGAGGCGACGGAAGCGATTGGCTCTGGGGTGACGGCGGCGACGATGACCTGACGGGTGGCCTTGGAGCGGATTTCTTCGCGTTCCATACCGGTTTCGGAAACGATACAGTAAACGATTTTCTTTCGGGAACCGACACACTTGCGTTGGATCAGAATCTGTGGGGCGGCGGACTGACCGCGAACCAAGTGGTGAGTACATACGCCGCTGTATCCGGAGCTGATGTCGTGTTCGATTTCGGCGGCGGTACTGAGTTTACGCTTGTTGGCGTGTCCTCTACAGTCGGGCTGGATGGCGATATTCTCTTCGTCTAGACTTCTGATTGGTTTTGACTGATTGGCGTTCTCTGCTGGTGTCAGGCCCGCGATGTAAGAAAAGGCGGCGGTGGTGGTCAAAGTCGATGCGCCATGCCGCCACCAAATTACGGGCATGGCGCGGACAGTCGTATAGGGACGCGTTCAAATTTGCCTCTTTCATGCTTTCATGCGTGTATTGAAGCTTTCGTTCGATGAACCGGATTGCCTGGCGCGACGTCGTGCCAGACAATTTTGCGATCTCCTGCTTCCCTATCCAGCCCGTCCTTGAGTCTGCACAGATCCATCATCTCCTCGGCCAGTCGTTTCACGCCTTTGGCAGTCGCAGGCTTAAGTGTTTACACCGTTGTCGGGTCTGCAGGTCCACACCTGCGAGTTGGGTGTGCCATATGGTAAATGGTCGCTTCACCGACGTCTGGCTTGCAGCATACTCGCCCGATACGAGGGCGCGAAACAAAGCCTTTCGATCCTTTGAATCTGTGCGATCCCTAAAGTACCTGGTCCGGGTTGAATGTATTGAAAAGCGCCCCAGTTTTAGCGGCACCAGTCTTGAGTGGCGGCTCTCATGTCAGTTTTGGGTGAAAAACGTAATTTGTAAAGTTGCGAGTCAAAGTCGCGTTCAACTGGGCAGCCTGCTGGGCCTTTCTATCTGAACTGAGTATTTGGTCGTCAGGTTTCCCTCGGGAGAAATCGGTCATTTGGGTAAGTGGCAGGGTGCTATGGAAACCACCCCGTACGCTTTCCGACACACCTTGAAACAAACAAGATATCAACTTGATGTCGCGATCATTGTGTTAAGTGATCGGCCTCTTCCAGCAACCGAACGACGTCCTCATCCGATGTTTGATCGAAATCTGCGTAGTGCGCGCCGACCGCCATCAGACTATGCGGCTTTAGCAAGCAGACGATTTCGTCGACTTCTGTGCTTAGTTCCTCAAGCGTATCCGATGCAGCGACGGGCACTGCCAAGACAAGTTTTGCCGGTTTGCGCAGTCGCACCGCTTTGAGCGAGGCGCGAACCGTTGCTCCTGTTGCTATACCGTCATCAACCACGATAGCCGTGCGGCCCTCAACAGGGATCGAGCCACGGCCTTGTACATAGAGTTCACGTCTGCGTCGTATCTCTGTCAGTCGGGTCTGCGCCATTCGCCAAATGGCATCATGCGACAGACCGGCATGTTCAGCAACGTCCTCGTTGATGGCAAGTTGAGGATGGTCACCATTTACTATGGCCGCCACGGCGAGTTCAGGCTGTCCGGGCATGCCGATCTTGCGAACCATCACCAGATCGATCGGCGCGCGAAGCGCGCGCACGACCTCGATCGCAACGGGTACGCCACCGCGGGGCAGGGCTAAAATAACCGGATCTTTGTAGCCTTTGAGGGCCAGCGCGGCGCCAAGCGCCTTTCCGGCCTCGGTTCGGTTGAGAAACTCGCTCATAATCTTGTCTCCGCCTTTGTCGAATGCGTTTCGAACCAAGCGCCTGCGAGGCTAACCACCTCCTGCTCCAAGGCGCCGGACTCTTTGAACAGATGCGTGGCACCATCCACGACTTCCAGCTTCCATGTGCAGGTCAGCCGTTCTGCAGCGGCCTCATTCAACCGGACTACCGGATAGTCTTTTCTGCCAGCGATCAAAAGAACGGGCGCGTGAACCTGCGGTAAGGCATCGTCGGCCAGGTCGGGACGGCCTCCGCGCGAAACCACCGTTATGACATCGGAAGGCGTTCTTGCGGCAGCAACGAGCGCCGCCGCCGCTCCGGTGCTTGATCCGAAGAGCCCGACGGGGAGCGCCGGAATGTCTGAATTGGCCCGCGACCAAAAGATTGCATCAACCATCCGCATGCTGAGCAGCTTGATATCGAATACATTTGCGTGATTTTGCGTTTCCTCTTCTGTGAGCAGATCGAAAAGAAGGATTGTAATTGCACGCTTTTCGAATTCCTCAGCGACGAAATTATTGCGAAGGCTCAGGTGGCTGCTACCCGCGCCGTGGGCGAAAATCACTAATCCTAGAGGATCTGGTGGCAGGCGAAGAAACCCTTCGAGCCCCATCGAACCGACAGAGACTACGCGTTTGCAGGACGTTGAGTCTGACATTCAAACCTCAAAAGGGAAATGGCGTTGGCGTCGTGCTTGGGTGTGAATATCTTACGTTTGCGAGCACTTTACATTGATGTCAGTCAACACCCCAAAAGGCTGTCTGGTTTCAATACAGGCGTATCGCAGGGGCTGGGGAGGAAACTGTTGTCGTTCGAAAGGCCTGAGCTACAAGAAAATGCCCCAGGAGGCGGCGTCTTGCTCGACTTTGATGTCATTGCTAGGTTCTGGCAGTAAGCCCCGTTTAGATAGAGTATTTAAAAGAAAAATAGACGCCGACCCAACGCCTTTTGCCAAGCACAATGCGATTTCGGCGCGGGCTATAAGAAAAGCGGGCAATAAGAAAATAGGAATGGATCGTCGGCGGCAGGCATTTCGAGAACGCTGTGACCTGTAACACCGTGTACTGTTGCGTCCCGACCTGGACCTCTCAGCCTGGAAGGGCCCGATCACAAAAATCCAATTGCGCCAACCACGTGCTGTCGGCACTGGTCAGATCAACACTGGATAAATCAACACTGGAAAATCGATGCAAGGATGCTTGTCGACCAAACGCATGCCAAATCTGTCTGCGAGCTGCAGGATGGCAGGTGCGGCGGGCGGAACGTACTCTTTGGGGTCGGCTTTTGACATTGTGCGAGGAGGGCCTTTCAGCAAATGATAACTTTTGACATGCCTTCTGTGGGCAAGATCGCCGAACATGGTTTCTCGTCTTTTGAGCTCATTGGCTTTCCTGAACGCGGACAAATTGTAGCATGACTCTATGAGCGCGGTGGGTTGGAGACGAGACCCGAAACCGAAATGGAATACGCGGGGCTTCGTCTGCGGGATTTGGCAAACAATTGCGCCTCTTTGGTTGATCGGCGATGGATTTGTCCAAGAAACGGTCTAGCTATCCTACAGTGTTGGTTTTTCGGCGTCTGGGCGACGTACAGACAATGATCTGAAGGAAAATCGCTGCGATTTGCACTTGCTGTGCGGATCTTGAATAGGCTTTGAACTGCGGAAGGATCCTGT
Source organism: Phaeobacter sp. CECT 5382 (assembly GCF_001457775.1). Lineage (GTDB taxonomy): Bacteria > Pseudomonadota > Alphaproteobacteria > Rhodobacterales > Rhodobacteraceae > Pseudophaeobacter. Next base: position 258,542 of record NZ_CYSG01000004.1, read on the forward strand.
GACAAGGCCATGCACCGGGCTGCGAGACAGGGCTTTCGAGACAAAGATGAGCCAGCCGGAGCCCTAAAAATGAAGAAAAAAGAATCTGTGAATAGGGGGGAAATAACTCGAAACCGGGGAGGGTTTCGCTGAGTGCAAAGCTGCCCTGTCTTGAGTGCAGGCGTTAAGTGATCTGCTTCACTTAAGTTTATCGCATGGTTGCAAAAAATTGCCGATTTCAACAGGCATTTGGCGTTATTTGACCTTTTTTGCGATGCTGGAATTCCTATTTGTTTTTCAAGACTGCGCGAGGCGAAAACTGAATGATACCCATCAAGAGAGGACGGGATCCCTGGGATGGAGGGAGCCTGGTCCCTATAGGTACAACTAGGAGACTCAGATCCATGAGCACCAAACTCGTATTGCGCAGCAGCGCGGCTGTGGCAGCCGTCCTGCTTGCGGCACCGGCTTTTGCGGGCCCGACCTACACCAATGACAACGGTGGCAGCTTCCGCTGGTATGGTCAGTTCAACCCATCCTTCCAATCCTTCGACGACGGGACCGACGACTACAATCGTATCGTCGACAACTCCGGTTCCAATTCGCGGATCGGCTTCTGGGTCGAACAGGCCTATGGCGCCAACACTCTGCGGTTCAACTTTGAAACCGCGTTCAGCTTCCGCGCCTCGGATGGTATCAATCAGACCACCAAGGGCGACGCCGTCAGCTGGAGCCGCACCAATATCCGTCACGTAGACTTCCAGTTCGAGACCGCTAACTACGGCAAGTTCTCTGCTGGTCAGGGCTCGATGGCCACTGATGGGATTGCTTACGCTGATTTCTCCGGAACCGGTCTCGGCGCCAGCACATCTGTTGCTGACTCCGCGGGCGGCTATGCCTTCCGCACCTCGGCTGGTGCCCTGAGCGGCGTTACCGTGGGCGATGCCTTCACCGATCTCGACGGCAGCCGTCTGGGCCGTGTGCGCTACGATTCCAACAACTATGCTGGTTTTGTCTTCTCGGCGTCCTATGGTACCGATATCCTGGCCGCCAACAACGATCGCGAAACCTATGACGTCGCCGTGCGCTATAGCAACGACGAACTCGGTGCCTTTGCACTGGACGCTGGTATCGGTGCTGCTTGGACCGAGCAGACTGGTCGTCAGGACCGTCGCGATGTCACTGGATCGATCTCTGTGCTGCACAAAGACACCGGTCTGTCTTTGTCGCTGGCTGCAGGCGATCGTGATATCTCCGGCAACTACGCCTACGCAAAACTCGGCTATTCGGCTGATCTGATTGCTGCTGGTACAACGTCCTTCTCGGTTGACTACTATGATGGCTCCGACCTGGTCTCCAATGGCGACTCGTCGGAATCCTGGGGCCTGGCCGCAGTTCAGAAAATCGACCGCTACAATGTCGAGGCCTACTTGGCCTACCGCGACTATTCCTACGCGGATACTTCGGCAACCACTTACCAGGATGCGAATGTAATCCTGGCCGGTGCACGCTGGAAGTTCTGAAGACACGCTTCCCTCGCGTTTTCAAAACAAGAGACACGTTCCCAAATCGGGGGCGTGTCTTTTTTCGTTTTACCCGCAAAAAGCGCGGGAAATGCCGGTTTGAGTGGGCGAAAGAGGCAATGCCTCTTGCACCGCGCCGCCAGTAACAATAGAAGGCCTCAAATTGTCTGGGGGCGGAGCCTGCGCGCGCGCCCCGAATCTCTATGGGGTATAGGATGCAGGTCACCGAGACGCTGAACGAAGGTCTGAAACGCGGCTACGCCATCACGGTTACAGCTGCCGAGCTGGACGCGAAGGTCAATGAAAAACTGGTTGAAGCTCAGCCAGAAGTCGAAATGAAGGGCTTTCGCAAAGGCAAAGTCCCAATGGCGCTGCTGAAAAAGCAGTTTGGCGAACGTCTGATGGGCGAAGCCATGCAGGAAGCCGTAGACGGCGCTATGAACAAGCATTTCGAAGACAGCGGCGACCGTCCTGCGATGCAGCCTGACGTCAAAATGACCAACGAAGACTGGAAAGAGGGCGACGACGTCAACGTCGAGATGTCCTATGAGGCGCTGCCCGAGATCCCTGAAGTTGATCTTTCCGGTGTTACACTGGAAAAGCTGGTCGTAAAGGCCGAGGACGAAGCCGTCACCGAGGCGCTGGAAAACCTGGCTGAAAACGCCCAGGAATTCGAAGCCCGCGAAGAGGGCGCAGCCGCTGAAGACGGTGACCAGGTTGTCATCGACTTCTTGGGTAAAGTTGACGGCGAAGCCTTCGAAGGCGGCGCGGCTGACGACTACCCACTGGTTCTGGGCTCCAACTCCTTCATCCCCGGCTTCGAAGAGCAGCTGGTTGGCGTGAAGACTGGCGACGAAAAAGACGTCACAGTAACCTTCCCCGAAGAGTATCAGGCCGAGCACCTGGCGGGCAAAGAAGCTGTGTTCTCTTGCACCATCAAAGAGGTCAAGGCGCCCAAGGCTGCTGAGATCAATGACGAGATGGCCAAGAAATTCGGTGCCGAAGATCTCGATGGTCTGAAAACACAGATCCGTGAGCGTCTGGAAGCTGAATATGCCGGTGCTGCCCGCGCCGTGATGAAGCGCGCCACTCTTGACAAGCTCGACGAGCTGGTCTCCTTTGACCTGCCACCGTCGCTGCTTGAAGCAGAAGCCAAGCAGATCGCACACCAGCTGTGGCACGAAGAAAACCCTGACGTTCAGGGCCACGACCACGATGAGATCGAAGCCACTGAAGAGCACAACAAGCTGGCCGAACGCCGCGTGCGTCTAGGCCTGCTTCTGGCAGAGCTTGGCCAGAAAGCCGAAGTCGAAGTGACCGACGCTGAAATGACCCAGGCGATCATGGCGCAGGCGCGTCAGTACCCTGGTCAGGAACGTCAGTTCTTTGAATTCATTCAGCAGAACGCACAGATGCAGCAGCAGCTGCGGGCACCGATCTTCGAAGATAAAGTCATCGACCACCTGTTTGAGCAGGCGAAGGTTGAAGACAAGGAAGTCTCGAAAGAAGATCTGCAAAAGGCCGTTGAGGCGCTGGAAGAAGAGTAAACTTCTGCCCAGGAAAATTCCAACTGGTCGGCTACGACTGGCAAGTTACGAAAGGTCGCCCTCTGGGCGGCCTTTTTGTTTTTCCAAGGTGTAAACAGCTTTTTCAGTTTTTCAGCCGCTAGCTGCCCATTTTCTTTGTATGAATGTTGTTTTTTGAAACTCAACTTGAGATATTTGCCGATTTACGCACACAACTAACAAGTTTGTAAGGATTTGCCGCCAAGCTCAGATTGAGACTGCTACAACAGGGCATAGGGTATGACCGAAAAAGATAGGCACAAACGGCGGCGTTTCTCGCTCGCTAATCTGAAAACAAAGACAAAAGTTATTTCAGCAGCGCTGTTTCCGCTGCTGTTGATTGCAGGTGTTGGTGTTCTTACCGTTGTTGACCTTCGGCGTATGGAGGAGACCTCTCACAAGGTCGAGCATACGCAGCATGTTTTGGATGAGGTTTCCCATATTACCGCCTCGGCGCTCGAGATGGAGGCAAGTCTGCGGGGCTATTTGCTGGCAGGGCAGGAGCAATACCTGACCCCCTATGAGCAAGGCTCGGTTGAGACCTATGCAGCATTTGCTGAGTTGCGCCAAACCGTTCAGGAGGAGCCTGCGATACTGGAACAGTTGAGCAAGGCCGAAGAGACCCTGCGTGCCTGGCAAAGCGATGTCGCCGAAGGGGCAATTCAGTTGCGCCGCGACATTGGCGATGCCCTGACCATGAATGACATGGCCGCAGAGGTGAAAAAGGCCAAGAGTGAGGTCTTTTTTGAAAGTCTCCGTGGGGAAATCCTCAAGTTCATCGAAGAAGAAGAAGTCCTTCTGACAGATCGTCGACAGGTTTTTAGCACCCTGGTGCGAACTGGTATCGCCAGCCCTGACTATCTGAACAGTTCGCTGCAGGCGGTAGAATTGGCCCATGAGGTTATCAGTCAGGCCAATGATCTATTGGCAACGGCCGTCAGCATGGAATCCGGCATGCGTGGCTTTTTGCTGTCTGGGGATCCGGTTTTTCTGGAGCCCTATGAAACGGGCGTAACGCATTTTGATGGGCTGACTGTCAAACTGACTGAATCGGTCTTTGACCGTCTTCTTCAAGTCAACCGGCTAGAGAAGATCTCGAAGACGGTCGCCCAATGGCGCGTCGAAGCGGTTGAGCCACTGCTGGCTATGCGCCGCCAAATCGGCGATTCCAGAACCATGGATGACATGGCGGACCTGGTGCGCGAAGGCCATGGCGCTGCATATTTTGACAGCTTTACCTCCATCATGGCGAAAGTGCAGATCGAAGAACAGGCACTGATGAAGGCCCGGCAGGCCGAAAATACAGCCATTTCCAATACCGCACGGACCATGATTCCAGCGGCGATCGGGATTGCAATTCTGCTGGGTGGAGCATTTGCTCTGATCGTCGGCACAAGTCTGGCGCGAGCAGTTAACCGGATCACTGGTTCGATGAAGGGGCTGGCCGCAGGCAACAATGCCGTCGAAATCCAGGGGCAGGATCGTGGCGACGAAGTCGGCGAGATGGCTCGGGCGCTGGAAGTGTTCCGGGATGCATTGGTTGAGATGCAGGAGCTGGAGAAAAAGAAGGCCGAAGGACGGGATGCAGAACTCAACAGAGTTGTGCAGGAGCTTAGTAACCGGTTGTCACTCCTGTCGCAGGGCAAGCTTGCCGTGCGTATCGAAGACGCCTTCCCTGAAGACTATGAAGGGCTGCGCAGTGACTTCAACACCACGGTTGGTACGCTCAACGATATCGTTGGAAAGGTCGTGGAAACCTCTGGCAGTATTCGCAATGGCGCAGGCGAGATCAGCCAGGCCTCAGATGATCTGTCACACCGTACCGAAAGCCAGGCTGCAACGCTGGAAGAAACTGCTGCAGCACTGGATGAGCTGACGGCATCGGTGAAATCCGCAGCCGAAGGCGCGCGCTCGGTGGAGCAGACGATGGAGAATGCCCGTGTCGAGGCTGAAACCAGCGATGAGGTTGTGCAGAATGCTGTCGCGGCGATGACCGAGATCGAGCAATCCTCGCAGAGCATTTCACAGATCATTTCAGTTATCGACGATATCGCCTTCCAAACCAACCTTTTGGCGCTCAATGCCGGGGTTGAAGCGGCGCGGGCCGGAGAGGCAGGGCGTGGCTTTGCCGTTGTCGCCTCCGAGGTGCGTGCCCTTGCGCAGCGCTCCTCTAGTGCGGCGATGGAAATCAAAACGCTGATCGATGACAGTTCTCGCCAGGTGGAACGCGGTGTGGATCTGGTTGGTCGGGCAGGCGAAGCCCTACAGAGCATCGTGACCCAGGTCAGCCAAATCTCAAAGAAGGTGTCAGGCATTGCCGAAGGGGCTGTGGAGCAATCCACGGGCCTGCATGAGATCAACACAGGTGTGTCCCAGCTGGATCAGGTAACGCAGCAGAATGCTGCCATGGTGGAACAGGCGACGGCAGCCGGGCACCTGCTGAAATCGGATGCGACGAAACTGACTGAGCTGATGGCGCATTTCGAAATCAGTACTGCAACAGCAAACCTGAATGGCCCCGCGCGGGCAGCTCCGACTGTGGTTTCCTCAGAACCGCTCGCTGATGATATGGGCGAGGGATGGGACACAGAGTTGGAGGGGGCAGGAAAGCTGACAGCAACGGGTACCGACAGTGCACGTGCCTGGGACGATTTCTAGGGTTCCTGTGCTTTCATATTATTCAAAAGGCCCGGCAATTTGCCGGGCCTTTTCGTATTTGGTGGGCTGCTTTCAGAGCTGGATTTTAAAGCGGGCAAAGCCATCAGGGCTTTCGCCGTCGGCCTGAATGTTCAGGCCCTCGAGACTATCGACGTAGTCAGCAGCCTTTGGCCCGGTGTCAAATAGAACACTGGTTCCTGGCAGCGGCACAAAGCGCCAATTGGAGTCGGCGCGTGGGCTGATGGTGCCCTTTTCGACGATGTAGCGGACAATGACGTCGCGGTTTGTATCCGGCCCTTCAAAGATCACAGTATCGCCGAGCGCACCGGGGAAGGCGCCGCCGCCAGAGGCGCGATAGTTGTTGGTGGCAATGACAAAACGGGCAGCCGGATCAACAGGCGCACCCTGGTAGGTGAGATTGACAATCCGGCTTGCTGCCGGGTTATCCAATGCGCCCTTGGGGCCGAATTTGGACGGCTGGCTCAGATCAATCTGATAGTTCACCCCATCAATGACATCGAAATTGTAACTGGGGAAATCGGAGTTCAGCAGCAGCTGGTCGGCTTTGCCAGGCTCAATCTGGTTGAACATCCCAGCAGAGCGTTCCAGCCAGTCCTTGACCTGCGCCCCGGTGACCAGAACTGCACGCGCTGTATTGGGATAAAGATAGAGGTCAGAGACATTCTTGATCGCAACATCCCCCTTGGGGACATCCGTGAAATACTCCGGACCACCGCGACCACCGGCCTTGAAGGGAGCGGCAGCCGACAGGATAGGCAGACCTTCGTATTCGGTTCCCTGCAACATCTGGGCGATGTACCAGCTTTGCGCGATCGACACGATCTGCACCGAGGGGTCATCTGCCACTAGGGCAAAATAGCTGTGCAGGGGCGCGTCAGTCTTGCCCACCGCGCGGCGCACATAGGCCAGTGTTTCTTCGTGTTCCTTGGCGGCGGCTGCCAGCACAGTCGCATCGCTCTCGACTAGGGCGGTGATGGAGCGATCGTCGTTGCGTTGCGAAATAGGCCGCGCCTCTGATGCGTGCCCGGCGACACGCCAGCCATTGCCGTCGCGTTCCAACATTAGGTCGATCAGGCCAAGATGGCTGCCCCAATAGCCGCCCATGGTGGCCGGTTTGCCGTGCAGGGTGCCTTTGTCGGCGTCGATCCCTTCCAGGTCTGCATAGCGCGAGGAGGGGAAAACCAGATGGCTGTGGCCTGTCAGGATGGCGTCGATGCCTTCGACTGCGGCCAGTGGCAAAGAGGCGTTTTCCATACCTTCGCTTTCGCGCGCACTGCCAATGCCGGAATGCGATAGCGCGATGATGATATCGGCGCCTTTTTCCTTCATTTCAGGCACATAGGCGCGCGCCGATTGCAGGATGTCGCGTGCCTGGACGCTTCCGTCGAGATGGCGCCGATCCCAGTTCATCACCTGAGGCGGCACAAAGCCGATGAGGCCGATCTTGATTGGGTGTTTCTGGCCGACGCCATCAACCAGTTCGCGCTCGATCAGAACGTAGGGGGGAAGCAGGGTCTTGTCGTCACGCGGGGTTGCACCAAGCTCTTTTGCGATATTGGCACAGACCACGGGGAAACCGGCACCCGAAAGGGATTTCATCAGAAACTCAAGCCCATAGTTGAATTCATGATTGCCCAGCGTCGAGGCGTCAAATCCAACTGCATTCATTGCGGCAATCACCGGGTGCAGATCGCCTTCGCGCATGCCGCGTTCGTAGGCGATGTAATCCCCCATTGGGTTGCCCTGCAAAAAGTCACCATTGTCGAGCAGCAGGGAATTAGTCGCCTCGGCCCGGATTTCTTTGACGATAGAGGCAGTGCGCGCCAGGCCAACGGTGTTGCGGGGTTTGTCGGCGTAATAGTCATAGGGAAAGACATGGACATGCAGGTCTGTCGTCTCCATCAGGCGCAGATGCACCTGATTACTGGCGGCTTGCAACGAGAATGGATGGAGCGCAACCAAGCCAGCGGTTCCGGCAAGAAAGGATCGGCGGTTAAAGGTGATCGGCATCACTTTACTCCCAAAAGCGGTTTTCTTGTTGGTATCCAGCAAGGATAACAGCAAAATGACAGCGCGGCAGATCAATTCTGTGTTGTTTGTGCCCGCGCCTATTCAATCAAGCCGGTCTCTTTCAGCATGCCGCGCCGCTTGGCCTCATGCCAATAGCCGCGGGAATAGTGTTTGACGGCGGTGTCGAAACTACCGTCAGACAACAGCCAGGCTCCGCGCAGATATTTGACAGAGAACTCCAGATTGGTATCTGCATCGAGCAGCTCTCGCGGTTCTCCCTGAAACCCCATGGAGCGGGCAGTAGCCGGATGGATTTGCAGCAACCCGTAATAGGGAGGGTTGATGGCGCCCGGGCGATGGGTGCTTTCGCGCACGGCTAGGCGATGCACCAATGCGCGCGGCACCTCATGTTCATCGGCCCAAAAATTGATGCGTTGCCGCAGGGCAGGGGTTTCATTTGGGTAAAGCGGTAGGCTGCGCTGCGTTTCCGATCCTGTGTCAGCGCGGCTGCCGGCTCCCTGCGTTGGGTCACTGCAGGCGGTGACTGCGAGGCTGGGAAGCAGGCAAATCAGTACAGGAAAAAATCTGCGACGCAGGGATGTGGTCATCTAATGAAAGCTCCGCTCTGAGGTCTTATGCGCTTGGCGCCTCGATCTGGCACCGCGATCTGGTTCACCGTCGGTCTAACTCGGGTGCAACCGGTGCAGGCTGGCTTGCAGCCCAGTGTTTTGTGGGATGCTATCTTTTTCGTGACGGACACAAAAGATGCAGGCTTTTGATCGGCGGTTCCTTTCCGATGTGGCATTCAAAAGGGGCAAAGCAGGCAAAAGGGGCAAAGCAGGAATGTCATGCTGCTTTGCCCCCTTGGCTGCGGGCCGTTTATCCGATGACGGGGTGTCCGCGGTTCTGCATGCAACGGATGATCATTTCACGCTGCTTTTCTTCTTTCTCCATGGTGCCTTCGCCGGCGCCGATCAGCCCGCCAATGGCCGCCCCCGCCAAGGCATCTTCATGCGACTCGGTCGCCCCTGCCGCTGCCCCGATCAGCGCCCCCGCAATGGCCCCTTCAGAAGTCAGCTCATTGTCATATTGCATCGCAATTTGGCGACAGTCCGCAAGATCGGAAGCATAGGCCGCATTGGCAGGCCCACTCAGGCGCAGTGGCTCTGCTGTGGGCGATAGACCGCAGGCGGTCACAATCAGACCAAGCGCGGTGACGGAAGCGGTCAGGATCAATTTGGGCGTCTTTTGGGGCGTCATGGGGGAGTTCCTTGTTAAAATGGCAGGCCGCAACACAGCCTCTGTTGATAGGCCTGGAACATAGGGGGGAATTTTTGATCTGCAACAATAAATTTCTGTAAAACAATAAAACATACAAGAATTACGAAAACACTTGCTTTGGCGCCGATTGGCTGCGATGACCTGTGTAACGAGAGGAGAAGCCATGGCTTTGGTCGCAAGAATTCTGATGGCGGCAACCGGCGGGTTGATGTTGGTCTATATGGCCATGATTTTTGGGCTGGTGATCATCGGGGACTATGACGAGATTTGGGATCTGGCTGATTTTCCGCCGCAAGACTTTGCTCCTGCCACGCTGGGCATCGCGCTCGGCCTGTTTTTCTCCACGGTTTTTCTCTGCGGTATACTCACGACCTTCTGGCAGGCGCACCTGCTTCTCAAGCTTGGGCGCACTCACATGTTTCGCGCTCTGGCCCGTGGGCTGCGCTTCTGCGGTGCTGGGTTGGCGATGATGTGGGCGGCGCTCTATGCCTTTATGAATGTAGTCCCCCTGGCGATGTCCATGGGACGGGTTGCGCCGGAACTCATGGAGGTGCAGTGGGCCCCTTTTGAAATTGATACGGTGTTTCTGGTTCTCGCCGTGGTCATGGTCGCCTTGTCCGGGACACTGACGCGGGCAGCTGAAATCGAAGACGAGAACAATCAATTCCTATGAGGAGACGCTGGTGCCAATCCGGGTAAACCTCGACATGATGCTGGTGCGTCGCAAGGTGACGTCGCGTGCTCTGGCTGCCGCCGTGGGCATTACTGAGGCTAATCTGTCTTTGCTGAAATCCGGCAAGGTCAAGGGCGTCCGCTTTGCGACGCTGGATGCGATTTGCCAGTTTCTGGAGTGTCAGCCCGGCGATATTCTGGAATATCTGCCGGACGACGCGGCCGAACTGTAACAAGCCCGACCTGTTTTTTCAGAGCGATGAAGCTGTGCTCTGGCTGTTTTCATAAGTCAGCCGATGACCGGATGACCAAGCCGCTGCATGCATTGAACCAGATAGTTCCGCTGGGCCTGTTTGATCTCGGCATCGCCAATCGCGGCCCCAACTGCCGCCCCGATGACAGCTCCCGCGAGGGCTTTATCACGGCTTTCTGTTGCCCCGGCCAAGGCGCCTCCGACCCCACCGACCGCGGCAGTCTTGCCGATATGCCCCTGTCCGACACGACGGGCTTCGGCGCGGCACTGGGCTTCATCGCTGTTGAAGCTGGCCCCGAGTGTCCCACTGACCTGAAGCGGCGCTTCCAGTGGGACGGTGTCGCAGGCGGCAACCGCCATCAGAAGGATGCCGCTGGCCAGAGCCGCAAAAAATCTACCACTCATTATTCTGCTCCTTTGGAATTCACAGATGATACGCATGCAGAATAGGCCCGAGTTCTGGAGAGAGCCAGCCCCGCAAGGCCTTAGGGCAGCAGTTGGTCAGCGACTGGACAGCAAAAAGGCCACTCCGCAGGGGAGTGGCCTCATTGATTTGTGCAAAAGATCGCTTACGGATCAGGCGTTGGTCTCGTCATCGGCGGCAACGGGGGCATCGCCCTCGTCATCATCCGATGCTGCAGAGCCGATATCGTCGAACAGCTCGGCGATTTCGAATTCAGCAGCGGCTTCCTCTTCGGCGGCCAGCTCCTGGATCGATTTGCCAGAGGCCTGAAGCTCAGCTTCTTCTTCCGAACGGGCGACGTTCAGATTGATCTGTGCTTCGACTTCGGGGTGCAGTTTGACGACAACGGTGTGAACACCCAGGTCTTTGATCGGGTTGATCAGAACGACCTGTTTTTTGTCGACTGTGAAACCAGCTTCGATGGCGGATTCTGCGGCGTCACGCGGGGTGACGGAACCGTAGAGAGCGCCGGCATCAGATGCCGAACGAATCACGATGAACTGCTGACCGTCCAGCTTTTCAGCCAGAGCAGCGGCTTCTGCTTTGGTTTCCAGATTGCGTGCTTCCAGCTGCGCTTTCTGGTCATCAAATGCTGCCAGGTTGGCTTCCGATGCGACCTTGGCTTTCGCCTGGGGCAGCAGGAAGTTGCGGGCATAACCGGGTTTGACGTCTACGACGTCACCCATCTGGCCCAGCTTGGCGACACGTTCAAGAAGGATAACTTGCATTGCTCAGGTCTCCTTACTTAACGGCATAAGGCAGCAGGGCGAGGAAGCGGGCGCGCTTGATAGCACGGGCCAGTTCACGCTGCTTCTTTGCCGAAACGGCGGTGATACGCGAAGGTACGATCTTGCCACGCTCAGAAATGTAGCGCTGCAGAAGACGAGTGTCTTTGTAGTCGATCTTCGGAGCATTGTCGCCCGAGAAGGGGCAGACTTTGCGGCGACGGAAAAATGGTTTTGCGGCCATGGTTTAGCGTCCTTTTCTCAAGCTAGATCAGCGGCGCTCGCGACGGGTGTCGCGTTCGTCACGTTTCTGCATCTGGACCGAAGGGCCTTCGGCGTGCTCGTCGACCTTGATGGTCAGAACGCGCATCACGTCATCATGCAGGCGCATCAGGCGTTCCATTTCCTGAACAGCCGCTGCAGAAGCATCGGTGCGCAGGAAGGCGTAGTGGCCTTTGCGGTTTTTGTTGATCTTGTAGGCCATCGTTTTGACGCCCCAGTATTCACTGTCAACGAGTTTACCTTCGTTGTCAGCCAATACGGCACCAAAGTGTTCGATAAGGCCTTCAGCTTGCGAGTTGGACAGGTCCTGACGCGCAATCATGACATGCTCATAGAGGGGCATGCGAACTCCAGTTTGTTTCAAGGCGCATTTCATAGACGGGGCGGTTGAGCCTTCCGCTGCCCTGTCACGAGAGTCTGCGCGGATCGAATGTGTCGCGGAAGGATGGCCTCATATAGCGGCTTTGACGCAAAGAGCAAGGTCAAATGGCGCAGCCCCAGACGAGGGGGATCATCCCGGCAGGCGTCGCACAGAAAGACCGGGAGGTGCCAATGGAGACCAAAGAGGTGTGTCAAAGTGGGCAAGCCTTGGAAATACATGATCTTTGGGTGATTTAATTGGCACAAAAACAGTCTCTTCACGTGCTGCCCCAATGTTGCCCCATTCGTAAGGTCATGTATGGTTAACGAAAAGTTAATAGCCCGAAGACCAACGGCAGGTCAAAATCGGGCAGGCAGAACGAGGCAGATGAGAATGAACCTTACCAGTCCGGCGTCCCTTTCGTATCCTGCTGCGCGCCCTGCAGCGGCCTTGAATGATTTGGCAGGCAGCAAGAACATTGCAGCGGCCATGCCATTGGTGCTGAATTTTGAGGCCAACTGGCGTGCGCGCACGGTTCTGATCCGCGCCCTCGGGGCTGCGATCCTGCTGAGCGCAAGCGGCCTGTGGCTGTTCCCGGGGGAAACGTCGGACCCTGAGCTGAGCTTGATGAAAGTCGGCGTTTCGGTGCTGTTCTTTGTGCTGGGACTTGTCTTGCTGACGGTGCGTGACCCGCGCGGCCAGCCCGAAGCCTGCTTTGATCCTGTGCGGCGCGAGTTGCGCATACTGCGCATGGATTCGCGGGGGCATCCTAAAACGGTCCTGCGTCGCGGGTATGACACCCTTGGTGGCGCTCGCCTGACAGCCGGTGCGGTAGAGCTATATGAAAATGATGGCAGTTTGCTGATCGAAGTGCCGCTTGGCAGCGCCGCAGCCCGAAGCCAGCTACGCGATCAGCTGAGTGGTGCTGTACAACTGTTCAACTGAGACAGTGCTTGAATCCCAATCACGAAACTTGGGTTGGGAGAGCAAAGGCGAGAGTTGCGGGGAAAGAACGTCGGCGAAGTACGGGGCCGCGAGGCTTGGTGGAACGTCTCGCGCAGCTCTTGTTCAGCTTTTTTACGCTCCTCCTTATTTGCACAGCCGTACCCAAGGTCGGCATTCGGCTGACCATCCGGGGTTTCAACAAAACGTGATCGGGCGGCAGGCCGTTGTTGGAAAGTGCTAATAAACCAAGGGCTCTGCACAGATGCGCAGGGCCAATGTTTTTTTCTCAACAGAACATGTTGGCAAATGCGACTTTTCTTTTGGCTGGGAACGACACAGGTTTGAACCACTGGGAACAATCAGTTCAATAGACCCTGATCACCTGATCGTCTTATCCAATGGAGCTCTACCCTCATGAAAACCATCTTTTTTGCAGCGGCCCTTGCAGGCTTGACCGCATCCGCCGCCGTCGCGGCTCCGGAAAAATATGTTCTGGATTCCAGCCACAGCCAGGTGCTGTTCAGCTATAACCACCTGGGCTATTCCACCACCTGGGGCATGTTCTCTGGGTTCGAAGGCGAGATCATGTTCGATCAGGAGGCTCCGGCTGAGTCCAGCGTTTCGGTTTCCATGCCGCTCAGCTCGATGCTGACAGGCTGGCAGGCGCGTTTTGATCACTTCATGTCCAAAGACTTCTTTGCCGCTGCGGGTGATGAGATGGTCACCTTCACCTCCACAAGCATCGCAGTGACTGGTGATACAACAGCCAAGATTACCGGCGATCTGACTCTGAACGGTGTGACCAAATCTGTGGTTCTGGATGCCAACCTCAACCAGATGGGCGACCACCCAATGGCGGGCAAGCCCTGGGCTGGTTTCAATGCGACGACGACATTGGTGCGGTCGGATTTTGAGCTGGGCAAATTTGCCCCCTTCGTCAGTGATGAAGTGGCGCTGCAGATTTCCATCGAAGCGATGAAAGCCGAGTAATCCGCCGCAACAATTTTGACTGCAATTTGCCGCCGCCCTGCGAAAGGGCGGCGGTCTTTTTGTGCTCGGAAGAAAATAAGTCGGCAGGCCGGTAGATTTGAATGGTTTGCACTGCCAGTGATGCTGGCCAAATGTGGTAGCCAAGAAAGCCGTGCGACCTAGAGTTTTGGGCCGTGCGACGAAGGGCAAGGCTACAGCGGGGGAAGGGGGCGGCGGACGTGCAAAAGCCCTTTCCAAAGTGAATTGGAAAGGGCCGCAAGCCGTGCTCTCAGCAGATATTGAAGGAGCTAAATCAGCCCCGCCGTTCGGCTTTGAGCGAGATTTCAATGACCACATCAAACCCTAGGGTAGCGGCATCCTGTGTTCCCAGACCAATGTCAAAATCCAGGCGGTTGACCGTCACCTGTCCGGACATCTCGGCGTGGTTCTCTTTGAGCGCGAGCGTGAACGGCAGGGTGAGCGGCAGGCTTTTGTCGCGGATGGTGAGCTGCCCAACAGCCTGATACCCGGTTTCAAGTTTTTCAAGCGTGGCCTCAAACCGTGCTGTTGGGTAGGTAGAGCTGTCGAAATAATCCGCTCCCATGGCCTGATCGGTCACGGTGCCAAGGCTAAGGGATTTGATGTCGATCTCTACGGCCACTTGCCCTGCAGGGCCTGGGGTTTCAGGATCATCAAATTGGATGTCTGCGGCCCAACTGGCAAAGCTTCCAGTGATATCACTGCCCATCTGTTTAATGGTCAGTCCCAGCCTACCGCTGTCAACAATCCAGTTGCCAATACCGTCATCAACGCTGGTTTCAGCAGGATCTGTTGAACCCGATGCATCTTCGGGCGCAGATTGCACGGTACTGCTGGTGTGCCCATGATCATGAGTGCTGTGATCCTGTGCTTGCCCCCCCAGGAGCGCGCCTGTTGTCAGAATAGCAGCCCAGAGTGCCAGGGCGACAAAGGCCGGAACCGCGCTGTGTGTCTGCGCGGGCGGTTCGGGCAGGGCGCGCGTACCCGGAAGCATGCGGCGGAGGGTGGCATCGCGGTCGATGACCACATGTTTGATGGCACCTGCTACGTGCAGAACGACCGAGATCAGCAAGGCCTTGCCCGCGATCCAGTGCAGAGAGGCAAACAGCGCCGATACCGGCTCGGATTTGGGCACAAAGGGCAGGTTCTGGCCAAAGGGCCACCAGATTGGGGCAAAACCGGTGGTGGCCGCATGGTGGATCCAACCCGTCAGTGGCGTGGCAACCATGGCTCCGTAGAGCATCCAGTGTACCACTTCGGCGGCGAGGGCTTCGGGTTTGTTGTCGGGGTGCAGTAGACCGGGTTTAGGCTGGCGCAGGGCCCAGAGGATACGGGCCAGAGCGACAAAAAAGCTGGCCAAGCCAATCGTTTTGTGCAGCGAGAACAGGAGAACCGCGCGGTCGATGGTGTCTTGCGCACCGTCAAAGTCCGGGCTTTGGATGGTGTGGGCCAGATTGCTGGAAATCATCCCAAGCAGGAAAGCGGTGATCAGCAAAAAAGCAGTCAGCCAGTGAAAGGTCTTGCTGACGCTGCCGTAGCTGGACGAGGAGTTACTATGGGGCACGGGAGAATAATCCTTGTGCAAAAGAGGATAGGTTCAATCTAGCCATCGCCAGCTATCGTGCAATGGGCTGCTCTGTCAGTCTCCGCACAGGGTTTGTTTATCAAAGCATGTCTGAGGGATCGAAACCTTGCGGTTTCCGAAGCATTGGAAGGTCAGGCTACTCTCCCAAACCTGGCGCTGAGCAGTCGTGGCAGGGCAGTTCTCTTGTGCCGGGCGGCAGCTGCGTCTAAACCGAGACAAACGGCAGTGAAAGATGAGGTCATTCATGACAATCGCATTTGTGTTCCCGGGCCAGGGTGCCCAGACCATCGGCATGGGGCAGGCGCTGGCAGGGGCATATCCCGCCGCAAAGGCTGTGTTTGATGAAGTGGATGATGCCTTGGGGGAAAACCTCAGTGGCCTGATCTGGGAGGGAGACATCGAAACACTGACCCTGACCCAAAATGCTCAACCGGCCCTGATGGCAACGTCGATGGCAGCCATGCGCGCGCTCGAGGCCGAAGGGATCACGATCAGCCAGGCGGCCTGTGTGGCGGGTCACTCGCTGGGGGAATATTCCGCTCTGGCGGCCGCTGGCGCGATTTCGGTTGCGGATACTGCGCGCCTTTTGCGCACTCGTGGTCAGGCGATGCAAAGCGCTGTGCCAGTGGGTGTTGGCGCCATGGCGGCCCTTCTGGGGCTGGATTTTGCCACCGTGAAAGAGGTTGCCGCCGAGGCCGCCGCCGAAGGTGAGGTCGTCCAGGCCGCCAATGATAATGACCCGACACAGGTTGTCGTCTCTGGTCACAAGGCCGCCGTTGAACGCGCCGCAGAGATTGCCAAGGGACGTGGAGCCAAGCGCGCCGTGATGTTGCCTGTGTCCGCGCCGTTCCATTGTGCCCTGATGCAGCCTGCGGCCGATGTGATGGCAGAAGCCCTGGCCGCGGTCGAAATCAAAGCCCCGGCCGTGCCATTGATCGCAAACGTCCGCGCCGATGAGGTGACGGATCCGGCGCTGATCCGCCAGTTGCTGGTAGAACAGGTCACAGGTTCGGTGCGCTGGCGCGAAAGCGTGCAGATGATGGCCGCCAAAGGCGTGACAGAATTCTGGGAAATTGGTGCTGGCAAGGCGCTGTCGGGGATGATCCGCAAGATCGACCGGTCCCTGAGCAGCCGTCAGTTTGGCACTCCGGATGATGTGGCCGGCGTTAAAGGCGCCTGAAACGAGCAATAAACGATAGCCCAGGCAGTGCAGCTGTTCTCTTAAATAGATGCGGCGTGCTTCTGGGATCTGAAATTGAGGAAATGACATGTTTGATTTGACTGGCAAGACGGCGCTGATCACCGGGGCTTCGGGCGGCATTGGCGGCGATATTGCACGTGCGCTGCATGCAGCGGGCGCCACCGTGGCTCTGTCCGGCACCCGTGAAGACCCGCTAAAGGCACTGGCCGCAGAGCTGGGCGAGCGGGCCTTTGTGCTGACCTGCAATCTCAGCGATGCTGAGGCCGTTGAGGCGCTGCCTAAACAGGCAGCCGAAGCGCTGGGGCGGGTGGATATTCTGGTCAACAATGCCGGGATCACCAAAGACAATCTCTTTATGCGGATGAAGGACGAGGAATGGCAAAGCGTGCTGGACGTGAACCTGACCTCGACCATGCGTCTGTGCCGGGGCGTGTTGCGCGGCATGATGAAGGCACGCTGGGGCCGGATCATCAATATCTCCTCTGTTGTGGGCGCCACCGGCAATCCCGGTCAGGCCAATTACGCGGCCTCCAAGGCGGGTATGGTGGGGATGTCGAAATCCCTGGCCTATGAGGTCGCCAACCGTGGCATCACCGTGAATGCGGTCGCTCCCGGTTTCATTGCCACGGCTATGACCGACAAGCTGAACGACAGCCAGAAAGACGCGATCCTGACCCAGATCCCGGCCGCCCGTATGGGAGATTCGAAAGAAATCGCCGCCGCGGTGCTGTATCTGGCCAGCCCAGAGGCCTCCTACGTGACTGGCACCACGCTGCACGTGAATGGTGGCATGGCGATGCTGTAACGGAATTTTTCTTGGTCGGGGCCGTAATCGCCGCGCATTTCGTCGCTGACAAAGGCCGAAGTAGCCGCTGGCAGACAGATGGATCTACCTCGGTGTTTCGGAGAAAAGTTGCATTTAATCAGCGGTGTAACAAAAAACATTGGTGCGACCTCTTGTCTTGAACAAAGGGTGGCGCCATTTGCAAAATCGGGTCGCCCACTATGAGGGTGCAGCAACAGCGAGATGCGGTGCGAAACCATTTGCCTCTGCGCTGGTCTGTGCTATAGGCGGCCCATATTCGTTCTGATCCAGCCGTTTACTGCTGTGATCAGAAAGCTCTCGTTGCTGGGGGCAGAACCGCCCGCAACGGGCAAAATCACGCCACCCCATGCGGGCAAGGGCAAAACCGGGCAGATGCCCTGAAGAACGAGGAAGAGACATGAGCGACGTCGCAGACCGCGTAAAAAAGATCGTTGTAGAGCACCTGGGTGTTGAAGAAGACAAAGTGACCGAAAACGCGTCCTTTATCGACGATCTGGGCGCAGACAGCCTGGACACCGTTGAGCTGGTCATGGCCTTCGAAGAAGAGTTCGGCATCGAGATCCCTGATGATGCGGCTGAAACCATTCAGACCTTTGGCGACGCAGTGAAGTTCATCACCGAAGCTTCCTAAGTCGACTTCACAGTTTTGTGATTACGTGAACGGCGCTTTCCACTAGGGAAGCGCCGTTTTGCGTCTCTCCTGTTGCGCTGATCTCGCAGAAGCTGGACCTCAGACATGATCCCCTGTGGTATCGTGTTTAAGTTGAGCAAACAGGAGGGCTTTTGCGATGATGATCTACCCGACAATGGAATTGCTGGACGGAGGCTGTGTCACCCTTGAAAAAGGGCGCCTGGATGAGCCGATGGTCTGGCATGTGGATCCTGTCGAGAAGGCGCGGGAATTTGCCGATGCCGGTGCCGAATGGATGCATCTGACAGATTTCAATGCCATCAAGGGCGATGATGGCAACCGGGAGCTGGTCGAAGAAATTATCCGCACGGTTGGCATCCCGGTTCAGCTTGGTGGGGGCATGCGCAGCCGTGAAGCCGTCGAAAGCTGGATCGACAAAGGCGCGGGCCGCGTTGTCGTTGGAACCCTTGCGGCCTGGGATCCCAGCTTGGTGGCTGAACTTGCCAAGCACTACCCGGATCAGATTGTTCTGGCTGTTGATGTCTGGCAGGGGCAGGTGATGACCGAAGGCTGGCTGAAGGCTGGCGCCTTTGAGCCGGGCTCATACATCGCTGCCTTTGGCGCGGCGCCCTTTGCGGGAATCATAGTGACCGACATCGACAGCGACATGTCGGACCTCGACGCCCAGCTAGGCCTGATATCAGCACTGGCGGCCGATGCCGCATCGCCGGTGATCGCGAGCGGCGTTGTGCGCAGTGCGGATGACATCTCACGGCTGAAGTATATTCCCAATATCGCCGGAACTTTGGTGGGGCGTGCCCTGTTCCGCAAAAGCCTCACGCTGCAAGAAGCATTGGCGACCGCGCAGCCTGAACAGGAACAAGTCGCTGAATTCCTGTAAGGAATATGATTGATCATAAGCGAGGCTGTGCCGAATGTTTCTGTACGGCTCAGCCTCCTTTTGGCGTTCGTTTCTTGGCCGCTCCAAGGGGCTTGGAGCGGTGCAACCTGGGTTGAACAAGCGGTCTCTGGAATAAACCGATATGCCCAATCGGGTATTTTCCGCCATTTACGGGTGTTCGCCCTCTTTCGGTACGACTGGCGCACTTGCACCTCTTGGGCAATCCAAGCTATCTGAGTGGACGAATTGCCGAGGCAAAGGAGAGCATGGAATGCGTCGAGTAGTTGTAACCGGACTTGGATTGGTCACACCATTGGCAACCGGGGTCGAAGAGACCTGGTCACGTCTGCTGGATGGCCAGTCTGGCGCCGGACCGATCACGCTGTTTGACGCAGAGGCCAGCGGTGTAACCACGACCTACGCCTGCGAAGTTCCGCGCGGTGATGGCTCTGAGGGGACGTTCAACCCTGATGACTGGGTGATCAAGAAAGATCAGAAAAAGATCGATGATTTCATCCTCTACGGCATTGCTGCTGCGGATATGGCGGTACGTGACGCAGGCTGGATGCCGGAAGACACCGAGAGCCTCGAACGTACCGGCGTGATGATCGGCTCCGGCATTGGCGGGCTCAGCTCGATTGCCGACACTGCCGTGATGATCAAGGAAAAAGGCCCGCGCCGGGTTTCTCCTTTCTTTATTCCGGGCGCGCTGATCAACCTGATTTCCGGTCAGGTCTCGATCCGGTTTGGCTTCAAAGGCCCCAATCATTCGGTTGTGACCGCCTGTTCGACCGGGGCTCACGCCATTGGTGATGCGGCCCGTCTGATCAAGGCAGGCGACGCCGATGTGATGGTTGCAGGCGGTGCCGAAGCGGCGATCTGCGAGATCGGTATTGCCGGTTTCAACGCCTGCAAGGCGCTGTCGACCAAACGTGCCGATGATCCTAAATCGGCATCACGCCCCTATGACACTGACCGGGATGGTTTTGTCATGGGTGAAGGCGCCGGCATCGTGGTGCTGGAAGACTATGAACACGCCAAGGCCCGTGGTGCAAAGATCTATGCCGAGGTTCTGGGCTATGGCCTGTCAGGCGATGCATATCACATCACTGCCCCGTCCGAAGATGGCGAAGGCGGCGAACGTTCCATGCGGGCGGCACTGAAACACGCAGGGCTGGAGCCCAAGGATATCGACTATATCAATGCGCATGGCACCTCGACCATGGCGGATACAATCGAGCTGGGCGCGGTAGAGCGGCTGCTCGGTGATCACGCGGGTAATGTCACAATGTCGTCGACCAAATCGGCAACCGGTCATTTGCTGGGCGCGGCTGGCGCGATCGAGGCGATCTTCTCGATCCTGGCGATCCGCGATCAGGTGGCCCCGCCGACGATCAATCTGGATAATCCCGCAGTGGAATCGCCTGTGGATCTGGCACCAAATGCAAAACGTGCCCGCAAGATCGACGTGGCGCTGTCCAACTCCTTTGGTTTTGGTGGCACCAATGCCTCTGTTGTCTTTGGGAAACCCAAATAAATGTGGCGTAGCCTGGCCTCCAATATGCTGACGGTGCTAGTGGTGATGCTGTTCCTTTTGGGCGGCGTCATCCTTTGGGGAAAGTCGCAATATACCGCCGAAGGCCCACTGGAGACGGCGATCTGTCTCCAGGTGCGCCCGGGGTCCAACATGACCCGTGTCAGTACTTCGCTCGAAGAGCAGGGCGCTGTCACCTCGGGGACGATCTTTCGGCTCAGCGCCAAATACACCGAAAAATCCAGCCAATTGAAAGCGGGTAGCTTTCTGGTGAAGCCCGGGACCTCGATGGAGGAGATCCTAGATCAGATCACCCTTGGTGGCGCCAGTACCTGCGGAACCGAGATCGTCTATCGCGTAGGTGTCACCCGGATGCGTGCCGAAGTGCGTGAACTTGATCCGGCCTCTGGAAAATTTGTCGAACGCGCCGAGTTTGAACCCGGTGTGGATGAGGCTCCTGCGATATTCAACGATCTGAAATCCGCTGGTGATACCCGGTTCCGGGTGGCTCTGGCTGAAGGTGTGACCAGCTGGCAGGTGGTGGATGCGCTGAAGACGATCGATATTCTGGATGGCGACCCGGGCGAACGCCCAGCCGAAGGGGCGCTGGCGCCGGACAGCTATGAAATCGTCGCCGGGCAGGATCGCACTGACGTTTTGCAGCAGATGCAGGACCGGCAGGCCTTGCTGATTGCGGCGGCCTGGGAAAACCGTAGCCCTGATGCCGCAGTGCAATCTCCTGAAGAAATGCTGATCCTTGCGTCTATTATCGAAAAGGAAACCGGCGTTGCACGAGAGCGCGGCCAAGTCGCTAGTGTCTTTACCAATCGTTTGAACCGCGGCATGCGTCTGCAGACGGATCCAACGGTGATCTATGGCGTCACCAAGGGCGAAGGTGTGTTGGGGCGTGGATTGCGCCAAAGCGAGCTGCGCAAGGTGACCCCCTGGAACACCTATGTAATCGAAGGCTTGCCGCCCACGCCGATTGCCAACCCCGGTAAGGCCAGTTTGACAGCCGCAGTTAACCCGGATCAGACGGACTATCTGTTCTTTGTGGCTGATGGCACCGGCGGTCATGCCTTTGCAGAGACCCTGCAAGAGCATAATCGCAATGTCGTCAAATGGCGCGAAATCGAAGCACAGCGCCAAAATAACTGAGCCAGAACAACTGATCACCTCTCTTCTGAGAATGAGACAAGATGACCTGTCCCATGTAAAATGGGGCAGGTCTTTTTGGTAGTGCTTCCCATTTTGTTAACTCTTCCCAATGGCTTCGCACGGCCGGCAACCCTGCACAATTTGACTTCTCACGCGTTGCAGGACTATTTTACCCCGCAGCTGGAAGAAAACTGAACGACCAATCGCCAAGCCGGGCCTTTGCTGTCAGCCTCTTACGTGCCGGGGAAAACCCAAAGCCTGAGTTGCTAAATCCCAAATGAATGACAATCAAACGGGCCCCGTGGTCCAGCGGACGCGTGATCTGTTGCAATCCTTGCAGCAGTCAATTTTGCGTCTGCGACAAGAAGCAGAAGAGCTGCGCGCGCAACTTGCCTGTGACGGTGCAGAGGCGCTGGCGGGAACATTGCCACGCATCGCAAAGCTGGAGGGACTTATCAG
This sequence comes from Phaeobacter sp. CECT 5382, assembly GCF_001457775.1. Taxonomy (GTDB): domain Bacteria; phylum Pseudomonadota; class Alphaproteobacteria; order Rhodobacterales; family Rhodobacteraceae; genus Pseudophaeobacter. The sequence goes on from NZ_CYSG01000004.1 coordinate 280,583, forward strand.
GGATTGCCAGAAAGTGGAGAAAACCCTTGTCGAGCAAAATGATCATTCAGCCTGCGACCAATCCGGGCTCGACCTTGCGGCGGCCCAGATTGAAATCAGCGGGCGCCTGGATCGCCTCCGCGCCAGCCTGGATCGAGAGGAACCTGCTTCAGGAGCTGAGTGACCGCAGCCTCTGCGCATTGCCATATCTGTTTGAGGCCTGGGCGCTGCCGCATCAACTGCCCCCTGCCGGGGATTGGCGCGCCTGGGTGATCCTGGGAGGGCGAGGGGCGGGCAAGACCCGTGCCGGGGCTGAATGGGTTCGCAGCCAGGTCGAAGGCAGCACGTCTGCGGCTGCGGGCCAGTCGGGGCGTCTGGCCCTGATTGGCGAAACCTATGACCAGGTGCGTGATGTGATGATCCAGGGTGACAGTGGCATTCTGGCCTGCTCGCCTCCTGACAGGCGGCCCCAGTGGAAGGCGGCAGAACGCAAACTGCTGTGGGCCAACGGCGCGATGGCACAGGCCTTTTCGGCCAGTGATCCCGAGGCTCTGCGTGGTCCGCAGTTTGATGCGGCCTGGGTGGATGAGTTGGCAAAATGGAAACGCGCCCGCGAGGCTTGGGATATGCTGCAGTTTTCCTTGCGACTTGGGGTCTCTCCCAGGGCCTGCATCACGACAACACCGCGTAATACGCAGGTTCTGCGTGATATTTTGGCGACGCCCTCAACAGTCCAAAGCCATGCCCCGACCGAAGCCAACCGCGCCAATCTGGCGCCCTCATTTCTGGCGGAAGTCCGTGCCCGCTATGCCGGGTCACGCTTGGGGCGACAGGAGTTGGACGGGGTTCTGCTGTCGGAGGTCGAGGGTGCCTTGTGGCGTTCAGCGCAATTGCAGCAGGTACAGATTGCTGCTGCTCCGGGTCTGGATCGGGTTGTGGTCGCCGTTGATCCTGCTGTCAGCGTCGGCAAAGCTTCGGATGCCTGCGGCATTGTCGTTGTTGGGGCAACTTTGCAGGGGCCGCCACAGAACTGGCAGGGCTATGTGCTGGCTGACCGGACAGTGCAGGGGCAAGGACCGCTCGCCTGGGCTGAAGCGGTCGCTGCTGCTGCGGCAGAGTTTCACGCCGACCGGGTGGTGGCCGAAGTCAACCAGGGTGGGGCTCTCGTCGAGAGCCTGTTGAGGCAGGTGGACCCGTTGATGCCGTTTCGTGCGCTTCATGCCAGCCGGGGCAAGGCGGCGCGTGCAGAGCCAGTGGCTGCTCTCTATGAGCAGCGCCGTATTCACCACCTGGCAGGGCTGGCAGAACTCGAGGACCAAATGTGTCAAATGACGCCACAGGGCTATGGTGGTCAGGGGTCCCCGGACCGCTTGGATGCGCTGGTCTGGGCCGTGTTTGAACTGATCCTTGCGCCAGCGGCCCAGCACCGGCTGCCCCGGGCGCGGATGCTCTAGCCGGGATGCAACGTGGGGAAATGAGTAAGTGCAACAAATGCAATAGGTTGCACCGGTGTTGCCAGGGGGCTGTACGCTGGGCTTCGGGATTGTTCAACTCCTGCCGTCATACCAGTTTTCAGCAAAGGGCGCTGTGCCCCGACAGTTGGATCAAAGGAGTGGCCCATGGGGTTCAACCTACCTTGGCGCAAGACGCAGACCAGCAAAACCGAAGCCCGCGCAATTGCGGCCCCCGGCACCGGGGCTAGTGGAAACAAGGCCAGTGGAAACAAAGCCAGTGAAACCAAAGCCAGTGCTGCGGCCCGCATCCTGGCCTGGCAAAGCTCTGCCATGCCACGGTGGAGCGCGCGCGATACCACCTCGCTGACCCGGTTGGGGTTCATTGGCAACCCCATTGGTTTTCGAGCAGTACGCATGGTCGCCGAGGCCGCCGCTGCAGTGCCCCTTGTTTTGCAGGATGTCACGGAGCGCTATGAGACCCATCCGGTTTTAAACCTTGTGAACCGTCCCCACCCAGCGCAGACGGGGCAAGACTTTCTGGAAGCCCTGTTTGGCCATCTTCTGTTGACCGGCAATGCTTATGTTGAGGCCGTCAATGCAGAAGAAGACTGGCCCGATGAGCTGCACGTTTTACGCCCGGACCGGATGTCGATTGTCCCCGGGCCTGATGGCTGGCCACAGGCCTATGATTATACAGTCGGCGCGCGCAAACATCGGTTCTTTTCAGATGGCGGCCGAAGTTCCATTCTGCATCTGAAAAACTTTCATCCGCAGGACGATCACTATGGTCTGGCGCCGATGCAGGCGGCGGCGCTGGCATTGGATGTCCATAATGCTGCCACGCAATGGTCAAAGGGGCTTTTGGACAATGCAGCCCGTCCTTCAGGCGCATTGGTCTGGGCCGGGTCCGAAGGTCAGGGCATGATGTCTGATGATCAGTTCCGCCGCCTAAGTGACGAAATTGAAACGAATTTCCAGGGCGCGCGCAATGCTGGTCGTCCGATGGTTCTGGAAGGAGGGCTGGACTGGAAGCCAATGGGGTTTTCGCCTTCCGATATGGAGTTTCAAAAGACCAAGGAGGCCGCCGCGCGCGAAATTGCCCTAGCCTTTGGGGTTCCGCCGATGCTTTTGGGCCTGCCTGGGGATGCGGCCTATGCCAATTATCAGGAAGCAAATCGTGCCTTCTACCGGCTAACAGTTCTGCCTTTGGCGACGCGGGTGGCGGCCGGCCTGTCTGACTGGCTGTCAGGATTTGGCACCGAGACGCTGGTCCTGAAGCCGGATCTTGATCAGGTACCGGCCCTTGCCGAAGAACGCGACCGGCACTGGCGGCGGGTGTCGACTGCGGATTTCCTCAGCCCGGCCGAAAAACGCCGAATGCTGGGCCTTCCAGCCCTCAGTGAGGAGGAAACGGATGCCTGATAACCCAAGGCCGCCCTTTGACTGTGCCCCGGGCATGCGGCTGTCGGCGCATGAGCGGGTGAGCCAGATCCAGCTTGATACGCTTGGTCGACGGCAGGACCGTCTGGAACAGATGCTGGAACGGCTGGAGCGTCGGCTTTGGTTGACCGTTTATGGTGTGGCCGCCGTCATCCTGGCACAGGCATTTCAATCGATCATTGCAGCTCAATAGACATAAGAACAACAGCTTATGCGAGGTACCTCATGGAAGATGAGATCGAGTTCGAACATAAATTCGCAGGCTTCGGAGAGAGCCTTAAACTGGAGGCGGACAACACTATCCAAGGCTATGCCAGCCTGTTTGGTGAGCTTGACCAGGGCGGAGATATTGTCGCTGCAGGGGCCTATCAGGCCTCTTTACAGGCACTGACGGCCCGTGGCAGCCGGGTCAAGATGCTGTGGCAACATGATCCGGCGCAGCCCATCGGGGTCTGGGACGAACTGCGTGAGGATGCGCGTGGGCTCTGGGTGAAGGGCCGCATCCTGACCGAGGTTGCACAGGGCGCCGAAGCAATGGCTCTGGTTACGGCAGGTGCGATCGAAGGTCTCTCGATTGGCTATCGTACCAAACGCGCTCGAAAGGGCGAAAACGGTGGCCGGATCTTGCAGGAGGTAGAACTGTGGGAGGTGTCGCTGGTGACCTTTCCAATGCTCCCCAGCGCGCGCCTCGCCGCCAAGACCAGCAACGAGGTTGACCATAGCCTTCGCGCCCTGGCCGCCCAGTTGCGCTTTGCTAGCCAGCAGTTGGCAGCGGAGACCGAAATCAACTCACCTTTCAAAACAGGACAGAGGCCATGAGCAAATGGGAAATCCCGGCCGGGGCTGCAGAGCCAGCACCTCTGGCGCAGGAAGTAACGCAGGCGTTTTCTGGGTTCATGCGTGAATTCAAGGGGTTTCAGGACGTCGTGAGGGATAAATTCAAACAGACGGAAGAGCGAATGACCATGCTGGATCGGAAGACTTATCGTGCGGCACGCCCGCTTTTGGCGGCGGCAAACACCAGTGAAGCCCCGCATCAAAAGGCCTTTTGTGGCTATATCCGAACCGGAGATGATACCGCGTTGCGCAGCATCCTGCCTGAAAGCAAATCGCTGTCCACCGTCGTCAATAGCGATGGCGGTTACCTGGTGGATCCGCAAACTGCGGATACGGTGAAATCGGTTTTGCAATCGACCGCTTCTATCCGGGCCGTCGCTTCGGTGGTAACGGTCGAGGCCACGTCTTTTGATGTACTGATCGACCATAGCGATACCGGTGCTGGCTGGGCCACGGAAACGGATCCGGCCGTGGAAACCGGCACACCGATGATTGACCGGATCACCATTGCCCTGCACGAGTTGAGCGCCCTGCCCAAGGCCTCGCAGCGGTTGCTGGACGACAGCGCCTTTGACATCGAAACCTGGCTGGCCGGACGCATCGCCGATAAGTTCTCGCGGGCAGAGGCCGCCGCCTTTGTCTCTGGCAACGGCGTCGACAAGCCCACGGGCATCCTGAGCCACCCGGCGGTGGACAATGACAGCTGGAGCTGGGGCAGTCTGGGTTATGTCGCAACCGGCGAGGACGGCGGCATCGGCGATGGCGATGCCATCATTGACCTGGTCTACGCATTGGGAGCGCAGTATCGCGCCAATGCCAGTTTTGTGATGAACTCCAAAACGGCCGGATTGATCCGCAAGCTCAAGGATGCCGATGGTCGCTTCCTGTGGTCTGATGGCCTGGCCGCCGGTGAACCCGCGCGCCTGCTTGGCTATCCGGTTCTGGTGGCCGAAGACATGCCGGATGTCGCCAGTGACAGCTTGGCGCTTGCCTTTGGCGATTTTGCCTCTGGCTACACCATTGCTGAACGCCCGGATCTGCGGGTGCTGCGTGATCCCTTCAGTGCCAAACCGCATGTGCTGTTTTACGCCACCAAACGGGTCGGCGGGGATGTTAGTGATTTTGCTGCCATCAAGCTGCTGAAATTCGGCCTGAGCTAAGGTTCAGGGCGAAGGGGGATCCGGCAGCCCGGATCCCCAGCGGGTGCGCATATTACAGTTTTCTGCCGTCTAGCTGCTCCCCCTCCGTCCGAGCGGCAGGAAATCATGCGTGCCCGCTGAACCAATCTGGGACACCCCGGGGATTCCGAGCCTGCGGAGATGATAATGATGTTAAGCGAAGTGACGCCGGTGCCAGATGCGGCGCTGCCGTTGGAGGCCTTCAAGGCGCACCTGCGGCTGGGAACCGGGTTTGGCGAAAGTGGTTTGCAAGATACGGTGCTGATTGGATTTTTGCGGGCCTCTCTGGCCGCAATCGAAAAGCGAACTGGCAAGGCGCTGTTGCAACGGGATTTTCTTTGGTCGGTGACGCGGCTGCGACGTCTTGATGTGATCGAGATGCCGCTCGCGCCGGTGACAGGGATCGTCAGTCTGAAAAAGGTCGCTGATCAAAACGGCGAAACAGCGCTGAACACCAGCGACTTTTGGCTGGAACAGGACAGCCAGACGCCCAGGCTGCATAGCAAATGCGGAAGTTTTACAGCGCTTGCGACTGGTACCCATCTTGAGGTGGGGTTTACTGGCGGCATGGCGGCGGATTGGGACGCGTTGCCCTCGGATATGGCGCAGGCGGTGTTGATGTTGGCGGCGCATTACTATGAGTACCGCGAGGATACGGCCCTGCATGGCGGCTGCATGCCCTTTGGGGTGGCCAGCCTGATCGAACGATATCGCTTGTTGCGGATCTCTGCGGGGGCGCAGTCAGCTGGGGCTTTGTCATGACCACGGCGCAGATGCGGCTCAATCGCAAGCTGGTATTGGAAGATCCGCAACGGATCAGTGACGGCTCCGGTGGTTATAGCGAAGCCTGGACTCCGCTGGGTGAGATCTGGGCGCAGATGGCGCCGCTAAGTGGGCGCACCTCGGGCCAGGAAGGCGCAAGCCTGTCACTGCAACGCTATCGTATCACGCTGCGGGCTAGCCCGGTTGTATCACTGTCGCGCCCGCGTCCGGGGCAGCGGTTTCGTGAAGAGACACGCCTGTTTCGGATCGAGACCGTCCGCGAGGCCGACGCATCCGGGCGCTATCTCGCTTGTCAGTGCCTTGAGGAGGTTGCGCCATGACCTATGCGCTTTCTGCTGGGCTGCAGCAGGCGATTTATGCGCATTTGCGCGCTGACGCAGGCCTTACAGCGCTTTTGGGGGATGCGCTGTTTGATGCCATGCCCACCGGGGCATTGCCACCGATCTATGCAGTGCTTGGCGCCGAAGAGGTGCTGGACAGATCTGACGCCAGCGGGGCAGCCGCGCGGCACCGGTTCAGCATCAGTGTATTTACCAGTTCAGCCGGTTTTGCTGCTGCCAAAGAGGTGGGCGGTGCGATCAGTGATGCCCTGGCGGAGCCATCCCTGACGCTGACGCGCGGGCGGCTGGTGGGCATCTGGTTTGAGCGCGCCACGGCACAGCGTCTGGACGATGGCGGTCGCAGTATCTCGATGCGCTTTACCGCTCATCTTGAAGACGACTGAAGGCCAAACGGCGGGCGTGCAAACACGGCCCAAGATATGACAAAACTGGAGAAACACCATGGGTGCGCAAAACGGCAAGGATCTGTTGATCAAGGTGGATATGACCGGCGACGGTCAGTTCGAAACACTGGCAGGGCTTCGCGCCACACGGATCAGTTTTAACGCGGAAAGCGTTGATGTGACCAGTCTGGAAAGTCAGGGAGGCTGGCGTGAATTACTCGCCGGCGCCGGGGTGCGCTCTGCCAGTATCACCGGCTCAGGAATCTTTCGCGATGAGACCACCGATGAACGGGCTCGTCAGCTGTTCTTTGATGGCATTACCCCGGATTTTCAGATGGTGATCCCGGATTTCGGCATTGTCGAGGGGGCGTTTCAAGTGACAGCGCTGGAATACATCGGCTCTCACAATGGGGAAGCCACCTATGAGTTGTCACTGGCCAGCGGCGGTGCGCTGACCTTTACAGCGGTCTGAGCCGGTGAAGATGCCCGGTGAGACACATTTCGAAAATCCCTGGCGCGGTGAGGTCACACTGGTGATAGACCAGCGGCCCCAAAAGATGCGGCTGACGTTGGGCGCTTTGGCGCAATTGGAGGCGCATTTGGGGACGGGGTCCTTGGTGGATCTGGTCCGCCGTTTTGAGCAGGGGCAGTTTTCTGCACGCGATATTCTGGCGCTTCTGGCCGCAGGTCTGTCAGGTGGTGGTTGCGACATCTCTGCGACAGATCTGGCCCGCGCCGAGATCGAAGGCGGCGCCGTGGCGGCTGCCCGCGCGGCAGCTGAATTGCTGGCGCGCAGTTTTTCGCTGCCTGGCAGCACACGCGAGGCGGCAGAGTGCGCCTAGATCTGGACCCAAAAGGTCTGGACTGGCCCGGCCTGATGCGGGCCGGGATCACTGGGTTACGACTGCAGCCGGCGCAGTTCTGGGAGCTGACACCGGTGGAGCTGAGATTGCTGCTGGGACAGGGCGCGGGAACCGGCGCCATGGACCGGTCAGGACTGCAAGATCTGATGGCATCTTTTCCGGATGGGCCGCAGGCAAGCGCTAGCGACTAGATCCTCGCCCGCCGCGCGCGGGCGGTAAAACTTCCTATTCAAAGGCAAAGCGAGAGGCGTGATATGGCGGATAACAATGACATCGCATCCCTGGAATTGCAGAGCGAAGCCCTTGGTGACTCGCTTGGGGATGCTGCCGGGATGGCGGCGAGTTTTGAATCCGAGCTGCGCCGTGTCCGCGACGCATTTGAGGCCACGGGAAAAGATGTCGAAACGCTGGAACGTGGCCTTTCCAAGGGGTTGCGGCGCGCTTTTGAAGGTGTGGTCTTTGATGGCCAAAGCCTGTCCTCGGCACTGGACACGCTGGCACGCTCGCTGGTGAACACCACCTATAATGCCGCGATCAAACCGGTGACGGATCAGGTCGGTGGGCTGATTTCCAGCGGTGTGGGCGATCTGATTGGCAGCCTGTTGCCCTTTGCCAATGGGGCTGCCTTTTCGCAGGGGCGTGTCATGCCCTTTGCCCGGGGCGGCGTCGTGAGCTCTCCAACAAGTTTCCCGATGCGGGGCGGCACTGGCCTGATGGGCGAAGCTGGCCCCGAAGCCATCCTGCCGCTGAGCCGTGGTGCTGACGGATCGCTCGGAGTGCGCAGCCAGGGTGGCGGCACGGTCAATCTGGTGATGAATGTCACCACTCCAGATGTTCAGGGGTTTGCGCGCAGCCGGGGCCAGATCGCGGCCCAGATGAGCCGTGCGCTGAGCCGTGGCAATCGTAACCGCTGATATTGGAGGGATAGCAATGAATTTCCACGAAATCCGATTTCCTGCCTCGTTGAGCTTTGGTTCCATCGGTGGGCCTGAACGGCGCACAGATATTGTGACGCTGGCCAATGGTCACGAGGAACGCAACACCCCCTGGGCCCATGCACGCCGCCGGTATGATGCCGGACTGGGCCTGCGCTCGCTGGATGATATTGAGGTGCTGATCGCATTCTTCGAAGCACGTCAGGGTCAGATCTACGGGTTTCGCTGGAAGGACTGGTCAGATTTCAAATCTGCCCGACCCACGGCCGAGATCGATTTTCGCGACCAGCTGATTGCCACCGGCGACGGTGTGACGACCCGCTTTCAGTTGGCCAAAACCTATCGGTCGGGCACGGTTGGCTATCAGCGCCCGATCAGCAAACCGGTCGCAGGGACGCTGCGGCTGGGCCTTGGTCAGGAAGAGTTGCAAGAAGATATCGACTTCACGCTCGACAGCACCACCGGGGAGGTCACGTTGAGCCACCCGCCGGAACAGGGGATCGAGCTGGTGGCGGGCTTTGAGTTTGACGTGCCGGTTCGGTTTGACACCGACCGTATTGCCACCAGTGTCGCCTCCTTTCAGGCCGGGGATGTGCCGGATGTGCCGGTTGTCGAGGTGCGTGTGTAATGGCAGGCGCGAATGAAGGGTTTCTGGCCCATGTCAAAACCGGGGTGACGAGCCTGTGCCGGTGCTGGGGGCTGACCCGGCGCGATGGGGGTATGTTTGGCTTTACTGATCATGATCGGGATCTCAGCTTTGAGGGATGGCAGTTCAAGGCAGGCACGGGTCTTTCAGCGCGGGCTTTGGAACAGGCCACAGGTTTGAGTGTCGACAATTCCGAGGCTCAGGGGGCGCTCAGCGATGCCTCTGTGCGCGAAGAAGACATCCAGGCCGGTCGTTTTGACGGTGCTGATCTGATCTGTTGGCAGGTCAATTGGCAGGATGTTTCGACACGCATGCTGCAGTTTCGCGGATCGATCGGTGAGCTGCGCAGAGCCGGTGGCGCCTTTGAGGCCGAGTTGCGCGGGTTGACCGAAGCCTTGAACCGTCCTTTGGGGCGGATCTACCAAAAACCCTGTACCGCTGTTCTGGGGGATGCGACCTGTCGTTTTGATCTCGACAAGCCCGGGTACGGTTTCGAAGGACCGGTGGAAAAGATCACACCGGCGGGGGCCTTGGAATGGCAGGGGCTCAACGGCTTTGAGCCGGGGTGGTTCACGGCCGGACGCCTTTCGGTTCTGTCTGGCGCCGCTGCGGGGCTGTGGCGGAGCATCAAACGGGATCAGCATTTTGGCGCGGACCGGAGCATAACCCTTTGGGAGCCGCTGCGGATGGGCCTTGAGACGGGCGATGTGGTGCGGCTGGAAGCAGGTTGTGACAAGCGTCTGCAGAGCTGTCGGCTCAAATTCAACAATCTGATGAACTATCAGGGGTTCCCCGACATCCCCGGCGAAGACTGGGTGATGGCAGTACCCAAAAACAAGGGCTCCAATACCGGAGGCAGCCGCAGATGAGCGGGGGTGTGCAAGAACGGGTTTGGCAAGAAAACGGCCCATCTGGCCTGCGCGCCGTTGCTTTGGCCCGAACCTGGATCGGCACCCCTTATCGACATCAGGCATCCTGTAGCGGTGCGGGCTGTGACTGCCTGGGCCTGATTCGTGGGGTCTGGCGCGGGCTCTACGCGATAGAGCCGGAACTGCCGCCTGCCTATTCGATGGATTGGTCTGAAGCCCAGGGTGAAGAGCGGCTCTGGCAGGCGGCCCTGCGCCATCTGGCGACCAAACCGCTGGGGCAGGCGGCACCAGGAGATGTGTTGTTGTTTCGCATGCGCACCGGAGCGGTGGCAAAGCACCTGGGAGTGCAAGCGCGGACAGCCACTGGGAGCTCTGGTGAAGGGGCGTCCTTTGTTCACGCCTATTCGGGACATGGTGTCAAGGAAAGCGCTCTGACCTCTGCGTGGCAGCGCCGTATTGTGGCGCGCTTTACTTTTCCTGAGGAGCTGAGCTGATGGCGACGATTGTTCTTTCTGCTGCCGGGGCGGCGATAGGTGGCAGCCTTGGCGGTGCCGTGGCAGGGCTGTCTTCGGTGGCCATTGGGCGGGCTGTGGGGGCGACACTGGGGCGGGTGATTGATGATCGCTTGCTGGGGCTGGGATCGGATGCGGTTGAGGTCGGCCAGGTCGACCGGTTCCGCCTGACACAGGCAAGTGATGGTCAGCCGATGGCGCAGGTTTTTGGGCGGTCAAGGATTGGCGGCCAGGTGATCTGGGCCACAGAGTTCGTCGAGGCGACATCTACCACGGGTGGCGGCGGCAAGGGCGCCTCTCGCCAACCCGAAACCACCAGCTACAGCTATTCGGTTTCGCTGGCCGTGGCCTTGTGTGCTGGTGAGATTGCTGCCGTGCCGCGTGTCTGGGCCGATGGCGAAGAGGTGGCACCGCAGGATCTCAACATGACGCTCTATCGCGGCACCCCGGATCAGCTGCCGGATCCGCTGATGGAAGCAGTCGAAGGCACCGGCGAAGTGCCCGCCTATCGCGGCACCGCCTATGTGGTGATGGAAAACCTGCAGCTTGATAGTTTTGGCAACCGGGTGCCGCAGTTTTCATTTGAGGTGGTCCGGGCCGAGCAACCTGACAGCCCTGACTATGATCTCGATCTGGGGCAATTGGTACGTGGTGTCGCCCTGATGCCAGGCACCGGAGAATACACGCTGGCCAGCACGCCAGTGCACTACGCATCGGGACCGGGCACGGTGAAATCCGCCAATAGCCATACCGCATCGGGGGAGACTGATCTTCAGACCTCTATAGAGGCTTTGAGCTCAGAACTGCCCAGTTGCGAGGCGGCTTCGCTCATCGTGTCCTGGTTTGGCAATGATCTGCGCTGTGGCACTTGTACGATCAAGCCCAAGGTAGAGCAGAAAGATGCCGAGGGTTCACCTATGCTCTGGTCGGTCGCATCTGAGAGCCGTGCCACTGCGGATCTGGTGCTCCAAGACGAGGAGGGGCGTCCGCTTTATGGGGGGACCCCGGCGGATGCTGCGGTGGTCGAGGCCATTACGGCACTGCAGGAGGCTGGAAAGCGCGTGATGTTCTATCCCTTCATTCTGATGGATCAGGACGCAGGCAACAGTCTGCCCGACCCCTGGAGTGACGCCGAAACTCAGGCCGCTTTGCCCTGGCGGGGACGGATCACCCTGTCCAAGGCGCCGGGGCAGCCAGATAGTCCCGACCAGACCATCACAGCGGATGCTGAAGTCGCGGCCTTCATGGGTACCGCTGTGGCGGCGGATTTTGCAGTTGGCAACGGTACGGTCAGCTATACCGGGCCATCCGAGTGGGGCCTGAGACGGTTTATCCTGCACTACGCCGCACTCTGTGCCGCTGCCGGTGGGGTGGATGCCTTTTGCATTGGCTCTGAAATGCGCGGGCTGACGCAGATCCGAGGCGCAGCTGGATTTCCCGCTGTTGAGGCCCTGCGCCAGCTGGCAGCTGAGGTGCGCCTGCTGCTGCCAGAGGCAAAAATCAGCTATGCCGCCGACTGGTCGGAGTACTGGGGGTATAACAGCCCAGAGGGAGATCGCTATTTCCATCTCGACCCGCTCTGGGCGGATAGCAATATCGATTTCATCGGGATCGACAACTACATGCCGCTGTCGGATTGGCGCGAAGGTGTCGAACATCTGGATGCCACATCAGGCGCCGCGAGCATCTACGATCTCGACTACCTGCGTGCCAATGTCGAAGGCGGCGAGGGTTATGACTGGTACTACCACTCACCAGAAGCCGAAGCCGCCCAAATCCGCACAGACATCACCGATGGCGCCCATGATGAACCCTGGGTCTGGCGCTACAAAGACCTGAAGAACTGGTGGTTGAATACGCATCACGATCGGGTTGCTGGTAGTCGTCAGGAAACGGCCAGCGACTGGGTGCCCGAGATGAAGCCGATCTGGTTCACCGAACTGGGCTGTGCGGCTATAGACAAGGGCACCAATCAGCCCAACAAGTTCCTAGACCCCAAAAGCTCGGAATCGAAGCTGCCGAAATACTCCAATGGCAATCGCGATGACCTGATGCAGATGCAATATCTGCGCGCCTTGCTCGGCTATTGGGGGGAGGATGATAACAACCCGGTGTCACAGGAATACGAGGGGCAAATGCTCGATATGAGCAACGCCTTTGTCTGGGCCTGGGATGCGCGCCCCTTTCCTGCCTTTCCCAATCTGCCCGATGTCTGGAGCGATGGTGAAAACTATCTGCGCGGTCATTGGCTGAATGGGCGGGCCGGGCAGCGCTCTTTAGCCTCGGTGGTGAGTGAAATCTGCGCAGGAGCAGGCCAAAGCCTGATCGACGTGTCAGAACTGCACGGCATCGTGCATGGCTATACCCTGCATGACGTCGGCGAAGCCCGCGCCGCCCTGCAGCCTCTCAGCCTGCGCTATGGGTTTGACAGTATCGAACGCGACGGTGTTTTGCTGTTTCGCCCCCGCGTGGGGACAGGCGCACAAAGGGTGAGTGCAGACCAGCTTGTTGCGCGTGACGAGATGGACGGTCTTTTGGAGCTGCAGCGTGAAGCCGAGGCCGAAATTGCCGGGCGGGTGCGCCTGCGGTTTGTCGAATGGGGGGCGGCCTATGATATCGCCGCCGAAGAGGCGTCATTGCCGGATGAGCAGACCCATGCGGTCAGCGCCAGCGATGTTGCCATTGTGCTGACCCGTGCCGAAGCACGCCAGACGGTCGAACGCTGGCTGGCTGAGGCGCGGGTGTCGCGCGATACCGCCCGCTTTGTGCTACCGCCTTCTGCGCTGGGCCTCGGCGTTGGTGATATCGTCTCTGTGACCAGTTCCGGATCAAAGACTGCTGGACTGGCGGCGCAGACCGGCCAGACGGATGGCGAAGCATCCGAACGCTACCGTCTCGATCGGGTGGAGATCGGCACCGCTCAGATCGTAGATGCCGTAAGGATAGAGCCGGAAGTTTATTTGCCCGCGCAAGTCCCGGAGGATCTGCCTGGTATTGCCGCCTTTGTGCCGCCCTTGCCGGTACTGCCACTGTTCATGGATCTGCCACTGCTGGGGGGCGCCGAAGCTCCGCATGCGCCGCATCTGGCAGTGAGTGGTCAGCCCTGGCCTGGCTCGGTGGCGCTCTATGGGTCGGAAAGCGACGAAAACTATCTGCTGGAGCAGATCATCGCCGCCCGGAGTGTGGTCGGGCTCAGTGAGACCCTGCTTTCGGCAGGGCCTGTCGGTCGGTGGGATCTGGGAGCAGACCTGCAGATCAAACTCATCTCTGGCGGGTTGCAAAGCCGCGACAGGCTGGCGGTGCTCAATGGCGCCAATTTGGCGGCCATTGGCGACGGCAGCAATGGCAATTGGGAGATCTTTCAGTTTCAAACGGCAGATCTTGTCGCGCCAGATACCTATCAGCTGCGCGGACGCCTGCGTGGTCAGCTGGGCAGCGACGGGCTGATGCCGCCTGCCTGGCCGGAAGGATCCTATGTGGTCTTGCTCGACGCAGCTCTGACGCAGCTTGATCTGAGCCTGTTCCAGCGCCGTCTGGCGCGCAACTACCGGATTGGTCCGGCGCGGCGCAGCTATGATGACCCCAGCTATGTGCACCGGGTCGAATCCTTTGAGGGCAATGGCCTGCGCCCCTATGCTCCGGTGCATCTGCGTCAGGCCGTGGCTGGCGGGCCGAAAACTGCGGCCGCTAGGGCCGGGGCGCTGGGCGAGGATCTTGAATTCAGCTGGATACGGCGTGGCAGGATTGAAAGTGATAGCTGGGATCTGGAGGAAATCCCTCTGGGGGAGACGCAAGAGGTCTACCGCCTGCGTCTGATGCGGGGTCAGCAGACCTTGCGCGAAGTTCAACTGAGCACCTCGCAGTGGAACTACCCAGCAGCTGAACAGGTGGCGGATGGTATCCTGCCCGGTGACAGGCTGGAGGTCGCGCAGGTTTCGGATCGCTATGGAGCTGGTTTTGCCGCCAGCATTCCTTTGGCATGACAGGTTCGGGGACAAGATCCCGTGCCTCGGACCGCAAGTGACGGCTGAGCCATTGTGGCGACCAAGTCCGGTTTTGCCGCAGGATGTTACAACTCTGGCCCGTGCCCTGCTTGCGCAGCCACTATGCCGACGCCGAGACCTGTGTCGCGACCTGTTTGATGCAGCGGAACAGGCCGCCGACCATATGCGGTGTCGCAATCAGCTGCACCCGCGTTGGGGCAATGGCACTCTGGATGCGGCGGCCAGAACCATGCCTCTTGTGCAAGAGCCGCTCTGGCATGATCCGGAGTTCATTGACAGCCTGCTGCTGGTCCTGGTCGAGCTGAAGCTGCGGCTTGCACCAGCAGCCGAAAAGCCGGGAACTACAAAAATTGTGCGCGCCAGTTCATGGACATGCCCATAGTCTGGCGGGGTGGCCACGTGCCGGTATTGTGACCCATTCAATTTCGAAATCTTCTTCATCAAGGGTTTGCGTTTGGGTTTTTCTGCCCTAGATGCCATGATGAGTGCCAGCGAGGCCAGAAAGAGGACAGCAGGTCATGATCAAGTTGCGTACAGCAGTAGCTCCCCTGGATCCGGTCTGGGATCAGATCTCGACGGAGGCACGCGAAGCCGTCGCCAAGCAGCCGCTGATGGGCGGGCTGATCCATGCCTGTATCCTGCACCATCCAACGATCGAAAAGGCCCTGTCCTATCGCATTGCAGCCAAGCTGTGCTCGAACGAGATGTCGATGGTGATCCTGCGAGAAATCGTCGATGCAGCCTATGCGGCGGATGCCAGCCTGATTGCTGCGGCGCGCGCCGATCTGATGGCGGTTTATGACCGTGACCCGGCCTGCCATCGTTTGTTGCAACCGATCCTATACTTCAAAGGCTATCAGGCCGTGCAGGCCTATCGCGTGGCCCATTGGTTGTGGAAGCAGGGCGATCAGGATCTGGCGTTTTTCTTCCAGATGCGGATCTCAGAGATCTTTGGCGTCGATATTCATCCCGGCGCCCGTATTGGCCGCGGCATCATGATCGACCACGCCCATTCCATCGTCATTGGCGAGACTGCGGTTGTCGGCAACAACGTCTCCATGTTGCATTCGGTGACGCTGGGCGGTACCGGCAAGGAAGAAGAGGACCGCCACCCCAAGATCGAAGACGGCGTTCTGATCGGGGCCGGTGCCAAGGTGCTGGGCAATATCCGGATTGGCCATTGCAGTCGCATTGCGGCCGGCTCTGTCGTCCTGTCCGAAGTGCCGCCCTGCAAAACCGTTGCGGGTGTGCCGGCAAAGATCGTTGGTGAAGCGGGCTGTGATCAGCCTTCGGTCAGCATGGATCAGGTGGTGCCAAACGGATCACTTCAGCCTTAAGACTGTGTCGGATGGAAACATCCAAGGGGCTTAGCCTGATTGCGACATCGCAACTGCAGATGTAAAACGTCAAAAAGGGGCAGTTTTGCCCCTTTTTTCGTGTCTTCAATGGCTTGCAGAGTATTTCTCCGGGCTAGCCCTGCAAATTTGGAAGGGGTTTGCGGCCGAACAAGACAGCGTAGAACGGAGAACTGTGGTTCCCCGTTCCGATACATGCAGCACCAGCCTACTTACGAGAGGTGAAGTGATCTGCCACTGCCTTTTCCTTGTCGGTCAGGGCGCGTTTTTCAAAGACCACGAACATGGAGTCGACGGCGCGCGGCGTACGGATCAGCTCGTCCTGGCCCATCCCGTCCTCATGCAGTTTGCGACCGATCGGGTTGAGGTTATAGGTAAGCTTCTTGGTGTCAAAGCGATGCTCTTTCCAGCCAAGATACCAGTGCCAATCTGTATAGTAGAGCCAGCTGTTTTCATTGAACGCACGGATATGGGTCGGGTCCTGCCATGCGCCGAAGGACAGATCATATGGCACCAGAATTTCAAAATGACCACCAACCGACATCATGTTCATGCAGTTGGTCATAGCCGATACCAGATCGGGGATATGCTCGATCACATCATTGCAGATGATCTTGTCAAACATGCCTTCCTCGAGGGTCACTTTGCCAAAGCGGTCGCACTCAAACTCCGTACCGATCAGATCCTTGCGGCTGAGGTCGGTGACAATATCCGGGCTCCAATAGTCCGAGTAGTCCAGATTGACGCAGTCTTTGCGGAAGTCCTTGCCGCTGCCCATGTTCAGGGTGCGGGGCAAAGCAAGGGAGGGAGCTGCCGTCGGCGCTGCGGCAGGAGCTGGCTTGCTTGATTGCGCTTTGGGCGGCTTGGCTTTTTTCGGGTTTGCTGTCGTGGCCTTGGATTTTTCTGATTTGGGCGTCACGGGCGCCGGGGCCGTGGATGCTGGGGCTTTGCCATCCAGAACAAGATCGACCAGAATGTCGCTTTCTTTCAGCGCAGAAAAGGCGGTAAAACCTGCGTCTTCGACCTCTGCGCGCATTTTGTCGTCATTGACCAGTGCGATACAGCTGGTGACCAGGTCCTCGTAGGGCACCAGCGTCAGCGCATCCTGCAGGGGGTGGGCAATCAGAGAGTTCGATCCAAATTCGGAAACGACGGCTTTTTTGTTGGCGAGCAGGTAGGAAACACGCGCGATTTCAAAGATTTTGGTGTCATAAAAATGGATATTCAGCACCACCTTGGCGCGGGCAATATGCGCATCGCGCTCTTCGCCATAAACGCCGAACAGATGCACCACGTTCAGGCCTGCTTCGCGCAGGGAATCGAGCACCATTTTGCGTCGCTCGTTGAGGCTGCCGTAAAACAGGACATCAATGTCTTGTTCCACCGGTTTTTCGATCCGGCTCAACGCGGCGCAATAGCCAATGGGGGCCAGTTTTGGGCTTTGATCCATGACCAGAGTTTCAAGGTACTGCAGGTTTTCCGTGCTGTAATCCCAGACCTGAAAATTCGACAAAAGCCAACGCAACTCGGGCGTGTCCCAAGCGGATTTATTGCCGAGCTGTTCGAAATTGTAGATGATCGTGTCCTTGGGCAACTGCGCAAAAGTCGCAGGTTGCAAAAGATTGGCGCCAAGAATGATATTGCGCGCTTCAGAGTCGATCGCGTTGATACTGAGCTTGGCGTTCAGCGAAAGCTCTTGCAGGCCAAACAAAAGTGTTTCGCCGATTTCATCAAAAGCGGCGGCATGTACGTAGCCGTCGGGTTTGACCATGGTGATATTGTAGTCTGTTGTCGAGTGTGTCATTTCATCTTCCATCATGCCAGTCAGTCGCCACTGTTTGAGATGAATAGAGCAAGAACTTTAATAAAATCCCTATGCCTGAAGAATTGAGAAAAACAATCTATGCGGGAGTCGCGTTTTCTGTGTGAAGATGTCGAGATGCTGCCGTAAAGCCAGGGAAAAATGAAAAACGAAAAAACCTTCGCCCTGTGTTTCAGGGCGAAGGTTTGTATGACGACCTTCCAGTTCGACCTGCAAAATGCATTGGAACGATTTGTGATCTGGAAAAATTAGGCCAGCATGACCATTGGATTTTCCAGGTTTTCGACGATGGCCTGCAACAGCTGCGCCCCAAGGGCTCCGTCGATGACGCGGTGATCAACAGACATTGTGACGCTCATCACTGTCGCCACTTTCAATTCACCATCTGCGCCGACTACGGGTTTCTTGGCCCCGGCACCGACAGCTAGGATGCCAGCATGCGGTGGGTTCACGATGGCATCGAAATTGTCGATGCCGAACATGCCGAGGTTGGAAATGGCAAAGCTGCCGCCCTGATATTCATGCGGCGCAAGCTTGCGGTCGCGGGCGCGAGCAGCTAGATCCTTCATCTCAGCCGACAGAGCCGACAGGGATTTCATGTCGCTGTCCTGCAGCACGGGCGTGAACAGCCCACCTTCTATGGCGACGGCCACTGCCACATCAGAAGCTTTCATCTTCAGCACACGATCACCGGCCCAGACCGCATTGGCATCCGGCACCGCCTGTAGCGCCAGCGCCACGGCCTTGATGATGAAATCATTGACCGAGAGTTTGACGCCACGGCCCTCGAGCTGCCTGTTCAGCTGAGCGCGAAACTTGAGCAGTGCATCGAGCTGGATGTCGCGACGCAGATAGAAATGCGGCACGGTCTGTTTGGCTTCGGTGAGGCGGGCGGCAATGGTCTTGCGCATGCCATCAAGGCTGACCTCTTCATAGGTGCGCCCCTCATACATGCGGGCAACCATATCGGCAGAGGCGCCTGTTGGCATAGAAGTCGCACCAGGCGTGGCGGGTGCCACTGTAGGGGCTGTCGCAGCAGCGGGTTGTGGTGCCGCAGTGGCGGTTTCCACATCTGCCTTGACGATACGACCACGCGGACCAGAGCCTGTGATCTGGGCCAGATCCAGCCCTTTGTCGGCCGCAATGCGACGTGCCAAAGGCGAGGCAAAGATCCGGGTGCCATCTGCGGCAACCGGGACTGCCGGGGCCGGGGCAGCGGGTGCCTCGGCGACCACAGGGGCCGCCTCGTGACCCGCGTCGGCTGCCAATGCAGCCTCTGACGGCGCAGCTGGCGTGGTGCCAATATCATCAGCGCTTTCGCCATCTTCCAACAAGACCGCAATGGGCGTGTTCACTTTCACGCCCTCAGAGCCCTCAGCTATGAGGATCTTGCCGACAATGCCTTCATCAACGGCCTCAAACTCCATCGTGGCCTTATCGGTTTCGATCTCGGCGATGAGGTCGCCAGACGAGACGGTATCGCCTTCCTTGACCAGCCATTTGGCAAGGGTGCCTTCCTCCATGGTGGGGGACAGCGCAGGCATCAGGATTTCTGTGGGCATGCTTCTCGCGCTCCTTACCGGTAGGTCACTTGTTTCACGGCTGCCACGACCTCTTCGGTGGTGATCAGCGCGTGGCGTTCCAGGTTGGCGGCATAGGGCATGGGTACGTCCTTGCCGGTGCAGGTCACAACGGGCGCATCCAGGTAGTCGAATGCCTGCTGCATCACCTCTGAGGCGATATAGCTGCCAACGGATCCCTGCGGCCAGCCTTCTTCGACAGTGACAAGACGGTTGGTCTTCATCACTGATTTGATCACGGCCGGCAGATCCATCGGCCGCAGGGTGCGCAGGTCGATAACCTCTGCGGAAATGCCGTCATTGGCCAGCTGGTCAGCCGCTTCGAGAGCGAAATGCATGCCAATACCAAAGGAGACGATAGTCACATCACTGCCTTCACGCCAGATCCGAGCTTTGCCGAAGGGAACAGTGAAATCATCCATCTTGGGCACGTCAAACGACCGGCCATACATGATTTCATTCTCGAGGAAAATCACCGGGTTGGGGTCACGGATCGCCGATTTTAACAGACCCTTGGCATCCGAGGCAGAATAGGGCATCGCAACCTTCAGACCAGGGATCTGCATATACCACGCGGCATAGTCCTGGCTGTGTTGCGCCCCAACACGTGCAGCAGCCCCATTGGGGCCACGAAACACCATGGGAGCCCCCATCTGGCCGCCGGACATATAGAGCGTCTTGGCGGCAGAGTTGATGATGTGGTCGATCGCCTGCATGGCAAAGTTGAAGGTCATGAACTCAACAATCGGGTTCAAACCGCCAAAGGCTGCCCCTGTGGCGATCCCCGCAAATCCGTGCTCTGTGATCGGAGTATCGATGACCCGCTTGGAGCCAAATTCGTCCAGCAGTCCCTGGCTGATTTTATAGGCGCCCTGGTATTCGGCAACCTCTTCGCCCATGAGAAAGACGTTTTCATTGCCGCGCATCTCTTCCGCCATTGCGTCACGCAGGGCTTCACGCACGGTAGTGGGAACCACCTCGGTGCCTTCGGGCCAGTCCGGAGAACTGTCCACCTGGGGCTCGATTGGAGCCACGGTAGCAGCGACAGGGGCTGCGGGCGCCGCAGGTGCCCCGGCCGCTGGCGCTTGATTGCTCGCCGCAGGCGTCGCATCAAGGCTTTCGCCTTCTTCGACCAGCACCGCGATCGGGGTGTTGACCTTCACGCCTTCAGATCCTTCGGAAATCAGGATCTTGCCGATCACGCCTTCATCGACGGCTTCGAATTCCATCGTGGCCTTGTCGGTCTCAATCTCGGCTAGAATATCGCCAGAGCTTACGGTATCGCCTTCCTTGACCAGCCATTTGGCCAGTGTGCCTTCCTCCATGGTCGGCGACAGGGCGGGCATCAGAATTTCAGTTGCCATATCTCTTCATTCCCCTCAGGCGTAGATATCGGTCCAGAGCTCATCAAGCGCTGGTTCCGGGCTGGTGCGGGCAAATTCAGCGGCCTGATTGACCACGTCCTTGATTTCCTTGTCGATCGCTTTCAGATCGTCTTCGCTGGCGTGTTTGCCAGTCAGCAGCATATCGCGGACCTGTTCGATCGGGTCACGCTCACTGCGCATCTTTTGCACTTCTTCGCGGGTACGGTATTTTGCCGGATCCGACATCGAATGGCCACGATAGCGGTAGGTTTTGACCTCAAGGATATAGGGGCCTTTACCGGCGCGGCAATGTGCGGTTGCGCGTTCACTGGCTTCTTTGACGGCCAGCACATTCATGCCATCCACCGCTTCACCGGGGATGCCAAAAGCAGCGCCACGGGTGTAGATATCAGGGGTCGAGGTGGAGCGGGCCTGCGCGGTACCCATGGCGTATTGGTTGTTTTCGATCACGAAGATGACCGGCAGATCCCAGATCGCCGCCATGTTGAAGGTCTCGTAGACCTGGCCCTGGTTGGCAGCCCCATCACCGAAATAGGTGAAGGTGACATTGTCGTTGCCTTTGTATTTGTCAGCAAAGGCAAGACCCGCACCCAGTGGCACCTGAGCCCCCACGATGCCGTGGCCACCGTAAAAGTTTTTCTCTTTCGAGAACATATGCATGGAGCCGCCCTTGCCTTTGGACAACCCGCCCTCGCGGCCGGTCAGCTCAGCCATGACACCACCGGCATCCATGCCGCAGGCCAGCATGTGGCCGTGATCGCGGTAAGAGGTGATGCGCTTGTCGCCGTCTTTGGCAGCTGCTTCGAGCCCGACAACAACCGCTTCCTGGCCGATGTAGAGGTGGCAGAAACCGCCAATCAGGCCCATGCCATAGAGTTGACCGGCCTTTTCCTCGAATCTCCGGATCAAAAGCATGTCACGATAAAACGCAGTCAGCTCTTCGGCGGAAACATTTGGTTTCTTTGTGCTTTTTCTAGCAGCCATCGTTACGGGCTCCCCCTTGAGGCTAGGTAGTTTAGTGTTAAACTAATCCATAATGGATTTTGACCCGACTGGCGAGTGTTTTTGTGACCCGAGGTCATTTCACCGCAGAACCGGCGCCGGTCGAAACAATCTTGGTCCGACGCAAAGCTACGCCCCACATGGTTGCATGCCATTGGGATCGGTTCAACAGCCGGATCAGACAGCTGTGCGGTATCAGGCGTATATAAAGGGTTTAGCGAATGACGATTTCGTCAGCGCGCAGCAGGCCGAGCACGGAACGGGCCTGTTCATCCAGCAGGTCAAGATCAAGAAAGTCGTCCGACAACCGGTGGGTCAGATTTTCCATTCCAGTCATCTCATGCCGAAGGCGAGCGAGATCCAGGCGAAGCTCATCCGCTTCGGCCTGAATCTCGACCCTTCTGAACAACCCGAAATCACCCTGAACCGCCGCAAAGGTAAAATACGCGCTCAGCGCGAATGCGATGGCAAAAAAGGTGAAAGCACCGATGGAAGGCTTGTGGCTTCGGGTCACGTGGAGTTGCCTGTATGTTTACTGCTCAAGTCTGTCGTTGGGCCGTTTGTTCCGGCCTCTGACATCTTTATGCCACAAGTGATTCGGTTTGTGAATCCCCTTTTGAGTCCAAGGGGATAGATTTTTCACTATTAACTTTTTGTTAATCTGTCCGGCAAGGGTGGGTGGATCACTATGTTAGCATGGCGTGAAGGGAAAAGAAAAAGCCGCCGAATTGACTCCGGCGGCCTTTATATGTTTGCGGGCAGGGGCCAGCTCGGTGTCATTGCCCAGGGCTGGTCCGATAGCCTCTCGTTCCACTGCGGGAACAACGAAAGGTGCTTCTTTAGTGCGAAAGGGCCTCAACACCGGGCAAGACCTTGCCTTCCATCCATTCCAGAAATGCGCCGCCTGCGGTGGAGATATAGGTGAAATCTTTGGCCGCGCCTGATGCATTCAGGGCGGCTACGGTATCGCCACCACCGGCAACAGCGGTCAAAAGGCCCGCACGGGTCAATGCGGCGGCCTTCAGAGCAGCCGCATTGGTGGCTGCATCAAAGGGTTCAAGCTCAAATGCGCCAAGTGGGCCGTTCCAGATCAGCGTTTTGCTTTGCTCGAAAATTTCGTTGATGGTGGCGACGCTGTCAGGGCCAGCATCCAGGATCATGCCATCGTCCGGGCATTGATCGACGGGCAGGATCTGATGCTTGGCGTGAGATTCAAACTTCTCTGCAACCACGATATCGCTGGGCAGGATGATCTTGCAGCCGGTGGTTTCGGCCTTGGCGAGGATCTCGGCAGCGGTGTCCTTCATGATGCGTTCCGCCAGAGAGACGCCGACCGGCAAGCCCTTGGCGACCAGAAAGGTATTGGCCATGCCGCCGCCAATGATCAGGTAGTCCACTTTTTCGACCAGATTGCCCAGCAGTTCCAGTTTGGTCGATACCTTCGCCCCGCCCACAACGGCGGCAACCGGGCGTTCTGGGGCGCCCAGAGCACTTTCCAGTGCTTGAAGTTCAGCCTGCATCAGGCGACCTGCACAGGAGGGCAGCAGGTGAGCAATGGCTTCGGTGGAGCTGTGGGCGCGATGCGCGGCAGAGAAAGCATCGTTACAATAGATATCGCCAAGTTCAGCCATGCCAGCCGCCAGTACGGGATCGTTCTTGGTTTCTGAGGCGTGGAAGCGGGTGTTTTCCAGCAGCAGCACTTCGCCGGGCTGCAGCGCATTGGCGGCCTCGGCTGCCCCGGCGCCGACGCAGTCGGCGGCAAACAGCACATTGGTTTCAAAGGCTCGCTCCAGCGTTGGTATCAGCTGGACCAGCGACAGGTTTTCGCGGCGTTCGCCACCTGGGCGGCCAAAATGAGCCAGAAGGATTGGTTTGCCGCCTGCAGCCAGAATGTCTCGTACGGTTGGGGCAATGCGACGGATCCGGGTTGAATCGGTAACCACGCCATCAACAATCGGGACATTGATGTCCACACGTACCAATACGCGTTTGCCGTTCAGGTCCATATCGTCGAGTGTTTTCCAGCCCATGGAAGGCTCCTCTGTGCAAAAAATGCGAAAGAATGCGGATAAATCCGATGTTATTTCGTGGCTTTTTGCCCATCAGTCAATGCTCCCTTGGCAATTGCGAGCGCTACCCTTAATTATCGGTGCAAATTTTGTTGACAGGAGGGCCTCATGGCCGAGATTAAAGATCCAGAAAACACCGTCATCGTTGAACTCAAGGACGGCAATGTCGTTATTGAGCTTCTGGCGGATGTTGCCCCGAAACATGCCGAGCGCATGAAAGAACTGGCCCGCGCTGGTGAATATGACAACGTTTGTTTTCACCGGGTTATCGATGGCTTCATGGCTCAAACTGGCGATGTCGCCAACGGCGACATGGAAGATGGTTTCAACATCCGCATGGCCGGTACCGGTGGCTCCAGCCTGCCAAACCTGCCTGCAGAATTCTCTAAACTGCCGCATGATCGTGGCACCCTGGGTGCCGCACGCTCGGCCAATCCGGATTCGGCCAACTCGCAGTTTTTCATCAACTTCAAAGATAACCACTTCCTGAACGGCCAATACACCGTATACGGCCGCGTCATCGAAGGCATGGAGCACGTCGATGCCATCACCAAAGGTGAGCCACCTGCGGAGCCTGATCGTATGATCAGCGTCAAGGTTGCTGCCGATGCTTAAGCTCGCAGCTGCCTTTTCCCTGATGGCAGGCACGGCTTTGGCTTCGGGGCTCGAAATCCAGATCGAGGGCGAGGCCAATGGCACCGTCAAGATCGACCTGCTTGAAGATCTGGCGCCTAAACATGTCGCGCAGATCACCGCGCTGGCTGGTGAAGGTAAATATGACGGCGTGGTGTTCCACCGCGTCATCGAGGGCTTCATGGCACAGACGGGCGACGTTCAGTTTGGCCGTCTGGGTGGAGACATGAGCCGCGCTGGCATGGGGGGCTCTGAGCTGCCTGATTTGCCTGCCGAGTTTTCGGAGTTGAACTTCGATCGTGGTGTGGTTGGCATGGCACGTTCGCAGAACCCCAACAGCGCCAATTCGCAGTTCTTCATCATGTTCAAGCCAGGGCATTTTCTCAACGGTCAGTACACCATCGTTGGCGAAGTCACCGAGGGCATGGATGTTGTGGATGCAATCAAGCGCGGCGCGGGCAACAGTGGCTCAGTGGTTGGAAAGCCGGATGTCATGACAAAGGTCACAGTCACCGACTAATTGCCCGGGCCAATTCTCCTGACCAATTCCCGGACAGGTCGTTCTTTCTCCGCTAATCAAGAGCCGCGCCTTTAGCGAGCAAATGGATTGGCGACGGCGGCGGTCAGGGAGGATCACAAAGATCCGAAACAAGAAAACGAAAGGCCGCGTCAGAATGTACTGGCGCGGCCTTTTCTGTAAAGTCAGTCAGATATCGCTGACTGGAACAGGAAGTTGTCCACGTCCTGCATTTGGCCCGCAGAGCTGCACTGCACAAGAATTGTAACATTGGAAAATGAGGTCAGAACGTCGTTGTCTTGCTGTTTGAACGTCAGCCGGTCGATGTTGTCGCCACCACCGTCGCTGGTATCGCTGCCGCAATAGGTTGGGAAGTGGCGGCCAAACGCAGTGTTGCACGTGATGCGGTCGTCGCCGGAATACGCCTCGCCGGTTCCATGATAGTCCAGCTTGTGAAAGCGCAGATAAAATCTGACATGGAGAGTTTCACGCACCCGTGTGCGCTGATCGAAACGGATCTGAAGGACCAATAGGTCTAGATGGAACCGTAGATACTACTGGTTAGGGTCAGAGATGCGCCACTTCTAGCTGCGATCACAAGTGGCGTCGAGGAGGACGAGGCCGAACTGAGGTAGTGGAATCTGCCAACTGTCAGGAAATCTAGAGTGCAACGACCACTTGGGCCATTGATCAGCACATTTGTCATTGCGGAAGCTCCCAATAGGGGCTGTACGAAAATGGATGTCAATTGACGTCAAGCTATAGTTGCATCTCGCAAGGGGGCAGTGTTCCACAAGATGTCCCAATTCGGATATCATTCTCCCAGAAACGACTGTCACGGTGAGGCAGAGGCAGGCCAAAGCCAGAAGGTTTCGACATCAGGTCGCCGCATCCTAGCCGCACCCTAAAGGGGAGGTGATATGGATTGGAGCCAAGGAAAGGGCCAAGGAAAAAGGCGCCGCATTTCGCGACGCCTTTTCAAAACAAATTACAGGGTCAAGCTATGGCCTAAATTTCGGCCTATAAACCCGTGAGCTTCAGCCTTCAGCTTTGGCGGCAGCGGTTGCAGCTTTGACGGCTGCCGAAGGGGCCGTGGCAGCTGCACCGATAGGCGCTGATTTTTTGCCGCCAGGTGTCAAAGGATCGTCCTGACGCTGCACGGAGCCTTCAAAGTGGGCACCGCTTTCGATGGCGATTGTTTTGTGGATGATGTCCCCTTCGACACGGGCGGTCGAGGTCAGGCGCACCTTCAGGCCGCGCACACGACCGACAACGCGGCCATTGACCACAACATCATCGGCAGTCACTTCGCCCTTGATCGTGGCGGTCTCGCCAACGGTCAGCAGATGGGCGCGGATATCACCTTCAACGGTGCCCTCAACCTGGATATCACCAGTGGTTCTGAGATTGCCGGTGATGTGCAGATCGGAGCTGAGCAGCGATGCTGGTGGTTTTGCCTTCGGGGTTGTCGAGGGCTTGTAATCGCTGGAGGGGGCAGCAGGGGCCGCAGCGGCAGGTGCAGCTGTGGGGGTAGCTTCGGCCTGCTTGGGCCCGGGCTCGTTGATTTTGCTCTTAGAAAACATTTCTTGCAGCCTTGATATAGATCATCGGGTTTACGGGTTTGCCATTGACCCTTACCTCATAGTGGAGGTGGGTCCCGGTGGACCGTCCGGTGTTACCCATATCAGCAATATGATCGCCGCGCGAGACCCTTTGACCGACCTTCACACGCAGATTGGAGTTATGGGCGTATTTTGTCTCAATGCCAAAGGCATGGCGAATGGAAACGAGTTTGCCATAGCCTGATTGCCAGCCCGCATGGGTGACGACACCATCGGCGGTGGCAAAGATATCAGTGCCGGTTTTTCCGGCAAAATCAGAGCCTTTGTGCAGGCGGCGGCCGCCAGTTTTAGGATCTCGACGATAGCCGTAGCCCGAAGACTGGCGCACCAGGCCGAGATTAACCGGAGTGGCAAAAGGCGCCTGCTGCGCCGCCATACGGTACAGGTTCAACTGGTCCAACTTGTTGAGAATCTGGTTGGCGCGCAGCTCATCCGCAGTGGGTTCTTCACCGCGGGTGGACAGGGCTAAAGGGCTGAGCGGACCACCTTGACCGTTATAGCCACGCCGCACCTGTTCGAGGATCCGGTCCGGGGGCATGCCTGCATTGCGAAACATCTTGTCCAGCGGGGTGACCGAAACGGTGACGGCTTCTTCCAGCTGGCGGAAAATCTGGTCGTTGCGCTCGTTCAGTAGTTCCAGTTCCAACTCCATTTCAGCACGCTGTTCCAGGGCCTGGCGGGCATCGGCTTCGATCTGGTCGCGTTCGGCAGCTGTATCGCTCAGCACGGAGGACAGGAAATCCATCTGAACCGGCGCGGTTGCGGCATGTGCCTGGGCTGCGCTCTCGCCTTGCGTGTTGGCCTTCAGCTGTTCCAAGGCGCTGCGGGTGGTGTCGCGCTGGGTCATGGTCTGGCGCAGCGTGGTCTGGATCACCTCGATGCCGGTTTCAAGTTCCTGCCGACGGGTTTCGGAGGTCAGCAATTCGGATTGCATCATCGAAATCTGCGCCAGGGCTGCATTGAACCGCGACTGTGCCGCCAGGGCCTCTTCGGCGCGGTTGTCACGCTCATCAGATATTGCGTTCAGACGTGCACGATAGGTCATCTGATCCCGTTTGGCCTGTTCGCGAAAATTGCCGGCACCGATGCTGTCCATCAGCACAATGGCCGTGGCAACAATGGCCCAGGAAACCAGAAGCACCATACCGGCAATCGCTACCAGCTGCGTTTCCGGTCGTAATCGGATGAAGCGAGTATCTGTGTCAGATTTCAGAAAGACCCGGCGTTCCGGAAACCTATGTTCCAGAAATGAGTGTATCTTGATAGCCAGACGTGTGCGCACGAACTGATCCTTGTCCCATCCCAAACATTCAGAGCCACAGCCATCCCCTGCCATTGCTCTGGACGAAATCATTAGCCAGAGCCGAGGCTTTGGGCAAGTCTGCAGCGTCCCTCAGCGGTGTTTTCCTTGCATTTGCTAAACCTTGGGCGGATTTTTGCCACAGCCTCCCCGCCGCCGTCCCTCTGAAACCTCCTGAAAACGGACAGACAATGGACAGCCGGCAATGGACAGCCGGCAATGGACAGCCGACAATGGGCAGACAAAGGCGACCACGGTGCAATCAGGTTGCTTGCAGGATACGGTGGTGGAAACCGGAGTTAGACACCGGCAATCGGTTTGATGTCTTCGGTCAGGGGCCAGTAGAAATCGGGCGGAATGCCAGCATCGGCACGCTTTTCTTCATTGAAGGGGGGCTTCAAGGCGCCGCGGAAATACTTGCGGACCAATTGGTGAAACACCACCTTTGGATCCAGATTGTCGCGTCCACACAGGAAGTAGAACCATTTGGAGCCATAGGCGACATGGCTCACTTCCTCGGCGTAGATCACTTCCAGTGCTTCGACGGCCCGCGTGTTTTTGGCATTGCGAAAGACATTGATCATACCGGGTGTCACATCCAGCCCACGAGCTTCGAGCACCATGGGGACAACCGCAAGCCGTCCCATCAGGTCCTCTGCGGTATCCTCGGCGGCGCGCCACATGCCGGCATGGGCCGGAAGGGCCCCATAGTGGCTGCCCAAAGCTTCAAGGCAGTCGCACATCAGTTTGAAATGCTTTGATTCTTCGTCGGCGGCTTTGACCCAGTCATCAAAGAAACCGATGGGCAAAGGCACATGAGAAAACCGGGCAATGATGTCCCAGTGAAGGTCTACGGCGTTCAGCTCGATATGGGCCACCGCATGCAATAGGGCGATGCGCCCGGCTTCACTGCCGGGTTTGCGCTTTGGCACATCCCGCGGGTTCAGCAACTCTGGCTTTTGTGGTCGTGCCGGATGCAGTGGTGGTTGTGCGGTACCGATCTTGATGGCGCAGTCTGATGAGTGGCCGACTTCATCGCGGGCTTCATTGCGGGCTTGGCGCCAGGCGGCGGCATAGCGGCGCGAAAGCGTGGTCTTTTCGTGCCCATCCGCTGTCATCAACACTTCGTTAGCCATCTGGGCGAGTGTGAGTTGTGATGTCATTGCGGGTCCTCGACGTGAAAAAATATGGAGCAGGGTTCGGGCTTGAGCAGGAACGTTCCGAACTGGGAATCCGGGGCAGGCGGCTGTAAGCAGGGCTAGCTGGGTTCGGCTTTGATCAAAGCTGGCTCAGGGTCTGATGAAAGTGAAAGTCACAAGTTCCCTTTATCTGATCCGTCCCCTGCCATTGCTGGCGCCACACTGCAAGCGAAACTGACACGCGACTCTGGCAGGCGATTCTGGCAAGCGAGACAGCTATGCTGTCCCGGATTGGGGCGGTGGCGTTTCCCCGTGCAAAGCGTCTGTTAGTCATGGTGATTCGAAAATGACTGAGACGGAAATGACTGAGACCGACAGTCTAGAGTGCTGCAGCCGCCTCCAACACCTCTTCGACATGGCCATCCACTTTGACTTTGCGCCAGACCCGGGCAATGCGGCCTTCGGCGTCGATCAGAAAGGTG
Source organism: Phaeobacter sp. CECT 5382 (assembly GCF_001457775.1). GTDB lineage: Bacteria > Pseudomonadota > Alphaproteobacteria > Rhodobacterales > Rhodobacteraceae > Pseudophaeobacter. The sequence continues at coordinate 309,713 of NZ_CYSG01000004.1, forward strand.
GAACGTTCGATTCCCCAGTGCTTCTTGCCATACATGTTCTTTTCCTTCCACACGCCATAGTCTTCGCAGGTGGAGCCCTCGGCATCAGATAGCAAAGGCGTGGTGAGCCCATGTTTGGCGACGAATTTGTCGTGTTTCTTTACCGGATCCTTTGAAATCCCAAAAACCAGCGCTCCGGCGTCGGCAAAGCTTTGCAGATGCTCAGAAAACCCGATGGATTCTTTGGTGCAGCCCGGCGTATCATCGCGTGGGTAAAAGAACAGGACCACGGCCTTGCCCTTCAGTGCTGCAAGTGAAACCACTCCGTCGCCATCGCGTGGCAGGGTGAACAGAGGGGCATGATCAGACAGGTCGAGCATTTTGGGTCTCCAAACGGTTTGGCAACAGCTGCATGCCATAGTTAGGCCATCACGGGCAAAGGATAAACACAGATCGAAGCGGATGCGGATAAAGCCGGTCTCGACGACCCGGCCTCGCCTTGCGAGGCCGATACCGTAATGGTGGCAGCCCCTGGAAAGAGGCGCCGGATGTGGCGTCTTCTGCGCGGCCTGGTCTGGTTTCTGGCTCTGGGTTGTTTTCTGGCGGCTGGTGCTTTGTATTTTGGCATCGGGACTCGGATGGCAGCACCGCTGTGGCTGCGCCAGCAAGTCGAAGAACGGATCGAAAATGATCTGAACGGCATGCAGATTGAATTCGGCGAGATCCATATGGTGGTGAACCGAGGCTGGCGACCACGGATCGGGCTGCGCGATATCAGGCTGCTTGCGGCTGATGGTGCGTCGATCATGCAGCTGGCCGATGCCGAAGTCTCACTGGCAATGCGACCCTTGCTGCAGGGGCGGATCCAGCCCAAGCGCATCGCGCTGAGCGGGCTCTATGTCAACCTGCGCCGGGAGAGCGACGGCATCGCCCTGAGTTTTTCCGAAACCGGCTCGCCTTTGCGACAGGCGGGCAATCTGGCGGAATTGATCGAACAATGGGACCGCCAGTTCGAAATGCCGGTTCTGTCTGCGCTGACCGAGATGAGCACCGCTGGGGTGACACTGCGCTATGAAGATGCTCGCCTGGGGCGGGTATGGACGCTGGACGGTGGCCATGTGAAGCTGACGCGTTCCGGTCCTACACTGACCGTTTCCTCTGGATTTTCTGTCCTGAGCGGGCGTCAGGATGTCGGTCTGATGGAGGCCAACTACAAATCCGACATCGGCGATGCTGCCGCGGAATTTGGCATTTTGGTCAGTGATATCGCCAGTGAAGATATCGCGTTGCAGGCTCCGGCACTTGGCTGGCTGGAGGTCTTGAAGGCAACGATTTCGGGCTCTTTGCGTGGCGGTATTGCCAGTGACGGCGCCCTGTTACCCCTGTCGGCCAGTCTGCAAATCGGCCAGGGTGTCATTCAACCGTCGCAAGAGACACTGCCGATCCCGATCCATCGGGCCCATAGCTATTTCACTTATTTCCCGGCGGAACAGGCGCTGCAGTTTGATGAATTGCGACTGGAAAGCGGCTGGGGGTCGGGCACGGTTGCCGGGCGCGCGCTTCTGGCCGGGGTTCAGGATGGCCGTTTGACCGATCTTGTCGGGCAGTTGCGGTTCACCGATCTCACTCTTAATCCACGCCAACTCTATGAGCAGCCGCAGGTTTTTACCAATGTCACGGCTGATTTCCGGTTGCAGCCGATTCCATTCCGGTTTCAGCTTGGGGAAATGCTGATCGCCCATGAGAGCAGTCACATTAGGGTTGAGGGTCGCATTGATGCCGGGCATGAGGGCTGGAACTACGCACTGGATGCACAGGCCGACCAACTGGATCTTTCGCAGGTCAAGTCGCTCTGGCCTGAAGGCGCTGCAGAAAAGCCGCGCAAATGGGTGCGCGACAATGTCTTTCAGGCCCAGGCGCAGGATGTGAATTTCGCCCTGCGTGGCAAGGGGAGTCAAAAGCCATTTGTGTCTCTGGATGCGGGTTTTTCCGGGGCCGAGGTGAAATTTCAAAAACACCTGCCTCACCTGCGCGAGGGCGCGGGGCATTTCAGCCTCTATGGGCCACGTATGGTCATCGTCGCGACCGAAGGCACGGTGACGGCCGATCAGGGTGGCTCAGTTGCGGTGGCGGGGACGTCCTTTATCATTCCGGACACATCAGTAAAAAACGGCACCCCCGGGATCGCCAGAATTGTGGCCTCTGGGCCGGTGACGGCGGGTCTATCGCTCCTCAACCGTCCGCCGCTGTCAATCATGGACAAGGCGGATTTGCCAGTTGAGCTTGCGACGGGGCAGGTGCAGGTCACAGGTACCCTGGCGCTGCCCCTGAAAGAAGGCGTCTTGCCGGAGGAAATTCTCTATCATTACCGCGGGATGGTTTCGCAGGTGCAGACATCGGTGCTGGTGCCGGGCCATGAGGTTGCAGCCCAGTCTTTGACCCTGCGCGGGGATCAAAGCCAGGTTGAACTCTCTGGCGCAGGCTTTCTGTCTGGCATTCCGCTAACGGCCAGCTGGCGTCAGATTATTGGTGCCAAGGCCAATGGCACCAGTCAGGTCACAGGCACGGTCGAGATTTCGCGTCAGGCGGTTGAGACGCTGCAAATCGGTCTGCCGCAAGGCTCGGTCGGCGGCACCGGGCGGGGCACATACCAGTTGGATATCAGCCCCGACACTGCGCCCCGATTTCAGCTCAGCTCTGATCTAACCGGGCTGGAGTTGCGGATGTCGCCGGTAAGTTGGCGAAAACCCCCATCCGTGTCCGGCAAATTGGACCTAGTGGCGCGGCTTGCCACCCCGGTCGAAGTGCAATCCCTGTCCTTTGCCGCACCCGGGCTGACGGCGCAGGGACGTGTGACAACCAAGGCAGACGGCGGCTTGGACCGGGCAGTGTTGTCTTCTGTGACTGTTGGCAATTGGATGCGCGGGTCTGCGGTCTTTTTGGGACGCAACGGTAACGTGCCTGCATTGGAGCTGACGAGCGGAACGCTGGACATGCGCAAAGCGCCGTTTACCGGCGCAAGCGGCAGTAGTTCCGGTGGCGGCAGTGACGAGACCGGGCCGATTTCGATGCGGCTTGACCGTTTGCAGGTGACGGACAGTATCGCCTTAACGGGTTTTTCAGGGAATTTCTCTGCACGCGGTGGCTTCAATGGCCAATTCAGCGGGCGGCTCAATGGCGCAACGCCGGTCTCAGGCGTGGTTGTTCCGCAAGAGGGCGGTGTTGCCACCCGTATCCGCTCCGAAGATGCAGGTGGGGTGTTTCAGGCCGCTGGTATTTTGCGTCATGGCCGTGGCGGCAGTTTTGACATGACACTGGTTCCGGCTGATGTCGCCGGTGAATATGACGGCACCATCAAAGTGAAAAACACCCGGATTAAAAATGCTCCTTCCATGGCGGCCTTGCTCAACGCAATCAGTGTTGTCGGCCTGCTGGATGAGCTCACTGGTGGCGGCATCCTGTTTACCGGTATCGAGGCCAAATTCCGCCTTGGGTCGACGCATCTGATCCTGCATGAAAGCAGTTCGGTGGGGCCGTCGATGGGGATTTCAATGGACGGGGTCTATGATCTGAACTCTGGGGCATTAAACATGCGCGGGGTGATTTCTCCGATCTATCTGATCAACGCTATTGGACGGGTGATTGCTCGCAAAGGCGAGGGCCTGATCGGATTTGCCTTCAGACTGCGCGGCACGGCGGATGATCCCAAAGTCAGCGTCAATCCGTTGTCGGCACTGGCGCCTGGCATGTTCCGGGAGTTGTTCCGTGGCAAGGCCCCAACCGTGCCGGGCGCACCGGAAGAGCCCCATGTTCCCAATCCCGATCACCGTCCCAAAAACGATGGCGGTGCCCGTTAACGACCCGGTACCGTACATAGGCCACAAAGCGTGCATCTGCAAAACAAAGGGTGCGCAAATCTCATGGTCAAGCTGCGCCAAACCTCGTAAAGGAGCGGCATGAAACTCAGTGATTTTGATTTTGATCTGCCCGAAGATCTAATTGCAACCCGCCCAGCAAGCCCACGTAGTGCGGCGCGCATGCTTGTGGCCGATGGGGATGCCTTGACCGATACTCATGTCGGTGATCTTTTGACTTGGCTCAGCCCGGGGGACCGGCTGGTCCTGAACGATACTAAAGTGATCCCCGCGCGGCTTTCAGGTTTGCGCCATCGGGTCTCAGCCGAGGGCGAGACCGCAGCCAAAATCGAAGTCACACTGCTGGACCCGCGCGCTGATGGAACCTGGTCAAGCCTGCTCAAGCCGATGAAAAAGATTAAAATCGGTGAAGAAATTGTCTTTTCACAGGATCTGACAGCAGAGCTGGTCGGAAAAGAAGACGGGCAAGGAATGCTGCGTTTCAATCTGGTCGGCGATGATTTTGATGCGGCGCTGGCCGAAGCTGGCATGATGCCGCTGCCGCCCTATATTGCCGCCAAACGCCCTGCGGATGCGCAGGACAAGGAAGACTATCAAACCGTCTGGGCCCGGCATTCTGGCGCGGTTGCAGCACCTACGGCCTCGTTGCATTTTGATGCCCCCCTGTTGGAGGCTTTGCGCAACAGGGGAGTGCAGTTTACCTATGTAACGCTGCATGTGGGGGCAGGGACGTTTTTGCCGGTCAAGGTCGAAGACGTGACCAGCCACAAGATGCATGCGGAATGGGGGCAGGTGAGTGCTGAGGCCGCCGCTGAAATTAATGCTACCAAGGCGGCTGGTGGGCGGGTCATCCCGGTTGGCACCACGGCACTGCGTTTGATCGAAAGTGCAGCCCGGTCTGGTCAGGTGGAGCCCTGGGAAGGCGAGACGGATATTTTTATCTATCCAGGTTTCACCTTTCATGCAGCTGACGCGCTCATGACAAATTTCCATCTGCCGAAATCAACACTTTTGATGTTGATCTCTGCCCTGATGGGACAGGAACGCGTCCGCGACATCTACGCGCATGCCGTGAAAAACTGCTATCGGTTCTTTTCTTATGGCGATGCGTCGCTTTTATTACCTCATGGGGCGAAAACGCCGCAGAAGTGACGCGAATAAGCGTAGACAAGCGCGCGCAGGATCCGCTCTGATCAGAGCTGGATCGTGTCATCACAACGCAATCTTAAAAACCGATACCCGCCTCTTGAGCCAGGGGCATTCTCCGGTCTGAAACACTATGCGGGCGGGTGCTGCTTGGACATTTGTCCACGTGGTCTCTGCGCGTTGGCAAAGGAGCCACCACGATGCTGCAGGTCTTGTCGAGCGCTTGGGCGCTGCTTTTGGGCATGGGAATGCTGATGATAGGCAATGGTATGCAGGGCACCATTCTGGGTGTGCGCGGCGCCATGGAGGGATTCTCCACACTTCAGATGTCCTTTGTGATGTCGGCCTATTTTATCGGCTTTCTGGGAGGGTCGCGTCTGGCGCCCGAGATGATCCGCCGGGTCGGTCACGTGCGGGTCTTTGCGGCCCTTGCCTCGCTGATCTCGGCGGTGATGATCCTCTATCCGGCGGTCGCCAATCCGATTGCATGGATGCTTGGGCGCGTATTGATCGGGTTCTGTTTCTCCGGTGTGTATGTCACCGCCGAAAGTTGGCTGAACAATGCCGCAGATAACGCTAACCGGGGCAAGGCGCTGTCACTTTATATGATCGTGCAGACTTTTGGCATTGTATCGGCTCAGGCTCTGATGCTGGTGGGAGATCCGACCGGGTATGAGACCTTTGTTATCGCGTCGGTCGTGATCTCGGTCTCCTTTGCACCCATTTTGCTGTCGATCTCGCCGACGCCGGCCTTTGAGACCACCAAACCGATGTCGTTGCGCCAGCTGATGGATGTCTCGCCGCTGGGCTGTGTAGGGATGTTCCTGCTTGGCGGGGTGTTCTCAGCGCAGTTTGGCATGAGCGCGGTTTACGCCGCCGAGGCCGGGTTGACGCTGTCACAGATCTCGATTTTCATCGCGACCTTCTATATCGGCGCCATTATCTTGCAGTACCCGCTGGGTTGGATGTCGGACTGGATGGATCGCCGGGTTTTGGTGCTTGGGGTATCTGCCCTGGGCGGTGGCGCTGCCATCATGGGCATGATGATGGGAGGGGACTACACCTACCTGCTGATTGCGGCCTTCTTTATTGGCGGCATGTCGAACCCGCTCTATTCGCTGCTGATCGCCCATACCAACGATTATCTGGACCATGATGATATGGCTGCGGCCTCTGGTGGGCTGGTCTTTATCAACGGGCTGGGGGCTATCGCCGGGCCGCTGATCACCGGCTGGATGATGAGTGATGCGGCTTTTGGTCCGGCGGGGTATTTCCTGTTCATGGCCATCTTGCTGGTGGCTTTGGCCATCTATGCGCTCTACCGGACAACTCAGCGGGCGGCGATTCCCTCCGAGGATACCGGGATTATGTCTCCAATGACGCCAACCGGCTCGCCGGTGGTGGTGGAATTTGCCCAAGAATATGCCATCGACACCGATATCGAAGAGCAAGAAGCCGCCAGTGAGGCGGGTTGATTGCGCTAACCTTTTGCTCTTGTGAGTAATATTTCAACAAATGACCCGAGATGTTGCAAAAAGTGACCTCGGGTCACTTGTCAAATACACGTAAAAACGTCTGAACTTAACCTCAGTATAAATACGTGGAGATGGACCGATGCAGGGGCCCGAAGAAGTTCTTAAGTTCTGGCTGGATGAGGTTGGTGAAAAAGGCTGGTATCTGAGCAATACCGAGCTGGATGACACTATCCGCACCCGTTTTAAGGCAACATGGGAGGCCGCGTTGAGCGGCAAATTCTCGATGTGGCTGACCTATCCGACGGGAACACTGGCCTATATCATTTTGATGGACCAGTTCCCGCGCAACATGTTTCGCGGCACCGGCGACGCGTTCCGGTCGGATCGTATGGCGCTTTGTGCGGCCAAGAACGCCATTCACAAAAAATGGGACTTGAAGGTTGACGAGCCCGCACGGCAGTTTTTCTACCTGCCGCTGATGCATTCGGAGAACCTGTGTGATCAGGAGCGCTGCGTGCGGTTGATGCTGGAGCGGATGCCAAAAAGTGGTGCGTCGAACATGTTGCACGCCCGGGCGCATCGCGAAGTCATCCGTCAGTTTGGTCGCTTTCCCTATCGCAACGAAGCTCTGTTGCGCCATAGCACCGCGCCAGAAATGGATTACGTCATGGCGGGCGGCTACGGCGAAACCGTACGTGGCCTGCAGGCCACGGGCTAACTGTCCAAGAGCTGGGCACGACAAAGCCGGGCACGAATCTTTCAGACGGCGTTCCTAATCCAGCAGCGCCGTTATTTGTGGCAGGCTGTCTGCGGCGCAATCACTCAAACGTGGCACCCAAAGCGCCAGCCCAGCAGACAATTTTTCTGCGGCGGCTTCAGCTGCCTTTGCCATCACCTGTGCAGGCAGCTGCTTCAGGGCCTGTGTTTCCACTTTGAGCCCGATAGTTTGCCGCTCCAGTCTGGCAAGCCTCAACCGCATTTCGGTGCTGTCGGGGCCAGTGTCCCGCTCCAGCGTCTTGCTGAGTGCTGCCAGTTCCTGTGTCATGGTTTGGATCTCGACATGAACCGGCCTAAAATCGGCACTGGTTTTTTCAAAACCATCTGAGACGGCTTCGGCGGCGGCAAACAGCTTCCACCCCAGAAACAGACAGAGAGCCAAAAGCAGCAGGCTGGCGTTGAAAAAGGCTTTGAAGAGATCAAACATAGGTTTCATTGGACAAAGATCACTTTGTGGTTGGGCAGAACTTTCTGGACTGGCAAGGCTGGCCTCTGCATCCTATGATTTCAGGAATGCCGTAAAAATGCCAGTCACGCGGCTTTCCGTCATTGTTGAGAGGGCGGGTAATTTGGCATCACTTGTCGGTTCCGCATCTCAGAGATTGCAGAGAGGTGAAAAGTAGTTTAACGGTGAACTAGTTTATTTTGATCCTGTTGGCGAGGGAATACCATGGCCGCACAAACCTATGACCTGATCGTAATTGGCGCAGGCCCCGGCGGCTATGTCGCGGCCATTCGAGCCGCGCAGCTGGGACTGAAAACTGCGGTGATCGAACGCGAAAATCTGGGCGGTATCTGTCTGAATTGGGGCTGTATTCCGACCAAAGCCCTGCTGCGGTCATCGGAGGTTTTCCACCTGATGGAACGGGCCAAGGAGTTTGGCTTGAGTGCCGACAAAATCGGCTATGATCTGGATGCGGTTGTGAAACGGTCGCGTGGCGTGGCGAAACAACTGTCCTCCGGCGTGGCGCATCTGCTGAAGAAGAACAAGGTCACCGTGGTGATGGGCGAGGCGACGCTGCCTGCCAAGGGCAAGGTCAGCGTCAAGACCGCCAAAGGGTCTGAAGAACTTCAGGCCAAGAACATCATTTTGGCAACGGGCGCGCGCGCCCGCGAGCTGACCGGGCTCGAAGGGGACGGGGATCTGGTCTGGACCTACCGCGACGCACTAGTGCCTAGCCGGATGCCAAAGAAACTGCTGGTCATTGGATCCGGCGCGATTGGGATCGAATTTGCCAGTTTCTACAACACGCTGGGCGCCGACACGACGGTTGTCGAGGTGATGGACCGGGTGCTGCCGGTGGAAGATGCTGAAATCAGTGCCTTTGCCAAGAAGAGCTTTACCAAGCAGGGCATGAAGATCATGGAGAAATCCACGGTCAAAAAGTTAGACCGGGGGCAGGGCAAGGTCACTGCCCATATTGAAACCGGCGGTAACACCCAGACGATGGAATTCGACACGGTGATTTCCGCTGTGGGCATCGTTGGCAATGTCGAAGGTCTGGGGCTGGAGGCGCTTGGCGTCAAACTGGACCGGACGCATGTGGTGACGGATGCCTATTGTCGCACGGGTGTCGAGGGGCTCTATGCCATCGGTGATATCGCCGGAGCCCCCTGGCTGGCTCATAAGGCGAGCCACGAAGGCGTCATGGTTGCGGATCTCATCGCAGGCAAACACGCGCATCCGGTCAAACCGGAAAGCATCGCCGGCTGCACCTATTGCCAGCCACAGGTGGCAAGTGTGGGCTATAGCGAAGCCAAAGCGAAAGAGCTGGGCTATGATATCAAGGTTGGCCGCTTTCCCTTTATTGGCAATGGCAAGGCGATCGCATTGGGCGAAGCTGAAGGCATGATCAAGACCGTGTTTGACGCCAAGACCGGAGAGCTTCTGGGCGCGCATATGATTGGTGCAGAAGTCACTGAACTGATCCAGGGCTATGTGGTGGGTCGCCAGCTGGAGACCACCGAAGAAGATCTGATGAATACGGTGTTCCCGCATCCCACCCTGAGTGAAATGATGCATGAAAGCGTACTCGACGCCTTCGACCGGGTCATTCACATGTAAGCATCACGCCCTCTGCGGCGGGCGGCCAAATGACTGAAACCGTGCAAGGGCCAGGCGGCGCTTGCGCGGTTTTTTGCATCTGGTCAGTCAGGCAATAGATACCTGCGGGAGGCGGGCTGACCGCCGCGTCGGATCGCACTGTTAAATAAAATCTTCATTTCTATTTACGGGGCTTTCAGGGGATTGCGACGGTAGTGCCTTATTTTTCCCATGTTTCGCGGCAAGGGTTTTAACGGTCGCAGCCATGAGTGGATACGCTGAAAAAAGCTGCGGATTTGTGGCCTTGAAATCAGAAGGATCCATTGTTTTCAATGGATTGATTGCCAAAATGAACGTCAAAAAACTGTTGAGCTGGAATGTCTTTAGCTTTTTTTCCGTCAACCGACTGCCCTGCCGTCCCACAAATGACAAAATGGAAATCCTGCGCAACTGGCACTCTGAAGTCGCCCGGTCTAGAACTGGGTGGTAGTCGCAGGGACGGTCTAGACCTTTCCTGACATCAGGGGAGCAAGGGTCGTGACAGAACAGGGCAAAACCCGTTGGCCTCTGGTCTTTGCCATCTGGGCTGCAGGCCTTGGGGTTGCTGCCCAATACGGCAAGATCAGTATCGTCTTTGATCGACTGGCTCAGTTGTATCCAGATGCCGGAGCTAGCATCAGTTTCACCGTGTCTTTGGTGGGGCTCATGGGGATTGTCTTTGGTCTTGTGGCCGGGATGTTTGTCGCATCCTTCGGATTTCGGCGCACGATTGTCTGCTCCCTTTGGGTGGGGGCTGCGATGTCGGCGCTTCAAGCAATGCATCTGCCCTTTGCGATCTTCCTGGCAACACGCGTGATCGAAGGCCTGTCACATCTCGGTGTGGTGGTTGCCGCGCCGGTCCTGATGGCGCAGTTGAGCTCGAACCGGGACCGGGGGCTGGTCATGACCCTCTGGAGCACCTTCTTTGGGGTTGCCTTTACCCTTTTGGCCTGGCTCGGCCTGCCATTGGTCGCAGCACAGGGGGTGTTGGCGCTGTTTTGGATACATGCCGGTGTGATGGCGGGTCTGGCGCTTCTGCTCGGCTTCGCCCTGCGGGATGTTCCGGTTCCTGCGCGTGAGGCAAGACCCGCATTTAAGTCCCTGCCTGCTCTGCATCTGCCAGTTTATCGTTCGGCCTGGAAAGTGGCCCCGGCGGCTGGCTGGCTGTTCTATACCTGCTGTTTTGTCGCCATCCTGACCGTGATACCACCCTATATCGCCGTCGAGAGCCGCGGCTTTGTTCTGGGGGCCATGCCCCTGGCCAGCATTGCCGTGTCGATGACGGTTGGGGTGCAATTGCTGCGCCGTGTGTCTGCGGTGACAGTGGTGCAAATGGGTTTCCTTTTCTGTGCGGCTTCTGTTCTCTGGCTTTGGGCGATGCCGGGATATCCGCTGGCCTGTATCACACTGGCGGGGGCTATGGGGCTGGTGCAGGGGGCGTCCTTTGCGGCCATTCCCCAGCTCAATGAAAGCGCTGCCGCACGCGCCGAATCCAGTGGCGTGCTGGCTCAGTCCGGCAATCTTGGCAATACTATCGGAACTCCGCTGATGGTCGCAGCCCTTGGGGTTTCCGGCTTTGGCGGGTTGATGGCGACGCTTTTGGTGCTTTTCCTAGGCGGCTTTGGTGTGCATGTCTTTCTTGCGGCTCAAAGGCGCGGTGTGGGGGGCTAGCTCCTGGCGGTTTAGATCCTCTCGGTGGAGGATGCTGCAGAATAGCGGTGTTCACCAGATATGGCGGTATCACGCCACAAAGTTAGAATATGTTCCGCTAACGTTCTCATTTTTTTGTTGGAGACTCACGCAGCAATGCCTATCTGTTAACTCAATGACCGGCCCCGGCTCTGTCCCTGTGAATGACGCCCCTTTCGGGTTTCAATGCGGGACTTGGGACTGGGCGTCTGGTTTGACATGAGGACAGAATGGCTGAGTTGAAATCCATCGAGGTGCGCGGCGCGCGCGAGCATAATCTCAAAAACATCGATGTGGATATTCCACGTGATGAGCTGGTGGTGATCACTGGTCTGTCGGGGTCAGGGAAATCGTCGCTGGCCTTTGATACCATCTATGCCGAAGGGCAGCGCCGCTATGTGGAATCGCTGAGCGCCTATGCCCGGCAATTTCTTGATATGATGGAAAAACCCGATGTGGATCATATTTCGGGTCTCAGCCCTGCGATCTCTATCGAGCAGAAAACCACCTCGAAAAACCCGCGCTCCACAGTCGGCACCGTGACCGAGATCTATGACTACCTGCGTCTGCTTTTTGCGCGCGCAGGCACGCCCTATTCACCAGCCACCGGCCTTCCGATCGAGGCCCAACAGGTGCAAGATATGGTGGATCGCGTGATGACCCTGGAGGAGGGCACGCGCGGCTATTTGCTGGCTCCCATCGTGCGCGACCGCAAAGGTGAGTACAAAAAAGAGTTCCTCGAGCTGCGCAAACAGGGTTTTCAGCGAGTCAAGGTGGATGGCGAATTCTATGAGCTGGATGAGCCACCGACACTGGACAAGAAATTCCGCCATGACATCGACGTGGTGGTTGACCGTCTGGTGGTGCGCGAAGGTCTGGAAACCCGGCTTGCTGATAGTTTGCGCACGGCGCTGGACCTGGCCGATGGCATCGCCGTTCTGGAAACCGCACCACGCGAAGGAGACCCTGAACGGATTACGTTCAGCGAGAATTTTGCTTGTCCTGTCAGCGGTTTCACCATTCCCGAGATTGAACCACGGCTGTTTTCTTTCAATGCACCTTTTGGCGCCTGCACGGTCTGCGACGGGTTGGGGATGGAGCTGTTCTTTGACGAGCGCCTGGTGGTTCCGGATCAAAGCCTGAAGATCTATGACGGCGCGCTGGCGCCCTGGCGCAAAGGCAAATCGCCCTATTTCCTGCAAACCATCGAGGCCATCGCCAAACACTACAAGTTCGACAAGAACACCCAGTGGAAAGACTTGCCTGCCAAGGTGCAGAAGGTCTTTCTCTATGGCTCCGGCGAAGAGGAAATTCCGTTTCGCTACGACGAAGGTGGCCGCGTCTACGAGGTCACGCGGGTCTTTGAAGGCGTCATTCCCAATATGGAACGCCGCTACCGCGAGACAGACAGCAACTGGATCCGCGAAGAATTTGAACGCTACCAGAACAACCGTTCGTGCGGGGCCTGCAATGGTTACCGCCTGCGCGAAGAGGCGCTAGCCGTCAAAATCGCCGGTCTGCATGTGGGGCAGGTGGTGCAGAAGTCCATCCGCGAGGCGCTGGCCTGGATCGAGGATGTGCCCAACCATCTGACCAAGCAAAAGCAGGAAATCGCCCGCGCCATCGTCAAGGAAATCCGCGAACGGCTTGGATTTTTGAACAATGTCGGTCTGGAATACCTCACCCTGTCGCGCAACTCCGGCACTCTGTCGGGCGGTGAAAGCCAGCGGATCCGCCTTGCCAGCCAGATCGGGTCTGGTCTGACCGGGGTGCTTTATGTGCTCGATGAACCTTCGATTGGATTGCATCAGCGTGACAATGACCGCTTGATCACCACGCTGAAAAACCTGCGGGATCAAGGCAATACCGTGATTGTGGTAGAACATGACGAAGACATGATCCGCCAGGCGGACTATGTCTTTGATATTGGGCCCGGCGCAGGCGTGCATGGTGGCCAAGTGGTCAGCCATGGCACCGCCGCCGAGGTGACAGCCGATCCGGCCTCGATTACCGGGCAGTATCTTTCGGGGGTGCGCGAAATCGCGGTGCCAGCCAAGCGGCGCAAGGGCAACAAGAAAAAGCTGAAGGTGGTCAAAGCCTCTGGCAACAACCTGAAAGATGTGACTGCAGAGTTCCCGCTGGGGATGTTTCTGTGTGTGACCGGGGTGTCTGGCGGTGGCAAATCCACCCTGACAATCGAGACCCTGTTCAAAACCGCCTCGATGCGGCTGAATGGGGCCCGCCAGACCCCGGCGCCCTGCGAGAGCATCAAGGGGCTGGAACATCTGGACAAGGTCATCGACATTGATCAGCGTCCCATCGGGCGCACGCCGCGCTCCAACCCGGCGACCTATACCGGGGCCTTTACGCCGATCCGTGACTGGTTCGCCAGCCTGCCAGAGGCAAAGACCCGCGGCTACAAGCCGGGGCGGTTCAGCTTTAACGTCAAAGGCGGGCGCTGCGAGGCCTGTCAGGGCGACGGTGTCATCAAGATCGAGATGCATTTCTTGCCGGATGTCTATGTGGAATGTGAAACCTGCAAGGGCGCGCGCTACAATCGCGAAACGCTTGAGATCAAGTTCAAAGGCAAATCCATCGCGGATGTGCTCGATATGACAGTCGAAGAGGCACAGAGTTTCTTTCAGGCAGTGCCAACGATCCGCGACAAGATGGATGCGCTGATGCGGGTGGGGCTGGGCTATATCAAGGTCGGCCAGCAGGCGACGACGCTGTCTGGCGGCGAGGCGCAGCGGGTGAAACTCTCAAAAGAGCTGTCAAAGCGTTCTACTGGGCGGACGCTGTATATTCTGGATGAGCCCACAACGGGGCTTCATTTTGAGGATGTCAAAAAGCTGTTGGAAGTTCTGCATGAGCTGGTTGATCAGGGCAATTCGGTCGTGGTGATCGAACACAACCTTGATGTGGTCAAAACCGCGGACTGGATCATCGATATCGGTCCCGAAGGCGGCGATGGCGGCGGCGAGATCGTTGCAGTTGGCACGCCAGAAACGGTCGCCAAAGAGCCACGCAGCCATACCGGCCACTACTTGAAGGATATGCTGTCGGCGAAGAAAGTTGCCGCCGAATAGGCTTTGCCCCTTTGGGAAACTCTGCCAAAAGGGGGGGGCTCACTGCCCCCCCTTTTTTGCACGCATGGTTGGCCATCAGGTGCGGGGTTCAGGCTGCGGTCGTCTGTTCCTGCTTGCTTCCCAAAAGAAGCGGAACCAGAAAGAGTGCCAGAAACCCTGTGTTCATCAGCAGATTGAACCACGCACCCGCAAGGTAGGAGCCGAAACAGTCGGGCAGATACCAGGCCAAAAGGCCCGGCAGAAGGATCTTTCGGCCGTGTTGAGGGGTTCGTGCATAGACTAGCTCCGTCACCTGCCAGACCAGAGTGCCCAGCCCTACCATGAGGCCGCCGGAAATGGCCATCAGCAAGGCTTCGCTGTCACTGTCGATGTTTTGTGCGCGGTCCAGCGGCAGATGCGCCAAATCCAGAAACCAGTCGAAGAGAAACTTGAGCGAGGTCGCCGGGAAGATAGCCATGGCCAGTCCGAAAGCTATCGTGGCCATTGATGCTAATTTCAAACCCTGGATGGCATTTTCATGTTTCATGGCAGTATATCCCTTTTGTTGAACCTGATAGGGCCAGAATGACCTGCCCCTGATTCACAAAACAATTACCTTGCAGGTAAGTGCTTTTGGCTCCTGTCTGCTCTAGTCTTTGACCAGACAGGGAGAGGCGTGATGGCAACCTTCGGCGTGATACTCAAGGAATGGCGGGCACTGCGCCGGATGAGCCAGCTGGACCTAGGGCTAGGTGCCGAGGTCTCCGCCCGCCATATCTCTTTCTTGGAAACGGGGCGATCTCGTCCCAGTCGTGACATGGTACTGCGCCTGGCAGAGGCGCTGCACATGCCGCTCAGCGCCCGCAACCAACTATTAGCGGCGGTCGGGCTGGTTGCGGCTCATGGGGTGAAAGGTCTGTCCGAGGCCGAACGGGCGCCTCTGCAGCAGGCCGTCGACTGGATCCTGCAAAACCATTCGCCCTATCCGGGGATGGCCCTGGATCGGCATTGGCGGCTTGTTGCCTGCAACTCACCGGCCCGGATAATGCTTCAAGCCAGTGGCGTTCATTCAGGCGATAGTCTGATAGAGGCGCTCCTTGGCAATGAGCTCCTGCGCCACTCTCTGGTCAATTTGGAAGAGGTCGAAGCCCTGAGCCTTTTGCGGCTGCGGACCGAACTGGCGCATTTTGGTCGCGATCCTTTGCTCGAAAGCGCTGTCGAACGGCTTCAAATGAACATCGCAGGCCATAAAACCGCGTCACTTCAGAAATTGCCAGCGATCATTCCCGCAGTCTACCGCATCAATGGGCAGGAGTTGTCTCTTTTCTCAACCCTGTCGCAATTCGCCTCGACCGGCGATATTGCCATGTCAGAACTGAAGGTCGAAATGATGTTCCCGGCAGATGAACGGACAAAAGAGGCTTTGCTTTCGCTCTTTGTCACGGCCTGATGTCGCGTATGTTCTGTGCCGTCAACTCATGTAAGTGTCCAGCAGGACGGTCTCGAAATGGCGTAGGGACAGCCGGGCGGCAGCACCATAGCCCGTGCCCGTCATTGGGCAGAGTTCGGGAAACAGCGCAAAAAGTTCGGCCTGGGTTTCGGCATCAAAACCACGGGTCGTCTCGGGGCCAGGATGGTAGCTTTCGCTCAGCGCGCCATTGGACCACAGGATTTCGTGCTGATCGAATAGCAGGTGGAAATATTCAACTGTTTCAAAGCTGTGATCAGGGCGAATGCTGCTGTCGTTGACCAGATCTTTGGCCTTGGCCAGCACTTCGGATTCACCAAACAGAAGTTCGGCAAACTGTCCGGTCACCAGCATACGATGGTTCGGAGAGACCCAGAGGTCCTGTTCGCACCCGTATTGGCCCTTTTTAAACCTGATAGGCGCCGTGGTCTCGGACACAGTCACATGGCTGTGTCCGATCCAGCGCAGAGGCTGTAATCCATGGTCATAGGTTTCAACCAGCATGCCTGGGCGCAGGTCTTCGATGGGCAAGGGGCCGTCTTCGGTCACAATCAGGGTGCCGCGCAGAAAACAGGGCTGCGCCTGGGTGATTTCAACCAGGGCAGTGTCACTGTCGCCCAGATCATTTTCGACCGTATAGTTGAAATAGACGGTTTCGGCATCGCCATCAGCAACCACTTCCAGCGTGCCATCGGCATTCAGGGTGATCTGCTGGCCAGAGCTGAGGGTGACAGTATCGCCTGCCGTGACTGCCACATCGTTGATATGGGTAATCGTCAGGGTGCCGCCTGCTGTGGCTGCGTCATTGTCCAGCACATCCAGCATACGTGTAGCTGCCAGCGGCATGGTCAGACTGTCATCCTGCGCCACAAAGGCGGATTGAACTGATCCCCCGGCTATGAGGAGGTTGGTATCGTAGCTGCTGTCGGCAACATCTGCGACACCGACTTTGATCGAATTCACCGCGCCTGCATTTACCGGAGCGGTAAAAGTGAGCGTGATGGTGAACCCGTCCATCTCGGTGTTGAACTGGTCGCTGGTATTGTCGACATAGATATTCTGAGTGTCACTCTGGTTGATATTGCCGATCGAGGCAGAGCCATCGCCGATCGTCACTTGGGCCTGCACGCCGTTGACCCAAACGCCGACGACATCGTTATACTGCGACGAGGCAAATTCGGGGTACTCTTCTGAGGACAGTACAAAGTCGAGGGTCAGAACATCACCATCAGGGATGAAGTCGATTTCGAGAAAGGCGGCGTCATAGGTGGCCGAACCCGCGATGGCGTTGAAATCACTGTCGCCATTCACGCCGCTGGTATTGGTGCTGGTATTGCCCGAAGTGTTTGTATTCGTGGTGCCGCTATTGTTGGTGAAATCTACGACGTCGCCGGTCGACAGAATGACGCCATTGTCTGCGGGGGCAACGCCTGCAACGGTGGTATCGGCCCCGGTATAAATCCCAGATGAGTCCACATCACCGGTATAGCTGGCGCTGACCACGGTGGTTCCGTCGCCAAAGATCTCGTTGGCCATCTGCGTGGCCGTGGCGGATGTGTTGATATCGAGTTCTGTTGCCGTAGCCATGATTAAACCTGCACTCTGTCCAAGGCCGCTCGACTTTGGCGGCTTATCTGCAGGTTTCGCTTTGAACTTGGACTGAAATGTGGTGCTGCGGTGCCGATTTCCTGAATTTTAATCAAATTTAACAAAAGCTGAAGAAATGGGGCGATTAGTTCAGGCGGACCCGTCAGGTGGAACAAGTCAGACAGGGCATAGCAGCAAGCCTGTCCCAGTCAGCGCTGGCCAGACGCGTTTTGATGCGTCGTTCGGCCTAAGTTGTATCTTGTTCGGGCGGGCAACAGCATGTTGCATGGAAAACAGCCCGGTTTGAGCGGGTCTCTTAGGGGCAAGAGACGGCTCAAACCGGGCTGGTCACTTTCATTGTGGCAGGGTTAGCTGCGCGAACGTTTCTCAAAACGGGGCAACATGGCCGAGAAATCCATACCAGTGCCGCCTTCGTTTTCGACAAACTGGGTATAAAGTGCCTGAGCCAGCTCCCCCATCGGTGTGTCTGCGTCAGCGCTTTGCGCGGCCTGTTGGCTGAGACGCAGATCTTTCAGCATCAATTCAGCGGCAAAGCCGGGTTTGTAGTCATTGTCTGCGGGAGACTGCGGGCCAACACCGGGGGCAGGGCAATAGGCATTCATCGTCCAGGAATAGCCTGAAGAGGTCGAAACCACGTCGAACATCTTCTGGCGGTCCAGCCCCAGTTTATCTGCCAGCGCAAAGGCCTCGCAGGTGGCAACCATGGTGACGCCCAGGATCATGTTGTTACAGATCTTGGCCGCCTGACCGGCGCCTGCATCTCCACAATGTACCGCCTTTTGACCCATGATGGCGAACAGCGGCTCTGCCTTGGCAAAGGCATCTGCGCTGCCACCGGCCATAAAGGTTAGCGTGCCACCGGAAGCCCCGCCAACGCCACCAGACACAGGCGCGTCGACAAACAAAAGATCGGCGGTGGCAGCCTGTTCTGCAACGGCACGGGCAGAATCCACATCAACGGTGGAGCAATCAACCAAGGCGGCCCCTGCTGTCATCGCGGGCAGAACCTCATTGGCGACGGCGCGTAGGATCTGGCCGTTGGGCAGCATGGTAATGACCACATCCGCGCCTTTGGCGGCTTCGGCGCCGGATGCAGCCATGGCGACACCCTCGATGGTGACATCCGCCATATCAAACCCGGTGACCTGATGGCCTGCCTTGGCCAGATTGGCGGCCATCGGCCCACCCATATTGCCCAGACCAATAAATCCGATTTTCATGCCTTACTCCTCCTCAAAGTCCAGTGCATCTGCACCCAGCGGCATCAGCATTTGGCTGACGGCCGTAGCAGGCACATTTCCATTCGCATATTGCCACTTGGGCTGGCGGTCCTTGTCAATGATCTGGGCCCGAATACCTTCGAGAAAATCACCCTTTTCCATCGACCGGAACGTATAGCGGTATTCGTGATCCAAGGCTTTGCGAATGCCCAGATTGCTGCCGCGCAGCCGGTGCAGCAGTTCCACCGTGCAGGCCATGGCCAGAGGCGCGTTGCGCTGGAGCGGTTTCAGCGCTGCCGTCGCAAGTTCGCTGTCGTCTGCCTTGAGCACAGTCAGGATGTCGCCGAGTGTCTCGCCTGCAAAACAACGGTCGATATCCGCTTGTTGGCCTTCCAGGGTGCCCGCTGGTGCTTTTCGTGCAGCGACCTCCAGAATGGACGGATCGCCATCGCGTTGCAGCCCAGCGATCAGCACGGGCCAGAAGCTTTCAGGAATGTAGAAATCAGCAAAACCTGCATAGATGGCATCTGCCGCCTTCATGCGACCGGCCGTGGTGCCAAGGTATTCACCCAGACGTCCCGGAGCCAGTGCCAGCATCAGGGTGCCGCCCACATCGGGAATGAGGCCGATGCCACATTCAGGCATGGCGATCTGGCTGCTGTCGCCAACCACGCGATGGGTGCCATGACAGCCAATGCCAACGCCGCCACCCATGGTGAACCCCTGTAGGAAGCTGACAACCGGCTTTGGGTATTCAAAGATAATCGCGTTCAGGCGGTATTCATCGCGCCAGAACTTCTGCCCGTAGGCGTAGTCGCCTTTGGTGCCGGTCTCATAAAGTTCGGCAATGTCGCCGCCGGCACAAAAAGCCTTGTCGCCCTCGGCATCGATCACCACCAGTTTGACCGCGTCATCTGTGGCCCAGGCGCGCATGGCGGCGTCAATCGCCATGCACATGTCATAGGACAGCGCGTTCAGGGCTTTGCCGCGGGTGAGGGTGATGCGACCGGCCTGACCGATCACACGGATATTGATATCACTCATGTTGTCCTCGCTGTCAGCCTGTGCACCTGCGCCGGTTTCACAGCGCAGGTGTAGCAGGGCTATCGGTCAGAATAGGCGGTGGTCTCGCGATCAGGCATTTTCTGCCAGCAAATGACGCGCGACAATCACTCGCATGATCTCGTTGGTGCCTTCGAGGATCTGATGCACGCGCAGGTCACGCACCAGTTTTTCGATACCATAGTCCGCCAGGTAGCCGTAGCCGCCATGCAGTTGCAGGCACTGATCAACGACTTTGGAGCCTGCTTCTGTGACGAATTTCTTGGCCATGGCGCAATGCTTGCTGGCGTCGGGTGCCCCCTGATCCAGCTTCCAAGCCGCCTGACGCAGGAACACACGGGCGGCTTGCAGCTCAATCTCCATATCGGCGAGGCGGAACTGTAGCCCCTGGAACTGGTCGATGCTTTTGCCGAATGCCTTGCGTTCCGACATGTACTGCAGGGTCAGGTTCAGCGCCGTCTGGGCGGCCCCAAGTGAACAGGACGAAATATTCAGACGCCCGCCATCCAGGCCCATCATGGCGTATTTGAAGCCTTTGCCCTCTTCGCCTACCAGATTGTTGGCCGGGATTTTGCAGTCATCAAACTGTACTTGTGCTGTTGGTTGGCTTTTCCAACCCATTTTTTCTTCGAGCCCACCAAAGGACAGCCCGGCTGTGCCGTCTTCGACATAAACGGTGGAAATACCTTTGGGGCCATCTTCGCCGGTGCGCACCATACAGACATAGGCGTCCGAATAGCCACCGCCCGAGATAAAGGCCTTGTTGCCGTTCAGGGTGTAGCCCTCATTGGTTTTCTCGGCGCGGGTCTTCAGTGCGGCGGCATCAGAGCCAGAGCCCGGCTCGGTCAGGGCGTAGCTCAACACGGTATTGAGCGACAAGACATCCGGCATGATGCGGGCTTTCATCTCGTCGCTGGCAAAGCTGTCGAGCATCTTGGCGCACATGTTGTGGATCGACAGGAATGCCGCCACGGAGGGGCAGGCCATCGACAGGGCCTCGAACACCAATGTGGCATCCAGACGTGACAGGGCCGAACCGCCACCTTCTTCGCTGACATAAAGACCGCCAAAGCCCAACTCGCCCACGCGGGGCCACAGCTCTTTTGGGATGGTGCCTTCGGATTCCCACTGGCGTGCAAAAGGCGCAATGTTTTCCTGGCCAAATGCATGAGCCATATCAAAAATCGCGGTTTGTTCCTCGGTCAAAGCGAAATCCACGTCGTGTCCTCCCTGGCGCGGTGTGAATTGAACAGTTGTTTATTTAATAGCCGGATCATGCTCCAAGAGCAACCGGGCGCGCTTGCAAAGCGGTGCTGCACAAATTCAATGTAGTGGGGCACTTCGTTTTGCAGTGCGGGACACTTCCCGTTGCAGCAAAATTTTCTAGACGAACGCCCTGTTTTATATGTCAGAACTGGACCCGAGGCCACCCACCATTGGTGCCTATTTCGAGGTGAGTTTGGGACACTTCGCATTGCAGTACTGGACACTTCCCATTTCAAAATCGGTTATAGCGCATCCCGACCCGTTTAAAATGTCCAGCTGCGGCTGTCTTTAAAGGTCGTTTAAAGGGGGTTTAAACTGCTCGGAGCCGAGCTCTTAGGGTACGCCCTTCAATTTTTCCCAACTTTTGGGTCGTAGCATTGCCCTCAGAACTGCGCCGACCTCCGGCAGGAAAGAGCGCTACATGGCCGCCCCTCCATTGTTTGGATCAAGGACTTCCAACTTACACAGAACGCGGGCGGCGCGCTCCCGGTCAGGATTCAAAATGGGCATTGCTATGCTACTTTGGTCGGGCTCGCGACGAGTGTCGGCAACTCAGTCCCAAATGGCGCTAGCGGCTGCTGTCAGCCCAAAGCGGACCCAAGGCCCTTGGCGCGAATGTACGATAGCGGACCTTTGTCACGCGGGTTGCGAAGGGGGAGAATTCGGGCTTAGTGGCTTGGTATGCGAAACGCCGATAACCATGCTGCAACACGTGCCACTACGACACTTTGTGCCAGAATCGGTCCTGCCGCCCCACCGCACTTTCACTGACCCAATAGGCGCTCGTCACAAATTGGCGATCGAGTTCGGCGCCCACTTGTCTTTCCACGGTCGTGCGGCTTCCAGTTCATAGGCGAGTTCAAGCAACATGGGTTCTTGGCCATATTTGGCAAAGAAATGGCTGCCAATCGGCAAGCCTCCTTTGCTCCAGGCAAGTGGTACCGACATCCCAGGCAACCCGAACACATTCATTGGCGAGGTGAAGCTGACGAAGTCGAAGACCCGGCGGTGCATGACGTCCCAATCTTTGCTTTGATCAAAGAGGAAACCGGTTTGGGGCGGTGGTGCATAGGCCACCGGCGTCAAGACGACGTCAAATGGTGTCATCCAACTGTCGAATTTCTGTGCCATGGTCGCAAAATAGGTCTCAGCGGATTCCAGATCCCCAGCGCTGAGGCCTTCCGCTTTGTTCCCGAAATCGATGGTGAAGCGATTCATCAGTCCGGTTTCTTCAACCGGTTTCCCGGTGAGGCTTTGTTGCACAAATCGGTTTCTGAGGGGACTTCCCCTTTCCCCGGACGGAATTATCCTACGGGCTCGGTAACGGGTATGCCAAGAGC